>CAWKNF010000023.1:0-192231 GCA_963850805.1 uncultured Acidobacteriaceae bacterium | reverse complement strand
GAGCAGCGTGGTAGCCACGGGCCGTAGAATGAACGGTGCGGAGATGTTCATGCCGGCCCTGCCTGTTCCGCCTGTCCGGCGTCTGCCCTGTTCGGTTTGCGGGCGAAGCGGTGCGCCAGATTATCGAAGAAGATGTAGATCACGGGGGTCGTATAGAGCGTCAGCGCCTGGCTGAGCAGCAATCCGCCGACCATGGCGATGCCCAGCGGCCGGCGCAGCTCGGATCCGAAGCCGCTCCCAAGGGCCAGCGGCAACCCGCCCAGCAGCGCGGCCATCGTGGTCATCATAATGGGGCGGAAACGGAGCAGGCAGGCTTCATAAATTGCTTCGGTCGCCTTCTTTCCGTGTTGCCGCTCGGCTTCCAGCGCGAAGTCGACCATCATGATGCCGTTCTTTTTCACGATGCCGATCAGCAGCACGATGCCGATGATCGCCACTACGCTTAAGTCCTGGTGAAAGAGAATCAGCGCGAGAAAAGCGCCCACGCCCGCTGACGGGAGCGTAGACAGAATCGTAATCGGATGGATAAAGCTCTCGTATAAAACACCCAACACGATGTACACGGTGACCAGCGCCGCAAGAATAAGCAAAGGCTCGTTGGAGAGCGAGTTCGTAAAGGACGCCGCGGTCCCTTGAAAACCGGCCTGCAGGCTGGGAGGCATGTGAAGGTCTTTCTCCACCTTGTCGACTGCCGTAATAGCCTCGCCCAGCGCGGCGTTCGGCGCGAGATTAAAGGACACCGTAATCGCGGGAAACTGACCCTGGTGGGCAATGGAGAGCGCCTCGGTCGTCTTCTCGAAGTGGGAGAAAGCGCTGAGCGGCACGGCGTTGCTCATGACCGAACTGGTGCCGCCCGCAGAGTTGGCTCCATTGTTCGACGTCGGAGATGTGCTTGCTGAAAGCGCGTTCGAAGGAGGAGCAAGAGTATTTGCCGAAGGAGTGTACAGCGCCGAAGACGTCAGCGCATTGGAGCCCGCGGCCGACGCTCCCGAGGAAGCGAATGAGGTTGAAGCTCCGGTACCGGTTGCGCCGGCCGACGCGTTGGACTGAATGTAGAGATGATTCAGCTTGTTCGGGTCCAGTTGAAACTGCGGCTGACTCTCGAGCACAACGTGGTACTGATTCACCTGGGTGTACATCGTGTTAATCTGCCGCTGGCCGAAGGCGTCGTACAAGGTGTTATCGATGGTCGACGGCGCGATACCCAACCGCGAGGCCGTGACCCGGTCGATCACCAGAGATACGGCAAGTCCGCCCGTTTGCTGATCTGTCGCAACATCTTCCAGCTCCGGCAACTGCTTCAGCCGGCTGACGAAGCGGTTGGTCCAGTCATTTAATTCATTCGCGTCGGGGTCCTCCAGCGTGTATTGATATTGCGTACGGCTCACGCGATCGTCCACCGAAATGTTCTGCACCGGTTGCATAAAGAGTTCTATGCCCTGGACCTGATCCAGTTTTGACTTGAGCCGGCGGATTACGTCGGAGGCACTCAGTTTGCGCTGGTCGAGCGGCTTTAGATTGATGGACATTCGACCGCTGTTCGTCGTCGTATTGGTTCCGTCGGCGCCGATGAACGACGAGAGGCTTTCGACGGCCGGATCATCCAGAATTACCGTTGCCAGCTCCTGCTGCTTCTGAGCCATGGCCTTCGAGCCAATCGCCGGTGGCGCCTGCGATATGCCCTGGATGACGCCCGTGTCCTGCACCGGGAAGAATCCCTTTGGAATAATGATGTAGAGGAAAATCGTGAGCGCTAGGGTGGCCAGCGCGACGAACAGTGTGATCGTCTGGAATCTAAGGACAAACTTCAGCGTCCGGCCATAAAAAGCAATCATGCTCTCGAAGACGCGCTCCGAGGCGCGATAGACACGCCCCTGCTCCTCTTCGGGCTGGTGCCGCAGGATTCGAGCGCTCATCATCGGCGTGAGCGTAAGGGAGACCACCGCCGAAACGATGATGGTGACAGCGAGGGTCACGGCAAACTCGCGGAACAGCCGCCCCACCACGTCTCCCATGAATAACAGCGGAATCAATACCGCGATGAGCGACACGGTAAGCGAGAGAATCGTGAAGCCAATTTGCTCGGCACCCTTAAGCGCCGCTTCCATGGGAGGATCGCCGGCTTCGATGTAGCGCGCGATGTTTTCAATCATCACGATGGCATCGTCCACAACGAAACCGGTGGAGATGGTCAGCGCCATCAGCGACAGGTTATCCAGGCTGTAACCAAGGATGTACATCGCCGCAAAAGTGCCGATCAATGAAAGCGGCACAGCCACGCTGGGGATGATCGTGGCATAGAGACTTCGCAAGAAAAGAAAGATCACCAATACGACCAAACCGACCGTCAGCAACAATTCGAACTCGACGTCGGAAACCGACGCTTCGATGGCGGTCGTAAGGTCGGTAAGCGTATTTACCTGAATGCCCTTGGGCAGACTGTTCACAAGCTGCGGCAACAATTGCTTGATGCTCTTGACCACGCTGATAGTGTTGGCCCCGGGCTGCCGCTGGACGTTGAGAATCACGGCGGGGGTCTGGTTCATCCACGCGGCCTGATTATTGTTTTCAACGCCATTCACGACGTTGGCTACGTCGGTCAGCATCACGGGCGCGCCGTTGCGGTAGGCCACGACGACCCCGCGATAATCGTCGCTGGTGACCAATTGATCGTTGGCGTCGATCTGGTAATCCTGGCGCGGTCCATCAAAATTCCCTTTAGCTGCGTTCACGCTAGCCTGGGTGAGCGCCGCGCGCAGGTCCTCCATGTTGATGCCGTAAGACGACAGAGCCGTGGGGTTGGCTTGAATGCGGACTGCAGGCTTCTGTCCGCCGCTGATGGTTACCAGCCCGACGCCGCTGAGCTGCGAAATTTTGGGCGCAAGGCGCGTGTCCACAAGATCCTCGACCTGGGAAAGCGGCATGGAGCCTGAGGTAACGGCGAGGGTGAGCACAGGGGCATCTGCCGGGTTGGTCTTACTGTAGGTCGGCGGAGCCGGCAGAATAGATGGCAACAAGCTCTGGGACGCGTTGATGGCCGACTGCACCTCTTCCTCAGCTACATCGATATTCAGCGTGAGGTTGAACTGAAGCACAATGACGGAAGTGCCCCCGGAGCTGGTGGAGGTCATCTGGCTGAGACCCTGCAGTTGGCCGAACTGGCGCTCCAGGGGCGCCGTCACGGTCGTCGACATCACGGTCGGGCTGGCTCCGGGATAAAACGTGAGCACCTGAATCGTCGGATAATCGACCTCAGGCAAAGCCGAAACCGGCAATTGGGTATAGCCAACCAGACCGACCAGCAGGATCGCAGCCATCAGCAGAGAGGTCGCGACGGGCCGCAGGATAAACGGGCGCGATGGACTCACGGGGCGGTGCTCCCCTTCGTACTGGCTGGCGCGGGCTTGGCGGGAGCTTTGTTTGGAATATTGACCGCGGTGTTCTCCTGCAATTTGTCGAAGTTGCTGTTTGCCACAATGTCGCCGGGGTTAATGCCATCCACTTGCGTTAGACCGCCGTCTGTAACTCCCGGCTTTATGGTTCGCAGATGTGCGACATTATTTTGTATCAAGTACACGAACGATGCCTGGCCATTTTGCTGAATGGTTGAGGCCGGAACCAGCGTCACCCCCTGCAAGGTATTCACCAGGAGCCGCGTGTTCACAAACTGGTTCGGGAAAAGCGCATCGTTCTTATTGTCGAAGATGGCTCGCGCTTTGACGGTTCCAGTGGTAGTGTCGATCTGGTTGTCGATCGTCAGCAGCTTCCCGCTTGCAATCTTGTTCAGCGCAGTGCGGTCAAAGGCATCGATGGTGAGCGTAGCCTTCTTTCGTAGACGATCTACAACCGGGCCCAGATTGTCTTCCGGAATTGTGAAAATCACGGTAATGGGCTCCATCTGCGTGATGACAGCCAGGGTTACATTTCCCCCGGATTGCACCACGTTGCCTGGATCCACGAGCCGTAAGCCAACGCGGCCGGCGATGGGGGCGGTGATATGGCAGAAGTCGACCTGAACCTGGTCGAACTGTACGGTTCCCTGGTCGTTTTTTACTGTCCCCTGATCTTGTAGTACCAGCTTTTCCTGGTCGTCCAGGAGTTGTTTTTGGATCGCGTTTCGCGCCCATGCGTCGCGGTAACGGTCAAGATCCATCTGCGCTTGCGCGAGCACGTTCTGATCTCGCTCCAGCGCTCCTTGCGCCTGCAGAAGATTCGCGCGGTACGGACGCGAATCGATGTCAACCAGCGGATCGCCCTTACGGACCAGCTGACCTTCCTTGAAATGCACAGCAACGACCAGGCCATTCACCTCGCTGGTAATCGAATCGGTATAGAACGGAGTAACCGTGCCGATTTCATCAAGATAAACGCCGATGTCGCCTTTTTGCGCTGTCGAAGTAGTGATGCTGATCTTCGACGGCGCAGGGGCGGCTTTCTTCGCGCTCTTGTAGTGGCTCCATACCAGCCAGACAATCACCAGCAACAACAAAATCCCGATCACGATCCACAATGTCTTATGCCGGCGAGACGCCGACTCGTGAGCGGGGAGTTGATGGCCACGGTCGACAATGGGATGCTCATTCGTGTCAACGGTCAAGAGAGATCTCCTATATGTCGGCTCCGAATCGCTCAGAATTATAGTCGAGGAAACGGGAGTTCGATTCGCAATCGTGATGCCCGGTTGCCCTGCTCCATCGAGTTTGCGGGCGAGTCCCACAGAGCAACTACTCCTCAGGGACGGTGTTTAAGAGAACAGGGTCTTTGAGTTCCATAAATGATGCAGCCGGGCCCGGCGATTTGGAATCTAAGATAGCGTGTCATGGCTGCAGGAACAGGCGCGTTTTGTAAAGTTTTGCAGAGGAGGTTCAAGAACATGAACATTTTCAGAGGTAGCGCAGGGCTCTCGAGGCCTGGAATGAGTGGGCGGTTTTTGAGTTCCTTGTTGTCCTTGACTCTGGTGTTCGCAACTTTGCCTCAGAATCTGTGGGCTTATCAGGATCACGACGCGGCTGCCCCCGCGCAAGCCGCGGCGCCCCCCTACACGCAGCAGACGGCTGAGCAACTGCAGCAGTTGGTAGCGCCGATAGCGCTATATCCAGATTCGCTGGTGGCGCAGATTCTGGCAGCCTCCACGTTTCCCGAGCAGGTCGTTGAGGCCGACAGGTGGGTACAAGCGCATCCTGATTTGAAGGGCGACGATTTGGGGAAAGCTGTGGACCAACAACCCTGGGACCCGAGCGTCAAGGCACTCGCGGCGTTTCCATCCGTCCTGGGAAATATGGACAAGAATCTTTCCTGGACGTCATCGCTAGGCGACGCCTACTACAACCAGCAACAGGATGTGATGGATGCGGTACAGGTCATGCGCAGGAAAGCGCAAGACGCGGGCAATCTTAAGTCAACGCCGCAGCAGACGGTAGCGACGCAAGATTCGGACATTACGATTCAGCCTTCCGACCCCGATGTCGTGTATGTCCCCGCGTACGATCCCTGGGTGGTTTACGGATACCCGGTCGTAGCGTGGCCTGGGTGGTATCCATATCCTGGAATTTGGTTTGGCGGCCCGTATCTCTCATTCGGAGTTGGCTTCGGAATCGGTTGGTTTGGAGGTTTTGGATGGGGATGGGGTCATTGGGGATTCGACTGGCACAATCATTACGCCGTGTTTAACCATGGAAGGTACTACTCCGGGAGCCGGACGTTTTACAACCGGGGCAGTTTTGCCCGAGGCGAGCGAGGTGGAGGTTTCAACCGTCCGGGGGCAGGGGCTAGACCTTTTGAAGGAAACCGGCAAGCGGCTCGGGGATACGCTGAGCCACGCGGCCAGAGCGGCGTGCGGTCGGGCGCCTTCAGCGGCTACGGCCATGGCGGACAGGAAAGGAGCTACTCGTCGCGCGGAAGCGCCAGTATGGGTGGCGGAGGCGCGCGTGGCGGAGGCGGCGGATCTCATGGTGGTGGTGGCGGACGGCGGTAATCGGAGTCAGATTGTGGTCCTGGTAGTTTGCGAGACTTTAAAAAATGGAGAGAAGCCATATGCAGCAAACGAAGCCGAACGTCTTCAAACTTCATCGGGTCAGTCTTCCCAAACTCGCCGCGGTCGCAATCCTTTTGACGGGGTGCTTTTCCATCCCGTCCGTGGCGCAACAACCGGGCCAGAAAACCTTTTCTTCGCCGGAAGACGCGAGCCACGCCCTGGTCACGGCGGCACAGGGTAACGACGAAAAAGCGATGCTCGATATCCTCGGAAGGGACGGAAAGCAGATCGTCTCCTCCGGAGACGACACGGAGGACGCCGAGAGCCGCGCTAATTTCGTAAGGAGATATCAGGAGATGCACCGTCTGGTGAAAGAACCGGATGGAACTACAGTGTTGTATATCGGCGCGGAGAACTGGCCCACGCCCATCCCGCTGGTGAACAAAAGCAATGCGTGGTATTTCGATACGGACGCCGGCAAGCAAGAAATCCTGTACCGACGAATTGGCCGAAATGAAATGTCGACCATCCGCGTTTGCCAGGAACTGGTGGCCGCGCAAAAAGAATACTCCGCGGACCACAGCCAGTACGCCCAGAAAATCTTCAGCGATGAAGGGCAGCATAATGGCCTCTATTGGAAGGCCAGTGGTGAACACCTGAGCCCTATCGGACCGCTGGTGGCAGCGGCTGTTACTGAGAGCTATGCCAAGAGCAGGGACAGCGCTGCAACTCCTTATCGCGGCTACTATTACCACATCCTGACGCGTCAGGGAAAAAATGCCCGGGGCGGCGCGAAAGCTTATGTCGCAAACGGCAAGATGACCGGAGGATTCGCTTTCGTGGCGTATCCTGCGGAATACCGGTCGTCGGGCGTGATGACGTTCCTGGTTAGCGAGGATGGAGTGGTGTATCAAAAGGATCTCGGCAAGAAGACTGAAGTTCTCGCGAAATCCATGAAGGAATACAACCCCGATTCCACCTGGCAAAAGTCTGAAGAGCAGCAGCCGGAAACGGCTGGCGAGCAGAAAACCAAGTAGCCTGGCTTCTGTCGCGGCACTCGCGGCTCACACGCTTAGAACTGGAATCGGCACCGCGCAAATGATTGCGTAACCGTGGATCCGCAGGTTGCCGCCGTAGGGGTAGCACTCGATAACCAGCAAATCCGCTTGCGTCTGCTTCGCTGCCTGGCTCAGTACATCAGGTACGTCGCCACTGCCGATGAATACGTCTGCCGTCACGCTCGCGTTCTCTTGAAGCCGCGCCAGATGTTGAGCAGCATCGCCGACAAGCTCCCGCTTCCACCTGGGATTGGCGTAGTTGCCGCCGGGTCCCCAAATCTCCACCGAGGCGGTAACGTGTGCAAGAGTAAGGTGGGCGGCGAATTCGGCGGCGATTTGCGCGGCCCACGACACAACTTTATGGCTACGCGGGCTAAGTTCGACTGCGCACAGGACGTTGCGGATGGCAAACTCCGTCGTTGGCGATTCTTCCGCGTGCGCGCCGGTCCAAACTGGACACTCCGTCCCGTATAGAACTTTCGCGGTCACCGAACCCAGCAGAAACCGGTTAAACGCGAAACCGTGGGAGGGCATCATGATCAGGTCGGCTTTTTCCGCACGAGCCGTCTGCAGAATCGCCTGAACCGGCTCGCCTTTCAGCAAGACGCATCGGATGGCAAGCCCTTCGAGCGCGGGCCGGAGGGGTTGGTCCAGGCGTTTCTCAGCCTCGCTTTTCTCAGCCTGGCTTTTCTCGGTCTCTCCAAGTATCGCAGCGAGCAGATCCCAACCAGCGAGTTCGGGGCCGTCGGGCACTCCCGCGGCATGGCTCTGCGGTGTCACGACGTGCAGCATCACGATCTCAGAATGGAAGTGGTGCGCCAGGGCGGCAGCCTGATGAACTACACGCAGCGAGACTTTCGGGAAATCAACCGGCAGAAGAATCTTCTTAATATTCAACATCGCTGCGGGTCAGGTTCACTCCGTCCCGAATCTTTTCAGATCCTCCGGTCCATCTGCCAGCACCACCGCCTCTTTGCCCTGCACCAATTCCCGGACCTTTTCCACCACATCAGGATTGGCCAAGGTCGTGATATCTCCAGTGCTCATGTTGTTGGAAAGCGCGGCCAGAACACGGCGCATGAGCTTGCCGGATCGTGTTTTCGGCATATCCGGGACTATGAGGATCCTTCGCGGGCGGGCAATCTTCCCGATCATCGTTTCGATGGCTTTGTTGACCTTCTCAATAATTTCCGGACTGGCCTGTATACCCGGCTGCAAGGCGATATAGACCTCGGGCACGCGGCCTTTGATTTCGTCCACCACCGGCACCACCGCCGCTTCCGCCACCTCGGAAACTGTCAGGCAGGCCGACTCGATTTCCTTTGTGCCCAGGCGATGGCCCGCTACGTTGATGACGTCATCCACGCGTCCGAGGATCCGGAAGTAGCCGTCCGCGGCCAGTACAGCTCCGTCCGCCGCAAAATATGGCCAGTCCTGCCATTTCTTGCTGTTGCGATCCTTACAGTATTTGGCGTAATACTGGGTAACGAAGCGGTCGCGATCGCCCCAAATAGTTTGCATGATCCCCGGCCAGGGATTGCGAATGCAAATGTTGCCCGCCTTGCCTGATCCCGCGGCGATGGGCTCGTTGTTTTCGTCGATAATTATGGGATAAATTCCAGGCACGCCTGGGCCCGCGCTTCCCGGCTTCATGGGATCCAGCGCCGGCTTGGTGCTGCACAAGAATCCTCCGTTTTCGGTTTGCCACCAGGTGTCCACAATTACCGCCTCGCCTTTGCCCACCATGTCGTGATACCAACGCCAGACCTCTGGCTCGATTGGTTCTCCCACCGTAGTCATGTGCTTGAAATGGTAGTTGTACTTGGAGGGTTCGTCGTGGCCGGACTTGCGCAACATGCGAATCGCTGTGGGCGAAGTATGGAAGATGTTGACATCCAGGCGCTCGGCGATTCTCCATACTCTTCCGGCATCGGGGAAGGTCGGCACACCTTCGTAGAGCACGCTGGTAGCAGCCAGAGCCAGCGGACCGTAAACGATATAAGAGTGACCCGTGATCCAGCCGATATCGGCCATGCACCAGTAAACGTCCTCCGGATGAATGTCCTGGATGTATTTGGAAGTGCCGGCCACGTAGGCGAGGTAGCCGCCTGTCCGGTGTTGGCAGCCTTTGGGCTTTCCAGTGCTGCCGCTGGTGTACATAAGGAACAGCGGCGCTTCTGCATCCATGGGAACGGGAGGCACAATTTGACCCGCGAATTTGGGGAGTATTTCGTCAGCCCAGAAGTCTCGACCTTTCACAAACGGCGAAGCGGAGGCACTTTTGCCCGCTTGCCGCCTCCAGATCAAGACTTTATCCACGTGCTGGCCTGACTGCTTGGCGAAGTCCAGTGCGATGTCGGCGCCCGCTTTGTGGTCGATCATCTTGCCGTTGCGATAGTAACCGTCCATCGTGATAAGAACGCGGCTGCCCGAGTCGGCGGCGCGCATGCCGCAAGCCTCGCCGCTGAAGCCTCCAAACACGACGGAGTGAATCACGCCCAGGCGCGCACACGCCAGCATGGTGACGGGCAACTCCGGGACCATCGGCATATGAATGGTGACTCGGTCTCCGCTCTTCAGACCACAGAAATCGCGCAGCAATGCCGCGAATTCATTCACTCTCACATAAAGCTCGCGGTAAGTGACTGAAACGGGCGTCTCGTCTTCGGGTTCCGGCACAAAGATCAGCGCGGCTTTGTTCTTGTACTTGGCAAGGTGCCGGTCCACGCAGTTGTATGAGGCGTTGATCTTGCCGCCCACAAACCACTTCCAGAATGGTGGATCGCTGGCATCGAGCGTTGTGTGCCAGTACTGGTCCCAGCTCAGAAGATCGGCATACTCGCGAAAGCATTCTGGGAAGTTCTTTTCGCTAAAGCGTTCGATGACGCTGGGATCGGTGAGATTCGCCTGGCCGATAAACTTCGCGGAGGGATAGTAATACTCCTCCTCGCGCCAATGAACTGCGATCTGAGCTTCGGTGGCCTCACCCACAACCTGTGGTTTCGGACGTATTTCTGCCATATCGGTGACTCCTTAGAAGTACAGAATATGACGTGCAGAACATGATTTGCTGAATACGAATTGCGGAAATGGGACACGCGCACAGGGGTACTCCCGCGAATGCGTTTCCTGGTCCGGCGATTACGCGCTCGCGATACCGTTGATGAATTCTGCGGGTCGATCCCGCTAGTCCGCCGCCTTCGCTCCGGCCTCAGCCCAAATGCGTACACCGTGGGTTTCCTTCAGCAGCAGACTTCCCACGACGAACGTTATGCCGGCTACAATCATAGGGTAATAAAGCCCGGCATAAATATTGCCGGTAGCCGCGACGGACGAGAGGCCAATCAACGGCAGCAATCCGCCGAAAACGCCGTTCCCTATGTGATAGGGCAGGGAAAGCGAAGTGTAGCGAATCTTTGCCGGGAAAGCCTCAATCAGATAAGCCGCGATGGGCCCGTAAACCAGGCAAACATAGATAACCTGAATGAAAATCAGCACCACCAACATGGTGGTATTGGGATTCGGGGCTTCCTTGACAGGCACCAATCCGCCGGTCGCGTCGGTGGTCATGGCCGTGAGAGAAATAGCGCCGGTTACTTTGTTGCGGGCGGACTTTACCGTGACGACATTGTTCCCCGCGGCCCGCTCCATGGCCTTGTAGATCGGAATGTAGGTAAGAACGCCGAGCAGGCAACCCGCCATCATCAGCTTCTTGCGGCCGATCCGGTCGGAAAGTGCGCCCACCACCGTGAAGAACGGCATCCCGAGAAGCAGAGCAATAGCAACCACGATGTTGGCGGTTTTGACATTCACCTTCAGAATGGTCTGCATATAGAACAGGGCGTAGAACTGCCCCGTATACCAGACCACGCCCTGCCCCGCCGTGGCCCCGAAAAGCGAAATCAAAACCAGCCTCAGATTCGCCCATTTGGTGAATGCATCCTTCAGCGGCTGGGTGGAAGTCATCCCCGCGGCCTTGAGTTCGGCGTAGATGGGCGACTCCTTCATCTTTAACCGAATGTAGAGTGAGATGAGCACCAGGATGATGGAGATAAGGAAAGGAATCCGCCAGCCGTATGCCGAGAAGTCCTCTTTCGACATTGAGTTCTGCGTAACCAGAATCACGATCAGCGACACGAAAAGACCCAGCGTGGCCGTGATCTGGATGAAGCTGGTGTAAAAGCCGCGCTTGTTGTCGGGTACGTGCTCACCCACGTAAACCGCAGCGCCGCCGTATTCTCCGCCCAGCGCCAGTCCCTGTAGGACGCGGATCAATAGCAGAACGATCGGTGCGAACCACCCCGCCGTCGCGTAGGAAGGTAACAGGCCGATGGCAAACGTCGAAAAGCCCATGATGGAGAGGGTTACCAGGAAGGCGTATTTGCGTCCCACCAGGTCACCGATACGGCCAAAGAAAAGTGCACCGAAAGGCCGCACCAGAAAACCGACCGCGAAGGTAGCGAGGTAAGCGATATAGGCGAACGTGTCGTTGCCGGGCGGATAAAACTTCGGGCCCAGGATAGCGGCCAGACTGCCGAATATGTAAAAGTCGTACCACTCGATCATGGTGCCGACGGATGAAGCCATGATCACGCGCCAGATGCTGTACTCTGCCCTACCAGGTGCTGCCACTGCAGCATTCGCCATAACTTCCTCCATTCACCCCGAAGTTTTTGGTCCCGGACTCCATTTGGACCTGTTGCAGTCTCAGGCAATACACGGAGTGGGACAAATCCCAGCCCAGGACTGTATCACCGGACTGTAACAGCCAACAAATCCAGGGACAGGTTAAGTTTTCACCACAGCGAACATCCCACCATGTTCACGGGTGTTCCTTCTGCAAAATTGCGCCTATCGTCAATTCCGATCCAGACGACACGGTAAGGTCCCGCGTCCACTGGGTGAAGCCAGGCATCGACAGAATGACGACATGCGTCCCGGTACTAAGCGGAATTTCAGATGGCGTGTTGCCCAGGTACTTGCCGTCAACAGTAATGTCCGCGCCAGGAGGTGTCGAGTTGAAATTACACCTCACTCTCTCCAAGGCTTTCTCCGGAGAAACTTGCTGCGCCGCAACAGCGGGCGGTGATGGCGCGGACATGGGAGAGCTTTGCCCTGGGGCAGCAGCGTCCCGAACTGGCTGAGCTGCAACTGCAGCCGCATCCGTCTGCGGACCGGCCTTTTCGTCCGCAGTAACCAGCGTGTACAACTGCTTTCGCACCTTGCCCTTGTCATCCACGTAGTACACCTCAAGGCCGTGTTTCTCTCTTCTGGCGTCGAAACTTTCGCCCTTGGGCAACGGTGCGCAACGGGAGAATCTTGAGTCAATCGTGCAACTGATTCGGAATTGCTGACCGCTGTCTTCCTGCACAAGCAAAGTATTTGTCAGGATCGCCGCTCTACTGTTGTTGCAATACGCGTCAAAATTAACCGCGTCGCAATTCTTGGGAACATCGTTGCCTCCAAGGCTCACGGACCGGGTTTTAGAATCCAGTACCTTGATCCGCATCAGGTTGGTCTTCGAGGCGGCACTGGCGAACACGGCCACCAGCAGAATACCTGCCGGCAGGGCAGCCACTCTACGCATACTCATGGACCCAACTCCTCCCAACACCGCTGGATGCAGCCGTTGCGACCCGTTTTCCGGGACGATTCGGGAAGCCTCGCAGAACCGGTACATTGTGATCCCTTGTCGCACCCCGTGCAACAGGTTCTTTGCTACAGAGGGTAGGGAGGACGGACTCACCTGCGGGCAATAGCCCGACTGAGCCCGTCCCCTTGCTTCGGTAACCGGTGCCTTCAATCGGCACCAGCCATTTCGATCGTCCGGGCCGCTCCTAGAACGAGAAAATCGGCCCAAATTCCGTACGGTGGTCCTGCCATTCGTTGGACGGTTGCCCAGCAATGTTGTAAAGGGTAAGGCCATCCTCAAGCCGAGTGGCATAGACCGACTGCTCGATGCCGAACGTGATGTATGGGTTGAGTTTGTAGTACAAGGTTGCGGCGAACATCTTTCCCATTGAAAGTGGCAATGGGGACAAAGTGTTGGCGTTGCCGGTGAAGCCAGGATTATTCAGGTCTTTGTTATTGACCTGATCCTTGCCGATGTCGAAGAAGAGCTGCCAGCCCGCGTTGTGGCCCTTCGGATCAGCGTTGAACCATCGGGAAAGTGGCAGGCCCAGGTTGATGAAACCGCCAAACGATCGGATGGGCTTTTGAGGAGCCACCACGACCTGTCCAGCCGCGTTCGTCCCGAGCACGGCACCACCTGCGGCAGCCAGCGGCCCGCCGTCGAGAGTGGCGAAGCCGGGGTTGTAGCCAGTCCCGGTGGCGTTCGCGCCTCCTACGATGTTGGTCAACCCGGCTGTGTCGGTGGCGAAGGAGTTGACTTGGCCGCCGAAAAAGAAGCGCAGGTCAGCACCCTGATAGAAGCTCGCCACCAAGGTAAACCACCGGGTGGGCAATTGCAGCGCGAGTTGCTCGCCATACTGGCTGCTGGAGGCGCTGAATCCGTTGGGGAAAGCGGCAACGTAGTTCGCTGGAGTAAGGCCCGCGCCGCAAGTTAGCACATTGGTGCAATACGACGTGTTGGGAACCAGCGACTTCCGCCGCGACTCGAATCCGGTGACCATGATCTGCGCCGGGGCAACACCGGGGGCATCATCGAGCTTGAACTGGAACGCCAACCTGCCTTCCAACTCAGGACGTCCGGAATCGGCGCCCTCGCGCTCGCCTTCCCCAAGCTGGGCAGCAAGGCCCAGCGACCCAAGCTTCAGGATTTGACCTGAACTCGGCATCATGAGCGCAAACGTGGGCGACACTTTGAGGTCGTGCCAGGAACTCAGCTTCTGCACCACCCCGAACTGGAACTGTGGAGAGCGGGTGTAGATGTCACCGTAGAACGCACCCAGGAAGGTGGTTTCCATAATGTTGGGAAGTACACTGGAGCCGAACAGCGTCCAGTCCTGCCCTCCTTCAAAGTAAAGATCCGTCTTATCGCTGGCGGCGTAATCCAAACGCGCCCAAGCCAGGCGCAATTGGAGGGCGTTGCTGCGAATGGACGAGACGTCGCGGTTGTCGACTTCGCTGAAGTTGCCTTCGTAGTCGCCCTCGAAGCGGCCGGTCAGCACGATCTTGGACGATATGTCCGGCCATTCAATGTTTGCTCCGACACGGGTGGAACGCGCCTTCAAATGGAATTCGGGGTCTTTGGTGGGGCCGGTGTCAAAAGTCTGCGGCGTGGTCAGGAACAGTCCCACAAACGGGAAGTCGTCGCCATTTGGCGAACTCGTATCATAGGCTGCAGTTGCCTTGATGAAGCCGTACGGGGTCATCTTGACCGGGCCCATCTTAAATGCAGCATTCAGACCATCTTTCTTGGGCGGATCGACGGGCAACGGCCGCAGGGGAGCAATCGCCGGGACCACTGACGCCGGCGGAGGAGGCTGCGTTCCCTGGATTGCAGGGTTGGGATGAGCAGCTTGCGGCGCGGACTCCGCCTCCGGGCCCGCGAGCGATGCCGAGGCGGTTTCCCGCACTGCAACCGGAGCCGCGGCTGGGGCGGAGGGTTGCGCTGGGGAGCTCGCCGCTGCAGACAATTCCGCTGCGCTCACTATCCCTTTGCGTGAGAGTGCTTCTACGAGAGCTTGAAATTGAGCGTTGGGCGTGGCATTTCGAATGGCGTTCGCCTCGGTGGGCGCCAGAACTCCTTTCGTCACGAGCACATTAAGCAATGCCGCGACATTCGCGTCTCCCGGGGTCGCGGCCAGGTTTGGACTAGACGCAGCGGGGGTGGCTTCCGCGCTGGTCGAATTCGTTGAATTCTCTTTTGCTGTTTTCCCATCGTTGCTTCCGGCCATGGCGGGCACAGCCGTGATGGCCAGGACTAACAAGCTTGAAATCCATTTTCTCAACGTCGACATAGACGGTGTCTCCTCTTTTTTCCGCCCAGCGCAGGCTTGGGCGCACACATGGGGCGGAAAGCTAATGCATCTTCACGATCGATGTCAAGAAATTGCTTTAGGAGTAAACCTTCCTGTCAGCTCAAGACCTGGCACCGGACGTGGACGGAAACCCTACGTTGTTCCCGGGAACGATTCAGTGACGCAAGTCACCAATCACCGTGATTCCTATCATCCGACGCTCGAAAGAGACGCTCCGACACGAAGGCGGTAGTGCTTCTCTTTGAGGTGAAAACACACTATGCTGTGATCTGCATCACTGCGGAGGAATCGAAGGCAGAGCAAAATCCACGCCATCCTAATTCGTGGTTCGCCGCAAGCTCGGGAGGCCCGCATGAGCGCTCTAACCATGACAAAGCCGGAAGACATTTCCAACCTGTTGGCCCTGAATGAAGAATACGCAGCACCAGCCACCATAGTCCGCGACGCCATTCAAAAAGACTGGCTGGGAGAATGTGCCCGGGCGCTCAAAGATCCGGAAGGTTTCTGGGCAGGCTATGCCTCCCGCTTTGCCTGGTCGCGCAAGTGGGACCGCGTGCTGGAGTGGGATGGCGTTCATCACAAATGGTTCACCGGCGCCAGAACGAACATCACCGTCAATGCGCTGGACCGGCATGCGGAGTCGGACCGGCGCAATCGCGCCGCCTTTATTTGGCTGGGCGAAGATGGCAGCGAACGCATCGTCACTTATGGACAACTTCACCGCATGGTCTGCCGCTTTGCCAACGGCTTGAAATCGCTGGGCGTAGTGAAGGGCGACCGTGTCGTCATTTATATGCCCCTGACGATTGAAGGTGCGGTGGCCATGCTGGCCTGCGCCCGTCAGGGAGCGATTCATTCGGTCGTGTATGCCGGCCTTGGTCATACTGCGCTGCGCGACCGCATCGTCGACGCAGAGGCCAAGGTCGTGATTGTGGGAGACGTCGGCTTCCGGCGTGGCAAGACCGTGGCCCTTAAGGCCATCGTCGACGAGGCAGTGGACAAGCTGGAGTGCGTCGAGAAGGTCGTGGTGTATTCACGGAGCGGGATCGAACTTAGTGGTCCGCGCGAAATCGACTTTAGTGAATTGCTTAAATTCTCTCCGCATTGCCCCGCTGAGGAGATGGACGCTGAAGATCCCCTGTTCCTGCTCTACACCTCGGGCTCAACCGGCAAACCCAAAGGCGTGGTGCACGTGCACGGCGGTTACATGGTGGGAACGACTTACCACTTGGAGAACTATTACGACGTGGGCGACCGCGACATTTTCTGGTGCACTTCCGATATCGGCTGGGTTGTAGGCCATTCCTACATTGTGTACGCGCCATTGTGTGCGGGCGTGACCACGCTGTTTCGCGAAGGGGCGGTCGACTACCCGAATCCCGGAGTTGCCTGGGAAATCGTGGAACGCTACGGTGTGACAAAAATGTTCACTGCGCCCACCGCGCTCAGAATGTTTATGCGTTATGGCGAGAGTTACCCGGCTGCCCACGACCTGACGAGTTTGCGGGTAATCGCGTGCGCGGGGGAACCGCTGAATCCCGAAGCCTGGCGCTGGGCGCAAACCCACCTGGCCGGCGACGGCAAGTGGGGCTACGTCATTGATAACTGGTGGCAAACCGAGTTGGGTGGGCCCGCGCTGGGCACGCCACCGACGATGGCGATGCGTCCGGGGAAGTGCGGCGTGGCCATGCCCGGAGTCGAGGCGGATGTGCTGGATGAGAACAACAAGTCTGCGCCTGCTGGAGTGGGAGGCCGGCTGGTGCTCAAGCGGCCGTTCCCTCACATGCTGCGCACCGTGTGGCGCGACCCGGCACGCTACGAGCGTGACTGGCAAGTTATTCCCGGTTGCTATGTGACCGGCGATGTCGCCATGAAAGACAAAGACGGATACATTGCAGTACTCGGACGGTACGACGACGTGCTCAATGTGGCCGGACACCGCATCGGCACGGCTGAGGTGGAAAGCGCGCTGGTCTCGCATCCTGCGGTGGCAGAGGCTGCGGCCATTGGCGTACCCGACCCCATAAAGGGTGAGACCATCAAAGTGTTCGTCCAGGTTCGTTCCGATCATGTGGCTTCCGACGCGTTGGCAGCCGCGTTGATCGAACATGTGCGAAGAGAACTGGGGCCGATCGCCACTCCATCGTCGTTGGAGTTCGTGGCTTCTTTACCCAAGACGAGATCGGGGAAAATCCTGCGGCGATTTCTTAAAGCCAAGGAGGCAGGCGTCGACGCGGGAGATGTCTCCACCATGGAGGGCTGACTCGTGCAAGACCGTCAGGCGCTTCTTAGGAGATGGTGGAGATCGATCTGTGCCGGAAGGATTCCCGTTTTGGGGCCGACCGGGACTTTTGAGAGCGCGATTGACCATCTCACAAGTCGGCGATGTTGAATAATATTGGTGTGCGGCCCGAAGCCCCGACGTTGCGACAGATTATGTCAGTTCGTTGCCCGATGTGCCGGGCGCAACCGAAGGAGCGGTGCACTCTCAGCACAGGACACCCGTCTGCTAAGACGCATCTCGCCAGGAGTGTAGCCGCCGCCAAGGCCCCCGGACCTGAGAATCCTGGTCAAGCGTTCTTGCGAATCCTGAAGAACGCTGCGAGCCGCGGCCTTCGCGTGCTCTTTCAACATAAGTAGCCGCGCGGCCAACTCGGCTAGTTTCCCCCCTCAGTCCGTCGCCGACCGCGGCGAAGGCAGCACATCATAGAGAGGTTGCGCCGGCTTCACCGCGGGATTCTCATCAGCCAACGATATTGCCAGAATGCGTATCTTGTCGTTTTCCGGCAGCGTGACGGTCCTGGCGCCAGGCGGCAGGTCGACTGGATACGCGAACAAATATGAATACCTGTAAGGGACGTTCTCGCCGGCGGCGTTGTGATGATGCGAGCAATACCATGCCAAGTCGGCACGCTTGATGTAGCCCGGCTTGATGCCAATCATCTCGCCGTAATCGTCGTGTGAAGTGTCCTTCGACGTCCACTGACGGTCATCCCACTGTCCGATGAATCCTCCCCAATCCTCAACATTAAGCTCGACCGCAGTGTCGCCCAGTCTGAGCGTCGCTTTCTGGTCACCGTCCGCCGAAGCTGCCAGGATGTAAACTCGGTTATAGTGGCCCGCAGGCAGATCAATCGTCTGTCCTTTTGCCACAACCGCGTTGGGCGCGCCGGTCTTGGCCGAAGCAAGCTGAAATTGCACATCGTTGAAGCGGATCTGCGAGGGCAGCATCTCCGCCGGCAGCGCGTTGCCTTTGCCGTCAAACCCACCCTGTGATTTCGCGCCGTCATCGGTGGCGGCAGCCAGGTCATAGCGCAGCGTCACCGGCACGGAACGCACTGCTGGAATCTTGGTTGAGGCGGCAGCTAGTTTAACGGCGAATGTGCGCGGCTGGTAAGCGGAGAACGAGACCACCAGCGCACCTCCGTTCACCGGCGTACTTGCGAACGGTTGCTCCTGCCCATTCACTTCCCGCGCCGAAACGATCGCACTGTTGAAAGATATTTTGACGTCCCTCTGAGGCCTGCCCTCTAATTCAACCAACCGCACGATCATCTCGTCTCCATGCTCCGCTTTCTTCAGCGCCAGCACTCGAATCCGCGGACTGCTGACTTTCAACAGAGAAAACTCCTTACCCAGCGTGCCCGAATGCTCGCTAGCCTCAAACGCGATGAGCGGATCGTTCAACCGCTGCGCCTGCCAGTCGGTCTGACTCTGCCGCCAGCCAGCAGCGTGCCCGGCGATTCCGTAGACGAACTCGTGATGCCCGATATCCTGCGTGCCTTGATCTGCGTAACCGCCGCGTGTGCCGGGAGTTCGAATCAAAGTGAGCCGGATGGTATGGTCGTTCGGCTTATCCGATCCGTTCTTGCAATCGGTCAGGATGGTCGCTCCAAACTCGCCGCTCATGTCAGTCACGTCGATCCACTGGTGGGACGGCACTTCGAACTTCTTGGGCTCGGCGGTGGGCCGCTCGATGGTCCCGATGTCCCAGTTATAGGTGGCGACTTGATTCGAAGCAGCGAGAGAGAAAGTCGCCTTCAGGTTTGACTCTTTCGTGTTCCAGTCAATCGCGTTTGCGAAGTCCACGCGCTTTCCGGCATCACCCGCTGAAAGGCGGATAGTCTGAACGAAGCGAGAACCCGCACTTTCCCGCAAGACTTCGACCGCTACACGTGCTGGGCCATTTTCAACTACACGAAACTTTGCTGGGCCGCCGAGATAAGCCTTCGGCGCTGCCTGTTCCTGATCCCAGTCCATGTTCCACGCCGGCCAGTGTTCGGGATTATCGTAGGAGATGGCAAGCCGCGCCGGCGCAGCCAACAGTTCCCTGCCGAGCGACTTATCGAAAATGCTTGCGACGTCACCGTCTGCGTTCAGTTTCACATGGTAGTACTGGTTCTCGAGTGAGTTCTCCGAGACGCGCAGCGTTCCCGCCGTGCCGGTTCCCGGCTGCACATCGTAGACCGCATATCCCACGGATGGCGCCTTGGCCACGAATATCACTTTGCCGTGCGAAATCTGCGCCGGAACTTCTTTGCCGTCCGGACCCGTCACACGCACAGACTTCGGCTTGGCAAAGGGAAGGTTCACGCTGGCTTCCACCACATCTTCGCGCGCAATATTTAGCGGATTAAACACCACCAATGGCGTGCCTTTGGCCTCGGTGTTCAGCGCGGCGGCGACCGCTTCGGTAGCGTCGCTCAGCACGCCGGCGAACTGGTTCATCGCGATCACATCGTCGTTCCAGGCGAATTCGTACGACTTGGGGGTCGCGGTCCCAGCCGCAATATCGTGGAAGTGACCGCCCATCACCAGCGTCCAGGCATCATTCAATCGCTGCAGCGGATACGGCCGCGCGCCCAGCCATTCGGCGGATAGCGAAGATTTTTCGGCAGCATCGGCCAGCAATTCTTCTTTCCGCAGCCAACGCTTTTGGTACGCCTGCGAAGTCAGCGAACCGGCGGAATGATTGGTCAACTCCATTTCGCCCGTGTAACGTGGCAGTCCAGCGCCCTCGGAGGGTGTGATGTCTAGAAACATCCGCTCCGCATTCGCGGAGATCACGCGAACCGGGCCATCGCCCACTTTCGACGCGGGCCACTCGGAGTGCGTCCGCCCATCATCGAAAGCTTGGCCTCCCGGCGGCAGTCTGGTCGTGCCCTGCGTGACTATGGCCTCAAGGCGCTTCACATAGTCTTCGTGCGGTGCCCCACCAATGTCGCCTGTTCCGTAGTAGTGATAGTCCGTATAAACGCCACTGACCTTGCCGTTCAATTCGACGCGCGATGCCCAATCATTTTGATGTTGTTCCTGTTGCCGATCGTAATCGATCCGTGAAAGCACCTTCTGTTCGTTTCCCAGGTGTATGGATTCCTCAATGTCGTTAGGATCAGACGATTGCCCGCTATTCTGTTCGCGATCCAACTTTTCGCGTACGGCCTGCCATTTGTTCTGTATTGCTTTAACCTTTACATCGGGCGCAAGCGGAGGCAGCGCTTTGCTGAGATCGCTCTCAATGCCGCCGTCATAAGCGCCGGGATTCAATCCCGCCAAGACGCTCTCGCCATCCGGTCCCACCCACACGCCTACGTTGAAGGGCGTGCCTTCCGGCGTTTTCTCCAGTGATTCCGGGCCTCCGCCGGGAGCAGACGATCCCCACACTAGTTTCTGCGTTGAGAATCCCTTTACCCCCGAGTGCGCGAGGATAGTCGGCAGCGACGACGGAAATCCGAAGCAGTCAGGCAGCATGTATTCCGCGCTGGCACGGCCCAGATTTTTGCGGAACCAGTCATTCCCGTAGAGAATTTGCCGAATGATGGCTTCCGCGCTGGGCGCGTTGACATCGCCTTCTTCCATGGACGATCCCGCCGGGAACCACCGTCCTTCATCGACGTATTTCTTCAGCCTTGCGAAATCGGCGGGAAAATATTCCTTCATAAAACGGTAGCGGTTGGCCCCGCTGAAGTTGAAGACATAGTGAGGATATTTATCGAGCAGGGCGAAATTGTCCTCCATCGTCTTGCGAATATACTCGCTGATGACCTGGGGATATTCCCATCGCCACTCGGTATCGAGATGGGCATAGCCGACGACGTAGAGGGTTGGCTGCTTCGTCAGATCAGGTTTTTCGCCAGTTTGTGCGCTTGACCCGGCGAGCAACGTCAGCATGGCTAGTGTGATCGCTACCGAAGTCTTAAGGAATCGTTCCATCGAAACTCTCCACTCCCACCGAAAGAAGGTCGGTTCGCAGTACCGTATGTTACATGACCGTTTGGGGGTAACGCTCACGGTGGGAGCGGCGCGTTTCCTGATACCCTCAAATCTGGGCGCCAGGAGAGACCAAGTCGTTGCCGCCGATCATCAATGCGCAGGGAATATCGAAAGCGTTTGGAGCGAATCCGCTCTTCCAGAACATCTCCTTTACGGTTTCGGAGGGCAAACGTATTGGGTTAATCGGTCCGAACGGCTCCGGCAAGTCAACTCTGCTGCGGATTCTGGCCGGCGACGTAAGTCCCGATAGCGGGGAAATCGCGGCCCGAAAACGGATCCGTCTGAGCTACATCGAGCAGGATTCGACATTCCAACCCGGCGCGACCGTCCGTTCCGTTGCCCAGAGCGCTATGGAGCGAGCCGCGGTGCCGGAGTCGGAACGCGGCACTCGTTTCGCCGAGACTCTAGGACGCGCGGGCTTCGAGAACTTGGAAGCGGAGGCCACCGCTTTATCTGGCGGGTGGCAGAAACGGCTCGCAATCGTCGAAGCGCTGGTTCAGGGGCCGGACATCCTGCTCTTGGATGAACCTACCAATCATCTCGATCTGGCGGGAATCGAGTGGTTGGAAGCCTTGCTCGAGGCGGCAGCTTTCGCGTGCGTGGTGGTCAGTCACGATCGCTATTTTCTGGAAAACGTCGCTACCGAAATGGCGGAGCTGAACCGGACTTATCCCGATGGGCTGCTGCGTGTGTCGGGAAGCTACAGCCGGTTCCTCGAGAAGAAAGAAGAATTCCTGCACGCGCAGTCGAAGCGGCAGGAAGCACTGGAGAATCTGGTTCATAAGGAGATCGAGTGGCTCCGTCGCGGCGCCAAAGCCCGGACCAGAAAGTCCAAGGCGCGCATCGACAAAGCCGGCAAATTGATGGGCGAACTCGCGGACCTGAATGAGAGAAGCCGGAGCGGAACTGCGCAGATCGATTTCTCCGCCACCGATCGAAAAACCAAGCGTCTGATCGAACTGGAGGATGTTTCTTGCGAGATTGGCGATCGTACCCTATTTACCGGCCTTAATTGTGTCATCACCGCCGGAATGAAGGTGGGATTGGTGGGGCCGAACGGCAGCGGCAAGACGAGTCTGCTGCGTTTGCTTCAAGGAGAGCTAACGCCAACCAGCGGAGAGATTCACCGCGCGGATTGGCTGCGCATCGTTTATTTCGATCAGAAACGCGAACTGGATCCCGACGTAACGCTGCGTCGTGCTCTGGCACCGGAGGGCGATTCCGTCATTTATCAGGACCGCATGATCCACGTGGCCTCCTGGGCGGCAAAGTTTCTGTTCGCCGGCGAGCAGCTGAATCAACCGGTGGGCCGGCTTTCTGGCGGCGAACGGGCGCGGGTCCTGATTGCTCAGCTCATGCTGCAGCCCGCTGACCTTCTACTGCTCGATGAACCCACCAACGATCTAGACATCCCGACACTCGACATTCTGGAAGAGAGCCTGCTGGAGTTTCGGGGCTCGCTCGTCCTGGTAACGCATGACCGCTACGTACTGGACCGCGTTTCAACCGTGGTCCTCGGGCTCGACGGACTGGGCAGCGCAGGCCTCTTCGCCGATTACTCGCAGTGGGAATCGTGGCAGGAAGAACGCGAGCAGTCGGCGAGAAACGGCGCGCGTACTGCCGCGCGCGCCGCGATCCCTGCGAAGAGCGTCGGGCAGTCACTCGGGAAAAAGAAGCTGTCGTATTTGGAGGCGCGCGAATATGACGCTATTGAGCAGCGCGTCGCCACCGCCGAGCAGACCCTGCAGGCCAAACGCACGCAGCTCGAGGATCCCGAGATTGTCAGCGACAGTGAGCGTCTGGTAACTGCACATGCGGAGATGGAAGAAGCCCAGGAAAAAGTAGATGCGCTCTACGCACGCTGGGCCGAGCTGGAAAAAAAGAAAAACTGAACTCCCTTCCGTCTCCCGATCTGCTCAACGTGCCAGACAAAAAGCGATGATCGTATCCCCACGGACTCCCACGCTCTCTTCCACTTCTTTCACCAACGCATATTCGAGGCCATCAGGATCGGCTTTCATCTCGCAGGCGGCAATCTCTTCATCCGAAGCTCCTTGGTAGCACAGTTCGCAAACGCCCAGGCCATCTTCAGAGCGAACCGGCGGTCCAAAAACACGGCAGGTCATGGGGCGTGATTCGTACAGTTCGCAATTCCCCGTTTCAGGATCAAGCGCAGGGCAAGGCTCATCGTTCGCGAAATCAGAGAAGCGCGCGGCCGCGTCGTCTCCGTCGTCCAACACACCACTCATGGGATCGCCGGGAAAGTCCGGCGAGAAGCGGGCGATCGCTTCGCGCGCTCGTTCGCGCACCCGGTCGGCGCGCTGCGGCGCACGCTTTTCGAGATCAGCCAGCCCCCGCCGCAAGCGCAGCGCATCGAGCTGATTGATGGGAAAAACTCCGATGCAGCACTGCGTACACCCGGAGCGGCAGACCAGCCATTCCCTGCTGCGGCGCGCGGCCTCGGCTAAAGCCGAGTCTACGATCTGAATCAGCGCTCGGTCTTTGGCGTGTGGAAAACAATTCGACATAACGATGTTCCAATCATATAACTCAAGCGCCTTTTGTTCACTTCTGCATCCACGATGTTAAATCTTTTACATCCTCCCGTATATTGGAGGTAGTCAACTGCATAGCGCGGATCACCGCGAGTGCGTGGTGCGAATGGCAGACCAATACTTCGTCGGCGTGGACGTCGGCGGCACGAAAGTCGCGGCTGGTTTAGTGAGCTCTGCCGGCGAAATTAGTCACCGGATGCGACTCCCGATGGCAGCAGCCGACGCGGACGCTGGTTTAGCCGCAGTGACCTCCGCGATTGACTCGGTCCGCGCGGCGGCCAATGCTAACTCGGAATTGCGGGATTTGATCTCCGGCATCGGGATCTGCGCTCCTGGTCCGCTCGATCCGCGGACCGGCATTGTGATTAATCCTCCGAATCTGCCGGGGTGGCGCAATTTCCCTCTGGCCGACTTAATATCGAAAGCCTGTCGACTGCCCGTCCGAGTCGACAATGACGGCAATGCTGCGGCACTGGCGGAAGCCCTGTGGGGTGCCGGCCGTGGTTATCGAAACGTCTTCTACGCCACCATCGGCACTGGAATCGGCACCGGGATTGTATTCGACGGCCACATCTATCACGGCCGCACGGGAGCCGCAGCGGAGGGCGGGCATACCACCATCGACTATCGCGGCCCGCGTTGCGGATGCGGCAAGCGAGGTTGCATCGAAGCTCTGGCCTCCGGCCCAGTGATTGCTCGACGAGCCTCCGAAAAAATCGCCGCTGGCCGCCGCTCTAGCATCCTGGAAGAGGCCGGAGGCCATCTGGACCTCATCACCAGCGAGATGGTGGGCCAAGCCTACGTTACCGGCGATTTGCTGGCCAAAGAAATCTTAGAGGACACAGCCACGCTCCTCACCGTGTGGCTGGGCAACATCGTGGACTTGCTCGAGCCCGACGTCCTAATTGTTGGCGGCGGCGTAGCCTCCATGTTGCAACCGTTCTTCGGAGAAATACGCGACCGGCTTCCCAATTTGTGTGTGAATTCGCGTTGCCAGGAAATCCCGCTAGTGGCGGCCCATTACGGCCCGGATGCCGGCATCGCTGGCGGCGCCGCCCTCTGCCTTGAACCTCTCCGATGAGCAGATAATCAGACTGTCGGACTTTGTCACACTCGTGAGCCAATTGACTACGATTGCGCCGGAACGATCGAAGGAGCTTGCCTCCATCGAGGTCAAGCTCGTGGATGGTCCGGGCCACGCCATATTTGTAACCGAAGAGCTTATCCGCGCCCTAAGACCACGGCAGGAGACGCTCGTCAAATGATTGGTGAGCACCCGATCAAACAGATATTGCTTAATACCCAAGCGTACTGGGACCACGAGGGTACTCCTGCTCACGTTCGCGAAAACTTCTTAAACCTGGCGAAGGATACGAAAAAAAAAGCAGTTTGTTCCGAAACGCTGCACCGCAGAGCAGAGGTGTTGCGAACCGAGTGCGAAGGGATGCAAGAGATGCATTCGCTCGACCTTGAGCTGTCCATAGAAGAAGGGTTGGACCGTTTATTCCGTCATCTCGGATCGGACGATTCAGTAGGAACAAAACGCTGGCAGCAGAAACCCGCGGCGCGCCGCTATCCGCCGTTCCGCCATGTCGTCTACAGTATGGCATCAGCGTGCTCGTGATGGTCGTTTCGCACTCGTTCGGAGGAGACCTGAAATGTCAATAGTCACCTTCACATTCTGGTTTCAGCGGGAGGACTCCAAGAGTCGTCAGCCCAATGGATTCCGCACGTGCAATTGGGAAATGGCCCGCTGATGCGTATGTGGCGTTATGCAGTAATCGCTCATCTCCGAAGCGCGCTCAAAGCTGGCGTACTACGATCTGACCTCAGTACTCAAGCTCTTCAGAGGCTTCTGTCGACAGCGTATCAAAACGAGCGTCTGATCTGCGAAAACCACAACCAAACAGCAAGGCCAACCGTTAGCCCCAGCAAAATTGAGCTCAATACGGGATGGATATGCTTCAATCATCTCTGAAACCGTATTCGACAGGATGCTCGACGATAGCAAGTTCAAGATGGGAACGAGAGAGTTAATGGGGGAATCGAAGACATGGAGTATTCACGCTTCTCGCATCCGCCAACTAGACTAGCAACGCGTCGTATGGGGAACAGAGTTTTGCTCTGTTCCCTTCCCTAAGCCTCTCCGAATACCCCACAGGAGTACCTATAGACGCCCGTCTGATGACAAAACTTCGCCAGTAAGTGGATCGTCGGCAAACAGGAAGTTAACGGAGCCACCACAGCCACCACCCTGTAGACGACGCAATTGATGATAAATCGCCATTACGCTCATTGACCCGGCAATCAATGCGGCCCAAAAACCCCTTTACCTTCAGTTCTGGAAGTGTCTGAATCTACAAGGTCTCGGAGTCGGCCTCTCGGCTGCCCTAAAACAGATGTTTTTGGTACGCCCACCTCCGAGCTTCGTGTTCACGTCGTAACCTAAGATCGTCGTCGTCGTATTCTATAATATCCCTGGGTCTCCTGCTCTTTCACGCGACGAGCCATCTCTGCGCGCGCAAGCTGCACAGACGGTAATATCCATTCGCTTTTCTGTGTCCAACTTGCTCTCACAACTCTCCGCTTTTTGTGGTGAAGCGCATGCTCGCCGCACGAAAGGCTTGGGCAGATTACATGCACGGAGCCGCCTTCGCGCGCTGCGGCAGCTTCTGCCCTTCGCCAGGTCGAAACCCAGCCCTGAAATCAGGTGGGATGAGCAGGTCGGTATCCGACGGGATGCTGTAAGCTCCCAAGTTATCGACATGCTCGAAGCACCACCCTCTACTGGGGATGGTTGTCCGGGGGTTTGGGCACGGTCTGGCCGGCGGAGTTCGTGTCGGCCACTGGTCTACCACCATCATCCCTACGCGGCACATCGTACTTTGCGGGGGCTGGCGTCTCGGAGTGATCGATCGGCTTCATCGCCACCACCTGGTAGTGGCGCGTCTTGCGACCTTCGCCGTTGCCCTCCGGAACACGCAAGTCGAGCTTGTCCTTCTTAACTTTGAATTCCGCCTCCTGGCCTACCGGAAGGATCACAGGATGCTTATGATCGAGCGGGCGAACGTGATACTCCATGTCATCGGTCCGCAACAGATATTGGGGACAAAGCTTTTCGTCGGAATTCACGTGCGTAACGCCCACTGAGCCCCAGACGGCGCCCAAGCCGGCCAGTCCTCGCTCCTTGGCGCCGCAAGGGACTGCTTCCATCTTCTCAATCATGGCGCGATCCGCGTGTTTTTTCTGGTCGTGCGCAAATGCCGGAGCGGCAAACAGCAGCGCCAGCATCGTGACGAAAAGCGTCTTTCTGTTCATAAGGGTCTCCATTGAAAAAACCTCCTCAGCGTCTTGACAGCCGCAGACACCGGAAAACAATACGAGGGAGGCTGCCTACGCAGCCTCCTCTCATGACGGTCAGGGCCCTACTTGGGCTTGGATTGCCCAGCTGCCTTGGGCGTGCCGTGTGGGTCGAACTGTTGCGCTGACTTGATGAAGGTCGCCGGATTCTCGGTCAGTTCTTCGTGAACCTCCGGATGCGCCTTCAGATAATTGCGCAACGCTGGATGGTTCTCCAGATATTCCTGGTTGTTGGCGAGCGAAGGATTCTTGGAAAGCTCGTCGGCGATCCTGTCATGACTCCCCAAGAACTCTTTGAAGCTGGAGAGTTCCCCACCGGTGACGTCCCGATCACGCCGCATCCCTTGTGAGTCCTCGCGGCGGTCAAACCGCTCCTCCTGATGTATGAACGCGTTCGGATTTTCCTTGTACTCCTCCCGCACTCCCGGATGCTCCGCCAGGAACTGCTGTAATGCCAGATGGTTCTCGACGAACTCCCGGTTGTTCACCAGGGATGGATCCTTGCGCAACTGCTCCGCGATTTCCGGATGGTTGTCCATGAAGCGGTCCATGTTCGCCAGTTCACCTCGCGTCACGTCATGATCGCGGCGGTCTTCGCGGCGGTCAAAGCGCTCCTGCTGGTCCATGAACCCGTTCGGATTCCGGCTGATCTCTTCCCGGATTTCCGGATGCTGCTGCAGATACTGCTGCAACGCAGGATGGTTCTCGACGAACTCCCTGTTGTTCACCAGTGACGGGTCGTTGCGCAGCCGTTCGGCAATCTCGGGATGAGTGTTCAGGAAATTGTCAAAGCTCGCAAGTTGCCGCCGGCTCACGTCGTCCCGGTCCGGTACCGTCACAGTCTCGGCCTGTGGCGTCTGCGTTTGGGGCGTCACGGTCTGCGACTGCGTACTAATGCGGCCACCGACGACAACGATGGCAAACCCCACCAAAATAAGGCAGTAGCGAACATAAGGATTTGTGCGTTTCATAGTGTTAAGTGGACCTCCTAGATTCAAGAGTTTGGCCTCAGTTCGGGCCACGCGGAAGGAAATGCAAGGTGGGGGCCATGCCTGCAACCAGGCAAATCTACTTTGCGCTGTGGAACTTACAGAAAGCTCCGATAACCTTATGCGCCAGGAGGATGGAATTTCGACACCTGCAGGGGAAAAACGCTATACGGCCAGGACCTTAGGTACGATTGCGTAGGGGACGATGAATTCCGCCCCTCTTAAACAGAGAGCGAAGGGCGAGGCTTTACAGCGGGCGGGGTTTTCGTGCATTCATCCGGCAGAAACTTGGCAGAACGGGATTGCTCACCGCGAGCCGCAAATTGAAGTGTGCAGGAAATTCTGTAACTTGGAATTTCCAGATCGAATGCCACTCTATTAATCTTCATGAATGCATCGTTCGTGCATGGCCGCCCGAGCAAGAGTCTCGCCAGCGGCAGCCCTTTTTTTCGCTACCGCCCACATGTTCCAATCTTAAAACTAGTTGCCATTCCTTTGTCTATTGCCTCCGTTGCTGCTTCGTGAGTGTAGTGGTCTTGATTGCGCCAGTTAAGTGGTTGCCGCGACACATTCCGGAAAAACCTGCTTCATTTTTTTCGATGCCGTAAATACGGGATTCACCGAATAGCATTTTCCCTGAAAGTGACTACAGTATTTACACTTAGTTTCTACGGAAAATCTGCCCCCTTTGAGGTATTTATTATAATGACAAATCAAGCCCCTTCCCAGTCCAGGCTGCCGAGTTGGCGCGAGACTTACACGGCTGCTCTGTTCGAGACGGACAAAGACAGGATTCCCACTCGAGTCGCTGACGCCGAGAAAGCGATTGTGGGCCGGGCGCGGCAACTTTTTTCCGCCGGCACTGACACTATCGAAGAAGACCAGGCCCTGGATGATGCCTTGTATGCCTTGCGGGCGCTAAAGAGTTGCTTGGATTTGCGCTCAGCAGCTTAACTATCGGGGGAAAAATCACAACCCTTCCACACATGTTTCTGAGAAGCGCTCCTTGGTGCTTTGGAATGGTCTAAGCGAATCCGCTTTGGAGGAAGAAAGGTTACGGGGACTACCGGTGATAGGCGGTGTCCCCGAGATTGAACGATTAGCTTGCTTTGCGAAGCGAGCGCGCATCTATCTTGTCTTGCGTTTCGTCCGAGTCATCGGCTGGCTCATTTGTTTTGTTCGTCCTCTTCTCGGCCGCCTTCTTTGCGTCATCTTTCGCATTGCCCCAGGCGTTTTGCAGCTTCCCCTCGACCTGTTTCACTGCTCCCTCGATTTGCTTCTCTGGATCTCCGGACCATTCTCCCGCTTGGCGCTCGACGCGACCAGCAATGTCCTTGACCTTGCCTTTCACTTGATCTTCGTTCATAAGTATTCCTCCGGAATTTTAATTTGTGTCGAAATTCTCAAAGGGCGAAATTGCGGCCCCGCCGGGCTCTTGATTCAGAGTACGGGGCTTCGGCCTTGGATCAGTCGGATCAAAACTGCAACCACCGCCAGCACTAGCAAGATATGAATAAATCCACCCAGCGTGTACGAGCTGACCATACCCAACAACCAAAGGATCAAAAGCAGAACGGCTATAGTCCAGAGCATCGATCCTCCTTTTTTGGAAGCGTGTGTTCCACCAGCCTCGATCCTACGCGGGCACGATGGTAGCGGGTATACGGTAGATGCCGTAATTCAATGTGCGATGTCCCATCACATGCGAAATTTGCGGACAGCAACGCACTGGAGAGGCATCATCCTCGGTTGACTGCGGTAGACCTGCTCAGTGGACCTGTCATTAAACCTCAGTAAACCTGGACGATCCCGTTCCGCACCGCATAGAGGGTAAGATCCGCGACCGAATGCAGGTCGAGCTTGCGCATAAGATTTGTGCGGTGAGTTTCTGCCGTCTTCACGCTGAGGCTGAGAGCTGAGGCAACCTCCTTGGTACTCCTTCCCTCGGCGACGAGCTGAATCACTTCTCTTTCCCGCGGGGTCAGAACGCCCCTGTCCAAAGTTTCGCTCTGCTGAGGACGCAAATAGCCATCCAGCAACATTTGCGCCACTTTCGGAGTGAAGAACGTTCGGCGGTGTTGCACCGCTTCAACCGCCGCCACGAGGTCGCGGCCGGCGTCTGATTTCAGCAGGAAGCCGCGGGCTCCGGCGGCCAGCACTTCCCGCACCACCTGTTCGGAATCGTGAATGGTCAAGATGAGAATCCGCGCCTCCGGCCTGGTTGCGAGAATCTGCCGGGCGGTGTCGAGCCCGTTCAGGTTCGGCATCCCGATGTCCAGCACGAGCACGTCTGGTTTCAATCTGCTCGCCAACTCGACAGCTTCGCGACCGTCCCTGGCTTCGCCACAAACCTCCCATCCCACGTGGCTCTCCAGCAGGGCGCGAATACCCTTTCTTGCTACCTCATGGTCATCCGCGATAAGGATTCGAAGCACGCTCAAGCTCCACCTCCCTGGAAAGGATAACGAGGATCTCCGATGCAAGGTTGCAGCGGAAGCAACTCGGTGTCTGAGAATAGTTGCGCTCACGGCCACACACGTTGCAACCAAACCAGCGCGAGGCGGCCCTCGGCCGCGCGCTTTGAATAATGCGAGACAAACACTGTTCTGATGAGCACGGGAATTGCCAAATGTGCAATTGTTTGAGTTTCAAAGCGTTAGTCGAAGGACGAGCAAATGAATGCGATGTAAGTTTTTCCTATCGGCCCGCAGGTTGTGGGGATGCACTCAGGTCTTTACTGTAGGCGGGAATGGACGCTCAGACCACGCTACTCTCCGGCGTGCGCTCGATCTGCGGCATTTGGACCTGGATAAGGTTGTTCTTGATGGCGTACACCACCAGATCGCGGATGGAGTGCAGGCTGAGTTTCCGCATGATGTTGCTGCGATGCGTTTCCACGGTTTTTGTGCTCAAGTTCAGGAGCGAGGCCACTTCTTTGGAACTCTGTCCTTCAGCCAGAAGCTGAGTGATCTCACGCTCCCTGGCGGTCAGCGTCGGCAACTTCGGTGGCTCATTCTTTGATATGGCGTGCCCCTTGTCCAGGAAGCCCGCCAGCACCAGGTCATTCACTCGGGGCGTGAAGAACATACGCTTGCTCTGCAAGGCTTCAACCGCAGACTCAAGATCGCGGGCGGCATCGGACTTAAGCACAAAACCGCGTGCCCCGGCATCAAGGGACTCGCGGATGACCTGGTCGGAATCGGTGATCGTCAGGACTATGACTTTGAAACGGGGGTCATGCTGCAGCAGTTGGCGGGTCGCATCCAGGCCGTTAAGGTGCGGCATGCCAATATCTACAATCACGACATCGGGCTTCAACTCCTTAGCCATTTCAATCGCTTCGCGGCCATCGGAGGCCTCCCCGCAGACTTCCCAGCCCTCATGTTTCTGCAGGAGCGAACACAGGCCCCGACGCACGATTTCGTGATCGTCGGCCAGCAAGATGCGCAGTTTCAAGGTAGGTCCTCCCTCCCGGGCACCTCTCCCGCGACAGACTTGGACTGGCTGGTTGCCCCACAGGGAACAGCCAGTCGATTTGCTGCCAGTGCTGTAAAAACCCGATGCTGGCTCACTGTTCTACCGCCTCCAGCAGGTCGCGCGCGGCGTTCGACTTCACGACGTACCCTCGGGCCCCCACATCCAGTGCTTCGCGCATCATTTGCGGAGAGTCATGCTGGGTGACGAACAGAACTTCGAGACTGGAATTCTTCCGCTTTTGCTGAATTAGACGGCAAGCTTCCAAACCATTCATCCTCGGCATAGTGACATCGAGCACGACAACGTCGGGTTGCAAGCTCGCGACTTTGATCAAGGCCTCGTTCCCGTCCGATGCTTCACCGACTACTTCCCATCCCGGCCGCCCTTCCAACAGAGTCCGCAGCCCTTGCCTCACGATGGGATGATCATCCACCAGCAGTATACGGACCGCCATAAGATTCTTCTTGGTTTTCTTGAGGCAGCCTCGTACACATCAGTCGATACCAAGTCTCCGGCTGGCTCTGGATTTCGCGTTTGTCCCTCATGCCGCAGGGTCGATTCGCACCAGGCGGAAAAGCAACTTAACTACTAGGTGAATCCACCTAAAAACTAGCATGGTAGCATTTCCGTCCGAATACAGGGAATCCTGTATTTTTGGCTAAACCGGAGTTCTCTCGAGGATCTCTAGTTGTGGATTGAATTCGTCGCCGGGAAATAGGTTCCCGCATGCAATAACGCGTCCACCGCCTGGACGATGGAACCAACGTCTGATTTCGCACAGGCTCCGCGAATCCCCACCCGGCGGGCTTCCTCCGCCAGTTGTTTGGATAGATGAATGGTGACCATCAAGATGGGGATTTCGGGGAAAAGACCCCCGATTTGCCGAGCGACCTCAAGCCCGTTCAAATCAGGCATCTGGAAGTCCAGCAAAATCATGTCTGGCGGATTACTCTTTACCCTTTGCAGCGCCTCTCCTCCGGTTCGAGCCTCGTCGCAAACCTGCCAGGTGCTTTGCTGCTCAAGGAGAGACCGAAGATAGTGCCGGACCGCCGGGTTGTCGTCTACAACAAGAATTCGAACCAAGCGGCACCTTCTATCTATGGGCTCGACACAACGTGCGTTCAATGTCCTTGGCTGTGACCTTCTGCCTTATGCTTCTTCAGTACGGTCCGCGCAGCCACTTCTTTGGCGCGTTCACCGTAGCGTCCCGACTGCTGCGCACTTTCTTTGATATGTTCGTACTCTCTTTGCTCCTTTGCGCTGACACCGCGAAGATGCTTTTTTCCTGGCATCTGCTCCTCTTTCACCACTCTCTGTCTCCCCCTACCATAAGAGGGCCCGTAGAGTGCCCACAATACCGTAAACCCCTGAGCAACGATTCGGTCACCCGATAAGCTGCATCCGCCGCAGCACTCTCCGCTTGGGAAATAGCAAGTCGCGCATCTTCATTTTCGCTTTGTGCAGTTGCGATTTTGAATTGCCGACAGAGCAGTCCAGCATCTCGGCAATCTCGTGATGCTGATACCCTTCCACCTCATGCAGGGCGAAAATCTTCCGGCACCCCTCGGGCAGTTCCTCCATGGCGCGATGCAACGCAATGCGGTCGATCGAGCCGCTGAGCCGCGGGTCGGTTTTGCCGATATCGCGCCGTAGAGACGGCGACTCTGGCGACAGAGGCTCGTCGAGTGAAACCACCGAGGATTTGCGGCGGCGCAGCTTCATCAGCACGGTGTTGACGGCAACTCGGTGCAGCCAGGTGGAAAAGGCTGACTCGCATCGAAAGGAGCCGACGCTGCGAAACACCTGCAGAAAAGCTTCTTGTGTCAGATCTTCCGCCTCTGCTATATCCTTCGTCATTGACAGACACACGGAGTAGACGCGCTTTTTGTGAACCTGGAAGAGCGTTGCAAAGGCCTGTTCATCGCCGCGCTGTGCGCGCCGCACCAGGCTGCGTTCGGATTCGTCCCTTTTGGTTGCTTCGTTGGCCGGACACGCACCGGTTGCGGTCGCGGAAATCAGGCAAGTCGCCACTGTAGTCTCCTTCTTTCAAACTAGAGTGTTTTGGACCGAATGTTCCCACCGTCTTCGAGATTGCGAGGGCACCGGCCTGGCCGGAGCCCTCAGATCTCTTCTTACCCAAAGCGTCAGACCTTCCACATCTCAACGACTGGCGGCGTCCGTGTTTCGCGGTGTCTCCAGTGCGCCGTGTTCCCTGGCTTGGCCCGAATATCTCCTCACTGCGGCTAGAAACGGTTCACTAGTTCCGGTAGGGCGGACGTTCCCGCCAAAGATCTCGCTGAACGGCACGAATCTCCCGTAAAGAATTCGGGTTTCGTCCCTGTCTTGCGTGATGACGGCACCGGTCAAATCAATTCCTGCAAAAATGCCACGGGCTCGTGAGTAAGTCAGCACTTCTGCCCTCATTTTCCAGTCGGTATCGGCGCCAGTGTCACGTCCGACGGGACCTGCGGCCGCCGAAGCATCCGCGCCCAGCTTGAATTTGGCCGACAGCAGATGCTGCATGCCATCGTCATTCGTCACGACCAGCACTAGATCGACAGCCTGACCGCCGAGTTGTAATCCCCAGCTTCCACCTGTAATGGTGATCGGCGCGGGAGCACTCCAATGACCGCTTTCTGTCCTGCACGTAGCCACACCCTTGCCATGATTGGCCCCGAAAACGACTGCAACTTTCACCATCGAGGGAATGACGGCTATGCACTTCGCATCGCTCATCACTTTGTCAGGGATGGCTTTGTCTGGAGTGGCCATGATTTCGTCCAGCACTTTGGCGGACGCATCGAGGCGTTTCTCGATGTCTGATCGATCCTTGTCATCCGCAGACCAGGCCATGCTGGTTAGAAACAAGAAACCAGTGCCGAGCACCGAGAGACGTTTCCTCAAAGTAGAGCTGATTTTTGTCATGAGCAGACCTCTTTCCTGTTCGAAGTGAGCAACTGTGTTGAATTTCCCGCGGAGTCAACCCTAACTTTTTCGTGGTTCTGGTTCCATCGGGTTCAAGCTGTAGAGTGAACAAGAGCTAGCCGGAGAGCGAGAGCAATAGGTCAAGACACTAGAAGGTGATGCTGCCGATAACGTCGCGGGGTACAGGGATTGCAGTACGGAGAGCAGAAAATCTAAACTGTCATCGAACATTTCACTGAAAAAATGTTCGTGACCTTCCGACGTCGGAAGGCCCCGGAAAACTAACATGGTTTCGCCAGCACAGTTTCAGGCACATCCATCCAGGACGGCGCTGGGCTCCCGCAAGACTGAATTACAAGGAATTGTCAGTTCGACGAGAGTTCCAGGGTGCACATTGCTCAGCCGCAACTCTCCGCCAAATTCTCTGGCCCGCTGTTTCATGCCGCCGATCCCAACTCCAACGCTGTCCGGCTGCAGTTCCGCGATTTTCCTGCTGATTCCTTTGCCGTCGTCGCGCACCGCAACAACGATTGTCCCTTCTCTTTGACTCAAAGTGATCCACACCTTGCTTGCTTCGGAGTGCCGGAAGACATTGGTAAGTGCTTCTTGAACGATCCGGAAAACCGCGGTCTCGACCTCCGCACCCAGCCTCGGAAAATCGCCGGGCAGTACGTCGAGAGAGGTCTCGATGCCGCTGCGCTTGGTGAGCCCCTCAACGTACCAGGCAAGCGCCGACAGCAGGCCGACTTCATCGAGCAATGGCGGATGTAATAGATGAGACATGGTTCGAACTTGCTGAATGGCACTGTCAATAATGCTGCTGGCCTGAGTCCACGCTTCTTCGGGCGGTTCAGCGGATTTGGAATTCTGCAGGATCATTCTGTCCAGCACCATTTTGGCCACGGCAAGGTCCTGCCCTAACCCGTCATGTAGATCGCGCGCCAGCCGGCGGCGCTCTTGATCCTGCATCGTCATCAGACGAATGGAAAGCCGCCGCAATTCGTCGGTCCTCCGATCGACCATTTTCTCCAACTCGGCGGCGTTGTCGCGAATCGACTGTACCAGCAGCTTGCTGTCCTGAATGTCAGAACAGGTTCCGTACCATTTGACGATTTTCCCGTCCGGATCTCGAATCGGAACCGCGCGAGTCCGGAACCAGCGGTAATCCGCGTCCTTGGACCGTAGGCGATACTCAGCCTCGTAGTTGGCCCCCGATTCAACACAGCGCATCCAGTCCGCCATGGCTTTTTGCTTATCCTCGGGGTGCACATAGTCAAGCCACACGAGACCATTCGCCGAACCTGGCGAAGCGCCGGTAAACTCATAAAACCGGTCGCTCATGTAATCCCTGGAGCCGTCGGCCTTCCGACTGAAGATTATGTCGGGCGCGGTGTGGATAATGGCGTCCAGTTCCTGATTTTTTCCCACCAGCTCCATGTTCAGCCGCAAGAGCAATTCTGCTTTTCGCGCCAACTCTTCCGTGCGCTCCAGCACGCGCTGCTCCAGCTCTCGATTCAGGGCTTCGAGCTGCCGTGTCTTGCGATGTAACTCGGCGAATACCCTGACTTTCGCACGCAGAAGCTCGGGAACGACCGGAACTGAAATGTAGTCCACCGCTCCGTGCTCGTAACCTTTGAGCTGATCCAGGTCAGTCAGGTGCACGGCCGAAACAAAAATGATGGCGGTCCGCTGAAAACGTGGGTGCTGGCGAATCATCGCGGCCAATTGAAAACCATCGAGTTCTGGCATGCTTACGTCCATCAACACTACGGCAACGTCAGTCTTCAGCAGAAATTCAAGGGCCTCCTTGGCAGAGCTGGCCTTGATCAGGTTCTCACCCAGTCCGCCCAGCATGACCTCATAGCTGAGCAGCTTGGCTGGCTGATCATCCACCATGAGAATATTGATCTTCTCGTTTGTGCCCATGAGCCCTAACTAATTCTCTCCGTTCAAATCTCGGTCGCCATGATGCGCGGCAGACTGCTATCTGTGCAGCCACATACGCAGAGACGATAGCAGTTGCTCCGTATTGACGGGCTTGGCCAGGTACTCGGACGCTCCGGCCTCAAGACATTTCTCCCGGTCGCCCTTCATCGCTTTCGCGGTCAGTGCAATGATCGGCAAGCGCCGAAACGAAGAGTTCTGCCGGATGACCTGCATGGTCTCGTATCCGTCCATCTCCGGCATCATTATATCCATCAATACAATCGCAATATCCGGCGTCGATTCGAGCTTGGCGATGGCTTCCCGGCCCGTTCCGGCGGTGATCACGGCCATACCCCTACGTTCAATAACACTGCTAAGGGCAAAGATGTTGCGCACGTCGTCGTCCACTACCAGCACTCTCTTTCCCACCAGAGCATCGTCGGAGTGGTGCAACCGGTCGAGCAGTTTCTGTTTTTCCACCGGGAGATCGGCGACCACGCGATGCAAAAACAACGCTGTCTCATCCAGCAGGCGCTCCGGCGATTCCACTCCCTTCACCACAACGCTGCGCGCCAGCGAATGCAGGCGGGCATCCTCCTCCGGAGAGAGCTCTTTGCCGGTAAAGACTACCACCGGCAGATCGGTCAGTGAAGGAGTGTCGCGGAAACGTTCCAGCACTTCGAAGCCTGATATGTCAGGCAGACGCAAGTCAAGTACGACGCAGTCGAAGGCGTGCTCGTTAACGGCCTGGATTGCATCCGAGCCCGTGGCAACGACCGTCACATCGATGTCGTCATAACCCAGCAACTCCTTAATACTGAGCTGCTCGGCCGGATTGTCTTCCACCACCAGCAATCGCTTCCGCCGGGGAGCGGAGTATTCCTTGATGCGGGCCAGTGCCGTTTCAAGACCCTCCGGCGTGGTTGGTTTTGTAACAAATGCGAACGCCCCACGGGTCAGGCCATGATGCCGGTCTTCGTCCAACGTCAGCATCTGAACCGGTATGTGCCTCGTCGCCGGATCCTGCTTCAAGTGGTTCAGGACCGTCCAGCCCAGCATATCGGGCAGGAAAACGTCTAGAGACACTGCGGTCGGATGGTAATCCTGGGCCAGCGCGAGGGCTTCCGCACCCCGGGTTGCCACGAGAACTTTGAATCCCTTATCCCGAGAGAGATCGCACAACACGCGCGCATAGTGCGGATCATCTTCCACGATCAACAAGACCGCATCGTCAGGCTGCAGAGTTTTCCGGTCATCGGGTATTTTTTCGACCGGATGCTCCACGACGGATAACGGCGCCGGGGAAACGGATGAGGGAGATTTTCGTTCGACCGTCACGGCGCTGGCCGTGGACGGTCCTACATAGGTCTGAGGCAAATACAGAGTGAACGTGCTGCCCCGGCCCGGAGTACTGTGTAGCTGGATTTCTCCGCCCAGTAGACTGGCCAGCTCGCGGCTGATTGCCAGCCCCAGACCCGTTCCGCCGTACTTGCGGCTTGTGCCGGCATCTGCCTGCTGAAAGGCCTCGAAGATGATACGCTGCTTTTCCAGCGGAATGCCAATACCGCTATCAGCAACTTCGAACGCCACCACTGAGGCCGCTTTACTCAGAATCGGGTGACCTTCGGTCCAACCGGCCCGCGCTAGAGATACCGACAAGCGGACGCCTCCAACTTCGGTGAACTTGAAAGCGTTGGACAGCAGGTTCTTCAATACCTGCTGCAACCGCTTCGAGTCGGTAACCACGCTCCGGGCAAGATGCTGATCGGTCTGCACTTCAAAGTTGAGATGCCGGTTTTCTGCCTCATGCCGAAACGGACGTTCCACTGAGTCCAGCAGGCTGGCGAAGTAGACGTCCTCTGCCTCGACGGAAACAGTTCCGGATTCGATTTTCGATAGATCAAGAATGTCCGTGATCAGGTTCAGCAAGTCTGTTCCGGCGCCATGAATCGTGCGGGAGAACTCAACCTGTTTCGGCGTCAGGTTGCCATCCGGGTTGTCGCTGAGTTGCTGGCCGAGTACCAGGATGCTGTTGAGTGGGGTCCGGAGTTCATGAGACATGTTGGCCAGGAATTCGGACTTGTATTTCGAAGTCAAGGCCAGTTCTTTGGCCTTCTCCTCCAGGGCTCGCCTGGCTTGCTCGATTTCCTGGTTTTTGCGTTCGACCTCAACGTTCTGTTCGGCAAGCTGCTGCGCTTTCTGCGCCAGTTGCTCGTTCGTCTGCTGCAACTCTTTTTGTTGCATTTGAAGTTCGGTGGCCAATTGCTGGGATTGCTTTAACAGTCCTTCCGTCTGCATGGTGGCCTCGATACTGTTCAGCACGATGCCGATGCTGGCCGTTAGCTGTTCAAGAAATGCCAGATGGGAGGTTGTGAAATTGCTCAACGAGGCCAGTTCGATCACCGCCTTGACCCGGTCTTCAAATAGCACAGGGAGCACGATCACGTTGCGTGGAACAGCCTCGAACAAACCCGACCGAATAGAGATTGTGTTGGGCGGCAGTTCGGAGATTAGCATCCGTCGCTTCTCCGCCGCGCATTGTCCCACGAGTCCTTCGCCGAGCTTTAACCTACGAAGATGTCCGTCTTCGCCGTCGCCGGCAAATGCCGAAAGCAGCACCATCTCCTCCGATTCCTCGCTTCCCATTTGATAGATCACACCTTGTTGGGCGTTGACCAGAGGTGTCAGTTCCGACAGGAGCATGCGTCCCACCGTCGTCAGATCGCGTTGCCCCTGCAACATGCCGGTGAAGCGGGCCAGGTTCGTCTTGAGCCAGTCCTGCTCCGTATTGCGGTCGGTGGTGAGCCTGAGGTTGTCGATCATCGTGTTGAGGTTGTCTTTCAAGTCCGCAACTTCGCCGCTGGCTTCCACCTGAATGGACCGGGTTAAGTCGCCCTTGGTGACCGCGGTGGCAACCTCAGCAATGGCCCGCACCTGGTTGGTCAAGTTATCGGCTAGCAGGTTCACGTTGCCCGTGAGATCTTTCCACGTACCTGCAGCGCCGGGCACATTGGCCTGGCCGCCGAGCCGCCCTTCCACGCCGACTTCGCGCGCCACAGTCGTGACCTGATCGGCGAAGGTAGCAAGCGTATTCGTCATGTTGTTGATGGTTTCCGCCAGCGCCGCAACTTCGCCCTTCGCGTTGACGGTCAGCTTTTGAGTCAATTCGCCGTTTGCGACGGCCGTCACCACTTTGACGATGCCACGCACTTGTTCCGTCAGGTTGGCGGCCATCACGTTTACGTTATCGGTGAGATCCTTCCAGGTTCCGGCGACGCCCGGCACCTGCGCCTGCCCGCCTAGCTTGCCTTCGGTACCCACTTCGCGAGCCACGCGCGTCACTTCGGCAGCGAATGCGTTGAGCTGATCCACCATTGTGTTGATGGTGTTCTTGAGTTCGAGAATTTCTCCTTTCACGTCCACCGTGATTTTGCGTGACAAGTCGCCGCGTGCCACGGCAGTCGTGACTTCAGCAATGTTGCGCACCTGGCCGGTGAGGTTGCCGGCCATCGCGTTCACGGAGTCGGTGAGATCCTTCCACGTTCCCGCCACGCCGGACACATTGGCCTGTCCTCCAAGGCGGCCTTCGCTGCCCACCTCACGCGCCACGCGCGTCACTTCAGCGGCGAACGAACGCAGCTGCTCGACCATCGTGTTCAGCGTTTCCTTCAGCTGCAAGATTTCGCCGCGCACGTCCACCGTTATTTTTTTGGAGAGATCGCCATTCGCTATGGCCGTCGCCACTTCAGCGATGTTACGTACCTGGCCCGTAAGGTTGCTGGCCATGAAGTTCACGTTGTCCGTGAGGTCCTTCCACGTGCCGGCAACACCGGGTACCTGTGCCTGTCCGCCCAGTTTTCCGTCCGTGCCGACTTCGCGAGCCACGCGCGTCACTTCACCCGCGAACGCGTTGAGCTGGTCGACCATCGTGTTAATGGTGTTCTTGAGTTCGAGAATCTCGCCTTTCACGTCGACCGTGATCTTGCGCGACAAATCGCCCCGGGCCACGGCAGTGGTCACCTCGGCAATGTTGCGCACTTGACCAGTCAGGTTCCCGGCCATCGAGTTGACGGAGTCCGTTAGATCTTTCCATGTACCGGCAACGCCAGGCACGTTCGCCTGCCCTCCCAAACGCCCTTCCGTACCGACTTCTCGCGCCACGCGCGTCACTTCGCCAGCGAATGCATTGAGTTGGTCCACAGTTGTGTTGATGGTCTCTTTGAGCAGCAGAATCTCGCCGCTAACGTTCACGGTGATTTTCTTCGAGAGGTCGCCGCTGGCGATCGCCGTCGATACTTCGGCGATGTTACGCACCTGGCCCGTCAAGTTGCTGGCCATCGAGTTGACCGAATCCGTGAGGTCCTTCCACGTGCCGCCTACTCCGGGCACTTGTGCCTGACCGCCGAGTTTGCCGTCAGTACCCACTTCACGAGCCACGCGGGTCACTTCCGACGCAAACGAACGCAACTGGTCGACCATCGTGTTAATGGTGTCCTTGAGTTCGAGAATTTCGCCTCTCACGTCGACCGTGATTTTGCGGGACAAGTCGCCGCGGGCCACGGCCGTTGCGACTTCGGCAATATTCCGTACCTGGCCAGTGAGGTTGCTGGCCATGAAGTTGACATTGTCTGTAAGATCCTTCCAAGTGCCAGCCACGCCGGGCACCTGTGCTTGCCCGCCCAGCTTCCCTTCAGTGCCAACTTCGCGCGCCACGCGCGTCACTTCACCGGCGAACGCGTTGAGCTGATCCACCATCGTGTTGATGGTGTTCTTGAGTTCAAGGATTTCGCCTTTCACATCCACCGTGATCTTGCGCGACAAATCTCCCCTGGCCACAGCGGTTGTCACTTCTGCGATGTTGCGCACCTGGCCGGTGAGGTTCCCGGCCATCGAGTTGACTGAGTCCGTGAGATCCTTCCAGGTACCAGCCACGCCAGGAACGTTCGCTTGCCCTCCCAGACGGCCTTCGGTACCGACTTCGCGCGCCACGCGCGTCACTTCACCAGCGAACCGGTTGAGCTGGTCTACCATCGTGTTGAGCGTTTCTTTGAGCTGCAAAATCTCGCCGCGGACATCAACTGTAATTTTGCGCGAGAGATCGCCGGTCGCAATCGCCGTTGCCACCTCGGCGATGTTTCGTACTTGGCCGGTGAGGTTGCTGGCCATGAAGTTGACGTTGTCCGTGAGATCCTTCCAGGTGCCGCCCACACCGGGCACCTGTGCCTGTCCGCCCAGCTTGCCTTCGGTACCAACTTCACGCGCCACGCGGGTGACTTCGCCGGCGAATGCGTTGAGCTGGTCCACCATCGTGTTGATGGTGTCCTTGAGTTCGAGAATTTCGCCCTTCACGTCGACCGTGATCTTGCGCGACAAGTCGCCGCGTGCGACAGCCGTGGTCACTTCGGCGATGTTTCGCACCTGGGCCGTCAAGTTGCCGGCCATGGCGTTGACCGAGTCCGTAAGATCTTTCCACGTACCAGCCACACCAACGACTACAGCCTGGCCGCCCAACTTCCCGTCCGTACCCACTTCACGAGCTACGCGGGTCACTTCGGAAGCAAACGAGCGCAACTGATCGACCATCGTGTTAATGGCTTCTTTGAGCTGGAGAATTTCGCCGCGCACGTCGACAGTAATTTTGCGCGATAGATCGCCGCTGGCAACAGCGGTTGCGACTTCAGCGATGTTGCGAACCTGGCCAGTGAGGTTACTGGCCATCGAGTTCACCGAATCCGTTAAATCCTTCCACGTGCCAGCCACGCCTGGCACCTGCGCCTGGCCGCCTAGCTTGCCGTCCGTGCCCACCTCACGCGCCACGCGCGTTACCTCGGCGGTGAAGACGCTAAGCTGCTGAATCATGGTATTGACGATGTTGGCGGAGCGCAGGAACTCTCCTTCCAGCGGCCGTCCGTCCACGTCCAGGCGCACCGTTTGGGTCAGGTTCCCCTGGGCAACAGCCGCGATGGCGCGGGTCACACCCTCGGTTGGCCGCAGCAAATCCTCGACCAGCGTATTGATCGAGACTTCCATCTCGCCCCAGGCTCCTCTGGATTCATGAAAGCGGGTGCGCTCGCGAGTCCTGCCTTCTTTGCCCACCACTTGCCCGACGCGCTTCAGTTCCTCAGCCATCTGCTGGTTGGCGGAAACAATGGAATTGAAAGTATCGGCAATTTTTCCCGCCAGTCCGGTCCAGGAGCCGGGAAGGCGCACAGCAAAGTTGCCGTCCCGCATGGTCTGCAGGCTGGCTAAAATCACACTGAGATCGCCCGAGGCAGGCTGGGCAAGAAGGACAGAATTCCCGTTATGCTTGCCTTCTTGACCTTCATCGGATGCACCATTGGCCACGGCAATCGCCGGGGTCTGACTATTTCTCTTCATGGTCTTCTCCATGGACCGGGGGAGGATGTGGCGCTTTGAGGAGCCGTTCATAGCTTGGTTTTGTTTTTGAATTTGAACGTACAGGAATTCACCGACGAACCTAATTGAAACACGACGAATTGTCGCCGACTCTAGGGTCTTTACTGTATGCCACCTGGCCGCAACTAGGTGGCCACGGGCATTTAAAGCAAAATCTTCCTGATGAGAACCAATGTCCGGCGATGGCTGGCTGCTATTTCGAATCTTGCTCGCTGGCGGGATTAGGTAATCTTCCGGCTGTCGAAACCCAAGGATTTCGCCAGCTCGCTATCTGATGAGCACAGCAGGATCAGGCCGTGGCTGCGACACTCATTCCTTCTTCCAGCGTGGCGGCCTCGTGGGCTCCAGTGTGCCGTAGCACTTCTCTTGCCCACATTTTCTTCGCGCCCTCCGCGCAGGAGACGTACACCAGCACTCCGAGATCAACCAGTTGATCCTCGAACCGTTCCGCGTCTTCCTCCGAGAAACCAAGCCCCACCAGCGTTCTGGCATTCCCACAGAGAGCCGGTGCTTCCCGCGCCACCATAAGAGCATGAAAAAACGTCTGTGACCGGATGAAGAAACCAACGGTCGGAATCAGCACCGCACCTAATTCCGAAAGCCAGCCAATCAGCCGGGCCGTCACCGCGTTGGTTTCCCTTTCGGAATTAAACAGGCTTGCGTCCCGAACCATCGATGCAATGGGATGAGCGGGTGACAGCATCATGCAAATGTCTTCGTTGTCGAAACCGGCCTGGTTTAGATCGCGCACGATGTCGGTCAACGAGACGTCTTGGGAGTAAATTCCGTATGCGGCTGTTGCGTTCACGGCCATGGCAAATGCTCCAAATCGGTGATATTCGTTCCGCTGGAGTTCGCATCCATCTTGCGACATTTGATGATGTGGAAGCGCAACTCTTGGGAACTCCTGGGCGCTGGATTTACAGCTGATGCAGCACAGAACCGGACCGCCCCGCTCCATTCGGCTGAATCACTCGCAAAATTACGCGCTTCACCGAGCTATGACACTCGGGTAAATCATGTAGAACACACGGATCCTTTGATGTGACCTGTCATACCGCCTTGACCATCCGCTGCGAAGCAGCGCGGGAATTCTGTGTTGCAAACGGTCTCATGGTGGCAAGAATTTCTTGGTCCTTGGTCTAAAGTTCACGGTTACATAGATGCTCGTTGGCTAAGTTTCGTATTTTGTAAGCGGCAAACTGCCGCGTCACCATTGGCAAGCTTGTTGCAACGTGATCCAGGAACGCAAATCGCAATTTCAGGAGGTTTTCACTATGAAGAAGTTTCTGCTGCATTTCTCTTTGGCCACAGCCGTCGCCGCTTTGACCTTAGCCATTGCACCATCAATGCATGCACAGGCCGATCAAGACCACGCTCCAGCAACGCCGCAGCAGCAGCAGGCCGCTGCTCAGCAACAGCAACAGAACGAGGCCCAGATGCCATCCTCTGGCGATACGACGACACACGAGGCCAAGGCCTTCACGGGTCGGATTGCAAAAGAAAACAGAGAACTCGTCCTAAAGGACTCAGTCTCGAAGGTCACTTACAAGCTCGACGACCCGGGGAAGGCCAAGCAATATGTGGGCAAACAGGTGAAAGTCACCGGCAGGCTCGACATGAATAGCAACACCATCCAGGTAGATGGCATCGAACCGCTTTCGTAAGACTCAACCTTTGAGCCTAGCGCCTTGACTTCCGTTGCGCGGAGGAGATTGTGACCCACTCCTCCGCGAGTCCTCTTGACTGATTCAGTCCGAAGCTACTGAAGTCGCTAGTTCAAAACTGCTGGTGCCCGAAAGGAAAGTTCGAAAGTCGTCTACTAGGACCGACCAATCTTTTCAAACGGTTATCGTGTACTGCGCCCGAGCTTCTTTGCGTGCAATGGGTGTCTCTGGCAATTTCGGCCCGCATCCCGACTACGTTCACCCCAAAAACACCTGTTTTCGGGCAGCAGCGGGGTCGCACGTGTGACCTCTTAGATTCAGGTACTTCCAGAACTGAAGGTAAAGGGGTTTTTGGGCAGCATTGCTCCCAGCCTGGTCAATGGTCAATGAGTGCAATCGCCTGTAGGTGTTGAAAAAGTCACTGAGATTGGCAGGTGGAATTCAGCAGAAGCATGTTAGAAGGAAGTGATCTCGCTCATGCTCTGTTTGATTCTCATCGTCGGAGGCCTGCTGATCATGATGGGGCAACTCGACCGCTCCGAAGCGCTGTTCTATTTCTTCCGGCTGGAAGATCAGGTTCCTGAGACCCACCTGTTGCGGCTGATCGAAAAACACGTCAGCTTTGCCTTCGTGCGCGAAAAGCTGAAACAGAGTTACAGCGAGACGGGTCGTCCGTCGATTGATCCCGAGCTACTGCTGCGCATTCTGCTGATTGGCTATTTGTATGGCGTCACCAGCGAACGCAAACTGGTGGAGGAACTGCGCATGCACTTGGCGTGGCGCTGGTTCACGGGTTTGGGATTCGATCAGGAGATCCCACACCACTCCACGTTTTCCAAGAATCGGCACGGACGGTTCCAGGAGTCGAAACTGTTCGAGGAGTTGTTTGAGCAGATTGTGCGGCAGTGTGTGGAAGTGGGGTTGGTGCGGGGCAAGCACCTCTCGGTGGATGGCAGCTTCGTGGAGGCGAATGCGGCGAAGGAGAGCCGCATTCCGCGCGAGCAGTTAGGGGAAGCGGCGCAAGTGAACCAAACCGTGCGCCAGTACTTGGTGGAACTGGAGCAGCAAAATCCGAACGACGAGCCCGTGCATGAGCAGAAACTGTTGTCCACGACTGATCCCGATGCGACCTACGCGACCAAGGGTGGGACTCCGGCCCGACTGGGCTACTACGACAACTATCTGGTCGACAACCATAGTTGCGTGATTGTGGGAGTGCAAGCGACGGCAGCACGAATGAGTCAGGAAACCGTGGCCGCACAGGACATGCTCACTCGCTTCACGCAATGGCAAGGACGAGAGCCAGAATCGGTAGCGGCCGACACCACCTACGGGAACGGGGAGTTCTTGCAGTGGTTGGCGGATCGGAGCATCACTCCGTATATGCGAACCCGCGACAGTATCCACAGAAAGAACAGCCCGTTCTACGGTCCCGAGCGGTTCACCTATCAACCCGACAGCAATAGCTATCGCTGTCCTGCGGGGGAGCAGCTCAACTATGTCGGCCTGAATGTTCGCAACCGCGCTCACGCCTATATCGGCAGCGGCAAACGTTGTGGGGCATGTTCGCAAAAAGCGCAATGCACCAGTGGGCGATATAAGTATCTCGCCATTCACATGGATGAGACGGCCCGCCAACGGGCTCGCGAGCTGGTCAACACGCCCGAGTTCGCCAAGGCACAGCGAGAAAGAAAAAAGGTAGAGGCCCTGTTCGCGGAACTTAAGAATCAGATCGGATTGCGTCGCTTGCGCCTGCGCAGACTGAAGTTCGTGCGGGAGCAGTTCTTCCTGGCAGCGGTAGCCCAGAACATCAAGCGACTGGTGCGCTTCCTCAGTCAGCCGACAACACCGGTTCTGCCGGCCACCTCTTAGTCGAACGGAGACAAGAAAATCGGCGACGGCATGCTCGCAGATGAAAAGCCGTTCTGTTGAGGGACTTTTTCAACACCCACGCCTGGTTACAACAGTCATTGCAGGAGGCCCATCAATGTGAGAGATAATCCTTCGGGGGCAGGAGGAAAGCATGATCGTCTGCCATCTCTCATTAACCGGGTTGCCAGCGCTGTAGTCTGTTAAAGGACAGGGCATCAACACCTGCATGAGTACCGATCGGCAAAAGAGAACGATCAAGTTCCAGTTAATGGCACCGCTGGCCCCGGACGTGTTCCCAAGTCTGGAGACGCTCTATCACTTCTGTTCTCGATTCCTTATTTTTTCCTCTCCAAAGTGATACCCCCGATGGAAGTGGTGAACGAAGTATTCAAAAAGGGCGTCGCTGACGCGGGGATGAGCGGCGGATGTAGATGGAAGCCATTCCACTGAGCGCAACCGAGTATCGAGAGCTTGTGGATCAACTCACAAAGCAGCAGTTCGTGGCGATTACTCCACCCGAGTGGGTCACATCGCACTGGGACTGGCATCGTTGGTGCTGCGAAGTCACATGGAGCATTCCGGCGTTAGAGAGTAGGCGGCAATTCGAGGAAATCACCACCTTGTACCGTCGCTATGAAGAACTTCGAGAACGTGGAGAGAAAGAGACGGAAGCACTCCTATCGCGGGTTACGGAACTCAATCAAAACCATTGGCGCTTCATGCAGGAACATTGGCTACCCAAACAAAAACGCCGCCCTTCACACCTGTGAACTCCAGATAATTGTTGTAACATCGTGATTACACTCATTACCTTGAAGGGCGACGAGCACACTTGCAGCTGCACAAACCGAAACGACGATCTTCGACTACCGGGAAACGGCGTGGATACTCGTCTTCTTCCAGCCTGGTTTTCGACAGCGCGGGTAATCTTTACGGCACCACGCCCTGGTTTGAAAAGCGGCGCCAGAAGGCCAGTTCGCACCACTAGCGCGGGATATTCGTCTTGACATATCCCCCCAAAAGAGCGACTATGCCAACCGCGTTCTGCGGAGGCATATGCCTGCGCTCTGACGCTGCACCTCGCCCGAACCCAGGGAAATTCTTAGCCAACTAGACGCCAGCCCATCTGTCTGTGTCTGCGGCGGCCCGCCTACGGACTGCGCAGACACAAAGGCTAAGGTTCGGCGTGGAGACGCTACCATGATGAAGCGCCCTCGTCTGCATCGTTCTTTCTACGTCGGCATGATTGCGATTGCCGGCCTGCTTACCCTTTCGTATTTCCCGCTGAGCAGAATTCGAGCGGCGAATGTGCGGGGGACGATTCTCCCTAGCGCCGGGAAGCCTCTGGTCAACCTGAAGAACCCGCAGAACCTAAAGCTGACTACACGGGACCGGCGGCCGCCGCATTGCAGGCCGGCACAGCCACGCCCACAGCCCTGGCCTCGGCGGATTTTAACGCCGATGGCGCGCCCGACGTTGTCGCCGGATACTCGACTGCAAACGGCGGCGTCATCGCCCTGTTTCGCGGCAACCGCGACGCCTTCGCTCCAACTGATCCCACTCTTTATGTCAAGGCCATGAAGGGCAACCTCCCAGCCACATTCCAGTCGAAGGCCCCCACATTTACCCTGCCCGAGTCGCCCGACTTGCTCGCGACCGGCGACTTCAACCGCGACGGCAATCAGGACGTATTAGCCGCGGCGCGCGGCAACAACCTCTATCTGCTGGCCGGCGACGGAACCGGAAACTTCCTGGCCGCGCAGTTGGTGCCGCTTCTCGGACAGGTGACGGCTTTGGCCGCAGCCCCGGACGGGCACGTGGCTGTGGCACTGAATGGTCCCAATGGTGCGGAGTTGGTAATGCTGAATCCCACTTCATCCGGGATAGTGCAAGGGGCAAGCTATCCGTTACCCGCTCAAGGCAATTCCGTCGCGTGGGGCAACCTTGGCGGCGGACATGACATTGCCGTCGGCGCAGGCAGCAACATTGTTCTGATCTACAACGCCTTATCCGCCAGTCCGCAGATGGAAACTGTAACCGTTCCCTTCAACGTCATGGGCCTTACCATCGGCGATTTTATTTGGGATCACGATGGACGCCAGGAGATTTCCGCGCTCGCCGACGATGGCTCAATCCAGATTCTGCAACACGGAACTCTGGACACCGCCCCGCTCACGGCCGCCGATCTTCCCGGCCGCCGCGCCGCCATGATGGCAAAGATGAAGGCGACGAAATCAAATCCGCCCAGCCCGACTTCTTACGGAGCGTGGACCGTCGCCAAGCAACTGGCCTTATACCGCCTCCGTGCCGGCAGGCCCGGCTACGTCTTCCGCATTCACCTCGCCACGTTTGGCCGCAGCTTCCAGCAACGACGTCATGCTGCTTGAGGCCGGCCGCAGCCAGCTCACCATCCTTGATACTTCCGGCACAGCCGCCAGCCCCAGCGCGGCCGTTTCGTTCTCAGTACGCCGGTCGCAGCGTTTGCCATGCCGCAGAAGATTGACGCCTCGCGCGATGTGGTCGTGCTAACCTCCGCGCAATCGGCGCCCATGCTGATCACCTCCAACGTCGGCCTCACGCTCAATGTAAACACTACCGCGGATATTGACACCGTGGACGCTTGCACCACCAATGTTACGAGTCCACCGAGCACCCTCAGCTTGCGTGAGGCGGTTTGCATAGCCAATAACGTCGGCGGAACGGATGTCATCAACGTTCCGGCTGGCACCTACGACCTGACTTCTCTGGAAACCGGCGAGCTTGAGTTGGGCAATGGTTCGGCGGTAAACATCTCGATCGTTGGAGCTGGGCAGACCAGCACCATCATTCAGCAGACCGACGGTCACGACCGCATATTCGAGCAGGATCCACTCTTCAATGGCAACACTCCGGTTTCAATCTCGAATCTGGCCATTCAGCTCGGAACCTGCAGCACCGGACAGGATTGCGGATTCGGCGGCGGCGGCATGCTCGGCATCGGAGCATCCGGCGACAACCTCACGCTCACCAACGTCACCTTCAACGACAATAACAGCGAAGCAACCAACGACGGCGGCGGCCTTGACGCCAGCGGCACCGGCAACCTCACCGTCACCAACAGCACGTTCTCCAGCAACACTGCCCCCTCCAGTCCCACGACCGGCGGCGCAGCCGGTGGCGGCATCTATTACGACGTCAGCACCAGCTCTGGCAATCTAACCGTTACCAACTCCGTTTTCACCAGCAATAGCAGCACGCTGGAAGGCGGCGGAATTTACGTCGCCATCAATACCGGCGACAGTGCGAACATCAGCGGATCGGTCTTTACCGGCAACTCGGCCGGCTCAAATGTTGGCGGCGGGATCTATTCGAGCGACAGTCCCGTCACCGTCTCCAATTCCCGCATTGTCGGTAACCTCGCCACTGGCCAGAATTCGGGCGGTACCGGATTTGCCATCGAAGGCGGAAGCGCCGCTACCGTCACCGATAACTGGTGGGGCTGCAATGGCGGACCGGGCGCTACTGGGTGCGACACCGTATTTCAATCCAGTGCCACAGCCACCTTCAACCCATGGCTGGTGTTGAGCATCAGCGCCAGTCCAACGCAGGTTGTCGCCGGCGGCACCTCGCGGCTGACCGCCAACCTCCCGAGAATTCAAACGACGTAGGCGGATTCAGCGTTCCCAATGGAACACCGGTCACCTTTGGCGGCACGCTGGATAGCAGCGTGAACCCGACCGGCACCACTCTTACCAGCGGATTGGTGTCCTCTACCTACACCGCGGGATCAAACCCCGGCAACGGCACCGGCACGGCAACGGTAGACAATCAGACAGTCAGCGCGCCGGTCAACATTGAGGTCGCGGTCACCGTCGCCACCAGCCCAGCCGGGCTTTCCGTCATAGTGGACGGCACCACCTACACCGCCCCGCAGACCTTCAGCTGGCTGGTGGGATCCTCGCATACCCTCAACACCACCTCGCCGCAGAATGTAGCCGAGGGATCAGAACAAGTCTGGAACAGTTGGTCGCAGGGCGGCGCCCAGTCGCAGACGGTCACCGCGCCGAGCTCGACTACCACCTACACCGCCAACTTCACCATGGAATATCAACTGACCACGGTGGCCTCGCCGGGCGTCGATGGTTCGGTCACGCCGGCCCCAGGCGGCTACTACGCCTCGAGCGCGGTCATACCCATAACTGCAACGGCCAACGCTGGCTTCCAGTTCAACAACTGGACCTCGACCGGCGGATCGTTCGACTCGACCACCTCCGCCAGCACCAACTTCCACATGCCCGCTGCTCCGGCGACGGTGACGGGGAACTTTGTTCCCGCCACGGTAGCGATTACGATCACGACCGTCCCCGCCAACCTTCTGGTTTCGGTGGATGGAGGCGGGCTCACGCCAGCTCCGCTGATCGAAACCTGGAACATCGGCTCGCCGCATACCATCGCGACCACATCGCCGCAGGCCGCCGGAGCGGGCATACAGTACGGCTTCACTAGTTGGTCCGACCTTGGCCCAATTTCGCACAGCATCACCGTGCCTGGTACGGCCACGACTTATACCGCCAGCTTCAACACGCAATATCAATTGACGACCGCGGCGAATCCATCTGCCGGGGGATCCGTCGCGCCCCCTCCTGGCAACTACTACGCCTCCGGGACGATCGTACCCCTAACGGCCACAGCCAATGCCGGCTACACCTTCGTCAACTGGACCGGTAACGTCGCGAACTCCACCAGCGCCTCCACCAGCATCACCATGACGGCGCCGCAGAGCGTGACTGCCAACTTCGCGCTAATCATTGTGGCCGCTCCCACCGCAACGTCGGTGTCATCGAATAACAACCCGTCGTTCACTGCCGCTCCCGGCAACTCGGTCACCTTCACAGCCACTGTCACCTCCAACACCACGGTGAATGAAGGCACGGTCACGTTTAGTGACACAGCCAACGACTTCACGTGCAGCGGCGGCAACACTGTGCCCGTAAGCAATGGAACGGCCTCCTGCACCACCTCGTTCAGCACAGAGGTTAGCGAAAACGTCACCGCGGCCTTCAACGGCACGGTCAACTTCCAAGCCAGCAGCGGGTTCATCACGCAAACCGTGAACAACCACACGGTGGTGACCGGAAACCAGTTTTGCAACCCGGGCGCGATCGCGGTGCCCAGCACGGCGGGCGCAGCCACGCCTTATCCGTCGAACATTTTCGTCTCCGGCCTGTCGGGCAACGTTGGCTCGGTGACGGTGCAGCTCAACAACATCAGCTCGAGCGACATTGCGCAGACAGACCTGCTGCTGGTAGGACCAACGGGCGCGGCCATCGTGCCTTTCGCCAAGGTGGGAGACGGCTCAACCATCGGCGACGTGAATGTCACGCTCGATGACACTGCGTCCAGCTTGATTCCGGGAGGCTCTCCGCTAACCAGTGGGACTTACAAGCCTACTTCGATAACCGGAAGCGCGACGCTGATCTTCCCAGCACCGGCGCCTGCGATTACGGCGTCAAGTTACGCCGCAACCGATGGATCGGCCACGCTGACCTCGGAATTCGGCGGCACCACGCCCAACGGCACGTGGGCGTTGTACGCCATGGACAATTCGGGCAGCGGCGCCGCCACCATCGGCGGCGGATGGTGCGTGAACATCAGTCCATCTACGGTGTCGACCACGATCACAACCAGCCCCGCGGGCCTTCTGGTTTCTGTGGATGGCGGCACGTCCACGGCAGCCCCGCTGGTCGAGAACTGGGTGCCGGGCTCGTCGCATACCATCGCGACCACCTCGCCGCAAGCCGGCGCAGCGGGCGTGCAGTATGTGTGGAGTAGCTGGTCCGACAGTGGACCTATCTCGCATAGCATCACGGTGCCTTCCACCGCGACGACCTACGCCGCCACCTTTAACACACAATACCAATTGACCACGCAGGCTTCGCCGTCTGCCGATGGTACGGTCAGTCCCGGCTCCGGCAGCTTCTATGCCGGGGGCGCGACCATACCGGTGACAGCGACGGCTAACGCCGGCTTCACGTTCAGCAACTGGACTTCAACCGGCGGATCGTTTGACTCGGCTACCTCCGCCAGCACCAACTTCCACATGCCCAGTGCTCCGGCGACGATGACGGGGAACTTTGCTGCCGCCACGGAGCAAATCACACTCACGACCAGCCCCGCAAATCTCCTAGTTTCAGCGGATGGTGGTCCGTTTACGGCAGCTCCGTTGATCGAGAGCTGGGCGGCCGGCTCGTCGCATACCATCGCGACCACCTCGCCGCAGTCCGGCGGATCCGGCATTCAGTATGTCTGGAGTAGCTGGTCCGATAGTGGCGCTATTTCGCACAGCATCACCGTGCCGTCTAGCCCCACCACGTACACCGCCAGCTTCAACACGCAATATCAATTGACCACTGTGGCTGCGCCGTCGGCCGATGGTTCGGTCAGTCCCGGCTCCGGCAGCTTCTATGCCGGGGGCGCGACCATACCGGTGACAGCGACGGCTAACGCCGGCTTCACGTTCAGCAACTGGACTTCGACCGGCGGATCGTTTGACTCGGCCACCTCCGCCAGCACCAACTTCCACATGCCCAGTGCTCCGGCGACGGTGACGGGGAACTTCACGGCGGCGTCGCAACCTCAGGTGACGCTAACCCCGACCAGCTGGAACTTCGGAAATGTTTATCTCTCCGCCATGGTCTCGCAAGAAATCACGGTGCAGAACACCGGCAACGCTCCGCTGACGTTCACCGGCATCACCTTGACGGGCAAAAATGGCGGCGGCGAATTCCGCGTGCAGAACTCCTGCCCGAAGAACTTGACCGCGGGAAAAACCTGCCCGGTTGAGGTCTTCTTCTCCGCTAACAATATCGGTCCACGCTCGAACACTCTGAGCGTAACCGACAACGCTCCGGGAAGCCCGCAGCAGGCAGGCTTCACGGCGACGGTGATCAATCCGATCGCCAGTTTTAATCCAACGCAAGTGAACTTCGGCACGGTGAAGCAAGGCAACAGCAAGAAGACAAGCGTGACCATCACTAACTCGGGCACCACGGAGCTGACGATCACGAGCGTCAGGATCACAGGCGCCGACATGGCCGACTTCGGGCAGACGAACAACTGCACGTCGCTCGCACCCGGCCGCAAGTGCATCGTCGACGTGACATTCACGCCCACCACGACGGGCGCACGCTCGGCCGATCTGACGGTCGCCGACAACGCCCAAGTCAGCACCAGCAACATCCCGCTCACCGGAACGGGCGATTAGGAAAGCGATGACGATGCGGGTTTGCCCAGGTTGCGCGCGTCAATTGATGAATGAGACCACACCCATCCCGCCGCCGCCCAGCTTCTCGACGATGCGGTAATGCGAGATGGTTTGAGCAATCACTGGCGCGAAATCTTACGTCTCTAAAATGGGCAAGTCAATGAAAGCGATGGAGCTGTCAGGTCCTCGGACACATAGTTGGTGAAAAATCGCCGTTACACTCATAACCACCGGACAACCCCGCGAAAGCTTTCTCATCCCAGGAGTATTTCACCCTATACTGGAAAGAAATTGGGATCAGGGAGGCATGCGCTTGTATACCGGCCTCCTCTTGAGGGCTTCATGGCCGCGCTGATTGATGCTATTAACGTTAAACGTAAGACGTTGTTTGAGCTTGAAGACACTCCTTTCTGCCGTCTGGAAGCTGAAGTGAACACGCCTACGGCTCGTGGCGGCCAGACCCTGGTGCGCCTGAAGATGCGCAACCTTCTTACCAACGCGGTTTTTGAGAAGACATTCAAGGCAAGTGACAAATTCAAGCCGGGAGTTTGCGGGGAGGGCATGACTCGCTTCCAGATCGATGACGGATGGTTGGCGAAATATCGCGCTTGCGCTCAGTGACCAGAGGTCAAAACGCGTAAACGCCTGGTTACGTAAACCATCGGCAAACAGCAAGCGTCGAGTGAGAACTTTCCCCGGCTATTGCAGCTTCGCATACTCCGCCTTGGCTTTCTTTAGGATCGGGATGTCGGGGTCGGCGTCTTTCCAGAGGGTGAGGAAATCCTTGTAGGCAGCGAGCGCCCGGACGCGGGCGGCGTCGGCATCCGCCCCTTGCGAGGTTCTCGACTGCAAAGCATTCGCCCGAGCCACGCCCAGATGCGCCAACGCTCCCGTCCAGCAGTTCCAGACGATGCCGCTGTGATCGAGAATCTTCTGAAACTCGGCGGCAGCAGCATCGCTCTGTTCCGTTGCAAGATACGCCTCTCCGCGAATATAGGTGGGATAGAGGCAGGAAACATAATTGACGAACAGGATCGACCCAAACTCGATGGGCGGTGCAGCGGTATGCAAAGCACTGAGAGCGTCGGCCGGATTCTTCCCCTCGAGCGCCAGTTGCCCTTGGATCGCTGGCAGCCATAACGATTGCATCTGGGTGTCGAGCGAGAAGCGTTGGTTCAAATCTTTCGCCAAGGATTCGGATCGTGCCGCATCGCCTGCCATGGCAAAGGCAAGCGCAGCTTCGACCCCGACGCCCTGACTGTAGGGACCAAGCTTCAAAGCTTCTGCCGCTGCTTGCCTCGCTTCCGCAGCGTTGCCGAAGGCGGCTTCGCGCAGAGCGGCATTATCCTGCCAGATGGCTCCGCTTTCCTTGCTGTCAGCACGGATGGCGGAGTCGATAGACCGCTTGGACAGTTCCCGTGCCCTGCCTAGATGACCCGCGTATGCCTCCGTGTCCGAGGCGAGCGAAAGCCCAAAGTGCTCAACGTCGGGCTGGCCAGCAAACCACCGTTGCTGCTCTTCCATCGCCGGAGAATCCGACCTGAGAAAAGCCAGAGCATAGAGAGCGTTGTGGAATATGAAATTGTCCAGCTTTCGAGCCTGCGCCTGCTGGATGATCTGCCGTGCATCGTCGAATCTCTGCAAGGCGAGCAGGCTGTTGGCGAGATTCTCATACGGGACGACACTATCCGAGGTGAAGCGGAGGCTTTCGCGATATGCATCCGCTGCTTTCTCGTGCTGCCCCTGTGCGGTGTACACGTTGCCCAGACCAAGAGGCGCGGTGAAGTTCCGCGGGTAGCTCTCGATCCATTCCCGATACGTTTGTACAGCTTTCTCCAGTTCCCCGGTTACCAACTGATAGTAGTCGGTCGTGATCGCCAGCTTTTCAGGCTCGCTGGTATGTTCGCGCAACTCAAATGCCTTGCTCAAGTTCTCCTTGGCACGGCTCAGTTCGGCAAGACTGAGGTAGTCGTTGCCTACTTCGTTGTAACCCATGGCAAAGTTCGGATCAAGCTGGATGGCGCGTTGAGAGTAAGGCAGGGCGGCGGCAGCGCCTTGCTCGTGATAAGCCTTTCCGCCAAGGCTGTACGCTTTCAGCGCTTCGAGCGACGAGGTGGTGGCCTGATAGAGCGGAACATCAAATTTCTGCACCGTTACCAGCGACTCACCCAGTTCGCCGCGTATCTTGGACGCCGCCTCGCCCAGCGCGTCCAGCACTTTCTCCTTCGACGCCGCCGTGATCTGCTCCTGTGCCAGCAAGTCGCCGCTCTGGCAATTCACCGCCTTTAAGCCCATTACGTATTGGCTGCCCAGACTGGCAATCGACCCTGCAATGTAGGCCTTGCTGCCCGCCCGCTGGCAAAGCTCGCGGGTTACTTCGGACGTAAGGTTCGTGCCCGCCGGACGCGACATCAATTTCAAGGTCGCCGCGACTTTGTTCTCAGAGAGCACATTCAGAAACGGCGACTGGTTGAGAGAAACGCTGAGCGCCGTCTTGAGCGTGTCGTCGAAGACCGCATCGCCCGTGCTATTGGCAAAGTCGGCGAGCATGATGGTGTCTTTCTCGGTGAGAACATGCGCAGCGTCTTGGCGTGAGCGGTAGTAGAGGCCGCCAGCGATCAAGGCAGCCACCAGCAGAGCCGCCACAATATAGCCGTCGGCTCGCGAGAAAGCACGTGGAAGGGCGGACGCCCTCGTCCGCCCGGTCGAGCGAAGCTCGACTGCCGCTGACACTCTTCCAGAGCTAGCCGCCGGAACCCGCCCGCTCTCCGTGTCCCGCTTCAGCCGTTGCAGATCCGTCCGCATCTCCGACGCATGCTGGTAGCGCAGCTCGCGGTTTTTCTCCAGCGCCTTGCGGACAATTAGTTCGAGTCCAGCCGGGAAGTCGGGATTCAACGACGAAATCGAGGCCGCCTCCTGGTGCAGGATCGCTCCGCAGATTTCGCCCGAACTCGCGCCCGCGAACGGCAGCCTGCCCGTCGCCATCTCGTACAGCACTCCACCGAATGAAAACAGGTCGGTGCGGGCGTCGAGTGGCTTTGCCTTCACCTGTTCCGGCGACATATACGCCACCGTGCCCAGCATCGCGCCGGGGCTGGTCAACTGATCGGACGTGACCTCGGTTTCGGCGTTCCCACTCGATAAGGCATTCTGAGTGGCAACCTTGGCCAGCCCGAAATCGAGAATCTTGGCGTGTCCCCGCTCAGTGACGAAGATATTCGGAGGCTTGATGTCGCGATGCACTATCCCCTTCGTATGCGCGGCATCGAGTGCGTCGGCAATCTCGATGGCGAGCGAAAGAATCAACTCGGTAGCCAGCGGGCGATTACCGATCTTGTGCTTCAGCGTCATTCCGTCGAGATACTCCATGGCGATGAACGGCTGCCCGCTCTGTTGTCCGATTTCGTAGATCGTGCAGATGTTGGGATGATTCAGTGCGGAAGCTGCCTGGGCTTCCCGCTGGAAGCGGGCCAAGGCTTGGGGGTCATTGGCTAGTTCATCGGGCAGAAACTTCAGCGCGACGAACCGATGGAGGCTTATGTCCTCAGCCTTATAAACAACCCCCATACCACCACCACCTAACTTCTCGACAATGCGGTAGTGCGAGATGGTTTGCCCGATCACTGGAGCAGAATCCTACGTCTGCTAAACTGGCAAGTCAATGAAAGGCGGGAAGTTGGCCGGGCCTAAAGGATTGTTGGCGATAAATGGCCGCTCTCATTGACCCTCGACTCCATACTTCGCCGCCAGGAAAGCTCGGACTTTTGCTGGCGCGGCCCGTGCCACTTCCTGCCAGGTCGAGATCCTCAATCGGGTTCTGAGTTCTACCGGCTTCACACACTTCATAACCGCGTACCATGCATCAATCAGATCCGGCCTGCGGGCGTCGACCAGAACGCAGAATGCACAGTCCAGAGCATGGGCGGCGAGCACGTTTCTAACGAGCTGGTAGGAGAGGTAGTGGTCACTCCTCTGGGGAAGTTTCTGCCGATCAAACACCTCCGAGAAATCGCGATATGCCAGGAGTATCTCTTTCTTTGAACTCTGGAAGTCACTCTCCGTCAGCTTTGCCTCGACCAACAAGTCGCCCAATCGCATGTCAACTTCGGTGCGATCAAATCTGCCATTGACCAGCGGAACACGAGCCTTATATCCGAAACATGGCGTGACCGGTTCTGCACCCAGTAACGCCGAAACCCTGCCATCCCTCAACACGCCGGGATAGCAGAAGATGTTCATCAACACGGCATCCGAACTTGTGCAGGCATCAAGCTCCATCCATCGTCCCCGGTCAGTAGGAGGCAGGGATCTACGACCCTGAGTGTGAACCTTTGCCATGCGTCGTCTCCACGCAGGATTCGTCCGTATCGCCTTGTAGCTTCCGGGCAGGAAGTTCCCGTGACGCAAGTCGTCTTCATAGGGCGCAAAACACACGGTCGGGTCGTCGCCATAGCTGATACAGTGAGGCAATCCTTTATCGTGGGCGTACTTCTGAGCACGGTCGGCAAGTTCGCGACGAAGAGTAGCTGCAAAACTCATGGCGGATGCTCCGAGGAAGTCAGTGCCACTTCCACAACTGCTTCCACGCCTGGATGAGGACTTGCATCTGTTTGGGAGTCGGCAGCCGATGATAGATTCGCCGACAATCCCGGTAGGTCCGCTCGTAGATATCCCGGACCGCTTCCACGCTGAGGTGCGCGAGGTTGTGACGGAGCTCCTTCAGATCCGCCTCGTTCAACATGTCGGCCTTCTCGCGAACCGGACACCGTGCCATGGGGAACGAGTCTAGCATATTCGCTATTTGTTCGCCATCGATCCGAATCTCTCACAGAGTCTGCCATAATCTCTCTTATGTGTGGGCGATACCGGCTATCGCGGAGAAAGCAGCTGGTCGAGGAGTACTTCGACGCCCTTCCAGGGGACGAAGATTGGAAGCCGCGCTACAACATCGCACCTACCCAGCCTGTCCCAGTTGTCCGCCAGCATCCGAAGGAACCCCGTCGAGAATTGTCATTGATGCGTTGGGGTTTCGACACACATTTTCGACTCTCATCAAATCGTGGGGGGGACGCGAAAGTTGTGCAAGAGCTGCTGCGACACGCATCGTTCAAAACGACGATGGATGGGTACACGGAGGCTCTCGAACAGCCGAAACGCCAAGCGCAAGAACAACTTGCGCATCTAATCATGCGCACGGGAACAGTTGGTCACGCATGATTGTTGTGGAATGTTGTGGGAAGAATTGTCCGGACGCCGTTAAGTCCTTGATTTTATGGCGTCCCCGACGGGATTTGAACCCGTGTTACCGCCGTGAAAGGGCGATGTCCTAGGCCGGGCTAGACGACGGGGACGGTGGTAGGTGCTGTTCGAGAGAACATTTGATCGTAACAACCCTTCGATGGGCTGTCAAAGAACTCGGTGGCGACGGCTACTCGCTTCCCCGCGATCCAAACACAATTTAGAATGAATGAAAACCGCACGTTGAGGTGCGGTCGACGAAACATTCGAGGCGATTTTGTCCGACCCACTTTATCTCAGTCTTTGGTTTCCCGATTTCTCCGGTCCGGAAATGTTGCCGCACACCTTTGCCCTATTGCAGCAGTTCCCCTTCTCAACCCAACGTCTTGGGATCACTTACCTTGCTGTGCACCCTATTTCCTGGGATGAAGCCACAGTGCTGGAGCGCCGATTTCCAGGCGGGATCGATCCCGGCCAAGCCACGCTGATCGCCGCCGAACTGGTGCACGACGACTACGCTTACGTCTTCGATGCTCACTGGGATCTTTGGACGCCCGACCAGTCGAATGCGAGCTGGGTGCTCGAGCCCGCGACTGTGAAATTCATTGTCCAGGGAGAAGAATTTGACGAAGGAGCTTACCAGCAGACCGGACACATCGAAGTGGACTTCGGCCCCGATTCGTACTTTCTGCAGCCCGAGACTTCCCTCAGCGAACAGACTCGGGCCAAGATTCGCGACAACGTAGCAAAGCTTGTCGAATTCTCGAGGAACGTGGAGAAGAATAGCGGCGCCAGCGCGCGGCTGCTCTGGTCGGAATCGGAGGAAAGCCTAGCGCAGAAACTCATCGCCCGCCTGCAGAAGGTTCAATAGTTCAAGATCAAACCCTAACCGCAGAGAACGCATAGAACGTGGTGTTCCTTTCCGCGTCCGCTATGTTGAGTTCAGTCATTTCGTTCTCCCGCCCTCAACTTTCAGCTTGTCCGATGCCCCCGCTTGCGCCCCAGCCAGCCGCGCCGTCAGCACCCGGAACGGGGAGCAAGATACGTAATCCATTCCCACCTGATGGCAGAATTCCACCGACGACGGCTCGCCGCCGTGCTCGCCGCAGATGCCCACCTCCAGCTTGGGACGCGTCTTCCGTCCGCGCTCAATCCCAATCCGCACCAACTCGCCTACACCGTCGCGGTCGATCGCGGCAAAAGGATCCTGCTTCAGAATCCCTTCCGCCAGATACGTTGGCAGGACCTTGTTCACGTCGTCCCGCGAGAAACCAAACGTGGTCTGAGTCAGATCGTTGGTGCCAAACGAGAAGAACTCCGCCTCCTTGGCAATCTCGTCCGCAACCAGGCAGGCGCGGGGCAATTCGATCATCGTTCCCACGAGGTAATGCACGTGCTTCCCTTTTTCCTTGAACACTTCCTCCGCCACGCGCCGCACAATCGCCCCCTGGTTCGCCATCTCCTTCACCGTCGCGATCAGCGGGATCATCACCTCCGCATGCGTCTTGATGCCTTCCTTCTCCACAGCGACGGCCGCTTCAAAAATGGCCCGCGCCTGCATCTCGGTAATCTCCGGATAGGTAATCCCCAACCGGCATCCGCGATGTCCGAGCATCGGATTGAACTCATGCAGCTCCTCCACACGCGCCAGCAACCCGGAAAGAACTTTCTTCAGGTCGCCAGCACCTTTCGCGCCGTACTCGCGGTATTCCTCCACCAAGGCTTTCTTCTGCTTCGCTTTGGCACTGGCGAGGCTGGCGATATCGACCATGAGCTTCTCGCGCTTGGGCAGAAACTCATGCAACGGCGGATCTAGCAGGCGGATGGTCACCGGGAGGCCGTTCATAGCTTTAAGCAAACCGATAAAATCGGCCCGTTGCATGGGAAGTAGTTTCTTCAGCGCGACGCGTCGGTCTTTCTCGTTGTCGGCAAGAATCATGGCACGCATGTGCGAGATGCGATCGGGAGCGAAGAACATGTGCTCGGTACGGCACAGGCCAATGCCTTCGGCCCCGAAAGCCTTGGCCTGGATTGCGTCCCGCGGAATGTCCGCGTTCGCGCGCACGCCGATCTTGCGGAACGGTTCCGCCCAGCTCAGTAGTTTCTGCAACTCCGCGTCATCAGACGACGCATCCAGCGTGTTCAGCTTCCCTTTGATTACGCGTCCGCTCGTCCCGTCGAGCGAAATCCAATCTCCTTCTTTAAAAACCTGTCCCTTAACACGCATTTCTCCGGCTCGCTCATCGACTTGAATGTCGCCCGCACCCGCCACGCAGCATTTCCCCATGCCGCGCGTGACCACGGCAGCGTGGCTGGTCATGCCGCCACGCGAAGTCAAAATGCCAGCCGCCACTTCCATGCCCTGAATATCTTCAGGAGTGGTCTCAGCCCGCACCAGAATCACAGGATTCTTCTTCGCACCGTGGCCCGCCTTCTTGACCGCTTCCTCGGCAGTGAAAACGATCTGCCCGACAGCCGCGCCCGGAGACGCAGGCAATCCCGTCGCCAGCACTTCCACCTTCGTACTCTTCTCATCCAAGCGCGGCACCAGGAAGTCATAAAGCTGATTCGGTTCCACGCGGAAGATCGCTTCCTCCTTGGTGATCAGCCCCTCCTCCACCATCTGAATTGCCACCCGCACCGCAGCCAGCCCGGTGCGCTTGCCATTGCGCGTCTGCAGCATGTAGAGCTTGCCATCCTGGATGGTGAACTCGAAATCCTGCATGTCTTTGTAGTGCTTCTCCAGCCGCGTTGTGATCTCGCGGAGCTGGTCGTACACGTCGGGCATGATTTTCTGCAGTTCGAGAATCGGTACAGGAGTGCGCACGCCCGAAACCACATCTTCGCCCTGCGCGTTCATCAGAAACTCTCCGTAAAATTCCTTCGCGCCGGTAGCAGGATTGCGCGTGAAGCCCACACCGGTGCCGCTGGTCTCGCCAAGGTTGCCGTACACCATGGCTTGCACGTTGACCGCTGTGCCCAGCATGTCGTCGATGTTGTTGATGCGGCGGTAATGCTTGGCGCGGTCATTCTGCCAAGAACGAAAGACGGCATCGCGCGCCATCACCAACTGCTCGTGCGGATCCTGCGGAAAATCTCGCTTGGCGTGCTTCTTAACCACCTTCTTGTATTCCTCAATCACTTCCTTCAGCGCCTTGGCATCAAGATCGGTGTCGAGGTGCGTTTTCTTCTGCTTCTTCTTCGCATCAAACACTTCGTCAAACGCGGACTTCGGAATCTCCAGCACGACGTTGCCAAACATCTGGATGAGACGCCGGTAGGAATCGGCGGCGAACCGCGGATTGTTGCTGCGCTTGGCCAGCGCCTCCACACTTTTGTCGTTCAAGCCAAGGTTCAGTATCGTATCCATCATCCCGGGCATGGAAAACTTGGCGCCTGAACGCACGCTCACCAGCAACGGATTTTCGCCCGTCCCCAGTTTCTGACCCTGCAGCGCTTCCAGTTTCGCCAGCGCCTCCTCCATCTGCCGGTCGACTTCTTTTGACACGCCACTGCTCCGCATGTACTCCCGGCAGGCGTCGGTCTGAATGGTGAATCCCGGTGGTACAGGTAGCCCTGCATTAGTCATCTCGGCCAAGCCCGCACCTTTGCCTCCCAGTTCGTCTTTCATCTTGCCGTGGCCATCCGCCTTGCCACCGCCGAAAAAGTAGACGTATTTGGTTGTCGGTTTTCTTGCTTTCTTGAACTTCAGCTTCGGGGAGAGTAATTGTCGCCATGATGATTAGTCCTTTGTGTTCGATTTCGTAGCGTCGGGCGTCCCGCCGGTAATCCATAAACCTAAACTTGCTCACTCGGGAAGGAGGTCATCCTTTCCCTTCGGTCACAATCTCTGAAAAATCAGCAATTGTCGAGAATTCTTTCAACAAGGTCCGCAGGAGCGCCAATCGATTCGCCCGCAGCTTCTCATCGTCGACCATGACCATGACTTTGTCGAAAAACGCATCAACCCGGTCTCTCGAGCGGTCGAGAGCAACGTAAGCGCATCACCGTACTCTTTTTTCCTCCGATGCGCTTCGACTGTCTGGGCCCTGTAGGTTTCGATGTAGGCAAAGAGGTTCTTTTCCTCGGGTGCCGAATCGGGTAGGTACTCGAAGCATCGCAGCCGGCTGGATGCCGTTCTCTTCCGCCTGCTTCAAGATATTCCGCATCCGCTTGCACGCCGCACCAATCGCCAGAAACTCAGGCATATGCAAAACCTGCTTCACCGCCTCGGCGCGCGCAAGCGCATCCACAACATCCTCCGCGTCTGCCCCCAAAACTGCCTTCACCACGTCATACGCATACCCGCGCACATCCTTCAAATAAAATTCCAGCCGCTCGCGGAAGAACGTCTTCACCGACTCGGCGAGGGCACGATCGTCGACAAACTTCTTTTCCGCCTCCGATCTCTGATACCCAGCGCGCGCATCCCGCATCATCTCGCTCAGCCGCAGCGGCAACTTGTACTTGTCGATCACCTTCACAATCGCATTCGCCTGCCGCCGCAGCGCAAACGGATCTTTCGACCCGCTCGGCACCAGTCCCAGCGCAAACATGCCAGCGATCGTGTCCGCCTTGTCGCCGATCGAAAGCATGGCGCCCTCAATCGATCGCGGCACCTCATCTTCCGTGGACTCCGGTTTGTAGTGATCATAAATGGCATCGGCAATCGCGAAGCGCGTCGCCTCGGGCAAGCTCGAATCAAGCTCTTGCGCCCGCGCATAAAGCCCGCCCACAATGCCCTGCAGTTCAGTGAACTCCTTCACCAGTTCGGTGGTCAGGTCGGTTTTGGCCAGGGCAGCCGCTTTATGGATCACGCCCGCCCTCACCGCCATCCCACTCTGCTTGATGATCTCACTCAGCCAACTGCACAAACGCTGCACCCGCCGCGTCTTCTCGTAGTAGCTACCCAGATCTTTCTGGAAAGTAACGTGGCGCAGAAGCTCCAGCCGCTCCAGCAGCGAGCGCTTCTGATCCGTCTCCCAGAAAAATCGCGCGTCGCTGAAGCGGGCGCGCAGTACTCGCTCGTTGCCGTGACGAATCAATCCCTCCCGATCGCCATCCGTATTCAGCACGGCGAGAAAGTGCGGTAGCAGCTTTCCGCCCGCAACGTCGAGCGCAAAATATTTCTGATGGTCGCGCATGACGGTGACCAGCACTTCCTCCGGCAACGCCAGAAATTGCGGATCGAATCGGCCCAGAATCACGGAGGGATATTCGGTCAGGTTCACGACGACATCGAGCAGCGGCTTATCTTCGCGCCAGCGTGCTCCGGGAATCGTGCGCGTCGCGGCGTCAAGCGCCTTGCGAATCTGCTGCTCACGCTCCTCGCGTCCCAAAACCTTGGCCGTGCGGAGCGCCTCAACGTAAGCAGTCCCAGCCCGAGGAATCGTCACCGCTCCCGGCGACAACATCCGGTGTCCGCGCGATATGTTCCCTGCCTGGATTCCGTCGAAGGACAGCGGAATTATCTCGCCGTCGAGCATCGCGACTAACCATCGCACCGGACGCACAAACCGCTCGTTCGGCTTGCGCCAGTACATGTTCTTGGGCCAGTAGATCGTGTCGATTTCCTTGGGCAAAAATTCAGCCAAGGCGCCAGCCGCGGTGCGGCCTTTCTTCGTCACTGACGCGACCACGTATCCTTCTTCGATCTTAAGGTCTTCCACTCTGATTCCACACTTTGCGGCAAATGCCTGGGCCGCACGCGTTGGCGCACCATCTTTATAAGCAACCTGGGTTGATGGGCCGCGGGACCAACTCTCTGTGTCCGGCTGGCATGCAATCACATCGGCCTGCACAGCCAGCCTGCGGGGAGTCGAGATTCCAATCGCCGTTTCCCCAAGAGCCTCGCGCCTTAACAAACCAGTCACCCGTCGCGTCAATTCCTCGCAGGCCGCGTCAATCATCCGCGCCGGAATCTCTTCGCACCCGATCTCTAGCAGGAAGTCTGGCATGCCTTAAACCATCAAGTTTCTCAAATACTGAGCGAAACGAGTGTGACGCAGATCACAACGCACAGCTCACATTCCGACGGGCGACAACTTCTCCTTCTTCGCTTTCTTCTCGCGGACAAGTTCAGGCTCGTCTAGCTTCTCGGGAACCGCAGGCTCACTTTTCTGCTGATCTACCCACGCCTTCGCGATGCCCACCGCCAGCGCGCGCACGCGTGCAATTACGCCGACTCGTTCAGTCACGGAAATCGCGCCACGCGCGTCGAGAATGTTGAACAAATGCGAGCACTTCAGGCAAAGATCGTAGGCCGCCAGCAGAGGAAAACGCTCCTTAGGCGGCGGAGGGGGTGTTGGCTTGCGATCAAGTGCGTCCTCTACCTTGACAAGCTTTTGATCCCCAAGAGGCTTGTACAATTTCCCATACGTCTCCAGCAGCCCTTTGCACTCCGCCTCATACAGCCGAAAATGTTCCCAGGTTTTCTCGACATCTGCTTCCTCAAAGTTGTACACGGAAAACTGCACTTCATCCTCTAACCGCACATCCCCGTACGTCGTCGGCCGGCCCGTCTCCGGATCGCGCGCCCACACGATGTCGTAGATCGAATCCACATCCTGCAGAAACGCTCCGATGCGCTCCAGGCCATAAGTCAGCTCAACCGAAATCGGAAACAGATCTACGCCGCCACACTGTTGGAAATAGGTGAACTGCGTGATCTCCAGCCCATCGAGCATCACCTGCCAGCCCACGCCCCACGCGCTCAGCGTAGGAGCCTCCCAGTTGTCTTCCTCAAACTTGATGTCGTGCTGCCGCAGATCGATCCCAATCGCCCCCAGCGACTCCAAATACAATTCCTGCACATTCTCAGGCGGAGGCTTCAATATCACCTGCAACTGCATGTGCTTGAACAGCCGATTGGGATTCTCCCCATACCGACCGTCCGCCGGACGCCGCGAAGGCTGCACATACGCCACCTTGTAAGGCTTCGGCCCCAGCACGCGCAGAAACGTCTCGGGCGCCATCGTGCCCGCGCCGACTTCCACGTCATATGGCTGCTGCAACACACACCCGCGCTCCGCCCAAAATGCCTGCAGCCGCAGAACGAGTTTCTGAAACGTCAGCGAATTGGGTTTGGATGGATTCACACACTAGCCCGGCAACTTGAAGATTAACCAATGATTGTAACGGAAGCGGCGGGAACCGTCAGCTAGCAGATGCCGGCAGCTTCAACCATGCCAGCACAAAGATCACCAGGGTGGCCACTATAAACGAAATCGGTGCGACAAAGAAGTAACGCACACTCACGGCGGCCATCGCGGCCAACCACAGGATATTAACGAGCGCAACCCGCTTCAACAGTCCCGCGCTTTCGCGGGCGAGAACCAGATCGAGTACTCCCAGGCCGATCATGCCAACCATGAACGCAATGCTGAAGCCGCGCAGGAAATCATTCATACTGCGCATCGACCCCATCACGTTGAACTTGTAGTTGGACATCAGATCGAGCAACTGCCGCTCGGTCTCATTCGCAGGCACCTGCTTCTCGAACAGCGACAGCGAGTGCACCAATCCCAGCAGTATGAGTACGATCGCCCCGGTCGTGAAGAGGCGCCTTCCCCATTTGTCCTTCATCATCACGTCGTTGTGCATCCTAGAATCCGCCCTTCTCCAGCATTCCCGCCGTCACCAGCTTCTTCTCAATATGCCGTTGTAAGGCTTGAATCAAAAACTTCCGCAGGTCAGCACCCTGCGCCTTGGGCCACGGCTTCCCTGCAAAGCTATCCACCGGAGCGCGAAACATCTTCGCAGCCAGCACCCGCGACTCGCTTGAAATCTCCGACGAGGCCAGCCTTTTATCGTCAGGACACATCAATCCATCCGCCAGTGCGTGAAAATAGGCCCGGCTCCCATTCAGACTTCGGCCGCACACGATGCACTCAGTCAACTCCGGCAGAAAGCCAACCAACCGCGTCAGCCACAGATCAAAGTAGGTCACCGGCATCCAAATTTCCGCGCCGGTCAAAGCATGCAGCATCGAAAGCGTCAACCGGAAGATTGCGTCATTCGCTTCGTGATCTGGCAGCAACTCATCGAGCAACTCAGCCAAATGCGCCAGCGCCACCGCCCGCGCATAGCTGACTTCGTTAGCCAGCGGAGACTCTAGCACCTCGCAGGCATCCAGCCGCGCCAACTCCTGCCGCTCGCGAATGTCGTAAAACGCGCGCACATAAGTCAGCGGCTCCAGCGCCCCGCCAAAACGCCGTTTCGATTTCTTCGCCGACCGCGCCACGCCGCGCACTTTGCCCTCGGCGCGCGTAAACAGCGTGACCAGCAAATCGGCCTCGCGCAGCGGATACGTCCGCAGCACGATCGCTTCCGACTCCATCAATGCCATGGGAACCCGTAGGTAAAGGGATGATTCTAGCGGAAGAGCCATCAGCCGTCAGAAGAAACAATGCTCCAACGATGTCGAAAAGCTTGAGGTCACTTTGCAACCTCAAATAGAAAAGACGCGCATCCACACATGGACGCGCGCCCTTTGATTTCCCAGCCCAGACCAGGTTTTCCTGACGGCTGATGGCTGACAACTGAAAGCTGCCCTACCGCCCGAAATACGCCGCGTTTTTCGCGGTGAACTCGTTCCACTTCTCCGGCAGGTCGTCGAGCGCGAAGATGGCCGATACCGGGCACACCGGCACGCACGCGCCGCAGTCGATGCACTCCACCGGATCGATGTAGAGTAACGGCTCCGTAGCATACTTGGGATCATCCTTCTTGGGATGAATGCAATCCACCGGACACGCATCCACGCACGCCGTGTCTTTGGTGTTGATGCAAGGCTCTGCGATCACGTATGTCATAAGGGTGTGAGTCTCCTCAAAATCTATATGTGTATTTTACTACGGTGGCTCCAGGAACCGGACATTTTAGCAAGAATGCGGACGGCGGTACAGGCTCTATACCGGGACAAAGACGGCCTGGACAAAAACGAAACGGCTGGCAGCGTCTCGCTGCCAGCCGTTGTTTCATTGCAGCTCGACTCATTTCAGATCAAGCTGCGGACAAACTTACCGGTGTCCACCCCCACCATGTCCGCCTCCGCCACCGTGGAAACCGCCTCCACTGTGGAAGCCCCCTCCACCGCCATGAACCGCGCCACCGTGGAATCCACCAGCCGAGCCGCGTGCAAATCCGCGGCCACCTGCAACCCCACGCCCGCCTACAAATCCACGTCCGCCGACGAACCCACGTCCGCCTACAAACCCGCGTCCGCCAACGAACCCACGTCCGCCCCAGCCGCCCCAGCCCCACGGGCGTCCCCAGCCGTACCATGGGCCAGCTCCGATGAACACTCCGCCCGCAAACCAGTCAGGCCCGTAGTAGCCGTAAGGCGCGCAGGCATAAGGATAATATCCATAGTAGCCGTAGGCGCACACCGGCGCTGCGCCAATGTAGCCCGGCCCAACTCCCACGCCAACCGAGACCTGCGCCTGCGAATAGGTCAGCGGCAGCATCAGAACCGCTACCAAAGCCAAATATTTCATGTACCGCATGATGTTCCCCCTTGTCCCAGATCCGAGTTCCATCGCAAAACCCACCGAATCTGCAGGTCTTCTAGATCTTGTTTCTATCCGAAGCGCCTATCTATTTGAACTCGGATCGCGAGAAAAAGTTGCAGGTCCCACACTGGTTGATTTCGGCCACCCTGCCTGAATTCAACCACTTGCAAGGACACCACAGCAGCTCAAGACTCTCGTCCCTACGCTCCCACTAGTTCCCTCTTCTCACTAGGCTCGTACTCCACGATATACCCTGCGACAGCGCTAGCGGCGACGGTAAGCGGCGAAGCCAGATACATCTGTCCCGGACCGCTGCGCCCCGGGAAGTTGCGGTTCTGCGCGCTGATCACCACCTGATCGGGGCGCGTCGAAACTCCCGGCCCCGCATTGATGCATGCCCCACAGCTCGGCTCGATCACAATCGCCCCGGCTTTCTGAAACACATCGATGTAGCCCTTGCGCAGGCAATACTCACGCGTCTCCTGCGATCCAAACTGGATGTAGAACTTCACCGAGTCGGCGATTCGTTTGCCCCGCTTGAGCGCATCCGCCAGCACAAGCGCATACATGTCCATGTCCTCATTCTTGCCCGCCGTGCATGTGCCGCCGTACGCGATCTCGACCGGCACCGGCGTATTCAGCTCGCGCACATATTTCCCATTGCCCGGATCGCCCGGGGTTGCAACCATCGGCGTAATTTCCCCCGCATCGAGTTCGATCACGTGCGCATACTGTGCGTCGGCATCGCTGTACAACCCCTCAATCATCGCCTCGGCTTTCTTGCGGTCCATGCCGCGCCGCTCCGCTAGAAAGTCGACCGCCTTCTTGTCCGGAGCAACAATGCCCGTAAACCCGCCAATCTCCGCCGCCATGTTGGTCATGGTGGCACGCTCGTCTACACTGAGTTCTTCTATGGCATCGCCCGCATACTCCATCACTTTCGCAAGCGCCTTGCCGCTACGAACGTAGTCGAGGCTAAGAATCTTCAGGATGAAATCCTTCGCCGTGGCATTTGCATGCTTCTTGCCGCGAATCACGATCCGCACGGACTCCGGCACCTTCACGCGCACGTCTTTCGTAATCCAGCTATTGAACACGTCCGTGGTACCGATGCCGAAAGCGACGCAGCCGATCGCGCCCACATGCGGCGTGTGCGAGTCCGACCCAATGTTCAACTGCCCCGGCAGCGCGTAGCTTTCGAGCACGATGGAGTGGCAAATACCCTCCGACCCCTTGCGGTCCTTTAGTTCTCCATGAAGCTTGATTCCCTGCTTCGCGGCAAAATCCTGCTGCTTCAGCTTGAGTTGCGTCGCCAGATCGAGCAACCCAAGCTTCTTCTTCTCCGCCGAAATCACTTCATCGAGAAACGTAAGATGGTCGCGGAAAAAGATAATGCTCGAAGCGTCGTTCACCTTAGCGTCTTTACCGACATAGCGTTCAAAGAAGATAGCCGCCATCGGAGTGACGTACTCATGGCTGAAGCGCAGGTCGGCGCGGGCAAATCCAGTATCGCCCGGTTTCACAGCCGCAACCCCGACCTCACTTTTTTCGTTGATCATGTGCCGCGCAAATATCTTTTCCGCCAAAGTCATGCAACGCTTGCCTGTCTTGATCGGCGGTAAAAACACCTTCCCCTGCATGCGCGCCACATTGAACGGAAACAGCCCGCCGTATTCAATTACCTGCCGCGTAATCTCATCTTCCCCCGCCGTGAACTCAGAAAGCGCGATCTCCTCACCCGCACGAATCCTGTCGATCAATGAAAAGTCCGTCGAAGTCAGCACTCCCAGATTCTGGCAATTCTGCTTGTAGATGCGCTCAATGTTTTCCGCGATCACCACCCCGATGCCGGCACACATCTCCGCGTAAGGCGACTGCTCCCGGCTCGATCCCTTCCCGCGCCGTTTCCCGCTGACAGCGCACACAAAACCGCCACGCTTGACGTCGCCGCGCCCAATCGGCGTCACGCTGCCGCATTTCAGCCCAAGGTAAGGAATCTCTCCCAGCGTCTCATCAAAATAAAAGCAGTAGTGCGCCGGAGTAATCTCATCGGTCGAGATGTCGTCGCGCAGCTTGGGATTATTCGCCGGATTCTTCATATCCCAGGGCAGATCTTCGGCTGCCAGTTGCCGCTTGATCAGCTCCGGGTCTTCGGTGAGAAAAAGAATCCGCCCGTGCAGCCGGACCTTATCGGGCCGCTTTTCGATCTTGCGTTCCAGAAGAGAATTGATCACATTGAACCTGTAGGACTAAGTATTGAAGGACGCCGGAAGCAGCAGTCCACCCTTCAATTGTAACGCGGGAGAAAATTTGATGTGGCCGACTGAATACTCTTTGTTCCCCTGTGCTCGCCCTGCGCGAAGCCGAAGAGCCCTCTGTGTTTCAAGGTTTTATCTCTCATACATCCGCGGATCCGGCAACCCCTCCAGCCCCCGCCCCGCAAAGATGTCCTCGAACTCCCGCAGCAGCGCACCATGTATCAAGCCATTTGAAGCTAGAGTCTCGCGGCTGTTGAGTTCAAATGGCGAGCCATCGAAGCGCGTCACTTTGCCGCCTGCCTCTTCCACAATCAGCACGCCCGCCGCCGTGTCCCACGGATTCAGATTGAACTCCCAGAAACCATCGAAGCGGCCGCAGGCCACGTTGCACAAATCGAGCGCGGCCGATCCCGCCCGCCGCACTCCGTGAGTATGCAGCGTGATCTGGTGATAAAAGTAAATATTCGGGTTCTTGTGTCGCTTGTGGCTTGGAAAGCCCGTGGCCAGAAGACATTCCCTCAGCGCGGTTGTTTTCGAGACGTGGATCGTCTCGCCATTGAGCTGCGCGCCTCTTCCCTGCTCGGCGGAAAACAGTTCATCGCGCATCGGATCGTAAATCACCGCGGCAAGGCGATTGCCCCTCTGTTCCAGCTCCTGGTGTTTCGGAGCTCTCCGTTCCAGAGCACTATGTTCCAGAGCAATTGAAACGCAGAAAACAGGATAACCATGGGCGAAGTTCGTCGTGCCATCCAGCGGATCGACGTACCACCGATAATCGCTGCCCTGATCGCTCAATCCCTGCTCTTCGCCCAGAACATCGTGCGCCGGCCACCGCTGCCGAATGCGGTCGCGGATCAGCACTTCCGCAGCGCGGTCAGCCGCCGTCACCAGGTCGGCTTCGCCCTTATATTCAATCTTCAAATGCTGGTGGAAATAACCAAGCAGGAGAGCACCCGCCTCCCGAGCGATGGCGGACATGGCGGGGAGAAAGCTGTCGTTGGGGTTAGGCACAGGTCTGGACACCCGGCTTCGGGCTCACTTCTTCTTCCCGCCGTCTTCGGCAATGTACATAATCTCGTGCTTAAAAATGAAAAGATTGGGAGCGCCTTCGCGCGTCAGGCGTACCATGTGCTTGTCGTAGTATTCAATCCAGCCGCTCACTACCTGACCATCCATCAGCTTGACGCTGACTTGCTTCTGCTTCTCGCCTAGAGTCTTCAGGAAGCTGGCTTCTTCAAAAGTTTCTTCGGGGGGCGGGGTCCGGACGTGCTTGCCGGCGTTGGGATTTCCCTGGGGGCGAAAAGGCATCGCAACATTGTACACGGAGCAGCTTTCATGTCCGATAGCTGTCCAACTCGAGACTAGAAACTGATCCTCAATCCGAATTCAAACAGACGCGGAGCACCCGTGGCATAGGTTCCCGACTGAAAACCCGCCCGGAACGGCGCAAAACCCGACGGCGAACTGACCCCGCCCAACACATTCGGCGCCAGCAAACCGTTCTGGCCGGGCAGCAAGGAAGCACCCGGCAAGTTGCCCGGCAGGAATGTGTTGACCAGGTTGAAAACGTTGAAAACGCTCGCGCTCGGCTCGATCATCACGCGCTCTTTTATCTTGATTGGCCACGATGCCCTCAAATCCATCGTCTTCAACCATGGAATTCCGATCGCATACGGGGCAATCGAACCGACCGTCGGCAGCACCCAGCCGAGAGCGACCATGTCGCCAGGGGTCATAACCTGCGGACCGGATATCAGCCCCGGACATTTGAAGTGGTCGCTGGCAGGCACGTTGTTTGCAACCAGGCATGCGCCCGCCGGAGTCAAGTTGTCGCCATAGATGTGGTTGTAAGTGTTGATCACAGTTTGCAGATTGTCGATGTTGGTGCTGTGCGAGAACTGGCCAATTTGTGTTCCTGGCAAAGGCTCAGGAGCCCCAGCGGAACTCAACCCAGCTCCGAACCAGTCAGTGGCAAAGATTTCGCCCCCGTGGGTCAGTTCCGGCAGCAGCAGGCTCTGCGGAAGCGGGCTGTAGAAATGTCCGACCATGCTGAGCTTCGTATAGAACGGCAAATCGAACGTCCCACTAAACGAGATCTGCTGCTTGCGGTCCAGCGCGTCCGGTCCCGTGAACCGGAGCGGGTTGTCGTTGTCTGTCGCCAGGTTGATACCGTCCTCATCCCGCGCCTGGCTGACGAACCGGGAGAGCGTATAGGCAACCTGCAGATTCGCAGTCTTCACAAACCGCACCGGGCGGTCGATCCGCGTCACCAGTTTCGCCTGCAGGCCGCTGTAGACCGAGCGCCCGTCCGGAAACAACACGTCGACTCCGCCGACCGCTCCGATATTGCTGGTGATCGGGTTCGTTCCCGGAAACGCGCAGTAGGTGCAAGGCCCGCCCCCGGTTGCCTGCAGGTTCGAATCCAGCCCCGCCGTAGAGTAGGCCGCCTGCGCCCCCGCTTGACCTAACGCCGTGATCATGCACGTGGCCTGGCCAAATCCCGTGGGGCAGCCAGCCGCCGCTTGGGCCGCGTCCCGCGCGGCAACGGCATTGGCTTGATTGAAGCTGCGCGCCGCTCCGCTGTGGTTGACGTCCTGGCCGATCAGGAAATGCTCGCCGATGTTGCGGATGTAATCCAGACTGAGCACCGACCCCGGACGAATTTCCTTCTGGATGCCAAAATTCATCTGGTAGGAGCGCGGCGTGCGGTAGTTCGGATAGAAAAGGTCATAGCTGGGATTCAGCGCCGATAGCGCCGTGCCTACGAAGTTGCCATTCGGTTGGCTCCCGGGAACGCCCGCGGCAGCCGCCTGGTAAGCGCCGCTGAGCGCGAGAACTGCCGGCGCGGCGGTCGAAATGGTCTGTCCACAGAACGTGGGTTGCGCCTGCAAACCGGTCGGCGTGTTCACAACCGTTGCCGCACCCGAAGCAATGGAAGTGACCCCCACCAGACTGGTAGGCCAGGCAAATGGAGCAGCCACGCCTCCAGAGCAGATTTCCGGAGCGTCGGCGAAAATTCCCTTCGTAAGCCGCGCCGGGCTGTCCAGTAAAGTGCTGTTCCAGATCGTGTTCGCGAAGAACAACCCGGCTCCGCCTCGAATAACCGTCTTACCGTTGCCCCCCGCGTCCCAGGCAAAACCGAACTGAGGTGCCAGGTTCAGGTTCGGATTCCGGACCTTGGCGCCCAACCCCGGCAACCACTGATTCAAGTCCGGCAACGCACCCAGCCCGCTATCGGTGCGACCGGTGTCGTGCACATAATGAACTCCGTATGTCACCGCCACTCTCGGGCTGTACTTCCACCGATCTCCAACGTACAGTTCCACCCGATTGTCCGGACCCAGTCCTCCACCAGGAAACCCAAACGAGCCCTTTGCAGTGGAAAATCCAATCCCGTTCCCCAGGCTCACCCAATCTGCGGGATAAGAAGTTGGATCGGGCGATATCGACCCCGCCAGCGAAGTCGTTCCCACCTGCGGAAATGATGAAACGTCCGCCAAGCGTGCAGCATCGATGCGATTGAACGCAATCCCGTACCGAATAACGTGCTCGCCCAGCACCCTGCTGCCGTCGTACCTCGCGAGTTCATCCGACTGAGTCGTCTTCTGCGGCGCCAGCCAGCTCGGCCCTCCGCAATAGCTGCCACCGCCGCTGAGAATGCAATTCCCCGCTGTGGACGCGCCAATATTAATGCCCAGCCCAGGAATAGGATTGTCGGCCCCGCCAAGCCCACTCGTCGGGTCCAACACTGTGTTACGAAGCTTGAGATATTCAAAGCGCAGACTGTGCGCGTATATCCCCGTGTTGAAGTCCACACCAAAGGCGTTCGTTAGAGTGTTGTTTGTGTTCCGGAGTTGCTGCGCCGAACTGGCCGAGCCATCCGGCCGCAAATCGCTGTTCTGGAAGTAATTGAAACGATAGAACGCCCGCGTGCTCCCCCTCATGTTCCAGTCCACGCGTTCATCCGTGTCGAACTCACGGTACGGCTGCGAAAGGATGGTGTTCAGTCCGCTAAACGGATAACTAAAGGGCTCGGCCACCGTCAGATTCTGCTGCGTGCGCTCGGCGTCAGCGAACCAGAAGACTTTGTCCTTGATAATTGCTCCCCCTGCATTCGCCCCAAATTGCTCCCGCTGGAAAGAAGACGCCGCCGAGCTCGGCGCACCCTGATCGCCGCGGTACACTCCAAACGCCGCTCCATGAATCTGATCGCTTCCCGATCGCGTAATCACGTTCACCGCGCCGGCGGAACTCAATCCCGTGGAGAGGTCAACCAATGACTGGGGAAGCTGAAATTCCTGGATCGCACTCGCGGGAATGTTCTGCGTCGTCGTTCCCGCCGTCTCATCGGTGACGTCGACTCCATCCACTTCAGTTCTCACGCCGCGGCCGAAGTGGCCCAGAACCGAGATCGACGAAAGCCCGTTCTTGCTCGCGTCGAGCACCCCGCCGTCTTGCATCTGCAGCCCCGGCTCGAGTTGCGCCAGGTCAAGAAAATTTCGCCCGCCGATCGGCAGCTTCTCAACCTTATCCCCGTCGACCAAACTCTGCACGGTCGGTTGCTCGATGTTAACGGCCGCACTCCCCGGAACCCCACCCCGCGGCTTCTCCGTTTCTGCTCGCATCGTCAGATCCGCGCGGGTCGTGTTCCCCACGTGAACCACCGATGACAGGTGCGCCGGTTTGAATCCCTTGACCTCGACCTGCACGACATATTCCCCCGGCTGAATCGGTCCCGAGGAGTACAGTCCCGTCGAGGAGGTCGCCACATGGATTACGGCAGCCCTCCCCGCACTCGTGATCTCCACCTTGGCGCCGGCCAGCGCCCTCTCTTGCGGATCCGCGACCGTGCCCACAATGCTCCCCGTCCCAACCGTCTGCGCCACCAGCAACTGCGAAGCCAGCAAAGCCACTACCGCGAACATCCCGGCTAGCGCGGCAAAGCGTCGAGAGAAATTGCAGTTCAAGATCGCAAACCTTCCATTCGGACTATTCACTGAACCTCTCTTAAGTTCCCGTTTCAAAACTCGGAAGCTGGATCGGCAATCGCCGTTTGATGGGACGAGAAACCGTGCATCTCAACTCGGTGCGAGCAACACGAACTCAGAAACAAGCACCCGCGAACCCAAGCTGATTCTTGGAATGGAAAAGCAATCCTTCAGCCATGTCGAAGCAAGTCCGAACAATACCAAACCATCCACCATCCTTGTCAATCAAGGCGCCGGAATGGCCACCGCCACTAGCCACCCACCACCGACCACTGATTTCAAAAGTCCGACTTCGTCGTGTAGTAACCAGCCCGATTTCGCACGCGGTAAGCCGCCGCCTCAGTCGGCCCCGTAATTGCAACCTGAATGCGCCGAAACTGCGAGGTCGACGTCCGCTGTGACGGATAATAGGCCAGTAGATATTGCGTCCTCAGTTCATCGCTGATCTGCCGAAACGCGTCGTCGAGCTGCGACGTCGAAGTCGCATAGTAATACTTCCCTCCTGTATCTTCCGACAGCTGGATCAGCGCATGCTCGCCGCCAGTTTCGCGTCCCGCACTGTTCTCGATCGGGACGACGATGATGCTATAGACCAAAGCTTCCGCCTCTTCGGCGGCGCGCGCTGCCTCTTTATAGTCGACCCGGCTGATGGTATCCCCCCCGTCGGTGATCAGCACCATCACCTTCCGTCCCTGCCGCCGGTCGAGTGAGCGCGAGGCTACATAGACGGCGTCGAACAGCGCCGTGGCCGCTCCCAGGCGGATGTGGTCAATGCCCTCATCAATGCGCTTCAGGTCTGGGGTGTAAGAGGTCGACTGCGACACGCTCTCGCTAAAACCAAACACCGACAACGCGTCCACCGGCCGCAGAATCGCTCGAGCAAACCGCTTGGCCGATGCTTGCTCCAGCGGCAAATCGTGACGCGTGCTCAAGCTGGTGTCGATCGCCAGCGCAATCGAAAGCGGCAGCGCGGATTCCTTGTCAAACACAGAAATCTTCTGCGCGTGCCCGTCTTCCTGCACCACGAAATTTTCTTTCTTCAGCCCGGCAACGGGCGCGCCGTGATCGTCGGTCACAGTCACATACACATTCACCAGTTTGACGTCGACCTTCAGCGTGGTCTCCGGCTCAGCCGTCGATGGCTTCTGCGCCGCAGCCTGTTGCGCCCGCGACCAGGCGCAAACCAAGAGCACCACAATCAAGGTGAAGGATTTTCTCATTCAGTAAAAGAAGTATACGTTGCAATCAAGCCGCACGGCCCGTGTGGGTACGGCCGCCTGGCCTGTCCAGTCGAGCGCGGCGAGGCGCGTGAGTCTCCCCAGCCATCCCCAGCCTTCGCACCACGGCCTCAGCCGCTCACTTAGATGCGTTCTCCCGTCCGGGGCTGCCTCGGACCAGGGAATTTCCCGGGCGAATTCCCTCCGGAAACGCCTCCCCATCCGCCCATACCGCGCCATCCTCAAAATATTCTTTCTTCCATATCGGGACCGTGCGCTTCAGCGTATCAATCAGCCAGCGGCAGGCGTCGAACGCGGCCGCTCGGTGCGCCGACGCCACCACAACCAACACGCTCGTCTCGCCGATTTGCAACCGCCCCAGCCGGTGTATCAGTGCAACCTCGCGGACTTGGAATTGTTTCACCGCCTGCCCGGCTAGCCCCCGCATCTGATCAAGCGCCATCTCTTCATAAGCCTCATAATCGAGATAAAGCGTCCGACGTCCCCGAGTCTGATTACGTACTACCCCCTCAAACACAACCGCCGCCCCATCCTCACCCCGCTTGATGCGCGCCAGCACACCCTGCGTGTCAATCGCGTCGCGGACGATCGCAGCCGCCTCTCCCGACCCGCCACTCACCGGCGGCAGCAAACCAACGTCGTCATCAGCCCTCAGCACAGTATCCGCTGCAGCGTATTCCTGATTCACCGCCACAGCGATCGATTTCAGCGACTCGCGAAGCTCAGGCACCTGCGACGCATAGTGCGCCAACACATCACGCACCAACGCCCCATCGGGCATCTCCAGCACGTCGCTGGATCTCCCCGCAAGGTCTTTCAAAACGCCGAAAAAGAGCACCCGCACGCGCATGGAAGTAACTGCCAGCATTCAGTTTATCCCGAGCATACCCATCTGGGGGATGCCATTCCTGTTCGTGCCGTCCCGCCTCAATCGCCTTCCATCCGGTATACTAGACGGGCATGCCGGTACTGAAAAACATCGCCGCCATCGCCAAAGGCATGAGCATCACCTTCATGGAGATGTTCCAGCCCACGACGGTGGAAAATTATCCCGACGGCAAAGGTCCGTTGAAAGGAGCGAGGTTCGAAGCCCGCTTCCGCGGCGCTCACGTCCTCCAACGCGACGAAAATGGACTGGAAAAGTGCGTAGCCTGCTTCCTCTGCGCCGCCAACTGCCCCTCCAACTGCATCTACATCGAAGCCGCCGACAACACCGCCGAACACCGCGTGAGTGGCGCCGAGCGCTACGCTAAAATCTACAACATCGATTACAACCGTTGTATTTTTTGTGGATACTGTGTGGAGGCTTGCCCTACGGACGCGATCACACATGGGCATGGATTCGAGCTGGCTACGTTCAATGCCAGCAATCTGGTTTATCGCAAGGAGCAGATGCTGGCCTCACGGCCAGCGCACATGGGAGCGAACGTCGTATTCAACCAGGCCGACGTGGATGGTGGAGCTCCCAAGGAGATGGTTGCGGGGAGTTAGGTTTCGAAGCGAGTTCGAAGTCGATCACACGCCGGTCCTCGGGGGCCGGCGTTTGTGCATATCTTGTACTGAGTCGCTAGCACCGAGTGCCGGGAAACAGGGTTTGAGCTGATGGCTGATTTCTTACAAACCGTGAGGGAACGCGTTGTAGTTTATGACGGCGCGATGGGGACTAACATCCAGGCGCGGAATCCTACTCTGGACGATTACTGGGGCAAGGAGAATTGCAGCGAGGTGCTGGTGTTAAGCCGTCCCGATATTATTCGGGAGATTCACGCCGATTTCTTTAAGGTGGGTTGCGACATTGTCGAGACGAACACGTTTGGCGGATCGCGCATCGTGCTGAGCGAGTTTGAACTGCCAGACCGGGTGCACGAGATCAACGTTAAGGCGGCGCAACTGGCGAAAGAAGTGGCGCAGCAGTTTTCGACCAAGGAGCGGCCGCGGTTTGTGGCCGGATCGATGGGGCCGACGACTAAGTTGCCTTCGCTGGGACACATCAGCTTTGACGCGATGGCGCGGCGTATGAGGAGCAGGCCGCGGCCCTGATCGAGGGTGGAGTCGACGTGCTGCTCATCGAAACCTGTCAGGATCTGTTGCAGGCGAAGATTGCAACCATCGGCGTGCTGGAGGCAATGCGGAAGGCCGGCAAGCGGCTGCCGGTGACGGTGCAGGTGACTTTGCAGGAAAGCGGGACGATGCTGCTGGGACCGAGATTTGCGCGGCGTTGACGGCACTGGAGCCTTTTGATGTGGACATCCTGGGACTGAACTGCGCCACCGGTCCGAAGGAGATGAACGATGCGGTCCGCTATCTGGCGGTGAATTCGACGAAGGAAGTGTCAGTTCTGCCGAATGCAGGCCTGCCGCACAACGAGTGCGGGCACGCGGTTTACAAGCTGCCGCCGCAGGAGCTGGCGGACTACCACAAACACTTCGTGAAGGATTACAGCGTCCGGATCGTGGGCGGGTGCTGCGGTACAGTTCCGGCCCACCTGAAAGCCGTAGTGGACGCGGTTTCCGGTGTGGAACCGGCGAAACGGGAGGTGAAGAGAGTTGGCGCGGCTTCCAGTGCGTACACTTCCGTTCCACTCGATCTGGAACCGAAGCCATTGATCGTCGCGGAGGAAATGAATACGACGACTCGCGTCGAACATTTCCGGAGGCTGGTGCAGGGGAAGAAATACGACGACATTCTGGCGCTGGCGAAGAAACTGGTGAACGAAGGGTCGCACATGCTGGACTTGTGCTGCGCGATCGTGGGCGAGGACGAGAAGGGATACATCTCTTCGATTCTCGAAAAAATTGCTACGCGGGTTCCGGCGCCGATTCTGGTGGATTCCACCGAGGCGGACGTGGTGGAAGAGGCGCTGAAGCGGATTCCGGGGCGGGCGATCATCAACTCAATCAACTTGGAGGATGGGGAGAAGCGAACGTCGCTGGTGCTGCCGATGGCGAAGCGCTACGGGGCAGCGGTGATTGCGCTGACGATTGATGAATACGGGATGGCGCTTACGGCGGAAAAAAGGCGGCGATCGCGCACCGGATTTTCGATCTGGCTACAAAGAAATACGGGCTGGATGGGACTGATCTGATTTTTGATGCGCTCACTTTGCCGATTTCCACCGGGCAGGATGAGTACCGGAGCGCCGGGATTGAGACTTTGAAAGCGGTCGAGCGGATTAAGAAAGAATTGCCCAACGTGAAGACGACTCTGGGGGTGAGCAATATTTCGTTTGGGTTGGACGCTTATCCGCGGTGGGTGTTGAATTCGGTATTCATGCACGAAGCGGTGGACCATGGGCTGGATATGGCCATCGTGAATTACACGAAGATTTATCCGCTGTACAAGATTCCGCAGGAAGAAGTGGACCTGGCGCGAAAGCTGATTTCCCGCGATGAGTCGGATGGTGATCCGCTGCAGAAATACATGAAGCACTTCACCGGGCTGAAGGGAAAGCCAGCGGCCTCGACTACCGCGCATGTGGATACGCTGTCGGTCGAAGATAAGTTGAAGTTTGCCATCATCAACGGAGAAAAATCGGTTGGGGAGGGCGCGCGCAAGAAGTCTTTGGAAGACTTGCTGGAAGAGGCGCTCGCGACTTACTCGGCGTTGGAATTGATCAATACCGTGCTGCTGGACGGAATGAAGACCGTTGGCGATCTGTTTGGGGCGCGCAAGATGCAACTGCCTTCGGTGCTCGATTCGGCGGGAGTCATGAAGCAGGCTGTGGCCTATCTTGAGCCGAAGATGGAGAAGAAAGAGGGTGGATCCCAGAAGGGCACGATCGTGCTGGCGACTGTGAAGGGTGACGTCCACGATATTGGAAAGAACCTTGTGGATATCATTTTGTCGAACAACGAGTTCAAGGTGGTGAACTTGGGAATCAAGCAGCCGGGTGACAAGATCATCAGCGCAGCGCAGGAGCACGACGCGGATGCGATTGGGCTGAGTGGGTTGCTGGTGAAGTCTACGCTGGAGATGAAGTATGTAATCCAGGATTTGCAGCGGCAGAAACTGGAGTTCCCCGTCATTTGCGGCGGCCGGCGTTGACGCGCAAGTATGTTGAGGACGACTTGCGGCGGGAGTATGCGAATGCAGTGTTCTATGCGGAGGATGCGTTTGCCGGGCTGCACGTTATGGAGGATTTGGTCACACAGGACGGTGCGCGGGAGAGTCGGCTGCGAGACGGGCGTACGGTGAAGGAGTACGCCAAGGCGATGGCTGTGGATGAGGAGACTGGTCCAGTGTTTGCGGAGCGTAGCGCGGTGGTAAGGGATGCACCGAATATTCCAGAGCCTCCGTTTTGGGGAGTGCGGCTGAAAAAGTACGATGTGCGGGATGTGTTCCCTTATATCAACGAGACTGCGTTATTCAAGAATCAGTGGCCGTTAAAGACGGCTTCGCAGGCGGATTATGTGCGACTGGTGGAAGAGAAATTCCGTCCGATCAAGAAGAAGCTGGAAGAAGAAGTGGCTGGGAGCGACCTGTTTGAGCCTAAGGTGGTTTACGGGTATTTTCCTTGCCAGAGTGATGGGAATGATGTGGTGGTGTATGAAGTACCGAGTACCGACCGAGTACCAAGCGGGGATGCTGTCGGCAAAACAGCAGGTTCCTCGCATTCGCTCGGAATGACAAAGGCCAACAACGATTTGCGGGAGTTGTTGCGGTTTACTTTTCCCCGGCAGCGGGAGGGGCGGCGGCTTTGTATTTCTGACTTCTTTGCTGCCAAATCGTCCGGGAAGATGGATGTTATTGGATTTTCCCTGGTGACCATTGGGTCGAAGGCTTCGGTCGAAACCCAGAAGTTGTTTGAGGGTGGGGAGTATACGAAATATTTGTATCTGCACGGGTTGAGCGTGGAGACGGCGGAAGCTCTGGCGGAATTGCATCATAAGAAGATGCGGGAGGAGCTGGGGATTGCAGGCGACGATGGGGCCTCGATACGTGACTTATTTCATCAGAAGTATCGCGGCTCGAGGTATTCGTTTGGGTATCCGGCATGCCCGAATTTAGAAGATCAGACGAAGTTGTTTGTGCTGCTAAAACCGGAAGAAAATGTTGGAGTGCGGCTGACTTCGGAATTTCTTTTGGAGCCGGAGCAATCTACATCGGCTTTGGTAGTGCATCATCCGGGGGCAAAGTATTTCGTGGTGTAGGTGATTAGCCGCGGATTTGCACGGACGAACACGGATAAGGATAAGGGCGGATCGCGGTTGTGCTTCGCTTTATTTTTGTGACGAGATGAAGGGCCGGACTGCGCCCGGGACAGCCGAATGCCGCTGGCCCCACATGGATTCCTCCGGCTCTCAGAACGTCGTTACGAGGCGAAAGGTATATTGCCGCGACGGGCCGAGTGCGTTGCCGGAGAACAGGCCTCCGAAATCGATTACTTCGAGTGTGTTGCTCAGGTTCTGGGCGTCGGCCTGCAAGCGCACCGAGCGTTTTTCCCGCTGGTAGAGATCGACGCCCGCCGAAGCATTTTGCGTGAAGTAAGGATTGATGCGGCCGAGGTTAAAGTTGAGGTGATTAATCACCACCTGACCGTATTCCGTGGCATATTGCTGAGGACTCAAGTCAGCTTCAAACGGCAGTCCGCTGTTGTAATCGGCTCCCACTGCGATCCACAGGCGCGGCGCAACCTGATAGCGTACGCGAGCGCGCACGGTATTCCGCTGGTCCTGCGAGTCGGGAAAATGTCCGGTTAAATCGCTCGTCGCGCCGGTTGCGTCATCCCCAAGAAACAAGCCGCCCGTCACCGGGTTCCAGACATTGCCGACGATGTAGGAGTAGCTGGCGAAACCCGAAAATCGGCCCCAGCGTAGAACTTCGAGCTTGGCTTCTGCGCCGTAAATAATGGCTTTCCTGAACGCGATAGGGAAGCTGATTCCGGTACTCAGCACTTGAGAGTCGTCGGCGTAATTATTCACGTCACGGCGGAACATGTTCGCGTCCAGTCGTAGTTTCTGGAAGAATCCTTTCGTCAATCCCAATTCATAATAGTTGCCGTGAGAAGGCTGGACCGGCAGTTGCAGTGCGGGAACGCTGGTGTCCAGAGCCTCCGCCGCCGGAGAGCTGGACAAAAGAATGTTCTCGAAGGACGGCGTCTGGAAGATCCGGTCATAAGAAGCGTGGAGATTCACGCCGACGGAGGGGAAGTAGCGGGAGATGGCGACCCGCGGACTCACCGCGTTCTGGTTTACCAGCAATTGGTAGTGGTCCCACCGGAGCCCGGCGTTGACCGTCCAGTTGCCAAGCCGGATGGCATCCTGAACATAAGCTGATTGTTCGAGATCGGGACGGCTGCCGGTAAAGGCAAATGTCGTCGCACCCGCGTCTAAAATCCCAATATTGATAGGGCATTGAGGGTTGGAAGGGTCGGCGCAGTCGGGTATCAGGTAGCTGAAGTTTTCGTGCAGGAATGTCGCGTCGGATTCGACGCCGGCCTTCCATTCCTGTCTGCCATGATGAACAGAGAAGCTGCCGTTGAAATAGATCTCCTTGAAGTCGTTGTGCTGGGTTGCGATGAGGGGCCATGACGACGGGTTGGAATAAAAATCGTTGGAGTTATCGCGGACCATTCCGCGCAGCGAGCCAATCGCATCGGAGGAAAAAATGTGCTGGTAGGCGACGCTCCCTATGGTTTCAAAGTGGTCGCCCGTCTGTAGCTGACCCCCAGGGATGAACACGCAGTCGGCCGGTAGCTCTCCGGGGGGGCCTGGTGGACAGCCGACGGTATTGTCCGAGTTCGGTACGTACGCTCCGTTCTGCTGCACGAATTCGTTCGGGATTGCATAGCGCGCCAGTTCATGGCGGACAATCAGCGTGAGACGGTCTTTTGGCGTGAGGTCCCGCTCATAGCTCAGGGAAAAGCTGCCGGTGGTGCCGTTGTTCGTGTAATTCTGAGGGACCACCGGGTTGAGATAGTGGTCCGTCATGTTGCCGGAGGCGCTTACGCCAAGCGTATTCCCCTTCCATGTGTACTGGTCTTGGGTATTGATCCCACCGGTATCGTAGGAACCACCGAAAAGTGTGAGTTGTCCGTGAAACCCCTGATCAGCGCTCTTGAGCGTATTGACCTCAACCACTCCGCCCATCTTCCTGCCAAATTCCGCGGGAATGCCGGCGGTATAAATCTTGAGAGAATCAACGTCATCGGCTTCGACTTCAGGGCCAAAGCTTGGCGAACGGTTGTCGGTGAGCGGAATGCCATCCACTACAAATTGCGTCTGATATTCCGATCCGCGTGGGTGGAGCACCGCGTTACCCTCGTAAAGCCAGCCGGGTTCTGAGTTCACCAAGTCCTGCATAGAGCGGCCGGGCAGCGCGGTCAATCGATTCTCAATCGTCTGTAAACCCATCTCATTGACCGAACCCGCGCGGTACGGATCGACCAATGTTCCGGACGCGCTGACCGTTACCGATTCCGAAGCTGCAGCCAGTTTCAGCCGAATCGTGCGATCCAGGGGCAGTGCCGAACGTATTTCAACCGGCTCGGAATCCTCAGCAAAACCTTGCACTTGGATCTGTAACTGATAGATTCCATAGGGCAGGCGCTTGGCATCCAGGCTGCCCTGACTATCCGTAGTGAAAGTATGGCGATACTCGTTGCCTTCGCTGACGAGTCCAACCGTAGCTCTGAGAGGGAGACCGTCGGGCCCGGCAACTTTGAGGCGGAGTTCTCCGGCGTTGCTTTGGGCTTCACCAGGAAAGGCGAGCGGAAGAGCGAGAAAGAGAACGCCGAGGTGGAGCAATGAGCGCACGGTGTTTGAGTGGAGGAGTCTTTATGCTACCAGTTTCGCGCGGCAGAGTTGGGTTACCAAGGGAACGGTGAAGATGCGAGCCAACCGCGCGATTATTCCGTAGCAACGCACCCGACACTTCGCGCGGCTAGCCCATATTCTTCACTGCGCAGAAAACGCTTGTTCAGGATGACAAATCGAATTGTTTTACAAACTCTTGACATGGGTTTGACAAATGAAGGGCGTGGGTTGGGCATGATTTGGGTGAGATCAGGAGAACCAGAGTTCTGATCGCCGATCTTCACGCCCTCCGTCACCGGAAGGGAATGGGGAAACCGGCGTTCCCGCCGCAGGGGGTGGGAACGCCGGTTTTATTTTGCGGTGTTCCCTGCCCTGCGGGGCGGTGGCAGGCTGACTAGCTTCGCTCGGCCGAGTGCACCCATCGGTACGGTGGAAGATGCCCATCTCTAGCTTTCCCGGCTGTATCAAATCTTCGTTGAGTAGACTAGCGTGCGTCGGCTGCCTCGCGGCGTCCCTCCAGTAAAAACAAGGCGAAGTCGGTGGCGACCGGCGCAGCGGCAAGCTGCCGCATCTTTAGCGCGACTTGACCCCGATGGTAAGTGGAATGGTTCGCCAGATGTTGCATCAGGTGCGCCAAACTGATTTGCGTTGTGCGAACAGAAACCATCCTTCCCAAGGATTCGTTTGTGACGCGATTCACAAACTCGACTTGTTCTCTTTCGACTTCCCCCCACCTTAACTGCACCGCGGCGACGTTGGGAAATGCATTCGGAGGGAATACGCCGTCGAGTCGCGTCCACAAATCTGTCACGAAGGCGGAACTAAGGGAGGGCTCCTTCCAGATTGTAAGCCAAGCCCACTCGCAGCCGATAATGTGCACCAGCGTATCTCGCACAGAGCAGAAGCTGCCACCCAGATCACGCGTGAACTCCTCAACGCTGAGGGTGGAGACCGCTTGCAAAACACTGTTGTTCGCCCAGCGGTCATATTCGTAGAGCAGCTGAATGTCATCTTTGGTCATGGTGATCGCGATCCTTTTGTTTGGGCATCTTACCTCGCCACGGCGTTTCGACAAGGCCCGGCGCGCGGTCGTTGCTGGCACCTTGGTGATTGCGCCCGAGCACGGGCAAACCGGAAGCAACTGTTGAGAATACTACGCTCAAGACTCCTCAATGATGCGAAATGGTCGGGCGGCCGCCTCCACACGGTTCCTTGCACTTCCTATTTTCGCAGGAGGATGTCCGCAGCTATGAATGAGGCGAAGACTACCGAGATCACGCCGTTCATGGTGAAGAAGGCTGCATTTAGTTTAGAGAGATCGTTGGGCTTGACGAGGGAATGTTCGTAGAGCAGGAGGATTGTGACGGCGACGACGCCGGCGAGAGCTAGTTTGCCCAGAGCAAAGGCTGGGAGCAGGGCGATCAGCAGGAGCAGCATGATCAGGTGGAAGGCGCGCGCGATCCAGAGAGCACGGGGGATGCCGAAGTGGCGGGGGATGGAGTGGAGCCCGGCGTCGCGGTCGAATTGGAAATCCTGGCAGGCATAGAGGATGTCGAAACCGGCGACCCAGAAAGTGACGGCGGCGGTGAGGAGAAGGATGCGAGGATCGAGGGAACCGCGAACGGCGATCCATGCCGCGGCGGGCGCCATGCCGAGAGCGAAGCCAAGCACGAGGTGCGACCAGCGGGTGAAGCGCTTGGTGTACGAATAAAGCAGCAGGACGGCTAGGGCGACCGGGGAGAGCCAAAGGGTGAGGCGATTCAGTTGCGCAGCGGCGAGTATGAAGATGGCACAGGAGACGATGACGAAAGTGGCGACGAAGGCGGGCGAGAGATGTCCGGCGGGAAGCGCGCGGGTGCGGGTACGGGGATTGGCGGCATCGATGGCGGCGTCGGCCAGGCGATTGAAGGCCATGGCGGCAGAGCGGGCGGCGAGCATGGCGATTACGATCCAGAGAAGCTGGTGAGTGGTAGGAAGGCCGGAGGCGGCCAGCATGGCTCCGCAAAGCGCGAAAGGGAGAGCGAAGATGGAGTGCTCCCACTTGATCATTTCCAGGGTCACGCGCAGGTTGCGCAGAACGGGCACGGGAAGATTGTAGAACAGTGGTCAGTGGTAAGTGGTCCGTTTTCAGTTCTTGGTCCTCAGCCATTCCGAATGGACGGCTGTTGGGCTTCGGGGGGCTCGTGCGTTAGGTTCCGCTTCGCCTTGGTTTGTGAGAAACTAACCCGCACTCCGGATACCGAGTCAGGGTTGCGATCGTGCGTTGTGCGGAGGAGGGGATCCGAATTTATGCAGAGTGGCTTTCGGCAAAAGGCCATCGTGGGCGTTTACCTATTGCTCCTCGGTGGTTGCTCGATTCACCTCTACCGCAAGCCGATCTATGACCTGGACGCGATTCAGTACATGGGCAACGCGCTGCTCATGGAAGAGACCAATATAATTCGAATCCATGAACGCGTGTATGCCGAGATAAGGCGCTCAGTACCCCCCGGAGACCAGGAGAGTCTGGTCGGACATCAGGCGGGCGCGCCTGACGACCAGAACAGATCGCGGCGCGAGCGCGCGGCGAACCCTTACCGGTACGCGGAGTTCCTACCGCTGTTTGCAATTCGTCCTCTCTACAATCAGACGCTCTGGCTGGTCAGCAAGACCGGGCTGGGACTGGTGCGGTCGGGAATTTTGATCTCGGTGGGTTCGTATTTCCTGCTGGGGATTCTGGTTTTCCTCTGGATTGGCCGCTACGCCCGCCGAATGTTTACATTTGCGATTTCACTGCTGTTGATGATCAGCCCGCCGCTTACGATGCTGGGACGAGACCCAACCGCGGACGCGCTGGCCACGCTGATCGCGTTCGCGGCGCTGTACCTGATTTTTGAAAAGAAACGATTCGCTCCCGGAGTCACGTTGTTGCTCGCGTCCATCTACTTCCGCACAGATTTCGTGGTGCTGGCGGGACCAACTATTTTGGCGTGCTGGTTGGAGCGAAGGGTTGAATTTTGGAAGGCCAGCGTGCTGGTGTTACTTGCGGTTGCATCGGTCCTCTGCGTGAACCACTTCGCGGGAGATTACGGCATTGGGATGCTCTACTATCGGAACTTTGTTGGCGTGCCGGTTGCGCCGGCGGAAATGACGGTTGGGCTTTCCGTGCGGGAATACTTTGCCGCTCTCAGGGGGGGAATAACCCTGATGACGGAAAGCTTTTTCATTCCATTTCTGTTGTTGGGGACGATTGGTGTGGTCGCAAAGCCGATGCGAGTGTTGTTTGCGGTGACGCTGGCCTACGCGTCCCTTCATTTCCTCGTCTTGCCTAACTGGCAAGAGAGGTGGTTCGGACTGTTCTATCTTTCCATGGGAGTATGCGCAGCAACGGCGGTTGAGGCTGCGGAGGGAGACGCTTTGGTATAGCCTGCTCTAGGGCGAGCCCTTAAAGCGTTCCAACGTGAAGGTGAACAAGCGCAAGCCTCAGCAGGTAATCCCACGCAAAAGTAGTCCACTGGAGCCTAAAGGCTCTTGCTATGCCTCGCAATCGGGAATAGAATTCCGTTCCGAGTATGGCAAACAGGCCCTGATTTCCAATACTTAGGGGAGTTGGGGCTTTTTGATAGGGGGCATCTTGAGACTATTGCCAAATGTGGCAGCCGGCATACCGAAGCCGCCAGAAAATCAACCAAATGACCTGAGCCGCAACCTCCAGTACGGTATCGTAGGCCTGTCGGTCTTTCTTGCGGTTGTCATCGGCATAGTCTTGGCGCTGGTAGTGAATTGGATCAACCTTTAAAAGACTAGGGCAAGCCTGAGAGTTAATCCCGCCGCAGAAATAGATAAACTCCTGAAGATATCGCGCGGACATCGCCGGGCACATGAATCTTGTCCTTGTGCCTGATCGTCTCGTGGTGGAGTAGTGGAATCGCGCAGTCCGGAAATCGTAGATCGGGGTTTCGTCGGTCAAGCACAATTTCACAATCAACGTTGAGCGATTGTTCCACGTCCCGATAACCCAGTCAGCATGCGGTCGAAAATAGGACGGTGCCGCAAATAATAGTACTCGTTGACCGGCCGGTCATCGTCCATCGGAGGAGCATCGGGATACAGTTGAATCAGTCGATCCAGTGGGAGTTCCCTGCTCAAGGCCGCGGCGAATTGCCGTTCGGGAGAAGATTCGGGGCCCCACTCAATCATGTCGGCTGCGGCCTGGGAGGGCATGCGGGAGGCTAGCTCAGTCGCAGTTACGGTTGGTATTGGAGACATGGTGGCAAGAAAATGAAACCCATAATCCATCACGGAAACAAATACGCGCACGTTCGGAAAAGATTGCCGCAAGGCTTTTGCTACCGACGATTGCACGATCGGTTCTCCGTAGGGCAACCATTGCTCCAGAATCCCGCCGGGACGCAAATGGCGCTTGACCAGGGTGTAGAACTCAGTGGAGTAGAGCAAGCTGGAACCAGCCGCTTCCACGGGTGGTGGCGGATCGATTGTGATTACGTCGTACAGCTCGGAGGTGCGTTCCAGAAAAAGGCGCCCATCATCAATCACCAGGTGCGACCGCGGAGATTGCAGCAGGCTTGGCCCGTCGGCATGAAAAAATCCGTACACTTGCGGTACGCTCGGCACCAGTTCGACTACTGTCGAAGAGATGCCCCAGGAAAGAGCCGACCGGTGCGTGGTTCCCATCCCGAAGCAGATGATCAAAATGTTTTCCGGCCTGCGGTCCAGCATGGCGAGCGGCAGGTGCGCAATCATCTTAGTGACGGGACGCATGCCCGTCATGCCCTGGCCGTTGACCAGAAGTCGCTTTTCCAAGCGGGAATCGCCCTTCGCCACCACCGTCGCCATATAGTCGCGTCGGACCATTCGATGCAGGAACTGATCTTCGAAATTACGGGTGGAAAAAAATAGGACAGCCGAGACTGCAGCCAAAGCGGCGAATCCCACCCATCTGCTGCGCTCAGGTAAGTCCTTCTGGAAGAAAAGTGGGGACTTCGTCATCAGCAGGGCCACTGCAAACCACGGGAGCGCGAGCATGCACAGCGACGTGCGCTCGCCCAGCAAAGGCAGCAGCACGAAGCCGGCAAGCAGCGGTCCGAGAATACAGCCCACTACGTTAAGCGCGTAGGCGCGCCCCGCACGCTCTCCGTCACCCGAAGAGACGTGATCGACCATCAGTGGAGTCAAGAATCCGAGCACCGCCGAAAATGGGACCACACCCAGCGCTAGACGCAGAAATCCGTTCATGGAGAGTCTCTGGGGTCAGCCGCCAGTAGCGGGAGAAAGACGGTGAAAGCAAGGATGGCCCATACCAGGCTTCCGAACAATTCGGGACGAAGCAGCCGTTTGCGGTACATCAGAGATCCGACGTAGGTAGCGCCCAGGTAGACCGCGAGAATGGCCGCGAAAGCATAGACCACGGTGCCCAGCCACGGCGTGTAAAGGCGGACCCAGACCACTTCCGCCGCCATGCTGGTAAGGCCGGTGCCAAAAAGCAGCCAGAGCAGGTTGCGTTTATCAGAACTTCTAGCGGAACCTGTATCGGAATCTTGAAGCGGCAAAACTGGCAAGGGTGCCGCTGCGACGCGTTCCGCAGCTTCGTTTTTAGTCCGGCGCAGACTGAGAATGAAGGCGGAAATGGCTAAGGCGAAATTGAGGACGGAACTGACGTACAGCGTTTTTCGAAACCCTAACGCTTCAATCAAGAGCAAAGGAAACCAAGCGCCCACAACCGCGCCCAGGACATTGGCAAGATACAGGTAGCTGAATGAGCGCGGCGAGTGGCTGCCAGATCCTTCCGCAATGGCGAACATCGCAAAGGGGAACGTCGCTCCCATGCAGGCGCACCAAGGCACCAAGGAAAGCGCAATCCAGGTTCCCGCTGCGAAATAAAACCCGGAGGAGGATAATCCGTGAGTTTGCAGACTCTCCAGAAGTGCTCTGCCCCAGGACAATTCGATGGGAACGGCCAAGGCTGAAATACCAATCAGTAACTCAGTGAGAGCATAGAGCCGCAGCGAGGGGATGGACAGCCGTTCTCTCCATTTCCTCAGCAGGCGTCCGGCGCCCCATGAGCCCAGTCCCAATCCCAACATAAATGTGGAGAGAACTAGCGAGATAAGCGGGGTCGTGACTCCATATTGCGCCATGGCCAGCCGGAGCCAGACCACTTCATAAAGGACGCTGCAAAAACCAGACACCAGGAAGAAAAAGAAATACCACTGCATCAGGGTTCTCTCTTGATTTGGATTGTCTTAGAGATTTAGTGATCGCCCATTTCAACAGAACGGGAGGGGGAAAGCAACGACGAGAGACACGGCGGCGATCAGCCTTATTTTTGCAGCGTCTCCGGCGATCTAGTGGATGATTTCCACATTTGACAAGCACTCCACCGTGCGGCATTATGGGGGCGGCCATTTCGTTCTACCCTCCCGCGAGGGGATAGAAGTAGAGATTGGAGGGATAACATGTCCGAACTCATCCAGAGACTTTGGCGGGACGATGCAGGGCAGGACATTGCCGAATACGCGGTAATGCTGGCGGTCATCCTGGTGCTGGTGGTAGGGACGGTACGCCTGATCGGGTCGAACGCCAACAATGCCTTCTCCGCAGTAGCCAGTTCGCTGCAATAGCGCGCTCGGAGGGCACAGCCCCTTCGATCATCAGATGGGATTGCTTTTCATGACGCGATTTACCTTGTTTACCGGGCCGTTTCGCTACTGCTGGTTTAGCGGAGTAGCGGCTGCGGCGGAACTTGCGGGGAGATCGAGTCATCCATGATCGCCTAGATTCAAGCAAGGTTCAGCCAAAGGCCGCGATTGCACAGATCGCGGCTTTTGCTTTTTGGCAAGAAAGAGAAACTTACCACAGAGGCACAGAAACACAGAGAAAACATTTAGATCGTTCTTGATTTTGTCCTGTCTTTCTCCGTGCCTCTGTGATGAAAAAGGTTTATTCGGGAGAGAGCCAATGATTGTCAACATGTCGGAGAAAGCAACCGAACAGGAGATTGTGCATATCATCGAGCGCATTCGCGAAGCGGGCTACCAGCCCCACGTCACGCGCGGAGTGGAGCGCACCATCGTGGCCGCTGTGGGCAACGGACGCCGCCACGAAATAGAGGCGCTGCAAGTGGCGCCTGGCGTGGACAATGTGGTCGCCATCGCCCAGCCTTTCAAGCTAGTGAGCCGGCAGGTCAAGCCCGAACGAACTGTGGTGAAGGTGGGCGGCGTAGAGATCGGCGGACCGGGTGTGGTGATCATTGCCGGACCTTGCTCGGTGGAATCGCGGGAGCAACTGCTGAGTACAGCCCACGCGGTAAAGCGGGCCGGGGCTACCATGCTTCGCGGCGGGGCCTACAAGCCGCGGACCTCGCCCTACGATTTTCAGGGACTCGGCCTGGAAGCGCTGAAGATTCTGCGCACGGCCCGCGAGGAGGCAGGACTTCCGGTGGTGACGGAGGTGATGAGCACCGAAGATCTGGACATCATCTGTGAGCATGTCGATATGTTGCAGGTGGGCGCGCGGAACATGCAGAACTTCGCGCTGCTGCGGCGGCTGGCAACCGTGAACATGCCGGTGTTGTTGAAGCGCGGTCCGTCGGCGACGGTGAAGGAGTGGCTGCTGGCGGCGGAGTACTTGCTCTCTGGGGGGAACTGCCAGGTTGTGCTTTGCGAACGCGGCATAAAAACATTTGAAACCGAAATGCGCAACACATTCGATCTTGCGGCGGTGGCGCTGGCGCGCGATCTTTCCCATTTGCCGGTGATCGCCGACCCCTCACACGGGACTGGCAAGCAGAGTCTGATTGCAGCGGTCTCGCGGGCGGCGGTGGCCGTCGGGGCGGACGGACTGATTATCGAGGTGCATCCCTGCCCGGAGCGGGCGCTCTCGGATGGAGCGCAGTCGCTCGATTTCGCTGGGTTCGAGAAGGTGATGAAGGCGATCGCAGAGCCGCTGCGGCGGGCAGCGGTTGCGCCGACATCCGGGGCGGATGCGGCGTAGGTTTGAGGAAGAGTGGAAAAACTCTACTTCCGAGGACGCAGAGGGATCGCAGTAGGAAAGTCGTTAGGTTGAGTTTTAGGGTGAGCGCGGAAGGATTCGCGAACCTTCGACCCACGCCTTAAAAGGGATCGCCAAACCAATCACAAACAACAACTTACGCGTCCGCCTAACTCCATGACGTCCGCCTGCGTGCCCGGGGGCATACGGAGTTCGGGAGTGCTGGTCTGCTTCATGACACCGAGGAAAGTGGTTGAATGACTTCTGATAGATTAAGGTACTGGCGGCCAAAGAAAGGTGCATCGCCACGGTCATGACCTTACTTTTCCTCTGCTTTTGCTTTCTTCTCGGCTGCCTGACTGGACTGCGCTCACTGACACCACCGGCGGTTGTCTGCTGGGCTGCGCATCTTGGCTGGTTGCATTTTGCAGGAACCGAGTTCGCTTTCTTAGACCGTCCCGTGACTCTCATTGTCCTTACGCTGCTGGCTGTGGTCGAACTGATTGCAGACAAACTGCCGAAGACCCCGGCACGTACTGCGCCTCTCGGTCTGATCGCGCGAATTGTCCTTGGCTGTTTAGGTGCTGTTACCCTGGCGACAAGCGCTGGTGGAAACTTGTTAGTAGCTGCAATCGTCGGCATCGCTGGTGCCCTTGCAGGAACATTTGCAGGTTACCAAATCCGTCGCGATCTTGTGTTACGTGCGCATCTCGCAGACTTCGCCGTGGCGATAGCTGAGGACGTGATTGCTGTTGCAGGTAGCTTGCTGATCGTTTCGCACATTTAGTGCCAAGCTTCCTCATTGCTGGTCTCCTTTATCTCTTGTGCTTCGGGCACCCCGTCGGAGACCGGCTTTCTAGTCCCATCTGTTTACATCAACTGGTCGTCACTCTAAAGGCTCAAAGTGTGGGGATTGGACGCCGAGCGCTGCCAACGCTTCGTCCATGGTGCGTACGACTGTCAGCAGGGGCCGTGTAGATTCTCCCAGAATCTGAAACATTCGAGCGAGACCAAATCCAATCGTGGTCGGGGCAACAATGATGCGAGGCTTGGTCGCGTCCGGCATGGCTGGTTCCTGATCTGCCAAGGAACGCACAAATCCGCTGGATACGGCAAGGTCATTAACGGATGAGAGGTCCCAAATACCCGCTCTGGCATCAGTCGCGGTCGAATACTTTCGAATCGCCCCATAAAGCTCCGCCAGCAATTCATCCGTGAGTCTTCCCTCCGATCGGGCCAGCAAGATTTGGTTTACTGGGTCGAATTCAAATCGGAAGTTGCGCGAATTCTCCGGGCGCGCAGGTGTTGCCACGGCTACCTCCTCACTACGCCTCGCGGCTAAGAAGTCTCCCCCTTTTTTAAGGGAAGCGTATCGCAAAAGAGCACGTCATTACCAAGGTAATTACATGTTTCCCCCAATTGCGTGGTGCAATAGGTTTAACCAAGTGCTTGGGCACTCGGAGGTGAAGCATGATGGCAACGATACTCAGGCTCTGGCGCGAGGAAGACGGGCAGGACATTGCGGAGTACGCGGTGATGCTCGCGGTGATCCTCGTAATTGTGGTTAGCACAGTCCGGCTGATCGGAAGCAATGCCAGCAACGTATTTTCGAACGTAGCCAGTTCAATGCAATAAGTTGCGCGGCTACCGCAGCCCCCGAGCTTTTCCACGATGCGGTAGTGGGAGATGGTTTGGCCGATCATGGGTGGCGCAGGACTCAGCGTGCAATATTAAGGATGTGAGGAAACTGAGTCAACGGCGACAGGGAGTGGGTAGTGGCTGAATTAGTCGGGCTTTTTCCTTCTGCGACTTTTTGCGATGCAGGTGAGAAGTAGACGTTTGCGCCGCTAGGTTCTCACCCGCACCTTTTGACGAAGAAGCCACGTAATTCTCTCTCCATTCCCCGCTCTAGCGCAAGTCAAACTCACCCACCACCTCTAATTTAGCGCTGCGATTGTCCCTTCCAGCGCGGGGGAAGTCCTTGTTGACGGCCAGGCTCCTCGCAAGAGGGGAGTTCAATTTAAGCCAGGAGCAACCTATACGGGAAAGGTGCTCTACCCTTTCATCGGAGGAACGACACGGCATGCACGACGTTCAGGTGCGCTGGTTTGCAAGCTGAGGGTTGGGTGCGGGTCAGAATTTATCGGCTGGGGAAGCCCTGACTGTGTAAGTCCAATACCCCAGGGATTACTGGTGAGCGCGGAAGGATTCGAACCTTCGACCCATGCCTTAAAAGGGCATTGCTCTACCAACTGAGCTACGCGCCCGCCTTCGTTTCAATCTAACATATTCATACGCGATTCAGGCGCAACTCTGGGAGTTGCGGGCCTTTGCCGCGGGCGGATTTTTCCAGAGATTTTCAGAGAGCGCGAAAGCCGAGGCTGGAATAGAATAGGCTGCTTACAAGTGATTGGCCTATGAATGCTCCGACCAAAACTATGAGCACTGCGACCGAGTTCTGGAAAAACTGGGAAGGCCGCGTGGTTGATGGAAGGTTCCCGCTGCGCCAGTGGCTGGGAGGCTCGGATCATAGCGCCGCATTCCTCACGGAGCGAAGCGGGGCGGGATCGCAAAAGGTCGTGATCAAGCTCATTCGCGCCGAGAGTTCCAACGAAGACGCTCAACTTTCTCGCTGGGCCACCGCCGCCAGGCTCTCCCACCTCCATCTCATTCGTCTGTATGAATGCGGACGTGGCGCAATCGATGCCACGCGGCTTCTCTATGTCGTTATGGAGTACGCCGAAGAAAATCTGGCGGAGATTCTTCCGCTGCGGCCTCTCGCTCCGGAGGAGGCTTCCGAGATGCTGCGGCCGACAGTCGGGACCCTGGCTTACCTGCACCAATCCGGGTTCGCGCATGGCAGCATCAGACCCTCGAACATCATGGCCGTCGACAATCAGTTGAAAATTTCCGCGGACGGACTTGGCAAGATCGGAGAGCGCGTCGGCGCGCACTCGCCCAGCGCCTACGACGCACCTGAACTCGCCGGCAGCGGACTCTCGCCGGCAGCCGATATTTGGTCGCTCGGGATCACCCTGGTTGCCGTCCTGACCCAGAACGAAGCGAACTTGAAGAACGGAGATCAAGGACGCGTTACCGTGCCCGAATCGATTCCGCAACCCTTCCGCGAGATTGCGCGACAGTGCTTGCTGGTTGATCCTCAGAGGCGCTGCACCGTGGCCGATATTCTTAGCCGGCTTCGTAATCCGGCTCCCCAAACCCCGGCTCTCCAAACCCAGGCTGTCCAAACCCAGACCCACGCGACCAGGATTCGTCGATCCCAAGCTTCCCGGACGAGGGTCGAGGCACCTATCCCGGAACCGCGGCCTAAGCGGTGGATCGTCGTCCCCATCGTGGCCGCAGCGCTTTTCCTTCTAGCCTGGGCGGGCAGCAAGTTAATGACCCATCAGCCGCCGATTCCGGCTGCGGAGACTCATTCTACTAGTGCCCCACCCACTGCAAGCGCCCCACCCCCCGCCAGCGCCCCGCCCCGCGCTGACACTCCCGCGCAATCTCCCGCGCCAAAATCTCCCGCGCCGTTTTCAGGAAGGGGAAAGCCTGCGCAGAACGGAGTCGTGCGAGGAAATGTTTTGCAGCAAGTTTTGCCGGATGTGTCGCGGGGCGCACAGAACACGATCACGGGCCATGTAAAAGTCAGCGTCCAGGTTTCCGTCGATGCTTCCGGAAGTGTCTCGGAAGCAAAATTCGTCTCTGCCGGCCCGAGCAAGTACTTTGCGGAGCGCTCGCTGGCAGCGGCACGCCGCTGGAAATTCACTCCGCCCCAGGTCGGCGGACAAGCCGCCGCCAGTGAGTGGATCTTGCGCTTTCAGTTTGGACGCGCGGACGTCCAGGCGTTTCCCGCGGAAGTCAAACCTTGAACGGGCTCAGCCCGCGCGTCGCTACTTTTCTTTGGTTTTCATTTTCCAGACCATCTGCCGCAACATACCCAGCAGGAATTCCGCGTCGCCGGTTTGCAAGTCGAGCCGCCGCACTAAACGCCGGACTGCCCCTTCAAACGAATCCGACGTATTCAGCTTCGGATAACCGCTGGCACCCAGCGCCGTGAGCAACGTCTCCGTAATTCGCTCCACCTCGGCTGATGAGGCGGGACTTCCCTTCTCCGGCTCCGGCATCGCGGCAGGATCACGAATCAATTCGTACAAACAAACCGCCACCGCCTGCCCCAGATTCATCGAGAAGTGTTCCTCACGCGTGGGGATATGCATCAGCCACTGACAGTGGCTCATGTCTTTGTTGGAGAGCCCGTATTTTTCCGATCCGAACAGCAGAGCGCAAGAACCCGATCCAGAAGAAAGATGCGCGCGAATCAGCGGAGCACCCACTTCCAGCCGTTGCAGGGAATGCTGCAGGTCGCGATGACCAACTGCGGTGGTTCCGACTACCAGCGAGCAGTCGGCAACTGCTTCGGCTACGGTTTCATATTTCTCGGCGCTGGCCAGCACTTCCGCAGCGCCGACGGCGGAACGCGCGCCTTGAAATGCCACTTCGTAGGGATTTACCACCCGCAGATGGTGAAATCCAAAGTTGCTCATCGCCCGAGCGGCCGCGCCGATGTTGAGGGGGTTGCGCGCGTCCACCAGGACAACGCGCAAACCATCGAATTCAGCAGAAAGCGGCAAGCTGTTGCTATTCTACGGCAGCGCGAATCCGTAGCAAGCCTCGTGCCGCAACGCCTTTTTACACGGGCGTGAAAATGTAAAAAATTTGTCAAACCTTTCACCCCGCACCTGAAAATGGGCGAAAACGATGTAAGCTTCACCTATTGCGGGCGACGTTGGGAATATTGCAGAGCGCCCCAAGTTCTTACGTCCAGCCTCTGAAGACGGGCCCGAATCAAGTGAGGATAGCTTTATGAGTCAAATCGCCACACCAATGAGCACGGTAAGATCGGTAGATCCGATGACCACCACGCGGCCAATGGGAAGAATTCTTGTAGTCGAGGACGATCCGGCGGTTCAGAAGGCGCTAAAGCGGCTGTTCGAGTCCGAGGGTTACACGGTTGAGGTTCAGTCCAATGGCAAATCCGCGCTGGAGAGCTTCCAGGCAGCGCCGCCGGCGGTTGTCATACTCGACCTGCGCCTGCCCAAGCTTTCGGGCGGCGATGTCTGCAAAGAGATCAAGGCGCAGGCACCGACGCTGCCCATCGTGGTTCTGAGCGCAACCAGCGACGTCTCCGACAAGGTTCTGTTGCTCGAGTTGGGCGCGGACGACTATGTGACCAAGCCTTTCAGCCCCAGGGAATTGCTGGCGCGCGTGCGCGCGGCGCTGCGGCATACCTCGAGAACGGCGACTGTCAACCTGGTAAGCTTCGACGGCATCACGATTGACTTCAAGAAAATGGAAGTCGTGCGCGAGGGCAGGGTGGTGGTTCTGACCGCGCAAGAATTCAAGACCCTGCAATTCCTCGTGCAAAATGCCGACCGAGTCATTGGCCGGGATGAATTGCTGAACGAAGTCTGGGGATACCAGAATTATCCCTCGACCCGCACTGTGGACAACCACATCCTGAAGCTTCGGCAAAAACTGGAACGCGACCCCGCCAGTCCGGTACACTTCCGCACCGTACACGGAATGGGTTACAAGTTCGTTCGTTGAGATCCCTTGGCCCCTTCATCAGAACCCGTCTCGGAACCTTTGGCAGCACACTCGGGAAGCGCATTTGTGCCGCGAACGCGGCTGCGCACGCGTTTTCTGCTCTCGATGGTGCTGATCACCGCCGGCCTCACGGCGTTGAGCCTGCTGGTGGTGCGGCACAGCATCCAAAGCCACGTGCGGGAAGATATCGTGCAGGATCTGCGGAACTCTGTCACCACGTTCCAGAATTTTCAGCATGATCGCGAAGTCATGTTAACCCACTCCGCGGAATTGGTCGCCTATCTGCCCATCACGCGAGCCATCATGACGGCTCACGACCCGGCTACCATCCAGGATGCCTCCCGGGACGTATGGCAATTAACCGGCAGCGATCTCCTGGTGCTGGTCGACCGCAATCGCAAAGTAGTGGCTCTGCATACAAAACCGGAAGGATTAACCCGCGAAGCGGCGCAGAAGTACTTCGAGCGGTCCTTGAACGAAGAGGACTCCAGCCACTGGTGGTTTGGCGCCCACCATCTCTACCAGACCTTCCTGCAGCCGGTTTACTTCGGTTCCAAGACGGAAGGCCCGCTGCTCGGCTTTCTCATCATCGGCTACGAAATTGATGACCGGCTGGCCCGCACTGTCAGTAAGATTTCGGCCAGCCAGGTCGCTTTCTCCTACGGCGACGAAATCGTGGCCACCACTCTGACCGCCGATCAAGCCAAAAGCGCAGGTGTGCGCGCTCTGGCTGCCGGATCGCCGCAAAGCGGACCTCGCGACGTCGAAGTTGGCCACGAGAAGTTTGTGGCTGCTTCACTCGATCTGTCAGGCCAGCAAGAAACGCCGGTTCGCTTGACCGTGCTGGGATCCTACGATCAGGCTGCCAGGTTCCTCGATAACCTGAACCGCCTCCTGTTGCTGTTGGGCCTAACCGCTGTCCTGATAGGCAGTGGGTTAGTGTTCCTGATTTCCTACACGTTCACGCGTCCGCTGGCCAGCCTGGTGGAAGGCGTCCGCGCCCTGGAGCACGGAGATTATTACCATCCTCTTGATCCCCGGGGCAGCGACGAAGTCGCGGAACTGACCTCAGCCTTTGACCGAATGCGCGCCAGTCTGCTCAAGACTCAACAGGCGCTGCTGGAATCCGAGCAATTGGCCACGATCGGACGCATGGCCAGTTCGATTTCCCATGACCTGCGCCACGCGCTGGCCGCCGTGGTGGCTAACTCCGAGTTTCTTTGTGACGGCCGCCTGACTTCGGCGCAGCGCGAAGAACTGTATCAGGAGGTCCGGACCGGCGTGAACCAGATGACGGACCTGATCGATTCCCTCCTCGAGTTTGCCCGGACCAGAGAGTCGCTGAGCCCAACCTACGCCAGCGTCCTGGAAACGGTGCAACGAGCCATGCAGGCCGTGCGCCTGCACCCGCGCCATCAGGGCACTCTGATCGAGGTCCACTGCAATGGTCAAAGTCTGGCCTGGTTCGATCCCCGCAAGCTGGAGCGCGCTCTCTACAATCTGCTTCTAAATGCCTGTGAGGCCGCGCCCGGCAGGGAAGGCAGAGTTCAAGTCACGATCGACCGGACCGGTCCATCGGTGACCATCGCCATCTCGGACAACGGTCCCGGCATCGCAGAACCGATTCGTGACAAGTTGTTTCATCCCTTTGTGAGCTTCGGCAAAGAGAACGGTACGGGGCTCGGACTTACGGTCGTGCAGAAGATTGTGCAGGATCATGGCGGCCAGGTTTTGCTGGAACGTACCGCGGACGCTCGAACCGTTTTTCGGATCACGCTTCCCGGTCGCGCTCCGCAAGGCTCGACGGACGTCAGCGACGGCGAACTGACTGCCCGTCCTTTTTTGCCCATAGATAGCGATCACGCGACGGAAAACTCAATTCGACATTCGGACACGTAGTCCCGTTCCCATTTTCTCGATTTCACAACGATCCGCATGTCGGCAGGAGGATGTGTGAAGAACCCTGAACTTCGTGCCGGTGTCATTCCGGCAGCCGCTTTCGTCCTTTTGAGCTTTTGCCTGAGTACGCCCAGCCTAGCGCAGGAAAGCACGCCTGCGGCGGCATCTCAGTCAGGCGACGCCGCACTGCAAGACTTGGCTTCGCAAGTGCGCGAGTTGCGCGCAGCCATGGAGCAGATGCGAACTGAGAACGCGCAATCGCGCGCCGAAATGCAGGAACTGCGTCAGGAATTGCAGGAGACCCGCAAGCTTCTGGTCCCGCTTGCGGTGGCCATGAACGCGAGCCCGTCATCCTCCGCTGCTCACGAACCCACTCCGACCGTCGCTAATTCGGCCGCCGCCGCTAATCCTGCTCCACCTGCCGATCTGGGAACCCGGGTGCAGCGGCTGGAAGAATCCACTCAGTTGCTGGGCTCGAAGATTGACGAGCAATACCAGACCAAGGTGGAAACCGCCGCCAAATATCGGGCCAGGCTTTCTGGAATTGTGCTCATGAATGCCTTCCGCAATGTCGGAGCCTCCGACAATCTCGACCTACCCGACTACGCGCAATCGGCCGCGCCGGGTAGCCCCGGGGCCAGCTTTGGGGCCACGTTGCGACAAAGCGAGATTGGGCTGGAAATTTTTGGGCCTACGCTTGCCGGCGCGAAAAGTTCAGCCAGTGTGCAGTTCGATTTTGCGGGAGGATTTCCCGCTACCAACAACGGCGTCAACTTTGGCATCGCGCGCATCCAGACGGCCAGCATCCGGCTCGACTGGAAACAGACCTCCGTGATCGCAGGCCAGGATTCCCTGTTCATCTCGCCGCTGTCTCCCACATCCTTTGCGTCGCTCGCGATTCCGGCCTTCGCCTACGCGGGGAATCTGTGGGGTTGGACGCCGCAACTTCGCGTCGAGCATCGCTTCGATCTGGCTGACCAACAAACGTTAACCCTACAGGGTGGGATTCTGGACAATCTTGATTGGGAAACTCCGAGCAACTCGTTCTTCCGTTCAGCGCAAGCCGGCGAACTCTCCGGCCAGCCCGCCTATGCAATGCGCACCGCGTGGTCCAAGCCGGTATTCGAGCATCCGTTAAGCTTTGCCGTCGCTGGTTATTACGGCCGCCAGAACTGGTCCTGGAACCGTGACGTCGACGCCTGGGCCGGTATGACCGATTGGCAGATTCCGATTCTTCGCCGCTTGCTTCTTTCCGGCGAATTCTATCGGGGCCGTGGCGTGGGAGGCCTCGGAGGCGCGATCGGCCAAACCATCGTGTACGGCGGCAATGCGTCCTACTCGACCACGCCCATTCGCGGCCTCAATTCCGCCGGAGGATGGACCCAACTCAAGTTCCAAATCACGCCCAAGCTGGAGTTGAATGCCGTCTTCGCCGAAGATGACGCTTTCGCCGGCGACGTCCGGGGCTTCGCCACCGACGCTAACAATTTCGGAGAGATTCTCGGGCGCAATCGTGGAGCGCTCGGCAATCTGGTCTACCGGCCACGCTCCGATTTGCTGCTCTCCGCCGAATTCAGGCGCTTGCACACTTTCCCCATCTATGACCGTGCCAGCGTCACCAATCAGATGAATCTTGCCATAGGAGTGCTGTTCTGAACATGCCTGGTTTAAACATACTTCGCTTCGCTCATTGCAGGACTATCTCGTGCATCCTGTTGCTGCCCTGTGTCTTTGCATCTGTCTCTGCCGCGGCGCAAAATGGGGAACTCAAGGGCCTTGAACTCAAAGGAAAGGTGCAACTCACAAGAAACGGACGCTACGTGAGGGACGCCTCGAAGGTTGTGGTCTGGCTCACTCCTCTCGGGACTACCCCAGCCCCGGCGCCTCCGCAGCAGACGCGGCCGATTCCCCAGTTGGTGCAGAAGAACAAGAGTTTCCAGCCTTCCCTGCTGGTGATCCCGGCGGGCGGGCAGGTTGAGTTTCCCAACCGGGATCCTTTTTTTCACAATGTCTTTTCGTTGTTCGACGGCAAACGCTTCGATCTTGGACTTTATGAGAGCGGCAGCAGTCAATTCGTAAAGTTCGACAAGCCCGGCATTTCTTTCATCTTCTGCAACATTCACGCCCAGATGAGCGCCGTAGTGATCGCGCTCAACACCCCGTACTATTCCATCTCCAACGGACGCGGCGAGATCAGCATCGGCGATGTCGTCCCCGGCCGTTATCAGATGCATGTTTTCCATCCATCGGTTTCGCCCGAAGCTCTACACACCGTGGAACGCGAGATCACCGTGACTCCCACCGAGACTTTCCTCGGAACCTTCACCGTGGCCGAATCCGACATGGATCTCGCTCACAAAAACAAATACGGCCGCGACTACGATCGCCCCGATCCCGACAGCCCCGCGTATGCGCGCCCCTAGATCGCAGGGCAAATCTTCGCGCACGAATAACGTAAGACCGCAGGGTTCGGGAAGGGCACGAGTTGTCTCTCAAAAACGGGTGCATGGAGAAGTTGAATATAACGACGGAGAGTTCACCGAGATTCAGACGGTCGGAATCGAAGGACTCGAAAAAGACCTGCTGTTGGAAGCTATCCAAGCTCACCGCGAGGACACTGAGGACGCCCGAAGAGTTCCAGCGGAGGTTCCCGGTTGGATCGTGGCTGGACATCTTCACAACCATCGAGGTCAAGCGGTTGGCAGCAGTTGAGGGACAATTCCGGCTGCAATAGCCCTCAGCTTGCGGCCCATGTAAAAACGGCGATTACACTCAGAACCAGGTCAATGCGCGAAATCGCGATGTTGCGCCAATCATCCTGTTGAGCCACCGCCAACTCCACGGCTTTCATTGACTTGCCCTTGCGTCACGCCTACCATGGCACGACTGGATGATCGGCCAAACCATCTCGCACTACCGCATCGTTGAGAAGCTGGGCGGCGGCGGCATGGGTGTGGTCTACAAGGCTGAGGACACACGGCTGCATCGCTTCGTCGCATTGAAGTTCCTTCCCGATGAAGTAGCCAGGGACTCGCAAGCATTAGCCCGCTTCCAGCGCGAGGCACAGGCTGCTTCTGCGCTGAACCATCCCAACATCTGCACCATCCACGACATCGGCGAACAGGATGGCCAGGCGTTTATTGCCATGGAGTTCCTCGACGGGCAGACACTGAAGCATGTGATCGGAGGGCAGCCCTTGGAAGTAGAGACGCTGCTGGCGCTGGGCATCGAAATAGCGGACGCGCTTGATGCAGCTCACTCCAAAGGAATCGTGCACCGCGACATTAAGCCCGCCAACCTCTTCGTAACCGAGCGTGGCCATGCCAAGGTTCTCGATTTCGGGCTGGCCAAGGTCGCGGTATCGGGCGCCAGTGAGCAGAATGAGGCCACACGAACCGAGGCGGAGGAAGCCCACCTGACCAGTCCCGGCACCGCTGTGGGCACGGCCGCATATATGTCTCCAGAGCAGGCGCGCGGGCGTCAGCTTGACATCCGAACCGATCTTTTCTCCTTCGGAGCGGTTTTGTATGAGATGGCCACCGGCCAGTTGCCGTTCCGTGGAAACACGACCACCGACTTGTTCGATTCCATCCTGCATAAGACCCCAATGCCTGCGGCGCGGCTGAATCCCGACCTTCCCCCCAAACTGGAAGAGATCATCAATAAGGCGTTGGAGAAGGACCGCGAGCTGCGCTATCAGGTAGCGGCGGAAATGCGGGCCGATCTGAAGCGCCTGAGACGGGAGATAGAATCGAGCCGGACGGGAATTCCCGCCGCCCTTGACCACTCCAGCCAGCCGGCAGCCGTAACGCCGGCCGCAAGCCCGGCGGCATCGAGCGGCAAGCAGCAGGCGGCATTTACCTCGGCACAGACATCGGCCGTAGGGCAAGCGGCGGGCGCGCGGTGGAAGCTTCTGGTTCCGGCCGTGGTGATCGTCGTCGCCGCTCTGATCGCTGGCGGCCTCTACTGGCGCTCGCGGTCCATGACGCCAGCGTCGAACGCTACGCTCCTTACAGAAAAAGACACGGTCGTCCTCACTGACTTCACCAACACCACGGGCGACCCGGTCTTCGACGGCACCCTCAAGCAGGCCCTGGCCGTCGATCTCGAACAGTCTCCCTTCCTCAACATTCTTTCCGACCGCAAAGTGGGTGAAACATTCAAGCTGATGGGCCGCGCACCCACCGACCGCGTCACCGCTGACGTGGCCAAGGAACTCTGCCTGCGCACCGGAAGCAAAGCCATTTTGACCGGTTCAGTTTCCAGCCTTGGTTCTCAGTATGTAATTGGCCTGGAGGCGGTCGCTTGCAGTACCGGGGACACGCTGGCCAAGGAGCAAGCCGAGGCAACCAGTAAAGAGGGCGTGCTCAAGGCGCTGAGCACGGCGGCAACCAGCCTGCGCAACCGATTGGGAGAATCGCTCGCATCGGTGCAGAAGTTCGATGTACCCGTGGAAGCCACCACACCCTCGCTCGAAGCCCTGAAGGCTTACAGCATGGGCGTCACGACCGGACGCACCAAGAGCGATGCCGAAGCCATTCCGTTCATGAAGCGCGCCATCGAACTCGACCCGAACTTCGCCATAGCCTATGCCGGTCTGGCGGTTAATTACTCGAATCTTGGCCAGGCGAGTCTCTCCGCGGAATATGCCAGGAAAGCCTACGACTTGCGCGACCGGGTCAGTGAGCGCGAGAGATACCGCATCTCCGCCTTGTACTTTCAAAACGTCACTAGTGAAGTAGAGAAGGCCACGGAGGCCTACGAACTCTGGGCGAAAAGCTACCCCCGCGACTTCGTGCCGCACGGGAATCTTGGTTTTCTTTATTCCAACCTGGGCCAATACGAGAAAGCGATCGGGGAAACCCAAGCGGCCCTGCGGCTGGAACCCACGAGATCTGACTATGGGAACCTGGCGGGCATGTACATCAATGTCAATCGGCTCAGCGATGCCCGGCAGACCATCCAGGAAGCACAGCAGAAAAACTTCGATGACCTAAACATTCGGTCCGATCTGTACAGCTTGGCATTTCTGTCCGGGGATAGCGCCGAAATGGAGCGCGACGTAGCATGGGGGGCGGGCCGCCCCAACGACGAGGACCAAATGCTCAACACCCACGCCGACACCCACGCCTACTATGGGCGGCTGGGAAAAGCCCGCGACCTCGCCCGCCGGGCCTCTGACTCCGCCGTGCGGTCAGATGCGAAGGAAACCGGCGCCCAGTGGCTTGCCTTTCAGGCGCTCCGCGAGGCTGAACTCGGCAATGTGGCTGCTGCCCGGCAAAGTGTCGCCCGAGCGCTGGCGCTCGCTCCCGGGCGTTATGTCAAAGTCCTCTCCTCTTTGGCGCTGGCACGTAGCGGCGAAGCTGCTCAATCCAGAACCATCTTCGAGGGACTCGAAAAGTCAGAACCCACCAACACTTATCTCAAGGTGTACTGGTTCCCGGTGATCGAGGCATCCATCGCGATGGCTCAACAGGCGCCCGACCGGGCGATCGTCGCGCTCGAGCCCGCTCTTCCCTACGAACTCGGGGGACCTCCTCCCGGGACCACAATGTATCCCGCGTACATTCGCGGCCTGGCTTATCTCGACCAGAAAAACGGTCCCGCCGCGGCCGCCGAATTCCAGAAGTTCCTTGGTCATCCCGGAATCGTGCAGAACTTCGTGCTGGGCGCGCTCGCGCATCTCCAACTCGCCCGCGCCTATGTACTCTCCGGCGACACTGCAAATGCGAAAACCACCTACCAGGGCTTTCTCGGGCTCTGGAAAGCCGCCGACCCCGACATCCCGATCCTGAAGGTGGCTAAAGCGGAGTACGAGAAGCTGCAATAGCCAGAAAAAGTCCTGTCTCGTCCCTTGCTGTTTTCTAATGTTCACACAACTAGGCTTTACACTCCCCCAAGACGTCAACTCCCCTGCCGAAGGGAACGTACTGGCCTGCGCTCCTACCTCGGCGATGATCTGTTGCGCCGAATCCACTCCCAGGCCAGGTACTTCCGCCAGTCGGATCACGGCGTCCTGATGCGACTTCATGGCCTGCGCGATCATGCCATTGAGCTGAGCCATTTGCTGATCGATCAACTGCAGCCGCTGCAGTTGTAAAGCCAGCATTTCCCGGTGCATGGGTTGCACTCTTCCCGTCAGAGCATCGACCAGTTGCTCCTCGGTGCATTGCAACCGCTCATCCCCCAGCTGGGCTAACTTCTTGGGATCGGTCTCGCCTTCAGCCAAAGCATGCAGAATGCGAAGCCCACTGGCACCCAGCAAATTACTGACGACGATCGACAGCTTGATGCGCATTTCTTCCAGCAGACACTCCATCTGGTTCTGCAGTCGTACTCGGTCGCGCGTGAGCTGCACCTTCATGCGGGTGAGGCTGCGCCAAATACGCTGTTCCCCGTTGGGCACAAAACTCAATATCAGCTCATCGGCGATCAGCCGCCGCACCAGCCGCTCGGCATCTTTGAAGTCATGCTTGCGCCCCCGCGGTGCACGGTTGGAGAACGCCTGCGCCAACTGCAAACGCATATGGGGCTCCAGCTCCAGCCACACCGACCGCCAGTACTGAGCGGTCGATTCCATAACTGCCTCCTCCACCCCCTGCTCCTGTAACCAGATTCGGAATCGCTGCAACTCGCTCGGCAGCGTGACAAATCGTCGCCGTGCCGGCTTCTCTTCCGGCACACTTGCATCCACGACCACTACCATCAAAACTTTCTTGTGTACGTCAATCCCCGCGATCTTCATCGCTTCCTCCTGGCGTGGAAGCGGCAGAACGCACGCGAAATAGGTTACACACCGTCACGGGCTACCACCCTTCCGACTTGGAGGGGTGGCGCGACACAGATTGGTTCAAAACGCGCGTTCCCGATCAAACTCAAAAACGGCCTCTCTTCATCCAGAGTGTAAACAGACCTGCGCCGTCCACGCCCCATGAGCGTACACCACAGACTCAACCCGATTTTCATGTCAATGGGTGGGCCGCGGCCCATGCAAACTCAAACCCCCTCTCAGGGGTTAATGAGCGATATGGCGATGTTGCAACACGATTTCCGAGTGATTTCGTAGTCTGTAACTGCTTGAAATATGGCGGAGAGAGTGGGATTCGAACCCACGTTAGAGTTTCCCCTAAACACGCTTTCCAAGCGTGCGCCTTCAGCCACTCGGCCATCTCTCCGGCGAAACCTGGGAAGGAACGATAGCTTTCCGGATCGCTATCGCGCCGCGCCGATTCGGCACAAATCCACGGCGGCTCGGCTTCACTTCATTCTATGGGCAGGGGCGCGCTAGCGCAAATCTGTGAAGGGGTCGGAGCGAGATCTCTGGAACGAGCACAAGAGCGATCCAAAAGCAGACAGATCTTAAGAGAGTTTTTCCGGAACAGTTGGATTGGACGGAGCTGGATTAGATGTAGCTGTCGACGTACTGGAAGTGGTGGCAGCCGCAGCACGTGTGGATAAGTCGCCAACCGGATCGCCCGGCTCGCGAGTGGTGGAAGGCATTGGAGGAGGCTTGATTCCATCGACGACGTGATGGCTCAGGCAATAGAGCGCGAGTTCGAGTCGATCGGCGACGCCCAGCTTGTCGTATACCTTGCGCAGGTAGTTCTTCACGACCTGCTCGGTTGTCCCCACGCGAACTGCGATTTCTTTGTTCTTCATGCCCTGGGTCACACAGGAAACGATCAGAGTTTCCTTGGGCGTAAGTTGGACTTTGGGGCGCGCTCCCGAGGGCCGCAGGCTATGGCCGCGATAGGCTTCCATGACCCAATGGATGGCCTGGCTCTCGAGCCACGGCTCGCCGGAGGCAACCTTGCGGAGGCAATCTACCAATATCTCTGGTTCCACCTCGCGCGACAGGATGCCGTGGGCTCCGCGGCGGAACAGATCGAGCGTCAGTTGTTCGTCCGATCCGGGTGTGACCACGACGATCTTCAGTTGCGGCGACTGGCGTAGCAGTTCCGTCACTGTTTCCACTGGATTGGGCGCGAGCGCCGATTCAAAAATCAGAACGTCCGCCGAGAACTTCGTCACTGCCGATTGTGTCTGGGAAAGCGTTTCAGCCTGGCCAACGACGCGGATATCGTCTTCGAGCGCGAAGATCTTGCGCAGTCCGGCGCGGAAGATGGCCTGGGTATCGGCCAGGATCACGCGAATCAATTGGCCGGAGCCCTTGCCCGCGTGACCTCCGTGATTTTCTTCCACCCTGACTGAAGTGCTCGCCATCAGTTTCCTTGCACCTATGCTCGCTCGAAATGGTACTCGTCAATCACTACGCCAACTCCGCGACGGCCTTTGTCTTCAAAGCTGCGAACCACACGGCCATGGCAGTCAATCTGCACATCGCAACGCGAACCCACGACATCTCCCGGCAGCAGGATCGTGAAGTCCACGATCGAGCCCACGGGAACGTCGCGATCAATCGCGAAGAGCACGCCGTTGGCGGAGATGTTTTGCGTCTCCGCCGTGCAGGCCCCGCCCTGCGACTGCAACTCCACGGGCAGATGCAGCGGAAACCGCGGAGCACTCTGCATTTCGGCATAGTGCTTGATCGCAGTCTGCGCCTGCGGGTCGCCCGCCTGTTGCTCTTCTGCTTCGCCTGACACCGTCTCCAACGAACCTTCCTTCCAGTGCGCGCACCGCTTGCAGCGCGTCCGGATTTCTACAGAACTTATGGGCAGCGTACACCCAGGAATCAGGTGTGCAAAGTTACTGAAGTCATGGAACAGATGGGTGCTAACTGCTTGCGGATGAGCGGATTAGAGGGAATTTACGAAGGTTCAGCGGCTTCTTTGGCAGGTGTATGGCAGACTTGTCAGAAGATTGTATTTCGCTGCACAACAAATCCCAACCGCGCTGGACGGCAGCTAGAACTTCGTCACTTCGGTGAAATTAAAGTCGCGGACCTTCATCGCAGGCACCACCATGTCAAACGACTCTTCGCCGCAGGAACGCAGGGGCGTGCTCATGGCCGAAACGTTCGAGAGCATCTGGATGAGGCTCTCGTTGAAACGAAAGTTGCGGATTCCTCGTTTGACTTTTCCGTCTTCCACCAGAAACGTACCGTCGCGGGTCATGCCGGTGACGATCTTCTCGTAGGGATCAACTTCGCGGATGTACCACAGCCGGGTGACCAGCACGCCGCGCTCGGTGGAGGCAATCATCCCAGAGAGGCTTTGCGGATCTTGCGGCGCTGCAAAAACAATATTGAGCGGCATCTCGCCAATTTCGTTGGGCAAAGGGAATCCGTGGCCGGTGGCTGCGATTGGCCCTGCCTTGTCTTTATGTTCCGAACGCTTCATTCTTTCCGCCGTGGCCCTCGCATAGACCACGCGCTTGACCACTCCGTTCTCAACCAGCGGCACGCGCAACCGCTGCATGCCCTCGCCATCGAACGGACACCCGGTTTGCAGAGGATCCGCGACATCGTCGCAGATCGTGATGTTGTCGCCGAAAAGTTGACGGCCGATTCGGTCGGTGAGGAATGAACGCTGGTCGAGGATCGCCATGCCTGAGAAATCCCAGAACATGAAGCCAACGATGTCGAGCGCAGCCGAGGGCTCGAGGATTACCGTGTACTTCCCCGCTGGAATCTCGGCGGGATGCGTGGAGTCAAGCGCCTTCTTCGCGGCAGTCTCAGCCAGACTGAGCGGATCGAGATTCATCGCGTCGGGCGAGTTGGCTTTCTGCCATCCGGAAGAATCGGCGCCCAGCATGGTGATGGAAACTTCCGCCAGAGTCTGCGTATGCCAGTTGTTCAGGCCCCGGGAATTGAAGATGCCCTCGACAGATTCGGCACTGGAAAAAATGCCGGCAGTCGTGAGCTTGTACTTCTGCGCCACATCAACAATCTTCTTCACGCCATCCGCGCGAAGCTGAGGAGTGATGGCCGCAGTCTGTGCGAAAAAGCGCGACGGAAGTGCGATGCTCTTGTCCGCGCTGCTGGCGGCTTCCCGCGCATCCGGCATGGGCAGAAGATCCGCATCGGGATGCTGCACCCTAGCCAGCGCTTCCGACGACTCGACCACCCGCCGCAAGCTCTCGTCGTCAAACTTGTTGGTAGTAGCGCGGGCCGTGCGTCCTCCAAAAGCCGTACGCACCGAGACGACATGGTTTTCGTCCTCAACATTCTGATGGATCGTGTTGTTGGCAAAGCGCGTAAGCGCAAATCGCCCACCAGAAAAGAGAACCTCAACTTCGTCGGCGGAAGAGAATCTCTTGATTCGCTCGAAGATGTCGCCGGCTTGGTCTCTGGTTAGCATTGATTGTTTTCTTGGTTTTCTCTGTGGCTCTGTGTCACTGTGGTGAATTAGCTTCCCTTGTATGCACTTCCCACTTTGATCCCGCGAAACCGCGACGGCGCCGCCCCGTGGCCCGTGCCCATCACCTGCTGCGGCTGGCCTTTGCCGCAATTCGGTGTGCCCCACAGGGTCCACTCCTCGCGAGAGCAAATCGCATCCAGCGAATTCCAGAACTCAGTCGTAATTCCCGAGTAAGACGGGTTCTTCAGCATGCGCACGCGCCTGCCGTGCTTGATCTCCCAACCAATCTCGCAGCCGAATTGAAAGTTATATCGACGATCGTCAATCGACCATGAACGATTGGTCTGCATGAGAATGCCGTGATCGGTGGCCGCGACGAGTTGCTCCAGGCTCAGCAGCTTCTCGCCAGGCAGCAGGCTGATGTTGGTCATGCGAATCATGGGCAGCCGATTCCAACCTTCGGCGCGCAACGTTCCACCCGAGCGATTCTCGCCGATAGTGTGCGCGGTCTCGCGCGAACTGAGATACCCGGTGAATAATCCACTGGTGATGATCGGCGTGCACTGCGCCGGAACGCCTTCGTCATCGAAGCCGAAAGTTCCCAATCCCGGTCCGTGCTCCTGGCGCGCGTCGGCGACCACGTTTACCATCTCGCTGCCATAGCGCAGCCGGCGCAGCTTGTCGAGCGTCAAGAACGAAGTACCGGCGAAGTTCGCTTCCATGCCTAACACGCGATCGAGTTCGATGGGGTGTCCGATGGATTCGTGAATCTGCAACCCAAGCTGAGAACTATCGAGAATAACGTCGAACGTGCCTTCCGGGCACTGATCGGCATGATGCAGAGCAACGGCCTCTTCGGCGATGCGGCGGGCATTCTCGACCAGCTTCAATTCTTCGATTAGTTCGTATCCTTTGTTTTGCCATTGTCCACCATAAGAATTCGGATACGAACGTTTCTGAATCTCGCTTCCGGCGAAAGCGTATGCCGTATAGCCCGCGCCTGCGGAATACTTGGTTTGATGAATGTCGGATCCCTCCGACGATAGAAACCATTGCTCTTCTCGATTGAAGTTAAGGTTGGTTTCGGCCAGGGTAACGCCGGCGACAGCGCGCAGTTCGGAGTCAATGTTCAGGAGCAAAGCAATATTTTGCTCGACGGAAATCGAGAACGGATCGATGGTATGCGGCGTCATCCACTCGGCGGTCACTGGTTTTTCCGCAGCAAGGCGAACGTCCTGCTCCTTCACTTGCGCTGAGGCGCGGGCAATTTCAACGGCACGGGCAGCGGTAGTTTCAACACCAGCACGTGACAAATCTTCGGAAGCGGCAAATCCCCAAGCGCCATCGGCAATCACGCGCACGCTCATCCCAACAGACTCGGCGTCAGACGCGCTGCCAACCTTGCCGTTCTTTGTAGTGAGCGCGCGGCTGCGTTGGCTGACGATTCGCGCATCGGCGTAGCTCGCGCCGCGCATCGTAGCGATATTCAAAGCCCAGTTGGCGATTTGCTTCATGGTGGAACTTAGAATCTACCACGGAGACGGAACCGTGCGGCACGTGCACTTTTGCCCGCGAACTCGAACCCCGAGGAATGCAAAAAAGGGCGAGGCCAAGCTTTACGGTGTGGCGTGCGCTACATCCAGCGCCTTCCTCACCGCCAGCAATTCCTTCAACACGTCGCGCAGTTTAGTGGATTCAAGCGCATTCGCTCCGTCAGACTTCGCCACCTTAGGATTGTCATGCACCTCGAGGAAAACGCCATCCACGCCGGCAGCAACAGCCGCCCGTGCCAGCAACGGAATAAACTCAGGTTGGCCGCCGCTAACCGCGGGGCCGTGATCGTCCGCTTGCGCAGAAGGCAGTTGAACGGAATGTGTCGCGTCGAAAACTACCGGCGCAAACTTGCGCATGATGGCGAGCGAGCGCATGTCGACGACCAGATTGTTATAACCGAAACTCGAGCCGCGTTCCGTCAGAAAGACTTGCGAGTTTCCCGCCTCGCGGCATTTCTCCACTGCGTGCCGCATGTCCCAGGGCGAAACGAATTGCCCTTTCTTGATGTTGATGGCGCGTCCGCTCAGCGCCGCCGCAACCACAAGGTCAGTTTGGCGGCACAGAAACGCGGGAATTTGCAACACGTCAACGACTTCGGCGACTCTTGCGACGTCCGCGACCTCGTGAACGTCGGTCAGCATCGGAACCTGAACCTCATCTTTTATTTTCTTCAAAATCCGCAGACCTTCCTTCAGCCCGGGCCCGCGAAAACTGCGAATCGATGTGCGGTTGGCCTTGTCGTAGCTGGCCTTGAAGATGAAGGGGAACCCCAGCGCCTTCGTGACTCCCTTAATGATTTCTGCCATGCGAATGGCGTGCTCTTCGCTTTCGATCACGCAGGGGCCGGCAATGAGAAAGAGACTGCCCGACCCGATACGGACATCGCCGACTTGAAAGGAAGTGGGCAACAATCTCACCTAGAATCATTTCACCACATAGACACAGAGGCGCAGAGAAATCCACGTTATTGGTCTTGCCTTCTCTGTGTCTATGTGACTCTGCGGTGAACTTAAGCCTTTAATTCTACCGGCGCGATACTTTTTCCGGACGATGAAACATCTCGACCGCCGCACTCTCTTTCACCGCACGCCGCTTCGAGCCATGCTCATACGCCGCCGCGATGAAGGTACTGAATAGCGGATGTGGCTCCAGCGGTTTCGACTTGAACTCAGGATGAAATTGGCATCCGATGAAATGCGGATGGTCCGGCAATTCCACAATCTCGACGTAAGTTCCGTCGGGCGTTGAACCGGAAATGCGCAGCCCCGCTGCCACCATCGGCTCTTCATATTCGCGATTGAATTCGTAACGATGGCGATGCCGCTCGCTGATCTCAAGCTTGCCGTAAATCTTGTACGCCAGTGTGTTCGGCTCGATCTTGCAAGTCCACGCGCCCAGGCGCATGGTGCCGCCCAGCTCTTCCACACCCCGCAACTCGCGCAACTTGTAGATCACGCGATGCGGCGTCGCAGGATCGAACTCGCTCGAATTCGCATCCGCCAATCCAACTACGTTGCGGGCAAACTCCACACAAGCGGTTTGCATTCCAAGGCAAATGCCAAAGTAAGGCACCTTGTTCTCGCGGGCATAACGGATCGCGGTCAGCATCCCTTCGATGCCGCGCTTGCCAAAACCCCCGGGGACCAGCAAGCCGTCATATCCTTCAAGTTGCGCTTCGATGCTGCTCCGGTCGCCGGTCTCCAGCCCTTCGGCTTCGATCCAGTTCAACTGAAGCTTTAGATTGCGCGCCAGCGCTCCGTGCACCAGCGCCTCTTTCAGTGACTTGTAAGAATCTTCATACTCGACATACTTGCCGACAATCCCGATGGTGACCGTGTCTTTCGGGTTGTAGACGCGATGCACAATGTCTTCCCACTTCGAGAGGTCGCGGTCCTTCGCCTCCATGCGCAAATATTTCAGCACCAGCGTATCCACGCCTTCGTTGGCGAACACGAGCGGCACTTCATACACCGAAGCCACGTCCTTGGCCGTGATGACGGCTTCTTCCTGAACGTTACAGAACAGCGCAATCTTCGACTTAAGCTCCTTCGCCAGAAAGCGGTCAGTGCGGCAGAGCAGGATGTCGGGTTGAATTCCAATGCTGAGCAGTTCCTTCACCGAGTGTTGCGTGGGCTTGGTCTTCAGTTCCTGCGCGGCGGCGATGAACGGCACCAGCGTTACGTGGACGAACAGCGTGTCGTCGCGGCCAAGCTCCTGGCGCATCTGCCGGATCGCTTCCATGAACGGCAGCGACTCGATGTCGCCCACGGTGCCGCCAATTTCCACGATCGCCACGTCCACGTCCTGCGCCACCTTCTTCATCGCCGCCTTGATTTCATTCGTAACGTGCGGAATTACTTGTACGGTTTTGCCCAAATAATCGCCGCGGCGTTCCTTGGCGATAATCTGCTCATAAAGACGGCCCGTCGTCCAGTTGTTGTCGCGAGAAAGCTTGGCATGGGTGAATCGTTCGTAGTGGCCAAGGTCAAGATCTGTTTCTGCGCCATCGTCGGTCACGAAAACTTCGCCGTGCTGAAACGGCGACATTGTCCCAGGATCCACGTTGAGGTAAGGGTCAAACTTCATCAGGTTGACTTTCAACCCGCGGCTCTCCAGCAGGCAGCCGATCGAAGCTGCGGCCAATCCCTTGCCCAGGGAAGACACAACTCCGCCCGTTACAAAGATGTACTTTGCTGGCATCTCTTCCTCGCTCTAAATTGTGTTTGAAAGTTTGTGCAGGTGGGGTGCACGATCAATTATGCCAGAAGCGGCCTGTGGAAACAAATAGAGGAATGCTCATGTGAGGCCGGCCGCCTCGGCCGCCTGCCCTGAGCGAAGCCGAAGGGTCCCGCCGAGCGAAGCGAGGCGGTTTCTCGGCAGAGGCCGGCGCGCGTTGACTATCCCGGTAATGTGGGCGAAAATGAACTCGGTACTTCCCTCGATCCCGACTTGTCGGGCTTCGGCTTTTTGTCTTCAATTGTGGGCCTGTGGCGCAGCTGGGAGCGCGCTTCCATGGCATGGAAGAGGTCGCCGGTTCGATCCCGGCCAGGTCCACCAATTCCCATCCCCGGCAAACAGCAAGCGACGAGGCACGACTTCCCCTGCTATTGCAACCTCGCGTACTCTGCCTTGGCTTCTTTTAGGATCGGGATGTCGGGATCGGCGTCGTTCCAGAGGGTAAGGAAATCTTTGTATGCAGCAAGGGCGCAAACGCGGGCGGCGTCAGCATCCGCACCGTGCGACGTCCTGGCCTGTAACGCGTTCGCGCGCGCCACACCCAAGTGCGCCAACGCTCCGGTCCAGCAATTCCAGACAATGCCGTTGTGGTCAACAAGTTTTTGAAATTCATTGGCCGATGCGCTTGCCTGGCCCGCGTCGAGATAGGCCTCACCGCGAATATAAATGTCGTACAGGCAAGACATGTTGTTAACGAAAGTGAATTGCCCCAAGTCAATGCCGGAGGCGGCTTGCAGAGCTTCGATGGCAGCCTGCGGTTTCTCCGATCGCAGATCCAATTCGGCCCGGACTGCGGGCAGCCACAGGGACTGCGCTTGAGTGTCCAAAGGATGCTGCGAATTCATTTCCTTCGCCAAGGCTTCAGCCTGCGCGTTTTCTCCCGCCATCGCGAACGCTAGCGCGGCCTCGCTGTTCACGCCCTGGCTTCCCGGCGCTAGTCTGACTCCCTCGGCGGCCTTTTGACGTGCTTCCTCGCGATTGCCGATACTGGCTTCATACAGAGCCATATTTTCCAGCCACACCCGCATTTTCCTTGCTATCGGCCCGAACAGCGGAATCAACCGCTCGTTTTACCAGTTCCCGGGTGGAACCCAGGCGCCCATGGTAGGCCTCGGTATCGGCAGCGAGCGCCAACCCGTAGTTTTCTTCGGCCTTGCCGTTGAACCATTGCAGTTGTTCCGCCATGCCAGCAGAGTCCGAGGAGTAGAACGCGAGGATATACTCGGCCATGCGGGTGATATAGTCTTCTAACTTTTTTGCTCGGGCCTCGCGAATCATTTTGCGAGCATCATCGAAGCGCTGCAATGCCATGAAGCTGTCGGCGAGGTTGTCATACGGGGCCACGTTGTCGGGATTCAACTGAAGTTCGTCTTGCGACATCTCCACTGACTTTTCATATTGCCCCTGCTCGGCACTAGGTCGGCCAATTCTCAATGAGTGAAATCGCCTGATCTATAAAAGGGCATGTCAAGAACATTTTTCTCCCTTTGCCGGAAACGCGGGTTGGTTCGCGACATCCAGCCCCCTGTCACCATGGAAGATCGCCTGGTGTCCTGCACCTTCTTTGTTCCATCGCAGCAGCTGCATCTTCTTTAGTAGCGACGACGCCGATCAGTTTCGAAACGCATCAAGCCGTACGGTTGCATGGTGGCAACCATGGATCTATCTGAGGCTCGTGGCCTAGTGCTTTTTCGGGTTATCCGAAGGGGCATAGGGATTACACGGAGGCTAAGTGCCAGCGGCACCTTGTGCGCCTACAGGCGTTTAGGATGCTCACCCTCGAACCCGAGCGTCTCAAGAACCAACCGATCACCACCAGAGAAAGAATCGGGCGGCGATGGAAAGGGTTCTTTACCGGAGACGCTCAAGCGGCTTGTGCTTTTAGTTTCTCAGCGTCGAAGTTTTCTCCCTTCTTCCACAGAGTCAAGGTAATGGCTGCAATCTTGCGGGCCAGCGTCAGACGCGCCATGGTCGGCTGGATGCCTTTGGCCAACGATCGCTGGTAGAAATCCTGGAACGGTCCGGGCTGCACACTGGCCCGGGTGGCGGCAGCTTTGAACAGACCTTTCAGATCATGGTTGTGATCCTTGTTCAAACCGCGAATGAACCCCTGCTTTTTGCGGCGCCGCACTTGGCCTTGCACGTAGTGGTATTCCCCGCTGTCGCGGGTTTCCAACCCCAGTCCGCTGTAGGTCCAGAGTTGTCGCTTGGTGCGGAAACGATGCGGGGTCTGGATCAGAGCCACCGCCAAAGCCGAGCGAATCGGCCCCAGGGACGGAATCTGCCGCAGTTTGGCAGTGATGGTATGCTTGCGACTCTCCGCCAGCAGTTCGCGTCGGGCTTGCTGGCGCAAGGGCTGCAGCATGTCCAGTTGCTGATACAGTTGCTCGGCTCGGCGGCGAGTGCCGGCCTCGGGAATTTTCCCCAGCCACTCCCTGCGATGGCGGGTATAGTAGACGTCCCGTCCGGCACAGGGAATCGCCCAGCTGCGATAGATTGCTTTCAACCGATTCATCACCCGGGAAACATCTTTGACGATAGTCAGATAACTGCGGGCGAGCTCCCGCAGCATGCGTACACCAGTCTCGCCATGGTAAACCGGCTCGAGATCATTGAGCCGCAACAGATTGGCCAGTTTGCGAGCATCGATCTTGTCGCTTTTGTTGCCATGTTTGAGCAGCGCGTTCTTGCGTGGGTTGCACACCACCAACTTGGCAACATGCGGCTTGAGCAGATCGTAGAGCCAGGCCGCCCAGGTGCCTTCTTCGAAGGTCACCGACAACGTTCCACGCAGTCCCGCCAAGAACTCCAGTATGGTTGCCGCCTTCGTTTCCAGGATGGATTCCATGACTACCTTGCCCTTAGGATCCATCACCGCTACCGAGATCGTTGCTTGATGAACGTCCAGCCCAATATACTTTTCACTGTTCACAAGGGTGCTCCTTTTCGTAGGTGGTGGTGTGACAATCACAACCTACTCCAACAGGGGCGCCCTTTTATAATGCGATTACGACAGCTACGCTGCTCCGTCGTCATCGGAGCTGTCAAATCCGTGTGACGAAACGTCGTCGGCCAGCTAGCAGCAGAACGATGCACAGTAAGGGGCTGAGACTCAAAGACAGAGTCCAACTCCGTATTCATGCGTTGTTTCAAGGCGTTCAGGCGGCCCGTGGTGCCCGCGTGGTGCAGAATGAAGGGTCCATCGGGGGTTGGGTCCTCCACGACGTATCGAGACGAAGCGAATCGGGACGCCAACCCGTCGATTCATTTCACGCGGCCCAGATAGTGATCAAGCCAGTCGAGCGTTTCCTTGAACCAGGGCGTTAGCGGCAGGCCGTGGCCTGACTCCAGTAGAACTTGACGCTTGTCTGCGGCCGGAGTTCCAAGAAGGCGGAAGAACGGCTGCTGGCAGGTCTCGAGAGGAATTCCAAAATCGTATCGGCCATTGATCATTAGTAAGGGAATCTTGATGTTGGGCACAAGGTTGATGGGATCCTCTTCCGGGAGGGTGAGGTCGGTACTGCAGCCGCCATCGGCGAGCACGGCGGTCTTGAAGCGAGGTTCGAGCGCGAGTGAGATCGCGCCTTCAATCCCGCCCCAGCTGAAGCCGTAGAACGCAAGGCGACCATGGTCAATGTCACCACGAGTTTCCAGGTAGTCGACGGAGCGCCGCAGATCTTTGGCGCGCTGAATGGTCTCATCGCGCTCCTCGCTCGATCCTGGCCTGGTGGGATGGGTGAACCTCTCGTAAGTGCCCTTGTACACAGGAAACATCACCGCGCGCCCGCTCTTCATGAGAAAGTCAATGTTAAACAGATTTAGATCCGTAAAAGTGTGAAAGTCGGCCGCTTCGGATCCTGGAAAGTGCACAACGGTCTGATAGGGTGCAGGGACATTCTTGGGCAGAAACAGGAACGCGATCACTCGCTCGTCACCGTAGGCGGCCTTGAACGAGATGCGCTGACGGTGCCAATCCGGTGAGTTGTCCTCGTCGGATTCAATCTTGGCATCCAGAGGAGTCTGATCGTAGGAATAGAGCCCGGCATAGATTCGAAATACAGACTCCGGCACAGGCTTTATGCTGCGGTAATCAACGCTCTTGAAACTGACGTCAGCGAGCAATGCATCAGGAAGGGGTTTAGCCGAGGCGTACTTGACCAGCCGGAAGCCGTTGTTTTCGGAGCGATCGAAAGCTGCTCGAGCATCGGGTTCCTGATACATGTATCGAGGTTCAGTCGAGGCTCCCCCCAGAATGTAGCGGCGCTTGCCGTCCGAGTTGAAGCACCATTCTTTGACATTTCCCGCCATGTCATAGGTGCCGAAAGGCCCCAGGCTGGCATAGCTACCGACCGCCGCCGGGCCCTTGCCTGAGAAATTGCTAGTCTCCAAAACATCCGACTCCGTACGCATGCTCGCGGCGCTATACCAGTGATAGACGGTGGGCAGGCTCTCGCCTGCAAATTCGGCATAGGCGGCGGCTTCATACCAGCTGACGCCGCTCACCGGGTAGTCGTCCTGCCCGGCCGGGAAATTGCCCAGATCCCAGGTGGACGGAGCGGAGCGATCTGTCTTGTCCACGAAGAAGGCCATGGCCTGGTCGAAGCTGAGGGTGCGGTCTTCCTTTACGAACGGAAATTTCCAGTATCTGGGGTCGCGGTAGGCGCCCGCGTCAATGAACTTCTTGAACTCGCGATTGGTCACCTCGTATTTGTTGATTAGGAAATCCTCGAGGTGCGCGGACCTCTTGGCCACACTTACATCGCCGGCCGGCACATGGACCATACCCTTGGGCATGCTGCCGACGGGATCGAGAAGGAAGCTCTTGCTGTTGTAATCGCTGGTCACCTCCAGTGGTTCATATCCGTCTTTGACGAATTTCAGAGCGTAGTTCCCCCAGAGCAGTTTGAGATCATTCAAGGGGGTCCGGCCAAGAGGAATCCACTGCGCCTTGAGGTCACCATATTCACGGAAATACACTTGAGCTCCAGCGGGGTCGCTGACAATAGGATTGGGCCAGGCATGCTTGACTTCCATCTCGATCAGCGCCGGATCACGCGGAGTGTAGCTTTTCGCCTGCTCCATCAGGCGGTAGAATGCCGCTCCTTTGCGCTCCAGAGCCAGTCTCTGCAACTCGGGCAGCGCAGTTTCATGCACCCATCGGATCCGGGTGTAGTGACGATAAACGAGTGCTGCCGCCCCAGCCATGATCGCAACAAGGCAAAGCGCGGCCGCCAGGATCGAAGGCTTGCGCACCACCTGCGAGATGTGCAGCGGCGTGCTGGATTCAATCAGCCTCCGCTGGCGCACGCTTTCGAGCTGGGCGCGTATTTCCGCGGCAGATGCGAAGCGCTTGTCCGGCGACTTCTCCAACGCTTTCTGAACCACCTGGTCCAAGTCGTCGGAGAGCCGCGGGTTGACCGACGAGGGTGCTGACGGAGCTCCGTGGAGAATGGAATCGGACACCGCGGCCGAGGTTTCGCCCCGAAACGGGAGTTTCCCAGTACACATCTCGTAGAGCACGGCTCCAAAGGAAAAAAGATCGGTGCGCGGGTCGAGTTCCTTCCCCAAGACCTGTTCCGGCGACATGTACGCAACCGTCCCCAGGGCCGTACCGGGCCTGGTCAGCCGTTCGTTCACGTCCATGGTCGGATCGTCTGATCCGGCTGCCACTCCCGGCGTTGAAGACAGTTTCGCCAGACCAAAGTCAAGGATCTTGGCGTGGCCCAGTTCGGTGATAAAGATGTTGGCCGGCTTGATGTCGCGATGGATGATGTTCTTGGAATGCGCCGCATTCAGGGCATCGGCAATCTGAATGCCCAACCCCAGGACCGCGTCGATATCGAGTGGCCCGGACTCGATCCGCTGCTTCACGGTCTGGCCCTCGAGAAATTCCATGGCGATGAAGGCGCGCCCATTGTCCTCATCAATTTCATAAATCGTGCAGATGTTGGGATGGTTCAGGGCCGACGCAGTCTTGGCTTCGCGCCGGAAGCGGCTCAGAGCTTCGGCATTCTTTGCGATCGAATCGGGAAGGAATTTGAGCGCGACAAGGCGTCCCAGCTTGAGGTCCTCAGCCTTGTAGACGATGCCCATACCCCCGCTTCCGGTTTTCTCGATCACGCGATAGTGCGAGATGGTTTGGCCAATCATGGAATCGCACAATGGTAGGCATGATGCGAGGGCAAGTCAATGAAAGCCACGGGGTTGGCGGTTGCTCAAGAGGATGGTTGTTGCAAAATCGCGTCTCACGTCGTCCACGGACTAGAGGCAGTGACACCTTGAAGCCTCCATTTCATCTGTGGACCTATTTGAATTCGAAGTAAGCGAGGTTCATGTTGCCGTTCGTCAATATGTGTACGGTGAGAACGTTCTCGCCTTTGGTGAGAGGAATTTTGAAAAGTTGCGAAGCCAGATTCCAGTGATGCCATTGACGCCAGGCAATCGGGTCTGCCGGGTCATTCGTTGTCGTGATCTGCAGAGGTCCCGTCGCGTCCTTTCCATTTACATCCACAGATATCGTCCCCCCGCGATTTGAGGTGTAAAGGAAATCGGCTGCGTATGTTCCCGTCTCTGTCACATTTACAGTAATGTTGAACCACTCTCCGGGTTCGGTCCAGCCAACATAGAGGAGGTCTGCCGGCGGCACCATCTTGTCGAAGGGGTTGTCGTCAATCGGATCTGGCTTCCGCTGAAACTTTGTGTATGAAGTATCCACTCCCTCGTGGATACGAAATTCGTTGAGGTAGCTCCCATCGGCCGGGTTCAACTCTCCGCTGCCGTGATTCTGTGGATCGCTGTCGTGATACGCGACCCCTTCGCCGCCCAGGTCATAGTAAGCGCACAATACTTTGCCCGGGATTTTTTGTGGACCACCGCTATAGTGGCTGTCGTGATAAGGCAGGCCTTTATACTGGCTCAAGAATGATTGGGAAAACGCAATTGCCGGGAGCATCAATGCTGCTGCGAAGCATGCCGCTACGAAGCATAGGGAAAACACTCTCCGGCTCATTCTGCCTCCCTGAGTACTAATAACCTATCTGCAGTCGCGCAACTCCGCCAATCAGCAGCGACGGCTCAAGTATGTTCCGCACTTCAGACTTGAAACAGCTCGATCCCGCGCGCCTTTCCGAGATTGCGCGAGTACTTCTTGTCTGTCCCATTGTTCCAATGTTCGTGCACGCCCAGGCTGCGGCATCGGATGCCGTCGCGTTCAGGATCATAGAAAGTCTTCGAGGGCGGATCATTCGCCAAGGCAGATTCGCGCAGGTAGTTATCGGCATTCTTGATATCGGGAAGATCGGGCCATTCCGAAGTGAGAAAGTCGAAGCCGACGGAATCGATCGCTACGCCGTCCAACGACATAAAAATGCTGTTCGGCCAGGCATCGTTGAATGGCGCCATCTTCCACTTGCGATGCGGCGGACCGTCCACGTTGTCGTTTCCATAAAGCCCGTCGATTATAAAAAGGAGGGTTTTCTCGCCGAGGTCTTTATGACCCAAATAATCTGTGAACGCGGAGTAACTTGCCGAACCATCGCTGTTGTGATGGAAACCGTCGTGCGCGTTCTTGCGCCAGTCGGTGTTGATACTCGTAGCCCCGAAGAGATTCTTCGCGCAAAGTGTCACCCCTGAACTCACATGTGCTCTCAACACAGCAGCATCAATTAAGTAGGCGGCCTCAACCACGGTGGTATCGAGTCCCGTGGCGTTGTGGGTTTCCACTGAGAAAGGAATCGCGTTGGGTTTGAACTCGGCCTTTAGTCTTCCATCGCCTCCGATATGGTCCACAAACCTGACGCCGGGGAATTCATGGTGAATCTTGTCGTAGAGATTGCCCGGGATCCACCGGCTGGAATCGAAGACGGTGATCGATGATTGCGGCACTCGTCCTGGGCCGGTCAACTGTCGGACGAGCGCAAGGATCAAATGAGGCGAGGAGTTCAGGCGTTCGATCGTGCCATGGTCCGTTGTGTTGTTCAGGTTCGCTTTGATCGCAATCTTCTCCCCAGCTTTGTATCCGGCTTTGCCGCGACCATGAGTGCGATTGAAGTACTGAAAGATGGAGTTCCATGCATGGGCGTCGTTTTTTTGATTTGTAAGACCGCAAATGGACCGGGAAACCATGCGGTCAATTACAGACTGGTCATTATGGGCATCGGTCCACCACGAACCTGTGCCATCCCAGGTCACGGCCGCCGGATCGTGCGCCCAAGTGACCCGGCCGGGAACGACGCCGCGGGGAACTCCTGATGGGGAAAGCGGCTCGAACAAGGAGGGTCGCAGGTAGGTGGCAGCTGCAAGACCCAGGGCGAATTGTCGGCGCGTCATGTCCATTTTGACTGCTCCTCTCGCACAAAATCTTACAGCTCAGTGGATCATTTTGCCTGAAAGCGCAGAAAACTGCTGCAGCCTCTTCACCGGCAGCACTGGGCCGCATTTCGATTCCCGGGCTCAGGCTGCTGAACGCTCGGCAATTCTCTATAAAACTTCTGCAGCACAAAAAAGGCTTTCTTCTTCTCACCATGATCGGAGACGAGTCCTTTACGGTTGAAATAGTCCTCAAAATGAGGGAGAACCCGTCGAGGGCTACGAAAGTCCTTGAGAATCCATGGTGTCATTCCGCGAAGAAAGGGAATGCGCTTTAGCATGACGATCTGGTGCTCGTAAAGGTTTTCCTGATACTCCTCGGTAAAACGAGCGTGTGCATCGCCGTGGTAGCCAAAAAGTGCATCGCCCCCGAATTCGCTCATGATCAGTGGTTTTCCGTACTCTGAAATCCAATCAATTGAATCTGCGTCCTCCGGGCGGCCGGTATACCAGCCAATGTATTCATTGTTCCCGAGGACATCGAGTTCGCTCGCGATCGGATCATGCATGTGGATGGTCATTCGATTCCCCACGGTGACTTCATTGGATTGAAGTGCGGCAGACACCAGGCGGGTGGGGTCGGCGGCATGTGCATCCTGAATAAGTTGCCGCAGGAAGCGGTTCCGGGCATCGCTGATAGGAGTCTCATTGGCGACGGAGTAAATGATGAGAGCGGCGCGATTGTGATCGCGAGCGATCATCTCGTTCAACTGACTCTCCGCATTGCGTAATGTTTGGGGATTGTCCCACTGAATGGTCCAGTAGACAGGCACCTCGGCCCAGACCATTAATCCCATCTGATCAGCCATGCGCAACATGGATTCATCGTGAGGATAGTGCGCGAGGCGAACGAAATTGCAGCCCAAGTCTTTTGCCCAACTCAAGAGCGTCCGCGCATCGTCGTCGCCCCAGGCTCGGCCCGGGCGGGTGGGAGCCTCTTCGTGCAAGCTGATCCCACGCAAAAAGACTGCCTTGCCGTTTAGCAGAATGTCGGTGCCGCGGACCTCAATCGTGCGGAATCCAATACTTTCTATGACTTTGTCGGTCTCGCCGGCGATCTCAACGCGGTACAGTTTGGGATTTTCAGGAGACCAAAGCGTCAGATCGGCGTCAAAAGAGAACTCGGCGCGGCCTGTGGAATTTGTCTGAATTGTCTTGCTGAGACCCGCTTCTGGAATTCGTATGGTGACACTCTGCTTAAGCTTTGGCCCGTTGAGTTGGACCCAGCCCGCGACTTGGCGCGTCGAACCTTTCTCCAACCGGACCGAGTAGTCCTGAACGAATGTCTCCGGCACTTCCACCAGTGTCACGGGGCGCGTGATTCCTCCGTAATTCCACCAATCCGTATTGACGGTGGGTACTTGATCCCGCCCCCGAGTGTTGTTGATTCTGAGAACGAGAACGTTGCCCTGCGCCTTTACGCGATCCGTGATCTCGAAATCGAACGGTGTAAAGCCACCCTCATGCTCGCCCAGTTCCTCCCCGTTCAGGTAAACGGAGGCGAAGTAATTGCACGCTCCAAAATGCAGAAACAGTCTGTTATTCGGCGATTTTGTGTAATCGAATGACCGCTTGTACCAGATGCTTCCTTCATAAAACAGCAGTGAATCCCGCTGTGTATTCCAGTCGCCGGGCACATGGAGCTGGCCGGAAGTGTCGAAATCATATTCGACTAGTTCCGATTCGGACTGAGGCTTGTAGTTCTTGTAGAACGCATGGTTATTCTTCAGTGGCTGAGCGCGGTAGTCCAACGCTCCAACGTCATAGGGATCGATAATCGCCTGCCACTGGCCATCTAAGCTTGTGGTCTGACGCGCATTAATATTCGCAAGGAGCGGCGCAACCTGTGCCGCACCTTGCCCGGAGAGGAGCACTGCCCAAAAAGCAAGTGTCAACCAGCGCAGGCGATTCGTCATGGTAACGGTCGGGTGCACCATAGTACAGTGCCGGCATCGAATGGGCAGGTGATCCTATGGCCCCTGAAGCCAACCAGCTTCAGAAACTTAATTTCCCACCGAGTTCGGAGCCGGCGCAGTGCTCGTTGCCCGGCTGGAAACTCGCAGGTCAGAAGGTGATCTTGCCGCCGAACTGAAGAACGCGCGCCGGGAGCGACGTGGTGATCTGACCAAACGAGGCAGCGCCAGCGTTGTTCACCGTAGGATTGTTCCAATTCGCCCGATTGAAGACGTTAAAGGCATCCGCCTGAAATTGCAGGCTCGCACCTTCCCGGAAAGGCAAACCGAAACTCTTCCGCAGCGACAGGTCCCAGTCATAGAAATCGGGCCCCGTGATGTCTCCAATCGGTGCGTCGCCTGCGCCAAGAACGCTTTCCGTCGAAAACGCATTTGGGTTGACCCAACAAATCACCTTGGGGGCGCAGGTGCTGCTGATGTGTAGCGACCCGCCAGGCACAATATTCGCTCGCCGAGTGACATTGCTGCCATTAAGGCCAATAGCCGCCGAAGCTGTTGCCGTGAGCGGTGCGCCGCTTTGGTAGTGCATAACCGCGCTTAACAGCCATCCCTTCAGGGCGCCACCGGTAAACCCCGTCCGGTTCTTTCCCCACGGCGACTCGAGGGTGAATGTGGTAGCCAAAATGTTGGTCGCGTCAAAGCTGGCTTTGCCGTAATAAAACTGCTGCCAGGATTTCACCACACCGCCGGTTTGTGTTCCTCCTGCGACTGCTGTCGTTCCTCCATTGACTAAAACCGGATTGGCAGCGGTGCTAACCAGACAAGTGAACGGGCATTCTTGTTCCCCGTTTTGGTTATATGCGTCAGTCGCTCCGCTGTCCATTCCCATGACTTTCGAATAGGTATAGGCAATTGAAGTCGTGAAGAAACCCGCGCGCTTGCTGAGACTAACCTGTAGCGCGTTGTAATTGGAATCGACATCGCTCAGGGCCATCTGAACAGTCGAGTACCCAAGGTACGGGCGGATTTCGTCTTTTGAGAGACCAGTCGGAGCAAAACCACCGGCGGAGCACTGATAGGCGGCAGCATCGATTCCAGCCGGGCAGGCCAAGGTATTTGGGTTGGGTGAAACCGGAATGTACCCCTGCTGCGTCCACGTAGCGCTGTTGAAGCTCGGCCCTCGGAGTATGTGGCGCCCCAGGTTGCCGACGTAAGCGACTTGCACCAACATGGATTGCGGTAACTCACGCTGTACTCCGAGACTATATTGATAACTGCGCGCGACCACCAGGTTGGGATTGACACCATTTAGACTGAGCGTGCTTGGGGCTGACACTGCGGCTGCCCCGGGGGCAGAATCGAACTGTGACAGCGAGGCGTTGCCTGAGATAGAAGCTGACTGTGCCCATGGCACATAGCCCTGGGAGTTGATGCCAAGGCCAAGCAAATTTCCTTCCGGCTTGTCATAGAAAATGCCGAAGCCGCCGCGAACCACTGTCTTGTTGTCCGAAAAAGGTGAATAAGCGAAGCCAAAGCGTGGCGCCCACAGATTTTCTGGCTGATAGAACCCCCGTGCCGCACCTGTGGATATGGCAGCCAGGAGCTGCGGATCCGCGGAAGTAACTGGAACACTCTTTGCCTGACCAGAGGGCACGTTCCCGGGGCGCTGCAAGCCGTTGCACTCGACAGTAAGAGTTGGTGTGCCGACCACGTTCAACAAAGGGCCGCTGCAAAGACCAGGTGACGCTGGGTTAATGGTGCTACTTGCCAGCCCACCCTTGAAGGTCGGTTGCATAGCAACGTTGAATGCAAACGGGTTGAAATTCGTCATGTTATTGCCTTCGGTGTAGGTCGGGGTGGTATGAATGTAACGCAATCCCAAGACTAGACTGAGTTTTCGCGTCGCCCGCCAGGTATCTTGCCCGTAGGCCTCAAAATCGTTGAACCGGAACTGGCCGGTGGTGACCGCCGAGTTTTGCCCAAGGGTGTTGAAGTTCCCAAGCAGCGCGTCGGCAAAGGCATCACCAGTGGAATTGGAGCCGCAATTGGTAAGGGCTCCATTGACCATGCAGTCCTTGGCGCTCGTTGCCCCGGCGGTTGAACTAAAATTGACGGTGCCGTCGTAGGTGGTGCGCGAGTTCTGGGTTTTGCGGTCCCGCACGAACTCCGCTCCGAACTTGAACGCATGACCGTGTTTCGTCCAGGAGACGTTGTCCACAGGATTTATGTCGGTCACAGGGGCTGCGAGGAAGTTCGGTGCCGGACCATTCACCGGAGCCGGCCCAGACGTCGGAAATGCCGACACACCTGTGAATGTAAAGGTTGGAAGGCCATCCGCAAACTGCCCCGCCGGTTCCCCGAGTGGCGGAATAAAGTTGAAGCCGTAGGTGCTTTTCATCCACGCAGTGCCCTGGACCGGAGTCCTCTGCGAATGCCAGTCCGTGTTGATCTTTGCTTCATTAACAAAATTGGGCCGTATGAGATAGGTCCACGAGAGTTGCAGGTTGTAACCGGGACGGTTGCGAATATCCGGATCTACTGGAATCGCTCCGGCGAGGTTGGGAAAAGTCCCGAAGGGACTGTAGATGCTCACAAAGTCGTGCAGATAACGGAAATAGATGGTTTGCTTTTCATTCAAGTGTTCATCCACGCGAATGATGTCTTCACGAATGTTTAGGGGGCCGGGCAGACTGAAAGACAAGTTGTTGCTCGTCGCCGCGGTCGGTAGTCCTCCTGCCGTGGACAACGCCGCTGCGGCCGTGTACAGCTTCGCGACTGCAGCCCCGTCGCCGGTGATGCAAGCGGGGTTTATGACGTTGGGCGCGGTAAAGAAAGTACCGCCGCAACTCGCAGGGATCACCGCCGGTTGGTTGAGCACGAGCCCCGCACCGCCGCTATAAACGTCGGTAAAGTTTCCTCCCGCCTCCGCCGCGGTCGGGAACGTTTCGGATGTGGATGCGGCAGTTCCTGGATAAACACCTCGAAACCTTTTCCATTCCTGCCCGGCAAAGAAAAACAGTTTGCCTTTCGGTTGAATGTAGGGAATGGGACCACCAAGTTCCCAACCAAAATCGTTGGCGTGAAACGGAGGCACTGCTGCATAACCGGTGGCGGCCGGAGTCGTCAGTTTGGTCTGAGGGTTTTCCGCGTTGAAGATATTGTTCTGGACGAATTCGAAGCCTCCGCCATGAAAATGTTCTCCGCCGCTCTTCGTCACGACATTGACAGTTGAGGAAGCGGAACGGCCAAACTCCGCGTCGTAGTTGGAAGACTGAACGTCTACTTCCTGAATAAAATCCGCGCCAACTTGATTGAACACGCTGTTGTTCGATCCCGAGTCCAAGTTAAACCCACCATCTACGCTCCAGTTCTGCCCATCCAGTCGCTGCCCGTTGGTGACCGCCACGCTGTTGTTGTAGTTGCTCGTCAATGCTGCTGGACTTGTTCCCGAGCCTTGTAGGGCAGCACCCGGAACCAATCCTATAAGCGATTCGTAATGGCGCTGATTCAGGGCCAGGTTCTGGATCTGTTTCTGAGTTATCGTAGTGGAGAGTTCACCCGACGACGTATTCACCGTTTCTCCGACAGCAATTACCGTTACAGTTTCTGCGACAGCACCGACCTCCAGCTTCAAGTCCACAGTCAGACGGCCGCCGGCGGTTACAACGTTACCTTTTGCGGCGATCTTCTTAAAACCTGCCTTCTGTGCCGCCACCGTATATATGCCAGCTGGCAGTTCATCCGCGACAAAGTAACCATTCCGATCTGACGTGACGTCGCGGCTGGCTTGTGTCTGTTCGTTCAAGATAGTCACTTTGATATCCGGAACCGCGGCGCCGGACGAGTCGGTGACGGTCCCCACGATCCGGCCGACTATGTCCTGAGCAACGGCAAACTCAGTTGCCGCAGGCAGTAGCATCGTAGCGATGAGGATCATCAGGGCGCTGACTGGCGCCGAACAAAGACGTTTTGCTGCGCGGCAGCTAAGGATCGAGAAATGACTTTTCGTGTGGACCACAACCATTTTGGTCTCCTCGGGTGGCAAGACAAATCTTTTCGCTGATTTGCTCCTTTGAAACCGCCATCTCAGCGGCTCAGGAAGCTGCACCGCAAATGGGACGAAACGAATTAATCCATGCGGGAGTTAACCAGTGATGACATCTGTATGGGAAGTTAGACAACCGTGAATTCACCGTTAGAGTGCAACGGTTATTCGATTGAGAGCAGGAAGCCTCCGCCGCTGCGCCTATGGCTTAAGTGGTGAAATTACAGGTGTTTGGCGCTGTGTCGTGCGGCGAAAAATTCGGTTATACTCACCTCGAAGACGGGATGTCCTGTCGAAGGACCATTCTCTAGGTAGACGCTTGCAGCCGGACATCAGCAAACTTGAGGCCGAACGGGCTGAAGTAGACGACGTCTTGTCGTCCGGCGTGTTCGGGCGGACGAACAACCCCGTTCGACTTCTGACATTTGTTTGCGAAAAGTATTTCGAAGGAGCCGTCGACGAAATCAAGGAATACAGCATTGCCGTGCACGCCCTCGGGCGCCCGGAATCATTTGACCCGCAAGTGGATACCATCGTCCGCGTCACTGCTCATGCACTACGAAAGCGGCTCGAAGATTATTATCGAAGCGCTGGGGCAGAGCATCCCGTTCACATTTGCCTGCCCCCCGGTCACTACGTTCCAAAATTCATTCATGCGCGCGACCTGGAGACGGCCGGAGGCGAATCGACACTCGACGAGAAACAGAATGGCCAATCTCTCGACCGGGTTTCCTCCCCAGGGAACGGTCGACCGGAGGGTCTGCACCATGCTGCTCGCCCATCGCAGGCCTCAAAAGCAGACGACGTGTCAGGACTGTACAACGTTGCTGGATCCGGGAGTAAGTTCAGGGTACGAACTGGAATGGTGATGCTGGCAGCCATTCTTGCAATTTCTGTCTGTGTACTCTCGGTTTTTGTCTGGAAGAAACGGAATGGGAGAATTGGCCGCGAGAGTCCCCCAACGACCCAAGCCACTGTCACCCCGGACCACGCTCCCGGGAAGATTCTACGCGCTATGGTAGGCAATACTTCTGCTTCCTACACGGATGCCGGCGGTTCTAAGTGGGAGAGCGATCATTTTTGTTCGGGAGGAAGCCCTTTCTCCGTTACGGGTCACACGATCCAGGGCACAGAAGATCCCGCGCTTTTCTCCAGTGGGCGGCGCGGCGTTTTTCACTGCTCTTATCCTGTTCCGCCGGGAACTTACGAGGTTCATCTTCTATTCGCCGAAACGGCTGGGCTCCAGGAGAATAGCCGCAACGTGGGATTCTCGATCAATGGCGGACCGCTGACCAACTTGGATGTGGTGGACGACGCCGGCGGAGATGACATTGCCACCACGAAAGTATTTATTGATGTCGCGCCCGCGAGCGACGGAACCATTCATGTGGACTTCGTCACTCCCGAGGCGTTTGTAAATGCGATTGAAATTCTGCAGGGCACTCCGCATCGCATGCTTCCGGCCAGGATCGCCGTCGGACATTTGCCGTACACCGATTCGGACGGCAATGTTTGGATGCCGGACCGGTACTTTTTCGGCGGCCGTCTCAGTAGTTTCGGAGGAGGTCTATCCGAGGTCACCGATGGTCGTCTTTACGAATGGCACCGGTTTGGACACTTCCATTACGTAGTGCCTGTTGCGACGGGTGGGAAGTACACTCTGAAACTGCATTTTAGGGAGCATTGGTTTGGCATTCAGAATGGCGGCATTGGGGGTGTGGGCAGCCGTGTCTTCGATGTCTCGTGTAACGGATCGATGCTTCTCAAAGGATTTGATATTTCCCGGGAAGCCGGCTCCGGACCGTTGGTCAAATCCTTTCAACATATCGAACCCACGCCCCAGGGCAAAATCGAGATCTACTTCACTCCTGCCGTCAACTATCCCTCGATCAGCGCGATCGAAATCATCCCCGAATAGAAAATTATGGCGCGTTTTCGTCAAGTATTCACTCGTCCGGAAACATTCGCCGTACGTGGGGGCAATGATTAAATCGCTAGTCATCTACGGTGTTTAACAAGTCGCCAGGACTGGAGCCGAAGTTCATGGCGTTAGATGGGTCAGCACCACGATGTCCGCTTCGCCCTTGCCCACTGCCGCGTAAATAGACATAGATTTACGGCGACAGGATTTCATACGGTCCGAGTTTTGTACCGGCCGCTAGAGCCATGTGTGCGCGCAACTATAGCCGGTGCAGCAGATGCGGAGGCTGTCCACCCATTCTCGACGGTTAATCGGCAAACCGAAAGTTACACGAGCCACTACCGGCACGGAATCGTCTCAATCGACGACAAATCGCCCTTACGCTCATTACCCCCGACAGGCCTAATTCTCAACGAGTGTAATTGATTCCATGACAATGTCGGCTCCTGTACCCGAGTAAACTTTGGTGGCTACCAACCAACCAAGAGCGCTCGGGAGAGAGGAGCCGAACAATGATCATTATAGGATGCGATTATCACCCGAGCTTCCAACAAATTGCTTTTCTGGATAGCGAGACTGGGGAACTACAAGAGAGGGAACTGCAGCACTGCGAGGAAGCGGAGAAGTTCTATCGCGATCTTGCGGCCCAAGGAATGAAGTGCGGGTAGGGATGGAAGCGAGCGGGCATGCCCGCTGGTTTGAACGACTGCTGGCGGAACTGCAACTTGAGTTGTGGATTGGGGACGCCACTGTGATCCGCGCCAAGCGAGGGCGCAAGCCCAAGACCGATCGGCAGGATGCCCAGCACCTTCTGAAGCTGATGCTGAAGGATGATTTTCCCAAGATCTGGGTACCGAGCGGGGAGAATCGCGATCTGCGGCAACTGCTGTGGCACCGGCACCGGATGGTGCAGGCGCGCACGCGCCTGATGAATCAATTACAAGCGGTGGCTCTAAACGAAGGCTTACGCTGCAAGAAGAAATTGTGGCGGGAAAAAGGACGAAAACAACTGGAAGCCATTCGCTTGGCTCCCTGGGCGAGCCGGCGGCGGGAGGATCTGCTGCAGTTGCTGGACGGGCTGAACCCGACGATTGCCGAGCTGACGGAAGCTATCGAGCAGGAAGTGGAGAAGTCTGCCGAAGCACGCCGACTGATGACCCACCCTGGGGTGGGTCCGTTAACTTCCCTGGCCTTCGTGTTGATCATCGGGAGGGCGGAGCGATTTCAGTGTGGCAAGCAGATCGCGGCTTACTTGGGGTTAGTGCCACTTGAGGCCTCGAGCGGGGAACGGCGGCGGCTGGGACATATCACGAAACAAGGCAACTCGCTGCTGCGTTTCCTGTTAGTGGAAGCGGCGCAAGTCACGGCGCGCAGCCTCCCGGAATGGCGACGTAAGTATGTCCACCTGACGATGCGGCGAGGACGGAAAATCGCCAAGGTCGCTATGGCGCGGAGACTGGCGGTTCGTTTGTATTGGATGATGCGCAAGGAGTGGGATTACGAGCAGTTGAGAAAGTTCGGTTCGCACGCGGGAAAGCCCGGACCAGGCGATGGTGTGAAGTAAAACATCGAGAAATTGATTGGGTATCCCGCTCCCCTTCACGGGGGAGTTCGAATTAATAATCATGATCGAAAGTGTGACCGAAGAGATGCATGGGTCGAACTGAGTTTCTGACCTGAAACTGATTACGAGCGGGCTTTGGTTGGTATGGCAAAGAACATCTTCAACGAGAGCGAAATAGCGCGCTCTTCGGAGTGCACGGGTTAGTGCGCTCAAAATTTGCTTGACAGCGCCGACATTGTCAGAGACGCCTGGTTACGTAAATCATCGACAAACGCGAGCGACGAGGAAAGATTTCGAGGCCAGACCCCACCATGCCATTGACGAAACAGAACGCTCGTTCTAGTTTTCTGTCGCGTCGCTTTCCCAGGAAATAACTCCCCCTTCGGCAGGTGGCTTACCCACCCCTGCTCCTCGCTGCGACGTTTTGAACAATCGCGGGTCGGGCCCATTCAGCGTGCAGAGATTCTCTCCGCACCATCCGACGTGGACAGGAGCTCAATATGATCAGGATAAAACGGTCGCACTCACGGCCTCCAAGCAAGTGTGTCTGTCGTCCATGGTAGTGCTTCTGCTTGCGGTCGCCGCGACACCGCCGGCGCAGGCGCAGACTTATGAAGTGCTCCACCGGTTTCATGGCAAACCGGACGGAGAGAATCCCAACGCCGGCGTGATCCGGGACGCGGCGGGCAATCTCTACAGCACTACCTCCAGCGGCGGCACTTACGGCTGGGGAGTGGTGTTCAAGCTGAGCACCACCCGCAAGTTAACCGTACTACATACCTTCACTGACGGGGCGGACGGAGCTTCCCCTTTGGCCGGTGTAGTCCGGGACGCGGAGGGCAACCTCTATGGCACTACCTACGGCGGCGGCGATTCTAACTGCTTTCGACCTAGCCCACCATCCGGAGGCAGGAGCACCCGATGGGATGACCTCCCACCCATCCCCCAAGGGGGCTGCGGAGTGGTCTTCAAGGTGGATACGACCGGCAACGAAACCGTGCTACACACTTTCACTGGAGCGGACGGGAACGAACCCGACGCAGGTTTGATCCGGGACTTGGCAGGCAACCTCTACGGCACTACCCTCTATGGCGGCGATGTTAACTGCAACGTGTTGAATAGCTGCGGAGTAGTGTTCAAATTGGATACGACCGGCAAGGAGACGGTGCTGTACAGATTCAGCGGGGGAGCGGACGGTTCCTCGCCCGAAGCAGGTTTGGTGCAGGACGCGGCGGGCAACCTCTACGGCACCACCGTCGTAGGCGGCGATCTTGAATGAAACTCGCCCTCTGGCCGCGGAGTGGTGTTCAAACTGACTCCTTAAATGAGCACGATTGAGTCTACGATGGCGTTGTAAATGTGGGTTGGGAACCAAGCCCCACGATTTCAAGTCCCATGTCCTTGCCTACCCGGTGGAAGGTTCAAGGTCTCTTCTAGTCGGTCAAACCAGTTCGTCCAGATTTCGGCAATCCTGAGGCGAAACATTCGCGATCTGTTGCGTCGAGTGATGGGCTAGCATTGACCGGTGGCACCTCAATTGTTGCTATATCTCTATTACACTCATTGACCCAAGGCTCCCCAACCTCAATGAGTGTAATCGCCTGTAGGTGTTGAAAAAGTCACTGAGATTGGCAGGTGGAATTCAGCAGAAGCATGTTAGAAGGAAGTGATCTCGCTCATGCTCTGTTTGATTCTCATCGTCGGAGGCCTGCTGATCATGATGGGGCAACTCGACCGCTCCGAAGCGCTGTTCTATTTCTTCCGGCTGGAAGATCAGGTTCCTGAGACCCACCTGTTGCGGCTGATCGAAAAACACGTCAGCTTTGCCTTCGTGCGCGAAAAGCTGAAACAGAGTTACAGCGAGACGGGTCGTCCGTCGATTGATCCCGAGCTACTGCTGCGCATTCTGCTGATTGGCTATTTGTATGGCGTCACCAGCGAACGCAAACTGGTGGAGGAACTGCGCATGCACTTGGCGTGGCGCTGGTTCACGGGTTTGGGATTCGATCAGGAGATCCCACACCACTCCACGTTTTCCAAGAATCGGCACGGACGGTTCCAGGAGTCGAAACTGTTCGAGGAGTTGTTTGAGCAGATTGTGCGGCAGTGTGTGGAAGTGGGGTCGGTGCGGGGCAAGCACCTCTCGGTGGATGGCAGCTTCGTGGAGGCGAATGCGGCGAAGGAGAGCCGCATTCCGCGCGAGCAGTTAGGGGAAGCGGCGCAAGTGAACCAAACCGTGCGCCAGTACTTGGTGGAACTGGAGCAGCAAAATCCGAACGACGAGCCCGTGCATAGCAGAAACTGTTGTCCACGACTGATCCCGATGCGACCTACGCGACCAAGGGTGGGACTCCGGCCCGACTGGGCTACTACGACAACTATCTGGTCGACAACCATAGTTGCGTGATTGTGGGAGTGCAAGCGACGGCAGCACGAATGAGTCAGGAAACCGTGGCCGCACAGGACATGCTCACTCGCTTCACGCAATGGCAAGGACGAGAGCCAGAATCGGTAGCGGCCGACACCACCTACGGGAACGGGGAGTTCTTGCAGTGGTTGGCGGATCGGAGCATCACTCCGTATATGCGAACCCGCGACAGTATCCACAGAAAGAACAGCCCGTTCTACGGTCCCGAGCGGTTCACCTATCAACCCGACAGCAATAGCTATCGCTGTCCTGCGGGGGAGCAGCTCAACTATGTCGGCCTGAATGTTCGCAACCGCGCTCACGCCTATATCGGCAGCGGCAAACGTTGTGGGGCATGTTCGCAAAAAGCGCAATGCACCAGTGGGCGATATAAGTATCTCGCCATTCACATGGATGAGACGGCCCGCCAACGGGCTCGCGAGCTGGTCAACACGCCCGAGTTCGCCAAGGCACAGCGAGAAAGAAAAAAGGTAGAGGCCCTGTTCGCGGAACTTAAGAATCAGATCGGATTGCGTCGCTTGCGCCTGCGCAGACTGAAGTTCGTGCGGGAGCAGTTCTTCCTGGCAGCGGTAGCCCAGAACATCAAGCGACTGGTGCGCTTCCTCAGTCAGCCGACAACACCGGTTCTGCCGGCCACCTCTTAGTCGAACGGAGACAAGAAAATCGGCGACGGCATGCTCGCAGATGAAAAGCCGTTCTGTTGAGGGACTTTTTCAACACCCACGCCTGATTACAACAATTGAGTTTGCCTTCACTTATTGAGGGCGGTACACTGTCGGCGTGAAATCGCTGGCATATTCGGCTTGACTTCCTGGCTGCTGCCCGCGACCAGTTCCGCGCGGAACTATTGTGCGGCTGGCTGACACATCGCGAACTCGCCACTTTTGCACGCGAGGGTAGGTCGCGTCTAACTACAGACCTTGAGCACAAGGAGGCGTATGTCAGAGGGGAAGCACGCTCTGATTACAGGAAGTTCACGTGGCTTGGGAAGAGGCATTGCTTTGACGCTGGCCGAGAAGGGTGTCAAAGTGGCCATCAATTATCGCCAGAATGAGGCTGCCGCTAACGATACGCTAATGAAGGTACGGGAACGCGGGTCCGATGGTTTGATCATCCAAGCCGACGTCTCGCGCCCCGAGGATATCCGCCGGATGGTCAAGGGGGTTCAAGCCGCATTCGGGGGGTTGGACATCTTTGTGAGCAATGCTCTTGGCGAACTTTTTACCTATTATCAGCCTCCTCTGGACCTCACACCAGAACAGTGGGACAAGGCGGTCGATTCCCAGGCCAAGGCGTTCCTCGTGGGGGTCCAGGAGGCGGCCCGCCTTATGGGCAAAGGCGGCAGAATCGTCGCCATCACTTACCGCCCCGGCGGTCTCACTGCTAGCTGGCAGCCGTATATCGCCCAAGGGTCAGCTAAGGCAGCGCTGGAATCGATGGTTCGCTACTTCGCTGTCGCGCTAGCTGGTCGAGGAGTCACTGTAAATGCGATTAGCCCCGGGGTTACGGAGGACAGTATCTTCAACAGCCTCCCGCAAGAGGTGCAGGACGGGATACGTGCTTGGCACCGAGCTGGTTGGACGCCAATGGGTCGGTTGGGAACGCCAGCGGATATGGGCAACGCCGTGGCCCTTCTCTGCTCGGAAGAAGCTGGCTGGATTACGGGCCAAGTCATCGCCGTAGATGGTGGGGCATCGTTGATGAACCCCGATTTCCCCCTTGCAATTCAGCGTGGATAGCAGTCCGATCGTGCTGGATCCAGAGCGACGCCCCGTCGTGCAAGCGCAAATAGTTGAAGCTTCTTGCAGCCGTTCAACTGTTGAAACATCGCCATATCACTCATTGACCCCACCTTGAGTAGGTTCCCCCTCCGTCCCAAGAATTTCCACAGCCTCATTGTGACATCTGACCTTGTGTGCAGCCCGTCACTTGCGCAATCATGGTCGAGGCCGTGGCGTTGGCAGAAGCCAGTTCGTTGCGCCTTTAAGTCCTTTGTTGTCTATATTTTCGTATCTAAGTTCTTTGACATCTAGATTTTGCCGGGAAAAACATGCCTAACCCGATGATTCCAAAGATTAAGGGGGGAGGGGGGGTACCCCCGAAAATAAGGCGAAATAGCGCCCAGCCACCCCCGTTGCGACGCGCTTGCCGAAGATTTATTTTCGAGCAGGAATTAAATGAGAAAGGGCGTGCCGTTTAGCACGCCCTTCCCGCCTCTGACCTTCACTTTATTTACATCGTCAACGTCTTCACCACTTAGTGGTGGCCTCCGCCCGAATGTCCACCCCCTCCACCGGAGGAATGACCACCGCCACCGCTCGGCGCACTATGCGAACCCCCGCTATAACCGCCGCGAGAGCCACCGTAACCTTCACCTCCCGAAGACCGCGGCTGCGCGATAGGCTGCCTCATGTTGAGCTGCGGGCGTGAATTGCCGCTGCTCCCGTAACCAGTCGAGCCAGACCCGCGCGATTCGCCCAAACTCGAACCCGTCCGATTCCAGTAGCTCCCGCTCTCGCCCCGGCCGGCAGATTCAGCCACCCCCGCACTGCGACCCGCAGTCTCGCTGCTGTGCGACGACGGCGTGAACGACTTCCACTCGCCGCCGTTCGATTCGCCACGAGCAGCGGACGATCCGACTCCGCGCGGTTCTCGGCAGACGCCGGATTCGCCGAGACGCCACGATTTCCATTCCCATTCCCATTAGCTTGATTTTCCGTAGCAGCGCCCTTCCCTGCCCCCGCAGCCGTCGTGCCCCGGGATTCCGCAGAGCCCGCAATGGTCCCGCGCGTGCCAGCCGTCACCGGCGAGAAATGGCTCTGCTGCATGGACTGCTGCAGATGCGCTGTCTGCTGCTGGAACGATTCCAGATGCGACGTGCTTTGCGTGCCCGTGTTTTGCGTACCAAAGAAATGCTGCGGCCCGGTATTGTGAATGGTGGAAGGCGCGGCAGCCCGTCCGCTGGCCGACAAACTGGCACGCGTCGGAACCACAGGCATGTTGCCGGTCATCATGCGAGCGCCACTCAACTGCGCGTGAGTAGCCGCCACAGCGGTCGTCCGGCCCGCTCCGAATTTACCGGCTCCCACGGTCGAGAGCGCACCGCCGACCTGCGCATCGTTGATGTGAGCCAGGTTCGAGAACTGCGTTCCCCCATGCAGCGGCGCGATCCCACCGAAGCGGTTGAGCGTGCCAAATCGGTTGATGCCAACGACACCGAAGCGACCGCCATATCCGCCCCACCACGGGAAGAAGCGGTCACAAGGCCCAATCGGCAACCATCCAAAGGCGCCCCATCCACCCCAGCCAAAACCGAAACCAAATCCCCACCCACCCCCGAATCCGAAGAACGACACATATGCCGGCGCCCAAAACGGACGATAAAACCCAACGCCCCACACCGGCCCCGGCCACCAAGCCCAAGAATTGCCGTACCACATCCACCGCCCATAGTGATAAGGCGCCCATCCCCAAGGCTCAAAGCCTACCCAGGTCCAGCCGTAGTAAGGCTCCCACACCCAGTTGCCGTCGCGATACGGAACCCAACCATCCGGTTCATTTGGTACCCAGACTTGACCGTACTCCGGTGCGTCCTCCCAGGTTCCGTTGGCATCCAAGTCTTCCGACCCGACGTAATACTTGTTGGTATGCTTCCACGCTGCCGCTTCGTGAATCATGCGGTCGCGGTCGCTATTCCAGCGGTCCCAATCGTCCCGTTCGGGAGCGGCGGTGATCTTGTACTTCGCATCGGCGCCGGAGCCGCGGACCGTCGCCATCTCGCCCTGCTTCACTGAGCCAATGCCTTGGGGAGTTGAAATCTCAGCCTCACCCTTGCGCACGATCACGATTGAGTCGCCATCGGGCCGCACTTCAATCCGGAATACGCCATCTTTATGTGCGGGATGAACCGCTACATTAGGAGTATCGATCTCCGGTTCAGCCTCGCTCTCGCCGAACACGGAGTAATTGGCCAAGCCCTGCCCCATATGAATCTGAATGTATTTGTGCGTAAAGTTCGCGATGGTAGCTTGCGAGTTCGTTCCCAGGCGGAGAATGTTGGCGAAATCGAGCTGCACCTCAGCTCGCCCGCCTGCCGCAGTGGAAACCTTGTCGCCGTTCATCACGGGTTGATTCAACACAGCGGCCGACCACGTACCCGCGTCTCCTCGCTGCGTCGACACATCGCCATGAATCATGCTGACGCGGCCCACACCCTGGTCAGTCTTGGCCGGGCCTTCGCCCGACGGTCCACCGGGTTGTGCTTCGCCGAGTTGGGGCGGTCGACCGGTTTGAGGTTGCCCAGGCTGCTGCGGTTGCCCAGGTTGAGATTGTGGCGCGGACTGAGGCTGTCCAATTTCCATCGGCGCGCTGGGTTGCTCCGAGGGCCCAGGACCTTCCTGCGTAGTTTGCGCCTGCGCGCTCATCGACAGCGCGCCCGCCAGAGTTAAGACTGCGAAACTTGCTATGAATTTACCGTTCATAATCACCTCATCCGAGCCGCTGCACGTGTGATTGAAACCGAATTTGAAGGATCTACGCTGCTATAGTGCAAAGCAACTGCCGTGCCAAAAGCCTAAGCGGCTGGAGGTTCGGCAACCTGTTTGTTTTCAGATAGAAAGGCGGTGGTGTTCGAGCAGAATTGAGGACCGCATCCAGAGCCGGTGGCCGCGCAGAGCCAAGGTGGTGGTTTTCAGCCAATAGGCGCCTACGTCTCCTTCTCTCCCTCATCCGCAATCCCAATCTTCGACAGCCGGTACCGCAGCGCGTTGCGCGACAGACCCAGCAACCGCGCAGCCTGACTCTTATTTCCATTCGCGCGCCGCAGCGCCTCACGAATCATTTCGTCTTCCCAGTGCTCCAGCGTCATACCCTCGGGAAGAAATCCATTTGCACTGTTGGCTGCTTTGGCCGGACGCACATCCAGATGAATGTCCGCAGATTCCAGTACGGCGCCCTTCGCCAGCGCGCATGCCCGCTCGATGATGTTCTGCAACTCGCGTACATTTCCCGGCCAGTGATAGTTGACCAGAATCTGCATCGCCTCGGGAGTAATGCTCTTCACTGGCTTGCCCGAATCTGCAGCAAAGCGCGAGATAAAAAGATTCACCAGATCCGGGATGTCTTCCTTGCGCTGGCGTAGCGGCGCAATATCGATGGGGACAACGTTTAAACGATAGTAAAGATCCTCGCGAAACGTTCCCTGCTCGAGCGCTTCGCGCAGATCGCGGTTGGTGGCTGCGATCAGCCGCACATCCACTTTCACGGTGCGCGTGCCGCCCAGTCGCTCAAACTCGCGTTCCTGCAACACGCGCAGCAGCTTCACCTGGGTCGCCGGCGGCACATCGCCAATCTCGTCGAGGAAGAGTGTTCCCTTGTCGGCCAGTTCGAACTTCCCGGGCTTGCTTGTGTTCGCACCCGTGAAAGCACCTTTCTCATAGCCAAACAGTTCGCTTTCCAGAAGATTCTCCGGAATCGCGGTGCTGTTGATCTTGATAAAAGGCCCCGAGGCTCGCCGCGACTTTTCATGAATCGCGCGCGCGATCAAATCTTTGCCGACGCCACTTTCCCCGCCCAACAGTACGGTGGAATTCGTCGGCGCCACGCGCTCCACCGTCGCCAGCACTTCCTGCATCTTGGGGCTGCGCGCCACAATGTTGGGATGCGCGTAACGCTTGCCCAGCGCCTCGCGCAGCGACCGGTTCTCCTCGCGCAACTTGTGGACATCCAGTTCCTTCCGGATCACCATGCGCATCTCGCTCAACGAGAACGGCTTCAGCACATAGTCGCTGGCTCCGGCTTTCATGGCTTCTACCGCGGTCTCCACCGTGCCGAAGGCAGTCATCACTACCACCGGCAGCGCCGCGTTCTGCCGTTTGATCGCCTGCAAGAATTCCAGACCGTTCATCCCCGGCAGCTTCAAATCTGTAACGACAAGATCAACCGCGTTCTCCCGCAGAAGTTTCAGCCCGGCCTCCGCGTCTCCCGCGGAAAGCGTCGCGAAACCGTCCTCATCGAGATTCAACTCGAGCAGGCGGCGCATCTTCGCCTCGTCTTCGACGATTAAAATTGTTGGCATATTGGTGGGCAGTTGCTCGCCTTCCTGGATCTCATCACAGCCTGAACGCTACGTATTTGGAACGCTATTTTTCTAAGGTGCCTGCTTGTCAGCCTCGTCGCTTGCGGGAAAAAAGACCACAAAGCAGGCCCCATGCCGATCGTTCCCGTCATCTTCAACCCGAATCGTACCGTGATGCCCATCAATAATCCGAGAGACAATTGACAAGCCCAGTCCTACACCGGTCTTCTTAGTAGTTACAAACGGATTGAAGATCTGCTCTCGCAGCTCCCCCGGAATTCCCGGCCCCGTGTCTTCGACTCGCGCCTCCACTCCATCCCGGCCCGCGTTGTTTGCCCGGGCCGCCGTCACCCGCAATGTTCCGCCGCTGCCGCCCATCGCATCATAAGCATTCTGAATCAGATTCACGAACGCCTGCTCGCAAAGACTCTCGTCCAACGGAACCAGCGGCAGGTTGGGCTCGAACTGCCGTTCCACGCGCACCAGGTTGTCTTTCTGCGTTAACGCCACCGAGTGCAGCGCGCGATCGAGCACCGCGGTAATTTCAGCCGGAGCTAACTCAGTATGCAGCGGCCGGGCAAAATCGAGAAACCGCGTCACCAGCGCGCTCAAACGGTTGGTCTCACTCGAAATGTAACCCGCCAGTTCGCTAGCCAGCGGATTCGATTCTCCCAGCTTCTGGTGCAGCATTTCCGCCGAACCCTTGATTACCCCCAGCGGGTTGCGAATCTCATGCGCCAGGCCTGCGGACATCTGACCCAGCGCGGCCAGTCGCTCCGATCGCCTTGCCTCAGCCTGTGCCTGCTCCAACTTGCGGTTGGTTTCGGCCAGAGTCTCTGCCAACTCCTGATAAAGCCTGGTCTGGCGCCGGTTTTCCACCACGAAGCGGTTCACCACCATCGCTGCGAGAAAAAAGAAGACGATGCGGATGGCAAGCAGGCCGTAATTCTCTGGTGTGATTTCATATTCCTGCAGCGCCGGATAAAGATAAGAGCAGTAGGCCGCCGAGGCCAGCGCCGTCCACAGCAAAGTCCCCAATGGACTGAAATATTCAGCCGCCGTGACGATCGGAACGTAGAAAATGGGATAGTAGCTGCTGTTGATTCCGACTTCGCCCGTATGATCGATGAGCAAAGTCGCCAGCGCAATCTTGAGCAGAACGATATAGGCCGCGCCCCGCCGCGGAGCCCGTGCCAGAAGCCAACCCTCGCTAAGCTGCACTACTCCAATCGCCAACAGCGTGAGCTGCTTATGGATCTCCCTCACCGGCGGCAGCGCCGCCAGGCCGGCCAGAAACAGCAGCCAGAGAACATCCATCCAGTTAAATGCCGGCCGTTTCTGTTCGCTCATGGCACGATCGCGACAAACAAATGCGCCGGGAGCGGACTGGTTCCCCGCCTTCCCGGCGCTATAGTCGTCTCTGTATTCTCAGGTCGGTCCGCTTGCAAATCGCATCGCATGCGAACCTATCAGACCGCACTCAAGCAGTTCGCGTCAATGTCCTTTCTTGGGAGCGTTTCCTGACGCGTCGCAAGGGGATAAGAATTCTGAATCAGTGTGCCACTGGCTTCGCCGAGATTTCATCCAACGTAAGATTTAATTCGAGGACGTTGACCCGCGGCTCGCCCAGAAATCCGAACTGACGCGACTCCGTATGCTGGCGAATTGCTTCGCGAACCACATCTTCACTCAGCTTGCGCTCTTTTGCGATGCGGGGCACTTGAAATTCCGCGGCCTCGGGCGAAATATGAGGATCAAGCCCCGACCCTGACGTCGTCAGCAAATCCATTGGGATTGCAGCGCCGGGATTCTCTGCCTGCAATCGGTCGGCATCTCCCTGCACTCGCGCGATGAGCGATTGATTGGTTGGCCCAAGATTCGATCCGCTGGAGTTGCCCGCGTCATAGCCAGTTCCAGCGCTGGAGGGCCGCGAGTGAAAATAACCCGGCGAGGAAAATGACTGCCCAATCAATCGCGATCCCACCACCGTGCCATTGCGCGTCAGCAACTCTCCGTTGGCCTGCTTCGGAAACAAGACCTGCGCCAGTCCAGTAATCAAGAGCGGAAACAGCAGACCAAATAAAACGGTCGTCACCAGCGTCATGAGCACGGAAGTGATCAGATTCTTTTTCATAATTGCCTCTACGCCAGTCGCCTCAGGCCAACCTTCCTCTCGCCAGTCTTTCTTACGCCAAACCGGCCCGCACAATCAGCAAGTCGATCAGCTTGATCCCGATGAATGGAACGATCACTCCACCCACTCCGTACACCAAAAGATTGCGGCGCAGCAGTACGGCCGCTCCCTGCGGAACATACTTCACGCCGCGCAGCGCCAGCGGAATCAGCGCCACGATGATCAGCGCATTAAAGATGACCGCGGATAAGATTGCCGACTGCGGCGTCGCCAGCCGCATCACGTTGAGCGCTTGCAAAACCGGGAACGCCCCGGCAAACATTGCAGGAATGATGGCGAAGTATTTGGCCACGTCGTTCGCAATCGAAAACGTGGTGAGAGCGCCGCGCGTCATCAGCAACTGCTTGCCGATTTCCACGATCTCAATCAGCTTCGTCGGATTCGAATCCAGGTCCACCATGTTGCCGGCTTCTTTCGCCGCCTGCGTGCCGGTGTTCATGGCCACGCCCACGTCGGCCTGCGCCAGCGCGGGCGCATCGTTCGTGCCATCGCCTGTCATGGCAACCAATTTGCCTTGCCCTTGTTCGCGGCGGATCAAATCCAGCTTGTCCTTCGGCGTAGCCTGCGCCAGAAAGTCGTCCACGCCAGCCTCGCTAGCAATCGCCGCCGCGGTCAACGGATTATCCCCCGTGATCATCACCGTCTTGATTCCCATCGCACGCAGCTGATCGAAGCGCTGCCGCATGCCGCCTTTCACAATGTCCTTCAGCTGAATCACTCCGAGAGCCCGGCCATTTTCCGCCACCACCAGCGGTGTTCCTCCGGTGCGCGAGATCGCCTCCACAGCGGCTCGCACCTCTGCAGGAAGCGAACTACCCTGATCTTCTAAATATTTGGCAACTGCATCCGTCGCGCCTTTGCGGATGGCGCGCCCATCCAGATTCACACCTGACATGCGTGTCATCGCGCTGAAGGGAATAAACTCCGCGTCGTGCGAACTCATTTCCCGTCCGCGCAATCCGTATTTTTCTTTCGCCAAGACCACAATCGAGCGTCCCTCGGGAGTTTCGTCTGCTAGTGAAGAAAGCTGCGCCGAATCCGCCAGCATTGCTTCGGTCACGCCCGGCGCGGTCACGAACTCCGTGGCCTGCCGGTTGCCCAGCGTGATGGTTCCAGTCTTGTCGAGGAGCAAAGTGTTCACGTCGCCGGCGGCTTCCACCGCGCGTCCCGACATCGCCAGCACATTGTGCTGCACCAGGCGATCCATGCCGGCAATGCCAATCGCCGAAAGCAATCCGCCAATCGTCGTCGGAATCAGGCACACCAGCAAAGACACGAGCACGAACACCGTCTGCGGAGCGCCCGCATAAATGGCAAAAGGTTGCAGCGTGACTACGGCCAGCAGAAACACAATCGTTAGCCCTGCCAGCAGGATGTTCAACGCAATTTCATTCGGGGTCTTCTGCCGCTCCGCGCCTTCCACGAGCGCAATCATGCGATCCAGGAATGTTTCGCCAGGATTGGACGTGATCTTCACCTTTATCCAATCCGACAGTACGCGCGTTCCGCCAGTCACCGCCGAGCGGTCGCCGCCCGCTTCGCGAATCACCGGCGCGGACTCGCCCGTAATCGCCGACTCGTCCACCGACGCCACGCCTTCCAAGATCTCGCCGTCGCCGGGAACAAACTCGCCCGCCTCGACGAGCACCATATCTCCACACCGAAGTTTTGATCCCGGCACTGTCTCGGTCTTCCCGTCTGGAAGCAGGCGGTTCGCCATGGTCTCCGCTTTCGCGCGCCGCAAGGCGTCAGCCTGCGCCTTGCCGCGGCCTTCTGCCATGGCCTCGGCAAAGTTCGCAAACAACACCGTGAACCACAGCCATAGCGTGATCTGCAGATTGAATCCGAAGCCGGGTTGCCCGTGCATTCGCTCCACAAGGAGCAGCACAGTGGTCACCACGCTCCCCACTTCCACCACGAACATCACGGGATTGCGCATCATGGTGACGGGATGCAGCTTTACCAGCGAATCCCACGCCGCGCGGCGCACAATCTTCATATCCCACAAGCTGCGTTTTGATTTCTTGCTTGCCATATTTGCCTAAGAAAGTTTTCCTAAGAAAGCGTGCCTAAAAGGTTTTGCCCGCCATCATCAGCAGATGTTCGAGAATCGGCCCCAGGCTGAGCGCCGGGAAAAATGTCAGCGCGCCCACAATCACCACCACTCCGATCAGCAGCACCGTAAACAACGGTCCAGTCACCGGGAAAGTGCCGAGCGTTGCCGGAGTCTGTTTCTTCCCCGCCAGATTCCCGGCAATCGCCAGCATTGGCAGAATCATCATGAAGCGCCCCAACAGCATGGCCATGCCCAGCGACGTGTTGTACCAGAGCGTGTTCCCGCTGATCCCGCCGAAAGCCGAACCGTTGTTCGCGACCGCGGAAGTAAAGGCATAAAGCACCTGGCTGAATCCGTGCGGCCCTGGATTCGTTATGGCTGAGGTACCAAAGCTGTACAAGACTGAAATAGCCGTGAACACCAAAATCACGAGCGGAAAGATCAGTATCACCAGCATCGCCATCTTCACGTCGTAAGCTTCGATTTTCTTGCCCAAGTATTCCGGCGTGCGCCCCACCATCAATCCCGCAATAAAAACGGAAAGAATGACGAAGACCAGCATTCCATACATCCCCGCACCCACTCCGCCGAAGATCACTTCGCTCAGCATGAGGTTGATCAACGGAACCATTCCACCCAGCGGCGTAAACGAGTCATGCATGGAGTTGACCGCGCCGCAACTCGTGTCAGTAGTCACAGTCGCAAACAGCGCCGAGTTCGCCACGCCGAACCGCACCTCTTTCCCTTCGAGGTTGCCGGTGGCTTGAACTGCAGCCGGATGTTGCGAGCTATGCTGCGCCGCAGACGCTACCAGGGGATTGCCCCGCGCTTCGGCCCAATACGCCGTACTGACTCCTGCCAGGAACAGCAAAGCCATCGCCGCCCACACGGCCCATCCATGTCGCGGCGAACCGGTCATCTTTCCCAACGTATAGGTAAAAGCGGAAGGAATCGCGAGGATGCAGAACATCTCCAGAAAGTTCGTGAACGGCGTGGGATTCTCAAACGGATGCGCGCTGTTCGTATTGAAGAAGCCGCCGCCATTCGTGCCCAGCTCTTTGATGATCTCCTGCGAGGCAGTAGGTCCTTGCGCGATCACCTGCTGACTCACCGTCTGCATCAGCGGTTTACCGTCAGTTCCGTTCACAGGCTTGCCGTCAGCCCCCAGTTGCGGCGTCTGATACGGATCGAGCACCTGCACCGTGTCATAGGGCTTCAGGTTCTGCACCACGCCCTGCGACACCAGCAGCAGCGCCCCCACCAGGCACAGCGGAGCCAATATCCACAACGTCCCGCGAACCAAATCTACCCAGAAATTGCCGATGGTCTTTTGCTCGCGTCGGGCGATCCCGCGAATGAACGCGATCGCGAGCGCCATGCCCGCCGCCGCGGAAACCCAATTGTGATAGGCGAGAGCGACCATCTGCGTCAGGTAGCTCATGGTGGTCTCGGGCACGTAGTTCTGCCAGTTCGTGTTCGTGGTGAACGAAGCCGCGGTGTTGAACGCCAGCGCCGGAGGTACGCCCGCCAGCTTTTGCGGATTCAACGGCAGCCACAATTGCGCCCGCTCGAGCACATAAAGCAGAATCATGGAAACGCCGCTGAACAAAAGCAGCGCCAGCGCATATTCCTTCCAGTCCATCTCGTGGTTTTCGTCGACGCCGGTAAGCCGGTAGAGAATCCGCTCGACCGGCCGCATCACCGGATCAAGCCAGGTCCGCTCCCGGCCGAACACCCGCGCCATGAAACCGCCCAGCGGCTTGGTGATCAGCAACACCACCAACAGCAGAAAAAAGACTTGCAGCCATCCATTTGCCGTCATCAGAATTTCTCCGGCCGCAACATGGCGTACACGAGATACACCAGCAGCCCCGCGCAAATGACCAGCATGATGATCGGTCCAGAATTCATATCTGCCTCAACGCACTCGCTCACAAAAAACGACGTAAGCAAGCGAGATTGCAAAGAATGCAACCGTCACCGCCAGGAAGATCGCGTCCTGCATCGCCAGTCCCCTCCGCCACTAGAACTTGACCATGATATCAATGTCGAAGAATTGCTCATCTCGCCGCAGATCCGGAAACCATACGGTGCTGGCCTGCGCTTGGCAGGCGGCTTGTGCCCCGTTCAATGTCAATGACCCGGACGTATTCCCGTCGGTGCAGGCAAAGAATTGCGGATATCCATTGTTCGTGTAAGGCACTCCGCCCGAACCGGGCGGCGTGATTCCTCCCGGCCCCGACCAGTACGGCACACTGGCATGCCGGTAATCGTATTCCCAGCGGAACGTTACGTACTGGCTGGGCATGTAGTCAAACGTGACCGAAGAATCCCAGGCCTTGAACGGGTCTGACGGATTTCCCGAAAAGTAGGGTGCACTGGCCGCCGCCGATTCTGCCGTCTCTCCGTTGATGGGAGGCGCCAGAACCAGATAACGTCCGGGATTGTTGATCTGGCCTCCGCCGACGGTCAATGCGTACCGGTCTTTCTTGAACCACATCCGGTTGTAGAGCATGTAGCCGATGAAGCTCTGCTTAGGATTGACTCCGGCGTTGAAATAATCACCCCCAACCGACTTCGCGTCCTTGGTGTCACCGTGGCAGCCCACGCCTTGTAGATATACGCCTGCCGAGGTGGTCGTGCTGGGGCCGAACTCGCAGCCCATATCGCCGGTGAAGGTGAACGCCATCTTGTCGAGAGTTTTTCCCGGCTTGTCGAAATACTTTATCTCGACGCTGTCATCGGTGTGGACACGCCCGCGGTTCGGTATGTAAAGATCGTCATGTCCCAGGCCGTAATTGTTGGAGATGACGTTCACCCAGGGTCGCGGAGTCCACTTGATCTGCCCGCCCAATCCTTTCCTCGAATTGGCTGAACCGTACGACTGCCACCCATTGATGAACCACGGCTCAATCTTCAAGTGGGGGTTGGGGAAAATCTGAACTCTCAGACCATTGAAGAACCAGGGCGTGTTGGAGGAAACATACGAAGGTTGATAGGCCCAGTTGTCAAAGTTGTAGTAGCTGAACAGGCCAATGTACGACATGAAGATTCCGGCATCGATGTTGATTCCGTTCAGTACGTTAATGTGGTAGCCGCCGTAGGCTTCTGCCAGATAGCGATAGGCGGTGTCGAGGTCCCACTGGCCCTTTGCGGGACTGGGATCATTGCGCGGCGTGGTTTCGGAATACATGCCGAACTGGGTCATCAATCGCGCGCGCACATTGTCATAATGGAAGTCGCCGCCAACGCCGAGTTGCTCCAACTGAATCTCGTTGGAGCGAAATATTTCGCTTGACCCGGCGATCGAGTTGTCTACTGGTTTGTTGAAATCGTAAGTATAAGAAATATCGGCCCGGATTTCCGGGGTGAAGAATTTTGAATCAAAGGCTGCATCTTTGGTGCGGGGATTGCCATTCAGCCAGGTCCAGTCCCAGTCCGAGAAAGGCACAATCTTTTCCTTTTTCGCGGGCGCGGCATCGGAAGACGGACTCGGGGTTTGCGCCATCCACCCGCTCAGGGCGGGAGTTGAGGGAGCAGCGCTAGCTATGGCAGGCGGGCCGGCAAAGTTCACCGCCGTCACGGCCGGAGCGTTTGGCCCGCCGCCGGTATTCGCGGTCGCCAGTGCCGGCGGTGCCCCCATGCGATCGTGGGCCGGCGCCGTGCTCTTCTGCTGCTCCACCTCCGCGCGCAGGCGTTCCACTTCGACTCGCAATGCCTTCAACTCATCCCGCATTTCCTGCTGGTCAGTGGATGCGGCCGAACTAGAGCCGGTGCTCGCGGAAGACGTAGCCTCGCCCCGGGTGGATTGAGCGCCAGCGAGAGCGGTTAGAAACAGGACGAACATCGAGGACAATAAGATCCGAAGAATACTCTTCCTTCGCATAATTTTCGTTCTCCACTAATTCCAAGCGGTAGGCGCTGCGGCCGCTTTCTGTCGCGCGGCAATCGTCATCGAAGTAGATGCCGCACAGAACTCCAAGGTGTCCGTTTTTCTCCGTCTCGCGGCGCACTGGCACGACCCAGTAGCAAACCGACGGCGCACCCTCACCCAGCAAGGCAATCAGAAACCTGAGCATGAACGCGGCCCCTGCCAAAGCGATGGCTGCAACTATCCAGGCTGCCCACATACTCCCGCCTCCTGCACCTTCGCGCGGACCCGCGCGCAAACGTTTCAGTAAAACATTCCAGGTATAAGAAGGGGGTAATAAATTCCTAAAGAATTCGTAAAGGCTTACGTCTCATTTCCGGAGGGAGAACTCCTATATCAGAGAATCCGTCGCATGCCCCATTTGCTGAGGTTGACCCGACAACCGGAATCCGTTACTTCCCCACACTGGTGAATTGGTTGACACGCAATTTGGATTTCGTCAGTTCCATGATGTCCAGCTCTCCGGTCTTGTCTTTATCCAGTCTGTCAAACTCCGCTTCCATAAACTTCATCCACTCTTGCTTCGATATCTTGCCCTTCTTGTCGGTGTCTATCAGGAGCAGCAATTGCTTGGCTTGTTCCTCCGCGAGTGCCAGTTTATCTTGCGGCTTCGGAACCGGTGCCTTGGTTTGTGCAAGCGCAGCGGATTGTGCAAGCACGGCCGAACATGCCCCCGCCATGGCCAGCACCGCGATGGATCTGAGGTTCGTTCGCCTCGACATGATTGGCCCCGGAACTTTTGCCACGAAGCTTTACGCGCCGCCGCTTACTCGACGAGACCTAGCAACCCCACTCGGCTTCGCCCGGCTGGGCAAAATACTGCCGCAATTCCGCTCGCTCGCTGGCCATCGATTCCAGTTCAAGCAACGCCAGTCGCGCTGCTGCGACCAGCCGGCTCTTTACATGCGGGGAAACTTCTTTCCACGACCCATTGCCTTCGCTGCCTTTACCTGAAATCTCCGGCGTCAAGGCCTGGTGATAGTGATGGAACAGTTCTGCTAACCGCTCCGGTGCCACCTCGTGAGTCCACATACTGTTTTGTCTCCATGAGTCCAGTTATCGAGGCGGCTTTTTAGACCGCCACAATCGATTGGACACAAAACGGCGAAAAGATCGGATAAAGGCTCCATAAAATGTTCGTAAAGACAAAAAAGGCCAGCGAAAGGCAGGTTTTATGAACCAGGTTCGAATCTGTAACCGACCCAGGGTTCGGTAAGCAGGTACTTCGGGGCGGAAGGATCAGTTTCAATCTTTTTTCGCAACTGCCCAACGAAGACGCGCAGGTATTCCGGCTGTTCCGTGCTATTCGGACCCCAGACGGCAGCTAATAGCGTTCGATGCGTCACCACTTTGCCGGGACGCCGTGCCAGATAAACCAGCAGATCGAATTCCTTCGGCGTGAGATGAACTTCATGCCCCGTCACCTTGACGGAGCGCGCGTCCAGATCAATGGAAAAATCTCCCGTGGTAATTGCACTGGGCTGTTCCTCAGTCGCCGGTGTCCGCCGCAATTGCGCCCGGATCCGCGCCAGCAATTCGTTCATGCTGAACGGCTTGGTGACGTAGTCGTCGGCGCCGGCATCGAGCGCTTCCACCTTCGAGCGATCTTGTCCGCGCACCGAGAGCACGATAATCGGCACTTGCGACATTTTCCGGACCTGCCGGCAAGCTCTACACCGTCGAGATTCGGCATCGCCAGGTCCGTCACCACAAGGTGCGGCGTCCAGTTCTTCATCAACTCCAGCGCCATCTCGCCGTCGTTGGCCACGCGGATGTCGTAGCCTTGCGTCGAAAGCGTGGTGCGCAGCACCCGCGTGATCTGCGGTTCATCATCCACCACCAGGATTCGCTTATGCTCGTTCGTCACTTCCCGCTCACCGCATTTCCTGGGTCACGATGTGCACATCCACTGCGGGGGTATCGCGCAAGAACTTATGAATCGCCGAAAGATAGAAATATCTCTTCCATCCCTTGGTCGCCGACCGCCCGAAAACCACCTGCGTAATGTGATTCTCGCGCACGAATTCCGCAACCTTCTCCGCCACCACCTTGCCCTCGGTCTTCACCACCTTCGCGCCCACACTCTCGGCGAAACGTACATTGTCGGCCAGCGTTCGCTGGTTCTCGTCGCTCTCATCCGCACCCGTGTCGATGTAAAGCACATACAGGTCGCCATCCATCGCCTGGGCCATGCGCGCTCCGCGCGCAATCAAGTACTGCGCCGCTGGATTCGAACTGATGCACACCGCAATCCGCTCCCGCACCTGCAAGAGTTGGCCGTCTTCGTTCTTGAGTTCAGAAAGCGTGCGGTCGACCGCCTGCGTCACCTGCCGCAGGGCCAGTTCGCGCAATGCCACCAGATTTGTGTTCCGGAAGAAATTCGCCAGCGCCCGCTCCACCCGTTCCAGCGGATAAATATCTCCACGCTTCATGCGCGTCTGCAACGCTTGCGGAGTAAGGTCCGCCATTACGATTTCGCCCGCCCGGCGGATCACCCAATCCGGCACTGTCTCTCGTACCTGGACTCCGGTCAGGCTCCGGATCGTCGGCGCCAGGCTCTCGATGTGCTGCACGTTCAGTGTGGAAAGAACGTCGATCCCCGCATCCAGCAACTCAAACACATCTTCATAGCGCTTCGCATGCTTGCTGCCTTCAATGTTGGTGTGCGCCAGTTCATCCACCAGCACCACATGCGGCTTGCGCGCCAGAATGGCGTCCACATCCATCTCTTCGAAGATCGTCGCCTTGTATTCCAGTTTTTTGCGCGGAACTGTCTCCAGGCGGGAAGAAAGTTCCACAATCGGTTTGCGCCCATGCGTCTCCACCACGCCGATCACCACTTCCTCGCCGCGGCTGGCCCGCCGGACGCCTTCACTCAGCATCGCGTAGGTTTTTCCCACACCGGGGGCGTAGCCCAGAAACAGCTTGAACACCGCCGGCCGCTTGGCCGTATCCACTTCCGCCAGCCATTCTTCAGGAGTCTTGGCCATCGCCGCTATTCTCCACGCCCTAGCGAAAATTGTCGAATCTGTGAAAGGGGCTCAATCCACTTCACAACACAGTCACAGAGTCACAGAGAACGCAAAGCGAGAAGAAAATCAAGAGCCATTAGAGGTTTCCGCTGTGTCTCTGTGGTGAAAAGCCTTTTTTGCTCGGTTCCGGTTACAATCGTGCCCGTGAAAGCTCGCTGGCCCCAACACCTGTTGCGCTATGCCGCCTGCGTCGTGGCCGCCGAGTTGGTGCCACAAATCTACCGGCACGTCGTCCACGTCAACCCGACCACCGTGGCCTTGACCTTCCTGCTGATGGTGCTGTGGGTGGCGGCGTACTGGGGATTTCGTTATTCCGTCTTTCTCGCCATCCTGGCAACGCTCGCCTTCAACTATTATTTTCTTCCCCCGATCGGAACCTTCACCGTCGCCGACCCGCAGAACTGGGTTGCTCTGTTCGCCTTTCTCGTGACCGCCGGCATCGCCAGCCAGCTCGCCGACCGCGCCCGCCGCCAAACCGCCGACGCCAATCAGCGCCGCCGCGACGTGGAGCGCCTTTACGCCTTCAGCCAGCGTTTACTCGCCACCGACAACGTAGCCGAATTGCTGAATGCGATTCCCGCCTACGTGTGTGACGGATTCGGCGCCAAAGCCGCGGCCATCTACCTGCTCAGTTCCCGCCAGGTCTATCGGACCGATCCCGAGGCCACCTGGCTAGCCCTGCAGGATCTTCAAATGGTTAGTTCGCGCGGCGAGCCAGTAATCGATTCGCAGCGTGGAATTTCTCTCACCCCATTGCATCTGGGCACGCGCACCACCGGAGCCGTCGGCATCGCCGGACCGGCACTCTCCCGCGCCACGCTGGAGGCTCTGGGCAGCATGATCGGCATCGCCATCGAGCGCGCCGGCGCCATGGAAAAACTTTCTCAGACCGAAGCCGCTCATCAGAGCGAAACCCTTCGCGCCGTCCTGCTCGATTCCGTGACTCACGAACTGCGCACGCCTCTCACCGGCATCAAGGCCGCAGTCACCAGTCTGCTCTCCGATTACAACCTCGACGAAGAGCAGCGGAAGGAATTGCTGACGGTAATTAACGAGGAAACCGATCGTCTCGACCGCCTGGTTGGCGAAGCCACGGAGATGGCCCAGCTCGATGCCCACAAGGTCGAACTCCACATGGCTCCGGTAGATATCGCCGCAGTGATCGCGTCCGCCGTGGAAGGTTCCAGAACGGTTCTCGGCCAGCATCCACTCGACATACGCGTGGCACCCTCCCTGCCCAAGGTGCGAGTGGATTCCGACCGCATCGCTGAAGTGCTCAAGCAGTTGCTGGAAAACGCCGCCAAATATTCGCCGCCAACAGCGCCTATTACCATTACCGCCGAACGCAAGGGAGACCACATCGTCACCAGCGTTACCGATCACGGCCCCGGCATCGACGACTTCGAGCTAGCGATGGTCTTCGACAAGTTCTACCGCGGCCGCGACCAGCGCTACAGTGTGCAAGGCACGGGCATGGGCTTGGCCATCGTCAAAGCCATCGTCGAAGCCCACAACGGATCGGTCAGCGTCACCAGCCAACTAGGCCGCGGCTCCGTATTCTCCTTCGACTTGCCCGCGGCGTGAAGCTCGTCCCATCTCCCAAAGGTCGTCCCGTCCCCCTAAAGTTGTCATCGCGAACCACGCCGTGTCATCCCCAACCACACCTTGTCATCCCGAACGAAGTGAGGGATCTCTGGTTTCGCTGGCACCTGCTCCATACGCCGGTTTTTTGGGTGGCGCAGCGCTTCAGCGCTGCGATCGAGAGCCCCCGGATGATCGGGCTTTAGCCCTCCGAGCTACTCAATTCTTCATCTTCGGCCGCTCGCAGGTATCCACAATCTTCGTCGGATCGATCGCGTCCTTATCCACCTGCTCTTCCAGAATCTTTCCATCCTTCCCAATCAGAAAGTTCACCCGGCGCGCGGCTTTGTACTTATCCAGGTAGATTCCGTACTGATGCGTAACGTCTCCACCCCAATCGCTCAGCAAGGGAAAGGTAACTCCAATTTGGTCGGCAAAGGCTTTGTTGGAAAAGGCACTATCCATGCTCACACCCAGGACCTGGGTGTCGGTAGCTTCCAGCCGTTTCAAATCCTGCTGGAGAGCCTTCATCTGCGCCGTTCAACCACCGGTAAAAGCGAAGATAAAAAATCCCAGCACGACGTTTTTCTTTCCGCGGTACTGGCTCAAAGAAACGCTCTTCAATTCGTTGCCGTCGAAATACTTCAGCGTGAAATCCGGCGCCACATCGCCCACCTTGGGCATTTGCGCAGCCGTGTCGCCGGCTCCCGGCTTGGTCTGCGCGGCAATCGATCCCACGCTGCTAATCGCCAACAACCCGCCAGCAGCGAAGCTGCCAACACATTCGGTAGTCTCTTCTGCATCACGAACCTCCTGTCCGATGATAGCCCACCCAGGCTGCAGGAGACATTGTAATTTCGAGCTGCACAATGTCCGGTCGAGACGCCAATCAGTACCCCACCCGCACCTTTCGCATTGCCGAAGGGAGCCGCAAAACAGTACATTGCTGTTCAGGCCCGCTTCCACACGCGGACGATCATGCAATGACTCTCAGCACGCTGAACGACATCTTCTTCGCCGCCACGGAGCGGAATCTCGACCGCGTGATGCTCTCCCGCGCCTCCGGAAAGTGGCTGCCCATTTCTTCTTCCGATCTTCGCCGCAACATCGCCGCAACCGCCCACGCGCTGCAAGAATGGGGCATCCGCAAAGGCGACCGCGTCGCCATTCTCAGCGAGAACCGGCCCGAGTGGTCGACCGCCGACTTCGCCATCCTGCTGCTCGGCGCCGTCACCGTCCCCGTCTACGCCACGCTGACCCCTGAACAAACCGCCTACACCCTGCGCGACTCCGGCGCTAGCGTGGTTTTCGTTTCCACCGAACATCAACTCCGCAAGATCCAGACCATTCTCCCGCAGACGCAAATTCAGAGAATCGTCGTCATGGATGACGTCCAAATCCCCAGCGATCTAGCCGCAACCTGCATGCTCATGTCCCAGTTCATGACCCAGGGCTCGAGCACCCTTGACCCTCAGATCGAATCCATCGCTCGCTCCATCCAGCCCGACGATCTCGCCACCATCATCTACACCTCCGGCACCACCGGAACCTCCAAAGGCGCCGTGCTCACCCACGGCAACATCGCGTCCAACATCAACTGCTCTCTACTCGGCTTCGAAATGCACCCTGGGCTGACTAGCATTTCGTTTCTTCCCCTTTCGCACGTCACCGCGCGCCACGTGGATTTTTCCATGCTCTACCATGGCGTCACCCTCGCCTACTGCCCTTCTATCGAGAACCTTTCCGAAACCCTGCTGGAAGTGCGCCCCACTGTGTGTGTGTCCGTACCCAGGGTCTACGAAAAAATCTACGCCAAGACTGAAATGGCAGCCAGGGGCTTTCCCAAGCGCGCTATTTACCGCTGGGCGCTTTCCGTCGGCCGTGCCCACAAGCCGGAAATTCTCGCCGGAAAAACTCCCACCTCGCCCAGTTGGACGCTTGCCAACCAACTGGTCTTCTCGAAAATACGCGCGGGGTTGGGCGGCAACGTCGAGACTTTCATCTCTGGCGGCGCACCCTTAGGCCGCGAACTAGCCGAATGGTACGCCACCGTCGGCATCCGCATTCACGAAGGCTACGGCTTGACCGAAACCTCTCCGGTTATCGCCGTCAACACGCCCGTCAACCATCGCATCGGCACCGTCGGCAAAATTCTGCCTAACCTCGAAGTCCGCATCGCCTCTGACGGCGAAATCCTGGTGCGTGGTCCCTCCGTCTTCAAGGCATACTGGAACCGCCCCGAAGAAACCAGCAACGCCTTCCAGGATGGCTGGTTCAAGACCGGAGACATCGGCAACATCGACCCCGATGGATATCTCTCCGTCACCGATCGCAAGAAAGAACTCATAAAAACTTCAGGCGGCAAGTTCATCGCTCCGCAACCTATCGAGAACTCCCTCAAGCTGAATCCTCTCATCGGCACGGCCGTCATCCTCGGCGATAAGCGCAAGTTTGCTTGTGCTCTGATCGCTCCAAACTTTGCTGTTCTCGAAGAGTGGGCCCGAAGCAATGGCGTTGTTTTCTCCTCCCGCGCGGAACTTGTCGGCAACTCAAGAGTACGAGCGCTCTACGAAGGAATTACGGAAGAGGTAAACCAGAATCTCGCGCGATTCGAAAGATTGAAGCGCGTGTTGCTTGTCCCCGACGAATTCACCGCCGACAACGGCGCTCTCACGCCCACGCTAAAACTCCGCCGCCGCGTAATCGAAGACCGCTATCGCAACCAGATCGACGACCTCTACGCCCAAGCCGAAGCGACAGCGCCTTCATGATCTTGTCATTCCGAAGCGGCAAACCTTTAAACCTTTGTCATTCCGATGCGGCGCAGCCGCAGAGGAATCTGCTTTCCTGTCCGCCACGGCGCCCTCACCACATCGTGGTGTCCCAAGCAGTCGGGTTTACAATATCCCCATGACCGACCCCCTCCTCATCGCCGGCCGCACCTTCCGCTCCCGCCTCATCGTCGGCACGGGAAAATATAAATCCTTCCAGGAAACGGCCCGCGCCCTCGAAGCCAGCGGCGCCGAGATGGTCACAGTTGCCGTCCGCCGCGTCAACCTCGACCGCAACAAGGAATCTTTGCTCGACTACATCGATCCAAAGAAATATTTCCTGCTTCCGAATACCGCTGGCTGCTATACCGCCGAAGAAGCCATCCGCGCCGCACGCCTCGGCCGCGAAGTGGGCCTCTCCAACTGGGTAAAGATCGAAGTCATCGGCGACCAGGCCACGCTTTATCCCGACGTGCAAGCCACGCTAGAAGCAACTCGCGTTCTGGTCAGCGAAGGTTTCACGGTTTTGCCCTACACCTCCGACGATATCGTCTTCGCCAAACGTCTCGTCGAAGCCGGCGCTGCCGCCGTGATGCCGCTCGGAGCGCCCATCGGCAGCGGCATGGGCATTCAGAACCAGGCCCACATCCGCATCCTGCGCGAAATGATTACCGGCGTTCCGCTGATTGTGGACGCCGGCGTAGGCACCGCCTCCGACGCCGCCATCGCCATGGAACTCGGCGCTGACGCCGTCCTCATGAACACCGGCATCGCCGGAGCGCAGGATCCGGTCTTAATGGCCGAAGCCATGCACCACGCTGTGATAGCGGGACGTCAAGCCTACCTCTCGGGCCGCATGCCGAAAAAGTTGTACGCCACGGCCAGCTCCCCGCTGGAAGGCGTAGTGAGTTAGGTAGCCACGGCGTCATCGCCGCCGGCCTCGACCACAAACAAATGCCGACAAATAATAAAGGGCGGCCGCAGCCGCCCCAAGCACTACCAAATCTTCCTCAGAGCATCTTCACGCCGTTCACGTGAACGGAATCGCCATTCACAGTTCCGGTCACGGCTACATGGTGTCCCTCATGACCCTTCAGAGCGTCCTGGTTATCCACGGCCAGAACCTTTGAATCGCCATCAGTCACGATCACCATCTTCTCTCCCGCGGCCACGCATTTCTTGGTGCATGCCTCGCCGCCAGCATTGGCGCCCTTGGCGCCGCATTTCGCGTCAGTTACCCATCCGTTGACGGTCGTGCTCTTCCCCATATCGTCAAACGCCAAGGCTGTCAGGGCAAACACAAAGCAAATCGCAAGACAAACCACTAGAACTTTTCTCATTGCCGTTATCTCCTTATTTTGATGTTCCGGTCGCGTCCCCAAGCTCGCAGGAGTGGCAGGAATTCTAATCGTGCGTCCGGCAGCAAATCAGCCAAGCCGACAGCCGATTAACGTCCCGAACTATACCACATAGGAACTCCACGCATGTCACGCACTCGTACCATTCCAAGAGCGAGATTTTCAGAACCTATCGTGAGACCAACTCATTTTTTCGCCGAGTGATTGGCCGGTGGCGCCGGATTCGGCGCAATTGTGGGCACGTACACGTACTCGCCGGGACGCAAATAGCGCAACTGCTCGCGCGCTTCCTTCTCGATCGCTTTTTCGTCCGTCTTCAATCCCTGAATTCTCTGGGCGTAGAGTTCGTTTTCCTTCTGTTCCAGCCCGATCCGATTCTTTAGCGATTCGTATTCCATGCGCTTCTGTTTATACACAATCATGCCATTCGCGCCAAACATCACATGCACAAACAGCAAGCACGCAAGCGCCGTGACCGTGATCGTCGCGATGCGCCGCCGCAAGGCATACAATCGGCTCGCCAGCGGACGCAAACTCTCCACCCACGATGCCGCCAGAACCTGGGCCTGTGGCACCCTCGCGGCCATCGCGCGCAATCCTTCTTGAGGAGTAGGAAATTGCCGCATTCTTGAAATATCCTTTACTCGAAAACCCATTGCCTCGCCGCCTATCGCTTCGCCGAGCGCACGCCACGAAACTCTTGTGGATAAAACCTCGGTCTCTCAGTGAACTTCTCCTTTACCTCCGGCGTCAAGCGGAAGTTCTCTCGTCGCGGGTGGTCGGAACCAACTTGGTTACGTGCTACATTTCTTTAGCCGGTGAACTTCGAGCGCCTGACTTGAAGATGACTGACAAAATATGACCGACAAACGAATCGTTCTCACCACCGCTTCCTCGGAAGAAGAAGCCCGCAAAATCGCCCGCCATCTAGTCGACCGCCGTCTCGCTGCCTGCGTCAATATCGTCCCACAAATCACGTCCATCTACCGCTGGCAAGAAAAGGTAGAAGAAGCCCGTGAATGGCTCTTAGTCGTAAAGACAACTGCCGCGGCCTTCGGCCAGGTCCGCCAAGCGATTGCAGAACTCCACTCCTACGAAGTGCCGGAATGCATCTGCCTTGCAATTGAAGACGGTTCGCCCGCCTATCTGCAATGGATCACCGAATCCGTCTCCGGGAAAAAATAGTGCTTATCCGCGATATCCGTGCAAATCGGTGGCAAGAAAGTTTGCTAGATGGCCGCCAGCCCCAGTTCCAGATCGTCAAGAATATCCTCGATATCCTCGATCCCGACCGAGATGCGCACCATCCCGTCGGTAATGCCAATCGCCTTTCGCCCCTTCTCGCCGAGTCCCCCGTGCGTCATCGTTGCCGGATGCGAGATCAGCGTCTCCACTCCTCCCAGCGACTCCGCCAACGAGCACACGCGCAGTTTCTTCAACATCTTGTTGGCGTTCTTCAGCGATCCTGTCTCAAACGTGATCATCGACCCAAAGCCGCTCATCTGCCGCTTCGCCAGCTCGTGCTCCGGATGATCTTTCAGTCCCGGATAGAAAACTTTGCTTACCTTCTTATGCTTCGCCAGAAAATCCGCCACCACCCGCCCGTTGCGGTCGTGGATCTCCATGCGCGCTGCCAGAGTCTTCACCCCGCGCAGCACCAGCCAGCATTCAAACGGAGAAAGTATTGCCCCTGCCGCCTTCTGCAGAAAGGCCAGCATCTCAGCCTGCTCCGGCTTGCGGCATACGACCACGCCACCCAGCCCATCGCTGTGCCCGTTAAGAAATTTCGTGGTCGAGTGCACCACCATGTCCGCGCCGAGCGCCAGCGGTTGCTGAAAGTAGGGCGACATGAACGTGTTGTCCACCACCAGCTCGGCTTTCTTGCGCCGGCAAATCTGGCTGATCGCCGCCAGATCGCTTAACCGCATCAGCGGATTGGTCGGCGTCTCGACGTATACCATGCGCGTATTCTTGCGGATCGCCCGCTCGACATTTTCCGCGTCTGACGTGTCCACATAGGAAAACTCCAGCCCAAACCCGGTCAGCACCTGGTTAAATAGCCGAGGCGTCCCACCATACAAATCATTCCCGCACACCACGTGATCGCCCGACTTCAGCATGCACGCGACCGCGTTGATTGCCGCCATCCCGCTGGCGAACACAGGCGCTGCAACTCCCCCCTCGAGCGACGCCAGGTTCTCCTCCAACCGAGTCCGCGTCGGATTCGAGACCCGCGAATATTCGTAACCCTTGTTCTCGCCGATCCCTTGCTGCACGTAAGTAGAAGTCGGATAGATTGGGACTGTGACCGAGCCAGTCAGAGGATCAGGCTCTTGTCCGGCGTGAATGGCGCGGGTGGCGAAACCAGGTTTCATGACTTTCATCTTTGAACTTAGCGGGAAAATGAAAAAACATCCAAGCGGCTCAATAGTTTACGGGCAAAATCTTGAACCTCAAGGAGTTACTCGACCGCCGCAGATATAAGCTGTTTAGAATCAGTACGCTACTTTCAGTTTTCTTTGCAAAATCTTGATTGCCGACCACTTAAATCTCACTCCATAATTCGGGCTCTCTATATCTCAATTCGATGGCGCGATTCACGCCGCAGCAAAAAGGATCGTTCAGTCAGGGAGTCAAGTCAAGGTCAATTGACCAAGGCGCCAGATTTTGCTGTTCAAATCCCGCCCTCGAATATCTTCTTCGACAGATACCGCTCCGCCGAATCCGGAATGATCGTCGCCACCCTTGCCGCTGCGCCCAGGCTCCGTGCCACGTCCAGCGCGGCGAAGACCGCGGCTCCGCCACTCGATCCCGCCAGCACGCCTTCCCGCGCCGCCAACCGTTTCACCGTCGCAAAGGCATCCTCGTCGGTCACCATGATCACTCCATCGCACACCGACCCATCGAATGTCTTGGGGATAAAGCTCACTCCAATCCCTTCCACTTTGTGCGGACCCGGCTGTCCCCCGGCCAGAATCGAACCTTGCGTCTCCACCGCGAATGCTTGCACTCCGGGCACATGCTGCTTCATATAGCGGGCCACGCCGGTAAAAGTCCCGCAGGTGCCACAGCCCAGAACCACAGCATCCAATTTCCCATCCATCTGTTCGAACATTTCCACCGCGGTTGTCTCGTAGTGGTAGTCGGGATTCGCCTGATTCTCAAACTGCCCCGCCATGAACGCACCGCTCTCGCTGGCCACAAGCTCTTTAGCGCGGCGGATCGCCCCCTGCATGCCTTCCTCGTCCGGCGTTCGCTCCACCTCTGCCCCCAAGGCGCGCATGATGATGACTTTTTCCTGGGAGAAGTTTTCCGGAACAAAGAGCTTCACCTTATATCCGCGATTCACCCCGATCAGCGCCAGCCCGATTCCGGTGTTCCCAGCCGTCGCTTCGACAATCGTCCCTCCGGGCGCGAGCTTCCCTTCCTGCTCCGCCCTGCGGATGATGCCGATGGCGGCGCGGTCCTTCACGCTTCCACCCGGATTCAGATATTCAAGTTTGGCGAAGACGTCGGCCGATCCTGCAGGAACCAGCCGTGTCAGTCGGAGCATGGGAGTGCCGCCGACCAAATCGGTAATGTCATCGGCGACTCCCAGATGGGAGACTTCAGAGTTTTTCGAGTGCACGCTACAGGGTAACTTCGTCAAGAAAATTCGTCTAGCCCGCCGCTCAGAAATTACTTCCGTTACTCATACTCTTCCACAAGTCTGAGTATAATCTAGCTGCCACGACGACAATACTCCCGCCCGAGGAGGATGACCGTGTTCGAGACTGCCAACGACGAACCCATCACTTGCGCTTCGTGTGAACATCGTTATCCCCGGAGTGAAGGAATTTGCGCGATGTGCGGGACTGAACCCCTCCGGCCACTTTTGGTTTTTTCCAACAAATTCCGCCGAGCCAACCCGAAAGTCAAACCATCGCATTCCTATAGTCAACAGAGGCCTCCCAAGTCGGGGATCAGGCGATTAATTCCGGTCGTCGTCTCGATAGCACTGATGGCGGCTATATCGGGTCTCTACCAAGTCCGCAAAGGCAACCTCCCTAAAGAATCCGGCGCAGCAGCCGAATATACAGAAACATCAGTGCAGCCAAAGCGAGAAAACGCTGCTGAAAAACCTGTCGTCCACAGCCCAGTCAGAGGAGTTCAGCAGTTCGTCGCAGGGAAGCTCAGAACTGCGGAGACAATCGCGGTGAAAGAAGCTGATCCGGCTGAGTTGTGGAAAGCGGTCAAGCGAGGAAGCGTGAACGCGGAAGTCGCTCTAGCCAACCTTTACCTGGAGGGAGAGGCAGTCCCCCAGAACTGTGAACAGGCACACATGCTTCTATCTGCGGCATCGATGAAAGGGAGCAAAGCAGCCGATAATTTTCTGAAAAACAGCTATGCAGAACGATGTGAGCGATCGCCTCTCCGCTGACTCCAAGCAGCCTTCTTCTACCAGTGCCGGGAAAATCCGCCAACGGCACACTACCGCCAAAAATCAACAGGAATAATTATTGTGAACCCAGCCGAAGCAGTTCGTCGCGCAGGTGCGGGTGATGCTGGGTTTGGCGAAGGAAGGGCATTTCGTTGGGCGCGGATTTGGCGCGAATGATTTTGACGAGTTGGTGCTTTTCGTTCCCTGACCAGCGGGCTAAACCTGGGATCAGCGCCAGAACCAGCGACCAGTTCTCGAGCGCTTGGTGCTGCACGGGAGTCCAACGCGTAGCGTCAACCTCGAGAACCCGCGTAACGGCGGCGGTTGAAGCTTCGCGGATCTTTTGGCTGTCTCCGTTGAACTCTCGCGCCATGCGGCGGTTGACCAGCAGGCCGAGGTTGCGCGTGGAAAAAGTGTCCCAGGGGCCCTGCATTCCCTCGGCGGCTGAAGTCGACGACGATTTGGTGGCGTTTAGGGCACCCTTCGACTCGCTGCGCTCGCTCAGGGCAGGCTCAAACCTGGAGGGAGTGCCCTTCCCGAGTCTGCCGTCGCCAATATCTCCCGCTAATTCGTAGAACATATGAGCTTCCGCAAGGCGCTTCAGGGTTCGGGGCGGAGTCCGGTATTTCGGGTTGGCAGAGATTCTTTTCTCTTCTCGTTCACACAATGCCTGCAGGTCGGCGCGCCCGGGGCGGAAGCCCAGCTTGCGATAGAACCAGAACGCCCCCGAGTCGATGGCTTCATCGTTGTATTGTCCGATCTGATAGGGATAAATCGAAATGCATTTCGCATCGGTGAGGGCGCGGAGGCACCGTAGAGCTTGGGCATATATCCAGGCCGTTTCTCCCTGGCGGTAGGTGTAGAAGGTGTTGAAGCCAACCTCGATCCATTCGCAGAGTCCAATGGCCTCGACGTAGTTGATTGGAACGCCGTTCTTGAGGGTGTAGCCCGCGAGGTAGGCGCGCAGGGCGAGACGCCGCGCGGGCGGCAGTCCCCACAAGTGCATGACCACGCCGCGACCCAGATCGGCGCGGACGACAGTGTGTGGGTCGCCGAGCGTGGTGCCGTAGAGTTCGCGATAACGAACGACCATGATTTCGCGGATGGCGTTCATCACGGATTCTCCGGCTGCGACGGAGAGCTTTTCCAGTTTCGGCGCGGGACGGGCCAGTTCGTGCGCGAGAGAAACTTCGCTGCGCTGGATGAGCGGGGCATTGTGGAAGTAGACACGGCGCGGCCGCGTCCAGTTGCGCGTGCGGGAAAGCTTCAAGTTTTCAAGCCTCCAGCGAATTGGGAGATGGAGCGAGTCGTAGAGTTCGGCCTTCTGGCGGGCGGGGAGCGGGAGTTGCTGGAAGCGGCTCAGGAGCCAGGGGAGCGCGTTTTGGCGGCCCCGGGCGGCATCGAGCCAACGCGTCCAAGGGATGTTGGCTTCGACGTCCGCGTCTTCTTCCAAGAGCGGAATGAAACGCGGCCAGGTTGCGCCGCGGGCGCGCTCGGCTTGATAGTCGTCCCAGTAATCGTCCCAGGCGATCTCGACATTGCGGGGGATGCGGCGCGCGAGCCAGTGAGCGACGTCGAAGGAGACAGTGTCCTGCATGGTGGTGCCCGCGATGCCGGAGGTGTCGAAGTCGTCGAACAGAGACATGTCGGCATGCAGGGCGTGAAGTTTTTCGATGCGCTGGTGAAAGGTGTTAAGCAGATGCTCGACACGCGGAATTATCGACGGCGCGCCGGGGAAGGCTCGGAGAAAGAGCAGGGCTTCGTGGAAGCGGATGAGTTGGTGAGGATCGCTCAGTCGGAGCTTGGAGAGTTGTGAGAGGAGTTTGGTGATTTGGGCAGTGTGGTTGGAGTCGAAGTGGTTTTTTGCGGCTTCGAGTTGGGTTAGAAGTTGGTTGGGATGGTGGGAGTGTGTCGGCATGGCGGCGAGATAGTGTAACGCACGACTCTCTAGAACTGGCTGAATAAATTCGCGCTGAGACGCCTCGCTGCGCTCGACAGGACCCTTCGGCTGCGCTCAGGGCAAGCTCACGAGGCGCCCGTCCCCACGCAGCTATTTTGGACAGTCGAGCCAGACTGTCCTCTCATCAGAGATAGCCCTTTTTCTTCCAGACTTCCCAATCGGAACGTACTGCCTGGAGCATGACTTCGGCGGCGTGGTGCAGCCACTTGGGCTTCTGTTTGTCGAGATGGCGGAGGATGAGTTTGCGGGCGGATGGCGTGCCGAGATGGATGTTGGCGGTTTCGTATCCCATGGCGTGCAGCAGCCGGAGTTCGGTGTCGGGAGCACGCAGGGATGCTAGTTCGATGCGGGAGCAGTGCGGGCCGAGGCGGCGGACGATCCAGCGTCCGCGCAACTGGACGAAAGGATCGGGACAACGGACGGCGCGGTTGATGATGGTCTGGTAGAGGATTTCGCCGGGGCCGTCGTTCTTGTGAGCGCCGCTCTTCTCCGCCTTGACGGTTTGAGCCCAGTGCGACGAGGACGGGACCAGCGCCTTTGCTTCGCGGGCGATGCGGCCGCCGTGCCAGTCGGCAATGGCTACATAGCGGGCATGGCCCAGACTACCGAGCCCGGCGGTGCGGTGGGCGAGGCGATACTTGATACCGGGTGCAGGCATTAGATGCTCGATAGCGTCGATGGCGCTGACCGGAGCTTCGGTTTTGAGGGTGGGGAGAGCGTCCATCTTTTGCCAGAAACGGACAGGATCGCGGAGTTCGCCTTCGGCGATGCGGCGGAGCCACTGATGTTTTTCGCCGAGGACGAAGGCGCAACCCTTCTGTTGCATAGCCTCGCGATAGCCTTCGAGCATGGTAGTGCAGATGTCCTCGCGCTTAAGAGGAAGACGTCCGGCCTCGACGGCGAGATGGGCGCTAACAGCGAGACGTACCAGATCGATGGTGTAGGCCATGGGCCAGGCTTCGTCGAAATCGTTAACGCCCCAGATGAGGCGGCCTTCGATGTCGCGCCAGGTTCCGAAATTTTCGACGTGGAGATCGCCTACGGCGAGGACTTGCGTCGCGCGGGCGAGGTCGGGACAGACTTCAGGCCAGAGTTGTGCCCAGCGGTAATAAGTGGCGCGGAGAAACATGAAGACGTCCGCCTTCATGTTGGAGTGTTTGAGGCGAAGGTCCTTTTGATCGATGCGAGTGCGTTGGGAAAGCCAGATTTCAAACTGGCGGGTCGCTTTGACGACATTCATGCGGGCAACGATAGCGGCGGGGAAATGGGAAGTCAAATGGAAGAGAGAGCTTCTAACACAAAGGGCAGAGAGGCAACTCAAGGTAAAACAGCAAGGGAAAACGGACGAGCATCACACGGGACGGTGACGGCGGTCACGGAAATTGAACCGTCATCGTGGGAGAATGCTGGCATTGAACTAGTCCTTACTAGTTAAAGATCGCCCGGCTCCGACCCACAGAACCCCACAGAGCCGTTTCCCCAGACGGCAGGGGCCGGGCGCCTTAAAGCCAGTCACTTCGCCTTCGCACTTCGGGCTTTTTCAGTTTGCACTTCGGTCCACGGCTTGCGCCGTGGCCTGCATTCCTGCGCGCTCCGCAGCTAAACGCGTGTGTTGGGACTGACACACTGACCTTTAATCGCCACTCTTCAGCCTCGCTTGATCCCGGTAAGTCCTTATCTGTCAATCACGAAGATTGGTGTTCGTATTGCGATAGGAATTGGCGTGTGCGGAACGCGGCATGCGGGAGGGCGTTATGCAGATGGCGATCACATTTATGGCGGTGGTGGCGGGCCTGATTTTTTCGGTGGCGGTGGCGTTGCTGGCCGAGGAACTGATTTTTGGGCAGGTGTTCCGGCTGTTCTTTTCACAGCAGACGGCGGCGCTGAAAAACGGGCAGAAGCGCTGAGGCGCAAAGGAGAACTTCGATGCTGGCGTTGAGGTATGTGCTGATCGCGGGCGGCGTGGCGATGATGGTCGCGGCCGTGTGCATTCTCACCTATGATCTGTATCGCGAAATGTTGTACCGGCGCGCGTTGGAAACCCCTGGAGGGGCTGTGGGCGCGGCACCAGTGGTGGTCCGCTGGCGGACTTCGCTGGCTCTGGCGATGCTGGCGTGGGGGCCGCTGCTCATAGCCTTCAGCATTGTTGTTGTGCCGAGCGGGATGGCGGGCGTGCGAGTGAGTGAGATGAGCGGCACAGTGCCGGGGACGCTTTATCCCGGGGCGCACATGGTGATGCCACTCGTGGAGGACGTGGCGCTGTTCGATACGCGGGATCAGGTGTTTACGACGGGGGATTCGGAAATTCCAAAACCCTCGGCAGGCGGCCTTCCTCCGAAACCGCAGCTTCTCGACGTGCAGGCCAAGGAAGGGCTGACGCTTGGCTTGGCGATCACGGTGCGGTACCGGTTGGATTCAAAGCGGCTGGATTATATCCAGGGGAATTTGCCGCGTCCGGTCGAAAAGGAAATCGTACCGCCTACCGTGGCTAGCGTTTGGCGGGAGATCGTGCCGAACTATACGGTGCGCGATGTATTTTCGGCGAAGCGCGAGGAAGTGCGGCAGCGGGCGGCGGGACTGATCACGCAGAAGCTGGCGGCGGATGGGATTGTGGTGAAAGAGGTGATGCTGCGCGATATCCAGTTGCCGCCAGAATATGCGAAAGGATTGGAGGCACTGCTGTTGAAGGAACAAGAGAATGATCGCATGGGCGTGGAGACGGAGTTGAAGACCAAGCAAGTGCGGATTGCCGAACTGGAAGCCGAGGCGGCGAAGGTGCAGCAAGTCAAACAGGCGGAAGGCGAAGCGCAGGTGCATGTGCTGCAAGCGAAGGGCGAGGCGGACGCGATGCAATACACGCTCCCGCTGAAAGAAAAGCAGATCCAGCAGAGCCGACTCGAGGCGCAGGCGCGCAAGGAAGCTACCATTCAGAATGCGGAAGCTGAAGCACAGGCCAAGGAGATCGACAGCAAAGCTGAAGGGGAACGCAGGAAATTGCTGGCGGATGCGGAGGCGCAGGCTAAAGTGATGGACAGCAAAGCTGAGGGCGAGCGGCGACGGTTGCTGGCCGACGCGGAGGCGAATCGCATCCGGGTGACGGCGGCGGCGGATTCAGAACGGCTGCACGGCGAGGCGGCGATTTTGAAAGACAATCCACTGCTCATTAACAAGATTGTGGCGGAGCGACTCTCGGACAAGCTGCAAATCATGATGGTGCCGGCGGATGGGAAATTCTTTTTCGCCAACGACGTTTTGCGCGGCATGGACTTGGCTAGCCAGAGCAGGCAGCCGGAACGACAAACGAGATAATTTGCGCCGGCAAGGCGGCGGGCGGCCTGCTGCGGGAAATCCCCGCGGCGGGCCGACCGAGCAAGCTGACGAGCTTTATTCATACACCAGAACGCCCGGTTGCCTGATGCGCAAACATGGAAACATTTCCTTGACGCGAGACTTCTGATCACAACCGCGCAGCTCCCACCCAAACTTGATCACTCCGCCAACGGTTTTCACAGCGGCGAAACTGAAGGGTGAGATATCATGCAGACGATTCCGTGGCATCCTACGGAACATGATTCGGATGGAGCTGATTCGGATGGACCTGGTTCGGATGGAGCCGGTCGTGGTGAGAAAAGAAAGCGAATGATGTTTCGTCGCAAGCTGCTGGGGGTGTTCGCGCTGACGGTATTTCTGTCGGTGGCGGCGGTGGCATTGCTGGTATTGGCCGTGACGCGCCGGGCGTTTGATCGCAGCGAAGATGAACGAACGGCAGCGCTAGTGACGCAGTTTCGGCGCGAGTTCAACCGGCAGGGCGAGGACGTGGCGCGGCGAGTGGAGGCGATTGCGGCGTCGGAAGAAGCGAACCGCATGACGTTGAAGTTGAACCAGCCGCAGGCGGATTCGGGTCCGTATTTCGAACTGGCGAAAACGACAGCGGAGAATCGTCAGCTCGACTTTCTGGAGTTTGTGAAAAGCGATGGAACCATTGTTTCTTCGGCGCAGTGGCCGGCCAAGTTTGGATATCCGGACAGTGCGGCTGGCAGCTTTCCCGCAGCGGCTGACCAGGGAGCATTTTTGCAGCAGGAGGAACTGCAGGATGGAACGGCGCTGGGTTTGTTCGTGGTGCGGGCGACGCGAGTGGGGGAACATCCGGTCTATGTGATTGGCGGGCGCCGTTTGGATAAGACTTTTCTCGCCGGGTTGGACATGCCGGTGGGCATGCGGGCTTTGCTGTATGAGAATCGTGGGGATCACTTCTCGGGGAAGTTGTTGATTGATCCTTCTACGGCTTCTGCTGACAAGGCACGTTCTCCGGAAAAGCTGGAGCCTCTGGTCGATGCGGTGCGGGAGTATGGGCAGGAAATCACGGCGGTGGTGCGGTGGTCTGGCGATCAGGCCGAGGATGAAGTGTTTCACGCGATTCCGCTGCTGGGGCGGGATCGGGCGCGGGCACGAACAAAGATCGTCCGCTGCTGGCGATTCTGCTGATCGGCAACTCGCGGCGGACGTATGTTGAGTTGAAGCGGCACATTGGTTCGGCGGCGTTGCTGGTGGGCGGCGGAGGAATTCTGCTGGCGATTCTGCTGAGCAGTTGGGCGGCGGCGCGGGTGACGCGTCCGGTGGTGCAATTGGCGCGCGCCGCGCAGGAGGTCGCGGCGGGAAATTGGAATGTGCGGGTAGACGTAACTGGCGACGATGAATTGGGACAACTGGCAGATTCTTTCAATCGGATGACGACCGAGTTGCTGGGGCAGCGGGAACGGCTGTTGCAGGCGGAGCGGGTGGCGGCGTGGCGGGAGCTGGCGCGGCGGCTGGCGCATGAATTGAAGAATCCGCTGTTTCCGCTGCAGCTTACGGTGGAAAATCTGGTTCGGGCGCGGCAGCAGAATCCGGAGCAGTTCGAGGAAGTCTTCCGGGAGAGTTCGCGGACGCTGTTGGCGGAGATCGCGAATCTGAAGGGAATCATTGGGAAGTTCAGCGAGTTCTCGAAGATGCCGCAGCCGAAATTGCAACGTGTGCAGGTGAATGAGGTGATTCGGGGCGTGGCGCAGCTTTTTCAGGTGCAGCTGGAAGCGCCGGGGCGTGCCAAAATCAGTTCTGAGTTGCAACTGGATCCGCACCTGGAACCGGTGGCGGCGGATGCAGAGTTGTTGCATCGGGCAATTTCAAATCTTGTGCTCAACGCCATGGACGCCATGCCACAAGGTGGGACGCTGACATTGCGCACTCGGGATGAAGACGGCAAAGTGCTGATCGAGGTGGCGGACACGGGTTCGGGGTTGACGCCGGAGGAGTGTGCGCGGATCTTTACTCCTTATTACACGAGCAAGCAGAACGGCACAGGGCTGGGGCTAGCCATCGTTCAATCCGTGGTGAGCGATCATGGAGGAAGAGTCCGAGTACAGAGCTGAGCCGGGAAAAGGCACGACCTTTGTGATCGAGCTGCCGAGGGATCCGGTGCGGAACGCCGGGTGAAGTGCGCCGGAAATTGGGAGGATGTTTGGCAACGAAAGCACATCTGCTGATTGTGGACGATGAAGCGAACACGCTGGCATCGCTGGCGCGGGCGTTCCGGCTGGCTGGGCACGAGGCTACGGTGTGCGACAACGCCGGCAAGGCGTTGGAACTGGCCAAGGCGCAGAACTTCGACGTGATCCTTTCGGATGTGGTAATGCCGGGAAAAGGCGGACTGGCGTTGCTCGAAGAATTGAAGGCGCAGGGAGTGACGGCGCCCGTGGTGATGATGTCAGGACAGGCGGACATTGAAACGGCCGTGCGGGCGACACGGATGGGCGCGCTGGACTTTTTGGAGAAGCCGATCTCCACGGAAAAGCTCTTGCTGACCGTGGAAAATGCGCTAAAGCTGCGGCGGCTGGAAAGCGAAAATCGGCAACTCAAGCAGCGGCTGGGCAGGCACGAGATTGTTTGGCAGGGCGCGGCAATGCAGCGTTTGATGGCGCAACTGGATCGCGTGGCGGCAAGCGAGACGCGGGTTTGCATCCTGGGAGAAACGGGTACGGGAAAAGAGCTGGTCGCGCGGACGATTCATGAGCGCAGCGCGCGCGCCGGCGGAGCGTTTGTTACGTTGAATTGTGCGGCGGTTCCGGCGGAACTGATTGAGTCGGAACTCTTCGGGCACGAGAAAGGATCGTTCACCGGGGCTGCGGGACGACATATTGGAAAGTTCGAGCAGGCGGATCACGGCACCATCTTTCTGGATGAGATTGGCGATATGCCGCTGGCCATGCAGGCCAAGCTGCTGCGTGTGCTGGAAGAGGGAGAAGTGGAGCGCATTGGCGGCGATAAGCCGGTAAGCGTCGATGTGCGCGTGGTGGTGGCGACGCATCGCGATCTGGAAGCGCGCGTGCGCGAAGATAAATTCCGTCAAGACTTATTTCACCGGATTTATGTTTTCCCGCTGGTGTTGCCGCCGCTGCGCGAGCGGCGGGAGGACATTCCAGCGCTGGTCCGGCATTTTGCGGCGCAAGTGAGCGCGCAGAATGGATGGAAGCCGATTCCGTTTACCACGGAGGCGATGGCTGCTTTGCAGTCGCACGCATGGCCGGGGAATGTCCGGGAGCTGCGCAACATGGTCGAGCGGCTGATGCTGCTGGCGACCGGCGGTCAGGTTGATCTTGAGACCGTGGAGTTGGCTTTGCCAAAGGGCGGAAGCGTTGCGGCATCTTCTACCTTTTCCTCGGGAGCGCTGGCTGAGCGTGTGGACGCCTTTGAGCGGGAGGTCATCCTGGCGGAGTTGAAGCGCAGCCATTCGAATGTGAGCCTGGCGGCGAAGTCGCTGGGGCTGGAGCGCAGCCATCTTTATAAGAAGGCCGAGCAGCTGGGAATCGATCTGCGGGCGATGCGAAGGGAACAAGGCTCGCAAGAATAAGAGTACATCCTCGCTAATCGGCGGCCACGGATGACTGAGCCAGGCCACGCTTGAGATCGGCGGCGAGAAGCCGATGAAATAATTGTTCGCCCGCCTCGCGGCGCACGGAGAGGCGTCCGGCGCGATAGGCTCGCGACTTCAGTCCACGCTGCACGTCTTCGCAGATGCCGAGATCTTCCTCTTGCACGCGATTGCCCACGTTCACTGACTCCTCGTTGTATTCGCGGCTCGCTTCGCTGATGTCCGCGAAATAGAAATCGAAGATCACGGCACAATGATCGACGTCGACGGGGATCACGAGATTTGTGTCCATGTATCCCTCGTAGCAGTTCATCATGAAGTTGGGATGCTGCCAGAAATACCAGGCGCGGTCGCCCTTGCGCGCGGCTCCGGTGGCCGCATCTTCGCCGGATACGACCATCGGGCTCGATTGCAGGCAGTAACGGTCTTCGTTCTCGATGGTGTACTGCTTGTAATCGAGAACAGAGTTCAGGCCCTTGTGCAGATGCGGGACGTGGTAGCCGCCATCGAGGTAGTTATCGACAAAGACTTTCCAGTTGCAATGGATGTTGTAGGTTCGGCGGTCGAAGTAGTGCAGCTTGCCGATGCCGAGCGGCGCCACGCGCTGGACCAGGCCACCGAGAAATTCGGCGAGCGGGACTGCATGGTTGTCGAGATTGACGAAGACGAAACACTCCCAGGTTTCAACTCGAACGGGAACGAGGCCGTTCTTAGCGCGGTCGAAATTCTCGACTCCTTCGAACTCGGGCATCCCTTTCAGGGAGCCATCGAGGCCGTAGTTCCATCCGTGATACGGACAATGCAGGAGCGAGGCCTGGCCGCAGGGTTCGGTTACGACGGCGGCGGCATGGTGGCGGCAAACATTGTAGAAGGCGCGCAGAATGCCGTCGTTGCCGCGCACGACAACAACAGGCTCACCGGCGACAGTAGCGCGAACGAACTGTCCTGGCGTTTTCACCTGGTCGGTGCGCGCGACCAGTTGCCAGGTTTTGCTGAACACGCTCAGACGTTCGAGCTCGGCGATGCGGGGGTCGACGTACCAGGCTGCGGGAATGGTTGAGGCCTGCGACAGCGGGGCGCGGTCGTCGTAACTGGAGAGGATCTGCTCGATGGAAGGTTGCATGGTCTGAGTTTTCTTGCCGTGGAGTTCAATACTATCTATCTGTTTTGCCGGCGACAAGAAACTAACGAACTAGAGACGAATTAATGGCGCAGGATTAATGACGAGCAGGCTCGAGCGAGCCTGCTCGATCAGTTTGCCGCTGGATTAGCTGGCGCTTCGCAAGCGCGGCTGTTCCGCATGCACGAGGGGGGCATCCACGAGGTGTTCGCTGAGGAACCAGACTTGCAGTTCATTGGTCCGCAGCACGTCGCTGACGGCCAGATCGTTGGTGCCATCGTCGCCCAGTGTGTCCGCACGCTCGGCCAATACCCGGCAATGGCCGATGATGATCTGGTGGGCATCCAGCAAGCGGGAAATCTGCACTGGCACTTCTTCCCTGCCCCGCGGGGGACGCTCAATGCGCGTGGTTTCGGCTACGTCGGCAGCCATGGCAATGGAGACGCCGCCGAGAAGTTGTATGCGTTCCGCGATGGTATCGACGATCTCCGATTGTTCTCCATAATGTTTGTCGAACAGAAGATGGAGCTGATAGAAAGTTGGTCCCGCGACTTGCCAATGCGATTTCTTATAGAGATCGCGCAGGGTCATCGTGTCGGCTAGCAATAGGTTGAGTTGTTCGGTCATTTCCAGGCGAACCGGCTCTTCAAGGTCGAGAGGCAACATGTGCGAAACGGTGCCATACGCCTGAATTTCGGGAGCTTTCTGGTGAAGACGCGGCTGGGCGCTCAGAGTCCCGCGCTCGGCGGGGGGTGCTTGCGCGTTGCGATCTTTCTTGGCCATAAACAATTTTCTCCTCGCTGCTTAATTGTCTCACTTCCTGCCTGCAAAGCTCAGCGTTTGGTTCGATGCCCGGAAGTGGCCGCTGGATGCGGCGGACCCTCCGGCAGACCAATTTTAAATGGGAATTCGGCCTGGAAATGGGCGATTAATAAAGCGGCGCCTTGGGGAATATGGGGTATGATCAAGACATGCCTTATATCCTCGAACACCTCACCAGCCTTCGTCAGGAAATCACGGATTTACGCAACATGAACGCCCGTTCCGCAGCCAGGACCGCGGACAGCCAGATCGACCAATCGGCGGTGGAAATGCGCGCCAACCGACTGGTAGAGATCAAAAAGGAGCTTTCGCAGATGCTTAATCGGCCTGAAGATCCAGCAGTCTGGTGGGAAAAGGGCGGTCGGCGGAGCCGAATCGCTTAAGGGCGGCTGAAACTCTGCATTTAATGTTTTTGCCCTCATTGGACTCCGGTCCGGTGGGGGCTTTTGTTTTCTGTGTGGGACAGCCCCGCTCGCGCAAAAAGACCAGCCCGCGGAAAAGTCAGGTTTGAGTGGAGCAGCGCTTCCAGCGCTGCGTCAAAGGCTTTGTTTTCAGGGACGGCTTTAGCCGCCGAGGGCCAGCCGTCTAGTCTGAATCCCGGGGCCTGGTTTGGAGAATGCAAGGATGTTAACGCGAGAGATGATGGGAGAGCTTATCCCTAAGGATGGGACATACAAAGGGTCCGCAAGAATGGATTTTCATCACCCGGACGGGAGTGTTTGCGGGACGGGCACAATCAAGGTGTCCGCCGACGGCCATGCAACGGCGCGGATTGACGTCGAGAACTACTCGATTCCTGCTGAGTACCGTGGCATGCTGATGGGCTTCCTCGAAGGCGGCGAACCCGAGTCCACAGGCGTCGGGCGGACTAGAATTCAGATCGGGGGAGCAACCAAGTCTGGCACCCTCGAGATAGTGACCCCGGAGGGCACTTTCCGCGCCGCCCGCACTCTGATCAGCGGCGGCACGTTTCGCCCCTTTGCGGACGGGGACGAGTGGTTTGAAGTCGTTCCATACGGGCTTGAACTCGTTGCGGATACCGGTGCGGAAGAGATCTGGTGCGCACCCATATTTGGGGATCTCCCAGAGTTTGAGCGCTGCGCAAACGCAGGCCTTTTGAATGGGACGCCCTATATGCAGTTCGACGCCGACGGATACGACTGTGGCCTTGTTGTTTTCAGCCCCGGCGGCACGGCCGCTGATGTCCCGGGGCCCAGCGCCGCTGTCTTCGGAACCGTTGGAAATCGCCGAGCGGGGAGCACTGACGAGGTTAGCGAGCTAATTCCTTGGGGCCTGTTCGCGGCCTTAAGTTTTGCTTCAGGGACAGACATCCTGGTGCCATGGCTTGAGCTTCGTGCCCGCGACGGGAAACTAAAGCGTAGGGTTCACTTGCGATTTGGGGGAACTCATTCAGAAAGCGGGTTCCCGACATTTTCTCGGTTCGATTCCGCGTCGCCCGCCTCAGGCATAGCCGAGTTCTTGCGACTCTTTTGCGCGCTGTCCCAGGAGACGCGCCGTTCGATCACCCCGACCATGATGCTCGTCCGGCGCGGCGCTCCCGGCAGCGCAACCGTTGACGAGAGCATCACCGATCTAATAAAGGCGCTCGACGCAACTTGCAAGCGCCAAGGGTTTGGGCGCGTCAACCTGCGGAAAAGCTTGGATGCCGCGACGACGCAGGACGTGGACTCAATTCTAGCGGAGGCGCGGGAGAAGCTAAGAAAGCTGCGCCAAGAATGCAAAGCGAACGGCAAGCTGGATCAACTCGCCGTCCTTGACAAGATTATCAGCAGGCAGGCCAATGCGGCATCAGATGAACTCGATTTCGGTATTGCTGTCGGTGAGCTACTTCGCAAATTCGCCCTCTGTGACGGCGAAGCGATGGAGAAATACTATTCCACGATCTCGCCAGACGTCACTTGGGAAGGGCTACTTTCGTTCATCAGGGGCGAAGTTGTCCATTCCGGTGCCATACACGTAGAGGATCGAGCGGAGATTGTTTCCTGGTTCGAACTCGCACGTCACCTACACGACATTTGCAAGCGAGTGATTCTGCGAGAAAGCGGCTACAGCGGCACATACTCAGCGTCGAACGTACCGTTTCGCGGAACGTATGCGCTAGATCACCGCCTCAACCACTCCCGCGCAGTTAGGATACACGGCTCCGCCGACTGTGCCCTGAAGCCGCGTTTGCTGACCGCTCGTCTAGGCCACGGGTATGGGGGAGGCTCTCGCCGATCCCCATCGGTCAGTCAGGTGCGCGATTAAACACGGGCTGCGGTTGGCAAAAGTCAGCTATGGTGGCCATATTACCGAATTGCGAGTAATTGGCCATACCTTGCAAGAGCAGATGGCTCTAGAAGCGCTGCGAACCCCCCCAAAAAAAATCTAGAGTCCCCGAAGATTTCCACAGCTTTATTTTTCCTGATGTTCACATAACCTTGCTTCCCATTTTGGGACGGAGATACTGGAAATAGGGCGTGGTTTGCGGCTGCAGAAAGCAGGTTCCTCACCCGGCTGGGCGAGCCTGGTTCGGAATGACAAGCTAGTCCAGAGAGGACATGGGTGATTCGGTATGAGTGTGTTAGTTGGGGACTTAATGGCGATGGCGGAGACGCAGCAATGGCGCGCTCGGGACGCGGCATGGTGGCTTGGGCTAACAAAGAAACGCCGCGGCGAAATGGCCGAGGCAGCATTCTTGCACAAAGCCGCGATGCTGGGCTTTGGTGTGTCAAAACCGTGGGGAGACAGTGAGCCGTACGACCTGATTCTGGACTCGGGCAGCGGCCTGTGGAGGGTGCAGGTAAAGTCAGCCTATCGATGCAATAAGTGCGGCGGATACATGATTTGTGCCCACGGCAGTCGGCGCAAGAAGAGCTACAGCCACAAGGAAATCGATGTGCTGGTGGCCTACATCGTTCCTGAGGACCTGTGGTATGTATTGCCGGTTACGCTCTTCCGCAAAACCAAGAGCTTGAGATTGTTTCCCAAACCTGACTCGCCCTCGAAATACAACCTGTATCGCCAGGCGTGGCGGTTACTGGGAGGGAAACCCTAGCGACTGAGAGACTGCGCAGCGGCGGTGAGGGCCGCGTCCAAGCCTTGGGCCGTGGGCACTCCTCCCTGGGCAAGGTCTTTGCTGCCGCCGCCGCGTCCGCCCAGCGGGGCCACGGTTTCCCTCAGGAGCTTACCCATGTCGTGGGGCTGGCCGGGGGATTGAGCGAAGACAAGCGTGGGCTGCGGCGATTCGGTGGCGAGCAAGGCGATCACGACCGGAAATTGCCGTGTCAGCTTCTGGGCCAGCAGCTTGAGAAAGTTGAGATCGCGGTCGGAAAACGTGCGCACCACTAACTTGCGGCCCTGGCTCTCGGGAGTTTCCGCTATCAGGCTTGCGGCCTGCGCGGCGGCGAGTTCTTCCTGCGATTGCTCGAGTTGCTTGCGCAGCGACCTGATCTCATCCAGAGACTTGCGGGCCTGTTGCGGAACGTCGTAGATGTGGGCGGAAAACAGCGCGGCGGTTTCGGTCAGCGTGTTGAAATCGCGGCGCGCGGTGGCGACGGCGCGCTGGCCCGCGACGAATTCGACGCGGTATCCCTGGCGAACCTTCTCGGTCTTGCGCAGGAAGATGCCGCCAATCTGTCCGGTCTGGTTCACATGCGTGCCGCCGCACGCGGTTAGATCGAAGTCGCGGATGTCGATCAGGCGCAGTTGATTGCGCTCGGTGGGCGGAAGTTTGCGCAGGCCGAGGTTTGCCGCCTCGTCGCGAGTTACAAAACGCAGGTCGACCGGACGATTCTCAAGAACGATTTCGTTGGCCAACTGTTCGACCGATTCGACTTGCTCTTTGCTCAGCGAGGGCGCATCAAGATCAATGGAGCAGTACTCGTCGGCCATGTGGAAAGAAACGGTGGGCATGTTAAAAAGGCGCACGAAGGCGGCGGAGAGCACGTGCTGGGCCGAGTGTTGCTGCATGTGATCGCGACGGCGGGCGGCGTCAATTTCACCGCGGACACGGGCTCCAGGCTGCACGTCTTTGAGCGGAGCTTCGAGATAGTGGACAACGTGGCCGTCTTCGGTGTCGGCGACTTCGGTGACGCGGAACTTCGCATCTGCCGAGACTAACCAGCCGGTATCGTGCGTCTGCCCGCCGCTGGTGGGGTAGAAGGCGGTGCGGTCGAGAATGACCGCCGGGCGCGGGGTTTCGACCACCGAGCGGACTGAGGCGTCAAAGTTGTAAAGAAAAGAGTCTTGGTAATAGAGGCGGTCGGTCATGCTTCCTTCAGCATAGGCATCGAACCGACGGTTATCAAGTGGTTGCGATCAGTGATCCTGCCCCGCTTGGGATCGGGTGTTCGATGTTATCTTTAGTCGTTAGTCGTTGGTCGTTAGTCGGTGCGCTGACAAGCATCTCTAGATTATGGACGTTCTCCGAGAGCTCTTTGAGCGGCATTTCCATACCGCGGCTGCGCAAGTACAGCCGCTGCAGGGCCAGCTCGGCGGGTCAGGACGCAACATCATTCGGCTCGCCTGCGAGAAAGTCAGTGCGATCGGGATTCTATATGGCGTACGCGAAGAGAACGTGGCTTTTCTGGAGTTCTCCCGGCATTTTCGCCGGCACGGTCTGCCCGTGCCCGAGATTTATGCGGAAGATCTGAGTCAAGGAGCGTACCTCGAAGAAGACCTCGGAGACACAACCCTTTTCCAGTTTCTCTCGCAGAATCGTGCCGGTGAGAACATCGCTCCCCAAGCCATGGAGGCTTATCGCAAGGTTGTGGCCGAGTTGCCGCGCTTTCAGATCGAAGCCGGACGCGATTTGAATTACAAGGTCTGCTATCCGCGGGGCAGCTTTGATCGCCAGTCAATTTCCTGGGACCTGAATTATTTCAAGTATTATTTCCTCCGCCTCGCCGGCATTCCCTTCAACGAGCAGTCCCTGGAAGATGATTTCGACAGCCTGACCAATTTTCTGTTGAGCGCCAAATGCGACTATTTCCTCTATCGCGATTTCCAGTCGCGTAACATCATGCTGAAAGGCGGGCAGCCGTTTTTCCTGGACTATCAAGGCGGGCGCAAAGGCGCGCTCCAATACGATATCGCCTCTCTTTTGTATGACGCCAAGGCTGATCTGCCGCCGGAGTTGCGCCAGCAGTTGCTCGATCTCTACATCGAAAAGGTTGGCGCTTTCGCGGAACTGGATTGCGAAACATTCCTGCATCACTACTACAGCTACGTTTACGTTCGCATCCTGCAGGCACTGGGCGCTTATGGCTTTCGTGGCTTTTATGAGCGCAAACCCCATTTCCTGCAGAGTGTGCCGTATGCGCTGAAGAACCTGCGCTGGCTGCTGCATAACGTAAGGTTGCCGATCGAGCTTCCCACATTGACGGAGGCTTTCGTCAGCATGCTGGCCTCGGAAAAACTGCAGGCGCTGTCTTCGGAAGCGGACAATCTGGCAGTGGGGACGGTCAACATCAACCCTGCCTCGGAGAAAGTGCAGGGTTTGGGGTCCGAAGCCGCGAGTCTAACGGTGCGCATTTGGAGCTTCTCCCGTCACCGGGAGGAACCGAAGGATGAGAGCGGAAATGGCGGCGGATACGTTTTCGATGGCCGCGACTTGCCGAATCCTGGCCGTGAGGAGCGCTTTAAAGCACTCACGGGTAAGGATGCGCCAGTAATCGATTATCTGAATCAGCAGAAGAGCGTGCGTCAGTATATGGCTAACGTCATATCGCTGGTGGATGCGCATGTGAACGAGTGGCAGCGGCGCCGCTTCAAACATTTGATGGTGTCGTTCGCCTGCACCGGCGGACGACATCGCTCGGTTTATTTGGCGGAGCAGTTGGCGAAACATCTGCGCGGCCGGAATGGAGTAGAGGTGGTGGTGCGGCACCGCGAGTTGGAGACGCCGGCGCCATGAAAGCCATGATTCTCGCCGCGGGCCTGGGGACGCGCTTGCGGCCACTCACGGATGATCGTCCCAAGGCGCTGGTGGAGGTCGGCGGGCGAACGTTGCTCGAGATCACACTTTCCCGCTTGCGCGGGTTTGGTGTTCACGAGGTAATCATCAATGTGCATCACTTCGCCGACATGATCGTCGACTATCTTAAAAAGAACAACAACTTCGGCATGCGGACTGAAATCTCGCGTGAAGAGGCTCTGCTCGACACCGGCGGCGGGTTGAAAAAAGCTGCCCATTTCTTTCTTGAGAACTCCAGCCGTGAGGACGAGCCGTTCATACTGCACAACGTCGATGTCGTCAGCACGATCGATTTGGGACGCATGGTTCAGTTTCATCGTGAACATAACGCTCTGGCTACGCTGGCGGTCCAGGATCGCGAGACCTCCCGATACCTCCTGTTCGACGAGCAGCTTCAGCTTTGCGGCCGGCGTTCTGGGCGCGACCAGGCTCCTGAACTGGTTCGACCATCGCCGCAGGTGCAGGCGCTGGCGTTTTCCGGCGTCCACGTGATTTCGCCTCGTCTTTTGTCGATGATCACGGAAGAAGGCGCTTTCTCCATCATCACTACCTACTTGCGGCTGGCTGCTCGGGGCGAGAAGATTCTCGCTTTTCGCGCCGATAGCTATTATTGGCGCGACCTCGGCCGACCGGAGAATGTGGTGCAAGCAGGGCGCGATTTGAAAACCCTCTTTACTTGAGTGTCGGTTACGGCGCTTCATCCCTTCGACTGGGTAGGGATCAGACAGCGTGATTGCACTCAAAGCCCCTCAATGAGTGTAACCGCGATGTTACGCGACTTGAGACGGTTACCTTAACGGGTGGCGGCTCAGGCAGCTTCCTGTACGAGTTGTCCCACGGGCGATTTAGCCGCTGCGCCGATCCAAACTATGGGATGATAACCGCTCTCCGCCCGTGCTGCTCCCGATGCCAGGCATCCTGCACCTCATTTAGGGGCACCCGCTCGGTGTCGACGCGCAGTGCACCGCAACCAACATTGGACATCAGTTGGCGAACGGCTTCGACCCACATTTCGGGCGACGCCGGAGCGTTGCCAGATCCGGCTCCGAGAATTTCCAAGCGCGAGCTGCGCAGCACGGCGGCGTTTAGCGAAATAGCAGGCCCCGCACTCTCGCCCACCTCAACCAACCGGACTCTGGAAGAAGCCGCCTTGAAGTCGCTTCGTGAAATGGCGGACAGGAGCGCTTCAGTGGGAGGGCCCCAAAGGTAGTCGACGACGACATCGACGCCGGTATTTCCGGCCGCGCGAGCGAACGCTTCGGTGAGATCCTGGCCGGGCTTGTCGATGCGGATAGTCGTATCCGCCCCGAGGTCGTGCAGGGTATTCAGGACCTGTTCGTTCCGTCCGGCAGCGATCACACGCCCAGCGCCGAGCAGCTTTGCCGTTTGTATGGCCAGCTTGCCGGTGACTCCAGTTGCACCGAGGATCAGGACAGTCTCACCTGGAGAGAGTTGCGCACGCCAGACAAGCGCTCCCCACGCCGACAGGCCGGGGTTTACAACGGCTGCCGCGATATCGTCATCAACATTGCTGGGAATCGGAAAACATCGCGACCGCGATACGACGGTGCGCTCTGCCATGCTGCCGTAAGGCGGCCGGGCACCGCCAAAGAACACCCGCGTACCGTCGTCCATGCGCCCAACCCCATCCACGCCGCACACGACAGGCAGTTTGCGGTTTGCCGCGTAGTGCGAGCCGTTAGCCATTTGTTTGTCGATGGGTTTGAGTGCGGCGGCCCTCACATGCACGATCACCTCGTTGTCTTCCGCAATCGGCTCGGGAAAGTGCTCAAAATGAGGCGGCTCATGAAATGTGTGCAGCACAGCGGCGTTCATAGGTTGTGTCCTTTCACGATGGCTAAGTTTTTTCGATCACTGCATTTTCCGGATGGCGAGGTCCTTTTCTGTTCCTTGCCTTTCCTTGCTCTGCCCCGTACTCTAGCTGCGTTCGTGCGTGGCTGCTAACGGGAAAGGGGCAATGTTTATCGCGAAAGGGTCAATCTCGTAGATTCATGTTCTCAATCCCGAAGAATGCGGAAGAACTGCGCCGTTTGTTCGAGAGCGACACGCCAATATTGGCTTTCGCCTTCAGCAGGCGTGCGCCTGAGGATTGGGCGCCCGAGCACAGTCACACGCGTGGACAACTCTTGGCGTTGACTCGGGGACTGCTGGTTGTGGAAGCAGGCAGTGAACGATGGATGTTTCCCTCCCAGCATTGTGCGTGGATTCCTCCTGATTGCACGCACGCGGCACGCTCTGTGGGAGGCGTCGCTGGCTCGATGGTTTACCTGTCGCCAGCTATGTGCCGTGGACTGCCGAAGAAACCGTGCATGTTTAACTCATCGGAGTTATTGTTTGCCATTGTGCAGCGTGTTCTTACGTGGAACCCCCGGCAACCGCTCAACCCGGCGCAGAAGCGTCTAATCACCATTTTTCGCGGTGAAATTCGACAGCCTGAACAGCAGCCGTTGCGTTTGCCCATACCCCGAGATACGAGGTTAGCCAGAGTTGCACATGCTCTGCTGGATGAGGTTGCGGATGACCGCACGTTGGATGAATGGGCGGATTCTGCGGGCATGGCCCGCCGCACCTTCATGCGTACGTTTTCGGCCCAAGTGGGTATGTCGTTTGGCCGTTGGCGACAGCAAGCACGATTGTTTGCCGGGCTCGAAATGCTCGCTCAAGGCAAATCCGTCACCGAGGCAGCGATTGCAGTTGGTTACGACAGCGTGAGCGCCTTTATTGAAATGTTCCGAAAGATGCTGGGAGCCACGCCACAGAACTACTTTCGAAGCCAGCAAGAAAGGGGGCCCAAGTAGTATTGGAATTATGAGTCAGTGGCCCCAATCGGTAATCCGCTTTCAAAATGGGGGGGCTATGAGCTCAGAACCGGGGATAGTTGACGTTATCAGGTATTTACTCTCATTGACTCTTCGTGCGCGCTCTCGCAACGACGCTAGCCCTCACTTCAAGCCCTCGACGACGTAGAGATCGGAGAGCGTCCGGATATAGCCGTAGACGTAGGCTCTGGCATCCGGAGTGATTGTGATTCCCCGAATGGTGTCGATACCCGCTGCATCGGCTGGCACCAGCTCCTTCCATACTCTTCTTTTTCCCGTGGATAGCTCGAGCTCAAACACCTTGGCTGGAATTTCGCCAAAGCGAAAAACATAAATAGAGCGGCCATCTGCGGTCCAGCCTGTGGGCGCCTCGTCTGGCTGGGTGCCGGAGACAAGCGTGGGCGCGCCGCCCGCGATCGGATAAAGGTACACTTTGTGATCCGGGCCGACGCCCGCGACCAAGTCGCCCCTGGGGGAAAGAACAACCGGCGGGTTCACGCCTTCCGGGCTGATGGGGCGCGGCTTGTTTTCCTCGGGAGACTCCACATAAAGACGGAAACCATGTCCGACCTCGTTGCCCAAAAACACGACTTGTTTCCCGTCGGGAAGCCAACGCGCCCAAAGGTGATTGATGGAATCGTGGCTAAGGGCTTTGGCTTCGCCGACCCCAGTGGGCAGCAAAACCAACGGTGACGGAGTGACATTGGGTCGTGCCAGCGCCCACTTTCCATCAGGAGACAAGGCCATCCCGATTCCTTCGCTAAGACGAATGGCCGGGGAATTATCCGTCTTGCGCAGGTAAACTGCATACTTCGGTCCTCCACCCTCTCCGGTTTCGGCGAACAATACCGTGCGGCCATCGGCTGACAAATCGCCTGGAGTGGACCAGTCAAGCCACGACAAGTCGCGTTCTTTGGATTCGCCGGGAGCGAGACCGATCATTCCGGCGCGGTCATTGCCGCGGGTGAGCAGTACATTTCCTGCCTGGTCAACATCGAGCAAGGTCAATTCCCCGGGAACGCGAGCCAGCAATCTTGTCGCGCCCGAAAGGTTGACCGCGTAAAGAGACCGATCGCCCCCGGTACGCGTAGCGGTAAACCAGATCTCATCGTTGCCTGGCGCCCAGGCGATTCCCTGAATGCTATCCCAGCCGGTCGAAAGAGTCGTCTTCTTCCCAGCCAGATCAACCACGGCGACCGCTCCGCCATCGTCACCCAGTTGGGGGTGGTCAATAAAGGCGATGACGTCTCCTTTTGGGGAAACGCGCAGATGACCGATCCAGCCGTCCGCTTCATAGAGCAGCTTGCCAGGCGGAAACTCCAAGCGGTTCCGGCCTCGTTCCTGCCGCACAATCGCCAGCGTGCTCCCATCCGGGGACCAATCGGCCCATTCCACATTCTCCATAACTTCGCGAGGAGCACCGCCTACCAGAGGCACGCGCGCGAGTGTGCCGGAATAGAGGAATTGGGCAATGGGATGGCTGCGCAGCGAAAGCGCCATTTCGCCGGATGCCGAAACAGCTAGGACATCGGCTCCGGCGGGCTCTAATTCATGCGATTCAGGGCTCTCTGGCCGCGTGGTGAAAAGTTGTAAGGACTTGCCTTCCCAAGCGGCGCTGTAAATGATGGTCTTGCCATCGGGAGCGAAGCGCGCGGCGTGAACCATACCCCGGCGGAAGGTAAGCGGATGGTAGACGGGCAGAGCTGCTTGCGCCGCCGGTGAGCGTTGCAGCAGATACTTTCCTACGCCGAGCCCGGCGATCAGCGCGATGGCAGCGGCAGCCAAAGCCGTGATCAGCACGCTCTTTTTTTGGCGCGACCCCCCAGTCTCACCGGCGGGGGTCACTGCCGTCGCTGACGCAGCGGCCGTTGCGGCCCCGGCACGAACACGAGATGTGTCGAGGGAACGCTTGATGCGCTTCAAGTCTCCGCGAAGCTCAGCCGCGGTCTGATAGCGGAACTCGCGCTCTTTCTCAATCGCTTTGAAAATCACTTCCTCGAGCTTGGGAGGGGTTGCCGGGTTCGTGATCGAGGGAGGAGGCGGGGTGCGGTTCAGAATAGCTTCGGAGATGACGCCGCTGCTGTTGCCGGGGAAGGCGAGTCCTCCGGTTGCCATTTCATAGAGGACGGAGCCGAACGCAAACAGGTCAGTGCGCGGATCAAGTTCCTCGGCGCGGACCTGCTCCGGCGACATATAGGCCACGGTTCCAATCGTGGAGCCGGGCGTGGTCATCATCGCGCCTTCGGTAGCCGTTCGCAGCGCGGATTCCGAAGTGCCGTTACGATTTTCCGGAGCCAGCTTGGCCAGGCCGAAGTCGAGCAACTTCGCCTGTCCGCGTTTAGTGACGAAAATGTTCGCCGGCTTGATGTCGCGATGAATGATCCCCTTGGAATGCGCGGCATCGAGGGCATCGGCAATCTCAATCGCCAGATTGAGCAGCGTTTCCGTATCCATCGGGCGGCCGTCAATGCGGTGTTTCAGCGTCTGCCCTTCCAGGAACTCCATGACGATGAAGGCCTGGCCGTTTTCCTCGTTAATCTCGTGGATAGTGCAGATGTTGGGATGATTCAGCGCCGACGCGGCTCGCGCTTCACGCTGAAAGCGATCCAGGGCCTGGCGATCCTTGGCCAGTTCTTCGGGCAGAAACTTAAGCGCGACGAAGCGGCCAAGTTTAAGATCCTCAGCCCGGTAAACGACACCCATGCCGCCGCCGCCCAGCTTCTCGATAACGCGGTAATGCGAGATGGTCTTGCCGATCAATGAAGGGAGCACGCTCCGCGCGACTATCTTAGGGGCGAAGCGGCGGCAAGTCAATGAATTGCGAAGAGCAGGCGCGATGGGTCAATGTATGCCGTGGAACCGGTTATGCTCGCGGGCTGCGCGATTATGCTTCATCTCTAGCAATCTTGCCGGACGCAGTCTCGGACGGATAGTTGAAGAAGAGCTGATTGCCGTCGGGATCATCGACTACCAGAAGCCGGTAGCCCCACGAGCCCTCCTTAACCGGAACGCCCTTGGCCTCGAGTTCCGCGCGCAGCGCGTCCAACGCGGCGACCGCGGCCTCGCGCGTCGCCGGCTCGACGTTCAGGGAAATGAACATCAACCCCTTGCCAATCTTCTCCGGCCATGTGTCGGCCAGGATAAGCGCGCAGCCCTGCCGGTCCACCTGTGCAACGTGTGCTCTGCCGTGGTCGTCGTAGCGCCAAGGGCTCGTAAAGCCAAGCCGGTCAATGTAAAAGAGGAGCGAGGCCTCAACATCCGTTACGTGCAGGACGGGGCGTGCGAACCAGTCTGTCATAGGCTACATATCCTCAACTTGGATGAAGTGGCAAATCCTCGGAATGAACGTACATGTCTTGCGAGTATCGCGCATGGCTGTCAACTATTGAACAGGCGATTGCACTCCTTGGCCCGTCGAGCGCCGTGCCCACGCCTCGCGTATCGATGAATCGAGCGACACCTACGGGAAGGCTCCGCGCCCGCAGTTGAAACCCGGAGCTAGGCCGGTGCTGAAACGAGTTCCGCGAATTTTCCGAGGTCAATATTTCCCCCGCTGACCACGCACACAATCTTGCCGCTCCCGGCTTTGCCGCTGAGTCCGGCAGCGACCGCGCATGCGGCTGCGCCTTCGCAAATCAGATGATTGCGGGCGGCAACAATCGTCATCGCTCGGCGGGTTTCTTCAAGCGAGGTAACGATCGAACCGGCAAGCAGTCGGCTGGCCAGGGTCCACATGCTCGGCAGCACCGACTTGCCGCCGCAACCGTCCACAAAACTTGTTTTCCAGTCAGAAAACTTCTGCGCCGAACCTTTGAGAAACGACAGATGAAGCGGCGCCGCGGTCTCGGGCTCCGCGGCAAATACTTTCACCTCGGGCTTCAGCGCGGCCGTTGCCGATGCGATTCCGCAACTGAGGCCGCCTCCGCCGAAGCCGGCCACGATCGTGGTAACATCCGGCAAGTCTTCCAAAATCTCCAGGCCCGCCGTAGCATTGCCGGCGATGAAGTCATCGTCGTCGAAGGGATGAACAAAGACACCTGCAAACGCGGGATGCGTTCGGTCGGTTACCGCGGTCCAACACTCATCCATCGACGCTTGAATTATGCCCGCTCCCAACCGCTTGATGGCATCCAGTTTCGCGGCTGGAGCAGTATCCATGACTAAAACGTCGCAGCGGGTCTTAAGAATCCGCGCGGCCAGGGCCACTCCCTGGGCGGCATTGCCGGCGCTGACGGTCCACACGCCTTTCGCCCGGTCTTCTGCACTGAGCAGCGAGATCGCGTTATAGGCCCCGCGCAGTTTGAACGAGCCGATCGGCTGGAACGATTCGAGCTTGAGATAAATTTCGCCGGGAGCGTCGTCGTAATACAACCGAACCAACGGTGTGCGAACCGCCGCCTGATAAACGCGCTGGCGAGCTGCCAGAATCGAGTCGAGGGAGATAGTGCGGTCGGTGCGGTTAGGGGTTGCTGTAGTTGTCATGTCAGAAGCTGGATGGAATTCTACTACGCTTTAGGGACGGGTCTCTCAGCGGGGGATGTAGCTGCCCACGAGCGGGCTCATTTGCTCCGCAAAAGAGAGCAAACGTCGTTGGCCAGCGTCCGGTTCTTCCTCCGCCTGCAGTGGGGTGTTGAGTCGAATGAGGGCATCGTCGCTGCGGTTCAAACGAAGAGCGTCGAATACCAGATAGAAATCCGCCCAGTCTTCGCTGGCAACGCCTCGACCGCGTTCCCAGAACCAGAAGAGAACCAGTTGGCGGTCGCGTCCGTTCGTGATCAGATAGCGATTGGCAGTGACAGGCGTAGAGCCAGGGAGCGAGAGTGTAGTTGTGCCGGACTCCACCGTCGACCAACCCGAACCCGCGAGACACTCCTCGGGTAAGTGGCGCCGTCGCCCGGCGCGTTGATTTGGAAAATAGGCGACGTACAGATCCACCCCAGGGGCTTCGGTGTTTTGGTCCTGGTAGTCCCGCAGCAAGAACTCACCACGATCCAGTGTTTTCAGAGTTTCTGGAGGAATCGGAATATCGATGCCCACCCATTCCCCCAATTGAAGCGGAAACGACGCCAACGATGTTCGCGGAGGAGCAACCGCATGCCGCGTACGCAGGTTCAGGAAAAAACCGGTGCCGGCGAGCAACAGCGCCACCACCGCGAAACGTGCGTTCCAGGAGATCACACGCCCTCCCGCTGATTCCCAACTTCCGGCGTGCCCGGATAGAGGATCCGCAGCCCGCGATGGAATAGAAACAGCACGGCCAGAGAACTCATGAAAATCAGCCATCCGGAAAAGGTGTGAAAGCTCCCTTGGGCTCTTTCGATGCCCCAGCGCTGGAGGACAAGGCCGGTGGCCGAGATGCGCAAGGCATTGGCCAGAACTGAAATCGGAACCGCCGCCAAGGCCAGCAGAACACGCATTCCGATTTTCGTCTCAACCAGATAACCGTAAACAATGGCCAACGTGACCAGAGAAAATAGGGATTGAATACCGCTGCATGCCTCCGCGACCTGCATCCTTGCACCGGATAACAAAAGGATGTTGCCTTCCCGGACCACCGAAACGCCAGCCAGCATCAACAGGAAGCTGGCAGTTTTCGAGGCGAGGATCTGCAAGGGAAAGGTGACCCGAGTAAAGATGGTTGCCGAGGGGACCATCAAAATCAGGAAGGTCAATGGAAACGACACCGCAAGCAGGTATTCCCAGCCGGCAAAAAAAACGACGATGCCCGCGATTAGGAGCAGAAGTGAGATGCGCGGAAGGAAAAACTCGGAACTGAGCACGCCTACCGCCAGGGCGAGAAGGGCAAACAGCAGGATGACCAGACCCGACCACGAGGGTTTGAGTGGAAGTGCGGCTAATTTTGCGCGATCTTCCCAAAGCAGAAGCAGTGAAAATGCGGGAACAAAGAAACCGTGAATGTAGTTGGGATCTTGCCACCATTGCATTGCAAGGCGCGTCACAATTGGCGCATACAACCAAGCGGTCAAAAGAAAGAGAACTCCAGCTTGCCACCAAAAGACCCTGCGACGACTGGAGGCGCTTGTCGTGGAGACCGGCAAGAGCTCGGTGGTTGCCATGCCTACTTCTTCCTTCTGGCTTTGCGGGACCGCCAATACACTGCAGCAAGTCCTGACGAAATCAGCAGGAGTGAGCCAGGTTCAGGAGTGACTGCCAGCGGCCCACCCGAACCACCCGATGGTATGTAGGCGAACGGCGGGATAAACCACCATCCGGCGCCCTTCACGGGGGCAATGACGGCGGGAGGCAATTTGTCCGGCGCCGCACTCGCAGTCGCCAGTACGGGCGGGGTCGGATCAGGGTCCCTCAGGATGAAGGGCTGCTCAAACTCATACGCGGAAGGCTCCAGAGACGAGCCTGTGTCCAGTGGGGCCGGTGCTACCCGGTTCCCGCAGCGTGCGCGGACCACGATTGCGCCATCGGTAATGAGCGTTTCACCCCGATGCAACGAGACTTTCCTCCGTGTCCAGTAAACTCTGTCCCCAATGCGGTATGAAACATACATCGCTTGCTCCTCGGTCAGTTTGACCAGATGAGCACGCTGATAATCGAATCCCCGGAAGTGTCGGGACACCACCGGGTCATATTCCATGGCGTGTTTCAATTCGTCTGGATTCAGCACTCCGCCGCGAATAACAGAATATGGATAAATCAGGCGACCGACACCGCGCGCGAACGGCTTCGAGTCGTGCAGGGCATAGCCGCCCTGACTTCGAGGCACGCCGCTCTCTAGTTTTCCCGGGAGTGAGAGGTTGGCCGACGGCTGCTGGCGGGCGAACTGCCAAGCAACCACACTCGCTGCCACGAGAAGAAGCAAGCCCAGCCACTTGCTCCGAACTCGCCCAGCAGGATGATCGACGCGCCGTCTGTAGCGCAATACTCCGACCTTCTCTGTCTTCAATTCAGCGCACCGATCGTGCCGGAGCGTCACCATGACTCACAATTCACACACGAATGCTAGGCGGACACGGAACCAGTGTCAATGGCACAAAAGAAGGGCATTGTGCAAAAAGTTGTGCAATTCAAGGTGGACCAGTTGTGAACCTTGGCTCCGGTTCTCAAACTGCAATAGGAAGGCCGTCAAACTCTTAATACGGTCCGATGATTCCGGCAATCGCGCGCGCCGCCGGCGTTCGCACTGCTTGAGCATCGTTCGTGTCCAGCACATCCAGATACTTCAAGCCCGAGCCGGTATTGAAAAGCACAACGTTGTCCTCCGCGCCGAAGAAGCCGCTGGCCAGCAATTTCTGATAAGCAACGAGCGACGCCGCTCCCTCGGGCGCAGCGAAGATACCTTCCACCTTCGCCCAATGCCGAGTGGCGTTGAGAATCTCCTCGTCGGTGACGGCGAGCGCGAGACCTCCGCTTGCCTTCAGGATTTCAAGGATCAGATAGTCGCCGTAGGGTTTCGGCACGCGGAGGCCGGAGGCTATCGTGGAGGCGTGAGGCCACATTTCGGCTTCGGCACGATCTTCATCCCACGCTTTAACAATAGGAGCGCATCCCGCAGATTGCACGCTGATCATATTAGGCCGCTCAGAGCCGATGAAACCCAGTTGCTCCATCTCGTCGAAGGCCTTCCACATGCCCAGCATTCCAACGCCGCCGCCCGTTGGATAGATAATCCCCTGCGGAAGTTTCCAGCCGAGTTGTTCGGCAACTTCGTAGCCCATGGTCTTCTTGCCTTCGACGCGGTAAGGCTCTTTGGTGGTGGAAACGTCGAACCATCCGTCCTTTTTCCACGACTCACTCGCTTTTAGTTCGGCGATCTTGCGGGCGCAATCGGAGATAAGGCCATCGACCAGGGTCACGCGCGCTCCATAGTAGTGACACTCGATGCGGTTGGCCATGGGAACATCTTTGGGCATGAAGATGTGCGCTTCGATATTCGCAGCGGCGGCGTAGGCAGCAAGCGCTCCGGCGGCATTTCCGGCGGAGGGGATGGCGAGCTTCTTCAGGCCGAAATGGCGAGCCATCGTAACGGCGGCGGAGAGTCCGCGAGCTTTGAACGAGCCGGTGGGATTCAAGCCTTCGTCTTTGATGAAGACGTTGGAGAATTCGCGGCTGCGCAGCATAGGAGTAAATCCTTCGCCGAGCGACACCGGCTTGGCTTCGGGAAGCACTGCGTCGTAGCGCCACATGGTGGGAGCAAGTGGCAGCAGCGATGCCGGCGAAAAACTTTTCTTGATGTTCGCGAGATCGTACCGCGCATAGAGAATGCCGCCATCGTTCGGGCAAACAGTTTGAGGGCGGTCGGCGAGAAAATGTTCGCCGCAGCGTGTGCATTGCAAGTGAGTGAGGCGCGCCACGCAGAAAGTTTAGCAGGTAGCGCCGGCATCCTGCCCGGCCTTGGCGCGGCGGACGAGGACGCCCCCTCGGCTTCGCTCTGGGCGGGCTCCCAGCAGCTGAGACGGCTCTACTCGCTCTACTTCGCACTCTTCCTGGCCGCTCGCTTCGAGGGCGGAACTAGGCCTTTCTCCGGACGCTCCCTCTCAATCACATCAGAGAGGTTGTGCAGCGGCTTGTCGCCTGCCGAAGAAAACTGCGGACCGGTCTCGGGCACGGTTAGTCCCTGAGCCGTGAACATTGCTTCGTTGAATTTCGTGCCCACCTTGGCGGCGGCCACGGCGAACGCACCATGGGGCACGCCGCTGCTGAAGGCCGTAGCAATGTAATCGCCCACCATCAGTCCGTTCTGGGAGTTAGGCAACCACCCAAGCTCCATCGGTCCCGCGAGCTTTGTAAAAGCGTTCCAGGTAGAACCGCCGTTGTGGGACGAAATGTAGCCCACGTAGAGCTGGCACGTTGCTTTCGTACACGAACTCTTCGAGTAGAAATAGTAATGAATTGCGACGTGCGCGCTTGCTCCGGAGGTTGCCGGATCGATGCCGATCCCTGGAATGAAATGATCGACGGTGCTGGTGGTCGCGTCGATGGGAACACGCGTCACCGCGGACCAGGTGACACCGTTACTCGATGTGCTGTACACCAGATCGTTGGTGGAGCACTTGCTGCGGAAGCGGCAATCCTCCCACACCACCCAAACCGTGCCTGCGCCATCCACCGCCGCCGAAGGCAGGGGGCCGCTGCGAATTCCGCCCGCATCGGTGTGGCTCTGAATGCTGGCGACGGTAACCGGCGCCGACCAGCTCGCGCCTCCGTTGGTCGAGGTGAACGCGGAAATCCCAAAGGTTTCAATCGGCACCACTACGGTGCCGTTGGGCTGCACCAGCGGTTGCCCGCCGATGCCGGTCGCCCTATTTGCCGTGGCCGTGGCCGGTCCCCAGGTCAGGCCTCCGTCGCTGGACGTGCTCATCAGAATCTGGTCGCCGGCATCGGGATTGTCCCATTCCACATAACAGTTCCCATAGAACGGGCTCGTGGACGTGCTGTCGCAAACAATCCAATTCTTGTCGGAACTCACTACGTTCGGTCCGACGCTTACCGGGTCATTCCACGTAAACCCTCCGTCGGTCGACCGGCTCACCACGACGGCCGGAGTCTCCGAAGTATTCGAGATGGGCAGAGTTGCAATCATCCACACCGCGTGCTTCGCGTCATACGCAACCGCGGGATCGCTGGCCGCGCTGTACGGCCCACTACCGTTTCCTACCGTCAGGCCGGGTAGAAATCCGTGCGTCCAGGTCGTGCCACCGTCGGCAGAAGTAGCCCAGCCGATGGCGGTCGCACCGCCGGGGGCAATGCGACCCGTTTGGAACGCAGCCACCTGAGTCGAGCCATTGGCCAGGACGTGCGGCTCAACTTCCGTGGCATGTTGGCCGGGGGAAACGGTGAACGGGTCAGCACTGATTTTTGTTAACGTGACCGACGGCGCTTCCTGCGCGTACACGGCGACTGTCGCCATGCAGAAGCTCAACCCGGCCAGGCAGGCAAAGAGAGCAGGCAGGCTGCGGGAATCGAGACTGCGAAAATCAGAGAGAATGCGATTCATCAGGATTTTGTCCTTTGCTGAAGAGCAATGACGGCACAGAGTTGCTTCCCTGAATGGCAGGACATTCGTGGGCATCAACGATGCACGATAGTAGCTACCGCGCCGCCGAAGATATCGTGGAATCGCTTTGACTGTCAATGTGAACAGTTTTGCAAACCTCGGCAGCAATAACGAGAACGTTTACGGGATGCTTCGCAGGAACACGACCGCCGCATCGTCGCTGTAGATCGGCTTCCAGCCCGGAGTTCTCGACCAACA
>CAWKNF010000022.1:0-35605 GCA_963850805.1 uncultured Acidobacteriaceae bacterium | reverse complement strand
CTACTAGGGGCGGGTTATTACTTCGTTGGGGGACGTTGGGAGGATGAATTTTACGTTGCGGGTGGTGTTGGCTTCTAGCGTTTGGGGGACGTTTAGGGAGGAGATGACATCTTCTTGTTCCAGTATCCGTTGGTGTAATAGTCGCCGCGGGCGTAGAGTATGCCGTCAGCTATGGCGTAGTCGGGAACTTCTTCGGTGTGTCCATCGCGGAAGACCAGGAGTGCTGGGGGCAGAGTTAGCGCGGACGTTTGAGTGATGGACTCGATGGAGCGAGTCGCGTGGAATTGGGGCGAGTTAGTCTTGCGGTGTCGCTGGTTTGAGGCTTGGCTGAGACGAGGGACAGAGGTTCGCCATTGGCTGGGGTGCTGGTTACTCGGACATAACGTCCGTTTTGGAGTTCGATCATTAGCGGCGGAGTCGTGGCGCTAGTTCATTCCTAGGTTGGGCCGGATGTTCCGAGGCGTCGGACAGCGTTGGGGCGGCTTGCAACAGGATTACTGGCGGCTGCGAGGCTACGGGATAGCCGGTGGAGTAGATGTCATCGGGATCGAAGAAGTCACTGAAGATGGAATGGTATAGACGTATAGGGAGAAAATCGGCGGAATCCGGAGGGGTGGGCGTTTCGTCCGAAAGCAAGATTGGCGGTGGGCGGGTTGAGGCGCGGGATCACGGCGTGCGCTGGGGTGGAGGTGTGCGGCGCCTCTCTGAGCTGCGGCGCATGGGGTTAGCGCGGTTAGCAGGGGGGGGCGCGAGGATGGCTAGCGGCGCATGTCAGTTTCCCTGGGACGAGGACGGCAACTGGAAGGTTACGCCGCGGTCGTCATTTTGTTTCTGGGTGGCAGGGAGATCGAGATCCACTAGAGCGACTTTGCGGGAATGGCCGGGGGTTAGATCGTAGAGGGTTTGACCGACTACGGCGTAGTTTTCGATCTCGAGTTGATGGCCATCTTTGAAGACTAGAGTGGTTGGGATCTGCGGTGAGTCGGAGGAATCTGCTCGGCTTGCGCGTGGGCTGGGCCTTCGTAGGATGGGGGCACGTAGGAGTCGGGACCTGATCCGCGGCGGTCGAAGATGGTGGGGCCGCCCTGGTAGTTGGCGTCATCGTCGTCGGTGTTGTTGTCATTGTCGACGGCGTCGTTGGCATCGGTGGTGTAGGGTACGGGCACTCCATACACGTAGGGGTAATAGACAACGCCACCGGTTGAGGTGTCGCGGCGGGGATGTCCATTATTGTGGCCCGAGCCGTTAGTGGGATGCGAAGTTTTGCTGGACGACGCGCCTGGGGCGGAGTTGGTATGGGTATATGAAGTGGCGCTGGAAGCGGTTGCGCTGGGGGCGTGGCCGGAGTTGGAGGAAGTTGCCGCCGCGCTTTCGGGTTGAGCGTGGCTGAGAGAAACGAGAAGAAGCGGCAGCAGGAGGATAGCGGCTGGCGAAACTGGAAACCAGCGCTGGACGGGGCGCTTCACGAGAATATGATACTCCAACGGGAGGGTCATGGCGCGCCTCTGTAGTTTAGATCGCGGCTGGGGTTGGGGGGATGCTGGGAAATTGTAGAGAATTGTCGGTTGAGGAAGGCAGAATCTCAAACCCAAAATCTTTAACACAGAGGACACTGAGGGGCACAGGGTAACCCTTTCATTGAGAGACTTGGATCAGGGCTCGGAGACTCCAGAGGATGTCAGCGGCTATTAATGCCCAGACTGCGGCTTTTACGAGCTGGCTTTGGGGAGTTTCCATCAGGTCGGCCAGGATGCCGGAGACAAAGATCAGGATGAAGGGGATGGATGCCAGGAGGAATCCTGCGCCGGCTTGGTCGGGGTGGGCCATGCCTAGTCCGATGAAGAGCAGGGCGACTAGTCCGGGAGCGGTGTTGCCGAAGTAACGCGTGCGTGGCCAGGCGATATAGGTTGTGATGACTGCGGGGAGCAGCAGGGCGAGGGCGGGACAAGCTCGCAGGATCTCTTTCGAGACCTGGGGGTAGACGGCTGGGACGGTGAAGCTGCGGAAGGTTGCTCCCGAGAAGGAGGCGTGTTGCATTGCCGTGAAGAATGTGTGGGGATGAAAGAAGTAAGTGGCTAAAAGCAAGGCTAGCGCCACTAGACATGCGGCCGCCCAGATGGTTAGGGCAGCGCCGCGGCGGATGGGGGCTAGATAGAGCAGGAAGGTCAGGGCGAGAGGCACGACGACGATCATGGAAAACAGGGATCCTACGGCGATGGCCAGCGAGATTCCGAGCAGGACGATGCGACGCCAGTTCCAGAGAACTACTTCGCGGGGGGCATAGAGCGTGTGGGCTACGGCGATGGCGGTGAAGATTGCGCCGAAGGATCCCCAGGCGGCGAGGATTTCGGGGTCGGTGTGCCAGACGGCGCTGGACTGGATCATCGCAGGTGAAAAGCAGTAGAGGGTTAGGGCTAGGAAGCCTCCGGTGTTGCCGCAGAGACGGCGGGCTACATACCAGAGGGATGCGCCGAGTGCGAGTCCGCAGGCCAAGAAAGGAAGGCGCGGGAGCCAGCGCCAGTACGCAGAATATTCGGAGTTGAGAAGTTTCTGAGGCACTACGAGCAGAGGAGCGGCGGTTACCAGGGACAACAGTGGGGAGTGTTGGGTGTCGAAGCCGGTCGCGTCGTGGGAGACTTCGAGGGGAAGTTGGTTGGGAGGATCGGGGTAGGGCGCACCTGCGATGCTGCCGCCGTGAAATTGACGCCAGCCAGCGGCCAGGCGGGCTTGCTCGGGGGCTGGGGCAGCTTGAGTCAACTGGGGTGCGTTCAGTTCGGAGTGGACTAGCCAAAGGGCTTGCGCGAGGAAGGCGAGTAGCAAAGTTCCGGCGAGGAACTGCGGGCGTCCGAAGCGTTCGGGGGTGAAAAATCGGGTCATAAGGCAGGACGAAGTGTTTTACCATGAGCGGGCGTGTTTTGCAGAAATTGTGTGTCGCGAGGAGCAGTCCTGACAGGGCAGTTGTGCAGGAAAGAACAGCAGGTTCCTCGCCGGGCCTTCGGCCCGGTTCGGAATGACAGGGGTTTGGAGTGTGGTCTGGCATGGATGAAGGCAACGACATTTCGCCGGAACCGAAGAATCCTGCGCCGGATTTTGAGGCGGGGGTGCAGCCCTCTTATGTGCGGACAGTGTTTTTTGATCCGGACGGACTTCGAGCGGGATGGGGATTGGCGTTTTATGTGGGCATGTTTTATCCGCTACAGTTTGTGGCTAGCGGATTGGCGTGGTCTCGGGATTTGGGGGCGAACGGGCTTTGGTCCATGATGCTGGAGGAGTTGGGGGTTCTGGTAGCGGCGGTGCTTCCGGCATTGATTTTGGCGAAAGTCGAGAGGCGGCGATGGGGAGTGTATGGTTTGCCGGGGCGGCTTGCGTTCGGGAAGTTATTCTGTGTGGGGGCGGTGTGGGGATTTGCGAGCATCACGCTGTTGCTCGGGACGATGTATGGGCTGCGCGTGTTTGACGCGGGACATCTGGCGATACATGGCGCGCGCGTGGTGAAGTATGCGTCGTTCTGGGCGGTGTTTTTCTTGCTGGTGGGATTCTTCGAAGAATTTCTCTTACGCGGATATTCGCAGTTCACTCTGACTCGGGCGATTGGGTTCTGGCCGTCGGCGGTGGTGCTGTCGTGCGTGTTTGGGTTGATCCATTTGAGGAATACAGGCGAGGAGTGGACGGGGTTGCTGGCCGCTGCGGCGATTGGTTTTTTCTTTTGTTTGACGTTGCAGCGCACGGGGAGCTTGTGGTTTGCGGTGGGATTTCATGCGGCGTGGGATTGGGGAGAGACATTTTTTTATTCCGTGCCGGATAGTGGCACGATGTTTCCGGGGCATCTGCTGAAGTCTTCGTTGCATGGGCCGCGTTGGCTAACGGGAGGGATGGTTGGTCCGGAGGGAAGCTTGCTTTGCTTTTTGGTGATTGGGGTGGTTTGGGTGGGATTTGCCAGGGCTTATCCTGATGTGAAGTATCGGGTGGCTTAAAGAAAAACCTTTACCACGGAGGACACGGGGTATCACAGGGTAGTTCCCGCTTTGGTAAGCTTTCGGTGGAATATCTGCAATTGTTTTCTCCTAATCTTCGCCCCGGCCTATACTCTTTTTCATGGACGCGGAAACGGATTTGCTTACGCCGTTGCGGCGGTATTGGGGGTATAGCACGTTTCGTCCGCTGCAGGAGCGGATTGTGCGGAGTCTGCTGGCGGGGCACGATGCCTGCGTGGTGATGCCGACGGGCGGGGGCAAGTCTTTGTGCTATCAGTTGCCGGCGGTGGTGTCGGGCGGGACGGCGGTGGTGATTTCTCCGCTGATCGCGCTGATGCAGGATCAGGCTACGCAGTTGGCGCAGATGGGGATTCCGGCGGCGGTGCTGAACAGCACTTTGAGCGAGGGCGAGCAGGCTAAGGTGATGAGCCGGGCGCGGGACGGAGCTTACCGGCTGCTGTATGTTTCGCCGGAGCGGATCGCCCGGGGCGATACGATGGGATGGTTGCAGAAGGTGCCGATCGCATTTTTTGCGATCGATGAGGCGCATTGTATTTCGGAGTGGGGACATGAATTCCGTCCGGAATACCGGCAGTTGAACAAGTTGAGGTCGAAGTTTCCGGATCGTCCCATTGCTGCTTTTACGGCCAGCGCTACGCGGCATGTGCGGCATGACATTCTGGCGCAACTGCAGTTGCGCTCTCCCGACAAATATATAGCTAGCTTTTACCGGCCGAACCTGCGGTACCTGGTGCGTGAGTGCGAGGGACTGGAGCAGATGGAACTGCTGGTGCAGGCTTTGCGCAGCTACTCCGGAAGCAACGTGATCGTTTACTCTCCTACGATTAATCGGGTGGAGGAGACAGTGGATTTTCTGGGAGATCGCGACATTGCTGCGGTGGGATATCACGGAAAGATGGGAGCTGACGATCGGAGGCGGAATCAGGAACGGTGGATGTCGGACGAAGTGCGGGTGCTGGTGGGGACGATCGCTTTTGGGTTGGGCATCAACAAGGCGGCCGTGCGGGCGGTGATTCATTTGTCGCTGCCAAAGTCGATCGAGCAGTATTACCAGGAGGCGGGCCGGGCGGGGCGCGACGGCTTGAGCGCCGATTGCGTTTTGCTGTGGCAGAAGAAAGACGCAGGGCTGCTGGGATTTTTTGCGAATCAGATTACGGATGCAGCGGAGCGGGAGCGGGCTTGGGAGCGGTATCGGATTATCCGGGAATTTGTGGAGTCGCGGCGTTGCCGGCATCGGCAAATTTGCGGGCATTTTGGGGAAGCTCCGAAGTGGGAGACTTGCGATGCTTGCGATGTGTGCGGGAGCGCGGCGGAGTGGATGACGGCGCCGGTTCGGGGCGTGAGCTATGCCGGGAAGGAATCGCGGGTTGCGGCGGGGGCGAGTGTTTCCTCCAAGGATCTCGAGTTGAGTGAGTACTTGCGGGAGTGGCGGCGGATTACGGCGAGGGAGCAGGGCGTGCCGGCGTTTGTAGTTTTGCACGATACGACCCTGGAGGAAATTTGCGGGCGGCAGCCGTCGTCGATGGCGGAACTGCTCGGCATCACGGGAATTGGTGAGCGGAAGGCGGAAGTCTACGGGAAGGGAATTCTGGCTGCGCTGGAGCGCTACCGCAATGGCGCACGCGCTTCCGCGGCTCCTGAGAAGATGACGGCACCTGCACTTGAGACCATGCGTCTACTGCATGCGGGGCATAGTTTTGAAGACATCGCGAAAATCCGGGCACGGCAGTTGTCTACTGTGGTGAACGCTGTGGCTAATCTGGTGGAGCGGGGAGACTTGGAGTTTGAGCCCGCGTGGATCGATCGAAACAAGTTGGCGGTGATCGAGGCGGCGTGCGCGAAGCTTGGGGTGAATGGGCTGAAGCCTTTGAAGGATGCTTTGCCGCCGGAGATCACTTATGACGAGATTCGGCTGGTGGCGGCGCGGGTGCGGCGGGAGGGGAGGGTAAGTAAGGTGGATGTTCCAGCGTAGGGCGGTGCCGAACAGGCTCGCTGCGCTTGCCGGACAGCCGAGGCGCTGTCCCCACATGGTTCTTGCCGATCTAAATATCGAGGACTCTCTTGGCGGCATCCTGGCCGGAGCGGATGCAGTCGGGGATGCCGATGCCGCGGTAGCCGTTGCCGGCTAGCGCTAGACCCGGTAATTGCTGGCGGAGGCGCTCGATGCGGTCGAGGCGTTCGAAGTGGCCTACGCCGTACTGTGCCATGGCGGACTTCCATTTATAGACGCGGGCGAAGAGCGGGGCGGCGCGGAGGCGAAGATCTGCTGCAATTCGTTGCGGACTAACGCGACGATGGCGTCGTCGGAGAGCTGCCAGATGTTTTCCGCGTTCGATCCGGCGAAGAAGCAGCGGAGCAAGGCGCGGTCGTCGGGAGCGCGATGGGGGAACTTGTTGTGGACGAAGGTCGCGGCCAACAGGCGTTTGCCTTCACTGCGCGGGACGAGGAATCCGAAACCGGGTGGGAGCGACTGGCGGACGTCGCGATCGTAGCCGAGGCCGACGGTGATGGACGAGCTGTAGTGGATGGCGGCGAGTTCGGCGGAGACTTCGGGACTGCAGGCCGAGAGGATTCGCGCGGCTGCGTGAGTCGGCACGGCGAGAATCAGGGCGTCGAAGCGATCGGATTTCGTTTCGGAAGGAACGGTCCAGCCTGCTGCATCGAGCTGAATTGAGTGAACGAGGGTGTTGGTTCGCAAAGAGGCTTGGTCAAGTTTGGGCACAAGGGTTTCGACGAGCTGATGCATGCCGTTCTGGAGAGTAGTGAAAAGCGGCGGGACGGGTTTGCTCGCGCGCGGCATTTTTTTTCTGGCGGCGAGTCATGGCGCGGCCGAGGCTGCCGTGAGTGCGCTCCATTTCGGCGAAGCGGGGCAGCACGGCGCGCACGCTGAGGCTGGCGGCTTCACCACCGTAGACGCCGGACAGGAGCGGGTCGGCGACGCGATCGACCATTTCCCTTCCGTAGTGGCGCTCGACCAGCGAGGCCACACTTTCGTCGGCTGCGGCGGCGCGCGGGGGATGGAGTAGTTCCCGGGCCATGCGGAGTTTGGTGGTCCAGGAAAAAAGCGGCGAGAGTCCGGTGGGCAGGATTTTGGTCGGGACCATGAACATCAGGCCGTCGGGCAGCGGGATGAGTTGGCCGCCGACAAGAATGTAGGTCTTGCGGTCGGCATCGTTTGAGCCAATTAGCTGATCGCCTAGACCGAGCGTGCGGCAGAGATCGGCGGCCCAGGGCTTTTCGGTGATGAAGGAGTCGGGGCCGGCCTCGACGATGCAGCCCTGGATGTGCTCGGTGCGGAGGACGCCTCCTAGCTGTGGCGAGGATTCATAAAGCACGTATTCGACCGCGCCGGCCCGGCGATCTTCTTCGAGGGTGAAGGCGGCGGTTAGTCCGGAAATGCCGCCGCCGACGATGGCGATGCGAATCATGAATGTGGGCTTCGGGCTCCGGGCTTCGGGCTTCGGGTCGCCGGTTTTGCTGCCGAATATTCCTGCACGGAATAGTCCTGGACCAGGCGGGCCAGGTTCTTCACGTTTTCTACCGGGGTTTCGGGGAGGATGCCGTGACCTAGATTGAAGATGTGGCCGGGGCGTCCGGCGGCGAGATGCAGGATGTGTTCGGCGCGCGACTTCAATTCTTTCCAGTCGGCGAAGAGCAGGGCGGGATCTAGATTGCCCTGCACGGCACAGCGATGTTCGAGATCACTCCAGCCTTTGTCCAGTGGAACGCGCCAGTCGAGGCCGATGACTTCGGCTCCGGTTTCATTCATGGCGGGAAGCAGCGTGGCGCTGTCGGTGCCGAAATAAATGATGGGTGCGCAGGTCTTCTGCAGGCGCGTCACCATCGTCTTCACGTGCGGCAGGACGTAGCGGCGGTAGTCCTCCACGCCCAGGGCGCCGACCCAACTGTCGAAAATCTGGATTACATCGGCGCCGGCTCGCACCTGGGCGGCCGAGTATTCGGCGGTGACCTCGACCAGCTTGCGCATCAATTCGTCCCAGGCAGCGGGAGAGTTGTACATCATCCTTTTGGCGTGGAGGTAGTGGCGAGAGCCTCCGCCTTCGATCATGTAGCTGGCGAGAGTGAAGGGCGCTCCGCAGAATCCGATGACGGGAAGCTTTCCGGCGAAATGTTTTGCGACCTGACTCACCGCTTCGGAGACATAGCCCAGGTCGGCGGTGCGATCAGTGCGGAGTTTAGATACGTCTTCGCGGGTGCGGATGGGTTTCTCGATTACGGGGCCTTCTCCGGCGGAGAAATGAAAGGGCAGGCCCATGACTTCGAGAGGAAGCAGGAGGTCGGCGAAGATGATGGCGGCGTCGACACCGAGAAGCTCGGCAGCGGTGATGGTGACTTCGGCGGCGAGCGCAGGCTTCTTGCAAATTTCGAGCAGGGAATGTTGCTTGCGGACGGCGCGGTACTCGGGCATGTAGCGTCCAGCCTGGCGCATGAACCAGACGGGAGTGCGTTCGACGGGTAGGGATTTGCAGGCGCGAACGAAGAGGGAATTGGGCGCGGACATGAACCGAATACTTTAGCATCTTTGCTGGGGCCGTGGGACGCGGGAGAGCGGCCGATGTGCGAGACTAGGAAGAATATGAGTGGGACGGCAATCGTGAAGGAGAAAGTGGAACTGGCGGTTGGGGACGGAACACGGATGGCGGCTTACGTGGCGCGTCCGGAGAGCGGTGGACCGCATCCGGGACTGCTCGTGTTTCAAGAGGCGTTTGGGGTCAACGGGCACATCCGCAATGTGTGTGATCGGTTTGCCGCGGAGGGATATGTTGCGATTGCTCCGGAGTTGTTTCATCGCACCGCGCCGCCGGGTTTTGAGGGCAGCTACACTGACTTTCCCGCGCTCATGCCGCACTACCAAGCCGTGACGACCGAGACAGCGGAGATGGACGTGCGAGAGGCATATGAGTGGCTGCGTTCCAATGCGCAGGTAAGAGCGAACGAGATTTCCAGTGTGGGATTTTGCATGGGTGGGCGCGTTTCATTTATTGCCAATAGCGTGGTTGCACTGCGCGCCGCAGTTTCGTTTTACGGAGGAGGAATCGCTCCTGGGTTGCTGGATCGGGCAGCGAAACTGCGAGCGCCTTTGTTGCTGATCTGGGGTGGGTTGGACAAGCACATCACGCCAGAGCATCGCAGAGCGGTGACCGAGGCTCTGACCGCACAGCAGAAGATTTTTGTGAATGTAGAGTTCTCCCGCGCCGACCATGGGTTTTTCTGCGACGAACGGGCAGCGTATGAGCCGCATTCGGCGCGGCAGGCGTGGGCTTTGACTTTGGAGTTTCTGCGCTCGTGATGAAACTCGGGATGCTCCTCGCAACGGTGTTTACTCTTCTTGTGATGGGAGCTTACGTCGCACGTGCCGGACGTTGGTACCGGGCTCGGCGACAAGATTTCAGCACCTACCTTTTATAAAGATGTGGTTCCGATCCTCCAGAATAAGTGCCAGAGTTGCCACCGAAGCGGAGAAGCTGCGCCGATGGCGCTGGTGACTTACGAACAGACGCGGCCCTGGGCGGAGAAAATGGCGGATGCGGTGGCGATGAGGATGATGCCGCCTTGGTTCGCTGATCCGCGGTATGGACATTTTGCGAATGATCCGTCGTTGAGTGCGGAGCAGATTGCCACGATTGTGGCATGGGCAAAGGCCGGAGCGCCGGCGGGGGACGCGCGCGATGGTCCTGCGCCGCGGAAGTGGAGTGAAGGGTGGAATATTCCGCAGCCGGATTTAGTGTTGAAGATGCCGAGGCCGGTGCAGATTCCGGCGCGCGGCGAGGTGGAATATACGTATGAGATTGTGCACACGCATTTTGCCGAGGACAAGTGGGTGCAGATGGTGGAAGTGCGGCCCTCGAGCGCAGCGCACGTGCACCATGCGGTGGTGTATATCCGGCCTCCGGATTCGGCGTGGTTGCGGCATGCGCCGGTGGGCGAGCCGTTTACGGCTTCGATGCTGACTGATCCGGACGAACGGCGGCAGGCGCATGAGACAACCAGCGATCTTTTGCTGGTGTATGCGCCGGGGAGTGCGCCGGACCGGTGGGCGGATGGGATGGCGAAGTTCGTGCCAGCAGGATCGGATCTCGTGTTTCAGATGCACTACACGACGAACGGAGAAGCGGCGAGCGATGAGACTAGCGTGGGGTTGGTGTTCGCGAAGAGTCCACCGAAGCAGAGGGTGATCACGCTGCAATTGAACAATCATGCTTTGATCATTCCGCCGGGGGCGGATGATTTTCGCGTGGAAGTGCAGGGGACATTACCTAACGACGCTACATTGCTCAGTCTTTTTCCGCATATGCATCTGCGGGGAAAGCGCTTTGAATATGACATTGTGCATGACGACGGAAGCGTGGAGACGCTGTTGCGGGTGAATTATCACTTTCACTGGCAGTTGAGTTACAAGCTGGCGGAGCCGCGGGAGTTGAAGGCGGGGACTAAGCTGCGGGCAGTCGCCTGGTATGACAATTCGAAGAACAATCCGCATAATCCCGATCCGGAGAAGACGGTGACTTGGGGCGACCAGACTTCGGAGGAAATGATGGTGGGATTTTTTGATGTGGCGGTGCCGGCGGCGATGGATAAGTGGAAGTTTTTTATCCGGGACGGAGACAAATTGAGTAAGGGAAATTGAGTCATTCGGTGATTGTGTGATTTTGCGATTGGAAAATCCAGAGCAGCGTGGGACTGGGTCCAGAGCTTCGTACTGGGCGCTGGCTGTGGTGTTTCTGGCGGTTTACGTGGGGTCGATGTTCACGCCGGGGTTGCTGGATGATGCCGACAGCACGCACGCGGAGGCGGCGCGCGAGATGGTGGCGACGGGAGACTATGTCACGCTGCACGTGAATGGGGTCCGGTACCTGGAGAAGGCGCCGCTGCCTTACTGGCTGGTGGCGTTCAGTTACAAGATTTTGGGAGTGAACGAATTCAGCACTCGATTGCCGATGGTGCTGTCGGTGATGCTGCTGGGAGTGCTGGCACTTTGCTGGGGGCGGCGGGCATTTGGCGAACGGACGGGGATTTATGGAGGACTGTTTGTTTACACCTGCGCCGGGGTTTACTTGTTCACGCGCGTGCTGATTCCGGAGGTGCTGCTGAGCCTGCTGATTGCGGCGGCTTTGTATTTCTTCCTGACGGCGTTGGAGCCGGGAGCTGGGGCATGGCGATGGTACGCGGGATACGCGATGATGGCGCTGGGTGTGCTGACCAAGGGGCTGATCGCGCTGGCGTTTCCTTGTGGGGCGGCATTTTTTTTCCTGCTGGTTACGGGAGAATGGCGGCGGTGGCGGGAGTTCCGGATGATCTCAGGGCTGGCGTTGTTTCTGGCGATCGCCGCGCCCTGGCACATTCTGGCGGGGCTGCGCAATCCGGGCACGGCGGAGCATCGCGGCTTTTTCTGGTTTTATTTTGTGAATGAACATTTCCTGAGATTTCTGGGGAAGCGGTATCCGCGAGATTACGACAAGCTTCCTGCAGCGCTTTATTGGTCGCTTCACCTCGTATGGCTGTTCCCGTGGAGTTTGTACCTGCCAGCCGCGCTGACGGTTGCGGTGCAGGAGTGGCGAGGCCGACGGAGCAGTGCCGGCACCGGTGGGGACGTGCAGCGGCAGAGCGATTTTGCTTTGCGGACGCGGCTGCTGTGCTGGATTTGGGCGGGAGTGGTGCTGATCTTTTTTGCGGTCTCGACCAACCAGGAGTACTACACGTTCCCCGCATATTTGCCCCTGCTGCTGTTGCTGGCGGACGGCGTGGCGCGATGCGAGCGAGTGGAGTGTGAAGGCGGAGTGCGCTCGGGTTGGCTGACGACTTCCGCGGGATTGCTGGCCGTGATTGGGGTTGCGGCCAGCGCCATGCTGGTGGCGGGACTGTGGCAGTCGCGGAAGCTGCCATTCGAGCCAGATATTGGGCGTTTGCTGAGCGAGCAGGATACAAGCGCGTATACGCTTTCGACGTCGCACATGCTGGATTTAAGTTACGCGTCGTTTGCGGCGCTGCGGTTACCGGCGGTGCTGGCGGCGGTGGCGCTGCTCGTGGCTCCGTTGACGTCGTTTATTCTGCGTTGGCGGCGGCGACATTATGCGGCGACCTGGGCGCTGGCGGCGGGGTTGGCAGTGTTCCTGGTGGCGGCGCACATTGCGCTGGGGCGATTTGGTCCGTATCTTTCGTCGAAGCAGTTGGCGCGGGAGATCGCGGCGCGGATGCGGCCGGAGGATAAGGTGATGATTTATGGCGACCAGGCGTTTGGGTCTTCGCTGCTGTTTTATCTGCGGCGGCCCATCGATCTGGTGGAGGGACGGACTACTTCGATGTGGTTCGGTTCGACGTTTTGCGGATGCGCCCAAAATTTATTTAACCGACGCGGATTTGCAGCGGGACTGGGCGGGGAGTGGGAGGGTATTCTTGTTTGTGCCGCCGTACGAAAAAGCGAGAGTCGATAGATTGTTGCCGGAGAAGTTTGTTGTGGCGGAAGTTTCGGGTAAGTATGTTTACAGTAATCGGCCTTGAAGAGGGTGTTCCTACATTGGTTCCTGAGGATGGGCGCAGGAATGGTAGCGGCGAAACCGAGATCCCTCGCTTCGCTCGGGATGACAAAAGAACGCTCCGGATAACAGAGTTTGGACGCTAAGTGAGGTTTGAATCGTAATGAGGTTTCGATCAATGACCAGGAAAGTTGCGTTGGTTTTGGGGATGATTGTGCTTTTGGCTGCCGGCAGTGTTGTGATGCGCGTTGCGAAGGCGCAGTCGGGTGGAGTTCCGCAGGCAGCGGCTACGGCTGCCGGGCCGAAGAAGGCGGAGGAGCAGTTCAAGAATATCCAGGTGCTCAAGGGCATTCCGGCGGATCAACTGGTTCCGGCGATGCAGTTCATCACGGCGTCGCTGGGCGTGGAGTGCCAGTTTTGCCATGTGGAAGGCGCATTCGAGAAGGACGACAAGAAGCCGAAGCAGACGGCGCGAAAAATGATGGAGATGATGTTCGCCATCAATAAGGACAACTTCGAGGGACATCGCGAGGTGACTTGCTATTCGTGCCACCGGGGCAGCACCGATCCGGTGGGCACGCCCCTGGTGATGACGGAAGAGCCGAAACCGGCTATGGGCGCGGGCGAAGCGAAGCCCGAAGAAAAGATGGGCGAAGACGGGGATGCGAAGGAAGCGAGCGGGCCGTCCGCCGATCAGCTGTTCGACAAGTATCTACAGGCGGTGGGCGGAGCCGCTGCAATCGAAAAAATAACGAGCCGGGCGATGAAGGGCACGATCACCTTCGGAGACAGGAACGTTCCGATCGACATTTACTCGAAGGATCCGGACAAGCGGATATCGTTCACGCACACGCCCGACGGCGACAGCGTGACGGCATTCGACGGTCACGAAGGCTGGCTGGGCTTTCCGGGGCGGCCGGCTGCGGGAGATGCATGGGCCAGACATCGACGCGGCGGCGATGGATGCGGATCTTCATTTTGCGGCGCACTTGAAAGGGATGTTCAGCGAAGCGCAGATGCGAGGCACGGAGAAGATCGGCGACCACGAGGCTTTTTTAGTGATTGGACGGCGCGAGGGGAAGCCTCCGCTCCGATTGTATTTTGACGAGCAGTCCGGATTGCTGACGCGGCTGGTTCGATACGGAGAGACGCCGCTGGGGCGGATGCCCACGCAGATCGACTATGCGGATTATCGCGAGGCGGGCGGGGTGAAGATTCCGTTTCGCTGGACGCTGGCGCGGCCGGGTGGTCGGTTCACCATTCAGATAAGCGAGGTGAAAGAGAACATTCCGGTGGATGATGCGAAGTTTGCCAAGCCGCCGGCGCCTCCGGAAGAAAAGAAAGGTGCGGCGAAGTGAATAGTCGAGCTGCCGCTCGACGGACAGCCGAGGGCGGCTGTCCCCACATGGGCATGCCGCAAACTGCGCCATTACCGAAACTCCGGGCTAAGATGCTGCTAAGGGAACCCACGTGCGAATTGTGATCAGGCTGGCCGCTTTCGTCGTGGTGGGTGTGTTCGCGCTTTTGACAGCGGAGGCGCAATCCGGCGCGAGTGCCATCGAGCAGCAACTGTTTGCTGGAGTGAATCGAGCGCGCAAAGCCCAGGGGTTGCCGGGATTGAAATGGAATGAAGCGCTGGCAACGGCGGCGCGACGGCATGCCCGATTGATGGCGCAGCATGGTTCGGCAGAGCATGGATTTGCCGGGGAGCCCAGCCTGCCCGCGCGGGTTACGCAGGCCGGTGCACGTTTTGTCTCGGTGGCGGAAAACGTGATCCAGGGCACCGGCGCGGACGAAATTCAGGAGGAGTTTCTGAAATCTGCGAACCACCGCGCCAATATGCTGGATGCAGAGATGGACTCGATCGGCGTGGGAGTGGTGGAGCGCGGTGGGCAGTTATTTGCGGTAGAGGATTTTTCGAAGGCGAAGTGACGGGCGCTTTTCTGCGTATTTGCAATAACAAATCCTGATGGGAACGATAAATAGTTTCGATTTCCGCGGAGCGGCTGCAGAGGATAGAGTGAGCGTGCGGAATTGTGTTCGCATGGAGTTCGCTCGCGGAAGCGACGAACCTGAGAACAACATCATGACGAAAGTTGAAGCTGTGATTCAGAACTCCAAGCTGGAAGCGGTGAAAAACGCGTTGCACGAGATTGGCGTTGAGGGCATGACGGTGCTTGAGGTGCGGGGACACGGCAGACAGAAGGGCCACACCGAGGTTTACCGGGGCCGTGAATATAGCGTGGACCTTATCCCCAAAACCAAGCTGGAGGTAGTGCTGGCGGACGCGATGGTGGAGAAGGCGGTGCAGGCTATTCTGGTGGCGGCGCGCACGGGCAAGATCGGCGATGGAAAAATTTTCCTGACGCGCGTGGACGAAGCGATTCGCATCCGCAATGAAGAGCGGGGCGAGGGAGCGTTGTAGGCGGTCCGGCCGACGGGGTGGATGCGGCTCGCTGCGCTCGCCTGGACGGGCGAATGCGCTCGGCTCCTCCACACGATCTTAGTGGGAACGATTCATGATCCATCGTCATGATGGCAGCGTCTTCACTGATCAGTGAACTGCGGGGTTCTCTCGCCGAGGAGTCGGCGCGAATGGCGCGCGACTTCGCGGCGACGGGAGACGGCCGTGCCGCGGTTGCGATGCGGACGCGGCTCATCGAAGACATTCTTAAGCGGCTGTGGCGGGACCTGATTTCAGCCGACGAACGGGGACCGCGGGATTTTGCGCTGGTGGCGACTGGCGGATTCGGGCGCGGCTGGCTGTTTCCTTATTCCGATATTGATCTGCTTTTTCTGTATGCCGATCGCCGTGAGGAAGAAACTCACAAAGAGGCGATCGGACGGTTCTCGCAAGAGCTGTGGGATTGAAGCTCAAGCTGAGCCCTGCTTCGCGTACGCTGGCGGAATGCGACCGCTTCGATCCGAACAATACTGAATTCACGATTTCTCTTCTGGATTGCCGGTATCTGGCGGGCGACGGCGAACTTTTCGCGCGGCTGCACGACAAAACGCTTCCCAAGCTGGTGATGAGGGAAGCGAAACCCTTGCTGCAAGGGCTGGCCGAAGTGACGCGGGAGCGGCATGGAAAGTTCGGGCAGACGGTATTTCACCTGGAACCGAATTTGAAGGAGACGCCAGGCGGACTGCGCGACTACAACGTGGCTTGCTGGCTGGCGCTGGTCTCCGCCATGGGCAAGCTGGGCGATTGGCCCGACACGAGTTTGTTGCGTGCGCCGGTGCGGAAGCAACTGGATGCGGCGCTGGAGTTCCTGATGGCGGCGCGTTGTTTTCTGCATTTTCGCCACGGGCGCGATGACAATGCGCTGAGCTGGGAAGCGCAGGACGAAGCAGCTGCGCGAAGAATCGGGGCTACGGATGCGGTCGAGCTGACGGCTGCGGATTGGATGCGGATCTACTTCGGGCATGCGCGCGCGGTGCAGCGCACGGTGATGCAGTTGCTGGAGGAGATTCCGGAGGCGTGGTCTTCGCTGCGGCGGCAGTTTCAGGGCTGGCGGTCGCGGCCGTCGAGTACGGACTTTTCTGTAGTCGATGGGATGATTTTTCTGCAGCAGTCTTCTTCGCTGCGCGATCCCGAGATGCTGCTGCGTTTGTTTCACTTTATGGCGCATCACGGGTTGAAGTTGAGCGCGACCACGGAGCACCGAATCGAGCAGGAGCTTCCGGCGCTGGCGGTGACTCCGCCGCGGGGGGCGGAACTGTGGCTTTACCTGCAGGAGACACTGCTGCAGCCACATGCCGCGGAGGCACTGCGGGCCATGCATTCGCTGCGCCTGCTGACTTTGCTGCTGCCGGAACTGAAGCCCATTGATTCGCTGGTGGTGCGGGACTTTTATCATCGCTTCACGGTGGACGAGCACTCGATCCTCGCGATTGAAAGCCTGCACCGGTTATCGCAATCGCAGTCGGACTGGGATAAGCGGTATGCGGAGCTGCTGGGAGAGCTGGAAGATCCGGAGTTGCTTTACCTTGCTCTGCTGTTGCACGACACGGGAAAGGGAGTGCCGGGCGGGAATCATGTGGAGGCGAGCGTGGAGATTGCCGGCCGCTGTCTGGATCGGCTGGATGTGGAGGCGGGAGAGCGCGCGGTGGTGCTGTTTCTGATTGGGAACCACTTGGAAATGTCGGCGCAACTGCGGCGGGACATTTTCAATCCGGAGACAGTGGCGGCGTTCGCGGAGAAAGTGGGGACGCCGGAGCGGCTGAAAATGTTGTGCCTGCTGACCTACGCGGATATCAAGGCGGTCAATCCAGAGGCGCTGACGCCATGGAAGGCGGAAAACGTGTGGCAGCTTTACATTGGCGCCGCGAACTATTTGAACCGCAGCGCGGACCAGCGCGTGCACGATGGGAACGGAGAAAAACTGGCGCGACTGCGCAGCCTGGCTCCGGTGATGAGTGCGAAGTTCAAAGATTTTGTGGAGGGATTTCCGCAGAGATATTTGCGGGTGCACTCCGCCGAAGAAGTGATGCGGCACATGGAAATGGCGGAGGAGTTTGGCCACGATCCGGTGCAAGTGGACCTGAAGCGGGGCCGGCATTGGTATGAGCTGACGCTGGTTACAAAAGACCGGGCATCGCTGTTCGCGACTTTGACGGGCGTGCTGGCGGCCTGGGGAATGAATATCGTAAAGGCACATGCCTTTTCGAACCAGGCCGGAACCGTGGTGGACACGCTCTATTTCACGGACCGCTTTCGCACTTTGGAATTGAACTTGTCAGAGTGGGACCGGTTCAAGCGGAGTATTGCCGCAGTTTTGGCGGGTGAAGCGGATCTGGACAAGATGCTGCGCGACCGTCAACGCGGGGAGAAAAGCGTCCGGGTCAAAGTTGTGGTGGAGACGCGGATTGATTTTGACGATGAATGCTCGTCGACGAGCACGCTGCTGCAGGTGATTGCGCAGGACCGGCCGCGGCTGCTGCACAAAATCAGTTCGTGCTTATCCCATCAGAAATGCAATATTGAGATTGCCTTGATCGATACTGAAGGACAGATGGCGATTGATGCATTTTATTTGACGTCGGGGGGGAAGAAGCTGACGGCGGAGCATCAGAAGAAGGTGGAGAAGGCGTTGGTGGATGAATTGAAGAGTCTGGAACTGGGGGGATGAGCGCCTGCCGAGATCTTAGGCACCTCCGGGGCTAAAAGCCCCGGATTCCTGGCGCTTCCTGACGCAGGACTGGAAGGCCTGCTCCACCGCTTCTCTCTCCTCGGGATTCAGTATGCCGCACTCGCTGCGCTTCGCTGGCCCCTTCGACTTCCTCAGGGCAGGCTCACGAGGCGGCCGCCCCTACATGAGCGCTGAAGTGGTACTATTCCGTGCTGACAACATGAATAACGCACGGTTATTTCTCGCATCCTCCTTCCTGCTGCTGGTCCTGCGCGGGTTCTCGACAGGGCAGGTTCCCTCCCAGACAGCGCCTCATCCGATTGTGCTGCATGCGGCTCGTCTGCTGGACATTAAGGGCGGGCGCCTTGTGAAACCGGGGGAAGTGCTGGTTGAGGGCGAACGGATCGCGGAGGCGGGCGCGTCGGTAAAGCGGCCGGCGGGAGCAGAGGTGATCGATCTTGGCGACCGCACGCTGATGCCTGGACTGATCGACGCGCACGTGCATTTGTTTCTGCATCCCGGGGCGGAGGATTTGCAGACGGTGCAGGAGTCGGTGCCGCAGCGCACGATCATGGCCGCGCTCGCGGCACGCGACGATTTGATGGCGGGCTTTACCGCAGAACGCGACATGGGAACCGAGGGTGCGGGGTCGGCCGACACAGCGGTCCGCAACGCGATTGATGAGGGGCTGGTTCCGGGGCCGCGGCTGCGCATTAGCGGGAATGCCATCGACATCATGGGCGGGCACGAAGACGCTCTCGGCTTCAATCCGGCACAACGCGTGCTATCCAACGCCGACTATGCGAACAATGCCGCCGAGTTGGTGGCGGTCATGCGGCAGCAGTTTAAGGAAGGGGCAAACTTCACCAAGATTTACGAGACTGGCCCGGACAAGGTGCGTGACGGCAAGCTTTCCACACTTTATCAATACACCGAGGCTGAACTGAAGGCAGCAGTGGAAGAAGCGGCGCAGGTCGGCAAGCGTGTGGCGGTGCATGCTACCGGCGAGCCAGGAACTCTGTTCGCAGCCCGGGCGGGAGTAGCTTCCATCGATCACGCCAATCAACTCGGCGACGAGACGATGCGGCTGATGCGCGAGAAACAAATCTTCGCGGTGCCCACGTTTACGATCTTCGAGTATTTTGCCGACCATGCCGCTACGGCGGCGCAGGCCGCGCGTGAACACCAGATGCTTGACTTGAAGGTGCAGGACTTCCGCAAGCAGATTGCGGCGGGAGTTCCCATGGCGGTGGGCTCCGACGTCGGGCCGTTTCCGCATGGGACGCAAGCGCAGGAATTTGTGCTGATGGTGAAACACGGCATGTCGCCGCTGGCGGTGCTGCAGGCTGATTTGCTCAATGGGGCGAAACTACTCGCGTGGGATGGCCAGATTGGCGTGTTGGAAGCGGGTTATCTCGCCGACATTGTTGCGGTTTCAGGCGATCCGCTTCAGGACATCGGTGCGCTGCAGAATGTTTCGTTCGTGATGAAGAGCGGCGTGATCTACAAGAAGTGAGGATAAATGCGGACGCCGCGTTACCGTCTGATCCGCTCGTTATTGCTCGAGGGCCCTGCCTGCGATCTCCCGGTCGAGAGTAAAGGTTTGTTCTGATACCGCCTACTGGATTGCGCTGCCGACTTGCGAGAACACATTGCCTGCGTTCGACCCGATCAGCCGGACCGTGCTTACGACAATGACGAGAATGACTGCCATCATCACCGCGTACTCGGCGACGTCCTGTCCTTCTTCATTTGACCAAAGCCTATTTGACCAAAGCGGGTTTGATCGAAGTTTGTCCAGAAAATGGTTCATGAATTTCCCTCGTTTCAGGCTGCTCCAGATGTGGCTGACGCTCTGCTTAGCGGCAGGGCGCTGGAGTTGAAAAGACTCATTCCCCAGGACTCCTTCTCCTGCGAAAAGGCCTGCAGGCCAACCTGGTATTCGCCGCTTCCATCAATCAGCTTGGTCCATACCACGGTAAATTCCATTCGGCGCTGGTGATAGAGAACGATTAAGGTGTCGAGCACCTTGAGTTGGTGCCGAATCGCCCCCAGCCGCACTCCGGTGGGCGTGAGGTCGAGAGTATGCGCCAGTCCTTCAAACGATGCGCCAGAGGCGTCGGTTCCCCGAACTCGCACGGGCAGCACGGCCTGCATGCGATCTTGCCGGCGCCGGTTTGTTTTCACACTAGTTGCTTGCATTTGGCTCTGACATAGTGTGCGACAAACTCGAGAGAATCAGAATAGCTCTGATGAGGGAGGCACAAAAGTAACCAACCGGATTCTCTTTCTATACTTGGGTAAAGACGGTCGGGATATTGTTGCAGGGGGGTCTTAGCGCAATTCCAAGGCGGGAAAGAAGATCAAAATGCAGCTGCCAGCTCCTTCGGGAACCCAGCCAATCTCGGTTAAACTGGAAGCGGCGGTTTGGCATCCAAGGTGGACATGCGGCACACGCGAGTTAGAAGTCAGGTTGTCGTTGGCCTGTTGCTAGTGAGCTGGAATTCGGCGGTTGTCTGTCAGGCGACTCCTCAAGGTTCGGAGGCGGGCTCGCCGCATTCCGCTCAGAACGCTCCCCTGCCGGTGGAGCAAGTAGCCAGGAGGCTTCAGGAAAAGAATGCGCAGCGAGCCGCGGCGCTGCTTCAGTTCAATGGTACCCGCGTCTATACCATGCAATATCGAGGTTTCCCGAGCGATCGTGACGCAGAGATGGTGGTCAGCGTGACCTACCGCGCTCCCAATTCGAAAGAGTTTAGCGTGCTGTCCCAGACGGGGTCCAAGTTCATTATCGACCGCGTCTTCAAGAAACTTCTGGAGGGCGAGCAAGAAGCGGCCAACGAAGAGAACCGCCGGAATACGGCGCTCACTATCGAAAACTACGATTTCGCGTCCGCAGGGTATGAAAATACACCGGAGGGAGAGCGATACGTGCTCAACCTGCTGCCCAAGACCAAGAACAAGTATCTCTATCGCGGAAAAATCTGGGTTGACGCGAAAGATTTCGCGGTGGTGCGGATTGAAGGAGAGCCGGCCAAGAATCCGTCTTTCTGGATCAAGAAAACGGAAGTCAAGCATAGATACGTGAAGGTGAATGACTTCTGGCTTCCCGCCGAGAACCATACGGAAAGCGTGATCCGGCTGGGAGGCAGGGCCATTCTTTCCATTGAGTACAAAGATTACAGGATTACGGACGCGGCCCCGCTGCGCGGCCCGGAGAACGCGCGCGACACCTCGCAGTAAACCGAGCCCGGCTTACCTGCTAACTTACTTCCAAGCGCCACGGAAATGTATAGTGTGAGTTGCTGTCTTGACTGTCAAGGCGGCAATCTCGTTGCGCGGACGATACCTATTGATTGGGCTGATTCTATATTTCGTTTTAGGTGTAGCGCTGGTTGGAACATTGTCTTCGGCCGTGTTTCTGGGGCTGGCGCTGCTGGGAGTAATCCGATTTCGCGCGGATGCGCGCAAGCAGTTCAATTCTGTGACGGACGATGCGGGACTGCCTCCGGTCTCGGTGCTTAAGCCGGTGCACGGCCTGGAAGCGCGGCTGAAGGAGAACATTGAGAGCTTCTTCCGGCAGGACTATCCGGACTACGAAATCTTGTTTGCGGCGGACGAAGCGAGCGATGCGGCGCTGGAAGTGGTGCGGGAAGTCTGTGCGCGCTATCCGCAAATCCGGAGCCGGGTTTTGGTGACCGGGACGCCGTGGCCCAATCCTGTGGTCTACTCGTTTCATTGCCTGGCAGAGGCCGCGGCGCACGACATTCTGGTGACAACGGACAGCGACGTAGAAGTTGACCCGAAATATCTGCGAGAAATTGTGCCGCCGCTGCTGGACCCGCAGGTCGGCATGGTGACGTGCGTGTATCGCGGCAAGAATGCGGCCGGATTCTTCTCCGGGCTCACGGCTATTGGCATGTCCGTGGAAATGACGGCAGGAGTGCTGGTGGCGAATCTGCTCGAAGGAATGAAGTTCGGCTTGGGCCCTACGACCGTGGTGCGCAAGGATGCGCTGGCGAGCATCGGTGGTTACACCGCGCTGCGGGATTACATTGCCTATGACTTCGCTATCGGCAACCTGATGGCAAAGGCGGGTTACCGGGTAGTGCTCTCGGGCCACATCATCGATCATGTGGTGAACCAGGCGTCGTTCCGACGCATGTGGCAAAACCAATTGCGCTGGGCGCAAACGACGCGCTATTCGCGTCCCAAAGGCCACTTTGGCAGCGGATTGATTTTTGCCATGCCCTATGGCCTGCTGGGATTCCTCGCGGCTGCGGGACTAGGACACTGGGGGATTGGGGCGCTGCTGCTGGGCGTGGCCGTGGTGAACCGGTTGGCCGAGGCGTGGCTGGTCGGCTGGATGGTGGTTCGTGATCCGCAGATACCGCGCTCGCCCTGGCTTTATCCGCTGCGGGACTTGCTGGGCTTTCTGGTGTGGTTCGCCAGTTATCTGAACCTTCGCTATGTTTGGCGGGATAGCCGGTTTGAGTTGAAGGGAACGCGAATCGCTTTGCGGCAGACTTCTTCGGATAGCCGATAGCGGAGAAAAGCCTTTAACTGCAAAGGTCGCCAAGAGTTCGCGAAGATCGCAAAGAGGATCGCTGAAATCTCTTTGATCTATTTTTTGATTTCATAGGGAGATTATTTTTGCGAGTTTTCGTCACTGGCGCGGCGGGCTTTATCGGCAGTAACATGGTCGACCGCCTGCTTTCCGCGGGCCACAGCGTGGTTGGGTTCGACAATATGTCGACCGGACAGCGACGTTTTCTGGAGAGTGCTCTGGCGCATCCTCAGTTTGCGTTTCATCAGGCCGACTTGCTCGACAGGAAGAGTCTGGCGCAGGCGATGGAGAGTGCGGAACTGGTTGTTCATTTCGCGGCGAACGCCGACGTGCGCTTTGGTACCGAACATCCTCGCAAAGATCTGGATCAGAACACGATCGCTACGTGGAACGTGCTGGAGGCGATGCGTGAGCAAGGCTGCAAACGGATTGTCTTTTCTTCGACCGGATCGGTTTATGGAGAGCCAGAGATTTTTCCCACGCCAGAGACGTGCCCTTTTCCCGTTCAGACCTCGCTTTACGGTGCATCCAAGCTGGCTGCGGAAGGCCTGATTCAAGCCTACAGCGAAGGCTTTGGACTGCAAAGCTACATCTTCCGATTCGTCTCGATTCTGGGAGAGCGTTACTCGCATGGACACGTATTCGATTTCTACCAGCAGCTTTCTGAGCATCCGGAACATTTGCATGTGCTGGGCAACGGTCACCAGCGGAAATCTTATTTGTATGTGCAGGATTGCATCGACGCTATTTTGACTGCCATCGACCGGGCAAACGACAAAGTGAACATCTTCAATCTCGGGACCGACGAGTATTGCGAGGTCAACGAGTCCATTGGCTGGATTTGTGAGCACCTCGGGCTGCATCCCAAGTTCACGTACTCTGGGGGAGAACGCGGCTGGGTCGGGGACAGCCCGTTTATTTTGCTGGACTGCTCGCGCATCCGCGCTTTAGGCTGGCGGCCGCGATTAACGATTAAGCAGGCGGTTTTGGCGACCATACAATATGTGAGCACAAGCGCTCACACCTCGGCATAGGTTCTGAGAACCAGCTATACTCCTTCCGCTATGAATGCACGAATGAACCCGGTCTCTCCTTATTCGGCGCTGCTTTGCGCCGTTGCATCCCTACTTCTCTGTGCTTGCCTTCTCGCGCAAGACCAAGCCGCCGCAGCTTCTCGCGCCGCCGCCGTTCTCGATTCCATGCCACACGCCAAGAGATTGGGGCAGGTTGCGCTTTCTCCCGACGGAACGCAAGTCGCTTACTTCGCGGATCGAAAACTAGCGACAATGCCTGCCAGTGGCGGATCTTTCCAAGCGATTGCTGTGGAGGGCAATCTTCCGCTCCGCGATGTGGCCTGGTCCGCGGACAGTAAGCACATCGCATTCATCGCGGACCTTCCCGGCGATGTTCCGTCTGCTCAAGTCTGGACCGCAGTTGCCGACGGCAGCGCTCCGGTGAAGCATGTGGAGCTGAAGGGTTTTGTCCAGGCCCCGCGCTTTTCTCCCGATGGCTCGAAGCTCGCGATTCTGTTTATTGAGGGGATGCCACGCGCCGCGGGCCCGCTGCAACCCATGACGCCGCTCGCTGGAGTGATCGACGAGAAGATTTATGAGCAGCGCATTGCCACCATCGACTTGAGCACCGACCGCTTCACGCAGGTGACGCCCGCTGATGTGTATGTCTACGAGTACGACTGGACTCCCGACGGACAAGCCTGGGCGGCAACGGCGGCGCATGGTTCCGGCGACGCGAACTGGTGGATCGCCCGTCTCTACCGTATGAATGCACAGACTGGCGAGATGCGCGAGATTTACAAGCCGAAGCTGCAAATCGCGGACCCACGGGTTTCTTTCGATGGAGAGAATGTGGCATTCATCGAAGGATTGATGAGCGATGAAGGTTCCACGGGCGGCGACATTCATATCGTCCCTGTAGCTGGAGGCGTTGCACGAAATCTCACTCCGGGTCTTAAGGCGTCTCCATTCGCGCTTGCCTGGACCGCCCCAGACCGCATTACCTTTGCCGAAAACGTGGATGGAAATTCGGGCTTTAGCAGCGTGAGTGCCACCGGCGGCGCGGTGCAGACGCTTTGGACAGGCCAAGAATCGGCTGCACCAGCGGGCTCTGCCTGGGCTTCGGCCGGTTCATCAACCGGCACGGGTGATAAATCAATTACGGCAGTCGTGCGTCAATCGGCGAGCACTCCGCCGGAAATCTGGGCGGGTCCGATCGGCAATTGGAAGCAGCTCACCAACCTGAACGCGAACGTCAAGCCGGCATGGGGGGAGATGCGCAATGTCCATTGGATGAATGGCGAGACGCGAGTGCAAGGGTGGTTGATGCTGCCCAAGGATTTTGTCCCGGACAAGAAATATCCTCTCATCGTCAACGTTCACGGAGGTCCGTCGGCTGCATGCATGTCACGCTGGAGTGATCGTGGCATGGCCGGCGAATCAGCGATGGGCTACTTTGTTCTTTGCCCGAATCCGCGCGGCAGCTACGGGCAGGGAGAGGCGTTCACGCAAGGCAACGTAAAGGACTTCGGGGGCGGCGATTTCCGCGACATTCTCGCAGGAGTGGACGCGATCTCCAAGCAGTACCCGATCGACGGCCGGCGCATCGGCATTCGCGGGCACAGCTACGGCGGATATATGACGATGTGGGCGGAGACTCAGACACGGCGGTTCGCGGCAGCAGTGGCGGGCGCCGGCCTCTCCGACTGGCTGAGCTACTACGGTCTCAACGACATCGACGAATGGATGATTCCGTTCTTCGGTGCGTCGGTGTATGACGACCCCGCGGTGTACGCCAAGAGCGATCCCATGCACTTCGTCAAGGCAGTGAAGACGCCGACGTTGATCCTGGTGGGCGACCGCGACGGCGAAGTACCGATGGAACAATCGGTGGAATGGTGGCACGCGCTCACCACTCTGCATGTGCCGACGAAGCTTGTGGTCTATCCCAACGAAGGCCATGCCATCATGAAGCCTGCCGACGCGCGGGACTATGAACTCCGTACTCTTGAGTGGTTCGAGGAGTGGTTCGCCAAGGCACCACAAGCTACGGCAGCGAAATGAGGTTCAGGGCCTACTCCTGCTACTGCAGCTTCGCGTACTCTGTCTTCGCCTGCTTCAGGATGGGGATATCGGAATCTGCATCTTTCCAGAGAGCAAAGAAATCCTGGTAAGCAGTGCGAGCACCGGCTTTATCGCCAGAAAGCGCGCGGGCCCGCCCCAGGCCGAGGTGGGATAGACCACTCAAGGGGAAGTTCACGATCACGCCAGGATGATCGAGGATCTTCTGAAACTCCGCGGCCGCCAGTTCGCCATTTCCCGAGCCATTTCCGGAACTCAAATAAGCTTGGCCAAGCAAGTAAGCGGGATACATCGTGCCCGCGGAAAAAGGCGGCGGGTCGGCCAATTCATACGGAACAGATATGCGCAGAGTGGCGATAGCCTTGGCTGAATCATGCCGCTGCAGCGCAATCGCTGCCCGCACCGTGGGAAGCCAATAATTTTGCATCAGCGTATCGAGCAGGAATTCCTGATTTAGTGCGTCGACCAGTTTCCCGGCCGTCGCGACGTCACCGCCGCGGGCCAAGGCCAGCGCAGCTTCCACCTTTACGTCTCGTCCAGGAGCCAGCTCTAGAGCCTCGTGGGCTTGCTTCAGCCCGTCGGCGGCGTTGCCAAACTCAACCTCGCGCAGCGCCTCATTTCCCTGCCAGAACGCAGCTGTCTCTTTAGAGTCGTTGCGCTTGGCTGACTCCTCTGCCTGTGCCGAGAGCTGCCGTGACTTCTGCAGGTGGCCGTGATCGGCTTGCGTGTCAGATTCAGACGACAGCAAGATGTCCTCGGCTCCCGGCTTGCCCATCGCCCACGCGAATTGCTCCTGCATGCCCGGCGCATCCTTACGCAGGAAGTCGAGGTAGTAAATGGACTGCCGCAGGTAGGGGCCGTCCAGCTGGCGAGCCAGTGCGTCATCGAACGTGGACTTCGCTTCATCCAGCCGGTTCATGGAAAAATAGGCCACGCCCAGATTGTTATATCCAAGAATATTGGCGGGCTCGAGGCGGAGCGCTTCCCTGGTTACGGCGGCCGCTCGCTCGAACTGTCCCACGGTGAAGTAATTCACACCGAGATTGGTTTCGGCAACGTAATCCCTCGGATAATCCCGAATCCACAATTCATATTGCTGAATCGCTTTTTCCAACTCGCCCGTGACCAGCGTGAAATACGTACAGGAGATGTAATACTTCTCGCGCTCGCTGACGCGGTCGCGCAACTCGTAAGCCCGGCGGACGTTCTCAATCGCCAGAGTGGCCTGGCCGAGATTGTTGTAACGAATGCCGAGGGACGCGTAAGCGCGAGCAAATGTGGGGTCGAGTTCCACCGCCCGCTTGAGCAAGGGAAGAGCTTCCGTATCGCCTTTTTCGCGGGCCAATCTGTCGCCATCGGTGTAAGCCTGTAGCGCCTCTAGAGACGGAGTGGTCGCTTCGTCGAGTGGCTTGTCAAACTTTTGCACCGACGCCAGGGACTCGCCGAGCTTGCCGCGCAGAGTGGCGGTTGCCTCGCCCAGGGTCTGCAGGATTTTCTCGCGGCTCTCTGCCTCTGCCTGGGATGCTCCCATCACATCGCCGGTTTTGCAGCTCACGGCCTTCAGAACGATGGCGTAATGGCTTCCCAGACTCGCGATCGACCCCGCAAGCAAGGCCTTGCTTCCAGTGCGCATGCAGATTTCGCGGCCTACATCCCGAGTGATGCGCTGGTCCGAGGTTCTGCCCATCAGCTTCAGGGTCTCGCTCAGCCTGCGGTCCGAGAGCACGTTGAGAAACGGCGACTGCTCCAGATCGACCGCCAGAGCTTCTTTCAGCGTGGTGTCAAAGACGGGATCGCCGGTGGTGTTGGCAAAGTCGGCGATCACGATCACGTCTTTGTCCGTGAGCTGCGCTGGCTTGCGGAAATGGAAGTAAAGCGAAACGGCGAGCACCGCGATGATTGCGAGGACTCCCGATGGAACGAGGATTTTCAAGCCCAGCGTGGATCGGCCCGGGTGGCTGAGAGGTTGTCCTGAGCTGGCCGGGGACGCTGCTTTCGCAGGTGGGCTCGCTGGATGACTGCCAGTGCCCGGGGCAGCTTTCACGCGACCTGAGCCTCCGCGTTGCTCTTTGACTTCGGCTCCGACTTCGGGCGGTTCGGCCATGGTCACGCGCTTCGACTCGCTGTCTCGTTTCAGCCGCTGCATGTCGCTACGCATGTCGGCCGCGTGCTGATAGCGCAAGTTCCGGTCTTTTTCTAGCGCCTTGTTGATGATGCGCTCGACCTCCGCGGGAACGTCGGGGCTGAGCCGCACCGGAGCGACCGGAGCGCGATGCAGAAGGGAGTCAAAGACCGCCGCCGTCGTGTCCCCGCGGAAGGGCGGCGAGCCGGTCACCATTTCATAGAGCACCGCGCCGAAAGAAAACAGGTCGGTGCGCGCGTCGAGTTCCTTTCCCAGGGCCTGCTCAGGCGACATGAAGGCGATCGTTCCCAGGGCCGAGCCGGGACTGCTTAAGTTCTCCTGTGTGGCGGTGAGCCCCGACGTTACCGCCGCGCCCGAGCTGGAGGCAAAACGGGCGGCCATCTTTGCCAGCCCGAAGTCCAGAATCTTGGCCTGCCCCCGCTCCGTTACAAAAATATTTCCGGGCTTGATGTCGCGATGAATGATGCCCTTGGCGTGCGCGGCGTCGAGCGCGTCAGCGAGCTGGATGCCCAGCTCGACCACCATCTCAATCTCGAGCGGCCGCCCGGCGATGCGATGGGCCAGGGTCACACCTTCCAGATACTGCATGGCAATGAAGGGACGCCCTTCATGCTCTCCAATTTCATACGTAGTGCAGATATTCGGGTGGTCCAGGGCCGAGGCGGTGCGAGCCTCGCGTTGAAAACGCTCCAGCCGCAGGGGGTCGTTGGCGAATTCATCCGGCAGGAATTTGAGAGCGACGAAGCGGCCGAGCTTCAGGTCTTCAGCTTTGTAAACTATGCCCATGCCGCCGCTTCCGAGCTTCTCCAAAACCCGGTAGTGCGAGATGGTTTCGCCGATCATGAGCCGTCACACGCTGGATGCCATGGTAGGAGTCCTGCGAAGGCGAAGTCAATGAGGACAGGATGGATGGCAGCGTTTGGCGCGACAGGAGAGAAGCAATCGAGCTTCACTCGATGGACCCTTCGGCTTTGCTCAGGGCAAGCAGCCGAGGGCGGCTGTCCCCACATGGGCATCGTCTGATTAGGGCTTACTTTCCAGTGCTGACCTGTCGTGCCCATTGCATCGCTTGCCAGTAAGATTCCGCAACGTCGCTGTCGTTCAGATGGAGCTCGAGGGTTAGACCACTCACGGTTTTCCACTCTCCGGATTCCTGCGCCAGCATAAGTTGATAGAACGGGCGGAGACGGCTGGCCCCGCCCAGCAGCACTGCTTTGCTTTCCTGATCGATGGGGACATTGTCGAGCACCTGGCTCATGGGAATCTCAAGAATGTTGTCCATCAGGGAAAGCATACCCATCAGGAACAGGTCGGAATCTCCGTGCTGAATCTTGGGGGAGAGTAGTTCACAGAAACGGGCGCGAACCAGCGACGCAAGCACCAAGTCGCTTGCCTTGTCCTGACCGGCGCCCAGGGTGGCCACCAGGCGAATCCAGCGGCGGACTTCGCGTTCCCCCAGAATGGAAAGCGCGTGGCGCACGGAATGGATCTCGGCTCCGAACCCGAAGGCGGCGGAGTTCAAATAGCGCAGCAAACGGTAGCACAGTGAGGTCTCGCCCTTTACTAGATTCTCGATGCCGCGCAGGTCCAACTCGGGCTGCGAAACCGCTGTCAGCATGCGCAGGTAATTGAGCCGGTTGCCGGGGATTTCGTGGGCGGTGAGGGTTTCGGGCCGGCGGAAGAAGTATCCCTGGAAGTAGCGAAACCCGGCTTTGCTGGTGGCGACAAACTCCTCGCGGGTTTCCACTTTTTCCGCCAGCATCCTGCAGCGCTATGGGTTGTAGCGTTTCACCATGGCAACGGCATCGGCAGCGGAGGTGGCCCTGAGGTCTACCTTGATGATGTCGGCCAGATCGGTGAGAATTTCCCGCGGGTCGTTCACGGCAAAGTCGTCCAGCGCAATCATGTATCCGGCGTCCTTCAGCCGACGGCAAGCTGCCACTACCAGGTCATCGGCGGGGACAGTCTCCAGAACCTCGACCACAGTCTGTCCCGAAGGCAACAGGGTGATGTAATCCTTGAGCAGGATATCGCGGGTGCAGTTCACAAAGGCCCGGCGCCCGTCACAAAGCACGTCAAGGCCGAGCAGCATGGAAGTGTTCACGGTGCTGCGCGAGGCCGCCTCCACCTCCGCCGGCGAGCCCCTGAAGAAATCTTCCATGCCATCGCGAAACAGGAGTTCGTAACCGAAAACCTTTTCATCGGCGGTGAGAATGGGCTGACGGGCGACAAAATGAGTTGCGGGACTGGGTGCCGGTTTGCCTTGTCCGGGGCTCAGAGCAGAGGAAGGGGCGGTCACTCCTGGTCTATCGGCATAACTCTGGCAAGAGGTTAGAAGGGCGCTCGGCCAGAAAGTCGCAAGATCCAATCCCAAACTGGACTCCTCTCCAATCTGGGACACATCCTCGACCTCAATGATTATCGGCGTTCTCCCAAGGCGAGGGCACGCATGAAACTGTCCGATGTGAAAAGAGTAAGCAAAGGAATCCATCTGTCAGCTGCAACCCAACTCGCGCCCACACTGTTGCGCGTCCTGCTGGTAGGGAGCCAGGAGGAAGACTTCTTTCTCATCCGGGAAATTCTGGAGCGGAACCGGGGAGCCTTGGCAGCCGAACTCGATCATGCGAACTCGCTGGAAGAGGCTAAGACGATGTTGGAGGCCGGTAACTATGGGCTGGTCTTGTTTGAACACGAGACTGAGGATGCGGGGGCCACCAGGCTTCTCTCCGAGTTTCTGCACACGAGGAGTGCTGTGCCTTTCATCCTGCTGACAGAGCACGCCGATGAGGAAACGGTTGCCGGCATTATCCAGGCGGGGGCCTATGACTGCGTGGAACGATCGCCATTGAACGGCGTGAATCTGGTGCGCACGATCGGTTGCGCGCTCAGCTTGCATGCCACTCAGCAGCATCGGCTGCTGGCAGAAGAGTCCCTGCGCAAGCTCTCCTGCGCGGTCGAGCAGTCAGCCGATACCATCTTCATCACCAATAGCGAAGGCATCGTTGAATACGTGAACCCCGCTTTTGAGGCTTTGACCGGCTATTCTCGTGAAGAGGTCACCGGCAAGGCTCAAAGCATTTTGAAGTCAGAGCTGCAAGCGCCGGTGCTCTACAGCGAATTGTGGGAAAGTATTCGTTCCAGCGACGTTCGCCGCGGCATCCTGGCGAACCGCAAGAAGAATGGCGAGGTGTATTACGTCGATGAAAGTATCAGTCCCATACGGGACGCCGAAGGGCGCGTCACGCACTTCGTCTCGAACGGCCGCGATTACACCGAACGGCTTCGCCTCGAGGCGCAATTGCTGCAGGCACAGAAAATGGACGCCATTGGCCGCCTGGCTGGAGGCATGCCCACGACTTCAACAATCTGCTCACCATTATCACTAGCTACTCCGAACTTGCGCTCGACTCGGTGATCCCCGGCAGCGCCGCCCAGGCGCGGATGCAGGAAATTCTTTCCGCCGCCCATCGCGCCGCGGATCTGACCCGCCAGTTGCTCGCTTTCAGCCGTCAACAACCGCAGGCCTTGCGCGTCGCCGAACTTAATGCGGTGGTCAGCACAATCGTAAAGACCCTGCCTCGCCTTATCGGAGAAGACATTGAACTTGTTTTTGTCCCGGGCGAGGGGCTGGGAAGAGTTCGTTTGGATCCAGTGCAGATCGAGCAGATTCTCATGAACCTCGCGGCCAACTCCCGCGACGCCATGCCTCAAGGAGGGCGGTGCACGATTGAAACGTGCAATGCGCAACTCGACGAACAATACATCGACCGTAAACGAGCCATCATTCCCGCCGGACGCTATGCCGTCCTAACCGTGATCGACACGGGAGCCGGCATTCATGCGGACCATCTGTCGCACGTTTTTGAGCCTTTCTATACTACGAAACCCTCCGGCAAGGGCACCGGACTTGGCCTGGCCACGGTGTATGGCATCGTCAAACAGAATCATGGATTCGTGTGGGCTTACAGCGAACCCGGAATGGGCACGACTTTCAAAATCTACTTGCCCTGCGTGCAGGATCACCCAACCACTCTGGAGACGCCAGATCACGGGACGGAGGCCGAGGTGCGCGGCACGGAGACGGTATTGCTGGTTGAAGATGAAGAGGCTCTACGCAGAGCGGAGGCCGAGCTTCTCAGCCTTCGTGGATACAGCGTGCTGCAAGCGAAAGACGGCTTGGATGCTTTATCCGTGGCTAAGAGTTATGGATCGACAATCCACCTAGCCGTCACTGACGTCGTAATGCCTCACATGAGTGGGGGCGAACTGGCGAAGGAACTGGAAACGCTTCGTCCCGAGACCAGAGTGTTATTCGTTTCGGGCTACGCCGGCCAAACTGTGCTGGATCATGATGTGGTTAACGTCGAAAACAACTTCCTGCAGAAGCCGTTCACCCTGAAACAACTAGCCGGCAAGATTCGGACGATTCTCGATCACAGCCCTGCCGCGGTTTCCAGCATCGCGGCTGGCGCGCTTGAGCGCGCTTGCAGCGCTACGGCAGGATCCGACTGAGCTTGCCGTCCTTCAAGTGAAAACGATCGCCGCGCCAGGTCACGGTGTGGCCCCCCAGGCTTACAATCCAGACTACGACCGCGAGCAAATCCCGGAGCGGAATCAGCCAGGCATCTTTCATGGTCCGGCGATCCTGCAGAATGACCCGGCCGACAACTAGAGCAACCGCAAAGCGAGGAAGCAGCGTGAAAGCCAGCAGGGTCCAAGCCCAGAACGTTCCTCGACTCACCGTCAGTGCCAGCAAGGCCCACAGAAAGCCGAAGGTGAAAATCAGACCCAGGTAACCGCGCGCGCGCGCGTCCCGGACTCCGCGTGCCCAGCGAAGTTGATGCGCGAAGAATTCCCGCAGGCGATAAGCGGGGAGATATGTTTCAACTACAACATCCGACAGTTTCACGGTCAGGCCCAGGCTGGCAATGCGTCTTCCTAGTTCGTAATCGTCGGCAAGATAGTCGACGAATGAAGTGAACCCGCCGATCTTCTCTAGGTCCGCGCGGCGGAATGCCAGTGTGGAACCGAGTCCAAATCGAATGCCGCCCTCAAGTTGACGCGCGGCCAAGACGCTCGGGCAAAAATCCGTGCTGATGCCGAGCGCCTCGAGTCGCGAACCCAGCGTTGCTCCGGCTACTCCGCGGTAAAGGCAAGTCACCATTCCCACGTGCGAGTCGGCCAACGGCGCCGTCACGCGGCGCAGGTAGTCAGGCGCTACTCGAATGTCGCTGTCGTTGACGATCAAGTGGTCATAGCGCGCTTCCGCCAACATCTGCGCCAGGTTGCTGACCTTCACATTCGCACCCAGGATCTTCTCGCTCACCACCAACTGAATTCTGCGGTTCGGAAATTCGCGCTGTAAAGCTTGCACGCTCTCGATAGCAGGATCGTTGGGATCGCTCACGCCAAAGACGATTTCGTAAGACGGATAATCCTGCAGGCAATGGCTGCGAAAGCTCTCATAGATTTCAGGATCGGTTCCTTTGAGTGGCTTAAGAATCGAGATAGGCGGCAAAGACTGTTCTGTGACGGTGTCGCTGGGCGTTTTCCGTTCGCGGAGGAACGTGGCCGCGCTCCAAAGACAGAGCAGGTAGTAGATTGAGCTGGAAACGATGCCAAGGACAGCGATGATCTCAACTATTCTGAGGATCGAGTGCATCATGCGCGAGCGCAGGCCTGACTATTCGTAACGCAGCGCCTCAATCGGATCCAGATTCGCAGCCTTCCATGCGGGATAGATGCCAAAGATGAGGCCAGTTCCCGCGGCGGAAGTGAAGCCGAAGATTGTCCAGAACATCGACATGCGGGCGGGTAGCGAAGGCCAAACCGCAGGAATGACCCACACGATCATCCCGCCAAACAATATGCCAATCACCCCACCCACTGCCGTAAGAATGATGGCCTCAAGCGTGAACTGCAGCAGAATGTCCCGCTTGCGCGCGCCGATGGCTTTGCGGACGCCAATCTCGCGCGTCCTCTCCGTCACACTCACCAGCATGATGTTCATCACTCCGACGCCGCCGACGATCAACCCCACGCTGGAAATCGCGAACATGCCGATGAACAGCATGCCGGTAAGCTGGTTCCACACGTCGGAAATCGAATCCGCGGTGAAGACCGCGAAATTGTCCGGTTTGTCGGTGGGCACTCTGCGCCGCCGCCGGAGCAGTTGCCGGACCTCGTCAATCGCCTTCGGCATGTCATCATGCGAGGTCGCTTTTATGCTGATCCAGTGCTGCTTCAATTCTGGATGCAGCTTTCGCAGCGTGCTAAGCGGGAAGAAAACTTTGTTGTCTTCCGGGTTCTTGCCGCCGCCGAATACTGACTTAACCGGCTTCGCGACTCCGATCACGGTAAACAATTCGCCTTCGATGGTGACTTCTTTCCCCAGCGGGTCGGCGGTGCCGAACAATTCTTCCGCCGTGTCAGAGCCCAGCAGCAGCACGGGCGAGCGACGCTCTTCATCCACTTCACTGAACCACCGGCCCGACGCGATCTGCAGATCAAACACATCTTTGGCGGAAGCCTGGTCGCCCTCGAGAATCGTGTTTTTCGCCTTCTTGTCACCGTACTTCACCGCGAACGAGCCGACCCCCAGTTCCGGACGGAAGTAGCGCAGGCCCGCGGTCACCGCCTTCACATGGGGCAAGTCGCGCATGGCGACGGCATCATCGTAGGTCAGTTCGCGGCGCGTCCGCATCTCCTCCGTAGGCCGCCCGAAGGTAAAAGGTTCGATGTGAAACGCGAAGATGACATTGGAGCCGATACTGGTGACAATTCCCTCAACGTTGTCGTTCAACCCGCGGCCGATGGAGGATACGCTGATGACAACTGCGACCCCAATCACAATCCCCAGCACGGTCAGCGACGAGCGCAGCTTGTTGCCGCGGATGGTGTCGGTCGCCATCTGAACGATCTCGCCGAATTCGTCTCTCTTAATCATGTTCGATTTAGTAATCTGGTAATTTGTAATTGGGTAATTTGAAACCCGACGACTGTGCGGTCAAATTACTCAATTACCAGATTACAAATCCTTTCTACAGTTCAAACCGCAGGGCCACGATCGGATCCAGCTTTGCCGCCTTACGCGCCGGATATACGCCAAAGAATACACCTACGCTGGCAGCCACGATCAATCCGGCAGCAACGGCCCACAGCTTGATTGCCGAAGGCATCCCAATCAGAGCGGTAACCCCCAATGCGATGCCGGCTCCAAAGAGTACGCCCACCGCTCCGCCCAGCAGCGACAAGGTCACAGATTCGATCAGGAACTGAATCAGCACATCATCGCGGGTGGCGCCCAACGCCTTTCGGATGCCGATTTCCCGTGTGCGCTCCGTGACCGCGACCAGCATGATATTCATAATGACGATGCCGCCAACCACCAGCGCGATCGCCGCGACGCCGATGGTCGCCATGAAGAAAGTACTGCTGAAATCTTTCCAGATCCCCAGCAGGCTGGCGTTGGTTTCGATGTCGAAGCTGTCATCCCCTCCGGGACGGTCGTGACGATGCGCGCGCAGCGCCACTCGGGCTTCGTCCACGGCCTCGTTCAGCGAGGCGCCGGCGGCCGCGGCCTTGCCGGAAATCCGCACGCTGTCAGTGCGCGCTCCATACTGTTTCAGGTACATGGTGATGGGAATCATCACGTAGTTGTCGAGGCTCTGTCCCAGGGTTTTCCCCTTCTTCTTCCCGACTCCCACAACTTGATAGGTCCAGCCGTCCAGCCGGATCTCCCTGCCCAACGGATCGACCCCCGGCATCAGGTGCTCTGCAATGTCGGTTCCTACCACAACCACCGGGGATCTGTTCTCCAGGTCGGCTTCGGTGAGCATGCGGCCGGCACTCAGATCGGTGTCATAAATAGGCGCCATGGAGGGCGTGATGCCTTGCACTGTGGTGTCACTGATCGACTGTTCCGCGTACTTCACGTGTCCCGTGTTGTTGCGCAGGGCGGCCCCAACGTAATCACAGTGGCGACAGGCCGCAAGCACCGCCTGATAATCCTCCATGTCGAGGTTCTTGCGCTTCTCCGCCTCCAGGAAATGTTCCACATTGGTTTCGACGGGAGAAAACTTGGACATGATAAAAACATCCGCGCCGAGGTTGAAAACCTTTCCGGCGACGTATCCATCGATGCCGGCCACGAAGGTGACGACCGCGATCACCGCCGCGACT
>CAWKNF010000021.1:0-84382 GCA_963850805.1 uncultured Acidobacteriaceae bacterium | reverse complement strand
GCAGAGGAATTACCCGGCGTCGGATTGTTGAAGGCCGTCGTCTCCACCATGTTGCCTTTCTACAGTCGGTATGCCTTTTTCACCAACCCATACGTGAGATCCTGCGCCACTTCGAAAGCTTCCTCTTCCTCCAGCCGGTGTTCAGCAACCAACTTCGCCAGAAAGGCACAGTCGATGCGCCGGGCCACATCGTGCCGCGCCGGAATGGAAAGGAAGGCGCGGGTATCGTCGTTGAACCCAACCGTGTTGTAGAAGCCTGCCGTCTCCGTGACCTGCTGACGGAAGCGCGTCATTCCCTCCGGGCTGTCGTGAAACCACCACGGCGGTCCCAGCCGCAGGCACGGATAATGCCCAGCCAGCGGAGCCAGCTCCCGGCTGTATGCAGACTCATCCAGCGTGAAAAGAATGATCGTCAGATTGCGCTCGTTGCCGAACTGATCGAGCAGGGGGCGAAGCGCGTCCACATAATTGGTCGGCATCGGAATGTCCGCACCTACGTCCCGGCCGTATCGCTGATAGAGCTTGCGATTGTGGTTGCGCGCGCTGCCCGGGTGAATCTGCATGACCAGCCCATCGTCTACGCTCATGCGCGCCATTTCTGTCAGCATTTGTGCGCGGAAGAGCTCGTGTTGCTCAGCATCGGAATTGCCCGCGATCACCCTGCGAAACAGTTCTGCAGCCTCTGCCGCTGAAAGATTCGCGGTTCGTGCAGTGGGATGCCCGTGATCGGTTGCCGTGCAACCAAGTTCGCGGAAGCGGATGCGCGTCACCCGGAGCGCGTTCAGGTAGCCCGTCCACGTCGAAGTGTCTTCCCCGGTCTTTTTGCCGAGCGCCGCAATGTTTCCGGCAAATCCCTCAAACTCAGGGTCGACAACCGAGTCTGGCCGAAAGGTTGGTAGTATCCTCGCCTTCCAGTTCGACTCGCGGATGGCCCTGTGCTCCGCCAACGAATCGAGCGGAGAATCCGTGGTCGCCAGTACCTCCAAATTGAAACGCTCGTACAACGCGCGCGGCCGGAACTCCGGCGTTCGTAACTTCTCCGAGATCGTATCGAAGTAAAGGTCGGCGTTCTGTTGCGACAGTCGCTCCTCAAGCCCGAAAAGTTCCTGAAAGACAAAGTCCAGCCACATGCGCGTCGGCGTTCCGCGGAACAGATAATAGTGGCTGGCGAAGATGCGCCAGACGTTCCGCGGATTTTTTAATTCCGGCTGCCCGATCTCAAGCTCCTCCAGCGAGACTCCCTGGCTGTAGAGCATTCGGTGGATATAGTGGTCGGGCTGCACCAAGAGTCTTGCCGGATCGGGAAAGGGCTCGTTCTTCGCAAACCACGCCGCATTGGTATGTCCATGCGGACTAACCAGTGGCAGGGTCTGCACATGCTCATAGAGCGTCCTGGCCATTTTGCGAACACCGGGCTCGGCCGGAAATAGACGATCTGGATGGATCAGCATGACTCGACACTAACTTGTCGCTGCGGTCTGACCATCAGCATACACGTCGGTATCTTCAGCTCTCAAACGCCACCACGGGGATAGCAGTCTACCTCCAGGTAAGAGTGGTTACGGAATTCGCCTTCAACGAAACCGAAGCCGACATATTCGCCAGCCGCATTTCAACCGTTCTTGCAGAGCCTGGATTCGTTAGGACCAGCACTTGCTGCCCGTCCGGATTTTGCAGCGCGACGTGATTCAGGTCAGCGGCCTCACTCTTCGAGTCAAAGCGGCGAGCCCCGCGACGGATCACCCGTGAGTAATGTGCAAAAGCCCAATATTGCCCGCTGCGAGTGATTTGCTTCGTCTTTGAGTCGATCGTTACCACGCCGCCGCAGGGAAACGGTCCGATGTTCGGCCGGCCATGCTCATCGAGAGCCAGGTTCCACGCCGTGATGGAGCGGCACCAATGGCGCAGAACATCGCTGAAAGTTCCGCCCCATTTGCACCAATCCGTCAGATATCCGGGATCAGTGTAGTCCGGGCCGCCCTCGGTCCAATGCATCTCCGCATCCGGAAAAGCATCATGGACCTTGCTCATCATTTCGGGTGTGCCATAGTAGCCGTGCCAGGCCACCGCGTTGGCGTATTTGCGAAGCCTCTCGTCTTCCAGCGAGTCCACCACGCGTCCCCACAGATTGTAGTTATGGTCCAAAATCCAGATCTTGGTGGGGGTCCCGCTGCTTTCCAAAAGCGGGCCCAGGTGGTCGCGCACAAATTGAATCTCGTACTCTTGCCCCCAGAGGCAAGCCGGCATTTTGCCATCCTGATCGGTGTCCACCTCGTTCTGCGTGGTTAACGCTTGCACCGGCACGCCCTCGGCTGCATACCCTTGCAGAAATTTCACATAGTATTTCGCATAAGCGGGAAAGTAGTGATTGCGCATCGAGCCGCCCAGCATCGAGCCGTTGAACTTCATCCAGCCGGGCGGGCTCCATGGGCTCGAAAACAGAAACAGGTCGGGATTCGCCTGCCGCGCCTGCCGCAGGATAGGAAGAATGTATTCACGGTCGTGGTCGATCGAGAATCGCTTGAGATCAGGGTCGGGTTCGCCGTCATCGTAGCTGTAGAGTTTTGTCGAATAGTCGCTTGATCCCACGCAGACACGGCCGGTGCTCAGCCACATTTCCGAGGGATGGAACAGCTCGTGGAACAGCTTTTCTCTCGCCGCCGGCGCAAGTTGATTGAACGTGTAGCAAGTAGCGTCGGTAAAGGCGCCGCCAAATCCTAATATCTCTTGAAACTTCGTGCCCGGATTAAGCCAGATCTGATCAGCGCCGGACGAAGCCGAAGCCGGACGCCAAGCAGCCTTGGGAGCGGCCGCAAAGCGCTCGTCGCCGGCTGTCACCCAGACTGAGATCTCCGGGCTCACATTGAATGCCTCGTTTTCGGGTTCGCTCACGGCCGCCGCGGGGCGGACCAATTCGCCGGGAGCAACCGCCGCGGCCAATCCCAGGGCTGAGAGTCCGAGAAAGCCTCGTCGCGAGGTTTGATGTGTCATGTAGATCTCCTGGGAAAGAGATTAGCAGGCTTGTAGCGCCTCTTCTGCTTGGGGCTTTTCCAGTCGACGGATCAGATTTCCCTGTTGCTTCAGTCCCTGCCGGAATCACCCAGGATTGTTAGGCAAGAATATCGTTCTTCTACTGGATTTACCGCTAATTCTTCTGTACTATTCCATGCTGCCGAGAGTTTTAGTCCCAAACGCCTTTCGTTGTCAAGAGAAACATATCGATATTCTTAAGGGAAAATCGCAAAAGTATGGATTTTGTGGTTTTGTCGATGCTTGCGCTAAGATACACTCCCCAATCGAGGCGCGCTAAATCACGCGCCGCAAGGAGCGGAAAGATCTAACGAGGACATCTGGCGAATGAAGTCTCGTAAAGCAAAAGCCGGTCGGAACAGAAATCCGGCCATCACTCTGAAATCCGTGGCGGAACGCGTCGGACTCACTCCCAGCACTGTTTCGGCCGTTCTCAACAATTCTTCGGCCTCGCATTCCGTTCCCGAACGTACAAAAAAGAGAATTTTGGCGGCCGTGCGGGACCTGAACTACCGGCCGAATTTCTTCGCCCGCTCCCTGCGAGTCAACCGCACCTACACGATTGGAGTGATTCTGGAGGAAATCGGCGATGCCTACGGTTCTCTCGTGATCAGCGGCATCGAACGTTACCTGCGAGAACAAAACTTTTTCTTCCTTACCGTTGCTCACCGTCATGATCCGAAACTGCTCGCAACCTACTCGGCGATGCTGCAGGATCGAGGAGTGGAAGGTTTTATCACGGTGGATACCTTCTTGACTGAAGAACCTCCTCTCCCGACTGTGGCGGTTGCCGGCCATCGCCGGATCAAGGACGTAACCAATATTGTGCTGGATCACCGCCATGCCGCTTCGTTGGCACTGAAACATCTGGTCGATCTGGGCCACGAAAGAATCGCCTTCATGAAAGGTTCGACGGTGAGCGTTGATTCCGACGATCGCTGGAACGCGATCTGCGAGGTCGCCACGAAACTCGGTATTCACATGCGCCCGGAATTAATCGTGCAACTTGAGGGCGACGATCCCACGCCGAATCTGGGCTACCCATTTGCCAGGCAGTTGCTGGCGCGTAAACAAACTTTTACGGCGCTGTTTGCTTACAATGATATTTCCGCGATTGGTTCGATCTCAGCTTTTCAGGAAGCCGGCCTGCGGGTGCCCGACGATGTGTCGGTGGTTGGCTTCGATGACATTCAGGGCGCTGTCTACGTCAATCCACCCCTCACCACGGTAAAACAACCCCTGCAAAAAATGGGCGAGATCGCGGCACGCACCCTGCTCGATCGAATCGAGGCACGCGCGAAATACATTCCTGAAATTGCTATCGAGCCGGAGTTAGTTGTGCGCCGGTCCACAGCGAGTCCGGGCAGGTGACTACGATATACGGCGCCTTCACTGTTGCTGTTGCTGCGCCTCGACCAAGTGAGATTGTTCGTTTTCGTCAAGAAACTGAGACCACTCCTCGTCGGCCGCAAACTCCTCGTCGGGCGGGAGCACCGCTTGCGACGGCGTGACTCGAACTCTAACCTGCAGTTGCGTGTCCGCTTTTCCCTTCATCGTGCCCATGGTGGGTGGAACGTCGGCATAATCGCGTCCGATCGCCGTGCGAATGTGCTCCCCGCCTGCGAGTTGATCGGTCGTCGGATCGAAGCCTACCCAACCAACCCCTGGCAGCAGGGCCTCCACCCAGGCATGCGTCGCGCCATCCGCCGAGGCATGCGCATTTTCACCGCTGTGGTAAAGATATCCGCTGACATACCGGCAGGGAATTCTGGCATTTCGAACCAGCGCGATCATGATGTGAGCAAAATCCTGACAGACACCCTGCCGTGACTTAAGCGCATGCTCAATGGGAGAATTTACCGCCGTGCTTTTCTTCACGTAGCTAAAGGTACGATGCACGCCCGAGGCAATATCCTGGAGGAACGCGAGAGGGCTTCGTCCATCTCGTTCGGCCGCTCCCATCTCTCTCGCCAATTCTTCAAGTTCCGGCGATGAGCGCGCGAAATGACTCGGCATCAGCATATCCCAGTAGTCGTTTTTCTCGACGAGTTCCTCCAGATCCGCCCAGCTTCCGCAGTCCATGGATTCCGGAACCGCCGGCCGGTCCTCAATATTTACCAGAGCGTCAGTGACAATCGTGAGCTGGCTATGGCGGGAGGGCAGGTCGAAGTGGTGTACAAGATTCCCGTAGGAATCGGTATAGCCAAAAATGCGGGCGCGCGGATTGACCGATAGTTGAAAAACAAAGCAGCGCTGGTTGCCTTCGCTTCTGGGATGCATGCGAACTTCCATCATGCTCTGCCAGACGAGATGGCTGTAGCGGTAGCGCGTGAAATGGCGGATGGCGTAGAACATTAGGTTTCGAAAGCGACCTCAATGGGATAATCGATATACACTTCGTGCACTGCCGCATGCAAGGCGCGGCACTGCTCGATAATTTCGGCAAGGTATTTGTGCAGATTGCGAATGACTTCCGCGACCTGTACATAGGCCACCATCGATCGCAAACGGCCAATTAACCTTTCGATCTGATCTGTCCTGCGGCTCAACGAAAGGTTGCTGATCGAAGTCAACGCCTCGTGCATTCGGTCCAGCGAATAACGAACCGAATAAGGGAACTCGGGCTTCAGCAGAAGGAAGTTCGCGATCCTTTCCGGTCTGAGTTCCGCCGTGCACGCCTTGCAGTAAGCCTCAAACGCAGCACAACTGCTTAAGAGGCCCACCCAATCCAAATCATCCGCGTGCTTGTCGGGCACAAAATAAGCGTCCAGCAGAACGCAGAGATTGCACGCCCTCTCAATATATTTGCCGAGCTGGATAAAGTGCCAGGCCTCGTCGTGATTCATGGTGGCGGCCGTAACGCCGCTAAACCGGTAGGACCCTTCGTGAACCAGGCTCACCACCTGCATCGCGCCGGCGTCGTCATCGGGTAGCAGCACAGACCCATTCACATCGTGAAACATGCGGTTAAGGTGCTCCCACATCTCCGAGCTGATCTCTTCTCTGACTTGGCGGGCATTCTCGCGGGCCCCGCTTATGCATTTCACAATCGAAAACGCGCCTTCCGGATCAGCCACCAACGAGAATAGCGCCCGCTGCGGATCGACGTTACTGGACGCGGCGCCGGGAGCCAGCGAGCAAACCGCGCGGAACCAGCGCTCTTCCGTGGAAAACTTGGCGGGATTCAAAATCAGACCGTAAGTCGCCTTCAGCACGCGCGAGGCATTATCAGCCCGCTCAAAATAGCGGCTCATCCAGTACAAACTGTCTGCTACGCGTGAAAGCATGAATCTGGTCACCCAATTCTGCAAATCTCAATTCTTCAAATCTTAATTCTGCAAGACCCACGTGTCTTTCGAGCCCCCGCCTTGAGACGAATTCACCACCAGGGAACCCTTGCGCAGCGCCACTCGCGTAAGGCCCCCGGGGATAATCGTAATTTTGTCGCCGTAGAGAACATAGGGACGAAGATCGACGTGACGCGGTTCGATGGTTCCATCCACAAAACATGGCGCGGTTGAAAGGTTGATCGTCGGCTGCGCGATATAGTTTCGTGGCTGCGCGTAGATCATTTGTCGAAAGTCCGATCGCTGTTGTTCTGTACTGTGCGGGCCAATCAACATCCCGTAACCACCCGACTCGCCCACCGCTTTCACCACGTACTCCTCCAGCCTCTGGCAGACATGGTCCCGTTGACCGGGATCGGACATCAAGAATGTTTCGACGCCTTCCAGAATCGGATCCTGGTCGAGATAGTAGCGAATGATTTTCGGCACATACGCGTAGATGGCCTTGTCGTCGGCGACGCCCGTTCCCAGCGCATTGGCAAAGGCCACGTTTCCGGCGCGATAGGCATTGAACAGGCCCACAGCGCCGAGTGCGGAGCCGTGTTCGAAGACCAGGGGGTCGAGATAATCGTCGTCGATTCGCCGGTAAATCACGTCCACCCGCTGCAAGCCGAAGGTCGTTCGCATGTAAACCACATTGTCGTGGACCACAAGGTCCCGTCCCTCGACCAGTTCAATGCCCATCTGCCGCGCCAGGTAAGTATGTTCGAAATAGGCGGAGTTGTAGGAGCCGGGCGTCAGCAAAACGACGGTTGGTTCCGAACGGCCTTCGGGAGCCAGCGACCGCAGGGTCGATAGAAGCACCTGGCTGTACTGCTCAATCGGCCGCACGCGGCATTTCTGAAACAGCCCGGGAAATATTTGCTTCATGACGCGGCGGCTGGTGAGCATGTAAGACACGCCGCTGGGGACGCGGAGATTGTCCTCAAGAACTACAAAGTTCCCTTCCGGATTTCGTATCAGATCCGTCCCGACTACCGTGATGTAGACATCGCGGGGCACCTTGATCCCGCGCATTTCCCGGCGGTAGTGCTTGCAGGTATAGATAATACTGCCGGGCACGACACCGTCTGCAATGATTCTGCCTTCGTGGTAGACGTCCTTGAGGAAGAGATTCAGCGCCGTGATCCGCTGGGTCAGTCCGCGCTCGATTTTTTCCCATTCCGTCGCCGTGATGATCCGGGGCAGCAGATCGTGAGGAAAAATCCGCTCCGTGCCTTTGTCGTTTCCATAAACCGTGAAGGTAATTCCCTGGTTGAAGAACGATTGATCGGCTTCGTGTTTGCTCCGGCGTAACTCGTCAGGTCCCAGGTTCAAAAGCAGGTTATGCAGCGGACGATACTGTCTTCGGGGATGGTCCACGGAACTGTACATCTCGTCGTAAGCCCCATTGAATTCGTACCGGTGAAGGGCTTCTGCACCGCTACGATCGGTTGTCTCCATTTCAATAATCATGGTGGCCGCTTTGATACCCCGCTAGAATAGCGCACTCAATGGGGAATCGATGATCGGGAAAAGCGATCAGCGCCATTGAAAAAACAGCGCGGACCGGTCGAACGACCTTACGCTCGTGATCGAGCGACTTCTCTGGTGCTTTCGGCGGGGTTTTCGTTGCCTGAAGATTGGAATTCAATGTCAGGTAACTGCTCGACCGCCCGCCGAAGGGATTGCTCCCAGCTCGAATGGATCAGGTTCAGATCCCTGTCTCCGGCCGAAACTCGCCGGTATCGCGTAATTTTCAAGCTATCTTTCTTGTATAGCAACAGATCGAAAGGAGGACCTACGGTCACGTTCGATCGCATGGTCGCATCGAGTGAAAGGAGAGCGTATTTCGCCGCAACCTCCAGAGAGGTTGTGGCCTGAATGCCGCGGTCGAGGATCGGCCGGCCGTATTTGCACTCTCCCAGTTGCAAGTATAACGAGTCTTCTGTGGCCGCGAGAGGGTTTCCCTGCGGATAAATCAAGTACAAGTTGGGCTCTTGCCCTCGAACCTGCCCTCCCAGCAGCAGATGAACATTGAAGCTGAAGGAATCGCGTTCCAGCGATGCCCGGTCAATATCCGAGATTCTGCGGACGCAGTCGCCCACGATGCGGGCCGCGTCATAGAGGGAGTCGGCTTGGGCAAGTCCTCGTCCGGAATCGAAATCGTCGCCTAGTAAAGTGATCACCGACTGGCTGATGGAGAGGCTGCCGCTGGTCAGAATTACAAAGACCCGCTCTCCGGGCTGCACGAAACGAAACATTTTGCGACAGGTGTTGACCTGATCAAAACCTGCATTGGTCCTTGAATCGGAGGCCAGCACCAGCCCTTCCCGCGTCGCAATTCCCAAACAATATGTCACTTTTGTCCTCTGGAGTGAACTTACCGCATCATACACCGATTGCTGCTGCCGAATTTACAATCCAGGCCAGCAAGAAAAAATGTGGAAGATCGGCGGATAACGTGATAGTTTCTGCATCTCACCTGCGCCCGGCATCTGGCGCGCATGAGGGAACCCGAGCTTCTATGTTGATTCGTCTCGGCTACGACATTCAATTCGAAACCGTGGGGGAAGTACCGTTCGTGACCCTGCTGAATGTGCATCCATCGCGAGAAAAGGATTTGCGGGAGCCCGACGAATTGCAAACCGATCCGCTGGTGAATGTCGAGAACTATGAAGACATGTTTGGCAATCATGCTTGCCGCCTGGTGGCTCCGCCCGGCAAGATTCGATTTCAGAATTCCACGCTGATTGAAGACTCGGGAACGCCCGATGTGGAAAGCCCCGACGCCGCCGAGGTTCCCATCCATCAATTGCCGCCGAATGTCTTGCCCTTCCTTATGAACAGCCGCTATTGCGAAGTCGATCTCTTATCGAACACTGCCGCGGAACTGTTCTGGAACGCTCCCAGGGGATGGAAGAGAGTTGAGGCAGTGTGTGCATGGGTGCATAGCAAGGTCACCTTCGGATACGAGTTTTCCAGTCCCTTCCGCACTGCGCTGGATGTATATACCGAGCGCGTCGGAGTTTGCCGCGACTTTCAGCACCTTGCCCTTACCTTCTGTCGAGCCCTCAACATTCCCGCGCGCTACGCCACCGGATACCTCGGAGATATCGGTGTAATCGTGGCCCCGAGTCCGATGGACTTCAGCGCCTGGTTTGAAGTTTATCTGGGAGATCGTTGGTGGACGTTCGACGCCAGGCACAATATTCGGCGCATCGGACGCGTGTTGATGGCCACCGGCCGTGATGCAACCGACTGCGCGATGACCACGTCCTTTGGAAGAGCGAAGTTGGTTAGCTTCCAAGTCGTTAGCGACGAAGTGCCGGAGCCGCGGCTACGCAACGAACTTCCTCGTACTGGGTCGTGACCCGGCTGCGAACCCCGTTAACCTCACCTTGGTTAAACCTGACCCAGGTTGACCTGACCTAGCTACCCTGACCCAGCTACCCTGACCCAGCTACCCTGACCCAGCTACCCTGACCCGTATAACCCTACCCTGGAGTCTGGCCGTGACCCTAAAGTTTGTTCTTACGAAGCCGATATGGCCCTTGGATGGCAAGAACCGGAACCGCGTTCCTTGTCAGATCAACCAACTTCTGAGGAGAGACTAATGTCGACATCCGCCGTTTCCACCAGCTCGTTACACCAGCAAATACAGCAGTATTTTCACACCCGGCAGACCGATCTGCATGAACTCGGGCAGGCCTTAGGCACCGGCGACTTGGCCGGCGCTCAAACCGCCTTCCAGGCGATTACTCAACTGGGCCAGAGCGGGCCGTTCGCCAGCGGAGACCCGTTCGCGAACTCCCGGCGTGAGCAGGATTTCACCAACATCGGCCAGGCTCTGCAATCCGGAAATTTGGCCGGCGCACAACAAGCCTTCAGCGCTCTCAAGGCCACGCTTCAAAAAAACAACGGGAGCCAGCCCGCCCCAATCGCGGATCCCATCCTGACCGCCGCCCCCTCCAGCGTCGGCCCCGAAATTATTCTCAACCTCAGCAACAGCAGCGGCAGTGCCAACCCCGAACAGATCACCATCAACATCAACCCAACCAGCGGTGGCGGAGAGCAAGTCTCTCTTAGCGTTGGTCAACAAGGCTCCAACACACCAGAGGTTACACTCAATCTGCCTGCCGATAGTAATGAAGAGATTGTCCTGAACCTGCTGGGCGGGTCCTCCTCCACCAGCGGTGCGTCCAACAGCAGCACGCCGAGCGGTTCCTCCGCCAACGGAGTCCTCAGCGTTTCGGCCTGAATCGGCACCTCAGCCGGTGCAGTTGGCGGGAACCAAGCCCTCCCCCGCCCGCTTACTGCACCGGCGCGTTCAGCGCCGCCACCAGCTCCAGAAAACTTTTCGCGTTCACCGCCCGCTCCACCGCTTCCTTGTGGCTGAACAACTCGCTGGCATCTCCCAGCAAATCGTGTTGTGACTGGTTATCCCCGGTCAGAATCATGATTATTAGCCGCGCTGGTTTGCCATCGCGCGCATTGAAATCGATCCCGTCCGATTTCGCCACCACCACCAGCGGCCGCGTCAGTCCATTCACGCGCGCAGTGGGCACGGCCAATTCATCGTCCCAACCGCTCGGGGCCACCTTCTCCCGTTCCGATACCAGGCGCAGGAATCTCTCGGGAGCATTGCTCACCGCCTCCGCCGCCACCTCGCACATCTCCCGCAGCGCTCCCAGCCGGGTCTTCGCCGCCAGGTCGGGCAAGAATAGTTTGGCGGTGACCGTGTCCTTCAGGGTCAGCGTCCGCCGCCGGCTGATCAGGAAGTGAATGGCCGGCGCCGAAACCAGCGAAGTGAACAAGGCCATGATCACCATCGCCACAAACATGTTTTCCCGGATCAATCCGGCCTGCAGCGCCAGGATCCCCAGAATGATTTCCATGGCTCCGCGCGCATTCATCGCGAGCCCCACTGCCAGTGACGATGTCCGGTCCATCCCACCCAGGCGCGCGCCCCAGCCTGCTCCCAGCAGCTTGCCCACGCAGGCTACTAGCGATCACGGTTGCGGTCAGTCCCAGGTGAAAGTTCGAGACAAAATTCGTTCGCAATCCAATGCTGGCAAAGAAGAACGGCGCGAACACGTTGTTCACGATCTGGTGAATGTGCTGGGACGTCCGCTTCCGCAAATGTCCCGACTCTCCCACCGCGATGCCGACGACAAAAGCTCCAAACACCGCATGAATCCCCGCGTACTCCGTGAATGCCGCTCCCGCCATGGTGAGGGTGAAGATGAATCCAATCACGCCGCCCGGCCAAGTGGTATGCGCCTGCAGCACCGGCACGATCTTATCGATCAGCCAGCGCCCCACCGTCAGGGTTAGACCAACGAACAACACCACCAGAACGACGGTGTGCTTCACTCCATCGGCAATGCTGCCGCCGGGCGGCGGATGCATCATCCCCAGGACGAATGAGAACAGAATCCATCCCACCAGATCGTCAAACATCGCCGACGAAATGATGACCGTGCCCATCTCGGTGCGCAGAAGATTCAGGTCCATCAGGATCTTCGCGATCACCGGCAGCGCCGAAATTGACAGCGCCGTGCCCACGAACAGCGAGAAGATCAGCGCGTTCGCTCCCGCTTCCGCGCCCATTTCGTTAGGAAAAGCCGACGCCGCCAGGAAGCCAGCCGCAAAAGGAAACGCCACGCCGAAACTACTCACCAGCAAGGCGCTCTTGCCCTGGCGGAAGATGCTGCGCAGGTCGATCTCCAGCCCGGCCGTCAGCAGGAAGAACACAACTCCCAGCGTGGTTACTGTGTCGAGAACGATCGGCATCGGCCCGGTCGTAGGAAACAGTGTTTCGTACAGGTGCGGGCGGTAGTGTCCGAGAACCGTCGGTCCCAGGAAAATCCCGACCGAAATCTCTCCCAGAATCGGAGGCTGGCCGATCTTCTGCATCAACTCCGCCGCCAGTTTGGCGCAGCCCAGCAGCGTGGCCAGCGCCATGAACATGGTCATCACGTCATGCGGACTCAAATGCTGCATGCAGACCTCTTCCCGCAGGCGGCGGATGGAACTTCCGCATCCCCGCGCCCCGGTCGATCCTGAATTTTACATCATTTGCGACACAAATCGGGGACTACAGCAAACACGTAGGCCTTTATCAGCCTTTCGATGTACTAGGGCTCCGCCAGAGCATGGAGTAGACTGTCGTGCCTGGGAAATTCTCGAGGAAGGAGAGACTGTCATGAAGCGCAAGTTGCTGGTTGTCGTCGTTACTCTGTTATCGCTCGCCACGCTGGCCTTGACTCAGGATCGTAACCAGCCTTCGGCTAAGGCGCAAGAACGCATCATCAAAGAAGTTCGCCACGAACTTCTCATGCTTCCGTATTTCGGCGTGTTCGACTACATCGCCTTCAAGGTAGACGGCTACACGGTTACGCTGCTCGGGCAGGTCGCGCGTCCTGTGCTCAAGTCCGATGCGGAGAACGCGGTGAAGCACATCGAAGGCGTCGAGAAAGTAGTTAACCAGATCGAGGTGCTGCCCACCTCGCCCGTGGATGATCGCCTGCGTCTCCAGCTATACCGCGCGATCTACGGATATCCGGCGCTGGAGAAGTACGCCCTGGGCGTGCAGAAACCGATTCGCATTATCGTAAAGAATGGCCACGTCACCCTCGAAGGAGTGGTCGACAACGAAGCCGACAAGAATTTCGTGTTCATGCGCGCCAACGGCGTTCCCGGAATCTTTTCCGTGACCAACAATTTGCAAGTGGTGCCGTCGTAGACTGAAGTTACGGGATGATCACCGAACTTACGCTTTCCCGAACGGATCTTCCAGCGACGGGCTTTGCGGCGTGAACAATTCGGCGCCCGCGTTCCGTGACATGCATATCGTCTTCGAGGCGAATGCCGAATTCTCCGCGAATATAGATGCCGGGCTCGTTGCTGGTGGTCATGTTGGGTTGAAGTTTGGTTGTGTTGCCGCGCACCAGGTAAGGCCACTCGTGCCCATCCATGCCGATGCCGTGGCCCAGGCGGTGGGTAAAGTATTTGTAATCTGGACCATAGCCCGCGTCGGTAATCACTTTTCGTGCCGCCGCATCGACCGCGCCACACTCCGCTCCCGGATGCGCGGCTGCCAACGCCGCGGCTTGCGCGCGATGCACGATGTCGAAGACTTTGTTCATTTTGTCCCTGACTTTTTCTGAGGCTTTGCCCAGCACGAACGTGCGCGTGATGTCCGACTGATATCCTTCCACGGTGCAGCCATCGTCGATCATGACGATGGAACCTTCGCGAATCACCTGCGGCGTGCTCGATCCGTGAGGAAGCGCGGAGTACTCCCCGACCTGCACGCTGGCCTCGCCCGGAAAACCGAGCTGTCCGTACGCAGCCGCAATCAAATCTTCCACCTGTTGCTGTGTCATGCCTTCGCGCAGCGCATGATAGACAGCTTCGTAAGCAGCCAGCGTTACCTGACAGGCCAGACGCATCAGGGCGATCTCATGCGCGCTCTTGATGCTGCGGCAGCCGGCGGTGACCGGCGTCGCGCTGGTAAGCGTAACTTGCGGCGCGGCCTTGGCAATTCCTTCGGAAAACACGAAGCGCACCGTTTCTTCGATCCCAATCTTGCCCGCAGCCATGCCCCGTTCTTTAAGTCCTTGCGCTACACGTTGGTATGGTTTTTCGTCCTCCTGCCATGTACGCACATCGGGATTCTCGCCATCGGGCGCGTTGGCGAGCTGCTCGCGCGCCCGGCCTTCCTCGAATGCCGGACACACGTAGAACGCAGCGCCTTTTGCCGGCAGCACCAGCGCGAACATGCGCTCGCCGCCCCACCAGCGAATGCCGGTAAAGTATTTCAGCGACGTGCCCTCCATGAGCACGATGGCGTCCAGCGCGTTCTCGCTCATCAACTTGCGGGCACGCTCCTGGCGATCGCGCCGCTCCTCGCGCGAAACTGGAACGGCTTCACTCTTCCGCGACTTCAAACGCGACAGAGACGGGGGCAGGGAAGTGTCGGGCTTCTCGTTGTTGGCTGCGCCAAACGCCAGCAGGCGATGGGACCCGGCAGCGATCCCGGCTGCCACACCGCCTGTTTTCAGAAACCGCCGCCGCGAAATCATGAAGCCCTCCAGATCATGAAGCCTCCGGGTGGAGAGATGGATTGGCCATTATAGGGCACTGGAGATTTTCTTCCCTGGGCAGCGATTGCGCAGTTTTTCTCGAGCGGGCTAAGTCGTTGAAACCTGGTGTAAGTCGTTGAGTTTCGCTGCAAGTTGTTGAGACATGGTGGAAGTCGTTGAAAACTATGAGCTATTGCTGGAGCGTCGTTAGGAAGGAGCAGATTGACGGGGAACATCTCTATTCGGACCGCTCGCAAAACCAGCGCCAGGGTCGTTTGCAGCATAGCGATGTTTGGAGGGTGGGGTGATTTTCCCAGTCCAAAGGATTGCGGGGGCTTAAATCGACTCCCAGGATAGAACGATGATCTCTCTGGGCTATAACCGTATGGTTAATTCCATGAAGTCCAACGGAAACTGTTTCCTCAACGGGCCCCGGGGAATAATGTCTTATGGAAACCGGCTTTCAATGTGCAGGTTGCGGCGAGTGGAATCCCACCACCGTGGATGAATCCGCAGGACGCCGGCAAAGCTACGTCGAGGACTGCCAGGTTTGCTGCAAGCCGAATGTACTGCGCGTGGAGTACGATTTGTCGTCACAGGAATTCTTCATTGCGGCCGCGCTGGAATGAAGCGCTGGCATTTGCAATTGGGCAATTCGTTCCTGGGCATATTCGCGCTATAGTTAGCTGCTTCGCAGTTCTAGCTCGGGCTGGATTCGGAAAGGAACAACGGCGATGGCAACCAGTTACGCAGGCGGTGGGCGGATGGTGGCGCACAACATGGTCACGACGCAGTTCGAACTGGATGGTTTCCGCGTGACTCGCACCCTGGGAGTGGTGCGCGGCATCGTGGTGCGCTCACGCTCGATCTTCGGCACCATCGGCGCGGGATTGCAGACACTGGTTGGCGGCAACATTACTTTGCTTACCAACCTATGCGAGAAAACGCGCTCCGAGGCCTTCGATCTGATGCTGCAGCATGCCGCAGAACTGGGCGGCAACGCCGTAGTCGGCGCGCGCTACGACGCGACGGAAGTGATGCAGGGCGTCACCGAAGTGCTGGCTTACGGCACGGCGGTGTTCGTCGAGCCGGTGAAATAGGCCGTTCAGTCTTTGTACAGCCAGCCTGCAACCAGCGCGGCCAGGATGGCGCCAAACCACATTTCGATCATCCAGCCAAAGGGCAGCCAGCGGTCGCCGGGGAACCATGTTTCCTGCGCAAAGTTTACCGGGAAGCCGGCGAAGAAGCCGGCCAGAAATCCAACCTTTAATGCGCTGCCGGGACCGGCTCCCAGAGTCTGACGCGCCCAGCCGTAAAGATGCGCTACCGCGATCGCCAGAATGAACAGCATTACGATCCAGTCAACTACGAACAGGTGATAGCGGGGGGTTTTCAGAAAGAGTCCAGCGTTCTGCGCCGCCGCGTAGCGCGCATCGGTGATGACGTACTTTCCTACTAAGAAACTCCAGAGTGTCCAGACCACGCCACCTGCTAAACCGCCCAGCCAAATCCTGCCTCGGTTGAGATGCATAAGCGCCTCCGTGTGTGGTTGCCCAATAAACGGAGCAGTGTACACCTAATTGTGAAGAGATACGATTGATCACGCGGAGTCGTAGCGCCAGCGTCTCGCCGGCTTACGGCCTAGAAGAGACGGCATGTTTGGCCTTGGCCGCGGGGGCGGGACGGCGGCGCTACAACACCGGCGCGGCACGAGTCCTGACTAATTTCCACAGGAGAATCCGCTCTGGGCGCGGAGTGCAAGAAAAATATTAGCGAATAAATAGCGAAGGACTCTGGAGCGTAAACGCAACCGCTTGTGGTCGTCTTTGTGGTTAACCACAAGAACTCGTAGTTTGTCGAATCCGTCCTACAGTGGGAACCCTACCTTCAAGTTTGCGCTTGACAATCAATGACTTACGGGTAAGATGTGGTACAAAGTGGTAGAGAGTGGTCAAGAGAGTTAAGGCCGTGGGAACGGGAAGCTGATAAAGAGGAGCCGGTGGGAAGCCGACCCAAAAGCACGACAAACAGCCCGAGCCACCCGAGTTTGACCATATTTTGCGCCGCTTTTACCTCCCTGGTTGCAGTCGTAGTTCACGCAGTTCATAAGGAAGTCAAATCCTTCGGCGCCAAAACCCGGTGCCTCGGGATGACAAGCTTAAGAGGTGACCGTCGCCTCAGGATGACACATCATGTTTCGCGGCAATCACCCAACTCGCGTCGACGAAAAGGGACGGTTGAAAGTCCCGGCCGAGTTCAAGCGGGTGATCGACGAAAAGTACAACACGCAATTCTATATCACGAGCGTAGACGGCAAGGTTGCCGAAATATATCCCTTCGAGGAGTGGGAGCGCATCGAGCAGAAGCTGGCGGGATTGTCAAACTACAACCCTACGAAAAAGAAGTTCCTCGACCGGGCGAACTACTGGGGCCAGCAGGTGGAGATGGACGGCCAGGGCCGGCTGCTGATTCCGCAGCTGTTGCGAGACGCCGCCAGTATCAAAGGCGAAGTGGCCGTGACCGGCAACCTGAATCGTTTATTGGTGCGCAATCTGGAAGCGTACCGCAAGGAGATCGCGGAGCAGCCGTTCACGTCTGACGATGAGAAGACGCTCGACGAACTGGGCATCTAGTGGGCGAGGGTTCAACAGACACCCCTCAGGGGGTTGGGCATGGTGGTGGAAGGGAAGCGAGCCATGTTCCGGTTCTTTTAAAAGAAGCGATCGACTTTTTAAACGTGCGGCGTGGCGGGACCTATATCGACGCCACGGTGGGTTTGGGCGGACACAGTTACGAAATCGCAAAACGCCTCGGCGCACCGGGACATTTGATTGGGCTCGATAAAGACCCGGCAGCGCTGGAGAGAGCCGGGTTTCGGCTTTCGGCTTCCGGCGTCCGGGACTGGCCGAGCATCGAGTTACGGCAAGCGTCATTTGCAAGCTTGGCCGAAGCCCGAAGCCCGATAGCCGACGGCCTGCTGGCCGACCTCGGAGTAAGCAGTTTGCAGCTTTCCGATGCCGCGCGCGGGTTTAGTTTTCAGGCGGAAGGACCGCTCGACATGCGGATGGACCCGCGGTCGGAGCGTACCGCCGAACAAGTGGTAAACCACCTCGACGAGCGCGAGCTTGCCGATGTGATTTACGAATTCGGAGAGGAAAGGAGGTCGCGGAGAATCGCCAGAGCCATTGTCCGGTCGCGGCCGATACGATCTACCGCACATCTTGCGGGTGTCATATCAGCCGCGGCCCGGCCAATGAATTCTGAATCGAAGCGAATTCATCCGGCGACCAGAACTTTTCAGGCTCTTCGAATCTTCGTGAACCGCGAACTGGACGATCTGCGGGCGCTGCTCGGAGCGGCGCCCCGGATTCTGAAGCCAAGTGGACGCGTGGTGGTGATCAGTTTTCATTCGCTGGAGGATCGCATTGTGAAAGATGCCTTCCGCGATGGAGCGAAGCAGGGTTACTTCAGTTTGCTGACGAAGAAGCCAGTAACGGCAACTGAAGAAGAGAGTGATCGGAATCCGCGGGCGCGCAGCGCGAAATTGCGGGCGGCGGAAAAAGTTTGATTCCGGAAAACCTGCCGGAGTCCCCGGCACAGCTGTCATGGTGTGCCGGGAGTTCAGGTTCTGAAAGGCGGGGCTTCAGGCTTCGGCTCTAGCGGGCTTCAGCAAAAGCCCAAAATTGAAAAAGCCGAAGCCCGAAAGCCGAGGCCCGAAGCCGGGTCAAGGGTTCCGTGGTAGGAATCCAAATTGAGGCTGGGAAATGTATACGGGGACGTTGATTAAGGATCTGGTGGCGACGGTGGAGCGGGCCGAACGGGGCGAGTTCCAGAAAAGAATCGTCGACGAAATGGAGCTGCGGCGGATGTTTGATCTGCAGGTTCCGCAGATACACAGTGAACGGGTTTACGCGGGAGCGGCATAAATGGCAGCAGCAGCGGCGGCAATTCGCAGTGCAATCCCGGCGGCGCGGCGCAATACGTTCTTCACCGGAACCCCGGAAATCTACTTCGGCAAAGCGATCGACAATTCGCGGCTGGTGAAAGTGGAAGACGCCAGACGCAATCGCGAGATGAAGCAGTTTGTCACGGCGCTGGCCTTCCTGTTTCTGCTGGTGTTTACCTATGCCTGGCAACACTTCCGTGCGATTGAGTATGGCTACCAGATCGAATCGTCGAAGCGCGAACTCAATAACCTGACGGAGATGAACCGCGCGCTGCGGCTGGAGGATGCGTCGTTGCGCGACCCGGAACGGATCGATGTGATGGCTCGGCGTATGGGGCTGGTGCCGCCGGAACCGGGGCAGGTGATCCGCATGGATGGCGCGCCTGCGGATTCGAATGCGCCGGTGATGGCGAGTGCGGAGCCGTTGATGGTGCTGGCGGGGCAGTAATGGGGGCGGCAGAAAGCAGCCGAGCTGCGCTCAGCGGACGGGCAAGAGTGCCCGTCCCCACACGGGCCCATCTCCACGCGAACTTTTTTGGCGGTCCGCCTGAACGGTGGTCCGCCATGTTTGTCTAGCGACGATGCATTCTAATCATGGTCACTAACTCCCGCCTCGGCAAGAATTCCCGGCTCTACTTGCTGGGGGCTATGTTTTTGCTCTGGTGTGTGGCGATTTGCGGGCGGCTGGTCTATCTGCAAATCTTCCGCTACGGCAGCTTTGTGAAGCAGGCCGAGCACCAGCAGCAGCGCGAGATTCCGCTTTCCGCCAAGCGCGGAGTGATTTATGACCGCGCGGGACGCGAACTGGCGATGTCCGTACTCGTCGATTCGGCTTTCGCTGTGCCTACCGAAGTCAAGGACCTGCCCACCGCGGTTTCCCTGATTACGCGAATCACCGGCGAAGATCACAATGTAGTGCTGGCCGACTGTCGCAACCACAGAACTTTCTGCTGGGTGGCGCGCAAGGCCGATGATGAGACGATTGAGCGCATTAAGTCATTGAGGTTGCAGGGGATACATTTCCAAAAGGAGCCAAAGCGTTTTTATCCGGCGCGCGACCTGGCGGCGCAGGTGGTCGGAACGGTCGGCATGGAGGATTCCGGCCAGAGCGGCATCGAGCATGCGTTCGACGATGAATTGCGGGGGCGCGCGGGGAAGATGTTTATCTCCGTGGATGCGCGCCGGCAGTGGTTCTCCGACGTGGAGAAGCAGCCGGAGCCGGGCCAGAGCCTGGTGCTGACCATCGACAAGAACATCCAGTACATCGCCGAGAAGGAACTGGATCAAGCGATTCATGAGACGCAGGCGATTGCCGGAACGGTGATCGTGGAGAATCCGCACACCGGAGAAATTCTGGCGCTGGCCAACCGGCCGACTTTCAATCCCAATTTGCGTAAGCAGATCACGCCTGCCGCGCTGACCAACCGCGCCGTGAGTTATGTGTACGAGCCGGGATCGACGTTTAAGCTGGTGACGATTTCGGCGGCACTCGAAGAGAAGCTGACGAATCCCAATGAAGTGTTCGATTGCCAGATGGGATCGATCGTCTACAACGGGATGCGCATTCGCGACTCGAAGCCGCACGGCCTGTTGCCGGTGTGGGGCGTGCTGGCGGAATCGAGCGACGTGGGCGCGATCAAGATTGCGCTGCGGCTGGGCGAAGACCGGTTCTACAAATACATCCGCGCTTACGGATTCGGGCAGCAGACTGGAATCGAGTTACCGGGCGAGACGCGCGGGCTGACCAAGCCGGTGAGCCGCTGGTCGAAGGTTTCGATTGCGGCGATCTCCATGGGCCAGGAGATTGGCATCTCGCCGCTTCAGTTGGCGGGACTGGTCTCTACGTTTGCCAACGATGGTGTGTGGGTTGCGCCGCGCATTGTGACAGGAAAAGTTGAGCCGCAGGGCACGCCGCAGACGGTGACGTTTCATTCCGGAGCGTCACGGCGTGTGATTTCGAGTTATACCGCAGCTCAGATGCGATCGATGATGCAGAAAGTTGTGCTCGAGGGCACGGGGCGCAAGGCGAACCTGGAAGGCTATACCTCGGCGGGGAAGACGGGGACGGCGCAGAAGGTCGATCCGGCGACTGGAGCGTATTCGAAGACGAAATATATCGGGTCGTTCGCCGGATTCGCACCGATCAACAATCCCCAGGTTGTTGTGGCCGTGATTCTGGATTCGGCAGTTGGGCTGCACCAGGGCGGGCAAATATCAGCGCCGGTATTTCGCCGCGTGGCGCAGCAGGTGCTCGAGTATCTGCACACACCACACGACCTGCCTCTCGCACCGAACCACCAGTTGTTGCTGGCTGAAGCGAAGATGAAGGATAACGATTTGGAAGAGGGCACGCCGGACCATCCTGGAGAACCGCTGGAGACGGCGGAGATTAATGGAGATGCGGTGCAGGCCGCAAGGGGAAAGGCAAGTGTGTCGCGGGCTCCCACGCCCGCGACTCCCATCAGGGAGGGCAATGTCGTGCAGGCGGCGATACGGCAAAGTGAAACGGTGCAGGGCGCCGCAAGCCAGCCAGATCCGGCACCAGGCGAGGATAGCGCTTCTGCGCAACCGAATTTGCCAGCAAGCGGAACTGTGATCCTTGACGTCGAGCAAGGCGGAATCGAAGTGCCGTCGTTTGTGGGCAAGACTGTGCGCGGTGCCGTGGAAACTGCTCAAGACGCTGGCTTGGAATTAGAAGCTGTGGGCAGTGGCGTGGCCCGGCAACAATCTCCATCGGCCGGGACGCACGTGGCCGCGGGAGCGCATGTCACGGTGCAGTTCGGGCGCTGACAAAATCTTAACCACAAAGGACACGGAGGGTCACAGGGTAGATCCTTGTGGTCTGTCGTACTCATGTGCGCGGCGTTTTCCACGATAATCCCTTCCCGTTTGACCGCCCGAAAAACCGCGTGTTACGGTAGTCAGTCACCATCCTGCAGGCCCGCTCCTGCGCTGATTGAGGTCTCGCTTGTCCGTTGTTGAGACGACCACTCCCGCGGTTCGCAAGACGGCGCTGAACGCCGTCCATCGCCAGATGGGCGCGAAGATGGTTGACTTCAATGGCTGGGACATGCCGGTGGAGTATCCCGCAGCGATCGGTTGTGGAATCATCAACGAGCACATGGCGGTGCGCACAGGCGTGGGCATTTTCGACGTCAGCCACATGGGCGACATTCGTCTCGAGGGGCCACAGGCGCTGGCCGCGGTGCAACATATTTCCATGAACGAAGCTTCGCGGCTGGCGGTGGGGCAGGCGCAATATTCGGCGCTGCTCTATCCGCAGGGGACGTTTGTCGACGATGTGATCGTGCATCGCTTGCGCGAGGACGAGTACCTGCTGGTGATCAACGCGGGAACGCGCGAAAAGGATTTCAACTGGGTACGCGACAACACGCGGCAGTTTGACTGCGCGGTGGAGAATCTGTCGGACGACTTCACGCAGATTGCCATCCAGGGTCCGAAGGGCGTGGACGTTCTTCAAAAGCTGACGGACGCGGACTTGAGCGCGGTGAAGTTTTACTGGGTCACGCGAGGGTCGGTCTGCGGGCTGAAGAACATTCTGATTGCGCGCACAGGGTACACGGCCGAAGATGGATTCGAGATTTACATTCCGGCGGATGAAGCCACCAGCGCGCGAGTGTGGAATGAGATTCTGACCGCGGGCAAAGCGTTTGGCCTTGTACCGTGCGGTCTGGGCGCGCGCAATACTTTACGCCTCGAAGGTAAACTGCCACTCTACGGGCACGAGATTTCCGATACGATTAATGTCTGGGAGGCTGGGCTCGACCGCTTCTGCAAGATGGAGAAGCCGGAGTTCATTGGCCGCGCCGCGCTGGAGAAAGCGAAGGCCGAGGGCGTGACGCGGACTCTGGCCGGGTTGGAAATGGTGGAGCGTGGCATCGCGCGCGATGGATATAAAGTGCTCGACGGCGGCGGTCGCGAGATCGGATACGTTACCAGCGGATCGCCGGCGCCGTTCCTGAAGAAGAATATTGCGCTCGCTTACCTTCCGCTGGAGTTTTCGGCGCTGGGCACGGCGGTGAAAGTGGAGATTCGTGGGCAGGGAGTGGAAGCGCAGGTGGTGCCAACGCCGTTTTATAAACGACCGAAGAAAGCATCTTAACCACAGAGGGCACGGAGTAACACAGGGTAATTCGCTAGGAGCTAGAAGCCAGGAGCTAGGAGCTAGAAGCCATTATGGCCTATCCGACGGATCGCAAGTACACCAAAGAGCACGAATGGATTCAGGCGAGCGGGACCTCCGCCGCAATCGGCATAACTGACCATGCGCAGGAGTCGCTGGGCGACATTGTATTCGTCGAATTGCCCAAGGTGGGTGCGGAACTCGCGGCGGGCAAGACGTTTGGCTCGGTCGAGTCGGTGAAGGCAGTGTCGGATTTGTATTCTCCGGCTTCGGGCACGGTGACCGAGACGAACGGCGATTTGGCCACGTCGCCGGAGAAAGTGAATAAGGATCCTCACGGTTCGTGGATGATCAAGGTTACGCTGAAGAACGCGGGCGAACTGGATGCGCTGCTTTCCGCCGCTGATTATGAGAAGTTTGTAGCAGAAGAAGCGGGACAGTGAGGCTTGCCAATTTCCGACTTCCAATTGCCAAATGAATAAGCTGCCGGTTTCAAATCGACAATCGGAACTTGGCAATCGGCAATCGTTTGATTCCGGACATAGCTTAAGGCAGGTCAGGACTGCCACAATCCAACTGCCATCGAGTTACATCTAACCAACTTCCTATGCGCTACTTACCAAAATCTCCTGCCGACCGGGAAGCCATGCTGAAGGCCATTGGGCTGCGTTCGGTTGACGAATTGTTCGCGCCGATTCCAGCGGAATACCGGCTGAACCGTGACCTGAAAGTCCCTCGCCAGATGGCGGAATCGGAAATCGTGGACTATTTCCGCCAGCGCTCGCGCGAAAACGGCGAAGGCTACACCAGTTTTCTGGGCGCGGGCGCATACGCTCATTACCGGCCCGTCGTTATTGATTCGCTGATCTCGCGCGGCGAGTTTCTCACCGCCTATACGCCCTACCAGGCGGAGATTTCCCAAGGAACGCTGCAATCGATTTTTGAGTTTCAGACAATGATTTGCGAGCTGACCGGCATGGAGGTAGCGAACGCTTCCATGTATGACGGCTCAACTGCCGCGGCTGAAGCTGTGATGATGGCGGTGCGGCTCACGGGCCGGCGGTCGGTAGTTGTTGCGCGCAGCTTGCATCCCGAGTATCGCGAAGTGCTCGCGACCTACGCGACGCATCAGGGAATGCCGCTTTCGGTCGCGGATTTCGGGGGCGACGGACGGCTGAATCTGAGCGAACTGGAGAAGTCGATTACACCGGAAACGGCGTGCGTGCTTATCCAATCGCCGAATTTCTTTGGCACAATAGAAGATGTGGCGGCGATCGCCGAGATCGCGCACAAACGCGGAGCGATGCTGGTGGTCTCGATCGCGGAGGCGGTCTCGCTGGGAATCGTGGAGCCGCCGCGTGAGGCCGACGTCATCGCCATGGAAGCGCAATCGTTTGGCGTGCCGCTGGGGTTCGGCGGGCCTTACTGCGGAGTCATTGCTACGCGGGAGAAGTTTGTGCGGCAGATGCCCGGACGGCTGGCCGGCCAGACGGTCGACAAGCAGGGCAGGCGGGGATTCGTGCTCACGCTGGCCACGCGCGAGCAGCACATCCGGCGCGAGAAGGCGACCTCGAATATCTGCACCAACCAGGCCTTGGTCGCGTTAATGGTGAACATCTTCATGACGGTTTATGGCAAGGTCGGATTGAAAGAGTTGGCAAAGCAGAATCTGGCGAAAACCGCCTACGCGGCAGCGCAATTCACCAAGCGTGGCAAGGTGCTGTTTGCGGGCGCGCCGCGGTTCAACGAGTTTGTGTTGCAGACCGAGGAAGATCCGTTTGCCATCAACAGCCGCTTGCTCGGGCACAAAATGGTTGGAGGCTTGCCGCTTAAGAAGTTTTATCCGGAACTGGGGAATGCGTCGTTGTGGTGCTGCACCGAGTTGACTACTCGCGGTGCGATCGACACTGCCGTGGCACTCGTGGCCAAGAGCGAGCCGTCGGCGCCATCCGCCAAAGAAGAAGACGGTGTTGCGGAGGTGGCGCGATGAAGAACAGGATTCGCAAGGCCACGCTCCACGTTAATCAGAACGAAGGCTTGATTTTCGAGAAGTCTTCGGCGGGGAAGGCCGCGTGGAAGTTGCCGCCGCTGGACGTGCCGGAAGTGGATACTTCGAAGCTTCTAGGTTCATCGGAGAGAAAGGATCTCGGGAACATGCCCGAAGTGAGCGAGATCGAAATCATTCGCCACTTCACCCGGCTTTCCACCTGGAATTATGCGATCGATCTCGGCATGTATCCCCTGGGCTCGTGCACGATGAAGTACAACCCGCGGGTGAACGAAGCGGTGGCGCGAGTGGAAGGAATCGCGAACGGGCATCCCTACCAGCCGGAGAAGATTTCGCAAGGCGCACTGCACATTCTGAAAACACTGAGCGAATGCCTGATCGAAATCACGGGCATGGATGCGATCACGATGCAGCCCGCGGCGGGCGCGCACGGCGAGATGACCGGGCTGCTCATGGTGCGGGCCTATCACCAGGCGCAGGGACGTCCGCGAAAAAAGATTCTGATTCCGGACTCGGCACATGGAACGAATCCGGCGACGGCGGCGATGGTCGACTACGCCGTCGAGAACTTGAAATCAGATTCGCGCGGCATGGTGGATTTCGCGGCACTGGAAGCACAGATGAGCGAGGATGTCGCCGCGCTCATGCTCACCAATCCCAACACGCTGGGAGTCTTCGAACAGCAGATTCACAAGATTGCCGACATTCTTCACGCCAAGGGCGGCCTGCTCTACATGGACGGCGCGAACATGAACGCACTGGTGGGCAAAGTGCGCCCGGGCGATTTTGGTGTGGACCTGATGCATTTGAACTTGCACAAGACTTTCTCTACTCCGCATGGCGGCGGAGGGCCGGGATCGGGACCGGTCGCGATCAAGAAAATCCTTGAGCCGTTCCTGCCCACGCCGGTGCTGGTCGCGAAGGCCGATGGCGCGCCGCGTTTTGAATACAATCGTCCGCAATCGGTGGGGCGGGTGCGTGCGTTCTACGGCAACTTTGGGATGTTCACTCGCGCTCTGGCGTACATCCAGGCGAATGGGCCGGACGGCTTACGCCAGACTACGGAAGACGCCGTGCTGAACGCCAACTACATTCGCAAGGGGCTCGAGGGCACGTACGATCTGCCGTATTCGACGCCGACCATGCACGAAGTTGTTTTCAGCGACAAGCTGCAGGCGAAAAAGGGCGTGAAGACGATGGACATTGCCAAGCGCCTGATCGACTACGGCTTCCATCCTTATACGACGGCGTTTCCGCTGATCGTGCCCGGTGCGCTGATGATCGAGCCCACCGAGAGCGAGTCGAAAGAAGAAATGGACTTGTTCATCGAGGCCATGAAGTCGATCGCGGATGAAGTGGAAGAGGATCCGCAGATCGCACTCGATGCCCCGCATTCCACGCGGGTTTCGCGGCTCGATGAAACCGCCGCGGCGCGGAAGCCGGTGCTGCGCTGGAAGCCGGCGCAGTAATCGTAGCGCCGGCGTCTCGCCGGCTTTTCGCTGCGCGGTGGCGAGGACGCCACCGCGACAGCCGCCGGGACGGCGGCGCTACAAAGGACCTCACTTCGCCGAGATCTCCACTGTGGCGCGCGTAGTGTCCCATTCCTCACGCAGAGTACAACCCGAGCCGGTCTTGTCATAGGCGATGGTGAAATTCTCTACCGGCGACGGCAGTTTAGAAAGCGTCATATCGACCCGGACAAGTTCGTCGCTCTCATACTTGTAGGGGATGCCCCACTCTCCGGTTTTCTTGTTGATAATCAGGGTCCATTTATCGGGATTCGGAACTACGAACAGGGTGTAGCTGCCGGCCGGGACGCTTTTGCCACCGACCACGAGGTCGGCGCCGCTGACAAAGGTTGTCGCTTCGTTGGCCCCGTTGCGCCAGACTTGACCGTAGGGTTCGTGTTCACCGATCATTTTGCGCCCGCGCAGTCGCGGGCTGGAGTAGTCGGTTTTGATAGTCTTACCGCCTCCGAGATCGCACGTGGCCGAGGCTGGTGGACTGGGTTTGCCCCCGCCCATCTGAGCGAAGACGGCGGTAGTGAACAGGATGAGAAGCGCGAGAATGGCAATTCGTTTTTTCATGGATTCTCCTTTGAACTTCGCAATGGCTACGAACGTTTGACGGATCTGAAGCGGATTCGTCAGCGTGTGCAGTGTTTAGTTTGAGATCGGATCATCGATAACAGGGTCGCGCCTCATGTAAAACTTGCGATCATCCTCATGCGTAATGCGGAATCCGAGCCGCTTATAGAGCCGTAAGGCAGGGTTAATTCTTGCTACTCCGAGCGTCACCGCCTGGCGGATGTGTGTGGCCTCACCAATTAAGCGATTGATCACCTCAGTACCGACGCCACGCCGTTGGAAAGAACCCTCCACAAAGAGCTGCGCTAGAAAGAGCGTATCGCCGCGAGTCGTGTTCTGCAACCACCCAATAGCGGCGCCATCGAAGGTGATGATCCGAACCTCCGCAAGCTCCCATTGCTGCCGGAAGCTGGCGACTTGAACGGCCATATCCAGGTTCAATTCCTCAATAATTCTATTCATCTCCGCGAAATAAAGGCGCTCGCAATAGTCGAAGTCTTGGATGCGAGCCGCACGAAGAGTAATCTGCGTTGTCTCCATACCTTCCATAATATCGTCGCAATTCCTAACCGACAATCGAAGGTTCAGCCGCGGAGACGCATGATTATGCTCCACCGGCGACGACGGTTACAATCTCCAGATGCCGGTATTCGACGAGAAGCACGAAGAGCTGGAACACTACGAGACCATGATGGGCGTGCCGCGCGGGAGGCTGGCCGTAACCATGGATGCCATTACCGACGCCATGTCGTTGGTCGGCCAGCACGGTGTCTACTGCCAAAGCCAGCGCTGGCCAGGCAAGCCGGTCATGGACATCCAGATCATCATGAAGAGCCTGACCGACGCCAAGGAGTTGATTCAAAGCGTTATGGAAGAGTTGAAGAAGAGTTCGTGACCGGTGACTGCAGGAGTCTTAGTCCGCGGGCACTGGTGCGGGACTCGGCGCTGCGTGACGTACTTTGGCCGGGACTCTTAGCGGGACGAGTGCCTCGGCCGGGGCTTCCAGCCACTTGCGCACTTGAGGTAGAGCTTGCCTCATGGCTACTTCTCCGGCTTTGATCAGTTCGCCGGCGCGCTTGAAATCGTCGTAGGCGAAGCCGGCCACGTCGGGTTCGACGATTACGTCGGCTGCATCTTTCCACAGGCTGGACATCGCGTCCTGGGCGATGGCGAACGACTGTCCGATCACATCAAAGAGATGGCGCGGCGCTCCGCCTTTCGCCCATGTGCCTTTCAGATGCACGGCCAGCACTTTTTCGGCGCCCATTTCGCGCAGCGGCCGCGTGGGCACGGGATGCGAGAGCATGCCATCCACCAGGTAGCGGCCACGAATTTCGACCGGCAGAAACATTCCGGGGTAGGCGCAACTGGCGCGCACCGGATCGATGATCGAACCAGAATGAAAGACGATGCCTTCGCCGCTGTTGAAATCGGTGGCGGTAACCCCTAGAGGAATGCGCAACTCTTCGAAGGTCTTGACCTTCAGCGTGCGATTCAGGAACGACACCATCCGGTCGTTAGAGGCGAAGCCGTAGCGCGAAACCGTCCAGCGCGCGAAGGTGGTGAAGCGGCAGGTGTGCGCGACTTTTTCGAGTTCTTCGAGAGAAAGCCCGCTGCAGTAGGATGCGCCGATCAGTGCTCCCACGCTGGTGCCGGTAACGACGCGGACCGGGATTCCTTCCTCTTCGAGGACTTTCAGGACTCCGATATGCGCCATACCCCGGGCGAAACCGCCGCCCAGTGCCACACCGATCATGGGCAGACGCGGCCCGGCCGGGTCACCCTTGCGGGAGAGTTCCCGTCCAAAGGCCTGCACCGACCGAATGATCTTGTCGAGACTCTTCACTGGAACCCCGCTCCCCCATCTTGCCGGGACCCACTTATCGTCTACTTCCCATCTAGCTTCTAGGATGCCACTATCTCGCTGAAAGCTGCAGGGCACTTCCGTGCCATCCGAGTTACGAGAGGCCCCTAGGCCGTGTTACCAGGGTGTAACCCCTCTCGGGTGGGGATGACTAACTGCCGCAATCCTGCTAACTTGCCGACTATATGGTGCGGGAGATCTCTGCCGGCGGCGTGGTGATCCGGAAGCGGGAGGGGGTGTGGTGGATGGCCGCCATCGAGCCGCCCACCGAAGCGGGCCGCGCCCGAGCAGGACCATCAGCAGGCTCCAGACACTCGAGTGGAAGGCGAAGACGAGTGCTGGCCCTGCCCAAGGGCCTGGTCGATTCGGGCGAGAAGCCGGTCGAAAGCGCGGTTCGGGAGGTTTACGAGGAGACCGGGGTGACGGCCGAGCCAGTCACCAAGCTCGCCGACAGCAAGTACGTCTATACCCGCACCTGGGGCGACGGCCGGCGGGTTTTCAAAATTGTCAGTTTCTACCTGATGCGTTATCGCTCCGGCCGCATCAACGACATTTCTCCCGAAATGCGAATTGAAGTGGCGCGTGCGCGCTGGGTGCGGCTGGAAGATGCTCCGAGGCTGCTCGCCTATACGGGTGAGAAACAAATGGCGCGGCGCGCCTTGGAGTATGTGAAGGGGCATGCTGAACTGTAGAGTGGCGACTAAAATTCAGGTTCGGTACCTCAAGACCTTTTCCCGCATAATGCATTCATGCCTGTTCGCCAGTTACTGGTGTGCGTGTGGTTGTTCTTGTTGCTATCGCCTTTGGCAGCCAAGACTGTGCCTGCTCCCGGGCTGGAGCCTGACTACGTCTCCGCCCTCGCAGCTGCCGATCACTTCCTTCAAGCCTGGCAATCTGGCGACGTGGAAAACGGGATGGTGCTGCTTAGCGGTCGTGCCAAGGAAAAGGCCACGACAGATGTGGTCGAGAAATTTTTCTCCAATTCAAGCCCCTCCGCCTATGAAATCGGGCGGGGCAGACTGCTGAGGCGTGGGCACTATGAGTTTCCTGTCGTCCTCGTCGATACTTCGAGGAACCACGCGCGCCGGCGATTTTCCAGCATTGTGATCGTGGACACTGGCAAGAATGACTGGGCGGTAGATAAACTGCCATAGGACGAACGATTGCCGATTGCCAATTGTTGAGGAAGAAAGATTCTTTTGAGGCTCAACCATGAAACGCATTAATAAAGTTGCCGTCCTGGGCGCCGGAACCATGGGCGCGCGCATTGCCGCGCATTTCGCTAACGCCGGCATACCCAGCTACCTGCTCGATATTGTTCCGGGAGATGCTCCGCCGGGGGCCGGCGCTACGGCGCGGAACAAGATCGCGGCCGCCGGGCTGGACGGCGCGAAGAAATCCAAGCCGGCGGCCTTCATGGATCCATCGCTTGCACGCCTGGTCACCATCGGCAACTTTGACGACGACTTGAAGAAGCTGGCTGAAGTCGACTGGATCATCGAAGCAGTCGTGGAAAATCTGGACATCAAGCGGACGTTGCTTCGCAAAGTTGAGGCCATTCGCAAACCCGGCACCATCGTCACCACGAATACAAGCGGCTTGCCCGTGGGAAAGATTTCGGAGGGTTTCTCCGATGATTTCCGGCGGGCTTGGTTTGGCACGCACTTCTTCAATCCGCCGCGTTACATGCGCTTGCTGGAGATTATTCCGACGCCGGACGCGGATCAGGCGGCCATCGATGCCATCGATCATTTCTGCGATGTGCGCCTGGGCAAGGGCGTCGTCACTGCCAAAGACACGCCCAACTTCATCGGCAACCGCATTGGCACATTTTCAGTGTTGAATGTGATGCGCCTGATGCAGGAGATGGGCCTCAGCATCGAAGAAGTGGACGCGCTGACGGGACAGGCCGTCGGCTGGCCCAAGTCGGCAACGTTCCGCACCATTGACCTGGTTGGGTTGGACATACTAGGGCATGTGGTTGGGAATATGATCGCGAACGTCCACGACGAACGCAGTGACCTGCGCTTGCCCGACTTCTTTACGAAGATGATCGAGCGCAAATGGCTGGGCGACAAAACCAGGGGCGGCTTTTACAAGAGAGCAAAGAGTCACGATGGCAGGGAAGACGAGCGGCTGGCGCTCGATTGGAAGACGCTCGAATACCATCCCCGGCAGAAGCCGAAGTTCCCAGCGCTCGATATGGCCAAGAACATTGAGGACAGCGGCGGGCGGTTGCGCATGCTGCTTGGCGTGGAGGGCAGCGGCCCGCAGAAGGGAGACAAAGCGGGAGCGTTTCTCTGGTCGGCGCTCTCCGACTTGTGGACGTACTCCGCCAACCGGGTGCCGGAAATCTCTGACACCATTGTTGAAATCGATCGCGCCATGCGACTCGGCTTCAGTTGGGAACTGGGACCCTTCGAAATGTGGGATGCCGCTGGCGTCGAAGCCACCGTCGGGCGCATGAAGAAAGAAGGCAAGCCGGTGGCCGCGAATGTAGAAAAACTACTGGCCTCTGGCAAGAAGTCCTGGTATAGCGATGCCCCCAAGGCCTCGTCGGGGCGCGTTTATTTCGACCTGGAAACCGGAAGCTTGAAACCGGTCGAGGTTCCTGCCGGCGTGTGGTCCGTTGCGGTTGCGAAAAAGTCTAACGGCGTGGTGAAGAAGAATTCCGGAGCGTCGCTGGTCGATCTGGGTGACGGCGTGGGCTGCGTCGAATTCCACAGCAAGATGAACTCGCTCGGCGCGGACATCATCAGTTTGATTCTGCAAACTCTTAAGTCCGGCGGTCCCGGCGAAAATTTTGACGCCTTCGTGATCACCAACGACGCGGCGAATTTTTCCGTCGGCGCCAACCTGATGCTGCTGCTCATGAGCGTGCAGGAAGAAGAGTGGGACGACGTGGACCTCGCCATCCGGCAGTTCCAAGGCATGACGCAGGCCATCAAGTTCTCGCCCAAGCCGGTGGTTGCCGCGGCTTTCGGATTGTGCCTGGGGGGCGGCACCGAAATCTCGTTGCATGCTGCGGCGCGGCAGCCTCACGCCGAGCTTTATACGGGGTTGGTTGAAGTTGGTGTCGGCTTGCTGCCCGGCGGCGGTGGCTGCAAAGAGATGCTGCTGCGCGCCGTCGACGGCGCCGCTGCAGCCCACGGCAAGAGTTCGGGTGAAGCTCTCGCCGGATCCATCGAGATGCTGGAGGCCATGAAACGCGTATTTGAAATGATTGCCACGGCCAAGGTCGCCACGTCGGCGCACGAGGCTCGAGGCTTCGGCTTCCTCACCGACAGCGACCGCATCACGATGAACCGCGAGCGCGTGCTCTCCGATGCCAAGGCCCGCGCACTGGAACTGTTCCGCGCCGGATACGAGCCGCCGGTGCCTCGCTCTGACATTCCGGCCCCCGGCGAAAACCTTCTGGCCACGCTCAAAATGGGTGTCCACATGATGCGCCAGGGGGACTTCATCACCGACTACGAAGTGAAGCTGGGCGCGAAGATCGCGGAAGTCCTGTGCGGCGGCAACGTGACGCCCGGCTCGCTGGTCAGCGAACAATACATCCTCGATCTAGAGCGTGAGGGCTTCAAATCGCTCTGCGGCGAAAAGAAAACGCAGGAGCGGATTCAGTACACGCTGAAGACGGGGAAGACGCTGAGGAACTAGAGTCAGCCGAGACCATTGTGGTTCTTCCCGGTCTAAACTCCAATGGCGTTGAGCACCAAGCTCCATCCGAAAGGAACTGATGAAACCTGCAAAACTGCCGCTACTCTTTCTGATTCTTTTCTGCTTGACTCTGGCTCATGCCGAAGACGCGCGCAATGGCGAAGACGTATTGCGAGTGATGCACGATCGCTACGCGAAGACGTGGTATGAGACCTTGACCTTCACCCAGAGGAGCACAACCTACAACCCCGACGGCACCAGCAAAGCCGAGATTTGGCATGAGGCGCTGGCAGCGCCCGGGAAATTGCGGATCGATATTGGGGCTCCAAGCGATGGCAACGGATATCTGATGGTCGATGGAACGCTCACCATACTCAAAGGGGGCACGGAGGCGGGAACTCGTCCCCTCATGAACATGCTTCTGGTATTGGGATTTGACGTGTATCGGCAGACCCCGGAGGCAACCGCCAAGATCGCGAAGGCCGAGGGCTACGATCTGACAAAGTTTCACGAGGAGACCTGGGAGGGACAGTCATTCTATGTTGTGGGTGCGGAGAAAGGAGATCTGAAGTCGAAGCAGTTCTGGGTGGACAAGAATCGTTTACTGTTTGTGCGGCTGTTTGAGCCGACGCAGGCTGATCCCAAGAAGTTCCAGGATATCCGTTTTGAGGATTACCGCGAGATGGCGGGGGGATGGGTGGCGGCGCGCGTCGTAGTGTACGTTGACGAGAAAAAAATCTTCAGCGAGGAGTATTCGGATATCCAATGCAATGCAAAGCTTGATCCGGGCACGTTTGATCCCAAGCAATTCAATGCGACTCATTGGGAAAAGCCTTGAGCGAGCCTGCTACAATCGGCCTCATGCGAAGACTTCTGCCAGCTGTCGCCTTGGTCATGGGGCTGACCGCCATTATTTTCGGAACCTCACTCGCTATAACCCAAGCCAAAGATGCTCCGATGAAGGAGGAGCCGCCGGACGCGCCCGATTCGATCCAGGCGCCCGCGGGCGAAGAAGTTGTCTTGCTTGCACATGCGACGGGATCGCAGATCTATACCTGCCAGGCCGCAGCGGACGGCAAGTTCGGTTGGACGCTCAAAGCGCCGGAGGCGGAGCTTCGCGATCGGAGGGATAAGGTGATTGGCCAGCATTCTGCAGGGCCTTCGTGGAAGCTGAAAGATGGAAGCGAAGTCACCGGCAAAGCCGCAGCCAAGGTGGACGCGCTTGATCCTAGTTCAATTCCGTGGCTGCTGGTGAAGGTTGTGAGTCACGCGGGAAACGGCCTGCTGACGGGCGTAACCACGATACAGCGCGTTCACACTCACGGCGGCCAAGCCCCGGCCGAGGGTTGCGATGCCGCTCACAAAGATGCCGAAACCAAGAGCAGCTACACCGCGGACTATTACTTCTACGCTCCGGCGAAGTGAAGCTCATCCCGGACATCAGGCATCCAATAGAATAGTTTCCGGAAGCGAGAACATCCAATGCGAGAAGTCATCATTGCGTCATCCGTCCGCACGCCTGTGGGACGTGCCTACAAGGGCGCGCTCCGAGCCACTCGCCCCGACGAACTTGCCGCGGTTGCTATCAAGGGCGCGTTGGAGCGTGTGCCGCAACTCGATCCCAAAGAGATTGAAGATGTGATCCTGGGCTGCGCCATGCCTGAGGCCGAGCAGGGGATGAACGTGGCCCGCATTGCTTCGCTGCGCGCCGGGTTGCCGGTAGAAGTTTCGGCACTCACCATCAACCGCTTCTGCTCGTCAGGCCTGCAGGCGATTGCCATGGCTGCCGAACGCATTATGAGCGGTGGCGCGGAAGCGATTGTCGCCGGCGGCACCGAGTCGATGACGATGATTCCGATGGGCGGGCACAAGGTTTCGCCTAACCCCTGGCTCGTCGACCACTACCCAGACGCTTATCTCAACATGGGCTTAACCGCCGAGCGCGTGGGCCAGCGCTTCGGCATCACGCGCGAGGCGGCGGACGAATTTTCTCTGCGCAGTCACCAGAAGGCGTTGGCGGCGATTCAGGCCGGCAGATTGGACGAGGAAATTGTGCCGGTGCCGGTGAGCTTTACCACCCCGAACGGCGCGAAGCCAAAGCGGCAGGAAATCATTTTCAAAATGGACGAAGGCCCGCGGGCAGACACTTCGCTCGAGGCGCTGCTCGCGCTGAAGCCCGCCTTCCATGTGAAGGGCACTGTCACGGCCGGAAATTCTTCGCAAATGTCCGACGGCGCGGCGGCAGCCGTGGTGATGTCAGGAGAGCGCGCGAAAGCACTCGGCATCAAGCCGCTGGCGCGATACGTTTCATTCGCGACGGCTGGGTACAAGCCTGAAGAAATGGGACTTGGCCCGGTGTTCGCAATTCCGAAAGCTCTGAAGATGGCCGGGCTGAAGCTTTCTGACATCGACGTCATCGAGTTGAATGAGGCCTTCGCGGCGCAGGCGCTCGCCGTGATCAAAGAAGCGGGCATCGACCCCGAGAAAGTAAATCCCAACGGCGGGGCGATCGCTTTGGGACATCCGCTGGGCTGCACCGGAGCCAAGCTGACGGCTGCGATCATCCGCGAACTCAAACGGCGGAAGGGACGTTATGGCTTGGTTACCATGTGCGTCGGCGGAGGGATGGGCGCGGCGGGGATCTTTGAAAACGTTGCGTAACGATTCTTACTGAATGGTGGGTAGTGGTCCAGTCTGATTTCCATAGCCCGAAATTCAGCCACTACCGCCCGGCCTCTATCATTTCAACCCCGACCGAATTAGAATAGTGTGTACTTCCGAGCATCCTCCGCACATTCTGTGGTTCTCATTTTAGAGGAGTAGGACATGGCCACTACCACCGCAATTCCCAAGACCAGAATCTCCGGCGGCAGCTTTCTGCTTGAAGAGCGCCGCCCTGACGAAGTGTTCACCCCCGAAGACTTCACGGAGCAGCAGCAACTGATCGGACAGACGGCGGAGGAATTTACCGTCAACGAGATTCTGCCCAATATTGAGAAAATGGAGCACAAAGATTTCTCCATCTCACGTCAGCTGGTGAAGAAGGCCGGCGACCTGGGCCTTACCGGGGTTGAAATCCCCGAAGCTTACGGCGGCCTCGAAATGGACAAAGTAACCGCCGCCGTAATCGCCGACCACATCGCCCAATACGCCGGTTTCGCCACCACATGGGGTGCGCACAGCGGCATCGGCCTGCTGCCGCTGGTTTACTTCGGCACGGAAGAGCAGAAGAAGAAATACTCTGCCGCGCCTGGCTGCGGGCGAAATTGTTGGTGCGTATGCCTTGTCGGAAGCCTCCTCTGGCTCGGATGCATTAAACTGCCGCGCCCGCGCGCAGCTCTCACCCGACGGCCGGCACTACATTCTCAACGGCGAAAAGATGTGGATTACGAACGCCGGCTTCGCCGACCTGTTCACTGTTTTTGCCAAGATCGACGGCGAAAAGTTCACTGCGTTCCTGGTCGAAAGAAATTTTCCCGGGTTTCTCCATCGGCGCGGAAGAGCACAAGTTGGGCATTCGCGGCTCCTCGACCTGTCCCATTATTTTGAACGACTGTAAGGTGCCCGCGGAAAACCTGCTGGGCGACATCGGCAAAGGCCACATCATCGCCTTCAACATTCTGAACATCGGCCGCTTCAAGCTGGGCGCGATGTGCGTGGGCGGAGGCCGCGTTTCTCTCGAGCACGCCATCGCTTACGCCAAGCAGCGCAAGGCTTTCAACAAAGTGATCGCCGACTTCGGTCTGGTGCGCGAAAAGATCGCCAACATGGCCACGCTGCTCTACGTCGGCGAATCGCTCGTCTATCGCACGGTCGGCATGATGGATGGCGCGCTCAGCGAAGTCGACAAATCCAGCGCGGACGCGATGAAGGAAACTCGCAAGGCTATCGAGGAATATGCGGTAGAGTGCTCCATCATCAAGGTCTGGGCTTCGGAGATGGTCGACTACGTAGTCGATGAGACCATGCAGATTTTCGGTGGCTACGGCTTTGTCGAGGAATATCCCGCGGAGCGCGCCTACCGCGACGCCCGCATCAACCGAATCTTCGAAGGCACGAACGAAATCAACCGTCTCATCATTACGGGATTCCTGCTGAAGCGAGCCATGAGCGGGCAACTGCCGCTCATGCCGGCTATCAAGAAGTTGATGGACGAAGTGCTATCCGGACCTTCGATGGGCGAAGAACTTGAAGGTCCGCTCGCCGATGAGCGCAAACTGGTGGGACAAGCCAAGAAGCTGGGCCTGTTCGCTGCCGGAGCCGCAACGCAGAAATATATGCAGGCCATTCAGGATCAGCAGGAGATCATGGGCGCCATCGCCGACATGACCATCGAAACTTACGCGATGGAATCGGCCGTGCTGCGCGCGCAGAAAATCGCAGAGACGAAAGGTGAAGCTGCCGCCGCTCTTCCGATAGCCATGACCCGCGTCTATCTCACGCAGGCGATGGAGAAGGTCGAGTCCGCCGCCAGGAAAGTGATCGCCGCGGTTGCCGACGGCGACATGCTACGCACTCAGGTCGCGATCCTGCGCCGGCTGGGCAAGCACGAGCCGTTCAACACCATTGAACTGCGGCAGCAGATCGCGCAGAAGACGATTGAACGGGGGAAGTACACTCTGGCGTAGGTCCGCGACCATAGCATACGCCCTTAGACGTGCCTGTAATCGCCGTGGTGGCCGGTCTCGCTGCGCAAAGAGCGCTTGCTCAGGATGAGCATCGACTGCGCCACTACCCCCGCACGTTTCATTGACGCGCCAATTTCACCCACGTAAGATTCAGCGCAGTGATCGGCCAAACCATCTCGCACTATCGCATTGTCGAGAAAATCGGCGGCGGCGGTATGGGAGTGGTTTATAAGGCTGAAGACACCCGGCTTCATCGTTTCGTCGCCCTCAAATTCCTGCCCGACGATGTGGCCAAAGATCCCCAGGCCCTGGCCCGTTTTCAGCGCGAGGCCCAGGCTGCCTCCGCGCTGAACCACCCCAACATCTGCACCATCTACGACATCGGCGAGCAGGATGGTCAGGCCTTCATCGCCATGGAGTTTCTCGACGGGGTAACGTTGAAGCATCTGATCGCCGGACCGCCTCTGGAAACCGAGACTGTGCTGGCATTGTCGATCGAAATAACCGACGCGCTCGACGCCGCTCACTCCGCAGGCATCGTTCACCGCGACATCAAGCCCGCCAACGTCTTCGTCACCAAGCGTGGTCACGCCAAGATTCTTGACTTCGGCGTGGCGAAGCTCGCGCCTACGTCGAGTTCGTCGAGCCACAGCGCGTCGACCCACGGTCTGACGGCCACCATCGATGAACCGCACCTCACCAGCCACGGCTCAACCCTCGGCACCGCGGCCTATATGTCGCCCGAGCAGGCGCGCGCGAAAGAAACCGATGGGCGCAGCGACCTGTTCTCCTTCGGCGCCGTGCTCTACGAAATGGCCACGCGCATTCCGCCGTTCCGCGGCGAGAGTTCCGCAGTCATCTTCAAAGCCATCCTGGACGCAGCGCCAACTTCAGCCGTGCGCCTGAATCCCGACATGCCTGCCGAACTAGAAAGGATCATCAACAAGTGTCTGGAGAAAGATCGCAACCTCCGTTACCAGCATGCCTCGGACGTTCGCACCGACCTGCAACGGCTCAAGCGGGATACTGAAACCGGCAAATCAGCGGCAGCGATTGAGCCAGCACCCGCTTCTCACAACCGGCGGTTCCCGTGGCTCGCTGCCGGAGCTGTGGGCGTCATCGCCATAATCGTCGCAGCCTTTTTCCTCTGGCAATCCAGGCATCCCATCGTTGCTCCCGTTGATTCAGCAAGCCCGAAGGCGATCGCGGTGCTGCCCTTCCAGAACATAGGCCCAGACAAGGCCGCTGATTTTCTGCAACTCGCCCTGCCCGATGAAATTGCCACTTCGCTCAGCTATGTGCCGTCGTTCTCCATCCGCCCCTTCGCCACCACCAGCAAGTACAGCGGGCCGAACCTCGACCTGCAACAGGCTGGCCGCGAGATGGGAGTGACCTCCATTGTGACCGGACACTATCTCGTAGACGGCAACCAACTGGAGATCACTCTGGAAGCGGTCGACGTAGCCAACAACCGCAGCATTTGGCGGGACAGCATCAGTGTTGCCGCCTCCGACAAGATTGCCATGCGCGAGCAAATCACATCGCGAGTCCGGCAAGGCCTGGTCCCGGTGCTCGGAGGTCTGTCGGCCTCTGGCGAGGCCGGCACTCGGCCGAAAAGTGAAGAGGCCTACGACTTGTATTTGCGCAGCATCGCTCTTCCGCACGACGTCACTCCGAACAAAGAAGCGATCGCGATGCTCGAGCGTGCCGTAGGCATTGACCCCAGCTACGCGCCGGTCTGGGACGCCTTGTGCCTGCGTTACTACTTCAGCGGCGCGTACGGTGATGGCGGGACGCCGATGCTCAAGCGTTCGGACTCGGCCACAGAACGAGCCTTGGCGCTCGATCCCAACTTGATTTCTGCCGTCGCCTGGTTGATCGCCAGACAGACGGATCGAGGCGATACACTCCATGCCTACACCCAAGCCACAGCTTTGCTGAAGCGCCGCCCAGATAGCGCGATGTCCCATTTCGCTTTGGCCTACGTTCTGCGCTACGCCGGATTGCTGGACGAATCTGCGCGCGAGTGCGACGCAGCCCTGGCCCTCGATCGCGCCAACTTCCAACTTCGCTCCTGCTCGGGGCCCTTTGTGCAACTGGGTCAGACCCAGAGGGCGATGGATTTCGTTCGCCTCGATGCCGGCTCGGAATATGCTGCCATGCAGACCGGCGCGATTCTTCTGGGCCAGGGCAAACTCGCCGAGGCGCGCAAAGCCATTCAGGGAGCGTCGCTGTCTCCATTGATGGGCCGCGATTTGATTCAAGCCTGCATCGACCCTCCGCGCTCCGCCCTATGCGACCAGGCTGCGCAGAAAATAGAAGCAACCGCGCTCGCCGGAGCCGATATCGAGCCGCTATATTCCGTCGGAGCCCTGCTCTCTTATTGCGAACAGAAAGATGCCGCCCTGCGACTGCTGAGAAAAGCCGTAGAGCAAAACTATTGCGCCTACACCGCTCTGCAAACCGACCCGTTGCTAGTGAAGCTCCGCGGAACTCCTGAGTACACTGCACTGCTGTCAGCCGCGAAACAATGTCAATCGAATTTCCTCGCGGGAAGATCCGCTGCACACTGACTCGCGTCTTTCCCCGCCTTCGTTGACTTGCCCCTCCTACCCACGTAATAATCACCGCCAGTGATCGGACAAACCATCTCGCACTATCGAGTGATCGAAAAGCTCGGTGGTGGCGGCATGGGCGTGGTCTACAAAGCTGAAGACATCAAGCTGCGCCGTTTCGTAGCCCTGAAATTCCTACCCGACGAAATAGCTAAAGATCCCCAGGCCCTGGCCCGTTTCCAGCGCGAAGCGCAGGCCGCATCCGCCCTCAACCATCCCAACATCTGCACCATTTACGAAATCGACGAGCAGGACGGCCAGGCCTTCATTGCCATGGAGTTTCTCGACGGCCTGACCCTCAAGCACGCCATCGCAGGCCGCCCGCTCGACACCGACAACTTGCTCCTGCTGGCCACCGAAATCACCGACGCCCTCGACGCGGCCCACGCCGAAGGCATAGTTCACCGCGACATCAAGCCGGCAAACATCTTCGTCACCAAGCGCGGCCACGCCAAGATCCTCGACTTTGGACTAGCAAAAGTGATGGCCAGCGGTTCTTCCGGCAAGAGTGCCGGCGTAACCCGAACCACGGACTCAGCTAATCTGACCAGCCCCGGCACAATGCTCGGCACGGTCGCCTACATGTCGCCCGAACAGGTCCGGGGCCGGGAACTCGACGCCCGCTCCGATCTGTTCTCCTTCGGCGCAGTTCTCTACGAAATGGCAACCGGCGATGTGCCTTTCCATGGCGAGAGCGCGGCGGTAATCTGCGAATCCATCATGAACCGCGCCCCAGTCGCGGTCGTGCGCCTGAATCACGAGGTTCCGGCCAAGCTCGAAGACATCATCAACAAAGCTCTCGAAAAAGATATCAACCTGCGTTACCAGCACGCCTCGGAGATGCGCGGCGATCTGCAACGGCTGAAACGCGACACCGAGTCGGGACGGATGGCCTTGCCGCAGGACTCGGGAAGCGTGCAAAGCAGCGTCGCCGCAGCACCAAGCGGTTCCAGTCAACGCAGCGCTGTAAGCGCGGTCAGCGCAACGGTGTCTTCGGAAAAGAAACCTTCCCCCAAGTGGATCGCCGCAGGAATTGCCGCAATCGCAATCACAGCGCTGGCGGTTGTCTTCTGGTTCGTCAAGCAGCGCCCCTCACCCGTCACCAGCACCTCCACCCAGAAAACCGTCGCCGTGCTTCCGTTGCAGAACCTGGGAGCAGACAAGGATCTGGATTTTCTCCGCCTGGCCCTTGCCGACGAAATCGCCACATCGCTGAGCTACGTTCGTTCGCTAACCATCCGTCCGTTTGCGACCACCAGCAAGTACGACTCTCCCACGCAAGACCTGCAGGAAGCTGGTCACGCCATGCACGTCACCGATGTCGTCACCGGGCACTATCTGAAGGAAGGTCCGCAACTTCAGATCACGCTCGAAGCGATTGATGTCGAGAACAACCGCACCCTGTGGCGCGACACCATGACCGTAGCCGCTCCCGATATGATCGCCATGCGCGGCCAGATCACCTCAAAAGTTCGCCAGGGACTCGTTCCCGCTCTCGGCGCAGGTTCTGATTCCGCCGAAGGCGCCACGCGCCCCAAGAATGAAGAAGCCTATGATCTCTATCTCCGGAGCATCGCGGTGCCGCATGACCCCCAACCCAACAAAGATGCCATCACAATGCTCGAGCGCGCCGTAGGTCTTGACCCGAACTACGCGTCGGCTTGGGGCGCTCTCGGCCTTCGCTACCATTACGATGAGGCCTATTCAAATGGCGGTCCGGCGATGTTTCAACGTTCAACGGCCGCCTTAGAACGGGCCGTCGCTCTGGACACGAACCTGGTCAGCGCTGCCGGTCAGCTCGTCAACAACCTGGTCGAAAAAGGTGAACTCGCAACCGCGTACCGAGATGCCAAGACGCTGGTCGAGCGCCATCCAGAAGATGGCGGAGGTCATGCCGCGTTGTCCTACGTTCTTCGCTACGGTGGTGCCATCGAGGAATCAGCGCATGAATGCGAGACAGCGCTATCCCTCGACCCAGGCAACTATAGGTTCCGGTCGTGTGCGTTCACCTTCGACCAACTGGGCAACCACCCGCGAGCAATCGATTTCCTTCAGCTCGATGCGGGTTCCCTGTGGTCGTCGGCGAACCTCGTGCGCGAGTACATTCTGGCTGGAAAACTGACGCAAGCGAGGGAAATCGCCCAGAAATTCAGCGGCGGATCGATTCCAGGTTCAGCATCAGAGCCCCGTTCAGACCGCGATATCACAATGATGCTTGAATGTATGGACAACCCGTCGTCCGCAAATGCGGTCAACCTCGCTCGTCAATGGACGGCGGAAGTTTTGGCTGACCCTGATCCCGAAGTCAGTTACGTGGTTGCACCTGAACTCCTCTTCTGTGGTCAGAAATTCTTAACCATGCGGCTGCTGAAGAATTCGGTTGCCGGACATTTTTGCCCCTATACCGGCCTGCAGAACGATCCCGCGTTGGCGAGCCTGAAAGGCACGCCCGAGTTCAACGAGCTACTCTCCAGCGCGAAGAAATGCCAGTCTGATTTTCTGGCCCAGAGATCGCAAGCCTCACAATAGCCCTGACTCCGTTTTGAAAGGGCGCGGCTTCCAGCCGCGCCGTACAAGCGCCAGATCAAGACGCAGCCGTGATTCCCGCCGCTTCCTCGCGAATCCTCTTCCAGGCCCGCTCCACGTGCCGCTCCTCAGTGTTTGTCTGTCCCACGCAGAAACGCAGAGTGAACTTCCCATTCAGCTTCGTATGCGTGAGAAAGAGATCGCCGCTGCTGTTGAGCCGTTCCATGATGGCTTGATTCGCCTCATCTCCATCTCTGTGGCGAAAGCAGACGAGATTCAAAGGCACAGGCGCGGCGAGTTCAAACCGAGCATCTCTGCGCACCCAGTCCGCGAACTGCTGCGCCAGTTCCACGTGGCGGCGAATGTGGTGCTGCAAGCCCTCCACGCCGTAGTGGCGGATCACAAACCACAACTTCAGCGAGCGGAAACGCCTGCCGAGCTGGATGTGCCAGTCGCGGTAGTCGATCACAGCTCCCGATTCCGTCGCCTGGTTGCGCAGAAATTCCGGCAGAATGCTCAGCGTCCGGATCAGCGCCTTGCGGTCGGCTACCCAGAAACAATCGCAGTCGAAGGTGGTGAACATCCACTTGTGGGGATTGAAACTGTAACTGTCCGCGAACTCGACTCCGTTCTGAAAATGTCGAAACTCAGGGCAGAGCGCCGCCGTGCCGGACATGGCTGCATCCACGTGCAGCCACAGATTGTGCTGGCGGCAGATCGTCGCGATCTCGGCAATCGGATCCATCGCATTCGAAGAGGTCGTGCCCACGGTGGCGCAAACGAAGCAAGGAACCAGCCCAGCGCGTTTGTCGGTGTCAATCTGACGGGCGAGAACCTCGGGGCGCATGGCGAAGCTTTCGTCGACTTCGATCACGCGCAGGTTGGAGCTGCCGATCCCCGCGATCATCGCCGCCTTTTGCACTGCCGAGTGCGTCTGCGTGGACGCGTAGGCCACAATGCGCCCGTCGCATCCTTTTTGATTACTAGTGTAATTGGTCGCGCGTTCGCGGGCGGCCAACAGCGCGCACAGCGCGGCGCTCGAGGCGGTATCTTGAATCACGCCGCCGCCCGAACTCGACGATAGAAATTTCTCTGGCAAACCGAGCATGGGCACAAGCCAGTCGAGCACATGCGTTTCCAGCTCCGTGCAGGCCGGGCTGGTCGACCAAAGCATGCCCTGCACGCCTAGTCCGGAGGAGAGAAGATCGCCGAGAATTCCGGGCCCTGAGCCGTTGCTTGGAAAGTACGCGAAGAAATTCGGCGACTGCCAGTGTGTGATTCCCGGAAGGATCAGCTTCTCAACATCTCTCAGCAGCGCCTCGAAGGGCTCACCCTTCGCCGGAGGATTCGCCGGCAGCGATGCACGAATCTCGCCCGGCTTCACCTGCGAGAGCACGGGGAACGACTCGATGCGCGATTGGTAGTCGGCGATCCAATCCACCACAGCGTGGCCGTGGCGGCGGAATTCGTCCGGTGTCATGTGAAAAGACTTTTCGTCAGGCATTGTCCTCCAGGACTCAACAGATGTGGACTTGTAACGCTACTCGTGCCTCAGCCGTCCGAAATACATTCGCGTCTTGTATTCGAAAGCGGCGCGTCCTTCGACCGCGGAAGCTTCGAAGATGCGCCGCAGTTCGCGCAGCATGGGCGTATGTTGAGGATGCTCCGGCCCGGGCGCATATGACGACGACAGCAGGCGGCCTTCCACCCCGGCGTAATCAAATTCCTGACGCATCTCGAACGCGCGCTCTTGAAACGGAGCGGGGTCGAAGAATTCATTCACCGCGTCAGTCGTGCGCTCGTGGCGAACATCTTCGTAGTCCGTGCCATAAGTCAACAGCAACTGTTCGTAGTCGCGGAGAAACCTGGTCGAATCCGTGAAGCGTTCATTCCACAACAGCACCAGCCACCCGCCCGGCTTCAGGATGCGAACGAATTCGCGCCTTGCCCGCTCGCGGTCAAACCAATGCGCGGCCTGTGCCGCAGTGACGAAGTCCACGCTCTGATCCTCCAGCGTAGTCGCCTCGGCCGTTCCCGCAATGCTGGTGAACGTGGGAAAGCCGGACTCGGGAAACGCCGCCAGCAACCGCTCGCCGGCCTCACGCATCTCCGCATTAGGCTCGACGCCGAAGACCGTGTTGCCATTCTCCAGAAGCATTCGTGTCCAAATCCCAGTGCCGGAAGCGATGTCGGCAACCGCATGACTGGGTGCAAGGCCGCACTGGGCTTGCAGTTCGCGCACGACTTCGGCCGGATATCCCGGCCGGTAACGCACGTAGTTTTCTACGCGATCAGAAAAGCGGCTTGTAGCGTTCGAAGCAGGCATGGCTTGAAAGTGGCAAATTCTTTCATCTTGCCAGAAGGCCATTTTAATTGCAGGATAGTGTAATTGTCTTACATTGCCCGGTTCCCTGTTCCGCAAGCCCGAGCGACTTCGATAGATAATGTGACTGAAGTAAGAAACGAGGAAATCCTGCCCCAGGGCCAAGTGCTATAACATTCAAGCTAAGCCCCAAAGCATGCATTGCATGAGAGTGGTCATCAAAGTCGGCACCAGCCTTATCGCTCCCGGCGGCCAGATTGACGCGAGCGTGTTGCGCGCCGTGGTGGATCAATTCGATCTCAGCAAGAACGAGTATCTGATCGTCACCTCCGGCGCGATTGCCGCGGGCATCTCCGGGCTGGCGCTGCGCAAGCGGCCGAGCGGCGTTCCCGCCATGCAGGCCTGCGCGGCCGTGGGCCAAAGCAAGCTGATGCACACCTACGAGCGCCTGTTCTTCGGCAAGAAGGTGGTGGCGCAACTTCTGCTTTCGAGCGACGACTTTACTTCACCGGTCCGCTACCGCAACTTGCAGAACGCGCTGGCCGAGCTGCTTTCGCTGGGTGTGGTCCCCATCGTGAATGAGAACGATAGCGTTTCGGTGCGCGAGTTGGTGGGCGCCTTTGGCGACAACGACGAACTGAGTTCGCTGCTCGCTACCGCCGTGAAAGCCGACTGGCTCCTGTTGCTGACCGATGTCGATGGCTTCTACATGCCAAACGGACATAAAAAGCCGCGCCTCGTGCGCGTGGTGCGCAAGCTCACTCCGGCGCTCGAAGCGCAATGCAACGGCAAGAGCCCACTGGGGCGCGGAGGCATGATTTCCAAGTTGCGCGCCGCGAAGCTCGCGAGCGAAGGCGGCGTGCACGTAGCGATCGTGAATGGCCGGCATCCGCATGGGATCACTCTAGCCATGGAGCGCAAAATCGGAACCTATTTTCCTCCGCGGCAGGGATGAGACAAGCTGGCGTGAGACAAGCTGGGGTGAGACAGACTGGGGTGAGACAGTAAGACAAGACTGATGGCGACGACGATCACCAACTCGGCTTCCACGAAGGAGAAGCTGCTGCGCGCGCGAGAGGCGGCCGCCAAGCTGGCGCTGCTTTCCACGGACGACAAGAACGCATTGCTGCTCGCGATCGCCGATGCGATTGAAGCCCACATCGAGACCATTCTTGCGGCGAACCGCGAGGACGTGAAAAGCTCCGGCCTCGAAGGCGCCATGCGCGACCGCTTGCTGTTGACCACGGCGCGAATCCAGGAGATGGCTCAGGGTGTACGCGACGTGGCGGCGCTCGGCGATCCGATTGGCGAGACTCTGGCCGAGTGGACTCGCCCAAATGGGCTGCGCATCCGCAAAGTGCGCGTGCCGCTGGGCGTTGTGGGAATCATTTACGAATCGCGGCCGAACGTTACTGTCGATACCGCGGTGCTCGCGCTCAAAACCGGCAACGCCATTGTGTTGCGAGGCGGCAAGGAAGCAGCGCGCAGCAACCACCGTCTGGTCGAGATTCTTGCGTCCGTGCCGGGGTTACCGGAGGGTGCGATCGAACTGCTCGATTCGAACACGCGCCAGTCGGTGACGGAACTCATCAAGGCCCGCGGGCTGGTGGATGTGATCATTCCGCGTGGTGGCGCCGGGTTGATCGCATTCGTCACCGAGAATTCCGCGGTGCCGGTAATCGAAACTGGAGCGGGGAACTGCCACATCTTTGTCGATGAATCCGCCGATTTCGACATGGCCGATCCGCATCGTGATCAATGCCAAGACGCAGAGGCCGTCGGTGTGCAATGCCGCAGAGAAGCTGTTGGTGCATGAACGCATCGCCGCGGAATACGTCCCAAGAATCGTGAAGAAGCTGATCGACGCCGGGGTCGAAGTTCGCGGCGATGGCAAGTCCCGCAGCCTGACGGCTGGATTAGATACTGCTCCGGCCGCCGAGCAAGACTGGTACGAAGAATATCTGCGGCTCTGCATGGCAGTTCGCGTAGTTGCGAGCGTAGACGAGGCGATTGCCCACATCAATCGCTATTCCACAAAGCACTCCGACTCCATCGTGACCCGCGATGAGGCCAATGCCCGCAAGTTTCTGCGTGGAGTGGATTCTGCCGCCGTGTATTGGAACGCTTCGACTCGTTTTACCGATGGCGCGGAGTTCGGCTTCGGCGCCGAGATGGGCATCAGCACCCAGAAGTTGCACTGCCGCGGGCCTTTCGCGCTGGCCGAACTGACTTCTTCGAAGTACGAGATTGTTGGGACGGGGCAGGTACGTTGAACCCTGGTGGCGCAGGGCCAGTTGCGTCAGGAAATGCCAGATAGTAGTCGTGATTCATGCTCACATCGCTAAGGCCGCTACTTTCCACCGCAGTAATTCTAAGAGGCTTGAACTTCTTACGTGCACGCCTCTTCATTTGTATAGCGTAGCACTCGCTGTGCTACCTTACTTACTTTCACTGCGGGAGCCTCATGAAATTGTTCTCATCCGTTCTTCTTTCTTCGGTCGTCCTATTTTCGTTTTTGTTGCCGAGCGCAAGCAGCCACTCTCCGGAGTCCTCCGCCGTCACTCAACCCATCTTCGGTTTCCGCGACTCCGCTGCCGAAGCCGCTACAGAAGCCCGCTTCCTCGCCGTCCCAGATCGCAAACTGGCGGAAGAGCACCTGCGCACGCTCACTCAAGCGCCGCACATGGCTGGCACCGTGGAAGACAAAGCCACGGCAGATTATGTGGCGCAGAAGTTTCGCGCTGCTGGTCTCGACACTGAGATCTTCGAATACAAGGTCTGGATGAACTATCCCTCGGAGATAAGTGTGGACATTACAGCGCCTTCAGGAGTCGAGATGCATGGGCCGACACGCGAGCACGTGGATGGCGATCCTTATGACGGCGACCCACGCGTGGTGATGCCGTTCAGCGGCATGTCGCCCTCAGGAGATGTCGAAGCGGAAGTGGTTTACGCCAACTACGGTACGCCGGACGATTTCGAAAAGCTGGAGAAGATGAAGATCGATGTGCGCGGCAAGATCGTCCTGGTGCGCTACGGTCAGAATTTCCGGGGGGTAAAGGTATTTGTCGCACAGGAACATGGCGCGGCGGGAGTGATCATCTATTCTGATCCGTTCGACGATGGCTGGAGGCGAGGCGACAAGTATCCCGCCGGGCCGTGGCGGCCCGATACGGGCGTGCAGCGCGGATCGGTGGGATACATGTTCGAGTTTCCCGGCGATCCCACAACACCGGGAGTTGCCTCGCTGCTGTCGTTGCCCGAGAGCAAGCGCGTTCCTCCAGAGAAGTCCGCACAGATGCCGAAGATCCCGGTGACGCCGCTCTCCTACCACGACGCCTCGCCGATTCTTCAACATTTGGGCGGGCCCGATTCGCCGCGCGAATGGCAGGGTGCGCTGCCTTTCACTTACCACGTAGGGCCGGGGCCGGTGCGGGTGAAGATGCACCTCAAACAGGATTATCAGTTCCGTACTCTGTGGGATGTGATCGGCCGCGTGCGGGGCAGCGAGTTTCCGGATGAGTGGGTCATTGCCGGCAATCATCGCGATGCATGGGTCTACGGGGCGGTCGACCCCAACAGCGGCACGGCTGCGATGCTCGAAGCCGTACACGGGATCAGCGAGTTGCTGAAGTCGGGCTGGAAGCCGAAGCGCACCATGATATTTGCGAGCTGGGATGGCGAAGAAGAAGGCCTGATGGGTTCTACGGAATGGGCCGAACAACACGAATCTAATCTAGCCAGTGCCGCCGCGTATTTCAACATGGATGTCGGTGACTCGGGGCCGAAGTTCGGTGCTTCGTCCGTGCCCAGCTTGAAGCAGTTTGTGCGCGACGTGACCAAGGCTGTGCCCAGTCCCAGGGGCGGCACTGTCTACGAGGCTTGGCAGAAGGGGGAGCCGGGGGGGGCATCGATGCCGTCTCCCTCGGATTCCGGCGGGGAAAACCACCGGACGCCGGCCGCGCCTTCCCGGGCGCGATGTTCCGGTCGGCGATCTGGGCAGCGGGTCCGACTACAGCGCTTTCCAGCAGCACCTCGGTGTGCCCTCGACCGATATCAGTTCCACTGGGCCGTACGGCGTGTATCACTCGGTGTTCGACAATTTTGCCTGGTTCAAGAAGTTTGGCGATCCGGATTTCGTCTATGAGCAGCAGATGGCGAGAGTTTTTGGCCTGGAAGCGCTGCGCATGGCCGATAGCGACGTTCTGCCCTATGACTATCAGGAATATGGAAAAGAGGTTGCCGTTTACCTCGATGCGGCCGGAAAGAGGGTGGAAAGTAAGTTCGGCGGACGCGCAATCGATCTGAGCGCGGCGATCGCGGCGGCGAAGCATTTTCAGGAGGCAGGGGCAAAGATCCTGGCAAAGCAGAAGAATCCTCCGCGAGATGCGGCGCGGTTGAACCAGGCCTTGCGCGGTGCCGAGCGCGCTCTGCTGGTGCCGGAGGGATTGCCGCACCGTCCCTGGTTTCGCCACGCGATCTATGCTCCGGGTGAATACACGGGATATGCAGCCGTGGTGATTCCGGGAGTGAATGAAGCTCTCGACCAGGGCGACGCGGAACGCGTGCGCAGGCAACTGGCGGTTCTAACGGCGGCGCTGGAGCGCGCGGCCAAGGTTTTGGAGGGGTATCGGTAACTCCGATTGACTAGTCATATGACTAGTCATTATAATGGCTTCAGCGAGAGGTGAGGGCTGTGGGTTCCTGGCAACTGCAAGAAGCGAAAGCCCGGTTTAGCGAGTTCCTTGATGCCGCCCTCACCAAGGGGCCGCAGGTGGTGACGCGCCGCGGCGTTGAGGCTGCCGTTCTGGTTCCCATCGATGAATGGCGGCGGATTCAGCAATCAAGCCGCCCCAACATTAAGGAATTGCTCCTCGGCCCGGGGCCCCGCTTTGACATGGTTCTTCCCAAGCGAACCAAGTGGAAGCGCCGGCCACCCATTGACTTCAGTCATCCGGATTTCAAGTGATTCGCTACCTGCTGGATACCAACGTCGTTTCCGAACTGCGTAAAACCAAACCTCACGGAGCGGTGGTAGCTTGGCTGGAGAGCCTTCACGTCGAGCAGATTTTGGTTTCGGCCGTAACGATGGGCGAATTGCAAACCGGTGTGGAACTAACACGCCGGCAGGATGCCACCAAAGCCCGCGAGATCGAGTCCTGGTTGATCTCAGTGGAAATGTCCTTTGCTTTTGTGCCGATGGACCCGGCTTGTTTCCGGGAATGGTCGCGTCTGATGGCTGGAAAGCCGGATGCACTGCGGGAGGACGCCATGATTGCCGCCTCCGCCAGGGTCCATGGTTTCACTGTGGCGACAAGAGATGAAAAAGACTTCAAACATCTTGGGGTAGAGATCGTCAATCCGTTCAGGTTCCACTGAGACCATGAATGCCACCCACGCCCTCGGGCAATTCCTGCGCACGCTGCCGCACTCGGCGGCGGCTACCTTTCTGGCGCTGTTTCCCATCGTCGACCCGTTCGGTGGCATTCCGATCTTCTTCAGCATGACGTCTTCCTGGACGGCTCAGGCTCGCCGGCGCACCGCGCTGAAGACCGGCCTGTGGGTGTTTGTCATTCTGGTTGCATTTCTGTTTTTTGGGCGTTTCGTGCTGTACTTCTTCGGCATCTCACTGCCTGTGCTGAAGATTGCCGGCGGATTGATCGTCGCCAATACGGCCTGGGGCATGGTCACGTCGCATGCGCGCATTACGCCGGAGGAGAGCCACGAGGCCGAGGACAAGGAAGATATTTCTCTTACCCCGCTCGCCATGCCTCTTATGTCCGGACCGGGCGCGATCGGAGTGGTCATGGCGCTGGCCGCGCACGTGGACAGCACCGCGTCGTATCTGGGCATGGTTATCGGCATAGCCGGGATCGCGCTTACCGTGTTGCTGTTCTTCTGGTTGGGAGGGCCGCTGGTTCGCCGCCTCGGGCCCAGCGCGGTCGGAGCGATCAACAAGATCTTCGGCTTTCTAATTCTTGCCATCGCCGTCCAACTGGTGTGGGATGGCGTGGCCGACTTCAAGAGCTAGTGTGGCGCGGGCGCCCTCGCCCGCGAATGCGTCCAGCGCACCAGAATTCTCGGGGGAACCACAACGCTATCCCGCGCGTACCACAAGCAGGCGCCTGTGCGCCCGGAGGTGCTCCATGCCCGGAAAGTCTCCCATCCGTTTAACCATGCTTCACAAGACAATCGTTGTCTGCCTTTTACTGGCGCCTTTGTGTGCCGCCTCAGACCACTGGAACTACGAAGAGACGCATAGCGAGGTTCGCGATTTCGCCGCCGGCGGCATGGTACACGTGCGCCTGGCTGTGGGCGATCTCCACATCAGGCGCGGAGATTCCAACAAGATCAGCCTGCACTACACGGTCAAATCGTGGCGCGAAAGCCATGTAAAAGCCTCGCACGTAGACATCGACGTCCACGGCGGCGACGCCGATATTGAATTCCATGCGCCAACCACCGGCAACACGCAATTCGATGTGGAACTCGAGCTGCCGCAAAACACCAATCTTGAGGTGCACGAGAAGGTTGGCGACCTCAGGATCGACGACATCGACGGCGACAAGAATCTTCAGCTGGGCGTGGGCGACATCCGGGTCGCGTTCGGGCGTTCTGCGTATCACCTCGTTCGCGCCAGCACCAGCATCGGCGACGTAAACACCAGCACGGGAGACGTCAGCGCAGGCTTGCTCGGCAAGACTTTGAAATACTACGGCGACGGCAAGTACGAACTGCGCGCTCACGTCTCAATCGGGGATATCTCGCTGCAAGGGAAGTAGAGCTTAGTAATTCACATCCAAACAACAACCGTCGATTCACGCTCCTCCACCGCTCAGGCGCTGCTGCAAACGCCCAAAATTCCCTTCTAATCTGCTTGGCCGAAAGCGCCTTGGATCGAGGATTCCGCTCCGAACAGACGTACTTTGCATTTACTGCGTCATGCAAGCCATTGTTTCTAAGCGGGATAACGGACAGCAGTAAAAACTTGAAAAAAGTGCTTGCATTATTCTTAGTGTTGTAGTTAACTATAACACTAGACTGCTTGACAAAGAGAAATAAGGAGACCACGCACATGAAACCATGCCTCGCACTTTCCCTTCTGTTCGTTCTAATCGCCGCCACCGCTTTAGCCCAGTCTGACGCGCAAAAGTCCTTCGACAAGCTGAAAACTCTCGCGGGGTCCTGGGAGGGCCACGTGACAACCGTTCCGCAGCGAGCCGAGATCGAAGGCAAGCTCACGCACGCCTCGCTTCGCGTGACTTCCATGGGTAACGCAATCGTGCATGAGATGACGGGAGAAGGAAGACCTGACGATCCGATCACCATGCTTTATCTGGACGGGGACCGCCTGCTCCTGACGCATTATTGCGATGCGGGGAATCGGCCCCGTATGACGGGCAAGATCTTGCCGGACGGGAAAGCGGTAGAGTTCGAATTTCTCGATGTCGCCGGCAGCACGCAGTACGGACACATGGATCACGCAGTCTTTACCGTGATCGACCCGAATCATCACACCGAAGATTGGACATATATGGAGCCTGGGGACAAGCCGGTCCACGCGCACATCGACCTGCAACGGACAAAGTGACGCGCACCATAGAGATTTCCGCAACTGCATCGCAAGAAAGAAAAGGAGAACACTGATTATGAAATCACTGACTATGAAATCACGCATCGCACTTTCCGTTCTATTCGTTCTGGTCGCCGCCACCGCGTTTGCCCAGTCCGACATGCAAAAGTCCTCATTGGCTCCTGTGCCGTCCGAGGCGCAGAGGTCCTTCGCAACCCTGAAAAGCCTGGCGGGAGAGTGGGAAGGCCCCGTCAATGTCCCGGAGATGCCGGAAATGTCAGGCGGCAAGCCGCTCCACGTATCAATGCGCGTGACCTCGCGGGGGAACGTGCTCGTGCACGAGCTTCAAGAAGCGGGAACGCCGTTGGATGCGACAAAGTACGACCATCCGGTCACCATGCTTTACGTGGATGGAGACCAGCTCACGCTGATTCACTATTGCGACGCCGGGAACCGACCCCGCATGACTGGCAAGATGTTGCCCAACGGCCAAACGGTCGAGTTTGAGCTCAAGGACATCAGCGGGAGCCCGGAGTACCATATGCACCATTCCGTATTCACCATCATCGACGCCAACCACCACACCGAGGATTGGACGTTCATGATGGGGGATAAACCGATTCACGCGCACTTCGATCTGCAGCGTAAGAATTGACGGGGCGCATCTCGGATAAGGGCTAACTGGAAAAACTTTATGGACCGTGAGTGGAACGACAGTCAACCGATTTACCGCCAGATTCGCGACCGCGTGGTCGCGATGATTCTCGACGGCGTGCTTAAGGAAGGCGATCCGCTGCCCTCCGTGCGCAATGTCGCGGCCGAATATCGGGTTAATCCGCTCACGGTTCTGAAGAGCTATCAACAACTGGTCGACGAGCAGCTGGTTGAGAGTAAGCGAGGTCGCGGCATGTTCATTAATGCGGGCGCGCGCAATCTGCTGCTGCAGGGTGAACGCCAGAAATTTCTTGCGGAGGAATGGCCCAGAGTCCACGCCACCATTCAGCGGCTCGGACTGAAAGCGGAAGAACTGCTGAATGGCGCCTCTGCCCCTCCCGCCCAGTCCTCGAACGCTAAAGAAGAGGAACCGAAGCCATGAAAGTCATAGATGCACGCAGCCTCCGCAAGACCTTCGGCAGAACCATCGCGCTCAACGGCGTCGACTTAAGCGTCGAAGAGGGCCGCATCCTCGGACTCATCGGTCCCAACGGCGCAGGCAAAAGCACTGCGCTCAACGCGATTCTCGGCCTCACCCCATATCAGGGCGAACTGAGGGTGCTGGGGCGCGACCCCTGGAGCGAGCGCGATCAGCTCATGCGCGATGTCTGCTTTATCGCCGATGTCGCCGTTCTGCCGCGCTGGATGCGGGTTTCGCAGGCACTCGACTACGTTGCCGGCGTGCATCCGCGTTTCGATCGCGCCAAGGCAGAAGGTTTTCTGGCGAAGACCGACGTCCGCCACGCCAGCAAGGTCAGGGAATTGTCGAAGGGCATGGTGACCCAGTTACATCTCGCTATCGTCATGGCCATCGACGCGAGACTGCTGGTATTGGACGAGCCCACGCTTGGCCTCGACCTCCTGTATCGCAAGCAGTTCTACGATTCGCTGTTGAACGACTACTTCGATCGCAGCCGCACCATCGTCGTGACCACACACCAGGTGGAAGACGTCCAGCACGTCATCACCGACCTTATGTTCATCAACCGCGGGCGCATCGTCCTCAATTGCAGCATGGAAGAATTCGAGTCGCGCTATGAGGAGGTGACGGTGAATCCCGAGAAGGTCGCGGCAGCGCGGGCGCTGAAGCCAATTCACGAGCGCCAGGCGCTCGGCCGGAGCATTCTGCTCTTCGAGAGCGTCGATCGTCAGAAACTCGCCGCTCTTGGTGAAGTGCGCACGCCCAGCATCTCCGACTTGTTCGTCGCCATAATGGGCACAAAAGCTGGCGCGGCGGAAGGAGCAGCGCAGTGAATACCCAATCGGATAGCTTGCCAGAATCCTTCGACTCGCGCGAAATCGCGCCCACTGCTTTGCCGTCGACTCGGCTGATGTACTGGTCGGTGCGGCGGGAATTGTGGGAGAACCGCTCCATCTACCTCGCTCCCCTGGCAGCCGCCGGTATGGCGCTGCTTGGTTTCCTGATCAGCATGATTCTCCCGCAGCGGCTGGGCGGTCTGCCGGCGCTCCACTCGGCGAATGAACGCGTATCGATCGCGCTTCCCTACGACATCGCGGCCGGTGTGATGATGGCCACCATGATCCTGGTGATTGTCTTCTATTGTGCCGACGCCTTATACGGCGAGCGCCGCGACCGCAGTATCCTTTTCTGGAAGTCGCTGCCGGTTTCCGATCTCACAACGGTGCTGGCGAAGGCAAGCATTCCATTCATGGTTTTGCCCCTGATCACGTTTGCCATCACCATTGCCCTGCAGTTCATCATGCTGCTGCTGAATAGTGCGGCACTGCTGGCGAGCGGCGGGAATGTCGCGACGCTGTGGACACAGTTGTCGGTGATCCAGATGTGGCTGCTGCTGCTCTACCATCTTGTTACGGCCCATTTGCTTTGGCCCGCGCCAGTGTACTGCTGGGTGCTGCTGGTTTCCGGCTGGGCGCGCCGCGCAACGTTGCTGTGGGCGGCATTACCCATCGTCGCGATTGCCGGTTTCGAAAAACTCGTGTTCCAAACTTCGCATTTTGTTGCTTTGGTGGGGAGTCGATTCATCGGCGACACGCCATCGGCCGCGTTCGCACCGCCAGACACCTTCCCCATGGATCCAATGACACACGTCACCCTCGGTAGATTCCTGAGCACGCCGGGTCTGTGGGTGGGGCTGGTAATCGCCGCGGGTTTCCTCGCGGCGGCGGTCCGGCTGCGCCGCCATCAAGGACCGATTTGATTCGCATGCGCTTGGTCAAACGCCCGCGTAAGGGGGCATATAGATGAACACTCAATCGAACGCCGTGCCGGATTCTCCCCGCGCTTCACAGACAATCGATTCGCAGGGAATCCCGCCTGCGTCCTTGTCGGCGACTCGGCCTCTGTACTGGTCCGTTCGGCGTGAACTGTGGGAGAACCGTTCCATCTATATCGCGCCGCTGATCGGCGCCGCAGTCTATCTGCTTGGCTACGCCATCAGCCTGATTTGGCTGCCGCGCATCATGCGTCAATGGTCGGAACTCCACCACATGGATCAGCGCATCAAGCTCGCGGAACCGTATGCCCACGCCGGCATGTTGATCATGGCGATCGCGTTTCTCGTCGGGATCTTTTACTCGCTCGACGCGCTACACGGCGAACGCCGTGATCGCAGCATACTGTTCTGGAAGTCGCTGCCGGTGTCGGATCTTACGACGGTACTGTCGAAGGCGAGCGTTCCCCTAGTGATTCTGCCGCTGCTGGTCTTCGTTATCACCATTGCTGTGCAGTGGATTATGTTCCTGCTGAGCAACGCCGTCTTGCTGGTCAGCGGTGCGAGTCATGCGACACCCTGGGCTCCGCCGGTGTTCGAAATGGAAGTGGTGCTGCTTTACAGCGTCATCGTAATCGCGCTCTGGCTTGCGCCCGTCTACTGCTGGCTGCTGCTGGTGTCAGGCTGGGCGCGGCGCGCGACATTCTTGTGGGCCGTGATGCCGCCGCTGGCGATTGCCGCCATCGAGTTCATTGCGTTCCGCACTTCGTATGTCGGCTTACTGCTGCAAGATCGCTTGTTTGGATTCGCGGCGGGCGCTTTCGACCTCAAGGACAAGAATGGCGTCCCCATCGATGCGCATTTTATCCCGCTGGCACAACTCACTCCGGAGAGGTTCCTGAGCAGCCCGAGTCTGTGGCTCGGGCTGGTATTCGCCGCGATATTTTTCGCCGCGGCGGTGCGGCTGCGCCGCTATCAAGGGCCGATCTAAAGGAGCGCAAAATGTCGTACTCACCCATACTGCTTCTTCACATTACGTCCGGCACGCTGGGAATGCTGTCCGGATTCGTCGCAGCGTTTCTCCGCAAAGGGTCCCGCCGGCATGGCCTCGCTGGAGACGTATTTGTCGTATCAATGATGAGCCTCGCCGCCACCGGCGTGTACTTAGCGGCGCTGAAGCACCAACCGGGCAATATTCTGGGGGGCACGCTCACGTTCTATCTGGTAACAACCGCATGGCTCACTGCCAGGCGCAAAGACGCAGGCAAAAGGACGGGCATTTTCGATTGGGGAGCGCTTCTGATTGTCCTGGCAGTCACCGCTACCGAGGTAACCCTGGGGGTAGAAGCGGCAATGAGTCCAACGGGATTAAAGTACGACTATCCTCCCGGGCCTTACTTCTTCCTTGGTTCCATCGCTCTGCTTGCCACCGTGGGCGATATTCGCATGCTCGTGCGCGGCGGTATTGCTGGCACACAGCGTCTCGCGCGGCATCTCTGGCGCATGTGCTTTGCGCTATTCATTGCCGCAACGTCCATATTCCTGGCGCGGCAACAAATATTTCCCGCGATATTACAGAAGACAGGCGTACTCATTTTCCTGAGTGTCCTGCCGCTGCTGATAATGATTTTCTGGTTATTCCGAGTCCGCTTCGCAAATGCCTACAAGAGAACAAGGCCGCTGGTGGGCGTTTCACAACCATCATTGGCTGCACGTTGAAACTGGATCTGGTAAGGAGAGACGACTATGAACACGCCTGTGAGAAAAAACCAGATTGCGGAAGCGTCCTCGCGTCTCAACTCCGGATTTGCGGTTGTCTTCTACTTGCTCACAATACTGGCAGGAGGAGTCGTTTTCTTCGTTCGCGGCAGGTCAGACTTTGCAGTCGTGACCGTGTGCTATCTCGCCGTGACAGCTCTTTTCTATGACTTGTTCAAGCCCGCGAGCAAAATTCTGTCTCTTCTCGCGGCGTCCCGCAATCGAGTCCGGCAGATTGCGGAAAATTCATCAAGAGTTCGCAAACAAGTTGGGAGAACAATATGAAAAGGAAATGGATTTTCATCGTTCCGCTGGCGATCCTGGCGATGCTGCTATTTGCGGTCATCGGCGGCGAAGTCGTGCTGCGTCTATGGAATTGGCTGTTGCCGCCGCTGTTCGGCTGGCGCCAGATTACTTTCTGGCAGGCGCTGGGACTTCTAATCCTCTGCCGCATCTTCCTCGGTGGATCTCGCTGGCGCAGTCCCGGCCGCTCCAGTTTCCGCCGTTGCATGGCAGAGCGCTGCCAGCCTAGGACGCCGGAAGAGCGCGAACAATTCCGCCAGCGCGTGCGCGAATACTTCGGCTTCGGCCCAACCGCCTGCGAAAACAAGGGGTAATGAAGCCGTTCGACGGCACCAAGGAAAAGTGGACGATACTCGGCGGATGGATCGCCGCCTGGAAAACAAGGGAGAGATGTAACGTCCTCGCGATCTGGTAGGGAGAAACGACTATGAGCACGGCTGTTCTGACTAACAGGTTTGAGTTGGATTCCGTCGCCGACACCGCCTTGAAAGCAGCCGCGCAGTTTTGGTTTGGCGTCACCGTTATCGGGCAATTGGCCTTCGGATTTGCCGTAGCGTCTTTCTATGGTCTTACCGCGCTCCGCGGCGATTACCACGGATGGAAGTTTACCAATGGTTACGTTCCTGGCGTGACTAGGGGCAACTGGGCGGTCGTTATGCACGTCGCCTCCGCGGCCATCCTCATGCTCGCCGGAGCGCTGCAATTGGTCCCGCAGGTCCGCAGTCGGTTCCCCGTCTTCCATCGCTGGAACGGGCGCGTCTACATGCTCACCGCTCTCATCCTCAGCCTGGCCGGACTTTATATGACCTGGATTCGGGGAAGCGTTGGCGACGTTTCTCAACACCTGGGTTCTACCCTCAACGCCGTCCTGATCTGGCTCTTCGGCGCTATGGCCTTGCGCTACGCGCTGGCCCGCGATTTCAGAACACATCGCCGCTGGGCGCTTCGCCTGTTCCTGGTGGTGAGTGCGTCCTGGTTTATTCGAATCATGCTCTTCTTATCGTTTCTTGTTTTCAAAAGCCCGATCGGTTTCGATCCGGCTACGTTTACCGGCCCGTTTCTCACGTTCTTGACGTTCGGCCAATACCTGATCCCGCTGGCCATTCTTGAACTTTACTTTCGGGCTCAGGACCACCACAGTCCACTGCGCCGCATGGCTATGGCGGGCCTGCTCTTTGGGCTCACACTCGCAATGGGTGCTGGGCTTTTTGCCCTTACCATGTCCGCATGGGTGCCTGAAGTAAAAGCAGCTTTCGACCCCCGCCGATCCATTACAGAAACGCTTTCCCCGACCCTCGCCTCCGGCGGCGTCGACTCAGCCGTCAAGCAGTACCGTGAATTGAAAGCCGCTCAGCGAACCACCTACAACTTCGATGAAGAAGAACTCAATAGCCTCGGCTACCGGCTTCTCAACGCCAAAAAGTTCAACGACGCCATCCGCATTTTCCAGCTCAATGTCGAGGCCTATCCGCAATCCGGCAACGTCTACGACAGCCTCGCCGAGGCTTACATGAACGATGGCAACAAACCGCTGGCCATCGCCAACTATCAACGGTCACTCCAGCTAAACCCAAAGAACCGGAATGCGAAAGCGTATCTGCAGAAACTCAACGCTCCCTGAGTTGTGCGGCGGCACATTGGCCACCCGTCCGCGACCGCACAACCACTGGTAACATGATTCTTGAAGGCTGGGCTGGCCGCCCAAGGGATAGAGGCATCAGACTATGACAAAAGCACGGACGCTCGCCCTGCTAGTTGTTGCCGCGCACTGGATCGTCGCCATCTGGCACCTGTTCCTCGCGGCCAGGATTCTTCCAGCCCCAAACAACCACGTCGGTTGGCTAGCCATTGTTTTGATAACGTCAGGGCACGCGGTCGTATCAATTCTGTTATGGAAGCTCAGCGATAAAGTTGCCGGCTTTGTCTCGGTGATTTTCTTTTTGGCTGCAATGGGCGCCGATCTTTATGAGCACTTCCTGCATGCCTCTCAAAACAACGTTTTCATGTTGGCGCGCGGCAATTGGACCGCCATCTTTAGCGTAAGTGTCTTCTTCCTTCTCGCGCTGGAAATCGCGGGATGTTTGCTTGGAACTCTGATGCTCGGTGGCAGGACAGGGAACAACAAGTCAACTCCGGGACTCAATTCAAAATTCAGCAAGCACAGCCCCAAGCATTTCTCCGGCCAAGTCGACTACATGCACTTGGGCAGCTGCTAGAGGACTCCTCGGCAGGAACGGTTCGTCCCAGCTTTCGCACCCTGCTTCCTCTTATCGGAAGCCGTTAGTGAGGGCGCCCGGCCTTGCTCTGACTTGCCTTTGCCCAATCTGGAACGGGCTCGAACCACTGACTTCCAGACGGCCCGAGAACCGCGATAAGCCGGTAACCCTCTTCGGTTGAGTTGTCGAACAGGATCGTGTGCTCGGCGCGCTCCATCGCTATCAGAAGACTCTGAAGCTTCGCTGGTAGCGCCGGCGGACATCGCTCTCCGGGACATCATGGCCACCCGCGAGAACTCGATTCCTGATTCGGGTCAGGTTGATCTCAACATCTTCTGTCCCAATGTAGACCAGCACGACCTCGAAACCACGAATTCGCGCATCCACCATCATTTGCAGATAGTGCTTTCCAGCGAGCGTGGTTTCGACCGCGAAGCTCTCACCTCTTTCGATGTGCTTACCGGCAGAAATGAGAACCTGCCGGGCGGCAGCGACCGCCGACGCGCCGGGGATGTTTGGCTGGAGAGCCTTACTGATGGCGTCGGGGTCGAGAAGCGGAGTCTTATAGATGAAACTCGATCTGCTGGTTAATGTTGACTTGCCACAACCGTTAGCTCCGTCAATGATGGTCAACCGAGGGAGAGTCACTTAGCATTCGTAGGATGTTGTTGTGTGGTTTGCTGCTTATCGCGTTTCTCGATGATTTCCCGAAGACGTTGGCGATTGATCGCCAACTGCGCACGCGCGTCCTCCGCCATCTTTTGAGCGACCTTAAGCCAGTTCACTGACATACCTCTAGGATACTCCGGGAGTTGCGGTTCTCAAACACCAAAACTCTTCCGAAAGACAATGCGGCTTACGGTAGTCTTCAGGCTATTTGGCCGATGATTTCGGCGAGATCGTGCAGCGCCCTTGCCCTATAGAGGAGGCGGTAATCTAGTCGGGCAACCGCTTGCGGACTTCTTTGGCAGGGACAGTTCGGCCAGCTTTCGCATCCCGAATGCCTTCATCAATGGCAGCGAGCGTTTCCCCGTCTCCCTCGTCGAGGATGGTCAGCAGGACTCTCCAGTTCGAACTGCTGCAATTGACGTTGCTTATCTGGTACCTTTACCTTTCTATCGTTACGTTGTTTTGAGACATCTCGTCGGCACGCACGCTGACTCTCCGGAGGTTTTCCAATGGCCATTTACGGCATCGGCGCTTTTTATGATGGTAAGACTGATATAAGTCAGGAATTCATTAAGGCCGGTTTAGCTGGTGTCGGCTGGGACCGTGACGAAGCGCCTGAACTGCACAGCTTCATTGCCTCGCTAAAGGTCGGCGATATTATCTATATAAAGGTCGCCCCGTTGGCAAATTCTGATATTCGTGTTCGAGCCATAGGCTTCATCGAGGACAACAGTCTCCTAAACCGTAAAGCTACCAACGGCCTTGTTAAGGCGGGACGTAGGGTGCGCTGGCGCGTGAAGAAAGAATTTGTTATCCCAAAGCCGCAGGAGCGAAACAACGTTCGGACGAATACGCTCTATGAAGAACATCACCCTGAGGTCCAGGCGCAGATTATGCGACGGCTTTGAAGCCGTGAAACGAGCCTACTCCAGCTTCCCCGACCTCCACACCAACTCCGAATAATCCTTCTTCTCAATCCCACGCACCTGCTTGTTACACTCGTCCACCAACGACGAATAATTCATCGAGCAGAATTTCGCGCTCATCCAGCACTATTTCTCTTTGACCTTCTCCGCCGACTCGCGAAACTCTTTGGATAGCTTGTGGCTCGCCTTGATTTGCAACTGTGCGAGCTGTCGAGCGTTCTCAGTCGTCAGGATCGGCGCCAACGCCTCCAGTTCCGTCGCTACTTCGCGGGCGTGATCGGCCTCTTTCAACATCAAATGTTCAAATTTCCGGACTGCCTCGTGGTGATCCATAACCTCGCCTTGGGGTAGATCAGGTGCGTGTTTTACTTGATCGAAACCAGCCGCTCCACCAGCTCCGAATAATCCTTTTTCTCGATCCCATGCACCTGCTTGTTGTATTCGTCCACCTTCGACGAATAATTCATCGAGCAGAACTTCGGCCCGCACATGGAGCAGAAGGCCGCCTCTTTATAGAAGTCATCCGGCAAGGTTTCGTCGTGCATCGAGCGCGCCGTCTCAGGATCCAAAGACAAAGCGAATTGCTTTTCCCAATCAAACTTATACCGTGCATAGCTCAAAGCGTCGTCGCGGTCGCGTGCGCCGGGGCGTCCGCGGGCGATGTCGGCCGCATGTGCCGAAATCTTGTAGGCGATGATGCCGTCTTTCACGTCTTTCTCATTTGGTAACCCTAAATGCTCCTTGGGTGTGACGTAGCACAGCATGGCCGCTCCGTACCATCCGATCATGGCCGCACCGATCGCCGAAGTGATGTGGTCGTAACCTGGCGCGATATCTGTGACCAGCGGCCCTAAAGTATAAAAAGGCGCTTCGTAACACAACTCAACTTCCTTCTCGACCTGCTCTTTGATCTTGTCCATGGAAACGTGGCCGGGCCCTTCGATCATCACCTGCACATCGTGCTGCCAGGCGATTTTCGTCAGCTCGCCGAGAGTCTTAAGTTCGGCGAACTGCGCCTCATCGCTAGCGTCTGCCACGCACCCCGGACGCAGCCCATCCCCCAGCGAAAAGCTGACGTCATACTTCTTGAGGATTTTGCAAATGTCGTCGAAGCGTTCGTACAAGAAATTCTGCTTGTGGTTGTAAGCCATCCACTGCGCGAGGATGGCGCCGCCCCGGCTCACAATCCCGGTAATTCGCTTCGAAATCAACGGCAGATACTGAATCAACACCCCGGCGTGAATCGTCATGTAATCCACGCCCTGCGCCGCCTGCTCTTCGATCACTTCCAGCATCACCTCGGCGTTCAAATCTTCCACACGCTTCACGCGCGCGATAGCTTCGTAAATGGGCACGGTGCCGATGGGCACTGGCGAATGGCGCAGAATGGCTTCGCGAATCTCGTGAATGTTGCCGCCCGTGGAAAGATCCATCACGGTGTCGGCTCCGTAATGCACGGCAGTGTGCAGTTTTTTGAGCTCTTCATTGATTTCAGAAGACACGGCCGAGTTGCCGATGTTGGCGTTGATCTTGCACAGTGACGCCACGCCGATCGCCATTGGTTCCAGCTCCGGATGGTTAATGTTCGCGGGAATGATCATCCGGCCGCGGGCCACTTCGTCGCGCACTAGCTCCGGCGCAAGTTTTTCGTGGTGAGCAACGTAGCCCATCTCTTCGGTGACGATGCCCTGTCGCGCGTAGTGCATCTGCGAAAAGTTGCCGTCGGTGTTCTCCTGCCTGCGCCGGGCCAGCCACTCTGCGCGCGGCTTTGGGGCGCTGTAGCCGTTATTGCCGTTGCCGGAATTGCCATTCGTCGGAGTCATGTTCAGAGCCAGCTTTCGTGGGGATTCGATAGCAGCGATTATACCTGCACCCGCGCCACGAATAGAATCAGCCCTGTTTCCGGGTAGTGGGTCAGTTTGAAAGGACGACTAGGCGCGAAACCAACCACGAAGGGCACAAAGTATCACGAAGGCTTTAGTTTCGGCGTTCTCCTTCGTGTACCTTCGTGTCCTTGGTGGTTCATCTGTCTTCTTTCCGGCGAACTGACCCACTACGCCGGTTATTGCATTTGTTGTTCGGCGCACTCAACCGAAGTGCAGCCCCCCGGCCCTTGCGTACGCATGTTGCCCAGTCCGTTCTTGATATGGATTGCCCCCATTGCCGCGGGATACGCCCACCAGATTCTCCGGATGACCTTGTCGCCGGGAAGCCAGGAGTGAGGCTTCTTAAGCTCGTAAACCACGAGCAATTCAGCCGCGTAGATCCCCGCGTACTTGGCGACCAGGTGCTGGTTCGCGGGGACGCTGGTGACCCAGGGAGCGCCGGCGGCGAACTCATGGTCCAGCACCAGCTTGCGTGTGGTGAAGCGCAGACTCTCTGCGCCGCCCAGCGCACCCATGACGATGATGAACTTTTTGTCGATCACTCGTTGCCGCGGTGGCGCGTTTGGAAGGGATGCCGGCGCCCTGGGGCTGGACCCGCCGCTTGCCTCGATTTCATTGTGCGCTTCCAGCGGCACTCCGGTAGGCACTCGATTTTGGGCCACAGCGTGGGTGGCGATCAGGAGCAGGAGAGCAAACAATCGTGCAGTTGGCAAACGGAAACCTCCCGGGGCGTGTCATCCGAAGGCTGGCTTGGGGGGCGCGGATCGCTGGGGGCTGGCGATTCGTGATGACACAGCAGTGCTATGCACCCGCTGCGCCAAATGGGGAGATCTTGTTTTTCAGTGAGATAGGAGCTGTTTACGAGAATGGGATCAGGTCGCGGCCGTTTCTGAGCACGAGCTTTGACCAACTGGTCTCTTATTTTTCCGACAAGGTCCCTTGTTCGGAGAACCGCGGAGGGCATAAAATCGGCGGTTGCATTTTTGAGAGATTGCATTCGGGAGGTCGTCCATGCGCTGGTTCCGCTTGCCGTTCGCTCTTGTCATCTGCTTTGTGATCTGTGCCGCCCTCGGCGGCTTTACCCAGACCTCTTCCTCCGCCAAGCCCGCTCCTGGCTTCAGTCTTGACACTATCGACAAGTCCATCGATCCCTGCGTGGATTTCTATCAATACGCCTGTGGCAACTGGATCAAGAACACCGAGATTCCTCCCGACCAGTCGCGGTGGGGCAGCTTCGTGGAGCTTCGCGAGCGCAATCTCGATGTCGAGCGCGGCATTCTGGAGAAAGCTGCCGCCGGAGGCGCGAGCCGCAACCCTATCGACCAGAGAATCGGCGATCTCTACGGCTCCTGCATGGACGAGAAGGCCGTGGACGCAAAGGGCATCGCACCCCTCAAACCTGAGCTTGACCGCATCGCAGCGGTGCAAGACAAGAGCGCTCTGATCGACGAGCTGGCGCATCTCTACCTGGTGGGCGCCAGTTCGCTATTCAGTTTTTATTCATCGTCTGACTTGCATAATGCCGACCAGGTCATCGCTTACATCGATCAGGGCGGCCTGTCGCTGCCCGACCGCGACTACTACATCAAGGACGATAATCCGAAGATGAAGGAGATGCGCCAGCGTCTGGTGGAATACGTCACGCAGACCTTTACGCTGGCCGGCCAGACGCCGCAGCAGGCAGCCGATTCCGCGCAGAGTGTGCTGCGCATTGAGACCTCGTTGGCCAAGGCTGCCATGGACCGCACTGCGCGCCGCGACCCCAAGAACCGGGATCACAAAATGAGCCGCGGCGAAGCCGTCGCGCTTGGACCCAATTTCCATCTGAATCGCTACTTCACTGCGGTGGGCGCGCCTGAGTTCACCCAACTCAACGTGACGAATCCTGAATTTTTCAAGCAGGTGAATGGTGTGCTTGAATCCGAATCTCTGGATTCGCTCAAGGTATATGTGAGCTGGCACGCCCTGAACCCCGCAGCTCCTTGGCTTTCGCAACCATTCGTCGACGCCAACTTCAAATTCCAGCAGAACCTCACCGGCCAAAAGGAAATTCAGGCGCGCTGGAAGCGCTGTGTCAGCCTCACCGATCGCGAACTGGGCGAGGCGCTGGGGCAAAGATACGTGGACGTGACCTTCGGCCCGGAGGCCCGGCAGCGCATGCTCAAAATGGTGGACGCTCTGGAGAAGTCTCTCGCCGAAGACGTTAACGATCTCTCCTGGATGAGCGCCGAAACCAAGAAGCAGGCCAGGGTGAAACTGGATGCCATTCGAAATAAGATCGGGTATCCCGATGTGTACCGCAACTACAGTTCCGTGGTGATCAAAAGTGACGATCTGCTGGGCAACGTCTCTCGCGCCAATGAATTCGAATCCAAACGCATCATCGCCAAGATCGACAAGCCGCTCGACCGCAAGGAGTGGGGCATGACTCCGCCCACGGTAAACGCCTATTACAACGCGTCGTTTAACGAGATCGTGTTTCCGGCGGGCATTCTACAGCCGCCCTTCTTCGACAAGACCATGGACGACTCGGTGAACTTTGGCGGCATCGGTCTGGTAATCGGCCACGAACTTACTCATGGCTTCGACGACCAGGGCCGCAAGTTCGATCCTCAAGGCAATTTGCACGATTGGTGGACCGAGCAGGACGGCAAGGAATTCGAAAAGCGCGTCAGTTGCGTGGCCGATGAATATTCAAACTTCGTGTCCGTCGACGACCTGAAACTGAACGGCCGCCTCACGCTGGGCGAAAACACCGCCGACAACGGCGGCGCGCGTATTGCTTTGGCGGCGCTCGAACACATGATCGCCGATGACAAAACTGGAAAAGAAGGTCAGAAGATCGACGGCTACACGCCCGAGCAACGCTTCTTCCTGGGATTCGGCCGTGTGTGGTGCGAGAAGCGGCGTCCGGAGTTGGCGCGCACCAGCGTGCTCACCGATCCCCACTCGCCGGGTAAATACAGGGTCGACGGAGTAGTGCAAAACATGCCGGAATTCCAGAAGGCTTGGGGATGTAAGGCCGGGCAGCCCATGGTGGCTGAGAACGCCTGCCACGTTTGGTAAATCGGAAGAATGGCGGAGAAGACTGGTATCAGGGTGTGCCTTTAGGCATACTGTCCGTCGTGCACGTCGACTCGCGCCGGCAGGCGCTCGAGTCACGACGGCTGATCCCAGCCCCGCAGGCGCGGCCACCAGCGACGCACGTTGCGGCGATACTCATCGTATGCTGCCCCGAACTTCCCCCGCAGTGTCGGCTCTTCGTAAAACACGACAAACAGATGCACGCCGAGGGCAACCGCCGCAACCGCAGCAATTACTCTGGGGTTGGGGTGCCCGAAAATCACCCACAGCCCGATCCATCCCGCGGCGAAGCCCAGGTACATGGGATTGCGCACGTTGCGGTAGAAACCCACGACAACTAAACGCTGCGGTGGAGCAACTGGGGCAGGGGTGCCGCGTCCCGTCCACCCGAAATCCCAGACGCAGCGCAGCGCAACCGCAAATCCCAACACAGACGGAACGGCTGCTAGCCATCGCCAGCGTGCCGCGCCCGCCGTGTCTACGGTGAAACCGAGCCATCCCGGTAGCAGCCAGAACCACAAGCCGAAGAACGCCGCGCCCACTAACAACGACACGGCTGCCGTCAGCCAGCGAAAACCCTGCCCGTCCGTGGGACGCCGCATAGAATGTGCCTCGGTCATAAGTCCTTCCTTTATCTCAAGGTTTGCACTCGTGGAGCCGCGAGAGCAGCGTTCGCTCCTGTTTTCATCTTGTTGACGGAGGCGACCGCCGAGCCAACTCCATTTCAATCCCTTGAGGAGCTACTGCCGTTCCCGCTTGCGTCGTCTTTGGTTGAATCGTTAGCAGAGTCACTCCTGCGACACCGGCGGTATGCGCTGCATCAACCACCTTCACGACGGACGCATAAGGCGCCTTGGCGTCCGCCTTTATAAAGAGAGTTGTGTCACGGGATGGGAGAGCCTTCATCTTTTCCGCCAGCGTATTCGGCGTGACCAGGTCGATTCCGAAATAGAGTCTTCCGGTGTCGGTCACAGTAACAATCAACGCGTCTTGGTTGTCGGCATCTGGCACTGGCACCGCGCTGCGGGTAGGAGCCAACTCTACGCTGATGCCTTTTTGCATCGCCTGTGCTGTGCTCCGCGGAGCAACTGACAAAGTAGTTACAATCACCAGGAATGCCACACTCCGAGCTCCAGTCGTTAGTCTTGCGAGATTATTTCGTTTAAGCCAATTCATACGTTTCTCTCCTCTCATAGCCGTTTCTGGCGTGTTATTTGCTTCCATTCGTCTCTCATTGAGCCTTCGCGCCGCCTAATGATGCTGTTGCGAGCGTTCCGCCCAGGCCCATCGTCTCTACCGCCGACGAGGGCACGATCACCATCGAGCCTTTCTCTTTAATCGCTTCATACAGCATGTTCATGGCGCGCAAATGCAGAGCCACGGGGTTTTCCGCGTAGGCTTCTGCAGCCTGCACAAAGCTGTTGGAGATTTCGGTTTCCGCCTGGCCCAGAATGATTCGCGCCTGTCGCTCGCGCTCGGCCTGAGCCTGGCGAGACATGGCGTCTTCCAGTCCTTGCGGAATTCTTACGTCGCGAATTTCGACCGACTGCACCGTAATGCCCCAAGGATTCGTCTTCTCGTCGAGAATGCGCTGCAACTCACGGCCGAGCGTCTCGCGCTCGGTGATCATCTGTGCCAGTTCGTGCCGGCCAATCGATTCCCGCAGAGCCGTCTGGGCGCTCATGTTGATGGCTTCGATGAAGTTCTCGACTTCCAGAATCGATTTCTCCGCATTCCATACCAGCCAGAACACAATGGCATCTACGTTGACGGGAACCGTGTCGCGCGTGAGCGTGGATTCGGCCGAGACATTGGCCACGCGCACCCGCTGATCCACATAGGGGCTGAGGGTCTCGACGATGGGCACAATGTGAAAGAGGCCGGGTCCGCGCAGGCCGACATAGCGACCCAACCGCAACACCGCGACCTTCTCCCACTGCCGCACCACTTTGATGGCGAATAGCAGATAGGCGCCCAGACCCGCGCCCGCAATGATCCCAGCCGGGTGCTTGGTGGCGGCGGTGATGATCACGCCGGCCAAAAAACAGATGACAAACAATGACCTTCCGATGCCGCTGATCTGACCGATTTCGATTTTCGTCATAAGCTTTATCTCCTTTGCTTCGACTGAGGCGCTAACTCGCGCAAGCGTTCCAGTAACTCTTCGACGGTGAACCCGGCAGCTCCGGCGCGGGCGGCGAATTCGTTGGCTAACTGCGTGAGTTGACGCTCGCGCTCCCCGCTGTTCTTGAGGATCTTCTTGTTGCTGATGAATGTCCCGGTTCCCTGATGAGTTTCGAGCATGCCGCCGAGTTCGAGTTCGCGGTAGGCGCGCATCACCGTATTCGGATTGATGGCCAGATCGACTGCAAGCTGCCGCACAGTGGGAAGTTGATCGCCGGCGGTGAGCGTTCCCGCCGCGACTCCGGTCCGCACCTGATCGATGATCTGGCGGTAGACGGGAACTCCGCTGCGCAGGTCCAGTTTGAGCTGGAAACCCTGACCGTTGGCGGGAGTGCGTCCCATGTGTGTCAGTGTACTACATTATTAGTACATTAAGTCAAGAGAAAAATGTCAAGGCTTCGATGCGAACATCCTGGTGAGTTTTTCGCTCAATGCTGTTCCGGCGCCTTGAAGCCCTTGCGGCGTTGTTCGCTGTAGCGGCGCAACGCGTCGAGGATGATGGGGTAGGCTTTCCCGGCGGGAAGTATGTCGTCGACTTCGACGGCCTTGCCTTCGAGCTGCTTGTAATCCTGAAAGAAGCGCCGCAGCATGATCATGCGGTGCGGCGGCATCTCTGCGGCCTCATGGTAGGTGTTGAACTCCGGATCCTGGGTGGCGATGGCGATGATTTTATGATCCGGCTTGCCACCGTCGATCATCGTCATCAGGCCGATGGCGCGGGCGTGAATGATGGTGAGCGGCACGACCGGATCCTGGCAGAACACCAGCACATCGAGAGGATCATCGTCTTCTGCCAGCGTCTGCGGGATGAAGCCGTAGTTCGCCGGATAGTAGACCGCCGAATAGAGGACGCGATCGAGCTTGATCAGTCCGCTGGCTTTGTCGAGTTCATACTTTACACTCGATCCGAATGGGATCTCGATCACGCAATCGAATTCCTGCGGAAGCTTGTCGCCGGGAGTTACGTCGTGCCAGGGATGGATCATGGGATTTCTGGAGCCAGTTCAATTCTAGCTGAGGGAGGCAGCTCAGCGACTTGGGGTGCCCCATTTCTCGCGTCTTTGCGAGAAGTGGGGTTTTCGCGGCGGGAGGAAACGTTCCGGGGACTGGCCCATCTTCGCCGGCACCATCATAACTGAGGCTGTCCCACCTTCCGCGACTTTCGGAAGGTGGGCGGAGAGAGAGCGTGAGGTAAGGGATCTTGCCGAGCGGCTAAAAAGAAATCCACAGAAATCCACAGCCCACCTGTGTGACATCTGACTTTGCGCCAGAAAAGAAACTGCGCAATCATGGTCGAGGCCGTAACAATCGGGTAAACCCACATCGTTACGTCGCTAAGTGCTTTGCTGTCTAGATTTTGACCTCTAAGTCCTTTAGGCCAAGGATTTTGCGGGAAAATCGCCCTAAGATGATGATTCCAGAGATCGAGGGGGGGAGGGGGAGGGGGGTATCCTGTTATAAATTGGTAAACTCAGTCCAGCGGCCTTAAGCCGCCATTTTATTTTTTTAAACTCAATCGCAAGCGGTGAAGCGCGTCCGAACGGCAGCGTAACCCGCACACTGGAATCTTGATTCCGCCCCGGTAGTCGCGTAGAGTCGTGAGTGAACGGTCGATCGTTCCAGCAGGCGATTCTTTATGTCCAGCCAAGTCAAAACCTATCTCAAATTCGGCTCGGCTACGGTCGTGATCCTGCTGCTACTGGGCTACCTCGCGTACACCGGCGTGCAGGACAGCAAGAGCTACTACGTCACTATCAGCGAACTGCATAAGATGGGCAACGGTGCTTACTCGAAACGCTTGCGGGTTGCGGGGAATGTGCAGCCCGGCTCGATCAAGCGCACCGGAACGCACGTGCAATTCGTGCTGGTCGAACAAGACCAGTTGCTCTCAGTGGATTACACGGGGACCGAAGCGCCTCCCGACACTTTCAAAGATGACTCGCAGGCGCTGGCCGACGGCAGCTTTGGCCACGATGGCGTTTTTCACGCCAAGGCTCTGCAGGCGAAATGCGCATCGAAGTATGCTCCGCAGCAGCCCGGAACTCCCGCCAATGGCACGCCCTCGAGCGCGCCACCAAAAAGCATGACGCAAGCGCAACCCGGTACTCAGCCCGCGGTCTCTTCGAACTAGCCTGTTTCAGAATCGCTTGGACGCGCTTTTGTCATCCCTCGCTTTGCTTGGGATGACAATTGTGTTTTGGTCCGAGTCGAAAATGTTTGGTGATCGCTCCTCGACTTCGCCGCACGCTTTCGCTATCTTCTACCTTTCAACTGAATCGCATGAGCGAGAGCGCCTCAGAAACCACGGCTGCTGGAATCATCTCCGTCCGCGATCTCGTCAAGCAGTTTGGCCGCTTCGCTGCATTGCGCGGCGTGAACGCCGAGTTTGAAGCGGGCAAGTTCCACGTGATTCTCGGCGACAATGGAGCAGGGAAGACAACCCTGCTGCGCGCGCTGGCGGGATTGGCGCATCCCACGCGCGGCGCGGTTTCCGTCCTCGGCAAGACTCCGTACGAAGCCTGCCGCGAGATCGGCTACATGGCTCACCCGTCGCTGCTCTACGACGAGATGAGCGGCATGGAGAACCTGCGCTACTTCGCGCGGCTTTACGACATCGCCGGCGACGGCCGCTGCGAGCAGGTGATTCGCTCGGTCGGACTTGACCCTGAGTTGTCGCGGCCCGTCGGAAAGTATTCGCAAGGCATGCGGCAGCGCATGTCTTTGGCGCGGGCGATTCTGCACGATCCCAAGATATTGTTGCTGGATGAGCCGTTTTCGAACGTAGATGTGCACTCGGCGCGGGAGATGGTCGGGTTGCTCAAGGGCATGCGGGACGCGGGCAAAACCATTTTCGTGGTCACGCACCAGGCCGCGCTTCTGGAAGGCGTGGCCGACGAATTTGTGTGGATGCAAGCCGGGCAGATCCTTGAGCGCACACGTCATCTCGTCCGGGAAGCTGCGCGAGCGGAGGAACCATGAGATCGTTCTGGTCGATCACGCTCGCGACCTTGACCAAAGACATCCGCCTGGAGTGGCGCTCGAAAGATGCGCTGAATGCGATGCTGTTTTTTTCTTTGCTGGTGGTGGTGATTTTCGTTTTTTCCTTCGATCCTCTGGCGGAAGAATCGCGGCACATTGTCGGAGGCCTGGTTTGGGTGGCGTTTTTGTTTGCCGCCGTGGTTGCCCTGAACCAGACCTGGGCGCGGGAACTGCGCAACCAGGTGCTCGACGCCTACCGCGTGTCTCCAGCGCCGGCGACGGCTTTGTTTCTGGCCAAGGCGCTGGGAAACCTCATGCTGGTTATGCTGCTGGAAGCGCTGATGGCGCCGCTGTTTGTGATCTTCTATAACTTGCGCGTACTCGGTCCGGCATGGCAGTTGATTCCTGTGATGCTGCTGGGAACCTGGGCGCTGGTTGTGAATGGGACATTTTTCGCCGCGATGTCGGTGCGCACGCGCAGCCGTGAGCTGATGCTTCCCCTGCTGCTGTTCCCAGTTTCAATTCCTGCGGTGATCAGCATGGTTGCGGCCACTACCAGCATTCTCACGGGAGAGGATTCCGCGCACTTCTACATCGTATTGCTGCTCACTTATGATGTAGTCTTTACCACAGCCTGCATCGGGCTGTTTGACACGGTGTTGCAAGCGGAATGAGTTCAAAGAGTAAATGAAAAAGGCGTTTCCCATCCTGGCAGTGCTGACGGCGCTTTTCCTGGCCTATGCGTTTTATCAGGCGATGTTCGTCGCGCCTACGGACGCCCTGCAAGGCGACGTTTACCGCATCATTTACTATCACGTGCCTTCGGCGTGGACGGCCTTCCTGCTGTTCTTTATCAACTTCATCGCTTCGGTGCAATACCTGGCGAGCGCGAAACCCTCAACCGCGCGCGCGGCAAACTGGATTGTGATTGCGGTGGGGATTGCCGGCGCCGTTGTGCCTTTCCTTCCCCCGGTGCAGCAGTGGCTGAACACAATCGGAATGTATCCCAGCTCGGCTGCGACCACAGCCTTGATGATTCCCGCTCTCTATTTCCTGATCGGGAAATGGTTTCCTGGGCAGGATCTTGACGTGCTCGCCGTGACAGCGGCGGAAGTGGGTGTGGTTTTCTGCACCATCGTTTTGATTACCGGGCCCATCTGGGCGCGGCCGGTGTGGGGCATCTGGTGGGCGCCGGGAGACATTCGCCTCACCTCGACGCTGGTTTTGTGGCTGATTTATGTCAGCTACCTTGTGCTTCGCCGTTTTTCAGACAGCGCGCAGACCCAGAAACTGGCTGCTGTGTTGGCGGTTTTTGGAGCGTTGGACGTGCCTCTGGTTTATTTTTCGATCTGGTTTTTCCGCACGCAACATCCCCAGCCCGTAATCGGCGGCGGCGGCTCTATGGATCCGAGGATGCTGCATGTTCTGCTGATCAGCTGGATGGCGTTTCTGTGTTTCGCGTTTCTGGTCTGCTGGTCGCGATTCCGGCTGGAAGAGCTGCGCCGAGAAGTGGAAGAAGCCGAAGCTCTCGAATCCTTGCTGGAGCCCAGTAGTCCAGCGGCGCACACTTTAAAAACCAAAGTTCCTCTAGGCCGGGGGTCAGAATGAATTCCGCAAGCGCCATCAAATTTCTCTACGCCGCCTACGTTGCCACATGGCTGATTCATGCTCTCTATATCGGCAGCCTGTTGAGCCGCTACCGCCGGCTGCGGCAACGGATGAAGGATCTGGGCAAGTAGCGGACTTCGGGCTCCGGGAAAGCCGGGCTTCGGCGATCGGGCTTCGGGCTTCGGGAAACTAGGGACCACCGCCGCTCATTCTAGACATTTGGTTTTGTGAGAGGAAGTACAGGAACCGATTGTATCTGCCGAATTTTCCGAAGCCCGAAAAGCCGAAGTCTGAAGCCCGGCTTTCAGTTCTCGGCTTCGTGCTGCAGCGCGCTGAAGAGGTCCGCACTGCCGTTGGATCGGAGAAACTCATAATCCTCGATCATGGCGGCGGTTCCGATGCGCAAAGAGGGTAGAGGAGATTCGACGCGGATCACGCGCGCCGTGAAACGCACCCGGACCGCGTCGGTCAGCGTGATGTGGGGTGGGAAGGTGAGTGTGACTTCACAGGCGGTTCCCGCCGGGATGGGCCGGTCGAGGTAAAAAAAGACTCCGCGGGCACTTACGTTCTGGGTTTCGGTGTGGAACTCGCTGGCTGCATCCTGATTCAAACGGTCTTGATTCAAACGGACTACCGCGGGCAGGCGCATATCAAAGCGCCGCATCATGCGCCGTTCCTGCGACTCTGGTGGTTGCATCCCGAGTTTGTGTTCCGAAAGCATTCTTCTCAGTTTCTTCTCGATGAAAATCGATTCAAGGCAGTACGGAATCAACTTTCAGGCTGGGATGGCCGGGGACCAGCCCCACAGCAGGCCCTCGTTACTATCCAATGTATAGAAACGCCAGAGCTTTGCAAGAGCAAAAAGACTCCGGGAACTGAGTTCGTAAATAGCCGCGAGCTGCAGTTTGCAAGTCCCCTCATCCCACTTTCGTGCCGCCCTCCGGCATCTTTACCGGTCTCCCAACGCATCTGACAACTCCGGGAGCGAGCGTGGCGGCGGAGCCTCGCTTGACTTGGCTATCCACCAGATGTTTAAGTAGTTAATTGTTTTCCGCCAGTTCCTGGTGACACGTCAACACAGCGGGCGGTTTCGCCGGCGCAGGGTAAGTACTGACTCGCGCGCCGTTTCTACTCTCTCCAAAAGACCGGTATGTATCGGAGGAAAAGCGTGATGGGGAATGGCCCTTGGTCGGGAAGAAGATCAGGAAGCAGCTTGGGAAAAAAGTTGGGAAGCAGCCGGGCGCGGCCACTTATCCTGGGGGCGATGTTGGTGCTGTTGGCGGCAGGTTCGGCGCTGCTGGGATCGGGTTCGCGCCGCTACGCTCAGAGCGCCACGGCTGAGTTTCCAGCCGCTCCGATTCTAACCTCCTCCGGATATTCTCTTTCTTCTCTGCGATCTTCTTCTCCGCACTCGAATCACCAGCACTTGAACCTACTGCATTCGAAACCGGAGGCGCGCGCCATTCTAGGGCAGCTGCCCCTGATCTTCGAGCCCAACCATGGCCAGGTTGATCGGCAGGTGAAATTCCTCGCGCGGGGCGCTGGATACAGCCTCTTCCTCGACTCAACCAGCGCGGTTCTCGCGATGCAGAGAGCGGCGGGGCATGGCGAACAATTCGTGCGCATGAAGCTGGTTGGCGCTAACCCCGCGGCGGCCAGCGATGGAACCGATCCACTGCCCGGCAAGAGCAACTACATTTTTGGCAACGACCCGCGGAAATGGCATACCGGCATTCCGCAGTTTGCCGGAGTTCGCTACCGGGGTGTTTACCCCGGAATCGATCTGGTCTTTTATGGAAACCAGGGCCGTCTGGAATACGACTTCCGGGTGGGTCCGGGCGGCGACCCATCGCAAGCCGAGTTGCAATTTGACGGCGCAACAAAATTGGAACTGAGCGGCGGCGACCTGATGCTCACCGGTAAAGACGAAGGCGGCTTGCGATTGCTGGCGCCTCACATTTACCAGCGCGAGGGAGACGGTCAAAAGCTGGTAGCGGGACGCTTCGTGCTGCGGGGCGCCAACCGCGTCGGCTTTGAAATCGGTGCGTATGATCGCAGCCGCGAGCTGATCATCGATCCGGTGCTCGATTTTTCTACTTACTTCGGCGGCAGCGGTGCGGAAACCTCACCTTCGATCGCAGTCAACGGGAACGGCAATATCTACATCGTCGGCACCACCACTTCGCCGCAGACTACGTTTACTGACTACAACACGACAGTCCACACGTCGATTCCTCCGACGCTGTCGATTGCCCCGCCGGGCCCGAGCCACATCTTTGTCGCCGAGATCAATCCTTCGCAGCCCTCCGTGGTGTATGAAACCTTCATCGGCGGTACCGGAGCCGACGCCAGCGTTGGCATGGCTTTGGATGGCGGCGGGAATGCCTACCTCGTGGGCAACACCAGTTCCACCGACTTCCCGACTTTTGGCATTCCCTACCAGACGGCACCGGAAGCGAAGACGCAATGCGCTGGATCCCCTACCTGCACGTCCGTATTCGTCAGCTTGCTTAACGCGGGCGGCACTGCCTTTACTTATTCTTCTTATCTCTCCGGCAACGGCAACGACCAAGCCAGCGGGATGACGATCGACTTGAATGCGGATGTCTTCATCACCGGTACCACGACCTCGAACGATACGCCGAGTTCCACCGATGCTTTTCCTGCGACTTTCTCGCCTGTACCGTATCAAAGTGCGCCGAAGACGAGCCCCCAGTTCTTCGTGACGAAGCTCGATACCAACATTCCGAGCGTGGGTGGCATCGCATATTCGACGTACTTCGGCGGGAGCACGCCGGCCGGTGCAATTGCCGTCGGCGGCGGCATCGCAGTCGACTCATCCGGAAACATTTATTTTAACGGCACGACGAACTTCTTCAACAGCGGTTCAGGCGCGTTTGGCAACGGTGGGACGGAAGACTTTCCCATCCTCAATGCGTATCAACCGTGCCTGGATACGATTCCACCGGTCGTCCTCGCCAATCCAAACCCGTGTACGGCTCCGGCTGTTCCCTATCCGACTGATGCTTTCGTGGCCAAGCTGAATCCCAACGCCGCTCAGACGGGTGGCTCTCAGTTGATTTTCTCGACCTACCTCGGTGGCGGCGGCGCGGATACAGGCACCGCAATTGCGATTGATTCCGGGGCTTCCAACATTTACCTCACAGGCTCGACCAATTCCACGAATTTCCTTCTTCCTACGGGTACTCTGGCCTTCCAGGAATGCCTGAATAATCCGGGGATCGTGCCGACGGCGGCGACGCCGTGTCCCGCCTCGACGGCGAACACGGACGCTTATGTGGCGCGGATGAGCAACCCCACGTTGAGCACGACGGGAACTCCAAATGACGTGGCTCTCCTTTATTTTTCATACCTCGGCGGAGGAGGAAACGATAGTGGACTGGCGATCGCAGTGTTGGATGCGACGAACACTACGCTCGGCGATGCAGTGCTTACCGGGAGCACCAATTCAGGGCCTGCGAACCCTCCAAATTTTCCAGTTTCAACAGTCCCGATCCAGAGCACTCTGAACGGTACGCAGAACGCTTTCTTTGCTCAAATCGATACCACGACGACCCAGGGCCAGACCGGGGTGGGCTCTTACGTCACCTATTTCGGAGGCAACGGAGTGGATCGCGGTACGAGCATCGCGGTCGATCCCAACCTGAACACTTATTTTGCCGGCGACACTACCTCGACGACTAATTTGGCGACCTTTAATCCACTCCAGAAAATGCTGACACCCGGCGCGACGAGCAACGCATTCTTTGCCAAGTTGGGAACGGCGACCGACTTGTGCATCACTTGCGTGGCCCCAATCATATCCGCGGCCGGAACGGTGAGCGCCGGCAACCAGGTGACGGTCACATTTACCGTGGCCAACGACGGGCCCGATCCGGCGACTAATATCACGGTGACCGGCGCGGTCACCACTGGGGCAACGTTCGTCAGCGGGAGTGCGACTGGCGGAACTTGCAGCGCGCCGAACAGTAATTCAGTGGTTTGCCTGATCCCCACGCTGCAATCCGGTTCCTCCTCGACCGTCGCGTTCACGGTGACGCCGAACAGCGTAGGCCAGTATTCGGTGACGGGACTTGTATTCGGCAGCAATAATACGAACACCAACAATACTGCTAGTGCATCGTTCACTACGTCCGGTTATTCCGTGAACATCAACCCTCCCGCCCAGACTGTGGCCGCGGGTAGCCTCGCCCAATTTGGCGTAACGGTGAATCCTACCAGCGGGGTTTTTGGATCGAATGTCTCATTCACTTGCAGTGCGCTTCCCACAGGGGCGGCGTGTAACTTCTCTCCAAGCACAGTCAATCTGGGGAACGGCGCGCAGTCGACCATCCTAAACCTGACCACGACTGCGCAACCCGTATCCACGGTCAGTTCCTCGGGGTGGCGCCGCTCGCTTTACGCTCTCTGGCTTGTGCTTCCAGGAATGGCCCTGTTGGGGTGGCGTGCGGGCGGCGGGAAAGGCAACGGGAAGAGGAACCGCCTGCTGAGCTGGCTTATGCTCTCGGTGTTCTTCGCGCTGGTTCTGCTGCAGCCCTCGTGCAGCAGCAACAAGACGCCGACGCCGGTGAGTGGAACCCCTTCGGGCGTCTACCCGCTCACGGTCACGGTAACCTCAGGCTCGTTCAGCCGGACTGCGCCGTTCCTGTTGACGGTGACGCCGTAAAGTCCGGTTTCCGGTTTCCGGTTTCGGCAGTCCGGACACCGGATGCCGCCTTACTGTCTAGGCTCCGGCGGAAAGCTTGTGGTGGCTTTTGCCGTTTTCCTCGGCGATTCCGTATTGCCGAATTTTGTAAAGCAGAGCTTTATAGCTGATTTGCAGAAGGGCGGCGGCCCGTTTGCGATTCCAGTTGGTCTGCTCGAGGGCTTGCCGGATGGCTTCGCCTTCGGCCTCGTCCTTGGCGCTGCGGGCCAGCGATTTCAATCCCCCGCCGGTTTCGCCGCTTTTCGTCGCGGACTCTCCGCGCGCGCCGCCGCCGCCGTCGTGGCGCGGTTGCAATTCGGCGGCTGCCAAATGCTCGTCCCCCAGGATCAAGTAGCGCTTCAGAAAGTTGTTCAGTTCCCGCAGATTGCCCGGCCAGGAATGGGCCATGCAGGCCTCGAGTAGAGCAGGGGAAAGCGGAAGCTGAGGCCGGGCGTAGCGATCGGCCATCCGCGTCATGAAATGCTTTAACAGAATGGGAATCTCTTCCTTGCGTTCGCGCAGCGGCGGCAATTGCAAGGTGAACGCGTTGAGACGGTAGTAAAGATCTTCACGCAGACGCTTGGCAGCCAGAGCCTGTGGAATGTCGATGTTTGTGGCCGCCAGGATGCGAACGTCCACCTTGATGACGCTTCGGCTGCCGAGCCGCGAAAAACTCTGGTCCTGGAGTACGTGCAACAGCTTGGCCTGTAACTGCGGAGGCATCTCGCCAATTTCATCGAGCAGGAATGTGCCTTTGTTGCACAGCTCGAATTTGCCCGGCTTGGCATGCGTCGCCCCGGTAAATGCTCCCGGCTCGTAGCCAAACAACTCGCTTTCGAGCAGATCGGCTGGGACGGCAGCGCAATTTACTTTCAGGAACGTGCGGTGCGCGCGCGTCGAAAGTTTGTGGATTAGGCGCGCCAGCACTTCCTTGCCGGTGCCGCTCTCGCCCAGCAGCAATACTGGAATATCCACCCTGGCGACCAGCGCGGCTTGGGAACGGATCTTCCGCATGGCGGGGCTCGCCGCAATAAAGAACACGTCGTCGCCGACGTCCTCGGCTTCTCCTCCAACGACGGTTTTGCCCTGCCCCAGGCACTGGTCGATCACCGCGTCCAGTTCCGCTTTCTGGAAGGGTTTGGTCAGGTAGTCGTGTGCCCCCAAGCGCATCGCCTGCACGACTTTCTTGGTGTCGTTGACGCAGGAAAGCATCACTACCTTCACTCCGGGCCGCTTCTGGCGGAGCTGCTCCAGCGTCTCCAGCCCGTCGATTCCGGGCATCAGCACATCGAGCAGCACCAGGTCCGGCTCCATGCCTTTGTCCACGCGTTGCAGAGCCTCTTCCCCGGTGGACGCAGTTTCCACTTTGTAGTCGTCGACTTCCAGCAGAGTCCGAATGTAGCGGAGCATGGCCGGTTCGTCATCCACCAGGAGAATCTTGGCGGTTTCCTTCATCGATTCTTTCCTTTGCCGACAGGGTTTGGGGAAGGTTTGAAGGGGATGAGAAAAGAGAATTTGCAGCCTGCGCCGGGATCGCTTTCGACCCAGATCTTTCCGCCCATGCCTTGCACGAGGCGGCGCACTATCGCCAGGCCGAGCCCCATGCCTTCCTGGTTTTCGGTGCCCGGCAGGCGGAAGAAGTCATCGAACACTTCTTGATGAAACTCCGGTGGAATTCCCGGACCTGTATCGGACACGCTGACCTTGACGGAATTCGGCTGCGAAGTGTCCTGCCGGCGTCTCTCGCCGGCTGATGCAGGCTCGGCCGACGCACGGCGCTCCCACATATAGGGTTCCGCGTGCAACCAGACTGTCCCGCCCTGGGGAATAAATTTGAAGGAGTTCTCCAGGAGGTTCGAAATTACCCGCTCCAGCTTCGGAGAATCGAAGGGAAACACCGGCAGCTTGTCGTTTGCCAGGAAGTAAAGCGCCAATCCCTTTTCCTGAAAGCGCATCGACCACAGGCGGCACATATCGGACAGGCAATGGTTGATATTGCCCGGCTCGAACAGCATCTTCAAGCCGCCGGTTTCGAGAGCGCTGTAGGTCAGGAAATCCTGGATGAACGTTTGTAACCGTTTGCCGCTCGACTGCATATCGCCAAGCACTTCCCGCTGGCGCGCATTCAACGGCCCCAGTTTCCCACTCTGCAGCAATTCCACATAGCCGTTCAGAATCGCCAGTGGGGTCTTCAGGTCGTGCGCCGCCGAGCCGAGAGCGTTGGTCGTGCGCTGGAATCGCTGCTGCAACTCGGAGTAGGCCTGCTGCAAATCAGCCGGATCAGGTATGGCTTCTCCCGAAACGGGAGACACTGGCGGGCCAGCCTTTCCTTCCGCAGGTTCGGAAACACAGATGTTCTTTTGCACGGTTGCCATAGGGGGCGCGACGGTCTAACACAGAGGGGGGATGCACTCGACTGCTTCAAAGAAGAATGCTGTACTAAAATCGTATGCTAGGCCGGTTTTCCCTGTCAACGAAAAATGCACGCTGATTACCCAAGTGTGGCAAAACCTTGCACTCGTCGAACGGTTAGGATTGCCTTCAGCGCACACACTCGGCGGAAACCCAACGGAGCCCAAAAGCGATGAAAAGTCTGCTCTTTCCCGGTTTTAAGGCCCCGGGAAACCCCGAATTGACCTGATCTCTGGGTGTTTCGATCCGGTTCCTTTCTCGATTGGCTCCTTAACTCAGGTTTTGGCCCCCAAGATGCTTGAAGTGTCCGGTTAAGAGGACGAAGGAAGGGGTGTGCGTTGAAAGTTAAGACTCCAGCGGCCGAGCGTCGGCGGTGGCCGCGCTTGCATTTGGCCATTCCGGTCTTTGTCCGAAGCCGGGCTGAGTTCGATAAGGAGTTTCTGGAATTTGCCACCGCGCTCAACGTCTCAGCGGGCGGCATGTTGGTCGCGGTTCGCCGGTCCATCCCCTCTGCGGCTCAGGTTTCGCTTGAGATCCCCAGCGCTCCGTTAGCCGCGTTGACTGACCTGCCGAATGTTACCCGGAACCTGCTGGCCAAGGTGTTGCGCATGCAGCATGGCGAGGGCTACAACCTAGTCGGACTGAAGTTCTCGCGACCGCTTCTCAACCACTCTTCCGCCAAGGCTCGACGGAAACTCACTTCTTCGCTGTGAAAACCTTTTCCCTCGGTTTTCCGTGGTTCTGAGCCGTTTTGAGGGCCTGCTGATTACCAGTTCCCATCCCTCCGAATCTTTAGTAAGTTGCTATTCATCAATCACATAGACTAAGCTGGCGCAATAGGTATTCCTCCCCTCTGTGTTTGGTTCTCCAGATGCACATCAGACGATAAGCCTGGGCTGCGGAAGCTGGGGTTGCGAGCCAAGTTCCGAGCCATGGCGCACTTATGAGCACTTCCAATCCAGTCAGCGCGTTGATCCAACCCCTCGGCGAGATGCCTCCCGAGGCGATCGTATTCGGGGGTACGGAGGCCATGCGGGCGCTCCGCGAGCGGTTGGCTAAGATAGCCGGTGCCAACGTCCCGGTGCTTATCCAGGGAGAAAGTGGCACGGGCAAAGACATTATCGCACGCATGATCCACGCTTCTTCGCCGTGGAAGACGGGCCCATGGGTGAAGGTGAATTGCCCGGCGATTCCTGGGACGCTGCTTGAAAGCGAACTCTTCGGCTACGAAAAAGGAGCCTTCACCGGCGCCTACGGCATGAAACCCGGACGCGTCGAGATGGCGCACCGCGGCACCTTGTTCCTTGATGAAATCTCCGAACTCGACATGGCCCTGCAGTCCAAGCTCTTGCAGCTCCTGCAGGACGGCCAGTTCTGCCGCATCGGCGCTCAGGAAGACAAGAAAGTGGAAGTCCGCGTGGTCTGCGCGACCAATCGAAAGCTAGAAGAGGAAATTGCCGCCGGGACCTTCCGCGCCGACCTGTTCTACCGCATCAACGTCGTGAATCTGCACATGCCGCCGCTGCGCGAGCGTGCCGCCGACATTCCGCAACTGATCGGCTACTTCCTAGAATACTACAACCGGAAATTCAACGCGCGTGCCAACCCGCTCTCAGCCGAGTTAATGAACTCGTTGAAGAAATATCACTGGCCGGGCAACGTCCGCGAGTTGGAAAACCTGATGAAGCGCTATGTGATTCTGGGCACCGAAGAATCTATTTCCGGCGATCTGCACCCGCATGAACCGGATTTCTTCAGCGCCGATATTGCCGTTGACGGGCCGATCTCGTTAAAAAAAATCACCCGTCAGGCAGTCCATGAACTGGAACGCAAGATCATCCTCAAAGTTCTGCAACATCACCACTGGAACCGCAAACAGGCCGCCCGCGCTCTGAACATCAGCTACCGCGCCCTGCTCTACAAGATCCGCGATGCCGGTCTGCCCTCGAACCGCGCGCCCCGCCAACCCCAGTCCGAGGAGCCCGCAAACCGCCCCATCGCCGCCGACTGATTTCTCATTCCCCAAAGCCATCTGTCGCAAAATAGTCAACCGGCGCAATCGGCGGGAAAAGCAATCGTCCTTTCCCGCCTCCTGCACCGGCTTACTTGAAGCTTACGACGCTTGTTTAGACTGCGCACGCACCTTCGCCCAGCGCGCTCTTTGCGCCGCCGCGATGCGCTCTCGGGCTGCCGCCGACAACTGGCGTTTCATGTGTTTGCCGGAACTATATGAGGCCTGTAAACTTCTTGCCGTCACCTTGCTCAGCCCCGCAATCACCTTTTCCAGTTGTCTAAGCTCGCCCACCGCCCGTTCACGTTCTTTTTTCAACTGCTCTAGAACCGCATCTAGATCAGCCATGCACGCTCCCTTTAGGGAAACCGCTTGCCCCTGAGCATACCTCATCTTGGGGTGTTAAGGTCAACGCCTAAACTGCACATAGCACAAGAGTAAACAACAACTCTCGCTTTCACCTCCGAAGCCGATCCCGCCGCGAAAGCTCCGAATCCCTGCGTCAGCACAGGATTTCAACTTACTCACTTACTAACATTTTAACTTAATAACTACAGTAAATTACTTAGTAACTTGCGCTGTTCCCCGTCGTCAATTCGATTGACACTAAACGCGCGCAAGATCAGTCTGACCACTAGGGGCCACAAACGGCATCCTCCGCGTGACCCGGATGGGGAGTACTTACTGTGAACTATCTGCTGGTTCTAGGACTTGCCTTATTCAGCTCCGCGAGTGGAGCGCTGCTGGTTGCGCTGCTGCACTTGTCACGAAGCGAGCCATCGCGAACTCCGTCCCATCCCGAACCCGATTGCCGCCCCGGACCTGGGAGTCGAGAATGACTATGACGAAGAGCCCTCCAGAGTCAGCCGCAGCGGCCGGGACCGCACTGGTACTGTGCAAAGATCCGCCAACTCTTCGATTAATCCTCGAATCACTGCAGCCGCTTGCCATACGTCCGGAGGTCTGCGAGGACGGGTTTGTCGCGGCAAGCCTCTTAGATAAGCAGAAGTTCGAGGCTGTGATCGTCGATCTGCACCTGGCGGATGAGGCTCTGCTGGTCATGCGGCAGCTCCGGTTTTCACGAGCCAACCGCACCGCCGTTACCTTTGCCATCGCCACGGGGAGTGAGGTCCAAGATTCGGCCAGACCCGACTCGACCTTTGTCCTGCCGAGGCCTCTTTCGGCCGCAGCGATCAATCAAACCCTGCGTGCCGCATTTGGACTGATGGTGCGTGAGCGGCGGCGCTACTTCCGCTGCCCCGTTGCGATTCCCGCCTTTGTCAGGGCCCGGCAGCCCGAGGATCTCCTGTGCCAAACGGTGAACATCAGCGAGGGCGGCATCGCCATCAACGCCCCCGCCACGCTGGATCCGGATTGTCCCGCCCTGGTGCGCTTCAGCCTCCCCGACCGCACCACCCAATTATTCGCTGAAACCAAGGTGGTCTGGCGTGGCCACGGCGGTCTGGTGGGGCTGGAGTTCCAAGCCTTGCCTGCGCCGCAAAGGTCGGAACTACAGGAATGGCTCGCCCGCAAGCTCGATGAAACTCTTCCTGAAAACGTCGCAGCGATGTTTCGGGGCGTGGGTCAATCCTAGATTGAGGTCCCGCGGCTGCAGCCCAGGCTGAACATCCTTGCCGCGATCCCGGGCGCAGCGCGGTGATTGTGCCTGGAATCTAACCCTAGAGTCGCGTCCGCCCTATTCCTATTTTTCGCTCCTCAGGCCATAATCATCTTCAATCGGCGAGGCCCGAAAGTCATTGGCGATGACTTCAAGCCGTCGCCGGCGAGGCGCACATGGCTCCGGTTCTAGTCTGGCTGATTCTGTTCCTCTGCCTACTGATCTCGGTCTTCAAATACACGCTTGCGCTAATCCTGAAGTGGTCAGTTCCAAGAGCTACGGTCGAAAAGGACTACACCTACCAGCCCACGGTGAGTGTTCTCATGCCTTGCTTCAACGAGGGCAAGACGGTCTACGAGACCATCGAGAGCATCAGCAATAGCAATTATCCGAACGACCGGTTTGAAGTGATTGCGCAAGACGATTGCTCGGTCGACGACAGCTACGATTGGATGCTCAAGGCGCAGCGCGATTTTTCCAACATAAAGGTTCGGGTCGGACGCAATACCGTCAACAGCGGGAAGGCCCGCACCGTTTGTAACGCCCTGCAGCACTCGACCGCAGATCTGATGATCTCCATCGATTCCGATTGCATCTTTCATCCCGAGGCGATCCGCGAGCTGGCGGCATGCTTCTCGGAGCCGAAGATCGGCTCCGTCGGCGGCCACGTCGGAGTAAGAAATCCCAACGAGAACGCGATCACCGCCATCCAGACATTCATTTATTACGCCGCGTTCCAGATCTACAAAGTCCCGGAAAACTGGACGCGCAGTATAGGCTGCATCAGCGGATGCCTGTTCGCGATCCGGCGCGAGCTGCTGCTCGAGATCAACCCAAGATTCGCAGCCGCCACTGGTTCGGCATTCCCGTCAACCAGGGCGAAGACCGCTTCCTCACGCATCAGACGCTATTGCGCGGCTACGGAACTTACATCAACAACGATGCCCTGTGCTGGACCACGGTGCCGGCCACGTTGACTGAACTATTCAAGCAGCAGCTGCGCTGGAAGCGCAGTATCGTACGCGATCTCTTCTACACGTTGCGGACGCTGCCGCGGCACGTCTGGACTCTGCACCCCAATACAGTCCTGGCGCTGGTGCTCGCACCGCTTAGGCGCTCCTCTGGGATTGTTGGTGGTTCTCACCATGATGTCTGGCGATCCGATGGGCTGGCTGGCCCGGGGCCGCTGATTAGCTACCTCGCCATTGCTGCGATCTTAGGTTTTGTGATCAGAAAATACAGCGCGCGGGAAGCAGTCAACAATCCGCTCGCCTTCGGCGCTTACTTAGCCTGGACG
>CAWKNF010000020.1:0-140692 GCA_963850805.1 uncultured Acidobacteriaceae bacterium | reverse complement strand
GCAAACGGTCCACGGAGTCTCGCCCACGGGGAGCCCGCGTGTTGAGACTGTCGTGCTCATTCAGTCGCAGAAGGTTTGTCAGCTTTCCGCCGAAAACACTCTGTTGGATCTGGCGGAAAGAAACCGCCCGCAGATTCCGTATGGGTTCCGCCGGGTCTATGCGGCACCTGCGAAAATCGAGTTCTGAGCGCACCGTCAAATGGACATCGAAGCCGGGCCGACTGCTGAACAGAAGATCGCTGGATATGTGCTGCCTTGTGTTGGCCGGGCCGAGGGACCGGTTGTCCTGTCGCCTAATTCGGTTCTCCGCCGGAAAATCCCAACGCCCTACAGAACCTTCAAAGCCCAGGCGACTGTTGTGAGGCTGAACGTTGCATGCGTCCTGAGGGTCGTTCGAAAAGGTAACGCTGATTAGGGAATAAGAGCCGACTGGTGCCAGTTATCAACTGGTGAAGGTCAAAACCCGACACATTATTAACTCAGCACTATTGAGGTGGAATTGTGAGACTTATGCTTCGCGCGGCAACATTTTTCGGATTGAGTGTTGTTGCCTTGTTTCAAGACTTGCCTGCCCAGGGACAAACGCAGGCTGGCTCGACTTTTGAGGTGGTCCCAACCCCGAACGAGAACCTCAACAGCGAACTTTTTGCGGCGTCGGCGTCTTCCCCTAGCGATATTTGGGCGGTAGGACAGTCGACGATCCACTTTGATGGCACGACGTGGACAGCGTTCCCCGCTCCGATGATCAAAGGCGACAACAACAGCTTTCTGCAGGGGGTCGTCGATATTTCTCCGACCCTGGCTTGGGCGGCGGGAAACGTGACCAACGGGGCACATCCCGGGCAGGTGATCGAACAGTGGAACGGCACCAGGTGGACCCTGTTTCCTGGCCCCAAGTTCGGGAAGAAAGAGCAAGCGAATGTCTTCGCCATGACCTCTAGCTCGGCAAATGACGTTTGGGCGATCGGAAGTCTGATGAACCTCGGCACAGGGGTCGTCTCGTCCCTATTCGAGCACTGGAACGGCACAGCTTGGACGGCGACCACCGTGGAATCGAACAATCAGTTTTTGTTTGGTGCGTCCGCCGACGCTGCGAATGATGCATGGGCGGTGGGATTCAACGGTTCAGAGAACATCGAAACCTCGGCGATGCACTGGGATGGAACGAACTGGAAGAGCGCGGCAACCCCGAACGTGGGCGAGGGCACAAACAAGTTGAACGCCGTGCTCGCGCTGGCGCCGAACGATGTGTGGGCGGTGGGATTTTCCACGCCGGCCGCGACTCCCAAGCAGGCCGCCACGCTGACGTTGATCGAGCACTTCGACGGTGCCAGTTGGGCGATCGTACCGAGTCCGAATGTCGGACCGAATAGCCCCAGTCAGTCGAACCGCCTGCTTGGATTGACGGCGAATTCGGCAAATGACATCTGGGCGTTTGGTTCCTATTTCCCGGCCGACGGATCGGGTCATCAGATGACGTTGCTATTGCACTGGGACGGGACCAGTTGGACGATCGCATCCAGTCCCAGCCCAGCGAAGGGCGGATTTCCTTGTGATCGGCTGTGGGCCGGAGTTGTCCCGTCATCGGGCAACGTCTGGATTCTCGGGTCAGGGCATGACGGAAGTTTGGCGATGCATATGACGATGAGGGCAGATTCCAGTTTGGTTTCTAGTTTCTAGACTCTGTCTGAGGAGAGCTTAAAAGTGACCCCGTGGCTATACCATGCAAATCGAAGAGAAGCAGCAAGGAGATGCCGATGAACAGCGGCATTATTCGATAGGGCACTCACCACGACACTCGCTCTCGAACTCGAATACCGGGAGCCGTTTATCGTTCGCGAAGTGGAACCGAGTCCAAGCGGCTTACAGAACTTCAACAACCATGGCGATTGTTTGACAATTGAGTTTGCGTACCTCCTGAGCATGATTTGAAAGGGCAGAGAATTTCTTGACGAAAGAGGAAATTCGACTCGCCGAATCTGGCACGCGCAAAAAGCACTGGAAGCGTTGGGGGCCCTACCTCAGCGAACGCGCATGGGGCACAGTGCGGGAAGACTACAGCCCGTACGGGAACGCCTGGGAATACCTGCCACACGACCATGCCCGTTCACGCGCCTATCGCTGGAACGAAGACGGCTTGGCCGGAATCAGTGACCGCCGGCAGATGATTTGCTTTGCGCTCGCACTGTGGAACGAGCGTGATCCGATTCTGAAAGAACGGATCTTCGGTCTAACTGGAAATGAAGGCAATCACGGCGAGGACGTGAAGGAATACTACTTCTATCTTGACAGCACGCCTTCGCACTCCTACATGAAGTATCTCTACAAGTACCCGCAAGCGGAGTTTCCTTACGCGAAGCTAGTAGAGGAAAATCGACGCCGCGACAGGAGTCAACCGGAATTCGAACTGCTCGATACGGGTGTATTCGACGAAGATCGCTACTTCGACGTGTTCGTGGAATATGCCAAGGCCGATGTCGAAGACATTCTGATCAAGATCACGGTCACAAATCGTGGCCCGGAAGCCGCTAATCTTCGAGTTCTGCCCACAATTTGGTTCCGCAATACGTGGTCCTGGGGAAACCGTGCCCGACGCCCGAAGCTGCACGAAGCGCGTCCCGCTCCCAATCCCGTCATCGAACTGAACCTTTCTCAGCTGAACCAAACTCAGTCCGATGACTCGCTGGCTCCATTGTGAAGGCTCTCCGGAACTTCTCTTTACCGAGAACGAGACGAATGCTCAAAGGCTATTTGGAATCGAGAATCGCACTCCCTTCGTCAAAGACGGGATCAACGACCATGTCGTGCACGGTATCAAGGAGGCGGTCAATCCCGAACATGTTGGCTCGAAAGCAGCCGCCCATTACAAACTGTCACTCGGTTCGGGAGAGACGGTTGTAATAAGGATGCGACTTGCCGACTCGGATTTCAAAGCAACGAACGCGTTTGATGCCTTCGATAAAACGTTCGCGCTCCGGCGGCGTGAAGCCGATGAATTTTACGCAACGGTGATTCCTCAGGATCTCTCCGCAGACGCCCAGAACGTCATGCGCCAGGGCTTTGCGGGAATGCTCTGGTCCAAGCAGTTCTATCACTACGTCATCAAGGATTGGCTGCACGGCGACCCGGACAACCCACGCCCTCCCCAGGAGCGACGGACGGGACGCAATCATCAATGGACTCACTTGTACAACGCTGACGTGATTTCCATGCCGGACAAGTGGGAGTATCCGTGGTATGCGGCTTGGGACCTGGCGTTCCACTGTATTCCGCTCGCCCTGGTCGATCCCGACTTCGCCAAAGAGCAGCTCACGCTGATGCTCCGCGAGTGGTACATGCACCCCAACGGGCAGATACCCGCTTATGAATGGGCTTTTGGCGACGTTAATCCGCCCGTGCATGCATGGGCCGCATGGCGCGTGTACAAGATCGACAAGAAGCGCACAGGCAGAGGCGACCGTGAATTTCTGAAGCGCATCTTCCACAAGTTGATGTTGAACTTCACCTGGTGGGTAAACCGCAAGGACGCCGAGGGCATGAATATTTTCCAGGGCGGATTTCTCGGGCTGGATAACATCGGCGTGTTTGACCGCAGCGCCCCCCTGCCCACGGGCGGCTATCTCGAGCAGTCCGACGGAACCAGTTGGATGGCCATGTACACCCTGAATCTGCTGGCTATCGCTCTGGAACTGGCCAAAAAAGAACCCTGCTACGAAGACCTGGCCAGCAAATTCTGGGAGCACTTTATCTACATTGCAAATGCGATGAGCCATCGCGGCCACAACGGCATCGGACTTTGGAACGAAGAAGACGGGTTTTTCTACGATGTGCTGAAGCTACCTGACGGCTCACAATTTCCAATGAAGATCCGCTCCATGGTGGGATTGATCCCGCTGTTTGCAGTGGAAACTCTGGAGCCGGAGGTGCTCGATCGGCTGCCCGACTTCAAGCGGCGACTGGAATGGTTTATCGATAACCGCCCCGATCTCACGAAGAATTTCGCCTGCATGCGCAGCGAGGGGATGGGCGAACGCCGGTTGTTGTCCATCGCCAATCAAGGTCAGCTTCGCCGCATTCTCAAGTACATGCTGGACGAGCGTGAGTTTCTATCGCCGTACGGGATCCGCGCGCTGTCGCAGTTCCATCGGGAAAACCCTTACTCACTCGACGTCACGGAACCGAACACCGAGTGGACTACGAGCCTGGCGAATCGTCGACCCGGAATATTCGGAGGCAATTCGAACTGGCGGGGCCCGATCTGGTTTCCGGTGAATTTTCTCCTGATCGAGTCCTTGCAGAAGTTCCACCACTATCTAGGTAACGATTTCAAAGTCGAGTTCCCGACTGGATCGGGAAACATGAAGACGTTGTGGGAAGTGGCGGGTGAACTGTCGCGCCGGATGACCAACATCTTTCTTCGTGACGAAAAGGGCCACCGACCGGTATTCGGCAACTTGGACAAGTTCCAGACGGACCCTCATTGGCGCGACTTGCTTCTCTTTCACGAATACTTCCACGGCGAATCCGGTTCCGGGTTGGGCGCCAGCCATCAAACCGGATGGACGGGCGTTGTCACCAAGTTAATGCAACAGAGCGGCGAATTTCGCGAACGCAATAAAACTGAGCCCGCAGTTGCCCACAGCAGGCGCAGACTGAATTCGTAAGGAGCGGAGAGCCCGTTGGTTTCCAGCCATTCCCGCCAAAGAGGGCCGTCAATTTTCTGTGAAATCGGGACCGAATCCGATCTACTGAACTTCAACACCCAGGGCAATTGCTTGAAGATGAGTTTACATACCTCCTAGAGCGTCTAACAAAAACCCAGCAACAGCAATCCATAGAACGGAGTTGGTTATCGGGTAAGTAACGCAACCGTTCCGGCTTGTACATCTCAGAAGATCAATTTCCGGAATGCGCGACCTTCGACCGGAAAATTTCCTGATCGATATGCGGCTTATGCTTATAGCGTTTGCGGCAACTTGGCCTTGGTCAGCCAGAAGTCATTGATGCTCTTCACCAGGTTCTCGAACGCGGCCAACTGCACGGGCTTGCAGAGATAGCAATTCGCATGCAGTTGGTAGCTTTTAGCGATGTCCACTTCCGACTCGGATATGGTAGGGATCGCGATAGGAATCGTCTTCAGCTTGTCATCCTTCTTGATTTGAGCCAAAACCTCGCGGCCATCCATTCTCAGCATGTTCAGATCCAGCAAGGTAAAATCCGGGCGAGGGGCATCGGCGTCGACCCCTCACGTCTCAGATAAGCCATGGCTTCAACGCCGTCATTTGCCACGTGCAAACGGACAGACAAATTCGCAGCGCGAAAGGCTTCCTGCGTCAGCCGGACGTCTCCGGGACTGTCTTCGACCAAAAGCAGAAGAAGAAGTGAAAATAGAGAGACAGGATGACGCCCTGGCGAGATTGGATTCGATCCCGTTGAGCGCTGATGCTGCTGCAAGGTCGTCCTTGGGCACCAGTTCAGGCAGAATTGCGCGCCACGTCGGTGTTTCGAACGCATCTCCCGCCGAGAGCGCGAAGGTCAACACCAGCAGCAGCCAGGGCGACATAAGACCACCGATGGTCAAGACCGCGAGAAGCAGCGCCACGCCCATCATCCACGACTCTGTGAACAGAACCAGCTTGCGGCGGTCAAAGATATCGCCGGCAGAGCCGGCAGGAAGGGCCGGTAGAAAGTAGGGCAGTGAAGCGGCAGTTTGCGTCAGCGCCACGTAAATCGGTCCCGCACCGAGCGACACCATCAACCATGCAGCACCGACGTTCTGCATGAAGGTGCCGATATCGGAAACCACATCTGCGACCAACAAATCCGGAACGTCGACACCCGTAGAGGCCGCCAAAGACTCGATGAGCCCTGCGCCGACAAGTTCTTTTCAGATGTACTGGTCATTTGGCCGTGCCCAGTGCGCTACGTTCTGGCATTTGGCACGACCAGAAGAATAGACCCCGGACAGTCCAGTCGTTGCGGAATAATCAATCGCTGGCGAGTGTTACGTGAAACTTGGCTTCGGCGGCTCACTGCCAGCCTCCGCCTAGAGCCTTGTAAAGTTGCACCAGGCTTTGGTACTCGCTCCCTCGGGCCTGGGCGAGAACAATCTCGGCGTTAAAGAGCGATCGTTGCCCATCGAGAACTTCAAGGTAAGTGGTGATACCTCCTCGATAGCGCACGAGGGACGTGTCGACTGTATCCTGCAGGTCCTTGACGGTGGTTTCCTGCGCTACGCGAACTTGATGGAGTTTCTGATAACCGATCAAAGCATCAGAGACATCGCGAAACGCCAACTGGATGGCTTGCTTATAGGCAATCAGCTCTTGGCGATGCTGCGACTCAGCCAGTCTTAGATTTCCGCGCAGGGCGCCACCTGTGAAAATGGGCTGAGTGACTTGTGCGCCGTAGGACCAGACTCCATTCTGTGAACTCATTAGGCCTGTGAAAAGAGTGCTTCGTCCGAACGCGCCTCCCCCGCCGCCGGTAAGGGAAATCTGCGGAAAAAACGCAGCTCTCGCAACGCCGATCTCAGCGTTGGCGGCGATCAGGTCTTGCTCGACCTGGCGAATGTCCGGTCGGCGTTCGAGCAGCGTCGAGGGCATGCCCGGCGGCACCTCCGGAGGAAGGGGCTGCTCCACCAATGGGCGCCCACGTCGCACACCCTCGGGATAACGGCCAAGCAGAGTACTGATCGCATTCTCCTCCTGGCCAATCTGTCTCTCCAGATCCGGGATGGCCGCATTGGCGGCATCCAGCACCTGTTGGGCTTGAAGCACATCCAGCTTGGTGGCAACCCCGTGGTCCAGTCGCAACCGCGTCAGCTTGACGGACTCTTCCTGTGTCTTGACCGTGTCTTGGGTAATGCGGAGCTGGAGGTCGAGATCGAGAAGCTGAAAATAGTCACTGGCTACGTCGCTCACCAGGGTCAACGTGACGGTTTGCCTGGCATCCTCGGTAGCCAGGAGTTGGGCGCGTGCGGCCTCAGTCGCGCGTCGCAGGCGGCCGAACAGGTCCAACTGGAACGCTGCGTCGGCAGTGAGGGTCAGAATATTATATTTAGCTTCGCTGACTGGATCTTTTCCCCCGATGAAATTACCGCCCGCTTGCGCCTGCGGAAACAGACTGGAGCGCGTGATGGCGACCTGAGCGCGCGCCGCCCCGATGCGCTCCGTCGCCAGTTGCAGGTCGTAATTTTCCTTCAGGGCGGTGCGGATGAGTTCTTGCAGTTGCGGGTCCTGGAAGACCTGCCACCACGGAAGGTCTGCGAAGGATGCCGCTTGGGCTTGAGCCTGTGGGTCGTCCCTCAAGTCGCGGTACACGCCCGGAGTCTGAACGACAGGCCGGTGGTAGTTCGGGCCAACCATGCACCCGGTCATTAAGATCGAGGCCAAGATCGCTGACATCAACAATAATGACGCCATCTTTTTCATGACTATCTCCGCTGCTGGTCCCTCTTGTCCATGGGACAATGCACCACTTCAGTCTCCCTCCGCCGGTGCGGCTGTTCCTGGCAGCGCGGTCGGGATCCGTTCGCTGCCGGCGCCTGACCATTTCTCCACCAGGTAGAAGATCGCGGGCACGAAAAAGATTCCGATCAGACTCGCGGCCATCATCCCGCCAATCACAGTCGTGCCCATGATTTGCCGGGCCACCGACCCGGCGCCGGTCGCCGTCCATAACGGCACGCACCCGAGTATGAACGCGAAAGACGTCATCAAAATCGGACGCAAACGAAGCCGCGCTCCCTGGAGTGCGGCATCCGCCAGAGGTTTTCCCTTCTCATACTCATCCTTGGCGAACTCGACGATCAGAATCGCGTTCTTCGCTGCCAGGCCGATGAGCATGACCAGCCCGATTTGCGAATAGATATCGGTCTCGATCTGCACCAGGTAAGGCGGCAGAAAAACGCCGAGCAATACACGGCGCAACCAAAGCACTCCAAAGGCTCCGAAGATCGCGACGGGAGTGCTCAGCAGCACGCTGAAGGGGAGCGTCCAGCTTTCGTAGAGCGCCGCCAGAACCAGAAAGACGAAGAGCAACGACAATCCAAAGATCGCCGCGGGAGGCACCCCTTCTCGCGCTTTTTGTTCTTGAAACGATATGCCGGAATAGTCAAAGCCCATCTCGCGCGGCATCGTCTGCTTGAAAACATCTTCGAGGGCCGCCGTCGCTTGGTCGGCGCTGTAGCCGGGCGCAGCGCTCCCGTTGATCTGCGCCGAGCGGTATTCATTGAAGCGCAAAGTAAACTCCGGGCCCAAACGTGGCTTTACCGTGGTCAGTGTGGAAAGGGGGACACTCTCTCCTTTATTGTTGCGAACGTAGAACTGCCCGACGTTTTCCGCCTTGGCACGATCTTCGCCTTCCGCTTCGATATACACCTGCCACTGGCGGCCGAACCGATTGAAGTAGTTGATGAAAAGGCCGCCCATGAAAGCTTGCACGGTGCGGTAGACATCGTTGAGGGCTACGCCTTGCTTCAACACTTTGTCGCGGTTTACTTCAACAAATTCCTGTGGGACGCTCGCCAGAAAAGTGGTGCTGGCGCTGGCGATCTCAGGCCGCTTTCGGACGGCGTCAAGAAAAATGCCAAGGTTCCTGGCGAGGAACTGAAGATCGCTGCCCGAACGGTCTTCGAGTATGAATGTAAATCCCCCAGCAGTTCCTACCCCTGGAATGGCGGGCGGCGAAAAACCGAAAGCGACTGCCGCCGGCAATTTACTCAACTGCTGGTTCAGATGAGCCTTGAGCGATTGAAATTGCTCGACCCTTGTCTTGCGCTCGCCCCACGGCTTGAACGTCACAAAAAAAGTCGAGTTGTAACTGGTGCGAACAAAACTGAGCAAACTGAAGCCGACGAAGCAGGTGACGTGTTCGACCCCCGGCGTATTGATCAGGATTTTCTCCACATCCGCCGTGACCGCCGTCGTGCGTTCCAGCGAAGCCCCATTCGGCAACTGCACATTGACGTAGGCGTAACCCTGGTCTTCGTCGGGAAGGAAGCTCGAGGGTATTCGGTTGGCAAAAAAGGCAGCCGCGCCGCAAAAGACTAAAAGTAGCACGACCACGACGACGGTCTTTTGAACCAATACGGCGCTCCAACTTACGTAGCTCTCTGTGGCTCGCTCAAATACGCGGTTAAACAAGTCAAAAAATCTTCTCAAGAGACCGTGGCTCGGTGTCCGTGGCTTGAGCAACAGCGCCGCAAGCGCGGGACTGAGCGTGAGCGCATTGAACGCGGATAGCAGAACGGAAATCGCTATCGTGACGGCGAATTGCTGGTAAAGCTTTCCCGTAATTCCTGGGATGAACGCCGTCGGCACAAATACCGCGGAGAGAACCATGGCAATGCCAACCACTGGTCCCGAGAGTTCTTCCATTGCCTTCAACGCCGCGGCCTTTGGCGTCATGCCCTCCTCGATGTGGCGTTCCACACCTTCGACTACGACGATGGCGTCGTCCACTACCAGCCCGATCGCCAACACCAGCCCAAAGAGAGAGAGTGTGTTAATGGAGAAACCAAATAACGGGAAAAGCACGAACGTGCCGACCAGGGAGACCGGCACCGCGAGAAGCGGAATCAGCGTAGCGCGCCAACTCTGCAGGAAGAGGTAGACAACAAGGATCACTAACGCCAGGGCAATCAGAAGAGTTTCGACGATTTCCTTCATGCCCTCCGTCACCGAGCGGGTCGTATCCAGCGCGACGACGTAATCGAGGTCTTCCGGGAAACGCTCCTTCATCTTCGCCATCAGCTTATTTACGCCGGCGGCGGCGTCGACTGCGTTTGAGCCCGGCAGTTGGTAAGTAGCAATGATGGCGCTCGGCTTTCCGTTAAGACGACCGGCGACGCTATAGTCCTGGGCGCCCAACTCGATTCGGGCGACATCGCGGACCCGGACGATCCCGCCGTCAGGTGTCTCGCGTACCACGATTTGCCCGAATTCTTCCGGTGACTGAAGACGGCCCTGTGCGAGAACCGTGTACGTAAATTCCTGACCTTTGGGAGCCGGTTCACCGCCTGCCTTCCCAGCTGGGTTCACGGTATTTTGCGCCTGAATGGCGCTGACGATTTCCGGGACGGTGATGCCGAGCTTGGCCAACGTGTCGGGTTTTACCCATAACCGCATCGCGTATTGCCCGGCGCCGAATACCTGCACATTGCCAATGCCTGGCGAACGAAGAATAGGATCAACCAGATTGATGTAGGCGTAGTTGGCCAGAAAGGTGGCGTCATAGGTTCCATGCGGCGAGTACACCGCGGTCAAAGTCAGGGGAGCAGTAACGGATTTTCGGACGTTGACCCCGTAGTTGGTGACGTCCACGGGAAGCTGAGAAGCAGCCAGCGTTTCACGGCTTTGGGCGAGGATGTAATCGGTATTCGGATCGGTCTTTACGTCGAAGTCCACGATCAGGCTGGTGGTCGAGTTGCCCGTCGCATTCAGCGAATACATGTAATTCATGTTGTCCACGCCGCTCATCTGCTGCTCGATGGGCGTGGCCACCGCTTGCTCCAGGGTTTGCGCGTCTGCCCCGATGTAGGTAGCCAGGACTTGAATCTCGGGCGGAGCGATGCTGGGAAACTGCGCCACCGGCAAACTCAGGATGGTGAGCGTGCCGACCAGCACCAGGACGATCGAGATCACCATGGCGACGATGGGGCGGTTGATAAAGAACTTTGACATGGGATTACCTCCCCGTAGTTTCCACGGCAAATGGCTTGGGGTTCACCTGCATACCCGGACGTACCTTCTGTACACCTTCAGCGATCACCCGCTCGCCCGGCTTGAGTCCCTCCGCAATAATCCACTGGTTGCCGACGCGGTCGCCGACCTTGACCGACCGAATGCTAACTTTATTTTTTTCGTCCACCGCTGCGACTTGATAACCGCCCTGCAACTCGGAGACGGCACGCTGAGGCACAAGCAACGCGTCCTGCTGGAGTCGGATGGCTGCGCGAACTTTCCCGTACCCGCCGGGACGCAGAATGCTTCCAGGGTTTGGAAATAGCCCGGCGATCCGAATCGCCCCGGTGCTCTCGTTTACCTGGCGATCCGCAAAGTAGAATGTGCCTTCGTGCGCATAGGTTGAGCCATCGGCCAAAATCAATTCGAGGCGAAGTCTCTTATCGGCCTCGAGCCGAGTAGTCTCTGTTGGGAAGCGTTTTCTCCATGCCAGGTACTGGGGCTCGCCGACGGTGAAATAAACCTTAATCGGGTCAACGGTTGACACCGAAGTCACGGGACCGCTGCTTAGATTTACCAGGGCGCCCACTTGAAGCTGAGCCTGCCCGGCGATGCCGTCGATGGGCGCCACGAGGCGTGTAAAATTGAGGTTGATCTTGGCTGTTTCGACGGCAGCCTCGTCCGTTTTAATTAGAGCCTGGGCTGTCTCCACCGAGGCCTTGGCGGCCAGGTTATTCTGAACGGCATTGTCGAGATCCTGCTGGCTGGCTGCCTGTTCTTTGGCCAGCGGTGTGTACCGCTCTACATCAAGCTGAGTCCTGCCTTGAACAGCCACGGCAGTAGCCAACTGCGCTCTGGCCTGCGCTAACTGTCCTTGCGCCTGATCGAGAGCAGCCTGAAATGGTCGCGGATCAATCTCGAACAGTAGCTGCCCCTTCTTGACGAACGCGCCTTCCTGGTAACCCTGCCGCAGTAGGTAGCCCGTGACCTGCGCCCTGACGTCGGCATTGGTGAATCCGTCGAGCGTGCCGATCCACTCGCCAAAAATCGGAACGTCCTTCTGCTCAACCTGCACCACCTCAACGTCTGGCGTAGCACCCGGCTGCGCTCCCGATACATGCTTCGGGTAGATCGCTCCAATAATCAGGCCGATGACAAGCAAGCCGACGGCTCCGCCGATCCAGAGTTTGTATTTCGAAAGCGTCTCCATCTTGTCCCCCCAGGCTGCGTGACATTGCGCGCTGCCTCTTAAGCCACGTTGATTCGGCGACTCCTCATAGATGACGCATCTGTGGTGCCCGATTCAACTGCTGGCGGTTACCACACTTGCCAGCGGAGAATTACCCGGAAGACCCCACGGCGTCAAGAAGGAACATTATTTTATCGGTTCGTCGATCGGATTAGTACTAACAAACGCGCTTGCGGGAGGATGTAGGCGGCGACTCGCTGAATATAGATGAACGGTGTTGTCAGGGGACTGGGATGCTCCCCGGAGCGAGGCGAGTAACGCAAGGATCGGCGTTGAGCCTGCCTGATCGAACGCATCAGTCGCTTGAAGGTGCTCACGTTCGAGGTGAGAACCAGATGCCGTCAGGCTCTACAAAGTCGTAAAATGGTCGCGGCGAATACAGGCAGTAGTTCTGCTATGCCGCTGCAATCGCGGATGTTGAATTACCTAGTTGAAGGGAGTTTTGAAGCCAATTGGAGCCAAACCGGATGGGGACGATGGAGCTAAGTGCTTGAGAATATGGTGGCCAGGGACGGAGTTGAACCGCCGACGCCAGCCTTTTCAGGGCTGCGCTCTACCACCTGAGCTACCTGGCCACGTTTCGAAACCCACCGATCCACCGCGGGCTGCGAGGATCGTTCGTTTCACGCCGATTGTTGCGGGATTCCGAACCGAATGAAACAGCTCTCTGCCAAACGCGTGCGAAACGTTCTTGATTATAGCAATGGCGGCGAGTTCACTCAACGTCAGCGGCGCTGCGTGAGCTACGTCGTCAGAGAAATCAAGGCTCCCCATTCTATACAAAAAGTTCCGCCGCAAAAGATCATTGCGGATGCGTCACCGTCCCGCTCATCACTGTCATCGAGCAGTGATTAGCCCCGAACCAGTAGGGAATCTCGCGGTAATCTTCAACCGCAAATACCGCCAAATCCGCATCCTTGCCCGGTTCGATCGTTCCCTTCCGGTCCGCGACTCGCAATGCCCACGCTCCATTAATTGTGGCCGCGGCAATGGCCTCCGCCGGAGTCATCTTCATGTGCGTCGAGGCCAGCGACATCGCCACCGGCATGCTCAGGGTCGGCGATGTGCCGGGGTTGTAATCCGTCGCCAACGCCACCGGCACGCCGGCGTCAATCAGCTTGCGGGCCTGTGGATATTCATTCAGCCCCAGAAAATAATTCGCCCCCGGAACCAGCGTGGCGACCGTATCGTGCCGGGCCAACTGCGCGATGTCGTCTTCGTTCACGTGATCCATGTGATCAAACGAGGCTGGATTAAAACGCCAGAAAGGCCGCAATATCGTCTCAGAAAGCTGGCCCATATGCGCCCGCACGCTGAGACCGTGCTGCTCGGCCGCTACAAAAATCTGCTCGGTTTCTGCCGCCGTAAACGCTCCCCGGTCGCAGAAAACGTCGACGAACTGCGCCAGTTTCAGCTTCGCCGCCTGCGGAATCATGTCTTTACACACGAGTTCAACGTATTTTGGCGAGCGGCCCTGAAATTCTTTTGGGACCACGTGCGCCCCGAGCAGAGTCGCAACCACGGTCCCCGGCCAGCGGGAGGCCGCATCGCGGATCGCTTCCAGTGACTTCATCTCCGACTCAACCGTCAGTCCATAGCCCGACTTGGCCTCGACTGTCGTAGTGCCGTGCGCGGCCATACCGCGCAGGACGGCCAGCACCTTCTCAGCCAGAACCTGCTTCCCTGCTTTGCGGACACCCTCCAGGCTCGACCGTATTCCGCCCCCGGCTGCGGCGATCTCTTCATAAGAAGCACCTTCGACGCGCTTCTCAAAATCCACGAGCCGTGGGTGAATGAAGACAGGGTGCGTATGTGAATCGACGAAGCCCGGAAGGACAACCCTCCCGGCGCAGTCGATCTCGATAACTTTCTTCCGATTCTTCTTCAGCCAGGGATCGCGCAGGGCGTCTTTGGTGGTACCGACGGAGACGATCTTCCCGCCTAGGCAGAGGACAGCACCGTCTTTGATGATGCCGAGTTGTTTGAGATCAGGGCCGCGGCGCGGGCCGGGTTCTCTGGAAGCGGACCGGAGGGTTAGAAGCTGGCCGATGTCGGCTAGAAACAACGCACATTCGTCTGTCTTGGACTTTCGGTTTAATTTCAAGCAGTGAGTAGTTTAACAGGCAAGACCGCGTAGTTTCTCACAGGTTAGTTTTCATCGGCACCTTCACGCCCGTCTTCTTCGCAAACTCCTTAGCCTCGTCGTAACCCGCGTCCACATGCCGAATCACGCCCATGCCCGGATCGGTCGTCAGCACGCGCTCAATCCTCTTCGCCATCTGATCGGTTCCGTCGGCGACCGTGACCTGCCCGGCATGCAGCGAATATCCGATGCCCACGCCGCCGCCGTTGTGAATCGACACCCACGACGCCCCCGCCGCAGTGTTCAGCAGAGCATTCAGCAAAGGCCAGTCAGCGACCGCGTCTGAGCCGTCTTTCATTCTCTCGGTTTCGCGGAACGGAGACGCCACCGAGCCGCAGTCAAGATGATCGCGGCCAATTACGATCGGCGCTTTAATCTTCCCTTTCTTCACCAGATCATTCATCGCCAGGCCGAACTGCGCGCGCTCGCCGTAGCCCAGCCAGCAGATGCGCGCCGGCAGTCCCTGAAACTTGATGCGCTTGCGCGCCAGATCAATCCAGCGCCGCAGGATGCGGTTCTCGGGAAACAACTCCAAGACCAGATCGTCGGTCACATGAATATCCGAGGCCTCGCCCGACAGCGCCACCCAGCGGAACGGCCCGCGTCCCTCGCAGAATAGTGGACGAATATAAGCGGGCACGAAGCCAGGAAAATCATAAGCATTCTTCACTCCACGCTGAAATGCAAAGGTGCGAATATTGTTGCCGTAGTCGAACGTCACCGACCCCATCTTCTGCAACTGCAACATGCCTTCCACATGAGCGGCGATGGCATCGAGCGATTTTTCCTGATACGCCTTGGGATCATTTTTTCGTAACTCGACCGCCTCGGCAAACGTCATGCCGTTCGGCACATATCCATTCAGCGGATCGTGCGCCGAAGTCTGATCGGTGAGAATGTCAGGCACGACGCCGCGCGCGGCTAACTCCGGAATCACGTCCGCGCAATTCCCCACCAGCCCGACCGATACATTCTCTTTCTTGCGCACGGCATTCTTCAGAATGCGCAGCGCTTCGTCAAGCGTGTTCACCATGAAATCGCAATAGCCGGTCTTCAGCCGCTTCTTGATGCGCTCCGGATCGACGTCAATCCCCAGAAACGCCGCGCCCGTCATGGTCGCCGCCAAAGGCTGAGCGCCGCCCATCCCGCCCATGCCACCCGAGACAATCAGCTTGCCCGCGAGATCTCCACCGAAATGTTTTTCACCCGCCGCCGAAAACGTTTCAAACGTCCCCTGCACGATTCCCTGCGAACCAATGTAGATCCACGAACCCGCGGTCATCTGGCCATACATCATCAAACCGGCGCGCTCCAGTTCGTTGAACTTCTCCCAGTTCGACCAATGGCCAACCAGATTCGAATTGGCAATGAGCACGCGCGGCGCATGATCGTGCGTCTTGAACACGCCTACCGGTTTGCCCGACTGCACCAGCAGAGTCTCATCGTTGTCGAGCTTCTTCAGAGTCGCGACGATGGCATGGTAAGCCTCCCAACTCCGCGCCGCCCGTCCCGTTCCACCGTAGACCACAAGATCTTGAGGACGCTCGGCGACTTCCTCGTCAAGATTATTCATGAGCATGCGCATGGCAGCTTCCTGTTGCCAGCCTTTGCACGTAATGGAGTTCCCGCGGGGCGCGCGAATCGAGGGGTGAGCCTGAATTTCCGTTTCGACGGGCATGAATAGATGTTACTTGGTGAGCGTGGAAGTGTTCAATGCCGCTGGATGGTCTGCAGCGAACTCACCAGGTCGAATACGCGGTGCCGTCACTCGACATCGCATTCGACGCCGAGTGCACATCGTCAATGCCGGGATCCTGTTGGTCCACGGTCAGCAGCACCTCTTCCATCTTCGGTTCCCAGTTCGCTTCGTGCGTCATCGGATCCTTGGGAAGCTCGTGGAGGTAGCCCGCCTGCACCAGGTCATCCAGCGACTGCGGCGCTTTTTGCTTGTCGAGTGTGTACTGGGAGATCAACTTGCGCAGTTCGAACAGGTCGTTACGCAGGACGGCCTCGCGGGCTCTCACCACCGACTGGCTATAAATGGGGATCGCAATTGACATCAGGATGCCCATGATGAACATCACAATGATCAATTCGAGCAACGTGAAACCCGAGCCCCGCCCCGTTTTCAGCCTTCTTACCATTTACCAGTCCTTATAGTTGGTGCCGTCCAGCCCCGTACCTTGCGATTTGGTGTGGACATCGAACACGCTCTGCCCGCCCCACGAGTCGGAATCAGGATCATCCTGCATCGAACGCAGGCCCCATTCCGTGCTGCCCGTCATGGGATCAACAGGAATCTGACGCAGGAAGCGCACTTTTTTGCCCTGCACATCCACACCTTTCACCAGCGTTTCCAGATCGGGTGGATAATTCTGGCTGTCCACCTTGGTCTGGAACCCGCCTCGATCGGCTGCGTCCTTATAACGGTCGATGGCGTCGCGCATCTCCCACAAGTCGAATCTCAGTTGGCGTTCTTTCTCCCGCTGTATGGTCAGCCGCGCCAGCGGCACCGCCATGGTGGACAGCACGACCAGAATGGAGGTGGCGATGATCAACTCAAGTAGCGTAAAGCCCCGTTCGGACCTCGCACTCCGCCCGCGCTGGAATCCTTCTAGCTTCATCTCAAAATCCGGATGGAACGGTTCGACCGGTTCGAACGGATCGACCGGATCGCGGCTATTGCACCGTCACCGACGCTTGCGCTCCGTTCACCGTGATGGCCTGTTGGGCAGGATCGAGCGCTCCGCCCCGGGTGATGGTCAGAGGAGTCTGTCCGCTGGCCTTCGCCTGGAAAGTAAGCGTGACCACCGTCCCCTGCCCCGAAACTCCAGTCGATCCCGGCGGCCGCGTGGCCGTAATCTGCAAGGTTCCCGTGGTTTCATCTTCGCGGTGCACCAGGGCTACAGCCTGACCATCCTGGGAGAGGAACCCGCCGTTTGAAACGTTCACCAACTGCAGTTTGGCCATATCGTAATTCAGCTGAACCGGCACAGTATGCACATTTAGCGCACCCGAAATCAGCAGGTTCACCACAAACGTGTTGCCCTTCACCCCCGTGATCTGCCCCGGATCAAACAGGAAGCTTGTACCCGTCGGACCCGCCGGAGTCTGAGTCGCCGGTGGCTGAACAGCGGGCGACTTGGTGGCGGGAGGCTGCGTCGCCGGGGCCTGACCAGCCGGAGCAACCGGCGTTGCCCGGCTCACGTGCCGCAGTTCAATGGTGCTCGCGGTGCCAATGTCGATCGGCCGCTGGTTCAACTCGCTGACCGTGGCTCCGCGGATGATGTGCGGCGTGATAGCAAAGACCGTTTCATCCTGCTCATGGTCCTGCGTTCTCTGCCCAAAAAGGTAGCCCAGGATTGGAATCTGCGCCAGCCCCGGGATGCCGCTCAGCGCCTTGGTCTGGGAATCGTCAAAAATTCCGCCAATCAGGCTCGACTCCCCATCCGCCAGGCGGATTTCATGCTCGATTTTCTTCTGCCCGATGATGGGCTGGCTGATGCCGCCGATGCTCGACTGGCCCACCACCGAGGAGATTTCCATCGTGATCTTCAAGGTTATCTCCCGGTCCGCGTGCACATGCGGGGTGACGTCGATGTTCACACCGACGTCCAGGTATTGAAACTGGGTATTCACCAGCGGGTTGATGCCGACGCCACCGATTCCGGGCTGGAACGATCCCGTGGCCACGGGCACACGTTCGCCGATCTTGAGCGTCGCCTTCTGATTATCCAGCGCGCGAACTTGCGGGTTCTGCAACATCTTTGTATCGCTGTCGCTCATCACTGCTGACAAGTTGGCGGAACCAATCGACACCTGAAAATCGGTCGCGTTCAAGTTGCCCAGAGTATTCAACTCCAGGCCGCCGGCGCTTGAGGGCGTGGTCGTACCCGTACCCGTGGTCGTGGTCGACGTGGTGGTGTTGATGTTGTTTTGCAGGGTGACCGTAGCGCTGGTCGGCGGACTCAATCCCAGGGTGCGCGATTTGTCTTTGCTGATCTGCAGAACCGCAATGTCGACGACCACCTCCGGACGCGCCTTATCCAGGTCGTCCACCAGTTTTTCCGCCAGCGCGATCTGGTCCGGAGTGCCCCGCACCACCAGCGCATTCTGCGAGAGCAACTGCTGCACCCGCTGCACGTCGAGCACGGCGCGGATAGCATTCACTACATCCTGCAACTCGGTGGGCGCCGATAGATTCGAGAGATAAAAAGTCTTGAGAACGCTCTGTTCCAGTTCCTTGCGCTTGGCCGGATTATCCTGCGCCACAAAGATGGTATTGCTCGTCACCGGCCGCCAGAAAGTCTTCGATTCCAAAGCCGTAATCTGCAACGCTTCTTCCAGAGTCACTCCATTCAGTTCGACCTTAATGCGCCGCGAAGTGTAGTCGTAATCGAACAGGACATTGATCCCGGCCAACTGCCCAATGGTCTGATAAATGACTTTGGAATCTTCGGTGAGCTTGACGGTAATAGGAACTGTTGAGATAGGTGCGAGTTCTACGGGGCCGAGCGCGTCTTTGATCTTCCGCTCCAGGTTGCTGGGCGGCCCTGCCGCCTGCGGCGGGGGATTGTTGGCGTCGTTGATCATCTGCTGCGTGCGCTTGTATTCCTGTTGCGCATTGAACAGCGAGGGATCCATCTGCATCGCCTTCTGAAATTCCGCCAGCGCCTCCTGCAGTTTGCCCGCGTCGCGCAGTACCACTCCGTGGTGGACGATCGTCGCCGCCGCCTTAAAACGCATGCGCTCGAACGATGCCTTATAGCGCAAGTCTTTTGGCTTCAGCTCGAAGGCTTCTTTGTAGAAACTGTAAGCGCCCACATAATTCTCGCGCGCCTCGGCGTCCTGGCCCTTTTCATAGATAGTCTTGGCCTTATCGGCAATCGCAGGCAGAATGGCAACCACGACCAGCAGCACTACTGCCGCGGGCATCAGACGTCTCATTCGTCAGTCCTCGTCTACAAAGTCTTCGCCGGACAAGCAGTCTCTACCCCGAAGGCCAGCGAACCTGGGATTCTCGTGACACCACATTCGAAACAAAAAAGAACGGTTTTGCTGCGATTATAGCATCGCGTTTCGCGCCTCCCCATGTGATTGCACGCACGGGAGTTACACTCTTTAGTCGTAGTCCCAACGGGCTCCGGGCTTCGGCTTTCGGGCTTCGGAGTCGCGAAGCGACGGCATTCATTAGCCCCACACGTAAGTGCAGGGTAGTCCGCAAGGATGGAACCGAGTCCCGCAGGGACGGCACTTTTGAACTCATCCTCAGCCAGTTCGACCCGAAGCCCGATAGCCGAAGCCCGAAGCCCACTGCTAAGATGATCCCAACCCATGCCCCGCCAATCCACCCACGAAACCAAGCCCAGCCAGGAGAAATCCCCACGCCGCGAACCGACAGCCTCCGGGCAAAGAGACGCCGCCGTTAATAGGATCGCTTCCCATAACTACTTCTTGCTCGAAAAATTTGAGTGCGGGGTTGTCCTGACCGGAACCGAGGCCAAATCCGTCCGCGGCGGCCTGGCCAACCTCAAAGACTCCTACGGCCTGGTCAAGGACGGCGAACTGTGGCTCCTCAACGCCCACATCGGCCCCTACGAGCACGGCAACATCCACAACCACGCCCCCCTCCGCACCCGCAAGCTGCTGATGCACAAAGAAGAAATCCGTAAGCTGATCGGCAAAACCCAGCAAAAAGGCCTCACCCTGATCCCCGTCCGCATGTACTTCAAGAACGGCAAAGTAAAGGTTGAACTTGCCCTGGCCAAAGGCAAGCAGCTCTGGGATAAACGCGAAACCGAACGCCGCCGCACCGCCGACAAAGAAGCCAGGGAAGCGATCCGGGGCCGAAAGAGGTAGTAGTCGTAGTGTAGCGCCGCCGTCCCGGCGGCTGTCCGGCGGGCGTCCTCGCCCGCCGTGCCGACAGCGAGATGCTCTCGCTCCTGTTAAGACACGCGGAACCCAGCCCTCACCAAACCTCAAGCTCGATCTGCCTGTACCGGCTAATTAGCTCAAAGTCGGCCCGATTAGTAGTAATTAGCCGAGCGCCATGCGAGCGGGCAGTGAGGGCGATGAGAACGTCGAAATGCAGGTCACGGAGTTTGGAAGGCGCGAAGCCGTGATCGGCCCGGATTTTAGCCAGTATCTCGCCAGACTCCAGCCAATTCTCTTCCGTCGGAGTCAAGATCGGATGGTTTCTCGCCAGCCCGCGGAGGAATTTGTGTTCCGCCGGTCCGACGACGCCCCGCAGCAATTCCGCGAGAACCACAGACGACACCCGGACCAAACCCTCCACGGACTCAATCCGCTTGCGGAGACGACCGGTGCGAACCTCATCCACCATCACAGACGTGTCGAAGATTACGACGTCACTCATCGAGTCCGGAAAACTTGAGTTTGCCGGAGTTCTTCTTCATCAGGGCCTTGAAGCGCTTCAGCCCAACGATTTCACGCAGCGCGATGTGAATCGCATCGGTGCGGGATTTCGCCTTGAGCACCTTCACGGCCTCGTCAGCCAGGTCCGTGTCCAGGCGGATTGATGTCATGGTTACAGCCATACGGGCCTCGCTTTACTGATATATACAGAGTAGCCGATTCGTATATACACGTCAAGTGGTTGTAGGCCTCACTCGCGTATCCAGAAAAGTAGCGCCAGCGGCTCGGCCGCGAGGGCCTGTAAGGTTTATGTGGGGACACTCGCCCCTGGCTGTCCAGCCGCGCAAAGCCCGGTCGTTTACCGGGACCGGACCCGGCGTTCATGCCGCGTAGTACTTTCCGTTGACTTCACTCCCCATCACTGCGAAATCGCACCTGGATGTTTCCAGCGGATCAGTCTTGAAGGTGAAATCGATTGAGGGACGCGAACCGTTGCTTCGAGTTGCGCCCTTGCCGTGAAGCCTTCGAATCGATACTGCTGCATCGCGTTTTCGTACTTAACCGGTTCCTCGGTCGCCGTGAACAACAACTTGAAGTCCAGGAATGCAGTATTGGTTTCAGCATCCAAAGCCGGCCAACGCGGTTGATCGATGATGGGCACGTTTGCCAATTGGAGCGTGGCGGTTTTGCCGTCCGTGGAAAATGCGAGGCCGGTGGTTGGCACAGGCGTAACCCAATACAGGCCTTCGGGCGAAATGGGCGAATGAAAATCATGGATTTGGTTCGCGGGGACCGCCGGTCCCTTGAATACGGTGAGTCAGGTGTGGGCGAAGACGGCTTGGTGGGCCTGGCGCCCCGCCCAGTACTCGCCGGCCATGTAGCTGTAGTCGGTGGTCGGAGTGCCCCACGCCAGGCGGTTTCCTTTGTTGTCCGTGCCCATACCGTGGAAGCCATTGCAGCGGGCCAACTTTCCCTTGAAGTGATAGATGCTGGAGAGTTCGACATTCGGCATGGCAGCCTGATTGTGATTGCCGTTCTTGTCGAGCCAGGGAATGGGATATGGGCATGATCCGCCGTTAGAGGGTTCATGATTCTGTGGGATGGTCGGAGCGCAGGCTTGAGGTGCGGATTGCGCGTCGAGCCGCCTACCCGGTAGCCACACCGCCAAGGCGGAACTGACTCCGAGTTCTAGCCAACGCCGTCGGTTCAATTCGAAGCAACGAACGCGATCACGAGACATGGCATCTCCTTTCATCATTCGTCCTGGTCAACTGCAGTGGCTATCGTCTCATTACCTTTCTGCTCTGGCTTTCAGCATCAAGGCGCATAGCGAGTAAACACGAGGTCGGTCGCTTTCGTCTTCTCGTGGCAAGGGAAGCAGCTCTTCATAAATGCCGCGTCGCCAGGTTTGCCGTCTGCGAAGTGACCGAACCCCCAACCGCCGGTTGCGGCGTACTTTTTTGAGTCCTTGACCATAAACTGAATGTTGGTGGGGGCGCCGGGGACGAAAGATTGGACCTGGCCAAAGATTTTGTTGTTTTCATCTGATGGAACGTTACGGTAATGCAAAGCAGCAAGGATCGTGCCATCCGGGAACGGAAGCTTGCCCTCCCGGAAGGCCGCGATTGCCACATCGTTGCCCAAGAGGGCGCCTAGACTGTTGAGCTTGCCTGCTTCATGGGCCGAGGAGATCCACTTCCAGTCGCGGTACCCCTGAGGGATTTCGGTAACGAACGGGGCGGGCTCTCCATCCGCGTGTCCTGATGCAGGGACAATGATAGCCACAAGGACGGCCACTGTTCCAACTGCAATCAAGAAGAATGTGAACTGTTTCATAAGGGTTCCTCCATTCGATATGCTTTTCGATTGAATCCGCTTGACTGTCATCACACCAGAAGGTTGGGAGCCGGACAATTAGACGATGGTATCGACCAATACCATCGTATGGGTTAGGCTTTTGACTTCTCCCTTATAACCGCTGATCGATGAGTCAAGTGGCGCTGTTTCGTGCCGAGGCAAAGGACGAAGTAAAGAATTTCCACAGGCACGTTGTGACATCTGACCTTGTGCACAGCCCACAACATGCGCAATTATGGTCGAGGCCGTGACGGTCGGGCGAACCCGAATCGTCCCTGTCCTAAGTTCTTTGTTGTCTAGATTTTGACCTCTAAGTTCTTTGACAAGCGGATTTTGCGGGGAATTTTACCGTAAGCTGATGATTCCAGAGATTAAGGGGGGAGGGGGATACCCCGGTTTTTAGCGTGAGATCGAGCCACCCCATGCCCGCCGCAACGAAGCACCAAACTTTATTTTCCGGTCGGAATCCACCGCGGATTGGTTAGTAACCGTTGATTGGCGGTCAGTAAAACTCAGGCCACTGATCACTGAGCACCGATCACTGACCACTGACCACTCTCTTCCATGAAAACCGCAAACCTCAAGTCCGACATGCCCCAGGTCCACGAAGCCCTCCAGCGCCTCGACCGCGAACTAGCCCTTGCGCGTCAGGAAAAAGCAAAGCTGCTGAAGTTGGTCCACGGCTACGGCTCGACCGGCGTGGGCGGTGACATCCGCATCGCCGTGCAAAAGCGTCTGCTCGAGATGACGCAGAACGGCCAGATCCGCAGCTGCATCTTCGGCGAGGACTGGTCGAAGTCAGACGAAACAGCCTGGAAACTTCTGCGATCGCATCCCGAACTCAAGAGCGACTCCGACCTCGGCCGCCGCAACCGCGGCATCACTATCGTCTTACTGTAAAGCTGTCAATGGTCTCGCATCCTTTATAATCGCTCCGTTTCCGGGAGGCGTTCGCATGGCCGACGAAAAGCGGGACCGCGAATTGGGCATGGGACGCTCGATTTCGCGGCGGGACTTTCTGAACGGAGCCGCGGTAGGGATCGGCGGATTGCTGGCCAGCCACAGTGCTCTCGCGGCTCTCGCGCCCGCGGAGTTCATGCTTCAAACTACCCAATCTGATGCGCCGTTCGCGCCCGAACTAGCGGCGGATTACTATCCTCCCGCGCTCACCGGCATTCGCGGAAACCATGACGGCACTTTTACATATGCGCACCGCTTGCGCGACGGCGAGGCCTGGGATGGCGACAGCGCGCCGCAATCGACAGGGGAAACCTATGACCTAGTCGTGGTCGGCGGCGGAATCAGCGGGCTGGCAGCAGCGTACTTCTTCCGCAAAAGCGCGGGCGAAAAAGCGCGCGTGCTGGTGCTCGACAATCACGACGACTTCGGCGGACACGCCAAGCGCAACGAATTCCATTCCGGCGGTCGCATGTTGCTTGGCTATGGCGGAACCCAGTCGATCGAAAGCCCGGGAAAATACAGCCCCGAAGCAAAGGCATTGCTGGTCGAGCTGGGAATCGACACCCAGAAGTTCTTCAAAGCCTACGACCAGAAACTGTATGCGTCGCAAAAGCTGGGCACAGGTTATTTCTTCGACAAGGAAACTTTCGGGGAAGACCGCTTGGTCGCGGGGATGGGAAACACGCCCTGGCCCGAGTGGCTGGCGAAGACGCCGCTGAGCGATGAGGTGCGAAGGGACATCGCGCGCGTATACACCGAAAAAGTCGATTACCTGCCCGGGCTTTCGCAGGAGCAGAAGATCGCGAGGTTGTCGAAGATCAGCTACGCCGATTTCCTGACACAGATCTGCAAGGTGCATCCCGACACGCTGAAATTTTTCCAGACCTTTACCCACGACGAGTTTACCGTGGGGATCGAGGCCGTCCCGGCCATGTATTGCTATTTCGCAGGCGACGATTACGGCGGCTTCACATACCCCGGCTTTCAGGCCATGGACCTGGGACCTGACAAAGAAGAAGAGCCATACATCTTTCATTTTCCGGATGGAAACGCTTCCATCGCGCGACTGCTGGTGCGGTCTCTGATTCCGGGCGCGATTCCCGGACACACTATGGAAGACGTGGTGACGGCGCGTGCTGACTACGGCCGCCTGGACCGCGATGGATCAGCCGTGCGAATGCGCCTGAACAGTACGGTCGTGAACGTAAAGCACAGCAATGCGGGAACCTCGAAGGAAGTTGAAGTGGCGTATGTCCGCGGAAAGAAGCTGCAGGCAGTCCGAGCCAGGCAGTGTGTGCTCGCCTGCTACAACGGCATGATTCCTTACGTATGTCCGGAGTTGCCGGAGAAGCAGAAGGAAGCGCTGGCCTACCTGGTGAAGGCGCCTCTGGTCTACACGCATGTCGCCATCCGCAACTGGACCTCGTTTCAAAAGCTGGGAGTGCGGCATATCGAGTCGCCGGGAAGTTACCACGTATACACCGCGCTCGACTTTCCCGTGAGCCTGGGCGATTACGCATTCCCTGGTAAGCCGGAGGAACCGATGGTCCTCTTTATGTTGCGCACGCCGTGCAAGCCCGGACTGCCCATTCGCGATCAACATCGAGCCGGCCGGGCGGAGTTATTGCGCACTCCGTTCCCGACGTTCGAGCGCAATGTGCGCGAGCAACTGGGACGCATGCTGGGGAGCGCGGGCTTCGATCCGGCGCGCGACATCGACGGCCTCACGGTGAACCGTTGGGCGCACGGATATGCGTACAGCTACAATCCGCTGTTTGATCCCGATTGGGCGGAGAATGAGAAGCCGTGGGTGATCGGGCGCAAGCCGTTTGGACAGATTGCTATCGCTAACTCAGACGCGGGAGCATCGGCCTACACCAACGAGGCGATTGATCAGGCTTATCGCGCAGTCCGGGAGTTGGGAGTGAGAAGAGCCTGGAGCGGGCTGTCGGTGCGAAGATCCTCTTTGCGACGGTCTTCTCTGCGAGGATCCTTATGACACTTGCGTGTCCGGCGGAGCGCTTGGAACCACCGGCGCGACTACGGTCACGGAAGTGACGGTCTCCATCACCGCGATCGGCTGCACCATATTCTGCAGGTAGTAACTCACCGCCACGCCGCGCTGCCAGAAACGCGGGATCAGCAGCAAGAGCAGGGTCAACTGGCTGACGAAGAACGCTCCGATCACGCTAGCCGGCGGCACAAACTTCACCCACACCCAAAGCCCTGCCACCAGCACAATCGCCGCGACGATTGTGGCCGCAACGTAACTTGCCAGCAGCCTTCCCAAACCGCGCCATGTGTGCCGGAAGCCCGCGCCAATCGACCTTCGCACTGCCCGCTGATCGCTCAGAACCAGATCCGTCTGCGCCAGATCAAACCAGATGCGCAGGACACTCATCACCAGGAAGATTACGAGCAAACTCGCCATCAAAACATAGAACGGAAGCAATTCATTCGTACTCTCGTCGGCAGCCTTCAACAGGGGAACGCGCATACCATAGAGCAGTCCAGCAGGAGTTCCCATCACGATCCCGGCCACAATCATCAGCCGGATAAACGGCCACAGGTTCCGCCCGCAGGCGCGGAAAAAATCCTCCCGCGGCAACCGGTAGGTCGAGGCATAGCCTTGCAGCACTCCGGGCAAAAACAGCGCGGTCGCAACGAAGAAGAGCACGGCAAAATACATCGCTGGCATCCTGGAAGCTTTGGTCGGCCCAAAATCAGGCCGCATAAACATCTCGACGAGCACGCCGATGTCGAACCCATGCACCAGCCGGTCCGCCTGCAGGCTGTGGTCCAGAATCGCATGCGCCTGATTACGGAACGCCGAGGTGCCGTACTCCGCCAGCGTCAGGTTCAACAAATAGAACCAGGCAATGTAGCGCTTGTTGCGTCCTACCATACTCCAGCCGCTGCTCAGTAAACCCTGATTCTCTGCCATGGGCCCCCACTTCGATCTTTGCCGCTTTTGTCTATCCCGCCGGCTCGCATCCAGTTTCTAAACTGCCCACCACGCCAGCGCCTGGCTCAGCCACTGCTCCGCAAAGAGCCAGTAGTTTGCAACCTTGCGCGCCGGCTTGCCATGGGCTTCGGCGGTGTAGCTGTTATTGAAATCGTTGCGGTCAATCTGAATCTTGTCGTCGGGATCAATTTCTGCAGATTCGACTTTGGCTTTCTTCTCGTAGGTGAACTGGGTCCAGCGGCTCACCCCATCCCAGTGCTCGCGGATTTTTTCTCCGTTGTCAAATTTGATCTCGACCTCAACCGGCATGACGAAATCTTCTTTGCGCTGCAGCCAGACGTACGAGCGATAGACCGTATTCTTGTCATTCTTATTGGCGCTCATTTTCTTTTCTTCGTACCAGTTCACGGGGAAAGATTCGACCCGCATTACCTTGTAATCCATCACCGCCGACCCGTAGATGGCCTGATCGAAGTACCAGCGCAGATTCTTGCCGGAAACTTCCTCAATGGTCTTCAGGAAGTCTTCTTTGGTGGGGTGAGTAAAACGATATTTCATGAAGTAGGTGCGCATGGCTTTGGCCATGGTGTCTTCGCCGATGATGCTCTCGAGCGTCAGCAGCACGCTGGCCGTCTTGCCGTAAGTAACGCCGCCGTAGGAGTTGACGCTGTAGTAGTCGTACGCCTTCTGGGCAATGGGATCCACATCGGCCATACCGATATAACCCAACCGTTGCTGCTCGCGCTCGCCCAGCGTGGCCCCCAACATATCGATGCCCGAGGTCTTTCGCCCAAGAGTCGAATCGAGCACTTTCACTTCCGAATAGCTGTTGATGCCTTCGTCCATCCAGGCATCTTCAAATTCATTCGTCGCCACCATGCCGTACCAGTACTGGTGGCCGAACTCGTGCTCCACTACGAGCTCCGGCAGTTTCAATCCTTCCGGCATAAACCAGCTGGTGTCGCCGGTAATGAACGTGGGATATTCCATCCCGCCCGCTTCCGCACTTTCGGGATCGACCAGCGTGATGGTCTTGTAGGGATAGGGTCCGTACCAGCTTTCAAAGTGTTCGAGCGACTCTCTCAGGATTTTTTCGTGCCTCCCGACCTGGCTCCAGTGCGCGGGCTGCATCAGGATGCGCATCTGTACCGGCCCCATCTGACCCTGAAACACGCCGTCCTCTTTCACTTTGTAGCGCGGGCTGGCGGTCCAGGCAAAATCGTGGATGTCATCGCCGTGATACGCGACGGTCTTAGTGTTGTCAGGATTGTTTACTTCCCCGACCTTTACCCCGCTCGCCCCAACCACTTCAGACTGAGGGACCGTCAGCTTGACGTCATACACGCCGAAGTCGGCGAAGAACTCCGTGAAGGCATGATACTGATGGCAATTCCAAGCTCCGTGCCACCACACGCCAACTTTCGGAAACCACTGCCCGCCCAGCACGAAATCGTGCTTCCATCCCGAGCGCGCCTGGGTTTCGGGAAACTTGGTCTGGAAGGCGATCTTGAACTGCACGTACTCGCCCGGAGCGATCGGCTTGGATACAGGCAAGTCAATCACCGTCTTGTCGTCCTTGTTTCCGTCATCCGGAGCGATGTAACGCACCTGGGAAGTCAAATCGCCCTGCCCTAAGACTTCCAGGCTCTTGATTTCTTCCGACCCATAGTCCTTGTCTTCCCACATCTCGTAACCGACATCGCGGCTGCCGGCGACTTTGACCTCGCGAATCCAGGTAGCATTCGGTTGAAACGCATTCTGATAAAGATGAAAGGGAAAATGATCGAGCGCCTGCCCCGTCAAGTTGTGATAAGTAAGTAGCTCGGTGCCGTCGACGACGTGCTTCTCTGCGTCGTAATGCGCGTCGATCTCGTAATGCACGACACGCTCTGACATGGGCTTGTCGGAATTGATGGCGAGCGTGGTGTCGGGAATCGCCGGCGCGGCAAGGTTGGCGGCCATGGAACCAGTGGCGGCACTGACTACTGTAGCCGGCGCCTGCGGCGGAGCCGCACTCGCAGCGTGTCGCATCACGGCCAGGGAAAGCCCGATCACCGAAACGACTGGGAAAAACAAAATCATCCACCGGATCTTCATCGAGAAGCCTCTATTCACTGTGCATGGAATCATATCCCGGGCAGGTTAACGCCGTCATCCGAACAGATTCCCACGAATGGGTATACGGAGCAGCGTCATCAGAAGTTCCGGCGCGTCATCTTGCTGGCCTTCGGCTTAACCGCCCGAAAAGATTCTTCGCTCACGACGAACCGGCTAGCTCGTCGAAACAAACGACAGGAGGCCTGCCATGTATCGCGCCACACTTCTTCTCTTGCTCGCCACCTCATTCTCTTTCGCCCAAGACCATCAGGCCACGCTCAACCAGCACGGTGATCATGTCATGGGCTTCTCGCATGAGAAGACTACCCACCACTTCGTTCTCACTGCGGACGGCGGCCTGATCGAAGTCCGCACCAACGATATTAAAGACACGGCCAGCCTCGATCAGATTCGCAACCATTTCCAGCACATCGCCCGCATGTTTGCCGCCGGCGACTTCAACGCGCCCATGCTGGTCCACAGTCAGGACGTTCCCGGCACAGCTACAATGACGCGGCTGAAGGCTGACCTTCATTGGGACCTGCAGGAGATTCCGCGCGGCGCTCGCATCACCATTGCCGCCGACAACAAGGAAGCCCTCGACGCCGTCCATGACTTCCTGCGCTTCCAGATCGAGGATCACCAGACGGGCGACTGCACCGCCGTCCGCTAGCACTGCGCTGCGCGGAATCCGGGGACCCAACTACTCGCGCATTCGCTTCTACTCCCGCTTGACGCCATCCCGGCTCAGGCGCACAATGCTTGCGAAATCGAGACTCTGTCGCGACCGGGCATTCCCGCCGAAAAGGAGCCCACCATGAAGGCAGTTCATCAGGGAGGCCTCGAACTCCTCCAGCATCCCGCATCGCAGGAACTGTTGCACTCGAAAATTCCTGCCCGACTCGCCTACATCGGGACTGACGGCGCGCCCAGGGTGATTCCCATCTGGTTTCACTGGAACGGACGCGACTTCATCATGGCAACCCCGACCAAAGCGCCGAAGCTGAAGGCTCTCGCCAAGAATCCCAAGGTGTCTTTCACCATCGACGACAACACCTTTCCGCATAAGGTTCTTTTGATCCGTGGGACGGCGCGGCTCGATAAGGTCGACGGCGTCGTGCCCGAGTACGCCGCAGCGGCCGAGCGCTACTTCGGACCCGAACAGGGCAAGGCCTGGGTAAACCAGCTTCGCACGCTGACTCCAAGCATGGTACGCATCACCATTGCTCCGGAATGGGTCGGCCTGCTGGATTTCCAGACGCGATTCCCCAGCGCTTTATCATCCTGATCGGCTCCACCGCAATTACCTTCGCCGGTTGCGCTATTGCGGTGAACTCGCCTGCTGTTAACACTTCTTCTCTTGCGAGCGTCTATGATGTCGTGGGGATTTTTCGCGCATGGCCTCGACGTCTGGAGACAGAGTTGACCTGTTCGCGGCAGGCTTGGAACCCGGGCCAATGAGGGAGCAGCCCGCGCCGGAACTCTCCGAAGACGCGAAGTTGGTGGATGCGGCACGGGACGGGGATCGAGCGGCGTTCGGTCACCTCTACGAGCGCTACGCTCGCATGGTTCACGGAGTTCTGCTGGCAAGAGTCCCGCTGGCTGAGGTGGACGACCTGGTTCAGGATGTCTTTATGAAGGCGCTCCGCCGGCTGTCAACGCTGCGTGAAACCGAAAGGTTTGGAGGCTGGCTGGCGGCGATCGCCCGCAATCTGGCGAATGACTACTACCGGCGGTCGCTGCCGGAGGATCAACTCACCGATGACACGCCCGACAACGAAGGCAAGCGCGGAATCTCCGGTGGCGGTCGCGAAGGCCAGGCCGCCGCAGTCCTCGACGCGGTCAGGCGTCTACCCGATGCGTACAGGGAGACATTGATCCTCCGGCTTGTCGAAGGCATGACGGGTCCTGAAATAGCGGCACGCACCGGGATGACGCACGGCTCGGTACGGGTGAACCTGCATCGCGGCATGGAGCAGCTCCGCGCGAAACTTAGCTCGAATCCCGGCAGCAATGGGCCAAAAGAGGAGACGCCCTAATCATGGACTCGTGGGACAACGAAACTGAAAACACACCGCTGCCAAAGGATGACGGTTATTTGTGGGATGGATCCGGCGAGCCCAATCCTGAAGTGCAGAGGCTGGAAGCGTTACTCGGAGGGTTTCGACATGACCGTCCGGCGCCAACATTTCCTGAGATAGCCTTGGGCAGACGATGGGCGTTCTTTCCGCGACGGAGGCAGCTGTTTCCACTTCTGGCGACAGCTGCTGCAGTGGTTATCATTGCCGCGACATTTCTCGTGTACGGAAGGAAGCCCGCTCCGGTTACGGTCGCGGGTTGGGACGTATCCCGACTCGCAGGCACTCCTCGAATCGGACGGAAAAACATCAGCGGGAAAGAAGGAACAAGCCGTCTCGGCGTCGGCCAGATGCTTGAAACCGACGGCCGGTCCCGGGCCAGCCTTCAGGCTGAAGACATCGGCAAAATCGAGATGGAGCCGAGCACGCGTCTGCGCCTGCTCACCATGAGTGCAGGCCTGAAACGGATTGCCCTGGATCGCGGAACTATTCACGCCTACATCTGGGCGCCTGCCGGCGAGTTCGTGGTCGACACGCCATCGGCTGTGACGGTGGACCTGGGTTGCGCGTACACGTTGAAAGTGGACGATTCCGGCGCTGGGCTGGTGCGTACATCGCTGGGGTGGGTCGGATTCAAACTGAATGGCCACGAATCATTCATTCCCGCTGGCGCGGCCTGCGCGACCACGCCGAAGGTCGGTCCCGGCACACCTTACTTTGAAGATGCTTCCCCGGAGTTCCGCGCTGCTTTGGCGAGATTCGATTTTGAAGGCAGCACACTGCAGGAGCGCGCCGGGGATCTCGCGATCATTCTTTCCCAGTCTCGCCAACGCGACGCACTCACGCTGTGGCACCTGCTGGCGCGTGTCGACGAAGGTCAGCGAGTGCTGGTCTACGATCGCTTGGCATCGCTCGCGCCCCCTCCTGCGAGTGTCACTAAGGAAGGAATCCTGCATCTCGATCAGTCGATGCTTGATCTGTGGTGGAATGCACTCGGGTTTGACGACATCTCGGTCTGGCGCCATTGGGAGCGTTCTTGGTCTGGAGCAGCAACGCCTGGAACAGTAACGCCTGGAGCCGCGCCAACAAATGCGAGTGCGAGCGACAGATAACCGCGCCACCTGGCAATCCATTCTTCCAGTTCCTCCTGAACTTTCGCGCGCGGCTGGTTAACAGTCCACTTTCCTCTAGCGTCTTCTTGATCGTGGGTCAAAACAGCGAAACCTAAAGCGCAAAAACTAAGGAGACTCCAGAAGATGAATCGACGTACATTTTCACGCGTTGCGATCAGCATCGTGGCAGTCGTGCTCGGGTTTACCACCTTCGCACAAGCGGGACCGCCTCTTGTCTGTCATCCCATCGAAATCGGGCAAGCCAAGTCGCTGCCCTGGGTCGATTTAAACTATCGGAAAGGGAGTGGAAGCTACGACTTGAAGAACCTCACTCGGGACACGCTGGCAATCCTCGACTCGAACGCTTCCGTGCTGGTGCGGATGGAAACTCTGCGCCGGGCCACCCTCTATGCTCGCCAGGACCCTCAGGCGGCGAAGGAGTTGCTGACCCGACTTCACGCGCGGGCCGCCAATGCCGACGCCAGTAAGCTCGGCGCTCTTGCCTGGTTCGACGTCGGTTACCTGGCCGAGATTTACAAACAATGGATGGGCAAAGGCGAGCCAAACCCCGCGAGCGGTCTTGACGGATACGGTTGGGTAAAGAAGGCCATCAGTCTGCGCGGATCGGATGGAGAAATGGAATTCGCGGCCGCTCTCATCACCCTCACAGGTTCGGAGCGCGATCATAATGATCACGTCGAAAAAGCGATGGCGGGCGCAAAGGCCGATCCTCTTCTCGCTCAGAATTTGGCCTCGAACTTCAACCGCCAGACGATCTCCGAGATGCTGACTCATGCCACCGGGGAAGAGTCAAAGAAATAAATCATGTGCGAGAACTTCTTTGGGGAGCCGTTGTTAGTTTCCCGGCTCCCGCTTCTGTACCTGCCAACACATTTCTGGACCGGATTGTGCCTGGATTGATGCGCTCCTCGGAAACCGACCCACCGGGATAATGCCCCGCTCTTGCGCTCGCCCCCGTTTGCCGACGATACTGGAGTGTTACCCGACAACTTCTAAACGACATCATGAAAACGACAATCTCTCTCTCTACGCCCTCTCAACTCGAAACCGAATCTCTCGTCGCCATCGTGCTGGATCACAGTGAAGCTGGAAAAGACCACAACGACTCGGCAAAGAAAGAAAAACCGCAACTTAAGCTTGCCACCAGCGACTCCGCGGTTCAGTCAGTCCCTGCTGACTTGCTGGTGAGCGGCGAACTGACCGGCAAACCATTTGAAATCAATTTGCTGCACAAGCCTGCCGGACTGAAAGCCAAGCGTCTGTTGCTGATCGGCGGCGGCGCGGCGAAAAAGTTTACGAGTTACGATCTGCGCCGCATCGCCGGAGCCGCCGTGCGCACGCTCAAGTCACGTGGAATCCGCGGCTTCGCCTTCATCGCGCCGCCCGGCATTCCCGCCGAAGAAGCGGTGCGCGCCATTGTCGAGGGCGCGCTGGTCGGCAATTTCGATCCCGACTACTACCGCAGCGATCGCAAAGATCAGAAGATTGATGGGCTTACCATCCTCGCCAGCGGTAACACCGATCATGCTGCGCTCGAAAAGGCGGCCAACGAAGCGCAGGTCATCGGCGAATCGCAAAACTTCACGCGCGATCTGGTGAACGAGCCTTCCAACCGCATGACCCCGACCATCCTGGCCGACCGAGCGAAGAAGATGTGCCAGGAAGTCGGTTTGAAATGTGAAGTTTACGGCGCCGATAAGATCAAAGAGATGAAGATGGGCGCATTCTGGAGCGTGGCGCAAGGCTCCGACGAGCCGCCCGCGTTGATCGTGATGACTTATGATCCCGCGGGTGTTCCGGCGAAACCGATCTTAGGCCTGGTGGGCAAAGGAATTACTTTCGACACCGGGGGCATCTCGATCAAGCCCGCCGACGGCATGGAGAAGATGAAATACGACATGGCGGGCGGCGCCACCATGATCGGCGCCATGCGCGCTATCGCGCTGCTGAAGCCGAAAGTGAAGGTGATCGGCATCGTGTGCGCCACCGAGAACATGCCTTCGGGCAAAGCGCAGAAGCCCGGTGACGTGCAGATTGCCATGTCGGGCAAAAGCATCGAAATCATCAATACGGACGCCGAGGGACGCCTCGTCCTGGCCGACGGTCTGTTCTACGCGCGCCAGCTCGGCTGCACGCACTTGGTGGACGCGGCCACGCTGACCGGCGCAGTCGTGGTCGCCCTCGGCTACGCCAATGCAGGCATCTTCGCCAATGACGACGCCATGTACGAGCGCTTCCACAAAGCGAATGAAGAAGCCGGCGAGAAAATGTGGCGGCTGCCGCTTGATGATGAATACAAAGAAAATATCAAGTCCACCATCGCCGACATCGTCAACTCCGGCGGACGCTGGGGCGGCGCCATCAACGCGGCCATGTTCCTGAAAGAGTTCGCCGAAGACACTCCCTGGATTCATCTGGACATCGCGGGCACGGCCTGGATGGAAGATCAAAAGCCCTGGATCGCCAAAGGCCCGTCGGGAATCGCTTTGCGCAGCCTGGTGGAGTTCGTAAAGGGCTTCGCGAGCTAGAAAACCGGGCCACGGATTTTCGCGGATTTTCACGGATGAACTATAGGAAAAAATATCCGTTAGAAGATCCGTGGAAATCCGTGCTGATCCGTGGCTAAGGTTTCTGCGATTCGCACCAAAGTCTCACTCTGGAGGTAAATCCCATGAAAACTCTGATGGTGGTTGGGGTTGTGGTGCTGGTGTTGGGAGTCATTTCGTTCTTCGTCCCCTTTCCGCACTCCGAACATCACGGCGTAAGCATCGGCGACGCGCATGTGGGCATCACCACGCACGACGACGAGAAGGTCTCACCGGTGGTGAGCATTGTGTTGATCATCGCGGGAGCCGGCTTGATGATCGCCGGCAGGAAGAGCTAGATGGGGACAGGAATCGCTCTATTTCTAGTGCAATCGCACCAAAGTTGTTGAATCCATTGTAACTGTAAGATATTGGCAGAAAAGAGCATCCAACGGGCCTGCGTTGGCGGTCGTAAGCCTCACCAGGAATGCCATTTCCCGAGCCGGAAACGGCCCTAGGAACGCAAGTGAGGGGCTTGGTAAGCCCAGGGGGGCCATCGGCGAAAAGAAACGCGCTCCTCGGGCATCCTGGAGAGGTTTGGCGTATGAGACTATAGCTCAGAGATAACGCGTCAACAACTTACAAACAGTTTCAACGACTTACACCACGCATCAACAACTTACGAGCCGCATCGATCAAACTCAGGCTCCGAATCTCTCCGCGGCGCGTGCTTTTGCTTTCGCAGCTTCCTCTTCCCGATTCTTCGGAGGCGCGTTGGTTTCGAGGGAATGGAGAAGACGAGCCGAGACGGCGGCTACTTCATCGACCGCAGCCAGGAATGAGGCTTCGTTGGCCTTTGACGGCTTGTTGAACCCGGTGATTTTCCTCACGAACTGGAGAGAAGCGGCTCGAATCTCATCGGCGTTGACCGGCGGTTCGAAATTGAAAAGCGTTTTGATGTTTCTGCACATTCAGTGTGACCTCAACGGCATGACCTCAACTGACAGAGAGTTCCGTGCGTCGCGCGAAAATATCAGTTTGACATAACTGCCGAATACTGAAAACAGGACAGGCGGATGAAAAACTCACATTAGCGGGTTTGATTGTTTCCCTAATGGCTTGCTTCCATCGCGGACTGTGGTTGACGAGCCTGATCGACAACTTTGCGGACGGCTTCGATCACAAGGTCCGGGCGGTCGACTTGAATATAGTGCGAGCTATTCCTTGCAATCGTCCGCGTGCCCCGGGTGGAGAGGTGCGACAACTCTTCCTGCATTTGTTCAAAAGCGTCGTTGACGGGCTTCTGGAGATCAGCAGTCAGGCCGGGATCAGGAGGCCCGTCTGGATCATGTGAGAGAACGGCGAGAGGCATATCTCCCAGCGAGCCAGCGGCAGCGGTTTGCGCCGCGCTTTCGGGGAAGGCCTTCCATTCGGCAACGCCTGCGCGCAGGCTGTGGAAATTGCACTCGTTGCCGCGAATGGCGTCATAAGCCCTACAGAAGCCGAGCAATCGTGGGACGCCGAAAGGCATAGTGAACTCCATGAACTCTAATTCGCGCTGGAAGCTCGCGTCAGTATCCTTGAGTGCTTGCGGGAAACGATGCTCCTGCTCCGGATGTGAGGCATCCACCAACACCATCCCGGCGACTTCGTCGCGATAGAGACTGGCGTAGAGGCGAACGTTGAAACCGCCCATGGAGTGACCGACGATCACGATGGGGCGGGAGACGCCGGCGTTGTGCAGGAGAAAATGCAGCTCTTCGGCGATGATTTTGCTGGTGCGGGGACGTGGGCTGGATTCGCTGTAACCGATACCGGCACGGTCGTAGGAGCAGACGCGGACGAATTGCGCAATCTGGGGCTGAACTTTGTACCAGTCGGCATAGCCGCCGCCAAGTCCGGAGTCGAGGACGACCGTCGGAGAGCCCTGTCCCAAACAGTCGATGTGCATCTTGTACCCTCTCACGTCAACGAGTTGACCGGGCATGGGATTGGAGCGGCGGTCGCGGGCTTCGCAGATGTTTTGGTAGAGGAGTCCGGCAGCCGCGAGCAGGATGACAAGAATGAGTAAGCCACGGACGATAATGCGGACCCAAGGGCGAGCTGGTGGGGGCTGGTTCATAGTCCCTGACATTGTTGCTTGGGCGGAAGCGGTCGCGAGAGCCTGCCCTGAATTTGGCAAAGGGGCGCAGCGCCGCGCCGCACCGCGGATTCTACATTACGGGCGGCACCGTAATGCCCATGACGTCTAAGATACGCATCAGTTCGCGGCGAACTACCGCCACCGTGGCGAGCAGAAATTGTTTTCGCTTCTCATCGGGCTCGCTCAGGATGGGATGACGATGGTAGAAGGTATTGAAGAGCTGCGCCAGTTGGAAGGCGTGCTTGGCGAGGTGGGCCGGTTCGGTGGTCGCGATGCACTGGTCGACCAGATAAGAGGTCTTCGCCGAGGCTAACCAGAGTTCCCAGAATTCATCGGCATTTTCACGCGTTAGAAACTCAGCCAGGTCCGCGGGGGACATGTTGGCCGCAACGTCCCTGCTGAAAATGTCGGGATCAATTGCCGCTTTCTTGAAGATGCTGGTTGCGCGGACTACGGCGTACTGCGCATAGGGACCGGTTTCGCCTTCGAAGCTGAGTGCTTCTTTGAAGTCGAAGGCGATCACTGATTGTTTGGTGAACTTCAGCATGAAGTAGCGCAGCGCTCCGATGGCGATTTGCGTGGCGATGGAGAGGCGCTCGGCGCTGGTGAGTTGGGGATGGCGGGAGTCGACTTCGCTCTTAGCAGAGGCGATGAGACGGTCGAGCAGGTCGTCGGCTTTGACGCCGAAGCCTTTGCGTCCTGAAACCTCGATATAAGAGCGCGCTTTGTCTTCATCGCTTAACGTGTAGCCCAGTTCGGCGGCGCAGCGCGGGGTGAGTGCGACCATTTCGTAAGAAAAGTGCGTGTAGTGGTCGGCGGCTTCGTTGTGGCCGAGTCCACGCAGGGCTTCGATTACCGTGTTTTGCGCTTCGGACTGGCGGGCATCGATCACGTTATAGATTTCGGCGACGTCGCCGAAGTGAGGATGATCTTTCTCGCCTTGCATGGCGGAGATCCAGCAGTCGTGCTGGTTGGGATAGCGGTAGAACTTGCGATAGGCGAAATCGCGGCCCAGCAGGCCGAACTTCCACATGTGGTAGGCGATATCTTTGCCGACGTAGCCGGCGGTGCCGTTGGAGCGGACGATTACTTTCTGGTCTTCCTCGGAAATTTGCTCGGCTTGCGCGGGCGAGTCGCCCGCTTCCACACGATTCGTGCCGGTTCCGGCGCGGCGCATGATCCAGCAGCCTTTGTTCTTGCCTTCGCTCTCGTAAGTAAGTACGCCCGCTTCTTTCAGCTTGGTGAAAGCCGCGTCCCAGAAATGCAGGTGCAGGATTTCGCTTTCGCGGGGAAGGAAATCGTACTCGATGTCGAGGCGCTCCATGGTTTCCAGATGGCGGCGCAGGACGGCATTCGAGATCAGTTCGGCGATCGCAGAAGTGTCGCTCGATGCATCTTCGATGGCATGTAGCGTTTCGCGTCGTGCCTGCAGATTGTTCTTATCCAGCTCATACCACTGCGAGACGCGGGCGTAGAGATCCCAGCAGTAGTAGTCGAAGCGGGGCTGGCGGGCGAGGGCTTCGATTTCTGCGCGCGATTTTTTCTCGATGTGCGTGAACCCGACGACTACATCGGCGACTTGCACGCCGGTGTTATCGATGTAGTTCTGCACGTCGACTTCGCGCCCTGCGTAACGCAGCAGGCGGACAAACGTGTCGCCGAGAATGGCATTGCGCAAGTGGCCGATATGGGCGGCTTTGTTGGGATTGATGCTGGTGTGCTCGACCAGAATCTTTCCCGCAGGAATTTCGGCAGGGGCCTTCTGGTCGGCGGCGAGCGCAGCGGCCATCCAGGCGCGATCGATTTTGACATTCAGGTAGCCCGGAGCTGCGACCTGCATTTCAGCGATGCCCTCGATCGGGCCGATCTCAGCGCGGATGGCTTCGGCAATCTTAAGCGGGGCGGTGCGCAGTGGCTTGGCGAAGGGAAAGATGGGAATCGCAAAATCGCCTAGTTCGACGTTCGGAGGCTGTTCAATAACCACGCTTGGCAGTGTTGCGCTTGGATAGCGGTCGCGAAGAAATTCCACTATGCGCTGTGCCAGACGGTGTTCCAGATGACGATACAAGGCTTCCCTCTGAGTTGTCTAAGAAGATAGTGATTCTAGCAGAGCGCGCGGCAGGGGCTGGTTTGACGCACGATGCAGGGTTCCCTATGATGAAAAATCAGTCTTTATTCTTATGCGCGTAGCCTACCTTGAGTGTTTTTCGGGCATCAGCGGCGATATGTTCCTGGGCGCGCTGGTGGATGCCGGAGTTCCGGCTCGTGTGCTGGAAGAAGCCGTGGCGGCGCTTGGCGTTGGGGCGCAGCTGGAGATTTCCCGCGTGGTGCGCAGCGGGATTTCAGCTACGAAGGCTGATGTGTGGGTGGGCGGGGAAAAGGATTTGCCTCGGGAGGAGTATTGGGAGCGGGAGGAACATGCGGATTCCCATGAGCATTTCGATCGCGAGCACTGCGAGCATGATCACGAGCCGGAGCATCATGGGCATACGCATTCTCATTTTGGTGAGACGCGGACAGGAGTGTCCGCGCCACACGAGCACCTCCCACACAAGCATTCTCACTCCCGCGGCCTGACTGAGATTCGGGGGATTATTTCTGGGGCCTCGATTTCCATGGGCGCAAAGAAGACTGCTATTGCAATCTTCGAGGCACTGGGACGGGCGGAGTCGAAGATTCACAACACTTCCATCGAGAGCGTGCATTTCCATGAAGTCGGCGCGGTCGATGCGCTGGTGGACATCGTCTGCGCGGCCGTGGGAGCTGAAGCGCTGGGAGTGGATGAGATCATCTGTTCGCCCTTGAACGTGGGCGGGGGGATGGTAACGTGCGCGCATGGAACGTTTCCGATTCCGGCTCCGGCGACGGTGGAACTGCTGAAAGGCGCACCTGTGTATTCTTCCGGGTTGCAGGCGGAGCTGGTCACGCCTACGGGTGCGGCGATCGTGAAGACGCTGGCTTCGCGGTTCGCGTCGTTTCCGGAGATGAGGATCGAGAAGTCGGGCTATGGCGCGGGATCACGCGATTTTCCGGGGCATCCCAACGTGGCGCGGCTGACGATTGGAGAGACTGCCTCGAATGCGCTGGCCGCGAAGACCGCGTCAGAGACAGTTACAGTGCTGGAAGCGAATCTTGACGATTTGAATCCACAGGTATTTGGCTATGTGATGGACCGGTTGTTCGAAGAAGGCGCGCTGGATGCTTTTGTCGTGCCGGTGCAGATGAAGAAGAATCGTCCGGGGACGCTGGTCACCGTATTGTGCAAGCCCGAGGAGGCGAGCCGGTTGACGCAACTCATCTTCTCTGAAACGACCACTCTCGGGGTGCGGCGACGCGACGAGATGCGGCAGACTTTGGCGCGGCGGTGGGAGAATGTGCGCACGCCGTGGGGTGAGGTTCGAATCAAGATCGCCAGCATGAATGGAACGGTCACGAATTACGCTCCGGAATACGAAGATTGCCGGCGCATCGCGGCGGAGCATCATGTGCCACTGAAAACTGTGATGCAGGAAGCTGCCCGGGCGTATTCGAATAGCGGGCGCTCGTAGGAATTCGATCCAACAGTTAAATCAATGATCGGGCAGAAGACCAGCGAGGTGCAGTCGAGCTATGACCGCGTAGCCGATGAGTACGTGCGGCACGTCTACGACGAGTTGCGGCACAAGCCGCTAGACCGGCAACTGCTCGATCGATTTGCGGACGGCGTGCGGGGCGCGGGTCTTGTATGCGATCTGGGCTGCGGACCTGGACAGGTGGCGCGCTATTTGTACGACCGAGGAGTTGCAATGTGCGGTACAGATTTGTCGGCGGGGATGGTTGCGCGGGCTCGCCAGCTTAATCCGGGCATTGAGTTCCACCAAGGCGACATGAGGTCGCTTGATGTGCTCGACGAGGCGTGGGCCGGAATCACCGCGTTCTACGCGATCGTCAATCTTCCGCCCGTCGATGTGGCGCAGGCGATGCGCGAGATGTGGCGAGTCTTGCGGCCGGGAGGGTTGCTGCTATTGAGCTTCCACATTGGCGACGAGGTGTCGCGCGTGGAGGATCTGTGGGGCTGCGCAGTGTGTCTTGACTTCTATTTTTTCCAATCCGAGGATGTGGCGGGCAATCTGGCCGCGATAGGGTTTGAGCTTGAGGAGATTGTCGAACGGGAGCCGTATGCGCCCGACGTTGAATATCAGAGCCGGAGGGCTTACATTTTCGCGCGCAAGCCGTTCGTCACAACGACATCAGTATGAGCAAGAAGTTCTACATCACGACTCCGATTTACTACGTGAATGCGCGGCCGCACATCGGACACGCTTACACCACGATTGCGTGCGACACGATTGCGCGGCGGCAGCGGTTGCTCGGAGCGGACACTTTTTTTCTCACCGGCACCGACGAGCACGGGCAGAAGATCGAGCGCGCGGCGCAGGCTGCGGGCAAGACTCCTCAACAGTATGCGGACGAGATTTCTGCGGAATTCCGGCAGTTGTGGAAGCGGATGGGCATCTCGAACGACGACTTCATCCGCACCACGGAAGACCGGCATAAGAAGCGCGTGCAGGAACTTTTCCGGCGCATTCGGGACAACGGCTATATCTACAAGGGCACTTATACCGGGCAATATTGCGTATCGGATGAGCTGTATGTCGATGGCGCGCAGCCGGGCGATCCATGCCCGACTTGCGGGCGTATCACGGAGACGGTTCAGGAAGAAAACTATTTCTTCAAGCTTTCGGCGTTTCAGGACAAACTGCTGGCGTTGTATGCGAATCCGGAATTCATTCGTCCGGAGGCGCGGCGTAACGAAGTAATCTCGTTTGTGCGCTCTGGGCTGCGCGATCAATCGATCAGCCGGTCCACATTTTCGTGGGGCATCCCCGTGCCCGACGATCCCAAACACGTGATCTACGTATGGTTTGACGCACTGGCGAACTACCTCACCGCCATCGGCTACGGCTCTTCACACGCGGGAGCGCAAGAGGCGTTCAAGAAATTCTGGCCAGCCGATGTGCAGATGATCGGGAAGGAAATTGTTCGCTTCCATTGCGTGTACTGGCCGGCGTTTCTGATGGCTGCCGGCCTGGCGATGCCAAAGACGATTGTGGCGCATGGCTGGCTGTTGTTTGAAGAAAGCAAGATGTCGAAGTCGCGCGGCAACATCGTGCGCACCGAGACGATTCTCGACGTGCTGGGAGCGGATGCGCTGCGCTATTTTCTGCTCAGGGAAGTTGTTTTTGGGCAGGATGGATCGTTTTCTTTTGATGCGCTGGTACAGCGGTACAACTCCGACCTGGCGAATGGACTGGGAAATCTAGCCAGCCGCACGCTGACCATGATCAACCGCTATTTCAAGGGCGAGGTGCCGTATCCGTCGTATGGGGCTTCGAAAACCGCTGCGGACGCTGCTATTGCAGAATTGGCGCGGAAGACGATTCGCGAATTTGGGATTTTCTTTGATCAGTTCCAATTTTCCCGAGCGCTTGAAGCGGCGTGGGCGCTGGTTGCGGCTGTGGATAAATACATCGTCGAAAACGAGCCCTGGGCGCTGGGCGAGAAGCAGGATGAGGACAGTCGCTCGCGTTTGGCGACCGTGCTTTACACCGCGGCGGAAGCCCTGCGGATCGCCACCGCGCTGGCGCATCCGGTGGTGCCGGAGGCGACGGCGAAGATTTGGACGCAGATGGGGTTGGGAGACATCAAGCAGCTGGCTCTCGGCGAACTGGCCTGGGGGCAACTGCCTTTGGGCACCAAACTGGGTGAAGTGCAGCCGGTGTTTCCGCGCGCCGACAAGAGCGCGATTGAAAGGATGCAGAAGATGGAAGAGGAGCAGAGAGGTGGGGCAGAAGCTCCGGCGGCGCTCGCGGCGGCACAAAATGCGCCGCAAGCAACTCCAGCGGCAACGGCGGCCGTTCCGGCGGTCATCCCGGCGAACGAAAAGATTTCGATCGACGACTTCGCCAAGATCGAACTGCGCGTGGGAGTGGTGAAGGTCGCTGAGAGAGTGCCAAAGGCCGACAAACTCTTGCGGCTGGAGATTGATATTGGAACCGAAGTGCGGCAGGTGCTGGCCGGAATCGCCGAGGCGTATGCGCCGGAGACTTTGATTGGGCGGAAAGTGGTGATTGTCGCAAATCTTGCGCCGAGGAAACTGCGTGGGATGGAGTCGAATGGGATGATCGTGGCGGCTTCGCTGGAAGGCGGGAAACCTGTGCTGGCGGGGTTTTTGGAGGATGTGCCCGTGGGCGCCAGGTTGAAGTAACAGCAAGGGGCAGTTCCCCGGGAAAGGAAGTCAAAACCGAGCCGAGCTTTTCGCTCGGCGGACAGCCGAGGGCGGCTGTCCCCACATTTTAAGCAGCCAAATGTTTGTTGATTCTCACGCCCATCTTGATGGCGAGCGGTTCGATTCTGATCGCGAGATGGTGATTGCGCGGGCTCGCGAGGCTGGGGTGAAGGCCATCGTTGCGATCGGCAACGGCGATGGGCCGGCGCAGGTGGATTGCGGAATTCGATTAGCCGAGAAATACGATTTCATCTACGCGACTCTAGGCATTCATCCTCACGAAGCTCGGCTTGCGGATGAGGCCGCCTACCAGAACATGGAGAGGCTGGCCAGGCACGCTAAAGTGATCGCCTGGGGCGAGATTGGCCTGGATTATTATTACGACCACTCCCCGCGTGACGTGCAAAAGGAAGTCTTCACGCGGCAGATGGAGTTGGCTGCGGCCGCGAAGTTGCCGATTGTAATCCACTGCCGCCCATCGGAAGCGAGCGAAAACGCCTGGGAAAATTGCCTCGGACTGATGCGATCGAATTGGGCGGCGAAAGGGCTGGGAGGAATTCTGCATTGCTTCACGGGAAACTGGCCGCAGGCGAAGCGGGCCCTTGATATGGGATTCATGATTTCGTTCGCCGGCAATGTGACTTTTCCGAAAGCGCAGCATATTCGCGACGCAGCGCTCGAAGTTCCACTGGATCGAATGTTGATTGAGACGGACTCGCCCTACCTGGCGCCGGTGCCGCATCGCGGCAAGCGCAATGAGCCTGCTTTCGTCACGGAAACGGCGAGGAAGCTGGGCGAGTTGCGCGGGTTGACGGCCGATGAAGTCGGACAGCAGACGACTCGTAATTTCTACAATTTTTTCAAATTGGCTGAAACGGCTGAAAGCAAAATTTCGGCGGGTTGACTCTCCTCCCGAAGAGGTTTTCTGTTAACCTCACAGTCATATTCCATTATTTCAGAAAGAATTGAAATCCGATGCCCGATAACACTTTCGACATCGTGAGCAAGATCGACCTGCAGGAAGTATCGAACGCCATCCAGCAGGCGTTGAAAGAAGTCCACACTCGCTTCGACCTGAAGGATTCGAAGTCGAACATCGAGCTGGAGAAAGACGCGATCGTGCTGCACTCCGCCGACGAGTACAAGCTGAAGGCAGTCAACGATATCCTGCAGCAAAAACTCGTCAAGCGCGGGGTCTCGTTGAAGGGATTAACTTACGGCGCGGTGGAACCCGCGGCGGGGGGAACGGCAAGACGCAAAGTCACGATGCAGCAGGGCATTGCCATCGAAAAGGCGCGGGAGATCGTGAAGCTGGTTAAGGATTCGAAGAAGAAAGCGCAGGCGTCGATCCAGGGAGACCTGGTGCGTATCAGCAGCAAAGACCGCGACACACTGCAGGAAGTGATCGCCCTGCTGCGGGGGCACGATTTCGGGATCGACTTGCAGTTTACGAATTACCGAACGAATTAAGAGCAAATAAACAATAGAGACACAGAGGAGCCCAGGGATTTGAGCGCACCGGCCATCATCAACGGGAAAGAAGTTTTCGACCTGCTGCACGATGACCTGGCGGCGCTGGAGGACGAGTTCGGGCAGGATACCGTCTCGGGTGTGCAAGCCATTACCGAGATCGGAGAGTATTTGCGGGCCGGAGGTGGGAAGCGCATCCGTCCCGCGCTGCTTTTTCTTTCTTCCAAGCTGTTCGACTACCAGGGACGAGGGGCGGTGCGTTTGGGCGCGGTCGTCGAAATTATTCATACCGCCACTCTGGTGCACGACGACATTATCGACGAGGCAAAAACACGGCGCGGACGGCCCGCGGCGAATACCCAGTGGGGCAACTCGAAGTGCGTGCTGGCGGGCGACTGGCTCTACATGCAGGCTTTCAAAGTGGCCGTGCAGGAGCGCAACTTCCGCATTCTCGACACACTGATTGAACTGACGCAGCAGATGGTGGAAGGCGAACTGCTGCAGATGGAAAAGCTGGGGAAGCTGATCACTCTGGACGAGCATTTCGATTTGATCTATCGCAAGACGGCTTGCCTGTTTTCGGTTTGCATGCGGCTGGGAGCGATTCTGGGTGGAGCGACGGCCGCGCAGGAGGAAGCTCTGGGCCGCTACGGGCACGACCTTGGCATGGCATTTCAGATCGTGGACGACGTGCTTGATCTGACCGCGTGCGAAGATGTTCTGGGCAAGCCTGTGGCGAGCGATCTGCGCGAGGGTAAGGTCACCATGGCGGTGATCCACGCGCTGGAGCGCTGCACAGCGGAGGAACGAGCCAAAATTGAAACCATACTGCACGAGCGGGCTTTCAACGGCGTGACCCACTCCCAGATCATGGAAATCCTGCAGCGTTATGGTTCGCTGGAAGCGGCGGCTGAGCGTGCTACGCGCTATGCGGAGTCCGCGCGGAAGGCGATTTGCACCTTTCCGGATTCCGAGATTAAGCGGGCCCTGCTATGGGCGCCAGAGTTTGTGGTGGCCAGAGAGAAGTAAGCGTCCGGCTTTGTTTATACTGAACCCTTTCCTGATTTTCCTTATCCAAGACTGTCTATGGATTTGTATTTGCTGATGGCGCGCCATGGATACGCCCTGACCTTCAGTCTGTTGCTGGCGGAGGCGATCGGGCTTCCCTTCCCCGCGGCGATAGCTCTCGTGGCCGCGGGAGCTGCGGTGGCAGCGCACGCGTTGTGGGGTCCATACGTCTTTCTGGCGGCGATTGCGGCCCTGCTGTTAGGCGATACCGTGCAGTTCTGGCTGGGACGATACATGGGCTGGCTGCTGCTGGGATTCCTGTGCCGCGTATCGATTAACCCGGAAACTTGCATCTTGCGGTCGGCGGAGTCGTTCTACAAGCGCGGCAAACTTACGCTGGTGATTGCAAAGTTTATCCCCGGGGTCAACACCATGGCGGCGCCGCTGGCCGGCAGCATGAAGATGCGCTTCTGGCAATTTCTGCGCCTGGACTTCCTGGGCGCCCTTGTGTATGCCGTCACCTATCTCTCGGTAGGATATCTTTCGCGCGATTTTCTGGCCGCCCTCCTGCGCGGGTTTCACGCCGCTGGGCTTGCGATGGAAGTCGTGGTAGTCGCCGCGCTGGCGGCGTACACGATCTACCGAATCGTGCAGTACAGCAAACACAAAGTGTATCGGGTGGTGCCACGGGTTCAGGTTCAGGAATTGGCCGCACGCCTGGCGTCGGAAGAGGCAGGCCGGGTGCTGATCGTCGACGTCCGCAGCCACGGCTACTACGATTCGGGAGGAGAACGGATCAAGGGTTCGATCCGCATCGAGCCCAACAACCTTGAGGAAGAAATCAAGAACCTTCCCAAGGACAAGGACATTTATCTGTACTGTACTTGAGCGCGCGAAGCGACCAGCGCCCGGGTGGCGCATCTGCTGCGGGAAAAAGGATTCAACACGTTCGTAATTGTCGGCGGACTGACTGCCTGGCGCAAGGCCGGCGAACCGGTGGAGTCGGTTCCTCAGAACGATCTGGTGAAACTGCCGACGTTTAATTAATCGCTGGTCGTTTGTCGTTAGCTCGGGCTTCGCGCTGCCTGTTTCACACTCCGAATTGGCGCAGGTGGTGATCAAGGTGTTTGTACATTCCAGTAGCCCACTCCTGCGGCATTAGCGGGCCGAAGAAGGAATGCGGATGCTTGGTGCATTGCGCTTCCCCGCCCTGGTGAAACTGCCGGACGCACACTTTGAGGCGTTCCTGTTCCCGAGCGAAGTCTCTTTGGTCAGCGATCACAAAGGCTTTGTCCGTGGGACTGTTCCTGGAGAACGGCTTGTCGTTCGTAAATAGCGGCCGGACAAATGGCCCGAGTATCCTGCCGATGAACAAGCGGGGCAAAAGCATGCGCCCGGAAGCAACGTCGAGGGTCGCAGAGCAATGCGCCATCATCTGCGCGACATCCATTTTCCCCCACAGGTGTTGAGTCGCGGGTTGCAGTTTGTCGATGCGCGAGATCACCTCGTCGACCGCATCCGTTTGGAATAGATTCTTCACTTCAATCTCCCACGCCTGAAACTTCTGCTAAAGGTCAGAATGATAGCATCAGATTGGCAGCTTGCGGCGAGGCAGGTTGTTGTGCGTCCGACTCCAATGGCTTCCAACAGAGAAATCGAGATCAAGTTTCGCGTCGCGGATGTTCGAGCGCTCACGCGCCAGCTGCGCGGAGCGGGATTCCGCATGGTCACGCCCCGCACGCACGAGATGAATACGTTGTACGACCTGCCGGGGGAAGTTCTGCGTTCACGCAAAGAGCTGCTGCGCCTGCGGAAGTACTGTTCAGAGTGGACGCTGACGCACAAGTCGAAGGGGAAGATTGGCCGGCACAACGCCCGCGTTGAGTTGGAGACGGGCGTGAGCGACGGCAGGAAGATGGATTTGATCTTGAACGCGCTGGGATATGCGCCGTCGTTCCGCTACGAGAAGTTTCGCAGGGAATGGACGGATGGAAAAGGGCAGGTCGTGGTGGACGAGACTCCGATTGGAGATTTTTGTGAGATCGAGGGCGCGCCGCGCTGGATTGATGCTACGGCGAAGAAGCTGGACGTGAGTCGCGCGGATTACATTACGAAGAATTATGCAACGTTGTTCTTGGATTGGAAGGCTCAGACGAAAAGCATGGCCGAGGAGATGACGTTTAAAGCGGTGGCGACTAAAGACGCGTTCAGGCGGCATTCGGGATAGAGATGCGCCTCGCTGCGCTCGGCTGGACGGCCGAGGCGGCCGTCCCCACACAAACCTGAAAGCCGTGGCGCGCTACGCCCCGTGGCACTTTTTGAACTTCTTGCCACTGCCGCAGGGGCACGGGTCGTTGCGGCCCACTTTTTCCTGCCCGCGAACGACTTGTTGAACTGGCTGCACGTCGCCGGCACCGGCCATGCGCGCCTGTTCCAGTTCACGGCGCTTGCGGCGCATGAAAGCTTCTTCTAAATCGTCGGCGGAAGTCGCGACCAGACGGGGCGGATGATGCCCGTTCCCGCCGCCACCGCCTCGTTGCGCCGGCACACCGGGTCCCGGACCATGGCCTGCGGGTTCGCCCCCCTGCGAACCGCCCGCTCCTGCATCCGGCGGGCGCTCGATAATCTGCATCAGGTAGAGATAGCGGGCCGTGTCTTCCTGGAAGCGCTGCAGCATGGCCTCAAACATGTCGAACGATTCCTTCTTATACTCGACCAACGGATCGTGCTGGCCATAGCCGCGCAGGCCAATGCCCTCCTTGAGGTGATCCATGCTGAGGAGGTGATCTTTCCACTGCGAGTCGAGAACGCTGAGCATGATCATGCGCTCGTGATGGCGCATGGCTTCGGGGCCGATTAATTTTTCCTTCGCGTCGTAGCGCTCTTTCAGCTTCTCGAAAATCGCGTCGCCGAGTTCCTGCCGGTTCAGCGCTTCGGGCTTGACGCCTTCTGCAATGAAATCGACGCCGAAGCGGGTGAAGACCGCGTCTTTCAGGCCTTTGATGTTCCAGTCGTCGGCATGACCTTTCGGCGGACAGTATTCCTCCATGAGGTCGCCGAGAATCGCTGAAACGTAATCCTCTAGGATCAGATCTTTCTGATCCATGCCCTCGAGCAAGCGGCGGCGCAGGCCGTAGACAGCCTCGCGCTGCTTGTTCATCACGTCGTCGTATTCAAGAAGATGTTTGCGCGACTCGAAGTGTTGGCCCTCGACCGCCTTTTGTGCCGTCTCGATGCGTCGGCTGATGAGCTTCGATTCGATTGGAATGCCCTCTTCCATGCCTAGGCGCTCCAGCAGTTTCGAGACCCACTCCTTGGCGAAGATGCGCATCAGATCGTCTTCAAGCGCGAGGTAGAAGCGCGAGGAGCCGGGATCGCCCTGGCGGCCAGCGCGTCCGCGAAGCTGATTGTCGATGCGGCGAGATTCGTGGCGCTCGGTGCCGAGAATGTGCAGGCCGCCGACGGCGGTGACTTCGTCGTGTTCTTTGTCGGTCTGTGCCTTGTAACGGTTAAAAGCCTCGGTCCATTTGTCGGTCGGCGTGGTGTATTCATTACCGTTGTAATAGAAGACCGAAATCGTGCCGTCTTCCTGTGGCCCTTCGATCTTTCCCTGAGCCACGCGCAGTTGCTGCGCAATTCCCTTCTTCACCAACTCCTGCTTGGCCATGAATTCCGGATTGCCCCCGAGCAGAATGTCGGTGCCACGGCCGGCCATGTTGGTCGCGATGGTGACCATGCCTTTGCGTCCCGCCTGGGCGACGAATTCCGCTTCGCGCTCGTGGAACTTGGCGTTCAAGACCACATGCTGCTTGAGGCCTTTCTTCTTCAGCAACTCGGAAAGGCGCTCGGATTTTTCGACCGAGGTGGTGCCCACCAGCACGGGCTGGCCTGTCTCGGTCAACCTTTGAATCTCGTCGGCTACCGCGAAATATTTTTCTTTCTCAGTGCGGAAGACGACGTCGGGATTTTCCAGCCGCAGCATCTGCTTGTTGGTGGGAATGACCGTCACTTCCAGCTTGTAAATCTTGTCGAACTCGGCCGCTTCCGTTTCCGCCGTGCCGGTCATGCCGGAGAGCTTCTTGAACATGCGGAAATAATTCTGGAAGGTGATGGTGGCAAGGGTCTGATTCTCGCGCTCGATCTTGACGCCTTCCTTGGCCTCAATCGCCTGATGCAGGCCGTCGGACCAGCGGCGACCGGGCATCATGCGTCCGGTGAATTCGTCGACGATAATGACTTCGCCGTCTTTGATCACATACTCCACGTCGCGGCGATAAAGAGCGTGCGCTTTGATCGCGGTTTCGACGTGATGCTTAAGCGGCCAGTTTTCCGGATCGGCGATGTTGCCGATGCCGAGCAGTTGCTCAACTTTCTCCCAACCCTTGTCGCTGACCGTGATGTTGCGATGCTTTTCATCGATCACATAGTCGCCGGTAAGGATTTTCCTCTGTGGGTCGTCGCCGACTTCACGCAGTTCCCGGCGCATCGCGTCCACTTGGCCGGGCGCAATCTTCTCTTCCTCCAGCAACTTGTACAATTCTGCTGGACTTAGTTCCTCGCCTTTCTCCAGCTTGGGGATGATCCGGTTGACTTTGTAATACTTGTCGGTGGATTCCTCGCTCGCGCCGGAAATGATGAGCGGCGTACGGGCTTCGTCGATCAGGATAGAGTCGACTTCATCGACGATGGCGAAATTGTGGCCGCGCTGCACGCACTCGTTGAGATCGAACTTCATGTTGTCGCGCAGGTAGTCAAAGCCGAACTCATTGTTTGTGCCGTAAGTCACGTCGGCAGCATAGGCGGCGCGGCGATCGTCGTCGTCAAGGTCGTGAACAATCACGCCCACCGTGAGGCCGAGGAAGCGATAGAGCTTGCCCATCCATTCGGAGTCGCGCTTGGCCAGGTAATCGTTGACCGTAACCACATGCACGCCACGTCCGCTGAGGGCATTGAGATAGACGGGAAGAGTGGCGACCAGGGTCTTGCCTTCGCCAGTCTTCATTTCCGAGATCATGCCTTTGTGCTGCACCATGCCGCCGATCAATTGCACGTCGAAATGGCGCATGTTGAGCACGCGGCGTCCGGCTTCGCGCACCACGGCGAAAGCTTCTACCAGAATTTCGTCTAGAACCTCCTGTAGCGCCTCGTATTGCTCTTTCTCAAGCTGCTTGCCGCGGTCAGGATCGGCGTCGGCTTGAGTTTCGGCCTCGGAGTCCGATGCCGAGCTACCCGTGACATTACTTAGCTGTTCCTGAATTCGCTGCCGGAACTCGTCCGTCTTCGCGCGCAGTTCGGCGTCGGTGAGCTTCTGCATCTGGGGTTCGAGGGCGTTAATTGCCTCGACCTTGGGCATCAAGCTCTTGATGACCCGCTCGTTCTTGGTCCCAAAGACCTTGCCAATCAGAGTGTTAATCAAACTATGAAATCCTTCTAGCGGGCGGGAACTGCCCCAGGGTATCTCTTTTAGCCTAGCATATTTAGATGCACGGAGCAGTCACGAGGAACTGCTGATGGGAGGTTCTGACCGCCGAGGACACTGAGACGGCGCATTCGCCCGCAAGCAGATTTTTCGTGTATATTCCACACGACTCATGCCCACTTTCTACGACCGTTTTCTCGAATGCGCGGAGCGCTGGCCGCATAACGTCGCACTGGAACTCCAGCGCCACGAAAACATCGAGAGTTGCACATACGCCGAACTCCGCCGGATGGCCGAATCGGTCGGACGATGGATCACCGAAAACGGATTCGCGCGGGGATCGAGGCTGGCCATCGTGGCGGATAACCATCCGCGATGGGTGGCGGCGTATCTCGGGATCATTGCGGCGGGATGTGTGGTGGTCCCGCTCGATACGGCGCTGCATGCCGACCAACTCACCAAGCTGTTGAACGACAGCGGCAGCTCTGCCCTGTTCTGCGACGCAAGGCACGCGCAAGCGTCGCGCGAAGCGGTCGCCGACCTGAACATGGGGCTCGTGCTCCTGGACCCAGAACGCACGACTCAGCTCGCAATCCATGAGCACTGGCTGGGAAATCTGCCTGCGATTTTCGACGGTGGGCCGGGGAAATTCCGACTTGCGCCTTCCACCGCCGACGATCTCGCTTCTCTGCTCTACACCTCGGGAACCACTGCCGACCCCAAGGGCGTAATGCTTACCCACGCCAACTTTCTTGGCGAAGTGGAAGCAGTGTTCAATTGGGTCGACATAGGGCCGTCGGATGCCTTGCTGGGCGTACTGCCCATGTTTCACGTGCTCGCACAAATGGCCAACCTGCTTCTGCCGCTGGTGAAAGGCGCGCGCGTAGTGTACCTGGAAACTCTGAACACAACTGAGCTTTTGCGGGCTTTGCGGGAGCGCAATATCACCACCTTCGCCGTGGTGCCGCAATTCTTTTATCTGATTCACGACCGCATCTTCCAGGAGGTCGAGAAACGAGGGGCGCTCACGCGGAAGGTGTTTAAGAGTCTGATGCGACTCAATCGGACTTTGCGCAAGGTGGGAATCAATGCCGGTCCGGTCCTTTTCAGCAAGGTCCACGAAACCTTGGGCAAGAAGATGCGGTATCTGGTCACGGGAGGCTCGCGCTTCGATCCGGAGATTGCGAATGATTTTTACGATCTCGGCATCGATGTGCTGCAGGCCTATGGGCTGACGGAAACAACCGCGGCCGTGTTTGCAAATTCTCCGCGCAATAACGTGATCGGATCGGTCGGCAAAGCCATGAAGGGTGTAGAAGCCAAAATCGTTTATGCGGCCGACGATCCGCAACCGCAGGACGATAGCAAGCCCGCCAGCGGCGAAATCGCCTTGCGCGGCGCGGTCGTGATGAAGGGTTACTGGAACCGCCCGGACGCAACCGCCGCAGTGCTGCGCGAGGGCTGGTTCTACACCGGCGATCTCGGCTACTTCGACGCCGACGGTAATTTGTTCCTTACCGGGCGCAAGAAAGAATTGATTGTCCTCAGCAACGGGAAAAATATCTACCCCGAGGAGGTTGAGGCGCACTACCTGAAATCGCCATATATCAAAGAACTCGCGGTGATGGGACTGGAAGGCAAGCCTGGCGAAGGCGGGGACCGGCTGCACGCTGTGATCGTCCCCAACTTCGATGTGCTGCGCCAGAAAAAGATTGTGAATGCCAAAGAAGTTATCCGGTACGACATCGAGAGCCTGTCACAGCAGATCGCTTCCACCAAGCGCATTGGTAGCTATGAGATCTGGCAGGAAGACCTGCCTCGCACGACCACACGAAAGATCAAGCGCTTCGAAGTGGAGAAGCGCGTAAAAACGCAGCAGGCGCGGAAGGTAACAGATGATTCCGAGTTTTCAGCCAAGCGGCCTTTAACCGCCGACGAGATGGCATGGCTCGATCAGCAGGACGTGCAGCGAGCGCTGAAGATTATCCGCGAAGCGGCGCGCACCGCCTCACCAACCCTGCGGCCTAATCATAATCTCGAGCTCGACCTGGGGCTCGACTCCATGCAGCGCGTCGAGCTGCTCAGCCAGATCGAAGAACAGATGGGAGGCAACGTCGAGGAATCGCAGCTCGCCCAGATCTATACCGTGCGTGATCTGGTCGACGCCGTTCTGCAAAGCGCGGCCAGCGGCGCAGGAGGCCCGGGAACTCGGACTACCTTTGCCGGCTGGAAGGCGATTCTGGCCGAGCCGCCGGATACAGATGAAGTTCTTCCACTGGTCCGGGCTCAGCCAATCAGCGCGGCATTCTGGTATTTGGTTTCGCGGCTGATACAAGTAATCGCCCTCGACCGGTTTGATCTGCACGTGCGCGGAATTGGGAAGCTGCCCAAGAATGGTGCGTTCATTATTTCGTCCAATCACCAGAGTTATCTCGATCCGCTCATTCTGGCCAGTGTTTTGCCGCCGCCGGTCTTTGACAAGGTTTTCGCGGTCGGAACCAGCGAAATCTTCGGCAAGGGATTCATGCTGCGGCTGGCGCGCTCGCTGCGCGTTGTGGTCGTGGATCCGGACGCGAATCTCATTCCTGCCATGCGTGCCGGTGCATTCGGACTGCGGCAAGGCCGCCCGCTAATTCTCTATCCCGAAGGCGAGCGGTCAATCGACGGCACACCGAGAATTTTCAAGAAAGGCGCGGCCATATTATCCATTCACATGCAAGTACCGATTGTGCCCGTGGGGATTGAGGGATTTTACGACGCGTGGCCGAGGAACAAACCGTTCCAGAAATTCGCGCCTCTGAAAATAGTTTTTGGTGATCCGATTGTTCCGCCGCCGGAGAGCGAGGCCTCAGAAGCGGCTTATGAAAAGCTGACTGCGGAGCTAAAAGCGCGTGTGGTGGAGATGTGGGAGGGCCTGCATAGTCATCCACCTGCTGAGGAGTAATTCAGAGCCTTTCTTTCAGTTCATCAACAAGAGTTCTTGCCACGCCGTAGAGTTCGACCAGCGGTCCTTTTTGAAATTCGATGTCATCCCGGCAGATATCGCTGTGGAGCGATCGGCAAAGCTGATACGCGGCTCGAATTCGCTCCGCAGTCAGGTAGGAAGCGACCGTCGCCGCTCCTTGATCATAGAGCGGAGCGTTCGCCGATTGCTGTGCCGCCCAGGCAGTGTTGCGAATGCGATTCAGCGCGTCGCGGAAATCGGCGAGAACTCGCGGATCTACTTCTGCGGTCAGCAGCGGCTCTTGCAACGCACTCAACTCGGCAATCGCGCTCGCCAGTCTCTCGGAAACGTCGGCCCTTGGTATGGATTCAACACTCACAGTTCTGCCTCTGCCTTGGACAGTAATACGTTCTGCTCCGAGAGAACAGACCTCCGTGGAACATCGGCTTCCGGGCAACACATTAAAGATCACAAAGAAATCTGACGTTGATTGGAGGATTTTTATCCGATGGCGCGCTATTTCGCGCGTGGATGCGTTCGGTCGTACACTTCCAGCACGTGCTTCATCGAAAGCTGCGTGTAGCGCTGAGTAGTTGCGAGGCGCTCGTGGCCGAGTAACTCTTGAATGGCGCGCAAATCCGCGCCTTCTTCCAGCATGTGCGTGCCGAAGGCATGGCGCAACGTGTGCGGATGCACGTCGGGGGAAAGCCCTTTGGCAACGCCGATTTTCTTTACGATGCGGCCTATGCTGCGCGTGGTAAGGGGGCCGCCACGGCAGTTGATCAGCAACGCGACCGAATGCTTGCCGCTGGCGGCGATAACTTTCTGCCTCTCGGGAAGATAAGCCGCGAGTGCGGCTTTCACCGAATCTCCAAACGGAACGTAGCGTTCCCTTTTTCCTTTGCCACGAATCAGAATTGCCTCCGCACTCAGCCGGATATCGTCGAGGTTAATGCCGGTAAGTTCCGAATTACGGATGCCGCATCCGTAAAGCAATTCCAGCATCAGGCGGTCGCGGGCGGGAAAGGCTGCCACTTCGGGCATTTCGCCATCGATCACGGAATTCATCTCTTCAATCGTGGGCACCCGCGGCAGTTTCTTCGGAAGCTTCGGTGTGGCCACCAGCTTCGCGGGATTCTGCTCGACAACACCTTCCCTCGCGAGCCAACGATAAAGCGAGCGCACGGCGGCCAAAGCGCGCGCCACGGACGTTTTGCTCAATCCTTTCTCGTAGAGTTGCGAAAGACATCCTCTGACAGCGATGTGATCAATTTGTTTCCATCCGCGAGAGCCGGCGCACGCGGCGAACAGCGACAGGTCACGGCTGTAAGCCTTGATGGTGTGCGGCGAGGCATTGCGCTCGTGGAGATGACGCAAGAAGTTGGCGACGGCTTTGGCGACTGTTGTTTTGGCCTGCTTGCTTGCGGCGAATGTCATCTGGCCTTCGCCCTCGGATGATGCTTCTGATACACCGTGCGTAGCCGGTCGAGCGCCAGGTGCGTGTAAACCTGCGTGGTCGAAATATCGGCGTGGCCCAGGATGGTTTGCACAGTGCGAAGGTCGGCTCCGTTTTCCACCATGTGCGTGGCGCAGGAATGGCGCAGCATGTGCGGTGAAGCCGCGCGCCCGGAAGCCGCCGATGCAACGCGCACCATCTGCCAAACGCGTTGGCGGGTCAGCTTGCGCCCTCCGCGCGCGATGAACAGCAAAGGCGAATTGTTAGTAGAGGCGGCGAGGGTTACTGATTTTCCAATCGATATCTCGCTTCGCTTCCCCGCCGCCAGCGCAGGGCGCGCCTGTGAAAGATATTCTGTCAGGGCATCCTGAGCCGATTTTCCCAATGGCACCACGCGTTCCTTGTCGCCTTTGCCGCGCACCAGCATGTATCCGGCCTCGATCTTCAGGTCTTCCAACTTCGCGCCGACTATTTCAGAGACCCGCAGTGCACCCGCATAGAAAACTTCGAGCATGGCGCGATCACGTGCAGCCAGCGCAGCTGAATCCTTCGTGTTGGGCGTTGTGCTGCTGTGCCGCGCGAGCGGGGCGGCGAGCGTCGCCTCCATTTCGTCGCGAGCCAGCGCCTTGGGAAGAACCTTCCATTGCCTTGGCGATTCGATATTAAGCGTGGGATCGTGCTCGATTTTCTTATCCAGCAGCAGGTAACGGTAGAGATGTCGCAGCGCCGAGAGTTTTCGCCCGACGCTGCGTCCATCTACTCGATTGGAGAAAAGCTGCTTCAGGAAATCGCGCACATCTGTACGGCGAGCCGTAAGCAGCAGCCGCTTGCGTTTCTCCAGAAACTCCGAGAACTGGCCGATGTCGGTGGTGTATGCCGTGATGGAAAGCGGCGCCAATCCCTTCTCGATTCTCAAGTAATCAAGAAAACCAGAAAGTATGCGCGAGTTCACTTCCGAAGCCATGATCAGGGATGAACGAAGTATGCGCGTTATCGGACGCTGACGGAAGTGATGAAGAGGATGCCCGACTATAGCCGCGTTGTTGACGCGTGCTACGTCTGTCCAGCACTGCGCAACAGATCCACGGCGAACAGCGCTCCTTCGGGCGTCTCCTCGTGCTTGAAGTAAGCGAAGACGTCAAGGCCCGCGGCAAGATGTTCCCGGATACGCGCTTCCATATCGCGGCGCTCATCCCCCGTGTAATTCGGCTTGCGGAATCTGTAGTAGACAAAGGGCGCGGTGACCAAATCCGGCGTGGTGCGTTCTTCGGTCTCCGCCACGCACAACGCGGCTCCATGCGACTTCAGAAGGTCCCAGGTCGAGTCGGCAAACCAGGAGTCGTTACGGAATTCAAATGCCGCCGGCAACTTAGGCGGCAGGAGCGCGAGAAAATCCTTGAGCAGTGCAGCATCCGCCTTCAGGTTCGGTGGCAACTGAAAAAGCACGGGGCCAAGCTTGCCGGCTGCAGCCAGTGGCTCGATCGTTGTCAGAAAGCGCGGAACAAAATCTTCCGTCCCCTTCAACCGCTTGATGTGCGTGATCACCTGGTGCGCCTTGATGCCCAGGCGAAAGTGTGCCGGCGTTTCCTGAATCCAGTTTTGGATCGTAGTCTCTTTCACCAGTTGCCGAAAGGTAAAGTTCACCTCGACCGTGTTGAGCTGCGTAGCGTAGTGGCTGAGAAACTTTTTCTGCGCCAGCTTAGCGGGATAGAAGTCCGGCTTCCAACTCGGATAAGCCCATCCCGAAGTCCCGGCAAACAGTTGAGGCATGGCAAGCTCTCGAAGTAAAGTCCCGAAGTAAGGTCTCGAAGCAAAGTCTCGAAGCAAAAATTCGCGGCGGACGGGATTATACCTTTCGTCCCGGCTTGCGCGCCCGCGGCCGCTTCCCGGCTTTTCTCGCGGTGTGGCGCTGGGTGCCCTCAGGCTCGTCTTCCGCCTGCGCCGCAATCGAGATTGTCGGCGCCCCTTTCACAACCGCGGACGCCGCAACTCCCTTGAGATCCGGCAGCCGCTGCTTCAACTCGAGCACCGGAGCGAAAAGGTCTCCCATCTTCTCGAAGCGCGCGACCACTTGCTTGGCTTCGAACACCAGTAGGTCGGCATCTTTCTTTTTCAGCGCGCGCTCGACTTCCTCCCACGTCACCGGTGTCGAGGCCGTGGGATGCTCGCGCGCCCGCAGTGAATACACGCCGATTGTGGTTTTGTGTTCATCGTTCTGGCTCCAGTCGACGAAGACTTTTCCAGTCCGCAGTGGCTTCTTCATGTCCGACACAACCGCGTCTGGATGTTCATGCTCAAGCAACTGCGCCAGCGCGTGAGAGAAGGTCTTGGTCGATTCGTACTCAGTTGGAGTATTGAGTGGAACGTAAATCTGCAGTCCCTTCGATCCTGAAGTTTTCGGAAAACTCCGCAGCCCGAAGTGCTCGAAGATTTCCCGCAGCCACAACCCAACCTGGCAACATTGCACAATGTTTGTCGGCGGGCCGGGATCGAGATCGAAGACCATCATCGTCGGGCGAGTGATGTCTTCCGCCAACGAAAGCGACGGGTGCAGCTCAATCGCGGCAAGATTTGCCAGCCAGACCAGCGTGGCCAGATCGTCGGCCAGAATGTAATGAATGGTACGGCGGTTTCTTCCGCTCCAGATGGGCACAGTTTTCACCCAGTCGGGACGGTGCTGAGGCGCATTTTTCTCGTAGAAGAATTCTTCGTCCACGCCGTTGGGATAGCGCTTGCGCGTGAGCGGACGTCCAGCTAAATGCGGCACCATCGCCGGCGCGATGCGAACGTAGTAATCGATGACCTGCTGCTTGGTAAATCCTGTGGCCGGATACAGAACTTTTTCTAGATTCGACAGCTTGAGCTGCTTCCCCTGAATCTCGATGGTCGAATCCATTGCGCGTCTGCCCCCGCAGGCATTGTGCCTCAAACGGCGCTCAACGCAAAATGCGGTCTTTTCCCGAAGCGCGCCTGAATCACGACGCTAACCCGTTTGACAACTTCCCTGCCCGCCACGTAATTTCAAACTTCCGCCCTGCATGTCCGTCCAAGTCATAGCCGGGTCATAAGCTGGCCAATCCGGAGGTTCGATGAAACACCGTGCGCTCAAATCTGCCATATCCCTTGTTATTATCCTTTCCGCTCTTGCTGCTGCGCAGGATCTCGCGTCCTTTGAGAAGCGCATCACGGTCAAGAAATTGCCGAACGGCCTGACCATCCTCATTTGCGAGCGGCCCGAGGCACCCGTCTTTTCCTTCTTCACCATGGTCGACGCGGGCTCCGCGCAGGACCCGCTCCGCAGGACGGGCCTGGCCCACATGTTCGAACACATGGCCTTTAAAGGAACGGACACTATCGGCACCACCAACTATGCTGCCGAGAAGCCCGCGCTGGAAACGGTCGAGATCGCGTACGCCGCTTACATCGCCGAGCGCGACAAGAGCGCAGGCCGCGACGAAGACAGATTAAAGCAACTGGAAAAGGCCTGGAAAGACGCCATTGCTGAGGCCGACAAGTACGTCGTCCCCAACCAGTTTGGCAAGATTGTGGAGCAGAACGGCGGTCAGGATCTCAACGCCTTCACCGATTACGATGAGACTGCTTACCACTATTCGCTGCCCGTGAACCGTCTGGAGCTGTGGGCCTATCTTGAATCCGAGCGTTTTCTTCATCCCGTGATGCGGGAGTTTTATAAAGAGCGCAATGTTGTGATCGAAGAGCGGCGCCTGCGCACCGACAGCAACCCCACCGGCCGGCTGGAGGAACAGTTTGACGCCACCGCGTTCGAAGCCCATCCCTATCACCGGCCGACTATCGGCTGGATGTCTGACCTGAATTATTTCTCCGCCACTGACGCGAAGAAGTTTTTCGACGAGTACTACGTGCCCGCGAACATAGTGGTCGCGGTGGCGGGAGACGTGAAAGCCGAGCAGATCATGCCGGTTCTCGAGAAATACTTCGGCCGTCTGCGCGCGAGTTCCAAGCCCGATGAGACCACTACCAATGAGCCTCCGCAGAATTCCGAGCGCAAGGTTGTGCTGAAAGACAAATCTCAGCCCCTTTATCTTGAGGGCTACCACCGCCCCGACTTCATGACCAAAGACGACGCCGTGTATGACGCCATCACCAGCCTCATGTCGGAGGGCCGTACGTCGCGGCTTTACCGCGCGCTAGTGCGCGACAAGAAAATCGCGGCGTTCTCCGCCGGATTCACCGGTCTGCCCGGCACCAAGTACCCGCACCTGTTCGCGTTCTATGCGGTCCCGCTGCCCGGACACACCACGCAGGAGGTGGCGGACGGCATTCATGCTGAAATCGAGCGCTTGAAGAAGGAAGACATCGGCGACGACGAGTTGAAGATGATCAAGACCCGCACCAAGGCCAGCCTGATCCGAGGCTTGGGAGACAACGAGGGATTGGCGACGCAGTTGGCGATTTACCAGACTCGTTACGGCGACTGGCGCGAGTTATTCCGCTCCGTGGACCGCATCGACAAGGTAACGAAGGCGGACATCCGGCGCGTGGCTAATGAAACCTTCCAGGACACCAACCGCACCATAGGCGTGATCGAAACCGCCTCGGGCGCAGGACAAGGCGGCGAGCAGGGATCCGACCAAAGTCCTTCAGAACAAGCTCCTTCCGAACAGGCTCCGTCAGAACAGGCTGCGCCGGGTCAAGGGGGTGCGCAATGAAAATGAAAGTGAATCGGATTTCTCTTTCAATGATTTTCCTGGCGAAGATTTTCGTGGCGATGATTCTTGTCGTCGTCATGTTTGTTGCGCTTCCCAGAGCCGTATCCCAGGCGACGAACTGGCAGCAGATTCCGATCGCACCTCTGCCTGCCTTTCATCCGCAGCAGCCGAAGCGCATCGAGCTGGCCAATGGCATGGTGATCTTCCTGCAAGAAGATCACGAACTGCCCTTAATTGACGGGAGCGCGCGCATCCGTGGCGGCTCGCGCAATGAACCCGCCGCCAAGGTTGGCTTAGTTGACATCTACGGTGAGGTCTGGCGCACCGGAGGCACGAAAACCCAAACCGGCGATCAACTCGACGACTTTCTCGAAGTACGCGCTGCCAAAGTCGAGACCGGCGGCGGTCCCGATTCAACTTCTATCGGTTTGAGTTGCATGAAGGGTGACTTCGACGATGTCTTCAAAGTCTTCGTCGATCTGCTCCAGAATCCCGAGTTCCGTGCCGACAAGCTCGACCTGGCGCAGAAACAGGCGGAGGACAGCATCTCGCGGCGCAATGACGAAGTCGGCGCGATTGCAGCGCGCGAAACCGCCAAGCTGGCTTATGGAGCCGATAATCCCTATGCCCGTGAACCTGAATATTCCACCATCGCCGCCATTACTCGCCAGGATTTGCTTGACTGGCACAATACTTACGTCCATCCCAATCGCATCATCCTGGGCCTGACTGGCGATTTCGATGCCGGGGCTATGGAAGCCAAGCTGCGCGCCGCGTTTGAGGCGTGGCCCAGAGGCGGCAAATTGCCCAGGGAAGACATTCACTACCAGCCCGCCAAGCCGGGCTACTATCTCATACCGAAAGAGGACGTAAATCAGAGCAATATCCACATGGTGGGGCTGGGCACCACGCGCAGAAATCCCGACTACTACGCCATCAGCGTCTTCAACGAGGCTTTCGGCGGCGGCTTCTCCTCCCGGCTATTCAACGATATTCGTACCAAGCGCGGCCTTGCCTATGAGGTGGGCGGCGGCATCGGCGCCAACTTCGGGCATCCCGGCATTCTGCAGTTTGTCATTGGCACCAAGAGCCAGAGCACGATCGAATCGATCCGGGCGCTGGATGAAGACATCGACAATCTGGCCAAACACCCCATCACCGAGGAAGAAATCCAGCAGGCCAAGGATGCCATCCTGAACGCCTTCATCTTCCGCCTCGACTCGCCCGACAAAGTTCTGGCCGAGCGCGTCACTTATGAACTCTACGGATACCCCGAAGACTGGCTCGACCAGTACGCCGTGGAAATCCAGAAGGTGACGGCCGCGGATGTGAATCGCGTGGCCGCCAAGTATGTGCACCGCGATCAACTCGCGGTGTTCGTGGTCGGCAACACGAAAGAGTTTGACAAACCTCTCTCATCGCTGGGCGCGGTCAAGGTAATCGATATCAGCATCCCACCTCCGCCGGGCGCCAAGGCGGGTGCCAAACAAGACGAGAGTGCCCAACCCGCAGCCTCAGATGCCAAACCTGCAGGGTCCAATGAAGAAGGTAAAGCACTCGCGGCGAAAGTAGTAGCCGCTCTGGGTGGCGAAGCCAAACTGGCAACCATCAAGGCCCTAAAGGCGAAGCTGACCCTCACCCAGAAGACACCCCAGGGCGACCTCCCCATGCAGATGGAAACCGTCATCGTTTACCCCAACCATTTGCACGCCGAAATGCAAATTCCGGGAGGAACCATGAACATTGTGGTCACGCCGGATACGGCTTTCATGGCGATTCCCGGGCAGGGCATGCGCGACTTCCCTGCCTCCCAGAAGGCGGAAACGCTGGAGCAGATCAAGCGCGATCCCATCTTTATTGCTTCGCACTGGAAGGATCCTGATGTGTTTTTCCGCGCCGCTGGAAGCGAGAAAGTCGGCGACACCGACACTCGCATTGTGGATGTGAATAACGCCGGCACTGCAATCCGCTGGTTTGTCGATCCGCAAAGCGGTCACATTTTGAAAGAGACCTACAAAACGCTCAGCCAGGGTGGGCCCGTGCAGGGCGAGACCGACCTGGACAACTGGAAACCAATCAGCGGCCTGAACCTTCCCCTGGTTCGCCATAACAAACAGGACGGCAAGGATTCGAGCACGGCAGAATATACGGCGCTGGAACTCAACCCGGCGGTCGATCCCAAGTTGTTCGAGAAGCCAGCAGAAAAATCAGCAGCGCAACCATGATTGGAAAGATCATGGCTGGATGGTTAGAAACCCTGCGGATGGCGTCTTCGTGGAAGTCGGAACAGGACGGGCATACTTATTCGGGACGGTATGCGTCCGGGACGATGAGCCTTAGATTGCTTGGACCCAAAATGTGGGACAACAGTTTCCTGCGCGAGTTACACTCCCTAACCGGGTCAAAGAGTGAAATCGCGATATATCAACAGTTGAGGTGCCGCCCGTCTCTGCTAGCCCATCACTCGGCGCAACAGATCGCAAATGTTCACCTTCAAAATTACAGAAATCCTGGACGAACTGGTGTTGACCGACTGGAAGAGACCTTGAATGGACTCCATCCGGTACGCAAGGACACGGGACCCTTGAAATCGTGCGACGTTCCCAACCATCATTTAAACGCCATCGTAGGCTCGTAGGCTGCGCTCACGGCAGTCGATCTGGCCATCGTCCTTATTTAAGAATCAAGGAGTCAGCTTGAACACCACTCCGCAGCCGCAGCTGGGATCGCCGCCTTCTGCGGCAGTGCCATACAGGTTGCCCGCCGCGTCCCGGATCACACCTGCGTCGGGAAACGATCCGTCCTTCCCTCCGGTGAAGGTGTGCAGCACCATCTCCTTGCCGGTCGTATCCAGCTTGAATACCACTCCGCAGCCCGAGGGTGGGCTGCACTTGAGATCGCCGCCGTCCGGGGTAGTGCCGTAGAGATTGCCTGCCGTGTCCCGGATCACTCCTGCGATGGGACTCCCTCCGTCCGCTTTCCCGGCGAAGGTGTGCAGCACCATCTCCTTGCCGGTCGTATCCAGCTTGAACACCACTCCGCAGCCCGTGGGCGGGTTGCACTTGAGATCGCCGCCGTACGCGGTAGTGCCGTAGAGATTGCCTGCCGTGTCCCGGATCACACCTGCGAATGGCCCTTCTCCGTCCTCTTTCCCGGTGAAGGTGTGCAGCACCGTCTCTTTGCCGGTCGTATCCACCTTGAACACCACTCCGCAGCCAGGGACGAAGGTGCAGTTGTCAAGGTCGCCGCCTCCGTAAGTGGTGCCGTAGAAGTTGCCTTCCGCGTCCCGGACTAAGCCAGCCATGGGAAAGCCCCCGTCCGTTCCCCCGGTGAAGGTGTACAGCGCGGTTAAATCGCGGGTGTCAGGGTTCAGCTTGAACACCACTCCGCAGCCATAGGGCGGGAAACAGCTGCTATCGCCGCCTTGTTCGGCGGTCCCGTAGAGATTGCCTGTCGCATCCCCGATGAGGCCTGCGTTGGATCCAGAGCCGTCCGCCCCGCCAGTGAAAGTGTGCAGCACCGTCCCTTTGCCGGTCGTATCCAGCTTGAACGCCACTCCGCAGCCCAGGGCCTTGATGGGGAGGGAGCAGTTGTCGTCGCCGTCTTGTTGGTTAGTCCCGTATAGATTGCCTGCCGCGTCCCGGAACAGACTTGCGAGGGGGACAGCTCCGTCCTTGCCATGAAACTGGTGGAGCACTTCATAAGTCTGCGCCTGCGCCCATGGCGTCGCGGCGACCGCAAGCAGAAGCACGACCATAGACGACAGACACACTCGCTTGGAGGCCACGATTGCGACCGTCTTAATCCTGATCCTGCTCATATTGAACTCCTGTCCTACGTCGGATGGTGCGGAGAGAATCTCTGCACGCTGAATGGGCCCGACCCGCGATTCTGCAAAACGTCGCAGCGAGGAGCAGAGGTGGGTGGGCCACTGCCGAACTGGGGAGCTATTTCCTGGGGAAGCGACGCGAGGGAAAACTAGAACGAGAGTGCTGTTTCGTCAATGGCACTTTGGTGGTGTCCGGTCTCGAAGCGTCTGACTGTCACCGAGGTCCTGCTCGTCGTTTGCTGTTGCCGATAACTGTTGCTAACAGGCGATTACGTCCGTCGAAAATCCTCTCCGAGACCTAAATAGCGGGCTTGGCCGCAAGTATGTTATGAAGGAAGTGATCGTACGCTCATAGCTCTAGCTTCCGAAGGGCTCGCGCCATCATCGGAGGCCGTTTCTATCTTTTTCCGGGGCAACTGACCACTCCGCAGCGCTTGCTCGATAAATCGCACTCCTTCATGCAAGATCAGGTTCCAAATTACACGACCCAGCCTGTTGCGGCTGATCGACAAACACGGCAGACTGATTGCCTTCGTGCGGGGCAGCAGACGGCGGAATACGGCCTGAAAATGACGCCTTTCTTCGATTGATCCCGCAGCGTGCGCTGCTTGCGTTCAGGACTCGACGCTGGTATTTGTATTGCGTTTCCAGCGAAGCGAACTGCTATGGTTCTGCTCATGCACTTTGCATGGCGCTTGTTCCCGGGTTTGGGATTCCCACCCAGGAGATCCCACACCACTCCACGTCTGCCAAGAAGCGGAACGTACTGGTCCTGCGTCCAACCTGTCGTCGATGATCTGTTGCGCCGATTCTCACGCCCAGGCCGTGGTACTTGCGCCAGTGCGGATCACGGACGTCTCGTGATGCGCACTTCATGGCCGCGCGATCATGCCGGTGAAGCTGAGCCGATTTCGCTGATCGAGTTAACTGCAGCCGCTGCAGTTGTAAAGCCAGCATCGTTCGCCAGTGCATGGGTTGCACTCTTCCCAGTCAGAGCATCCGACCAGTTGCTCCTCGGTGCATTAGCAACCGCTCATCCCCCAGCTGGGCTAACTCTTCGGATCGGTCTCGCCTTCAGCCAAAGCATGCAGAATGCGAAGCCCGACTGGGCACCCACGCAAATTATCTGGTCGACGATCGACAGCTTGATGCGCATTGTGGCAGTTCCAGCAGACAGCTCCATCTGGTTCTGCAGTCGTAAACCGTCGGCCGCGCGTGACATGCTGCACTCGCTTCATGCGTGGTGAGGACTAGCGCCAGAATCGGTAGCGGCCGTTACCACCGTTCGGGCACGGGGAAATCTTGCAATAGTCAGCTCATCGGCGCATCAGCCGCCGCACCAGCCGCTCACAGCATCTTTCGAAAGTCATGCTTGCGCCCCCGCGGTGCACGGCTGGAGTTCGCCTGCGCCAACTGCGAACGCATAGGCTATCGCTGCTCCAGCCACGCGAACCGCTCAACTACGGTCGATCCTTAACTGCCTCCTCCACCCCGCTCACTCCTATATCCAGCATTCGGAATCGCTGCAACTCGCTCGCACAGCGCAAATGTCGCCAGTGCCGGCGATATAAGTCTCTTCGGCATTCACTTGGCATCACACGACCACTACCATCAAACTTTCTTGTGTACGTCAATCGCCCGCGATCTTCATCGCTTCCTCCTGGCGTGGAAACGGTAGAAGCCCTGTTCGCGAAATTAAGTTTCACATCGGATCACGGGCTTCCACCCTTCGCAGACTTGGAGGGGTCGTGCGCGACCAGATTCTTCCTAACAGCGCGTTGCCCGATCAAACATCAAAAGACGGCGCTCTCTTCATCCAGAGTGTAAACAGACCTGTTCTGCCGTCCACGCCCCATCGAGCGTACACAACAAAATCGGCGACGGCATCATCCAGATTAAAAGCCGTTCATGTTGAGTGGGCTCAGCGGCCCATGCAATTAACTCAAAACTGCGCGCGCCCCCCCGCACTCGCGAGTCCAATTTGCTATCCCAACTCTTGACACACCCCCGTCGGACAGCTTATCGTAAGCGAACAAAAGGCGAATATGCCCACGCTTCCCCTGTTCACGCTCCCCCAGAAATCCCCGCTGGTCGGCATCGCCCGCCTCGCTGCAGAGGGCGAGTCCCTGCGCGAGGGCCACGACGTCGAATACTTCACTCTCTCCGCGAAATCCCTGCTGAATCGTTGCAACAGCCAAAGACGAATGCCTTTTGCCTGGACCATCAACCCTTACCGCGGCTGCGAGTTCGGCTGCCGCTACTGCTATGCCCGCTACACTCACGAGTTCATGGAAATGCGCAACGGCGCCGAGTTCGAGCAGAAGATTTACGTCAAACAACACACTGCGGAATTGCTGCGGCGCGAACTGCGGCGGGTCAAGCCGGGAGAAGGGATTGCGCTCGGAGCCGCAACCGACCCCTACCAGCCCGCCGAGCGCCGCTATGAAGTCACGCGCGGCATTCTCGAAGAGTTTGCTCGTCATCGCGGCCTCGAGCTGGGGATCGTCACCAAATCCAATCTCATCTTGCGGGATCTCGACCTTCTTCGCGAGGTCTCGCAAAATAACCTGCTGTCGATCCACATCACGGTGACCACGTTGAACGTCGACCTGGCGCGGATTCTCGAGCCGCGCGCTCCTCGCCCCGACCTGCGGATAGACGCAGTTCGCCAGCTCAGAGAAGCAGGCCTTACTGTAGGCGTGAGCTGCTCGCCGGTTCTACCCGGTATCACGGACTCACCCACGGATCTGGAGGCCGTGGTGCGCGCCGCCGCTGCCGCCGGAGCCCGCCACATCTTCGCCGGACCTCTCTTCCTGAAGCCCTGTTCGGCAGCGGTTTTTCTTCCGTTCCTTGAGCAACACTTCCCCCAGTTGGTGGAAAACTATCGCCAGCGCTATCAGGACCGCTCATTTCTGCCGCCCTCTTATGGCAAGCGGGTAGCGCAACTCATCGTGCGCTTCCGTCAGAAGTATGGAATCAGTAGCGATCCCCGCGGAAGAATGCCCAACAAGTGGCCAGTGCCAGCCTCGGACGAGCAGTTGGCGCTGTTCTAGAAATCGAAAATCGGTGACTGGAAATCTGTCCTCCACCCTTCCTCTATAATTACGTTCTCGCATGGCGACGTCTCTCCCACCGGCTTCCGCGCAACCGATTCCCCTGCGAGTGCGCCTGCACAACTTCTGGCAGCGGGTCACCGAAGGATTGGAGGTGAGCCAGCTCTGGTCGCAGTTCGAAACCGAAGCCCGCTCCAGCTACCGTCTCTATTCGAGCGACGTGGCCGCTAAAACGCCAGAGGGTCTCACCCGGCGGGGCCGCAATCTGCACGTAGTCAAGGAATTTTTCTGGTCCGTCCTCGAAAAACTATCGCCTGCGCGCCGCGTGATCCTGCTGGTGGCTCTGATCATGCTTGTGTTTCCCACCAGCGGCTTTAGCTATCACGATGCCGGACACGAGTTGCACGTCGTCGAACTCGACTTTCACTTCTGGGGTGGTCTGCTGCTATTTCTGCTGCTCGTGCTCGAGATTGCCGACCGCGTCGTGATGAAGCGCGACTTGCAGATCGCGCGCGAGATTCAGACCTGGCTGTTGCCCGGCGCTCCGCCGCAGATCCCCGGAATCTCCATCGCCTACACCACCCGCCCGGCAAACACCGTCGCTGGCGATTACTACGACGTGTTTCCGCGCCCCGGCAAAACCAACGAAGAAAATCGCGTGATGTTCGCCGTGGCTGACGTGGCTGGCAAAAGCATTCCAGCGGCCATGCTCATGGCTACGCTTCAGGCTAGCCTCAAGACGCTTTCCACCGCTCAGGTCGCCCTGCCCGACCTGGTGGCGAACATGAATAAGTACGCCTGCTCCAACAGCCAGGGGGGATTGCGCTTCACCACCGCATTCCTCGCGGAGTACGACGCAGCCAAGCGGACCTTCTACTACATCAACGCCGGCCACAACAATCCAATCCTGCGCCGCAGCAACGGCTCGATCGAGCGTCTCGATGTCGGCGGATTGCCCCTCGGCATTGTGCTCGACGCAAAGTATGAATCGGCCAGCGTAACCCTGGCGCCCGGCGATTGGCTGATCATCTTTACCGACGGCTTGGTGGAAGCGGAGAATGCGCGTCAGGAAGAGTACGGCGAAACGCAGCTTCTGAGCGTGATCAACTCAGCGGCAGCATCCACACCGACCGAGATGCTGAACCGCCTGATGGCGGCCCTGGATCTCTTCGTCGGCGCGACCCCGCAACACGACGACGTAACCTGCCTGCTGGTAAAGGGAGAGTAAAGATGGAAGAAAGTGGTCAGTGGTCAGCTCTAAACGTCAAAGTCAGGCAAGGAGCCTTTTTCTGATCACTGATCACTAGCCACTGACAACTGGCGTTCGGTCTAATCGGGAATGACACCCGCTGCACCCATTACCTGCGCTGCAGACCGTTGGGCTTGCGCGAAATCGTGGGAAATCCGCTGCGCGTGCGCGACGGCGTCGTCGGCCTCGGCCAAGCGACCTGCTCGACGTAAGGCCTGTTCCAACAAAAGATAGCCCACGTCGCTCGGTTCCAATTCCTGGGCATGAGAAATCCGGGCTACTGCGAGCGTGAAATCGCCGTCCTTCTCGGCCAGCAAGCCACTGCCCACGAGAGCAGCGACAGTGTCAGGATTCTGCTGCAGTGCGGATGCATAATTAGTCTTCGCGCGGTTGAAGTCACCCATCTGCATGTACGCCGAACCCAGACAGCTCAGCGCAACGGCTCGCGAATTTGGATCCTGCGCAGCACCGAGAGCCCGCCCGTATTGTGAAATCGCAGCCTGCGCCTGGCCATGAGTTTGTTCGTAGACTCCGAGCACGACCATGTCGGAGAAAGAATACGAATGCAGACTCTCAGCTGCATTGAACTCAGCGATGGCAGCTTCCGTCCGACCCTCCTCGGCCAGAGCACGGGCCAGGCCGCCGTGAGCCATATAGTTTCGCTCGGTAACGCTCAAGGTATGTCTCCACAGAGTTTCGCTGTCATGCCAATAGGCGAGTTGACGCCGGCTGAGCACTCCCAGCGTTATCAGGATCAAAACCGCCAGCGCCGCCAGCCACACAGCTCGGATGCTCCGCTCGCGCGCGATGTCAGCAACCCCCCAGACCACGCACACGAATAACCCAATGTAAGGTAAATAGGCATAGCGATCGGCCATCGCCTGCTCACCCACGGAGACGATACCGATCACAGGCACCAGCGTCCCCAGGAACCAAAACCAACCCGTCACCAGATAGCGACGTTCCCGGCCACGAAACACAAGCGCGGTAATCAAGAGCAGCACTGCGGCCGCCGAGATGATTTCCCACGCCGGAAGCGAATCGCCTGGATGCGGATACAACACCGCCAGCCGCGCCGGCCAAAACGCCTTCCCCAGATAGCGCACGTAAGCCACAAGCGCGTTCCCCCAGCGCGCGCCCGCCGGCAAGGTTCGCACCGCATGCCCCGCCCTCTGCGCCAGCAAAGTGATCACCGCGCTGCCCGCCGAAAGCAGCAACAGAGGAACTTTCTCCAGAAAAAGAAAAGAGAACGACCGCGGAACGACCGCACTCGTAACCGAAAGCTCGTCGGCAGGCTTCTCACTGAGCACTGAGAACTGAGAACTGAGAACTGGATGTGCAACCCTCTTTAACGGCCAGTAATCCCACAGCAACAACACAAACGGCAGCGTGATGATCTCCGACTTTGCCATCAATCCCAGCGCGAACAGAGCGGCCACCAATGCGTACCCCCGCACCCCGCCGCCGCGGCGCACATACCCACGGCGCACATACCATTGATAAGCAAGCAGGGTTGCCAGAAAGAAAAACATGCTGAGGACGTTCTTCCGTTCCGCAGCCCACGCCACCGACTCCACATTTACCGGATGCAACGCAAACAGCGCCGCAACCATCAAGCTGGGCCAGCTCAATCCCGTGGCGCTCTCCAACAGCAGAAACAATAAAACCGCACTCCAAGCGTGCAATAGAACATTCACATAATGGGGACCAGCAGGATTCAGCTTGAAGAGTTGCCAGTCGAGAGCGTGCGACAGCCAGGTGAGCGGATGCCAGTTTGCGGCGTCATAGCTCGTGAATGCCCACTTCACCGTGTCCCAAGTCAGGCCCGCGCGCACATGAGCGTTATCCAGAATGTAGATGTCGTCGTCGAGGTTGGTGAACCCGTTGTGGGCAACGGGATTATAGAAAAACAGCGTCACCGTCACCAACAGAAGGCACAATACGGTGCTTCGCCTCCCTGGCGAAGTGAGCCAGTGTGCCGGCGGACGGGACTTCACTGCGGGCTCTGCCGCGGGCGCTGTCGCGCTGAAAGACAAAGATTTCAACCCTCGCTTTACTCCAGGATGGATCTACTCCGTCTTAACTCCGGCGGTTGCCAGTAGCTGGGCAGCGGATTGCTGTGCCTGATCGAAATCTCGGGACATCCGCTGCGCCGCCCCATAAGCTTCTTGCGCGTCGGGCAAGCGACCAGCTCGACGCAAGCTGTATCCGAGCAAAAGATAGCCCACGTCCGTGGGCGCAACCTTCATGGCGTGAGCGAACTGCTCAGCCGCAAGCTGGAAATCACCGTCCCGCTCGGCCAGCAACCCGCTGTCCACCAGAGCGCTGGGATTGTTTGGATTCTCTTTGAGCCCGCTTGCGCAGCTCGCCCTCGCGCGCTCGAAGTCGCCCGTCTGCATGTAGGCCGAAGCAAGCCGGCTCAGGACAATTGCCCGCGTCTTCGAATCTGGCGAAACCTCCAGGGCTCTACCGTATTCCTCGATAGCCGCTTGCACGTGGCCATGATTTCGTTTGTAGGCCGCGATCGCGACCCGATCGAGCGCGGCATAGTCGTGCAAACTCTCGGCGGCATCGAACTCGGCGATCGCAGCCTCGCTTTGATCCTTTTCTGCCAAGGCGGAGCCGAGCGCCCAATGCGCGACATAGTTCCGCTCCGTCAAGTCCAGAGCATGCTTCCACAAAGTCACGCTGTCGCGCCAATAATGGATCTGCCGAAAGCTCAGCGTTCCTAACGTCAGCAGAACCAAAACCGCAGGCACTCCGAGCCACGCCGCCGGCAGTCTTCGCTTCTGCGCCATTTCCGCAAATCCCCAAACCACGCAGATAAACAACCCAATGAAAGGCAGATAGGCATACCGGTCGGCCAGCGCTGCCGCGCCCACCTGCACCAGCCCAATCACCGGGATCAGCGTGCCCAGAAACCAGAGCCAGCCAACCATCAGACAACGGTGACTCCGCCAATGCAAAACCAACCCAGTCAATACCAGCAATACCGTCGCGGAGCCGGCGATCTCCCAAGTCGGAAGAAGCAGACCCGGGTGCGGATAATAGCTTGTCAGTCGCGCCGGCCAAAACGCCTCGCCCAAATACCGCACGTAAGCCACGATTGCGTTCCCCCAGCGGCCTGGGGTCGAAGTCGTATGCACCGCGCCGCCCGCGCTTTGTGCCAACAGGGTCATAAGCGCGCTGCCCGCCGAAAGCATGAACAGCGGCACCTTCTCAACCACCAGAGAGGAGAACGATCGAGCAACCGGCGCACTCGCCCCAGGCTCTAGGGCGTGTCTCTTTCTGAGAACTGAGAACTGAGAACTGAGAACTGAACTGGGAACGGCCGCTCCAGCCATTCGATCAAGCGGCCAGTAATCCCACAGCAGCAATACGAACGGCAGCGTGATGATCTCCGACTTCGCCATCAATCCGAGGGCAAAAAGACCGGCCATTACCGCGTACCTCTTAACTCCACCTTTACGCACATACCATCCATAGGCATGCAGAGTAAGCAGGAAGAACAACATGCTCAGCACGTTCTTTCGCTCCGAAGCCCATGCCACCGACTCAACATTTACGGGATGAAGCGCGAACAGTGCCGCTACCATCAAACTCGGCCACGTTAGGCCTGTAGCGCTTTCGAGCAGCAGAAACAGCAAAATTGCGTTCGCCCCATGGAGCAGAACATTCACATAGTGATGACCGACGGGGTTCAGCTTGAAAAGCTGGCAATCGAGAGCATGGGAGAGCCAGGTGACCGGGTGCCAGTTGGCGGCGTCGAAACTCGTGAATGCCCACTTCACAGTCGCCCAACTCAGTCCTGCCCGCACATGCGCGTTGCCGGTAATGTAGACATCGTCGTCCATATTGGTGAAGCCGTTATGGACAACGGGGTTGTAGAGAGCAAGTATCAGCAGCGCCAGGAAAAGACACAAAATCGTACTGCGCTTTTCACTGGAAAAAAACAAGGGCGCCGGTGGCCGGGAAACCACTGCGGGCTGCGTTGCGGTCGCGGTTGCACTGGAAGACAACGACTCGATCCTCGCGTTTCTGGAATCGATTATATGCACCAGCACTGTAGGACGGACAGGCTAGTCAAGCCCGCGAGGTTACTTATGGTGCAAGATCCGGATTCTGACTCGTTCCGAGATTATCCGCCGGCCGCGTAGCAGTTGCCGCGAACCGTCAGTTCCATGACAGTTTTTGGCAAGAACCCCGGTCTGGAACCGCGTTACAATGAGTCTGAAGTTTGACTTTGTAATGAAAATAAAGACCTTGCTCATAGCGCCGTAGGAACCAAGGTAACTAGCCGGTTTGGCCAGGCAAGTGCCATTATCAAGATCGACTGCGTCATCACCATGACCAGCATGAAATCAACGAATTCCAAAACGAGGGGAAAAATAGAGATGCGGAAACAACAGAAGGGTTTCTCACTGATTGAGCTGCTGATCGTGGTTGCCATCATCCTGATCATCGCGGCTATTGCAATTCCTAACCTGATGCGCGCCCGTATGGCTGCCAACGATTCGTCCGCGGCCGCCTCCGAGCACACCATCATCGTCGGCGAAGTCGGCTATTACGGCGCTTATCCGACTCAGGGTTATGCCACGCTGGCCCAGTTGGGCGGCGCTGCTACACCTTGCGTTCCGGGAACGGCCAACGGCTGCTTGATTGACAACAACCTGGCGACCAACGGCCCGGGCGGCTTGGGTAAGAGCGGTTATACCTTTGCCGTTACGGTCACAGCTCCTGCGGCTGCTGCGCCTTCCACGTTCTACACCACGGCAGTGCCCATCTCGAGCACGTCGGGTACGAAGTCTTTCTGCGCCGCTGATGACGGCGTTGTGCGCAACGGCGCGCCTGGAATCACCACCGTCCCGGCGAGCTACGCGGCTTGCTTGGCTCTGGCCCCGATGAACAACTAGCAGCTTGAATTGGCGAGTACCTGCGAGGTACAAAGCCACAGGGCAGCGGATGCAAGTCCGCTGCCCTTAATTTTTTTCCTCGGCATCTTGGGCATCTCGATCGCGGCAGACGCCGGTCTGCCCGGAATGCCGGCAAACCCTGCCCTTTGTTGCTTGCGTGCCTGTGGCTTCTGACAATTTCTGTCGTCGAAACTGACCGTTTGTGACCTGCTGACCGCTCGGATTCGGCGAAAGACGCGTTATCTCCCATCATCTAAAGAAGATAGCGTCGCTTACTTTAGTCTGGCAAACGTTCGTTTTTGGTAGCAGAACTGCAACAACTGAAGCATCCTTAAGAAGCCTTGCTTGAACAAAGCTCTATCTGCTGACTCGGCGGCAAAATACAGGCGAACTATGACAAACATGAAAATTAACAGAAATAAGGGTTTTTCACTGATTGAGCTGCTGATCGTGGTTGCCATCATCCTGATCATCGCGGCTATTGCAATTCCTAACCTGATGCGCGCCCGTATGGCTGCCAACGATTCATCCGCGGCCGCCTCCGAGCACACCATCATCGTCGGCGAAGTCGGCTACTACGGCGCTTATCCGACTCAAGGTTATGCCACGCTGGCCCAGTTGGGCGGCGCTGCCACTCCTTGCGTTCCGGGAACGGCCAACGGCTGCCTGATTGACAACAACCTGGCCACCAACGGCCCAGGAGGCTTAGGTAAGAGCGGTTATAAATTTGCCGTTACGGTCACAGCTCCTGCGGCTGCGGCGCCTTCTACGTTCTACACCACGGCAGTACCCATCTCGAGCACGTCGGGTACGAAGTCGTTCTGCGCCGCTGATGACGGCGTTGTGCGCAACGGCGCGCCTGGAATCACTACCGTTCCGGCGAGCTACGCGGCTTGCCTGGCTCTGAGCCCGATGAACAACTAGCGCAAAGCCACAGGGCAGCGGATGCGAATCGGCTGCCCTTTATTTTGTTTGGATGGGTCGGGCAGAGCCCTTCCAAAAGAGAACCGGTTACTGCCGTAACAGGGTCAACGTAGGTAGGCATGGCCTGTTAAGTGCAACAGTTTTTGTGGGTAGCCCGGGGGTCGGGATGTCTGCTCGGGTTAGGTTCGACAAAGACGGATAAACTCCATGGCGAAAAAGAAGGGCTTCTCACTTATCGAGCTCCTGATCGTGGTGGCGATCATTCTTGTCATCGCTGCCATCGCCATCCCGAACTTAATGCGGGCGCGAATGGCGGCCAACGACTCATCCGCCGCGGGTTCCATGCACGCCATCGACGTCGCCGAAATCGGGTACTTCGGCGCCTACGAAACCATCGGCTTCCCGGCAACTCTGACACCGCTGGGCGGGGCGCAGCCTTGCACTCCAAACGTCGCCACGGCCTGTCTCATCGACCAGTCCCTGGCCAGTGGCGGTCCCAAGAGCGGCTACAGCTTCGCGGCCACCGGGTCTCCAAGCCCAGGAAGTGTCATCAACAACCAGTTTTATGCCACCGCAACCCCCCTCACTGACCTGACCGGCACCCGCGCCTACTGCTCCGCTGACGATCTGGTAATCCGCCTTCAGCCCCCGGGCAACACCACTCTGGTTCCGGGTTATGCGCCGTGCCTGGCCCTGTCGCCAGAGAGTAACTAAGGGCTCGTCGGCAAACTTCCGGCCGAGCCTCATAGCACCCGGAGTGCGAGGCGCGCTTTTTACTTTCGTAATGTCGCGCGTCCGCGCCGCCACTTTACTCCCGAGCCGATTTGCATATAATTTTTCCTGTAAAAAATGTTTTCTTTAAGTAACTGAGTTTCTGCCATGTCTGCAATAGAAATCTTGGGGTTGGAAAAAACCTATAACGTGGGCTTCTGGCGCAAGCGCCCAAAGCGCGCATTGCACCCACTCCACCTCACGGTCGAGGATGGAGAGATTTTCGGCTTCCTCGGCCCCAACGGCGCTGGCAAAACCACAACCTTGAAATTGCTCATGGGCTTGGTGTTCCCAACCGCCGGATCGGCACGCATCCTGGGCTGCGATTGGACGGACCCGCAGGTCAAAGCACAGATCGGCTTTCTTCCCGAGCAGCCCTATTTCTACGACTATCTGACGGCTCACGAATTGCTGGAATATTACGGACAACTTTCCGGCGTTCCCGCCAAACAGCGCAAGCATCGCGTCGAACAGGTGCTCCAGCAGGTGGGATTGCGCGACGTGCAGGGCGTGCAATTGCGCAAGTTTTCCAAAGGCATGCTGCAGCGCGTTGGCATCGGCCAGGCAATTCTGCACGATCCCAAGCTCGTGTTCTTCGACGAACCCATGTCCGGGCTCGACCCCATGGGCCGGCGCGAAGTGCGCGACCTGATGTCGCAGCTTAAGTCCGAAGGCAAAACCGTGTTCTTCTCCACCCACATTCTCTCCGACGCGGAAACACTCTGCGACCGCGTTGCCGTTATTCACAAGGGAGAACTTCGCGGGGTGGGCGCAGTCGAGGATTTGACCTCCAGCGTGCAGGGCAAAGTGGAAGTGATCTGGCATGGCACGCAGGTTCCGGCGTCGATCAAGGCTCTGGGCGGGGAGTGCCATGTTACCGGAGACCGGGTCCGTGCCATCATCGCCGAGAGCCAGCAGGACGCGGTGATCGATGCCCTCCGCCGCGAACGGCTGCGGCTGATTGCAATCACTCCGGTACGCACTTCGCTCGAGGCTTACTTTGTCGAGAAACTGCGCCGCGCCGAAACCACGGCTGGATCTATTGTATGAAGTTCGATTGTATGAAATTCGCCGGTATATGAAGCTCCACCGCATAAAGAGGACAGTATGAACACCCGCATCGCCTACATTGCCTCCAACACCTTCCGCGAAGCGGTGCGCGACCGCGTGCTCTACAATCTGATTGCTTTCGCGCTTCTGCTCTCGGGGGCGGCCATTCTCGTGGGCCAGATTTCGATTGACATCGAGAAGCTGGTCGTCATCAATCTGGGGCTCACTGCGGTTTCGCTGTTTGGAGTCGTCATTGCAATTTTCATCGGCATCGGCCTGGTTTCCAAGGAAATCGAAAAGCGAACCCTTTACACTGTGCTTTCCCGCCCGGTCCGTCGCTGGGAGTTCATTGTCGGCAAGTTCTTCGGCCTGGCCGGCACGCTGGTGGTGAATACTTTCTTCATGGCGGTCGGCGTGTTCGGCGCTCTTTTCTATGTTTCGCACAAATTCGTGCGCGCCGACGCTCTGATTCTGGTGGCCTTGTACTTCATCGTTCTCGAGTTCCTGATTATCTGCTCCCTGGCGTTGTTGTTCTCGTCGTTTTCCTCGCCTTTGCTTTCCGCCGTCTTTGCCTTCTCGCTGTTCGTCATTGGGAGCTTTGCCGAAGACCTGCGCAATTTCGCGGGCATGGCGCACGGATTCTCGCGTTGGCTGGCCACGGGCGCGGCCTACCTGGTGCCAAATTTTTCGGCGTTCAACGTGATCACTTCCATCGCTCACGAACAGCCGGTGGCCGGACGACTCATCCTGCAGAACACTCTCTACGCATTGTTCTACGCCACCATGGCGTTGAGCGGAGCGGTGCTGATCTTCGAGCGTCGGGACCTGAAATGAAGAGATATGCAATGAGAGTTCCGCGATAAGAAAAGACTTGAAATGAAGACTCGCCAGCAAACCACGATCGTCGCCAGCGCATGCCTGATCCTGTCGCTGGCCGCCAGTTCGTTTGTGCTCCATCGCACCGACCAGCTTCGCCCGCAAGCTACGCTGGATGAAGTTCTCTTCCTCAGCTCGCCGAAGGTGATCGAGCGCGCCAGTCTTGGTTATGACGGGCTAATGGCTTGCATTTACTGGACTCGCGCCGTGCAATACTTTGGTTACCGGCATCATTACTTCGCCTCCAGCTACAACCTGCTGGCGCCGCTGCTCGAAATCACAACTCACCTGGATCCGCATCTTATGGTGGCTTATGAATTTGGCGCCAGCTTCCTTGCGCCCCAGCCACCGCACGGCGCGGGCCAGCCTGAGCGCGCCATTGAGTTGATGGAATACGGCATTCAGAACAATCCCGACAACTGGAGGCTCTACTACGACCTCGGTTTCGTCTATTACATGGAGCTTCGGGATTACAAGAAAGCCGCGGAGACCTTCGAGCGCGGATCGCATATTCCGAATGCTCATCCCTTCCTGAAGGTGATGGCGGCGCAGATGGCGCAGCATGCCGGCGAGTATGAGACGGCTCGGATGCTGTGGTCGGCGACTTATCAGACCGCACAGGACGCACAGATCAAGGAGAATGCGGTCGAACATCTGCGCGCGTTGCGCGTAGACGAAGACGTCAAGCATCTTCAGGAAGCGGTGACGCGCTTCGGAGAACGTACTGGGCGCCTGCCCGCAAGCATGGCGGAACTGGTCGCCGCGGAGGGATTGGCTGGAACTCCGGTCGATCCCGACGGCCATCCTTACAAGTTGACCCCTGAGGGCCGCGTAGAACTTCGCGTGCCGGATGACTTTCCTTTCGCTACCAAAGGGCTTCCTCCGGGATATAAACCTGTGCCGAAGCTTCACCTGTTGCAGTAGAGCAGTCCTCGGTCTCCGATCATCGCTTATGATGGCAGAGAATGGGCGTCGATCCCTCCGCTTCACGGCGAGTCAGCATCTCACGCTCGGCACGGCAATGGTGGAATGATGTTGCCGCGCGCGAAGGCCGGCTTGCGGCAACCCGCCAACTGCTGGCTGTGATTTGGGAGTTCGTTCGCGAATCCACTCCGGAGCGCCGTCGTCAACGTTACGGCGACGCCGAATACGATTGGGAGCATCGCGTCAACACCACTAGTGGGGCTTTAGGCTGGCGCGACCGCTTGCTCGGAGTTTTCCATTCGCCTTACCAGCCGACGGAGTCAGCTCTCTTCCACGAAATGCTCGAAGCGTTGCGTCAGCAGATTCATTCGGACTTACGCGACTTCATCTTCATCGATCTCGGATCGGGTAAGGGACGCACGCTGCTGATGGCTTCGGATTATTCCTTTCTACGCATCGTGGGCGTTGAACTGCTGCCGGCGTTGCATGAGTCTGCGCAGGAGAATCTGAGCAAGTATCGGAGTGAGTCGCAGAAGTGTTTCGCGTTGGAATCGATCTGCGCGGATGCGACTGAGTTCCCTTTTCCTGCCGAGCCGACTGTGCTCTATCTCTTCAATCCGTTTCCGGAGGCGGGGTTGCAGCGGATGATGGCAAGTCTGGAGCGGAGTTTGCTGGCGTATCCGCGGACAGTGTATGTGCTGTACCACAATCCGCTGCTTGAGCACGTGTTGAGCGGGAGTGTCGGGCTAAAAAAAGTTGGTGGGACGCATCAGTATGCGATTTACCGGGCGAAGTGCTGATCGCTTCGACCTGCGACAGTGGATATCGGACGCGGAAAAAAATTTGCGGATCGAGTGCGCTAAAATATTGAAACCATAGGAGTTACAATATTCGAGGCCTGCGAGATCCGGCTAAAATCTTCCATTCAAAGGAGTTAGAGGCAAAATCTTAAAAGTGAAGGACTTAGCGATACAGATCGCTATCGCTGGAGTTCGTTTTTCGGTTTTCAAAGAGCTTGTGCCCCGGCGCGATTCGCGCTCCACAGGGATACTTTGTAAAAGCTTAGCTCAAGGCCGGAAATGAAGATGTGACGGATGAACATGAAACGGATGTGGAAAACGCAAAAATAGCTCATCGCGAGCATCTCCAGAGAGAGCAGGTTCCTCACCGGGCTTGGCGCCCGGTTCGGAATGACAAAGTTTTTGGAGAGTGCACGCACTCGGCTGCTCTCCCAGCATGTTGCGTATAAACTTGAACGATGACCACCACTACCCTCAACTCCCTGGCCCGCGCTTCGTCTGCTTACCTGCGATCCGCCATGCACCAGCCTATTCAGTGGCATGAGTGGGGTGAGGAGGCGTTTGCTGCCGCGCGGCGCGAGAACAAGCCGATGCTGCTGGATATTGGCGCGGTTTGGTGCCATTGGTGCCATGTGATGGATCGCGAGTCTTATGATGATCCGGAAGTGGCGGCCATTGTTAACGAGCATTTCATCGCGGTGAAGGTGGACCGGGACGAGCGTCCTGACATTGACAGCCGTTACCAGGCTGCGGTCAGTGCGGTCAGCGGGCAGGGCGGATGGCCGCTTACAGCTTTTCTTACTCCCGATGGCAAGCCTTTTTATGGAGGCACTTATTTTCCGCCTGTCGACGGGTACGGGCGGCCGAGTTTCAAGCGCGTGCTGACGAGCATCGCCAATGCGTACAAGGAAAAACATGGCGACGTAGTGGAGCAGGCGAAGATGGTCGAGAGCGCAATCGCTCAGGCGGAGTCGTTCGCGGGACGGGGCGGGCAGGTCTCGATGAGCATCATTGCTGCGATTCGGAAGTCGGCGGTCAGCATGTTTGACGCGCAGCATGGAGGGTTTGGGTCGGCTCCGAAGTTTCCGCATCCTTCGGCGCTGGATTTATTGATCGAGCGATATGCGAGAGAAGTCAAAGTCCCCACACTAGCCGCAAAAGACGCGGCTAGTATGGGGCACCCTAGAGAGTTGTACTCTCGAGAGTTGGGTAGTGGCGAGGCCCAACTTCGCAACTTGCTCGTCACTACGCTTGAGCATATGGCGAATGGCGGAGTCTATGACCAGTTGGCGGGGGGATTTCATCGTTACTCGGTGGACGAGCGGTGGGTGGTGCCGCACTTTGAGAAGATGTGCTACGACAATTCCGAACTGCTGAAGAATTACGCACACGGCTATCAGGCGACAGAGTCGGAATTTTTTGCTGACGTGGCGCGCGACATCATTCGCTGGATGGATGAGTGGCTGAGCGACCGCGAGCGCGGCGGCTTTTACGCTTCGCAGGACGCCGACATTTCTATGGATGACGATGGCGACTACTTCACCTGGACGCTTGACGAGACTCGCGCGGTGCTCACGGAAGAAGAGGCTCAGGTTGCGGCGCTGCATTACGACATTAACGAGATCGGCGAGATGCACCACAATCCGGCGAAGAACGTGCTTTATGTGCGCGCACCGATCGAGGAGATCGCCCGCCGGATGAGCCTCAGCGCCGAGCGCGTGCGCCGCTTGCTCGATTCCGCGAAGAAGAAAATGTATGCGGCGCGGCTGGAGCGGCCAACGCCTTACGTCGACAAGACAGTTTATGTGGGATGGAATTCGATGTGCGTGTCGGCGTATCTGGAAACTGCGAAGGTTCTGGGGCTGGATGAGGCTCGGCGTTTCGCGCTACGTTCACTCGACCGTATTTTGGCTGAGGCTTGGAGGGCGCTGGCACAAGCGGGCGAGGGCGCCCGCTCCACAAGGCTTTTGCATGTGGTCGCCTATTCCGATCCTGCGGCTTCGCACCGCGAGGTTTCTGGGATGCTTGACGACTATGCCGCTACCGCGATTGCCTGCCTTGATGCTTATGAGGCTACTGCCGACCTGAGCTACTTCAAATTCGCGCAGGCTATCGCCGATGAGATGATCGCGCGCTTCTTCGATTCGACTTCCGGAGGGTTTTTCGATGCCGAACCACCAGGCGAGGGCAAGAGTCTGGGCGTGCTCTCGACTCGGCGCAAGCCGCTGCAGGATTCGCCCACGCCGGCGGGAAATCCCATGGCAGCGATCGCGCTGCTGCGCCTGCATCACTATACGGGCGATGATGGGTATCGCGACAAAGCGGAGCAGACGCTGGAAACTTTTGCCGGCGTGGCGGAGCAATTTGGAATTTTTGCCGCGACCTACGGGATCGCTGTGCTGCATCTGTTGGAGAATCCCGTGCAGGTTGTAGTGATCGACGCTTCCGCATCCGATGAAGCGGCCTCGGTGCTCGCCCGTGTGGCTACGACTGGTTTCGCCTTCAACAAGAGCGTGCTGCGGTTGACGGCGAACCAGGCGGTTGCCGGGAACCTTCCTCCTGCGCTCGCAGCCACCATCCCGAACCTGCCCGAGCTGAAGTCCGGCAAGGCTTTTGCGGTTCTGTGCTCCGGTTTTGCATGCCAACCAGCGATTACGGGTCCCGCGGAATTGCGGCGGGGGCTGGAATCGGCGTTGATGAAGCAGCCGTAGCAGGCTGCTGGTTTCAAGTTATTTCGGCTTTGCGGCGCGGCGGTGCTACTACGCTTATGACTGCCAAGTCACTACTTTGTCGTGGACTACCGCGGGCTCCTGGACGGGGCGAATGGGCGGAGGCTCGGGCTTGGAATCCTTCGGCTTCGCATCCGACTCCAGGAAGACCTTTGCGGCTAGCGACTCCGCCACCACCGGCAGCGAGACTCGCAGGGCTTCTTCGATCGTCTTCACATAATGAATGCTGAGGTTCTCGACTTGTTCGGGCGTCAGATCCTCCTCGACATTCATTTTGTTTTCCGCGGGCAGAATTATCGTGGTGACTCCGGCGCGCTTGGCGGCCAGCACCTTTTCTTTAATGCCGCCTACGGGAAGCACGTTGCCGCTTAGCGTGATCTCGCCCGTCATTGCCGTGAGCGGACGGATGCGATGGACAGTGAGCAGGGAAACCAGAGTGGTTGCCATGGTCACGCCCGCAGATGGTCCATCTTTTGGAATGGCTCCGGCCGGCACGTGCATGTGAATGTCGTGGTCGGCGAAGAAATCTTCGGCGATGCCTAGCTGGGCTGCGTTCGAGCGGACCCAGGTCAGCGCGGCCTGCATGGATTCCTGCATGACCTGGCCGATCTGGCCGGTCATGGTGAATCCACCTTTGCCTTTCATGGCGTTGGCTTCCACGAAGAGCACGTCGCCACCTGAGGGAGTCCAGGCAAGGCCAACAGCTACGCCCGGGCGTTCGGTGCGTTCCTCGATCTCGCCTTCGACGCGGATCTTGATGCCGCCGAGAAATTCCTGAATGATTTCCTGCGTGACTACGAGCTTCTCGGTCTTGCCTTCAGCGAGGCGGCGTGCCTGCTTGCGGCAGATAGTGCCGATGGTGCGTTCCAGGCTGCGGACACCGGCTTCGCGGGTGTAGTGACGAATCGTGTAGCGCAAAGCTTCGTCTGGGAATTCGATTTGGTCGGCAGTGATTCCGTTTTCTTCGACTTGACGCGGAACCAGATAGCGGCGCGCGATGTGCAGCTTCTCTTCTTCACTGTAACCCTGAAGCTCTATGATCTCCATGCGATCGCGCAGCGGCTCGGCGATGGGGTCGAGCATGTTCGCCGTGGTGATGAAAAGAACCTTCGACAAATCGAAAGTGACGTCGAGATAGTTGTCGCGGAAGGTCGAGTTCTGCTCGGGATCGAGGGCTTCGAGTAACGCTGAAGCCGGGTCGCCGCGGAAGTCGCGGCCTACCTTGTCGATTTCGTCGAGCATGAAAACCGGATCTTTGGTTTCGGCGCGGCGAATGCCCTGGATGATCTGTCCGGGAAGTGCGCCGATGTAGGTGCGGCGATGGCCGCGGATTTCGGCTTCATCGTGTACGCCGCCCAGCGAAAGCCGAACGAACTTCCGGCCGAGCGCGCGCGCGATCGATTTCCCCAGCGATGTCTTGCCTACGCCGGGAGGTCCGACGAAGCAGAGGATCGGGCCCTTCATGTTTGGTTTCAGGCGCCGGACGGAGAGATAGTCGAGGATGCGATCTTTTACTTTCTCGAGATCGTAGTGATCGGTATCCAAAATTTCTTTGGCTTTGATGATCTCGATTTCCTGCCCGGAAGTCTTGTTCCAGGGCAACACGGCTAGCCACTCAACGTAATTGCGGGTTAGCGAATAGTCGGCGGCCATGGGGGACATGCGCGAGAGGCGGCCCAATTCCTTGAGCGCTTCCTTCTTTACTTCATCGGGCATGCCGGCGTCGTCGATTTTCTTTTTGAGGTCTTCTACGTCGCGCTGGCCTTCATCCTGCTCACCCAGTTCTTTTTGGATGGCCTTCATCTGCTCGCGCAGGTAATACTCGCGCTGGGTTTGCTGTACGCGGTCCTGCACTTCGCTCTGAATCTTGTTGCGGAGTTGCTGGACTTCAAGTTCCTTGGCGAGATGCTGGTTGATCTTCTCCAGGCGCACGCGAATGTCGAGAGTTTCGAGCGTGTCCTGCTTGTCGGGCGTGGAGAGTGACGGTAAAGATGAAGCGATGAAATCCACCAGGCGGCCGGGTTCGTCGATGTTCAAGGCCACGGTGGAAAGCTCGTCGGAAAGCGTGGGCGAACCGGCAACGATCTGCTGGAAGAGCGTAAGCACGTTGCGCTGCAGCGCTTCGATTTCGGAGCTGTCAGGGGGAGCGGATTCGGGGATCGGCGAGACTTTCGCGCGCATGAACGGCGTCAGTTGTGTGAACTCGCCGAGGCGCACGCGCTCCAGGCCTTCGGCAAACACAAAGAGGCTCTGGTTGGGCATCTTGACGACTTTGTGGACGACCGCTGACGTGCCTACGGTATAAAGATCACTCGCCTGAGGGCTATCGACGCGGGCCTCGCGTTGAGCGACGACCACGATGGTCTTGTCTTCTCCAAGCGAATTGATCAGCTGGACGGAACTCTCCCGGCCTACGGTAAGGGGCAGGACGGCGTGCGGGAAGAGGACGGTGTCGCGCACTGGAAGCACGGGCAAAGCCCGTACGTCGTTTGTTTCCCGAAGCTTAGGAACTTGCTCGGAAAGCGGCTGTTGGCTCATTGGCTCTCCTTGAGTGTAACTCACTCAAGCTTAGATGATACTCCTGCGGAAAGGTTTCACACTTGCCCGCAGGGGCACCCAACGCGAATTCTATTCCTGTCGGGGATGGTTCGCACTGTATCAAAGGTGCTGCGGCTAATGCGGAGGTGACGCCAGGCTTCGCTTGGCTGGACCGCTCGCCTTCGCCAGGGGCAGGCTCTCGAGGCGGCCGTCCCCAAATGCCCTTTTACGCCGCGGGGTAAATCCCCAGAACTTTGACGAACTCGGCTACCTCGCCTAAATGGTGCAGGGCGTTGCGGGCGGGTTCGTCGTCGCCGCGGAGAAAGTCGACGTAGAAGACGTATTCCCAGGGGCGTCCGCGCAGGGGGCGGGACTCGATTTTGCTCAGGCTGATGTCGCGCAGGGCGAAAACGCTGAGCGACTTGAAGAGGGCTCCGGGGACGTTCTTTACCTTGAATGCGATGGACGTTTTGTCGGCACCTTGCGGAATCAGGCGCTCGTAGCTGGGCGGGGCGGCGCTTCCCTTTTGCCGCGTGGCTCCCGACTTGGCTCTGAAATCCGTCGCCGATTTGCGAATCAGGAAGAAGCGGGTGAAGTTGCGTTTGTCGTCTTCGATGCCGGCCCGGAGAATTCTGCCGTTGTATTCGCGCGCTGCGTGGCGGCTGGCGATTCCGGCGGCGTCGAGTAGGTGCTGAGCGACGACGTGCTTCACGCTGCCAGCGGTGTCGTAGAACGGGACGGGCTCGATGCGGGGATGGTGGCGGAAGAAGTCGCGGCACTGATCGAGCGCTACCGGGTGTGAGAGCACTTTGCGGAGCGCGCTGAGCTTTACTCCGGGAGCGGCGATTACGTTGTGCACTATGCGGAGCAGAAATTCGGCTTGAATGAACACTTCTTGCGTGACCAGAAGATCGGCGTGTTCGGCCACCGTACCGGCCAGCGAGTTTTCTATGGGGATAACGGCGGCAGATACAGACCCGCGCTGGACTCGGTCGAAGACCTCGGCGGATCGAGCGCAGGGGACAACTTTGCAGCCTGGCAGCATTCGCTCTGCGGCCTCGTGGCTGAAAGATCCTCGTTCGCCTTGGATGGCTACTTTCATTATGGCAAGGTAGCTGGAGTGGGAGGGAAAGTGCAAATTTGGGCCATGGCGGTAAAAGCTCTTAACCGCAAGGGTCGCTAAGAGAGGGCCGCGAAGAGCGCTAAGAAAAGCTACGCTAGATCTTTCACGAGGACCAGGGCGTCTACTCCGTTTGCGTAGTAGCGCGGGAAGGTATTGATCACGGTGTAGCCGTGGCGTTTGTAGAACGCCAGCGCAGAGACGTTGTCTACCGCGGTTTCCAGTTCGACTGACCGGCAGAGCTTGGCACGCAGACGATCTTCGGCGGCGTGCAGGAGAAGCGATCCTACGCCGGAGCGGCGCGCGGCGGCGATCACGTCGATGGTGATGATGTGTCCGTTAGCGCGATCCGCTTCGGCGACGATGAAACCGGCTACGGGGCCGTCTGCCTGGGGGATCGGCGGAAGATTCTTCCCGGCGTTTCCCGAATCGGGAACGGCGGCAGCGGCGGCATTTACGGCGAGCAGGGTGAACGATCCGCGGCGGCGCATGTAGAGCTTGAGTTCCGTCCGCGAATAGGAAATGCCGGGAGCAAAACATAGCTGATCGATGCGCCACAGCGTGTCGAAATCGGAGGGCCGGAAGTCCCGGATAGTGAAGGGCACGGGGCCATTGTAGCGGGGCAATGGTAGAAACGCCTTGCGGAGCCAATGACAGCGCCGGCGGACGAGGGGTCCTTCGACTCCGTGGATGCTTCGCTTCGCAAACTGTCCACTCTGTTCAGGATGACAGCGTTGGCGGCCAGTTTTCCACAGCTTATTGAAGCTAGGCTATCTGGAAGCGATGGATTGGGACGATTGTCCACTTGCGTCTCCGCAACCTCGGACGTACCATGGACATCTTAAGGAAGTGTTGTGGGTCGTCTCCTCCTGATTGACGTGGCCGGTTCGGTCGCCGTGCTGGGGCTGTGGTATTTCGTGTTTTCCACCTACAACCGAAAAAAAGGAGCGGCGGCTTTGCGCTGGGTGCAGACGGCTTGCGCTGGCAAGGGACGTATTCTGGAATCGCACTGGGTGGGCAGTTCGCGGTTGCAGGCGCGGCTGCATTTTCCATCGCGCTGGTTCGAGAACGCGCACGTAACGGTGAGGTTCAGGCCGCGGCCGCTGCCCGTACACTGGTTGGTTAGCTGCTGGCACCGGCAGAAAGAAACTCTGACCTTCGAGGCCGATCTGGGCGGTTCTCCGAGCTTTCATCTGGACGTAGTGCGGCACCGCTGGTGCGCCCACAACCGGGGAACCTCGGCGCGCAAACGCGACGATCGGGAGTGGGATCTCTACCAGCCCGGCCCCATTATCCTGACCACTCGGGCGCACTGGAAGCAGGATCCGGGCGCGGAATTGAACGCACTGATGTCAGCACGGCGGCAGGACGTTCTGCAGGTAAGTTTTCGTCCGGAGTCGCCGCAGTTCTCGGCCACGCTGCATCTGGAAGCGCTGGCCGACCCGGACGCGGCCGCGGGATTCGTGAGCGCCTTGCGCGAGATCGCGGCGGGAGCCTCGGCGCACCAGCAGTAGACAACTCCTCGGTTCCTGCGCAGTATACTGCTCACGTCGGGCGGAGGTTTCCAGCGCGAGGTGAGTCTTGGGTCGTTTCTTCCGCTTTTTACTCCTACTGCTGCCTCTCTGTGGCGTATGGGGCCAGAACTCCTCCCCTGCACAACTTCAACCCCGGACCTCCGAGCCGGAGAAAATCCCTTCAACCGGCGCAGACCGGCGGATCATGCTCGACGTACAGGTAACCGACAAAGCCGGCGCGCCCATTCGCGGACTGAAGCAGCACGACTTCACTCTTCTGGACGATAAACTGCCGTTGAACATCGCCTCTTTTCAGGCCGTCGACAGCGCAGTGCCCGCCGCTACAGATCCACCGCTCGAAGTCGTTTTAGTTGTTGATGCCGTCAACGCACCCTTCCAGGCCGTCGTGAACGAAAAAAACGAGCTCAAGAAGTATCTGCTGCAGAACGGCGGGAAGCTTCCGCAACCGATGTCGCTCATCCTCTTCACCGATACCGGAGCCCAGATGCAGAACGGTTCCTCGCGCGATGGAAATGTTCTGGCGTCTCTGCTCGACCAATACGAACTCGGGCTGCGCGAGAATCATCGATCACAGGGGGTCTACGGCGCGGCCGAGCGCTTCGACAAATCGCTGACGGCCATTAGCCAACTGGCCGAATACGAGAGGACCCGACCCGGCAGAAAGCTCGTCATCTGGATCAGTCCCGGATGGCCGTTGCTCTCAGGACCACGCACTTACCTTTCCGCGAAAGAAGAGCAACAGCTTTTCAGCTCGATCGTGGCCGCCTCCACCGAACTCAGGCAGGCTCGCGTTACCCTCCATAGTGTTGACCCGCTTGGTCTCAATGATTTTGGAAGGGCGGCTTACTACGAGGAGTTTTTGAAGGGTGTAAGTTCGCCTTCACGCGCCCTGCCGGGCAACCTAGGCTTGCCGGTGCTCGCGGTTCAAACTGGTGGGCGCGTCCTCAACTTAACCAACGATATCACCGCCGCAATCGCGGAGTGTGCCGCAGATGCTAATGCTTTCTACGTCCTCTCCTTCGACCCTCCTCGCGCGGACAAGGCAAATGAGTACCATTCTCTCCGGGTCGCGGTCGATAAGCCGGGAATCACGGCTCGTACTCGCACCGGCTACTACAACCAGCCCTGAGTCGCTGCTGACTTCCCTCTTCCTTGCCACCGGAGGCTGTGCTATCGTCCGGGCCATGAGTGACAATTTGAGTAATCCGACGCCGCAGTTCGGAACGGCCGAGTACGCCACGAAGCCGGGAAGCGACCGCTGCCAGTTTTGCCAGCAACCGTTGAGTGGAACTTACTATCGGGTGAATGCGGCGTTGGCGTGTCCCGACTGCACGGAAAAGATGCGCAGCGAAATTGACAGGGACAAGCACGCGGCGTATGTGCGCGCCCTTACGTACGGCATCGGCGCGGCCGTCGTGGGGTTGATCGGGTACGCCTTGATCGCCATCCTGCTTCAGGGCTGGGTGATCAGCTATATGTCGATCGGAGTGGGCTGGATCGTGGGCACAGCCATGATGAAGGGATCGAACGGAGTGGGCGGCCGGCGCTACCAGATTGCGGCGGCTTTGCTCACCTATGCAGCTGTCTCGATGGCGGCGGTTCCCATCTGGATTCATTTTGCCGGCGAAAGAAAACAGCAACGACAAACTCAGCAACAAAAGCTTGAGGACGAGCAGCGCCAGTTGGAGCAGGAATCCGGGCGGCAACCTTCGGAACCACAACCGGCACCTGGAACGGAGAGGCCGCGTGAGTCTGGGAACGTGGCTGGGACGAGTGGCGCTGATCGGGCTGGCGTCTCCGTTCATTCAGCTTTCGGGCAATCCCTTCTGGGGATTAATGGGCCTGTTGATTCTCTTCTTTGGAATGAGAATCGCATGGAGGATCGCGGCGGGCCGGCCGTTTGGAGTCTACGGACCGTTTGTCAATGCTCCACCAACTTAACGCCTGGTGGTGGCTGAGTTTGCCGGCAGTGACGAAGAAGCCGCCTTGCTTCGCTAGGCGGACAGCCGAGGCGGCTGTCTCCACATGGGCATTTCCGCAAAACTGAGCCAACACTTGTCCGGCGCTCCGAGTTGAAGTTTTCTGCGAGCCATGTAAATATCATCGTCGCTCCCCGCTGCCTGCTTGAGTAGAAACGACATGGAAACCTTGTTGACCAAGGCTCAAAAGCTTATTGCTCTCGTGCTGGCAGTTCTGCTGCTCATCGTCGTAGTGCTTTCCACCGTAGATCTAGGTTTCCTGATTGCGCACGAGATCTGGAAGCCTCCGAGGTTTCTTATTCAGGTGCAGGGGCTCCTCGAGATCTTCTCGTTTTTCCTGCTGATCCTTATCGGGGTGGAGTTACTGGAGACGTTGAAGGCATATCTGAGGAAGGATGTCTTTCATGTTCGGCTCGTTCTCGAAGTGGCTCTGATTGCGATGGCGAGAAAAGTGATCATTCTTGAGCCGAACAGCACTCCCGGGCTAACCCTGTTTGGTATGGCCGCTCTCATTTTGGCGCTTGGCGTGGCCTTTTACTTTGAGAGAAAAGCGCATGGGGAACAAGCGTCCGCTTCGAGTCACTAAGTCCAGCCGTGTCTACCATCGACCCAGACCTGATTCGCAATTGCAAGCGCTGCTCACGCGAGCTTGCGCCGGGAGCGCGGGTTTGCGACCACTGCAACGCACTGGTGCACTCCGAGGAACTGGAGCGCCTGTCCGCCGAAGCGAAAGCCCTAGAGGCCAGTGGAGACTTGCAGCGGGCGCGGGAGAAATGGCTGACGGGGCTTGAGCTGTTGCCGCCAACGTCGAAGCAAGCCGGCTGGATCATGCAGCATGCGCAAGAGCTCGATGCTGCTACCAGTGCGGGGTGGCGGCCAGCGGTCGGCAATCGATTGGCTCAACCGGCGGGGGCTCAACTGATGGGACCGGCAGGCTCGATCGCGACGCTGGCCGACGAGAGCAGAGGTTCGGTGACGCCGCGTTTCAAGTGGACGTCTCTGCTAAGCTTTGCAGCTTTCATTGCGATCTATTCGGCTGCGTCGGGAATAAAGTTCGGAGTCGGCTTCGCGCTACTGATTCTGATTCACGAGATGGGCCACTTCGTTGACATCAAGCGCCGCGGCTTGCCGGCGGATATGCCGGTGTTTCTGCCGGGCCTGGGCGCCTATGTGCGCTGGCAGGCGCTGGGCGTACCGCTGGAGACGCGTGCGCAGGTCAGCCTGGCCGGACCGCTGGCGGGATTTCTGGCATCAGCGGCATGCGCCGTGATTTGGAAGCAGACTGGCGACATGTTCTGGGCCGACCTGGCGCGGGTGGGTGCGATTCTGAATCTGCTGAATCTGACTCCTGTCTGGGCGCTGGATGGCGGGCAGGCCGCGCTGGCCTTGAGCAAGACGGAACGCGTCGTGCTGCTTATCGCGTGTGTCGCTCTGGGGCTGGCGCTGAAGCAGAACATGTTTTTTCTAGTTGCCCTGGGCGCGGGGTATCGAGCGTTTTTTGCCGTCGATCTGCCGGCTCATCCCAGCCGCGCCACAACCATCTACTTTGTCGCAGTGCTTACAGCGCTGGGCGTGATCATCTGGCTGATGCCGGGACAAGGCTTGGGCATGCGATAGGGTGCGCTCCAGGAATTGCGGGAGCGAATAAATCTCTTTTATGCCTTCGATCAGCTTTTTCGATTGTCGAGGACCGCACACTCACGTTATTCTTTTCGGTTGAAACCCAGCCATTTCAATTGCCTGTATTCGCGTGTTAGCTTGCCGACATCATTTTGCTGAGAAACGAATAGGAGACTGAAGGATATCCATGCCCAACGAACTGCGTAATTTCCTGGCACTCACCTACGACGAACTGGAAGAGTTGAATCTGGAGGCGAAGGAGCAGCGCCGGAACCGCGCCGCCACGCACAAGATCCAGGAGCATCGGCTTAAGTATCTGACCGACGAAAAGCGGATCAAGGCCGTGACCGTGATGTTCAGCGATCTCGAAGGCCGGCTGCACATGCTGGATTACGACAAGAAGTTCCTGCTGAAGAGTTATGACAACCTGACCTTCGACGGCTCTTCGATTCGCGGGTTCACAGCGCAGCGGGAGAGCGATCTGCGTCTGGGCATTGACTGGGGGGCGTTTTACTGGGGACCGGCCGATGTCTTCGGGCCGGGCAAAGTGCTGGTGTTCGGCGAAGTTATCGACAAGAACGGCGAACCCTACGGCGCCGACATTCGCAGCGTGTTGAAATTATTCGCAACCGAAATGCACAAGAAACATGGCTACACCCTCAACGCCGCCAATGAAATCGAGGGCTTCCTGTTCCAGGGCCCGGAGGCCGAGCGCATCTACCACGAAACGGGCAAGTTCGAGTACGTCAATACCGGCGGCTACTACCATTCTCTGCCCGGCGATCCGCTGCGCACATTCATCGACACGACCGCGGAAGTGCAGCGCGCCATGGGCTTCCAGAATGAGAAGGACCATCCTGAGGTTGCGCCTTCGCAGTTCGAAATCAACTACGGCTATGCGGAGGTAGTAGCGGCCGCCGACCATATCCAACTCTACAAGCTGATCTGCCGCCAGGTCGCACGCAACATGGGCCTTACCGCCAGCTTTCTGCCTAAGCCGGTGGTGGGAGTCAACGGTAGCGGCATGCACACTAATGTTTCCGTCAGCGGAGGTGGCAAGAACCTGTTCTGGGATCCCAAGGGCGAAGAGAAGCTCAGCAAGCTGGGCTATGAGTTTTTGGACCGGCTGCTCACGCACGGCAACGATCTTTGCCTGGTGTTTAATTCCAGCGTGAACGCCTATCGCCGTCTCGATCCTCACTTCGAGGCGCCCAACCAGCTCAAGGCATCGGCAGTAGACCGTGGCGCGATGATCCGCATTCCCATCGGCAACGAGCGCAGCATGCGTACGGAAGTGCGGGCGGTCGCTCCCGACGCAAACCCATACCTGGTCATGTTCTCGATCTTCAGAACCGGACTCGAGGGCTCTACAGCCAAGATCAAGAACCTGCGCCAGGCCGAGCGCTATCTGCCCGACAACATCTACACGGCGATCGCAGACTTCCGCAAGGCCGAGTGGACGACCAAGCTGCTGGGCGAAGACGTGAAGGCGCGCTATGCCGATCTGAAACAGGCCTCAGCCGACCGCTGCCCGCGCCTGTTGGGTTCGGTGGTGAAGGCCGCGGAGGTGCAATTCCACCACGAGGTCTATAACCAGTTCCTGTGGAACTTGTTTTAAGACTGTGCGTTCTGCCGCGAAAACGCCCCGGCCGAAAAGCCGGGGCGTTTTTCCGCTGAGTCAGATTCCGCGGGTCGAGTTCTCCTGACGAATAAACTGGGTGGGTCGCAAGGAGGCATTCCATGAAACGCATCATCCCGGTAATCTGTTTTTTTCTGGTGACGGCTGGTGCGGGCCGTGTCAGCGCGCAGGTCCATCCTTACAGGGACGGCACTCCCGGGGTTACGGGATATCGTTCCGAAGTTCTGGCTCAGGTCATGATTCAGGGAGACGAATTCACACGCCTCGCGGAAGCGATCCCGGCGGAGAAGTACACGTGGCGGCCCTCACCCGATGTTCGTTCCGTCGCCGAAGTGCTTCTGCACGCCGCTTCGGCTAACTACAACATGTACAAATTCGTCGGCGCGCCTCCGCCGGCTGGGGTGGATCTGGTGAGGCTCGAAGCGTCCACCACGGACAAAGCGAAGATTATTGGCACGCTGATAGATTCCTACGCCCACGCTCGCAGGGCGATCACAAACCTCCCGGATGCCGACCTGGAAAGACGATGGACTGGTCAGGCGGCAAGATCACGGAGCGCGGCGTTCTGCTTTTTATCGTCCCCCACATCGCCGAACACCTGGGGCAGCTGATCGCTTATGCGCGCTTCATCGGAGTGGTCCCGCCGTGGACGGAAGACGAGCAGAAGAAGGCGCTTGAGAAGAACAATTCGTCAGTGAAGTAAACAAGTAGAGACGCGGAGACTCGCCTGGTGTGCTAGATTCAGAAGTTTCATGGATGCCGCACCTACCATTTCAACCCAAGGCTTGACTCGCCGCTTCGGAGAGTTGCTCGCCGTCGATGGCATCGACCTCCGCGTGGCGCCCGGACAATTCTTCGGCTTTCTCGGGCCCAACGGTGCGGGGAAATCGACGACCATCAAGATGCTGACGGGGCTGCTGGCGCCTAGTTCGGGGAGTATTGAAATCCTCGGGCTGGACCTGGAAAGGAATCCTGTCGAGGTTAAGCGGCAAATCGGGGTTGTGCCCGAAGGCATGGCGCTGTTCGGACGGCTGACTGGAGCGGAGTTTCTGAACTTCGCGGGACGGATGTATGGACTTAACCGCGAGACCGCAGCCGAACGCACCGCGGAACTGCTCGACTTCATGCAGCTCGCCGATCAGCCGAAGAAGCTGGTCACTGACTATTCGCACGGGATGCAAAAGAAACTGGCGATGGCGGCGGCTGTGATTCATGGTCCGAAAGTGTTGTTCCTCGACGAACCGTTCGAAGGCGTGGATGCCATCGCCGCTGGGACGCTGAAGGCGATGCTGCAGGGCATGATCGCGCGCGGGGCCACGGCTTTTCTCACCTCGCATGTGCTCGAAATCGTGGAGCGGCTGTGCAGTCATGTCGCCATCATTCATCGGGGACGTCTGGTAGCGCAGGGCTCGCTCGAGGAGCTGCGCGCGGGCGTAGAGGCGCAGGCACCCGCGGTATTGGGGACAGACTCCGGCGATGGCTCGGGTAACAGCGCGACGCCATCCGGCGAAAAGATGACGCTGGAACAGATTTTTCTGCGCACCGTCGGCGGCTCGCGCCGCACCGAGCAGGAGCTTTCGTGGTTGGGGTAATCGGCCGTTTGTGTAGACTGCACGGCAAAACCAACAAACCACGAAGGACACGAAGTTTCACGAAGGTGAGGGGTACGTCGTTCTCCTTCGCGTCACTCCGCGACCTTCGTGGCTTGGTTCTCCCAAGGCAAATCTATCTTCATAGCGATCTCAGGAAGTCGAGAACACTTTGCTGCTGCGCGCTGGGAAGATTGTGGAATCCCCGCACCACTTGATTCGCTTCCGATCCCTGAGAGGCGTGTTGGTTGATCGCGTCCAGCAAGTCCGACGTTTTCCCGTCGTGCAGGAAGAACAGCCTCTGGCCGATGCCCCATAATGGAGCGGTTCTGAATTCGTCGCCGGTGGCCATTCCTTGATTAATCCCGTCCGCCAGGTTATTGCCCATGTGATGCAGGGCAAAATCGGAGAAAGGATGATACTGCACATTACTCATCCCCGTGTTGGAAGATTGGGCCGTAGTTAATGTTTGCGAGTGACACAACGCGCATCCGACTCTTTGAAACGCCCGGAGTCCAGCCTCAATGTCGCTGTTAGATGGAGCTGGAGTAGCGGGAGCAGACAGGCGGATAGCATCTACAAACGCATCCACGTCGGAACCGCCGGCTTGAGCATGCGAATCTTCCGGGGTAGCATTGAACACACATCCTTGCACAGCGTTTCTCTCGTTCGGCATCACGTCGTTGCTGATGCCCATCTCCACGCTATAAGCTTCGCCGGCAAAGATTGTGAGAGATTTGTTCTGGGCCTTCCAGCCGAATTTCATGATCGTGCCGTCGTTGCCGCTAAAGTTGAATCTTCCTGCGATTCCTAAACTTTGCCGTTGGCCGGCAGTGCTGGCCAGGTTTGACTTAAGCACAGAATCGGAGTGTTCTCGACCAACCCGAGCCCGAACAGCGGCGTCGGAATCCGGAAGATCACGTTGTTGGCGGCCAGCTGAGCCGCAAAGTCAGGCTGTGCGAGATTGCAACCGGGGGCATCCGTCCTGCCTGCGATGGAAAACAGATCGTGCACTCCACCGTCGAGCGTTCCATCGGACTTCTGAACAAATCTGGCTTCTCTTACCGGACCATTCGCTGTGATGAATGACGGGATCGTATTCGTCGCGCCCATTTCCGCAGCAGCCGCTATCTGCGGATTCGCCTGTGGAACCTGGGGACTCGACGGACCGGGACTCGAGCCTAATGTCGCAGGCTGGGAATGGCAGGAGCCGCAACTCGTGCTATTGAATCCGGGCCCGAGCCCTCCGTTGCCTTGCGGAACATCAGGCACTGGCTCATCTTCAATGAACTGAGAAATGCCGTTGGCGAACGCCGCTTGCTCGGTTGCGTTAAGAGTCGGATAAAATCCTCCAGCTCCCGCGGCGCCGGGCCTCGGTCCTGGATCCTTTGCTCCCTGACCGGCAAAGCTGACTGCGATTAGACCGAACGCGAGTGCGAATATTTTCCACCATTTCATGACCTGACTCCTTTTGGTTCGATTCGACGAAGCGGCACCGACGCAGGGTGCTGCTCCCAAGCAGGCACACTCCTGCGATCGCGCCGGAGTCGCTTGTCTGAGGCCGGCGCAAATGCTCCTGCTCGCAGCTTGTTGTGTCAGCTCTGCTAGCCAAGACGAAGAGGGATGTGAGTTCGCCCGGCCAGAACGGTCATGCGGCACACGTCAGGGTCCGACGGTGCATTTCTTTATCCGCAGGCTGGAAGATTGGAGAACTTACAGAGAACTTAGATCGGAACCGGTAACTCGTCAAGAGCCGGAAGTGCACACTTTTTCTCTCGTAAGGACACTAAATCCGGCAATTGGCGGCCCATTCGGAGGACGGCCAGTAGTACACCAGTGCGCGGGAGATTTATGAGATAGTTCAGGCAACATCTTTACGAGGGCAACGCTATGACTGAACTCAACCTCACCCCGCACCACCGCGTCCAACTGGCGGCCATTGCCTGGCTGCGCTGGCGGCTCTTCGTTAACTCGTTGCGCAGCACGCGGGGCACGCTGGAGTTGGTTTCGCGAATCATGGTGTCTTTCGCCTTCGCCATCGGTGGATTCGGCGGCGCCTTCGGCATGGGCATCGCAGCGTCTTTGGCGATCTCGGCAGGCAAACCAGAGTTGCTCGCGCTCCCCTTGTGGTTCGTGCTTATCTTCTGGCAGACCTTCCCCATCATGGCGACGGCGTTCACCAACAATCCGGACTCCTCTGACCTGCTGCGCTTTCCGCTCAGCTACGGCTCGTATTTTCTGGTGCGGATGGCCTATGGCGCGTTCGACCCCGCGACCGCTCTGGGCAGCCTGTGGTCGTTGGGAATTCTGGTGGGCGTGGGGTTTGCGAAACCGGCGTTGCTGCCCTGGGCGGCGCTGGTGTTGCTAGCGTTCGCCGCCTTCAATCTGCTGTTGATGCAGATGGTGTTCGCCTGGGTGGAGCGCTGGCTGGCGCAGCGGCGCACCCGCGAGATCATGGGCATTCTGTTCGTTCTGCTGATGCTGAGCTTTCAGTTGATCGGGCCGCTACTGAGATATTTCGAGGGACGGTCCGGGCCCGCTGCACACAAATCTGTGCAGCGATACATCGACGTTCTGGCTCCGGTGCAGGGGATGCTTCCGCCCGGCCTCGCCGCCGATGCCATCGCGCAGGCGGTGTATTCGAGATTCATGACCGGGTTCAGTTCGCTGGCGCTGCTGTGCGCTTTTGTTCTGATGACGGGTTACTGCCTGCACGTGCGGCTGCGGGCGCAGTATCGCGGTGAGAATTTAAGCGAAGTGGCAGCCGCATCCCCTGTGCCGAAAGACAGATCGCTCCGATTGGGATGGAATCTGCCCGGATTCAGGACCCCGGTGGCCGCGGTCTTCGAGAAAGAAATTCGCTATCTTCTTCGCAGCGGCCCCATGCTGATCACGTTGATCATGCCACTTTTCGTGCTGTTCGTTTTCCGCTTCGGAGCGATGAACTCCGCCCGGCACTCCGGCATTTTCCTGTCACGCGCTCCCGACATGGCTTTTCCCGCGGCTGCGGGATACACGCTGCTGATGCTGACCAACCTCGCGTATAACAACTTCGGTGGCGACGCCGGCGGCATCCAGTTCTTCTACGCGTCGCCGGCGAGATTTCGGGACATTGTGCTGGCCAAAAATCTCACCCATGCATGCATTCTGGCGATAGAGATAGTTTTCGCGTGGATTGCGGTCAGCTTCCTCTACGGCCGGCCTACACTCGACGTCACCATCGCGGCGCTGGCCGGCCTGCTGTTCGCTGCCCCGATCAATTTTTCGGCGGGCAACCTGCTCTCGCTCTACGCACCGAAGAAAGTGGACTACTCCTCGTTCGGCCGTCAGCGCGCTTCCCAAACGACGGTGCTGATCAGCCTGGGAGTGCAAATTTTCGTCGTGGGCGTGGGAGTAGCGGCATTCTGGATCGCGAAATCCTACGGGAATCTCTGGATCGCGACGTTGATCTTGCTGGTGCTGGCGGGGATTTCACTTTCGGCTTACGTGGTGATTCTTAATCGTACGGACGGGTTAGCGTTGCAGCGCCGGGAAGCGCTGGTTGCCGAATTGTGCCGCGCGTAGCCGAGACTCCGAAATCACTTTTTCTCGGGATTTGCCAGGAACCGGTATCCCACGCCGCGAACGGTGAGAAGATGCCGCGGTTGTGCTGGGTCGTCCTCAATGTAGCGCCGCAGCCGGACCATAAAGTTGTCGATGGCGCGCGTGTCGGTGTCTTCGTGCAGGCCCCAGACTTCTTCGAGAATCTGCTTGCGGGAAACGACGCGCCCGTCGTTGCGCACCAGGTGGCGCAGCAGCTCCGATTCCATCAGCGTTAAGCGAGTGACATTGCCTGCGGTGCGCAGTTCGAGTGTGCCGAAGTCGATGGTCTTGCCGTTGAAAGAAAATGTTCCGAAGTCGCTGACGCTGCGCGGGTCGGATGCAGCCGCTGCATCCGAATTTCCCGACGGATGCCCAGCGCGCATCCACTGGCTGCGGCGCAGCAGTCCCTGCAAGCGCGCCAGCAGAATCGACAGGTCGAAAGGCTTGGGCAGATAATCGTCTGCCCCGGCGGCGAACCCCTTCAACACATCTTCGGGACTGCCGCGAGCGGTCAGCATTAGCACTGGCACATAGTTCCGCGCTGCGCGCAATTCTGAAACCACGCTGAAACCGTCTTTGCCGGGCAGCATAATGTCGAGGACGATGGCATCGAAGTTTTCGTTCTTGCCGAGTAGTCGATCCGTAGCCGCTTCGCCATCGCCGACGACTTCGGCGGAGTAGCCTTCGGCCTCTAGATTGAAGCGCAAACCCTGCGCCAGATGGGCTTCATCTTCCACCACGAGAACCCGGCTCATTCCGTCGACCTCGGCAGCTCCATTGTGATGGTGGTGCCTTGGCCTTCGCCCGCGCTTTCGGCGAACACTCGGCCGCCGTGCTTTTGCGCAATCGACTTCACGATGAAAAGGCCCAGCCCGGTTCCTTTCACGTGCGCCAGCGAGCGGTGGCTGACGCGGTAGAAGCGCTTGAAGATGCTCTTCATGTCATCGGGAGGAATGCCGACCCCGTGATCCTGCACGCTCAGCACGATGCGCTCTTCGTCGGTCAGTGCAAGACGCACGCGCACATCCACGTGATCGCCGGAATACTTGATGGCATTGTCGAGGACGTTGAACACGGCGGTTCGGAGATCCTCGCCGCTGCCGAGCACGCGCATCGCTGTTCCATTGCTCGACGCCTCCTCATAACGGAGAGCTTCGAGGGGCAGATGATGGCGGGTGCGGGCAACATCCATGCAGTCGCGCACCAGTTGTCGGAAGTCGACAGCGGACTTCTCTCGTCCGGCTTTTTTGTCCCCGGCACGGCCAGCGCGCAGCACTTGTTCTACTGTCTCCGCGAGGCGATCGGTATCGCTGAGCATGAGCCGGTAAAACTCCTGCTTCTGCGCTTCCGGCAGGTCGCGGCGCTGCAGGGTTTCCAGATGCAGGCGGATGGAAGCGACGGGCGTTTTCAGTTCATGGGTAACGGCGTTGATAAAGCTATCGTGCTGCTCGCTGCGGCGAATCTCGCGCAGGAGGAATGTTGTGTTCACGATCATGCCCGCTATGATGAGCGCGAAAAAGATGATGCCGAAGAACAGCAGCACGCCCTCGCGCCAGTTGAGGATGATCCATCCGACATTGAGGGCAACCGCCAGCGCCACCAGGCCAATGCCCAGACAAAGGAAGAAGACGAGAGTTCCGCGGCGGCTCGTGATGCGCATGGCGTCAGGCTGATTTTACCGCTTATCGAGCCTAGGGCCCCGGCTAAGGAAGCAAATCTTAAACACAGAGGACACGGAGGAACACGGGGTAAACATACCGGGATAGCAGGTCTACCCTGTGCATCTCTGTGCCCTCTGTGTTTGAGATTTATTCCCGACCAGGAAAAAAGCCCCAACCGGCGAAGGTCGAGGCTCAGTTCCATAAGAAGTTCTGGTGACCTTAGTCGCCCGCGGCCGCGCCCTCAGCCAGAGCCCCTGTAATCAGTCTTCCGTTCGGCGTGGCCACCAGCCCCTTTTCCAGGTCCGCTAGCCGTACGCGCTTAACATCCCAGGCCAGGCCGAGCGTCTTTAGTGCCCAGATGCCGTACCAGTTCAAATCAATCTCATACCAGGTGAAGCCGTGCTGCGCCGCGGTCGGATGCGCGTGGTGATTGTTGTGCCAGCCTTCCCCGAACGTAAGCAAAGCTACCCACCAGCTGTTGGTGGAAAGATCGCGCGTGGCAAAGCGGCGCGTGCCCCAAGAGTGCGTTGCCGAGTTCACCAGCCAAGTGGCGTGCAGGCCAACCACTGTGCGCACGAAGATGCCCCACATCAGAAATGGAACTCCGCCAACGGCGAGTAATATGACGCCCAGCACAATCATGGGCACATAGTGATACTTCGTAATCCAGATGTGAAATTTATCTTTGGCCAGGTCGGGGACGTAGCGGGCCAGCGTGGTCGTGTCATGGTGCATGGACTTTCCCATCAGAATCCATCCCATGTGCGCCCACCATTTTCCTTCGATGGGCGAATGCGGATCGCCATCCTGATCGGAGTATTGATGGTGAATGCGATGTGTGGCCACCCAGAAAATTGGGCCGCCCTCGAGGGCAAGCGTAGCGCAGACGGTCAGGAAATACTCGACCCACTTCGGCGTCTTGTAGCCGCGGTGCGTGAGCAGGCGATGATAGCTCATGCCGATGCCCAGGCTACCCGACACCCACCACAAAAACATGGCGACGAACAACGCCTTCCATGTGAAGAAGAAGAGCGCCGCCACGGCGCCGATGTGAAAGAGCGCCATGAATACCGCGGTCACCCAGTTAATTTCACCATTTGCAGCTTGCCGTTTTTCCAGGCTTTCCAGTTCCATGTCCAAAGTGGGCCCCGTTTGCTGATCTTGAGTTCGCTACCGCACATACCTAACTTATCAAGGGAATCGGGCAGGGCACTGTAATACTTGTGTAATAGCGGGGTTCAGGGGCGTTACGGAGGTACTAGGGGGAAACAACAAGAAAGGCGCAGCCGAAGCCGCGCCCGCAAACCCAATCCCAAAGCCGCTCTGTCTGACGCTCAAGCGCTCTTCGGCATGTCTTTCATCATTGCCTTCATCCCTTGTTCCATCTCTTCCATCGTGAGATCAGCCTTGTGGGTCGCGATGGACCACTTGTGACCAAACGGATCCGCCAGCTTTCCGTAGCGATCGCCCCAGAACATGTCACTGACCGGCATCTCAACCTTTGCCCCGGCCTTCACGGCGCGATCGAAGGCAGAATCCACGTCCTCGATGTAAATGTGCAGCCCCATTCCGGTGCCGCCGGTGGACTGTGGCGACAAAGATCCAAACTGGGGAAACTCGTCGGCCAGCATAATGATGGAGTCGCCGATGCGCAGTTCGGCATGCATAATCTTGCCGTCAGGCGCTTTGCTGACACCCTTTTCTACCGCGCCAAATGCCTGCTTATAGAACTCTATGGCGCGGGCCGCGTCACGGACAGTCAAGTACGGAGTGATGGTGTGATAACCCTTGGGAACGGCTTCTACGGCCATGTTGACCTCCTAATCGGAGAAATTTCGGGCAACCGAGCTTACACCAAAATGCTGGGAGAGTTTGTCAAAAGAGTGTTACGGGTAGTGGGCTACTTTGAAATTTGTTGCAGGAAATCCACCAGCGCAACGAGGACAACTATAAGGCCCATAACTCCCATTCCGCGAACATATATGGGGAACCATTCCATCGTGACGATCTTCATTGACGGCCACTTTATTGAACTCTTCATGTAGTCTGCTCGCAGGTAAACCGTAACTTTGCGCGGCTGAATAATGCAGAATGCGCAGAGCGCTCCGATCGCCGTCAAGGATGAAACCACAAATAGAGACTTCATTTACGTCGCTCTTTTCGGGCCTCCGCTGATCGTATGACTCCCACAGGGCAACAAGGTCTTCAACGCTCCAAAGGCGATCTGTGACGCGGGCGACCTTTGCCGGTGACGTTCGCAGCGTGCGGGGAATTACGAACCGAGCCAGTCTCAAAATGAAAGTAGCCCACTACTGTTACAGCGGGCCGGCAGAGCTAGAAGAATCGGGTCACACCCTCTTCCAGCACTACGACGCGGTCTCCGATACCAGCCGCACGCGCCTCTTGCTCCAGCAGCTGCAGCGGCTCATCCACTGGCTCGTGCGATAGCCGGAAGGTTCCATAATGCATGGGCACCATCCAGCGCGCGTTCAGATCGAGGAAGGCGCGGGTGGCGTCGGCGGGACTAGTATGCACGTTGCGGAAGGACGGCGGGTTGTAAGCGCCGATAGGAAGCAGCGCCAGTTCCGGAGACAGGCGCCGGCCGATCTCACGAAAGCCCGCGAAATAAGCGGTGTCGCCCGCGTGGTAAACCGAGTGCTTCCCCGCCTGCATCACGTAGCCGCCGTAACCGCGGTGCGAATCCTTAAGGATACGCGCTCCCCAATGCCGCGAAGGAACGTGCGTCACCGACAAACTGCCGTGCCGCGAACTGTTCCACCAGTCGAGTTCGATAATCTCGGAGAAGCCCAGATCTGAGATTAAATCCGTCACATGGCTCGGAATAATGATGGCAGGGGCGGTTCCGCGCGTGCGCAGATTGTTCTGCACGATGGCGCGCAACGACGGCCGGTGCAGATGATCGAAGTGCGCGTGTGTCACCAGCACCAGATCGATGGCCGGCAAATCGCGCACTTTAAGCCCGGGACGCCGCAGCCGCTTCAGCACAAAGAGCCAGCGCGCGAAGTTGGGATCGATCATCACGCTCTGACCGCCCAGCTGCACGAAAAAACTGGAATGCCCGATAAATGTCACGCCCAACTCGCCATTCAAGGCCAGACGCGGCGTGTGGGTCTCGCCGCACAACGGAGTTACGGCAGAATGGCGCACCAGCCGGCCGAACTGCGACGCGCGCCTACGGAGAGCCCGATTGCGGAGCGTTGCCTTGATCATCCTATGAGGCCCATCTCAAGCTGCCTTACTTGTTGGATGAATGCTGGAAGCCATTGCCACTATTTTAGTCCACGCCAGCCTAGAAGGCGTGTAATTCCAGCGGTTCCCCCGACATTAAGAGAAACACATAAAAACCGCCGGCATCCAGATGCCCGCGGCTCCCCTCGAGCACATTCTGACTGCCCTGAGGTGTTTACAGTCCAACGCGAGCACCGAATCTCCCTCTTTCCTTCGCCTTCGTAATAGGTGCACCTCCTTCGACCCGCTTATGTGCGAGTTCGTTGAAGATCGGTTCGATTCGGGTAAGGACAGCCAATAAAGTTCACTTTATGCTTGACAATTCCTTAGTTTTATTTATATTTATATCTATTAAATTGATATTGCCTAAGGTTTGATATTGGGATTATGACTACTCCACCCAAAACGTCGGCGGACTGGCAAGAATTGACAAGACTTACCCAGGGCCAGCCGATCGTTGTAGAGAGAGTCCGCCTGACCGAGAAAGACATTGCCATCGAGGGACGTTTCGAATTGCCCCAACTGGCTCGGCTTAACCTAGAAGACCAGGTATTTATCACGGCATTCGTGCGCAGCCACGGCTCCATCAAAGAGATGGAGCAGGTCTTTGGAGTCAGCTATCCCACGATCAAGTCGCGACTTACCCGCATCGCCAGGAGTTTGGAATTCGTTGACACCAACCCCCAGCCCACTCGAGCCGAGATCCTGGAGCGGCTCAAGCGCGGCGAAATCAACGCCCAGGAAGCTATCCGGGAACTGGAGGCACTGAAATGAACGCGCTCGCAAGCATCCCCGCCTTGCCGCTTGAGCGAACCCGTCGTGTCCGGCTTCGCCTGCCGGTGCTTCTTGTCTGGGTGGTGCTTCTGCCGCTTGCTCCGTTGCTGTCGCTGGCCCTACTCATCGTCTGCGCCGTGTACGGCGTGAATCCTATTAGCGCCGCGGCAGCGCTTTTCCGCGTGCTCTCTGGCTTCAGAGGACTTCACGTCGAAGTTCAGACTCGCGAAGTTTCGATCACCGTTGGTCTTTTTTAGTCTCTAGTCATAGGAGGAAGTCATGAGTGAAAATCGCAGGCAAATCTTGGAAATGCTGTCTTCCGGCCGGGTCAACGCGGACGAGGCCGATCGCCTTCTAGGGGCGTTAGAGACAGACAACCCGCAATCCCCAGCCGAAGGGTCCGCTAAGAACTCTGGCCCGCTCAAATATCTTCGCGTAGTCGTGGATGCCGCTGATCCGGGGGCCGACGGCCCGGTTAAGGTCAACGTCCGCGTTCCCCTGCAACTGCTTCGCGCTGGTGTGCGGCTGGCCGGGCTAATTCCGGCGCAGGCACTGCACAAGGCGAACGACGCCCTGCGCGAACAGGGCGTTCCCATCGACCTGTCGCAGGTTAAGCCGGAGAATCTCGAAGAATTGATCGAGCAGCTCCACGATCTCTCCATCGATGTCGACGCCCGCGAAAAGGACGGCAAGGTCAACGTGCGCGTCTTTTGCGAATAATCTGCCCTGCGGGCCGCGATTCGCTTGACCTCCATCGCGGCCCTCATTTCTAATCGCAACTCAGCATCTTCCATGAGGTGAAGTGCATAATGCGAGTTGCTTTCTTGGGTCTGGGAATTATGGGGCACGCCATGGCTACGAATCTGGCCAAGGCCGGCCATGAAATCACGGTCTGGAATCGCACCCCGGGGAAAATGGTGGAAGGCGCGGGCATCGCTCCAACTCCCGCTGCGGCGGCGCAAGGCGCTGAAGTCGTCTGGCTCTGCGTTTCCGACACCGCCGCGGTCGAGAAAGTATTGTTTGGTTCCGACGGTGTTGAGCAGGCACTGGCCGAGGGCGCCATCATCGCTGATTCCAGCACCATCTCTCCCTCCGCCACCGTCAAATTTGCCGAGCGCGTTCGAGCCAAAGGCGCGGCCTACGTCGACGCTCCCATGACCGGATCGAAAATCGGCGCCGCCAATGGCACGCTGATCTTCATGGTCGGCGGAGACGATGCCACCATCGAGCGCCTCAATCCCCTGTTCGCCGCCATGGGCAAAAAGATTTTCCGCATGGGCGAAACCGGCAAGGGCCAGGCGACCAAGCTCGCCATGAACTTGCAGATCGCCCTCATCTTCGAGGGCTTTGCCGAAGCGCTCACGCTCGCCACCAAACTCGGCGTGGACCCGCGGCAACTCGTCTCGCTGATCGAGGCCACCATGGTGCGCTCCGGGGTCGTGGAATACAAAGCTCCCTTCGTCCTGCAACGCGACTTCACGCCCAATTTTCCCCTGCGCCTGATGCACAAAGACATCCTGCTCGCGCTCGAAACCGCGAAAGAAGCGCGCGTGAAATTGCCCGCCCTCGAAACCGTGGAGGAGGTCTACGAACTAGCCACCGAAGAAGGCCACCGGGACCTCGACTACGCCGCGACTCTGACTCTTCTGGAAAAGTGGGCAGGCGTGCAGGTGAAGGGCGAAGCGGCATAATCACCCTGGAGCCTCCAACTTACCGGCTTGTAAGGAAGCGGGATGGAATGGCGTCAACCAACGCAGCGCAGCATCTCCCGCCCGTGGATACGCGCCCAGGTGACACGCTGATTGTGGCGGGAATCGTATTGACCGTTGCAGTGGCTCATCTGCTTACCAACGGCCGCTACGGTTTTCATCGCGATGAACTGCAGGTGCTAAGCGATGCTCGACATCTCGACTGGGGGTTCGTTGCATATCCGCCCTTGACGCCGTTTCTGGAGCGAATTGGGCTGGGCGTCTTTGGTCTTTCGCTGGTCGGATTAAGGCTCTTCTCGGTAGTCGCGCAGGCCGCGGCTGTCGTTGTTACCGGGCTCATGGCGCGCGAGCTTGGCGGAGGGCGGTGGGCTCAGGCCTCAGCCGCCCTTGCTGTTGCAGTCTCGCCTCTGCCTCTCTTCGAAGGAACGGAATTTCAATACACGACGTTCGATTATTTGTGGTGGGTGCTGATTGCTTATTTCGTGATCCGTCTCCTGAAGACGGAGAACCCGCGTTGGTGCCTGGCGATAGGTACGACTATTGGCCTCGGTCTGATGACCAAGTACTCGATCATGTTTTTTGTAGCTGGGATTGTGGGCGGACTCCTGCTGACTAGTGCACGCCGTTTTCTGGTAAGCCGGTGGTTCTGGGCAGGAGCCTTCCTGGCGCTGCTCATTTGTCTCCCGAATCTGATCTGGGAGCTACGTCATGATTTCATCTCCTTGCATTTTCTCAGGCATATTCATGCACGCGATGTGGGCGAGGGCCGGGCGGATGGATTCTGGTTCTTTCAGTTCGTGGGCTGCGCCAACCGATTTGCGGCGCCGCTGTGGATCATCGGTTTGGTTGGTTTCTTACGCAGCCCGCGCTACCGAATGCTGGCGTGGATGTTTTTAATCCCCCTGGTGAGTTTCTGGCTTGCGAAAGGGCGCGGATATTACACGGCAGGAGCCTATCCCATGCTGATGGCGATGGGTGCGGTCGTAATCGAAGGTTGGCTTGCGGCGCTGCCGCGGTTCTGGCGAGGAACCGTGGAAGCCGTGTATCTCACCGCGCTGACCGGCTGGGGGCTGTACGTTTGTACTGCGATTCTGCCGCTGGCCTCGAGCGGTCCGCTGATGGCTCGCGCTCTTGAAGTCAACGGAGACCTACGGGAGGAAATCGGCTGGAACGAATTGGTCAAGACGGTCGCCGACATTCGGGATTCTTTGCCTGCGGAGCAGCGGGAGAATGTGGGAGTTTTGGTGGGAAACTACGGTGAGCAAGGCGCAATCGAGCTTCTGGGCTCTGCCTACCACCTGCCGCCGCCGATCAGCGGGACCAACTCGGCGTGGCTGCGCGGATATCCCGCGCCGCCGCCATCCACCCTGATTGTCCTTGGACAGTCCCGTCAATATGTCGAGAAGATACTGACCTCGTGCCGGCTGGCCGGCCATAATGGCAATCCCTATGGCGTTCACAACGAGGAAAGCGAAGATCATCCCGACATTTTTGTGTGCGGTGCCCCGCGGATGCCCTGGCCCGAGTTCTGGAAGCAATACCAGGGGTTCGGCTAAATCTCAGTTTAGTAAGCCAATAGAATCCGCAAATCGCGCACGTTGTTCCCAGTGGGCCCGGTCTCGACTGCATCGCCTAGCACACTGAAGAGCGGATACGCGTCGAACTTTTCCCGCGCTGCGCGGATATTCAGCCCCTTCGACTGCGCTCGCTCGACCGTGCTTCCATCCGCAACCGCACCCGCCGCGGGACTGTTTCCATCCACGCCGTCCGTCCCGGCGCTGAGCACTGTCATGTTCTCTCCCCCAATCTTCCCCGCACACGCTAGCGCAAACTGTTGGTTGCGCCCGCCGACGCCGCCGTTCGTGACTTTCACGGTCACTTCGCCGCCGGAAATCAGGCACACGCGTTCCGATTCTCTTCTTAGCTCGCGCAGGCGTTTCAACAAATGTTCGGCCGCGCGCTCATAGTCCCAGTCGTCACAAGAGTTGTCCACGTGCACGGTGAACCCGGCGCGCTCGGCCGCCGCACTCGCCTGCTCGACCGCAGTATCGTTCGAGAGAATCGTCCACCAGCGCGAGCGGTAGAACGCCTGGTCGTCGGACTTCGGCGTCTCCTCCAGAGCCTGGCGTTCGAAAAGCTCGCGCGTGGCATGAGGAAGCGCGGGCAACAATCCATGCTTCTCGGCGATGCGGTAACAATCGTCAACGCTTGTCGAGTCAGGCATCGTGGGGCCGGATGCCAGCGCATCGGGAGTATTCTCGGGAACGTCGGAAACCAGCAGCGAAACCTGCTGTGCCGGAAACGCCGCCTGCGCCAGGCGTCCACCTTTCACGGCCGAAAGATGTTTTCGGATGGCATTGATTTCGGCTATGGGCGCGCCCGAATGCACAAGCGCGCGATAAGTCGCGATCAGATCTTCGAGTGAGATTTCATCATCGATGGGCCTCTCGACGATCGAAGATCCTCCGCCGCTAATCAGAAATAGCACCAGCGATGCCGCGGTCTGTGCGTCCAGCGCCTTGCGAATTGCGTTCGCCGCGTGAATGGATTCGGCGTTGGGCGTAGGATGTCCGCCTCGAAAATAGCGGAAGCCGCGCACCTGCTCCGAGGGCTCGATCGACGTGGCCACGATGCCTTCGAGCGAAGTCTCGAGAAAAGATTCACCGACCTGTTGCGTCAAGGCCTCGACCATGGTGTGTCCAGCTTTGCCGATCGAGACCACGAGCGCGCGCGAATAAGCCGACAAGTGGTAAAGATCTTCGCGGACCCGCAGCACTCCGCGCTCACAATGCACATGCCGAGCAAATGCCTTTGCAATCGAAGCTTCGGCTAAAGCGTAACCAAAAAGTTCGCGGGCGGTGTCGCGCATCCGGCTAAACTGCGATTCGCGATCGGGATCGGACATGGGCAGGATTATAAAGTCAGTTCTCGCACGATTTCTTGCCGCACCCAACTTTCGATCGTCTCTCGAAGCTCGCGCAGCCGTCCCTCGAAAAAATGATCCGCGCCTTCAATCATGACAAGCTTCTTCGGCTCCGCCGCCGACGCAACTAAAGCCTCCAGCTTTGCCCGCGGACCAAACGGATCTCGTGCCCCGCTGACAAACAACTTCGGCTTCGAGCACTCGACCAGGAAATCAAACGTATAAACTCGCGGCGCTTCCGCCTCGGAAGCCACCGGAATCGCGGGAACGCCCACTCCAATCAGCGCCTTCACCCGCGCGTCCGGACACGCCGCCCGCAGCCCGACCCCCGCACCGAAAGAGAATCCGGCAAACAACAGCGGCAGGTGAAACTCCGCATCTAGCCAACTGAGAGCGGTTCGAACGTCTTCGACTTCCCCGTTGCCATGATCGTGCTCGCCCTGGCTGAGTCCGGCGCCGCGAAAGTTGAAGCGCAACACAGGAAAACCAAAACTGTTCAGCGCCTTCATGGTGTGGAAAACCACTTTGTTATGCAGCGTCCCGCCAAACAGGGGATGCGGATGGCAGACTACCGCGGCGTGGGTCGCATTTTCCGCGCCTGCGTTGAGCAGCGCCTCCAATCTTCCCGCTGGGCCTTCGAGGAAGAGCGATTCTATGGTTGAACCTAGCGCGATCACAGCAAACAGATTACAGGAAGTTAGAATGCAGAAGTAAGAATGCGGAAGTAAAGCCTTTCTTCGCAAACTTCGCGGCTTTTCTCTGCGTCCTTCGCGGTTAAGAGCTTTTGACCGCAAAGAGCGCGAAGAAACGCGGCTAAGGACGCGAAAAGACAGGATGTTGCTTCTGGATTCTGACTTCTTACTTCTGCATTCGGACTTATCCGTCTGCTATTCTCTTCCCTGAATGGACGCGATCACGCTCACTCGCCAACTCGTCGACATCGAATCCATCTCTGGCAATGAAGCGGCCGTTGGAAATTATCTCTATGGAGAACTCTGCCGCGTCGGCTACCAGACCCGTAGAATCCCGGTGGAAGACGATCGCTTCAACATTTACGCTACATCGCCCGAGCAGCCGAATCCGGCGGTTGTTTTCTCCACGCATACGGACACGGTTCCTCCGTTCATTCCTTCTTCCGAAGATGCCGCGCGCATTTATGGACGCGGCGCGTGCGACGCGAAAGGGATTATCGCCGCACAGATCGCGGCTTCCGAGCGGTTGCGGCAACAAGGCATCTACGTTGGGTTGCTGTTCGTTGTGGGAGAAGAGCGCGACAGCCTGGGCGCGAAGGTGGCGAATGAATACGCGGCGAATCAGCCAGCGCATAGCGCAAAGTATTTAGTCAACGGTGAACCGACCGAGAACCGCATCGCGCTGGCCTCGAAGGGAACGTTGCGGGTTGAGGTCACCGCTTCCGGACGGATGGCGCATTCGGCTTATCCTGAACTCGGCGAATCCGCAATCGACAAGCTGATCGAGGCTCTGAGTCGATTGCGTGCGATGCCGTTGCCTTCGGATCCCGAGATTGGTCCGTGCACGTTCAACATTGGATTGATCGAAGGCGGACGCGCGCCCAACGTCATTCCTGATTACGCGCACGCGGACTTGGTTTATCGTTTGGTTGGTCCGGCGCATGATCTGCGCCGCGAGATTCTCGAAGCCGCGGGCAATCAGGTGAAGGTTGAATTTCCGCTGGAGTTGCCGTTTCTGCGGCTGCGCACCGTTGACGGTTTGCCTACCATGATCGCGGCCTTCACCACAGACATCCCCAGGCTAACGAATTGGGGCGAACCGCTGCTGATCGGTCCGGGATCGATTCACGTCGCGCATACTGATAGAGAGTTCATCGACAAGCAGCAATTGGCGGACGCGATTGATTTGTACTCTGCGCTTGCGAAGAAACTGGATTGAAGGCGGCCTTCAACTTCCGGCTTAGCGCGTCACACGCGATCTGTGGTCTTGTCAGGAACGCTGTGGCTCTTCCAGTTTGGGATGCTCCTGCTGACTATCTTCCGTGGTCACTGCCATCCGCTTCGATTTGCGATAGACGTTCGCGACTGCCAGCGTCCAGAACGGCACTAGATCGACTCCGGGCACGAGCTTGGCCAGGAACGACGGCAGAAATTCCCAATGCCAGCCCAGAAGATGAATCATTGCTGCGCCAATCCCGAGGTCGAGTATGTCGTCCGCGGGCGAGATGGCGCCCTCGACAAATACAGGAAAGACGACGATCTGCAGGGCGTCCGCCACGAGGGCCAAGATCATGGCGGTTCGAAAACGCGGACCCGGTGAGATCGTGATTGTGTCGTCAGCCATAGCAATGATTACCTGACGCTTTATTTTTCATTCTAAGCTATGCGCTGGCGACAAAAGAAGTGGTCGAGCTTCGCTCGACCGGACAGCCAAGGGCGGCTGTCCCCAAATAAGCACACCCGTCTGGATCGCCGGAGACGTCGCGTAGAATCGTACTAATGACTAAGTTCTTCACTGCGTTGTTGCTGGTTGCGATTCTGTTGTCGGCTGCCGGCGCCACGGAAGACGTCCACTCCATTGCCGCGGCGGTGGATGATCACTACAACCACCTGCGGAGTTTGCAGGCGGAGTTTACCGAGGTTTATCGCGGGTCCGGGATCGACCGGACGGAGTCCGGCACGCTTTGGCTGGCCAAGGGTGGGCTGAAAAAACCTGGCAAGATGCGGTGGGAGTACCGTTCTCCCAGGGAGAAGCTGTTTGTGAGCGACGGGAAGGATGCGTGGTTTTACATCCCCGGCGACCGGCAGGCGCGACGCACTGAGGCGCGAAAGCTGGATGACATTCGCTCTCCGCTTGCATTCTTGCTGGGCAAGAGCAAGCTGGAGAAGGAGTTGCAGGGACTGTCGTTGGCACCTGATGTTGCACCTTTGGCTGCCGGGGACGTTATGCTGCGAGGGGTGCCGCAGGCTTTTTCCGACAGGGTCAACGAGATCTTGCTGGAGGTTACATCGGAGCGTCGGATTACGCGGATTGTGATGACCGAAGTCGACGGGTCGGTGACCGAATACCGCTTCAGCGATCAGAAGGAGGATGAGGCAATCCCGGATGGCCGGTTCAAGTTCAGTCCGCCGCCGGGGACTGAAACGGTCGAGAGCGATCTGGGACATTAATGATTAAGATGCGGCATGCATGGCTATCGCACTGATGCACAGAGAGTTATAAACGCGGTCACCGATTAGGAGGCCGCGAGCGCTTTTGCCTTTCGAAGTGCTGCAGCCCCGCTCTTCCACGGCCTTGCGTGCGCTTGTGACTTTCCATCCGGCTCTTTTTTCTCGCTCTAGGAGCCGTGCCCGTCTCGGTCTAGTTACTTGCGATACTTCAAGGGGAGGAAGTTGTGGCGATCTAGCCTCGGGATCATAAGCAGGAATGTTAGACTGAGCCGAGAGGGTATCGCGCCAGCTAAGGCTCGAACGGCTCCACGGATAACGGCTACCAAAACAACAAGATCATGGCGGAATTCGTCATAAAAGTCGCGGACGAACGGGGCCACACTCACCAACAGGTGGAGCAGGGGTACTCGGTGGCGGAGGTGCGCGACCGATTTGCCTCGCAGGGCTACCTCGTCCACTGGGTAAAACCCCAGGGATTGCTCACCGGTGGCTTTTCGATGCGCCGCGGGCGCAAGCTGAAGAACGCCCCGTTCCTCCAGTTTAATCAGCAGTTTCTGACCCTGATCAAGGCCGGGCTGCCGATTCTGAACTCGCTCGATCTGCTGATCAAGCGGCAAAAGGATGCGAATCTGCGGACGGTTCTGGAGAATGTACGGGAGCGTGTGAAAGGCGGAGAACTGCTGTCGGATGCGTTCGCCGCGCATCCCATGGTGCCGAAGATATACACCACCACGCTGATGGCTGGCGAGAAAAGCGGAAACATCGACGAGGTGCTGAACCGCTACATCAACTTTCAGCGCCTAGCCATGACCTTCCGCAAGAAGCTTTTCGTATCGCTGATCTATCCCACGCTGCTGGTCACCGTGGTGACGATCATGGTGATGTTTCTGTTCACCTACGTCGTGCCCAAGTTTGCCGAGCTGTTTAACAGCCTGGACGCAAAACTGCCGTCGATCACGTTGTTCATGCTGGCGGTGGGGCAGAACGCGCAAAAATATTTTCCCTTCATCGTGATCGGACTGGTCTTGGCGGGTTTTGTGTTTTGGCAATGGAGGAGGACGGATCGCGGCGCCGACCAGATCGACCGCCTGATTCTGAGCTTGCCGCTGTTGGGCGATATCCGGCTGAAGCACCAGGTCGCGACTTTTTCGCGAATGCTGGCTACGCTGCTGCAAGGCGGCCTGCCACTAGTGCCTTCGATGGAAACGGCGGGCAGTTCGATGAGCAGCCGCCGCATTCTGAAAGGCGTGATGCGGGCCAGCGTGCGGGTTCGTGAAGGGCAGGGGCTGGCTGGCAGTCTGGAGGAACAGAGAATCTTTCCGGACCTGGCGGTGGAAATGCTGGAGGTGGGTGAATCGACGGGGGCTTTGCCGGCGATGCTGAACTCCGTAGCCGAGTTCTATGAAGAAGACGTGCAGACGGCGTTGGGCGCGTCCATGGCTTTGATCGAACCGCTGATTCTGGTGATTATGGCGATTTTCGTGGGCGGAGTGTTGATCTCGCTGTATTTGCCGATCTTCACTCTGGGGGTCCACTAAGAAACATTTGTACTTTGGGAGTTTTGTAATTGGGTAATTTGAGTGCGGTTTCAGGGATTTGAAGTATGGCCACAGCGGACAAGAAATCACTTTTCGTGAACGGCGAAAACGGGGGGCAGGTGGTGACCACGGGGAATCCCATCACCGACCTGGAACGCGCCCAGGACGTGGCGCGGCGCTATCGCTGCGAGTTTGTGGATCTCACCGACTTCCAGCTTCACCATGAGCTGTTCAAGAAGTTCTCCCCCGAGCTGATGTTCCGCTACAACTTCGTGCCGCTGGAAGAGACGACCGATGGCAAGCTGGCCATCGCCATCGCCGATCCCAGCCAGTTGATGATGATCGACGAGATCAGTTTGCTGCTGCAGAAGCGCATCGTCACCAAGGTGGCGACGCTGAAGCAGATCTCGGACATTCTCAAGAAGACCGAGCAGTCGCAACGGGTTCTCGAAGAAGCCAGCGAAGGCTTCCAGATCATTCGGGAAGACGAGGCCACCGGCGCCGAAGAAACGCTCACCATCGACAAGCTGACCGCGACCGGCGACACCAGCCCGATCATTCGTTTAGTCGATACCACGATCTTTACCGCATTGCAGCGCCGCGCTTCCGACATTCATATTGAAACGCGCGACGATTCCGTGGTGATCAAGTTCCGTATCGACGGCGTGCTGACGCAAGCCATGCCGCCCATCGGCAAAGAGCATCACTCCACCGTGATCTCCCGTATCAAGGTGATGAGCGAGCTGGATATTTCCGAGCGCCGCGTACCCCAGGACGGTCGCTTCCGGGTGAAGTACAACGGGCGCGCCATCGACTTCCGCGTCTCCATCATGCCCTCCATACACGGCGAAGACGCCGTGCTGCGCGTGCTCGATAAAGAGTCGATGAGCGAAAAGTTCCGCACCCTCACGCTTGACGTGGTGGGCTTCGACGACGACGACTTGCGCAAGTTCCGGCGCTACATCAAAGAACCATATGGCATGGTGCTGGTTACAGGGCCGACGGGCAGCGGCAAGACCACAACGCTCTACGCCGCGGTGAACGAGATCAAGACCGACGAAGACAAGATCATTACGATTGAAGACCCGGTCGAATACCAGCTTCGCGGCATTACGCAGATTCCGGTCAACGAGAAAAAAGGACTGACCTTTGCGCGCGGCCTGCGTTCAATCTTGCGCCACGACCCCGACAAAATCATGGTCGGAGAAATTCGTGACACTGAAACAGCCCAGATCGCCATTCAGTCCGCGCTTACGGGCCACCTGGTTTTCACCACTGTCCACGCCAACAACGTGGTTGACGTGATCGGGCGCTTCCTGAACATGGGCGTCGAACCTTACAACTTCGTTTCGGCGTTGAACTGCATTCTGGCGCAGCGACTGGTGCGCCTGATCTGTGAATCCTGCCGCACCCAGGTGAATTATCCGACGGACGTGCTGGAAGCCAGCGGACTGGATCCCGAGCAATGGTCGAAGGTGGCGCTGTATGAAGGCCCGGGATGCATCGAGTGCGCGGGTACCGGCTTCCGCGGCCGGACCGCGATTCACGAATTGCTGGATCTGAGCGACCGCATTCGCGAGATGATTCTGGCCAAGAAGCCGACGTCGGAAATCCGCCGCGCCGCGCGGGATGAAGGCATGCGCTTCCTGCGCGAATCGGCCTTGGACAAGGTGCGGCTCGGCCTGACCACGCTGAAAGAGATCAACAAGGTCACCTTCATCGAGGCCATGCGTTAAGAGCAGTGGTCAGTGATCAGTGGTTAGTGATCAGTGGCTGGTTTCCTGACTCCGAATCTACTGGTCACTGACCACTGGCCACTACCTGAAGTGCCCCTTCAGCTATTGCATTTCGCGCGGTATGGCGTTTGAATTGTAAAAGGATCGAAGCGATCAGTGTCCAGTCTGCACCAAATTTACTGGTCACTGACCACGAGCCACTGATTATGAGATCTGGTTCCAATACGGCAAAACCCAGGCTGGCGTGTGAAATCGCCGCCGACCGCGTGCTGGTGGGGCGACTGGCTGAAGATGGTCGCAGCCTCGCGGCCTGCGCCGCCCGCGAACTAGCGCCGGGCAGCGTGGTTCCAGACCTGGTCGAGGGCAACCTGCGCCAGCGCGATGCCGTAAGGGCTGCGGTGGAAGAGACTCTGAATAGCGTCGCCGGGCGCACCCACGATGTGATCGCGGTGGTCCCTGACGCCGCCGTGCGCGTGGTGTTGCTGGAATTCGATACCCTGCCCACGGATTCCGAAGAAGCTGCCAGCGTGGTCCGGTTTCGGCTGAAGAAATCTCTGCCCTTTGACGTCGACAAGGCCCGGGTTTCCTACCATGCGCAGAAATCGAAGGACGGCGTTCGAGTGGTAGCCGCGGTCGCCGTGGCCAGCGTGGTGGAGGATTACGAAGCTGCCTTCCGCGATGCCGGATTCAGCCCGGGAGTAATCTTGCCTTCCATGCTGGCGGCGTTGGGCGCGGCGGAGGGAGAGCGTCCCACTCTGGTTGTGAAGGTGGATGCGCGCACAACGAGCATCGCAATCCTCAATGGCTATCAGCTTCAGCTTTTCCGCACCCTCGAAAACATGCGTGGGGTTACGATCACGGGAGATCAGCTGGCCGAAGACGTCTACCCTTCGGTAGTCTTTTTCCAGGACACGTATCATCTAAACATCGAGAAAATATTCGTCGCAGGAATATCGGACACGGGTGGTGCGGCGCCCGCGCTGCGCGCGCAAACCGGAGCGGAAGTTCAGGAACTGGTAAGCGCTTCGCAGTTGGGAATGAGCACGGGAGGTTCGGTGCCGCGCTGGAGAATGGCCGGCGTGGTGGGAGCACTAATTTCGTAAGGGCAGGGATTAGGGGTCAGGGGTCAGGGGTCAGGGGTCAGAAAATCTACCGAACACTGATCCCTGATCCCTGGCCACTGAACTAAAATATGCGGCTCGACATCAATCTCGCCAGCCAGCCCTATGAAGACGCGCGGCAGTTCTGGATGCGTTGGGGGACGGCCCTGGCGGTGGCGGTCATCCTGACGCTGGCATTGGTCACCTTCACCATTTCGAACTGGCTCGCGGCCCGGCGTGACCACGCCACCATCGCCAATTACCGCGCCGAGATCGCGCAGCGCGACCGCAAGCGCCAGCAAGCCGAGGAATTCCTCAATCGGCCGGAGAATCGCGCCACCCGCGACCAGTCCCAGTTCCTCAACCAATTGATCGAGCGCAAGACGCTTTCCTGGACGCATGTGCTGGAAGATCTGGAAAAAGTGATGCCCGCGCGAGTCCATCTGGTTTCGATCCATCCCGCGCTGGATGAAGGCAACCAACTCACGCTGAGGCTGGTGGTGGCGGGCGACTCCCGCGACAAGGCTCTTGAATTAGTGCGGCGCATGGAGGATTCGGGACGCTTCACGCAGACCTACATCGAGACTGAAACTTCCGCGGCGGCGGGTACTGGAGATACGGTTCAGTTCAACTTAAACGGGGTTTACGTTCCCGGAACGTTGCCGGCGCCGACGCTGACGCCGGTAGCACAGACGCAGATACAGACGAAGCCAAAGACTAAGACTTCCAGCCGGAGCAAGCCCTGATGCCAGACCTGCGGCAAAACCGGAAAAACATCAAGACCTCGCTGGCCATCCTGTTGGGCGTGGATGTCGTGGCGCTCGTGGTGTTATTTTCGCCGCTGGTGGGCTCGATCGACTCGCGGCGCCAGGAACTCAACCAGTTGTGGAGTGAACTGCAGATCAAGACCCGCCAGGTTGAGCCGCTGACCAATCTGCCCGACAAGGTGCGCTCGGCAAACCGGCAGATCGCGGATTTCTACAAGAAGCGCTTCCCTGCCCAGGATTCGCAGATCGCCACCGAATTCGGCAAGCTGACGGCGGCCAATGGCGTCACGATCGAGCAGGTAAGGTACCCGGTTAATATGAAGGATGAGGAAGCCGGCCAACTTCATGCGGTCGATATAGAAGCGGAGCTTTCCGGCAATTACGTTTCGCTGGCGAAGTTTATCAATGCGCTGGAACGCGACGACATGTTTTTCCTCATCAGCAGCATCACGCTGGCTGGCGAGCAGAAGGGTCCCATCAAGCTGCAAATGAAACTTGAAACGTATTTGAAGGCGGGCGGGCAGTGAAACTGGGAACGGAAAACCGGAAAGAGCTAATCGCAGCGGGCGTTCTGGGAGGGGTGCTGCTGCTCATCGTCGTCTACCAGTTCATGCCGTCTGCCTCGACCATTGCTTCGACCGCGCCGGCAACTAGCGCGACAGAGCCGCTGACGTTGCCAGCGGCGCGTCCGGCGGCGCACCACGGTTCCGCGCCGGTAAAGAAGGAACGTCCTGGGCAGAACCTCGATCCTACACTTCAACTGAAGCTGCTGGCCGCCACCGAAGCGATTAAGTACGAAGGCTCGGGAAGAAACATTTTCATATCGCAGGCGGAGGCAGTGGTGATTCCGACAGTGCTGGGTCAGGCAGCAACTGACCAGAAACCGGCGGATAAGACATACACTCCACCTGCTCCGGCGCCGGCGGCGCCAATTCCGCTGAAATTTTTCGGGTTCGCCAACCGGCCCGGAGAACCCAGAAAGGTTTTCCTCATCAAAGGTGACGATACTTTCATTGCGGGCGAAGGCGACATTGTCGACCGCCGCTATAAAGTCATACGCATTACTCCCACCTCGGTCGATATCCAGGATGTAGTAGGCAGCGGCCCGCCGCAAAACATTCCGCTTACGCAGGGGAACCCGTCGTGAAACCGTTGGCGGCAAGAAGGAAAGAATCGAAGCGCCGCCGACGGACCGCACTCAGCGCTCGTCCCCGGGAAAAGGGATACATCCTGCTTACGCTGCTTCTGGTGGTCGCGATGATGGGCATATTCGCCCTCGCGGCTTATACCACAATCGAGTTTGAGATCCGGCGCGACCAGGAACTGGAAATGATCCACCGCGGAGTGCAATACTCGCGCGCCATCCGCGCCTATTTTAAGAAATTCCAGCGCTACCCCACGAGGCTGGAGGATCTCGACAACACCAATAATCTGCGCTACCTGCGCAAGCACTACAAAGACCCCCTCAACAAGAACCAGGACTTCAGGCTGCTCCACTTCGGTGAACCGGGAGTAACGCTGGCCGGAGGCCTGGCAGGCGGCAGTATTCCCGGCGCAAGCGCGATCGGTTCTCCCGCTGGCCTGAACAGCTCCGGGCAGAGCGGTTCGGCGTTCGGCGGCACAGGAGTAGGGGGGTCTACATTTGGCAATTCGGGAGTGAACAGCTCGGGCGTGTTCGCGCAGTCGTCCGGCGGGCTCGGGGCAAACTCCAACTCTCAAACCGCCACGGGCCAGCAGGGAACGACTCCTGCCTCAGGATCGGATCCCACTCAGACCGCTGCCCAGCTTGCCGGAGGCACAGCACAGGAAGCTACGAGTTCCAGCAGCCAACCGCTCATCGCCAGCGGACCCATCGTGGGGGTCGCCAGCCTCAGCAAGAAGTCCACGATTCGCGAATTCAACAAGAAGAAAAAATACAACGAATGGCAGTTTGTGTACGATCCCGCTTTCGATCGAGGCGGCTTGATCACCACGCCCTATCAACCCTCGCTGGCGAATTTCGGAACGGGCCAGAATAATCTGCAGCCGGGGGGCACCACCGGCAGTTCATCCAGTCAGTCCGGGTTTGGACAGTCTGGGTTCGGACAGTCTGGGTTTGGGCAATCGTCTTTTGGGCAATCGCCGTCCGGGCAATCGGGCTTCGGTAATAATTCGAGTCCGGCACAGCCGACGCCGCCCGCCACCGCTTCGCCGCAACAACAATAGCGCAAGTTAACCGCTTGTTTTCGGCAAAAACAAAACGGCCTCATCCGAAGATGAGGCCGTTTCCTTCCCTTAAAATACCCGCGTAAGAAGTCTCACCGTTCAGCGACGGAGAGCTTGCACGCTGAACTCTATACGCTGAATGACGATCCGCAACCGCAGGTGCTCTTCACGTTCGGATTCTCAAACTTGAAGCCGGCGCCTTCCAGCGTCTCCACGTAATCCACAATGCAGCCATTCAGATACATCACGGAGGTCGCATCGACGAACACCTTCAGCCCGTCCATATCGAAGGTCTTATCCATCATGCCTGCGGCATTTTCAAACTGCATGGAATACGAGAATCCGGAGCAGCCGCCACCGACTACGCCAATGCGCAGCCCGGCGGGCACGGGCGTCTGCTGTCCCATGATCTCTTTCACTTTGGAAACCGCGCTGGCGGTCAGCGAAACCGGGGGAGTCTTCTTGACTTCCGGGTTCGCCTGCGGGACGTTAGTCTTCACATCTGGGACAGAAGTTGTGGCCATTCCGTATCTCCTTGGCTCCTAAAAATTGTATCTAAATTATAGCAGAGGCAGCAAACTGCTGGCAGGGGTAATCAGCACTGGCCCCAACTACCAGTTTCCTCAATAGTTTCGATGCCCGCCGGCCGGTCAACGATTCTCGCGGCAAGACTTGCCAATTGGTCTATAATGATCGCGTTAGGCCCTCCTCCATGTTGAGGTCTTAGGCTCTGCCTGCATCCTGGGACTTTGGAGGAGTCGCCAACAGGCTTCGAAACTGTCGAGGTGGCCTATGACGTGGACATGGACTCCTTTAATGCTTGGGCTTGCGATCGTGTGGGGTGTTTTCACCGTCGGTCTGATCATCCTTCTCATTTACCGCAGCACGCTCACCATGCACGAGGATGAGGCGTTGTATCTTGACGACGCGAGCGCGCACATGCAAAAGGAGCAGACGGAACTGATCACGAAGGTCAACCGGCTCACGGTCCCGGTTTGGGTTTTCGGCGCCGGCTCCGGAGTGCTGCTGCTGGTGCTCGCCGGCATGTTCATCTATCAGGGATTGAACGCCGTACAGTAGCCCGTAGCGGGATCGCGGCGCGTCCTCACCGCTGGGCCCTAGGCCGCCAATTCGCAGGTCATTGGGAATCCGTGTCTGGTGTAGCCGTGTCTGCCTTTCGTTCCCCGCAAGTTCCAAATCACCGTTCGCAGAGTTCCATCATTCAAGAGATGGGCTTCGACATTTCATACTCGATGACGGCAGGGTCATTTGGATATGGTTCGGTTCTTCCGGTTCTAGTGAATCCCAATCGCTCGTAGAAGCGGATAGCGGGTTCGTTATTGCTCGCGACCATCAACAGCAGGGTACGCGCGTTGCGCAGATGAGCCCAGTTGAGAATTTCGTTTATCAGCTGCCGGCCTATGCCTTGGTGACGGTGTGTTGGGGCCGTCCACATGGAGACAAGCTGTGCTCGCGTTGAATCGTTCTCGTAAAGAAATGAGCCAGCAATGCCGCACGCAGTTTCGCCGTCCATCGCCAAGAATCCGACACCTGTCTTACCATTCATTCGTTCTATCCTTGCGAGCCACTCAGAGTCGGTAAACTGCGACTCCGTGGCGTAGGTGGAGCCGAATGCATGCGGGGCATCTTGCAACGCACGAAGGCGAACAGCTTTAAAGACAAAAGCGTCTTGCGGGGTGATTGGCTTGATAGCGATCAAGAGAGTCACTCCGGGGTTCTCAAAACTGCGGGCGAAGCATGTACCCAAGTCTACGATATGGGCTTTGTCTTCTTGCTCTTAAGCTTCAACCGCGAGGCAATTCGGAGTAAAGCTCGTAACCTTGTCATGGAATCAAGTACAGTCAAAATTCCCCGTCAGGCTTCCGGGCACGTTTTGCGTCGGAGTCGGCGCCGATCCTCCTCGAATAAAACTTGCCTTGGCGCCTAACCGCAGGTTTAGAATTTCCGCGTCATGAAAAAACTCCTTGTCTGCTCTCTGCTGGTTTTCGCCTCCGCCCTGCTTCTCGAACAAGCTCTAAACGCATCAGCCCAGCCGGCCATCAACGCAGCCAGCGCGCAAGTGCCTGAAAAGCTCTCCGCCGATACCGCGACGACCACCGTAGTCGGCAATGCTTTCATTGCACCGAAAGATTGGTCCATTCGCGTCAAGGGACCGGCGACCATCCTCGAAGCACCCGAGGGAGACTCTTGGGTTGCACTCGTCGATGTGGAAGCTAAAGCGCAGGATGAGGCATTAGCAGCGGCCTGGCAGGCTTACAAGCCCGATGCAAAGTGGCCGCTCAAAGTCAGCAACGATCTGCCCGACCACGATGGCTGGAGCCGGCGCCGCGCTTACGACTATCAGACTTCGCCCAACGAGAAGCGGAGAGTGAATGCCGTCGTCTATTACTCCGGATCAAGTTGGACCGTCGTCATCGAAGATGTGGCTGATGCTGTCGCCGGGAAGCGCGGAGCTCAGCTTTCCCTGATTTTTGGCCGCTTGCTGCCCAAGGGCTACAGCCGTGAGTCGTTTGCAGGAAAGAAAGCGAACACCCTCGATGAAGCGCGTATTGCCGAGTTGGGCCGCTTCGTCGAGCAGGGACAGAAAGTTTTGGGCGTACCCGGAGTCGGTCTTGGCGTGGTTCAGGATGGCAAGGTTGTTTTCGCTAGCGGGTTTGGAGTGAAAGAACTGGGCGGTACGGAGAAGCCGGACGGCGACACGCTTTTCATGATCGCCTCCAATACGAAGGCGATGACCACGCTGCTGCTCGCCAAACTCGTTGATGAACATCGCATCACCTGGGACACACCCGTCACCAAACTGCTTCCGGATTTCAAGCTCGGCGACGCCGCAACCACGCACAGCGTCCTCGTCAAGCACCTGATCTGCGCCTGCACCGGAATGCCACGTCAGGATCTGGAATGGATCTTCGATTACGGAAAGATGACGCCCGAGAGCACGATCGCCTTGCTCGGCACCATGCAGCCGACATCCAAATTCGGTGAACTCTTCCAGTATTCCAATCTGATGGCCGCGGCTGCGGGGTTTACCGGGGCACACGTGATCCATCCCGGCATGGAATTAGGAGCAGCCTACGACAGCGCCATGCAATCGTATGTTTTCGATCAGTTGGGGATGAAGGAGACGACCTTCAACATGAAGCGCGCTCTCTCCAGCAACCACGCGGGCTCGCACGCGCCCGACGCTGATGGAAAAACTGTCAGGGCGATGACGGCCATTAATGACGCCGTCATTCCGGCGCGCCCTGCCGGAGGAGCGTGGAGCAGCGTAAACGACATGCTGAAATATGTCTCGATGGAACTTGCGGAGGGCAAGCTTTCCGATGGAACGACCTACATTTCGAAAGAACCATTGCTCGAGCGCCGCGCTCCGCAGGTCAGCATCGGAAAAGACGTCACCTACGGCATGGGCTTGATGGTTGACACCACATACGGAGTACCGGTCGTTCATCACGGCGGCGACCTGGTCGGATATCACAGCGACATGATGTGGCTGCCGGAACAAAACGTGGGCCTGGTCATCCTTACAAATGCCGACCCCGGATGGCTGCTTCGCGATCGTGTCCGGCGCAAGTTGCTTGAGCTTCTCTTCGACGGACATCCTGAGGCCGAGGCGCTGCTCAACGCCGACGCGAAGAGTTTCTATGCCGATCTGGCTGCCGAGCGCAAATTGATGACGATCCCGGCCGATGCGAATGAGAGCGCCAAGCTCGCCAAACACTATGCGAATGCATCGCTCGGAGGAATCACCGTCAGCACGTCCGGACCTTCTACAATCTTTGATTTCGGCGAGTGGAAAAGCGAGGTCGCCAGCCGCAAGAATCCCGATGGCACAATTTCCTTCATCACCACTGTGCCGGGTGAGTTGGGTTTTGAGTTCGTGGTCGGCTCGGGAGGCAGGCGAACGTTGACCATCAGAGACGCGCAGCACGAATACGTGTTTGAAGAGCGTTGAGCAAGGTTTGCCGACGATGCAATACTTCGGCCTAGCTGCGACGCGTTCCGCCTGCACATCACTCAAAGCGATAGCGGAGAGCTTCTGCGACAGCTCGATATCCGATTCGCCGGTAGATGGAATTCGATGTGGGATTCGCCAAGTCCGTGTAGAGGATGCAGCGATATCCAGCGTCACGCAGCCGACTCGAAAGAGCGTGAACGCACGCCGCCGCGAAACCATGTTTCCGTTTTTCAGGGGGCGAATAGACGCCTGACAGGCGGACTACTCCATCTATCGGCTCGCGGGCAACCGCCATAGAGACCGTTTCTCCGTTTCTTTCCCACAACCACAGTTGTCCGGCCGCCAACCCTCGATCCACACGCAGTTCGGTATCGTCAACAGACTCACCAATTTCGTGCTGGAAAGCACGGTTCCAGAGAATCATCAAGCTGCGATCCTTCGGACCTGCCTGCCGTAGCTTGCCTTCGATATTGGGAACTTCTCTGACCTCCAGAAGTTCATAAAGGCGGTTCCCCTGGAAAGGCGTGGCTGCCGATTTGGAGCGCTCGCTCCATTGGCCCGAGAAAATCGCTGCTGTCGCCGCCTCGCCGTTGACTCCCGGCAGAGGCATGCCCGCATCCGCAATCGCGTCGGCCATTGCCGTCGCTACCGGCGGTTTCATCGGTGTCAGCGTTGCTGGGAATGTCAGCGGCGACTGCAGTACAACGCCAACAACCTGTTCCCGTTGAATTGCCATCCAATAGCGGCCCGGATCGCCTTGCGCAACGCGCGCGTGCAGGATGGAGAGAACCAGATTGTGAAGAACCGGTTGCGAGGAAAGGAAAACTCCAGCCCTGCTCAAAACGAACACAGGATCGTCACTGAACACCACCGTGAGTTCCATTTGGGAGATTTTACTTGGTTTGGAGGGCCGTCTGAACGGGTTCAAAGGAGGGTGCGCAATCCGGAGCGGGTCGCGGGCAAACCGGAAACAACTGTTGATAACAGTGCTAGCTCTTTCCGCTGAAGCCAACGTTCGCAAGCCTGGGAAAATGATGTAAGTAATTTGTTATATTTACGATAAATGTTATTGCGAAAGTGGCGGAATTGGCAGACGCACCAGACTTAGGATCTGGCGGGGAAACCCGTGAGGGTTCGAGTCCCTCCTTTCGCACCAAAGCCCTTACGGCGTGTCCTACTTCTGTTTCACCGCGATTGCCGCGACTTCGATTCGTGCGTTGTTAACAAGAGCCGCTGCCTGAATGGTCGCGCGCACTGGCTTGGGGTCGGGAATAACGCTCTTGTACACCTTGTTCATATCGCCGAACTCATGAATGTCGGCGAGATAGATGGTTACGCTGACCACGTCCTTCAGTTCGAAGCCCGCAGCCTTGAGGATCTTCTCGATATTCCCGAGCGCCGCCGTGGTTTCGGGAGCAATGCCGCCGTCGGCCAGTTTCCCGGAATCATCCGTACCTTCCTGTCCTGCGATGTAGAGAGTGTTGCCCGCCACGATGCCGTCGCTGAAAGGAAGACCTCTGGCGGGAGATAGATTCACCACCTTCCGTTCCTGGCCATAGCCCCGCTGCCCTGCGAGACTGACAATCAACGCAATCGCGAAAGCACATAGGAACACGCGAACAATTCTCGTCTGCATTACAATTTTCATTTTCCGTCCCCCATGGGTGTAAGAACTCCGCTCTTACGCGCCATCACAAACCACGCAAGAGTCCGCGCACATGTATACATCCAAGAGGATGAAATGGACAACTCTTAGAACTGGGTTCGGAGCATCGGGGCAGCCCGAACATCCGCAGACGAATTCAGTTCGTCTGCATCACGGGCGAAGCTGCCAGCACTCCGGCTGCGAGTTCCAGGTCGTGCAGGTCTTCGCGGCTGAAATCCTGGGTGAAGCGCGGGTCCAATCCCTTGCGTGAGATTTGAATAACCCCCAGCACGGTCAAATGCCGATCCAGAATCGGCACCGACATCAGCTTCTGGATGGGCGCGGGTGGCGCCGGATCCTCAGCTTCAGCTCCAACTGGCTTGATGGTTTCGAAGATGCTGGCGTGCTTTACCCGGGCAAAATTGTTGAAGATCTCGGGTTTCTTGCTCAACGCGGTGTGGGCAGCCACAGCCTTGCTGGAAATCGGAATGGCTCCGGTGGTCTGCAGGTGCTCGGGTAAAATGAACCTGAGCAGCCCGCCTTCCAGCCGCAGCAGCGCGACTTCGGCGTGCTGCACGTGAAACACTTTCGCCAGCGCCATGCTGACGTCCAGTGGCGTTACGCCTTCGTCCAGCACAGACCCCAACGAGACCAGATTCTCGGGGAGAATGATTTCATCAATAGCCGCGTCTTCAGGCTTATGGGTCATAGGGTAACTCGCGAATTCAATTTAGGACTGCTTTAAGTACGGCACTTCGAATGCCTATTGGCACGTATAGTGACATCCTACAACCCCTTTGGTTTCAGCAAAGTAGCTTACGACCATGACCTTTCGCGGCAGCCCCAGCCGGGCCCACCAGCCAGAAATCCGCAAGCCGATTGACATTTTTTGTCGGCGACACCAGCCTTTCCCCGGCGGGGCGGTGATCTCAGTCCAAGACAGCGGATTTCTCAGGCATGCCTTCCCTTCGCTCCTCTAAGTAATTACACTGCTTTTCTATGACCGTTCCTGCACAACCAAACGTCAAGTTGACGAACGCTCCCGATTACCGCGAAGCCTATGCCAACAGCGTGCAGATGCGAGTGAATGTCTGGGATTTCTTCATGGTTTTCGGCACTCTGCAACAGCAGACCGAAACTCAAGTAGAGATTCGCAACTTTCAGGGCATCTACCTCAGCCCGCAACAGGCCAAGGCGTTGCTCGGACTGCTGCAGCAAAACATCGCCGGCTATGAGAGCGCTTTCGGCGAGATCAAGCTGGATCCCCGCATGACTGCTACCGGGCCGGTGCATTAAGCGGCTTCACGTCCAGGAGAGAAATGCCGAGAGCTTTCGCGTCTGACCGCACTCGCCCGGCTCAATGGTCAGCCGCTTATCCGGCCCTGGTGTTCGCGGTCATCCTTGTATTCATCTTTCTGCTGCACCTGCCTCTGTTGCAGTTGCCTTACTTCTGGGACGAAGGCGGCTACTACGTTCCAGCCGCTCGCGATCTGCTGCTCACGGGAAGTCTGATTCCCCATTCCACCGTTTCGAATGCGCACCCGCCGCTGGTGATGGCATGGCTCGCTCTGTGGTGGAAGGTGGTGGGCTACGCTCCGCTGGTGACCCGGACCGCCATGCTGGTTCTCACCGCCTTTTCGCTTCTAGGTGTATTTCGTCTGGCGGAACGCGTTGCCAACACAAACGTTGCGATCGCGTCCACTCTTTGCGCGGCGCTGTATCCGGTCTTCTTCGCGCAAAGTTCCCTTGCGCACGTGGACCTAGCCGCCGCGGGGCTTACTTTCTGGGCCCTTTCGGCCTACGTTGAAGGTCAAGCTGTCGCCATCGTGATCTGGTTCGGGCTCGCCGCCTTGGCGAAGGAAACCGCGATTCTCGCTCCTTTGGCGCTTGCCGGATGGGAGATGATTGGATTGCTTACGCGAAAAAGCTCTCTGCGAATGCTGTGGCTGGAAGGCGATGACTCGCAAGTAAACCCCAGCCACGCGCGGCGCATCGCCTCGCTGCTGATTCCGGCGCTGCCGCTCGGTCTTTGGTATGCCTATCATTACGCGCACACTGGATACGTGTTCGGCAATTCCGAGTTCTTTCGGTACAACGTGGCAGCGGCTCTGAGTGCAACACGCTTTCTTCTGGCGCTGATCATGCGGCTCTGGCAAGTCGTCGGCTATCTTCATCTGTGGGTGTTGACGCTGCCGACGCTGCTGGCGATGTGTCTTCTGCCGCCCCAGCTAGACTCGGCTTCCGAGCGTCCGCGGATCAGCTTTCCAGTGCAAATGGTTTTCTACGTCATTGTGCTTACGTACGTGGTGGCGATGGCATTGATCGGCGGCGCTGTGCTGGCTCGCTACATGCTCACGGCCGTGCCGCTCGTCATCATTCTCTCGGTCTCGACTTTGTGGCGCAGGCTGAATTTCTGGCGCGCGGCAGTGGCGTTGGTCGCACTGGCCTTTGTTGCCGGCTGGTACTGCAATCCCCACTATGGATTCTCGCCTGAGGATAATCTCGCCTACCGCGACTACATCGTGCTGCATCAGGATGGCGAGCGCTTTCTGGAAGCTCGTTACCCCATGGCGCGCGTGCTCACGGCCTGGCCGGCGTCTGACGAAATCACCCGCCCCTGGCTCGGCTACATTACGCGGCCGATGCGCGTGGTTCGCATCGAGAACTTTTCTCTGGAAGAAATGCTTTCGGCGGCCGACTTTCGCGCTGAGTATGAAGTCGCTCTGATCTTCTCGACGAAATACGAACCCGGCCCCGCACCGTGGGATCACTGGCAGGCGTGGACTGAACTGAAGTCGCGGTATTTCGGCTTCCACCGCGATCTGCCGCCTCCGGCCGCGGCAAAGATTCTCGCCGGCCACATCGTATTTTCAGAACAGCGGCAAGGACAGTGGGTTGCGGTGATTGAGATGGAGAAGAGCGAAATGCAGAATGCAGTTCTCAGTTCTCAGTTCTCAGTTCTCAGTTCTCAGAAAAGCGAACTCCATAGGGGCGGAGGTGTCAACATTTCCCAGCAAGATAAACTTTCCACGGTAGCTTGGGGGTTGTTCTTACTGAGAACCGAGAACTGGGAACTGAGAACTGTTTTCCCGCATCAAATGACACGAGTGGGTCTTGATCACCAGCCACACGTCGCGGCCCGCTGCGAGTTGCAATGCGTCGCGCGCCGCCAGGGTCAGGTAGACCTCCATCTCCACGCCGCAATCCACGCGCGCGGAAATAATCATGTCGCGCCTTTCCACGGAAACGATCCGGCCTGCGATTACGTTGCGGGCGCTCAGTCCCTCGGGCTTGGAGATGGCCAACAGAATGTCGCCCGCCCGGATTCCCACGCGCACGCGGGAACCCTGCTCGGCGCGGATCAACGGCGTCTCAAGCAGGACAAAGATTCCCGGCTTATCGCCTGGCAAGCGGCACGTCATTGTGCCGCGATCTTCATGCACCAACCAGACCGTGGCATCGAAAATGTTTTCAAATCCAGCTAATTGCGCCACGGTTTCCTGGAGCGGAGCGCTCAACACTTCATGCGGCGTGCCTTGCGCGATAATGCGGCCTTGGTCCATCACCAGCACGCGTTCGCCCAGCGCAATTACTTCTTCACGGCTGTGCGTGACATAGAGAATTGGAATGCGGTGCGCCTGATTCCAGCGCCGCAGATCATCGAGGATCTTCGCCTTGGTCGCGGCATCGAGAGCGGCAAGCGGTTCGTCGAGCAAGAGCACGCAGGGGTCGGTCACCAAAGCCCGCGCCAGCGCCACGCGCTGGCGTTCTCCGCCGGAGATTTCCCCTGGGCGCTGCTGGCGCAGGTGGTCGATGCGGAACTCTTGCAGCATCGTGGCAGCTCTTTGCTTGCGGGCCGGGCGGGGCAGATGTGCGAGTCCATATTCGGCGTTCTGCTCGATCGTGAGATGCGGGAACAATGCGAGATCCTGCAAGACATATCCCACGCCGCGCTTCGCCACCGGAACGTCCACGCGAGTGCTCGCATCAAACAAGACCCCCTCACCCACCGCAATTCGCCCCGCATCAGGGGTAGTCAGCCCGGCCACGCAGTCGAGCAGCGTGGTTTTTCCCGATCCCGACGCGCCAAACAGGATGGTAAATCCCGGCGCGGCACTAAATTCCACATCGAGCGAGAACTCGCGCTCTGCCGAAGGAAAGATCTTGCGAATAACTGCGCTTAGATTCGGGTTTGCCGGTTTTGTTTCCGCGGGCGTGGGCATCGAGTCTCGCTTATTTGACCGGGCCCATCGTCCACAACTTTTGGTTTGGCGTTCTGCGGTTGCGCGCGTAGACCACCGTCAGCACGGCGAAGCAGAAGACCAGCAGCAGCAGCGCCATGGCATTGGCTGCGGCGTAGTTCGAGGCCTGCACCTGATCGTAAATGCCAATCGAAACCGTGCGCGTTACGCCGGGGATATTGCCTCCAATCATCAGCACAACCCCAAACTCGCCCATGGTGTGAGCAAACGCCAGGACCACGCCCGTGACCAGTCCCGGCACGGAAAGCGGAACCACCACGCGAAAGAAGGTGCGAAGCGGCGAGGCACCCAGCGTGGCGGACGCCGCCAGCAACTTGCGATCGACCGATGAGAACGAAGCCGCGAAGGGCTGCACTGCGAACGGCAGGCTATAGAGGATGGAGCCGATCACGAGTCCGGTGAAGGTGAACGCCAGGGTATGTCCGGTCAGGGACTGCCATCCGCGGCCTAGCGGGCTCCGGGAGCCGAGCGCGACGAGGACGTAGAATCCGAGCACCGTCGGAGGCAAGACGATCGGCAGGGCGATCATCGCTTCCACGAAGAATTTCCAGCGCCAATGCGAGAAGGCGATCCAGTAAGCCAGAGGCAAGCCAACCACAAAAAGAATTGCAGACACTACCACGGCCAGTTCTATCGTGAGCCGGAATGCCTGCCAATCGATCAACATTCTTCCAGTCCAGTTCGCTACTTGTGCGCAGGCAAGCTGAAGCCGTAGCGCCGCAGCACGGCTGCAACCTCCGCGGTCTTCACATATTCCAGGAAGGCCGCCGCTTGCTGCGCGTGCGGTGAGTGCGGAATCAGCACCGCTCCCTGGTCCAGCGGTGGATATGCCTCGGCCGGCACGAGCCAGTACTTACCCTTGCCTTGCATCGCTGGCGCTATCGCATGCGCCAACGCTACGAAGCCGGCTTGCGCATTGCCCGACTCCACAAACTGCGCCGCCTGTGAAATATTTTCTCCCAGCACCAACCGATCGGCGACCTTGTCATCCAGGCCGTAGTGCTTTAGCGCGGCGGCGGCGGCGCGTCCGTACGGCGCATGCTGCGGATTTGCGATGGAAATCTTCTTCACCGACGGATCGAGCAGCACATCCATGCCCTTGTGCTCGACATCGAGCGGCGAATCCTTTGGAACCCACAGCACCAACTTCCCCACCGCATAACGATACAAAGTGCTGCCGTCGGCCTGGCCGCCGGCGATCAACTGCTGCGGATAGCCCATGTCGGCTGAGAAGAAAACGTCAAACGGTGCGCCATTCTGAATCTGCTGGGTCAAGGCGCCCGACGCTCCGAAAGAAAGCTTCACTGCGACTCCAGTTTTCTTTTCGTAGTTGGCGGCAACTTCCTGCAGTGCGTTGCTCAGGTCCGCCGCCGCTGCCACGTTGATCTCGTGGCCGGCTGCGCCTGCATGGGGGATCGAAGTCCCCGACAGCGCCAGAAAAGCTATGAGACTAAGCGATACAAAACGCCGCATCAACATTGGACATACCTCAGTGGGGTATCTCGATGCGTTTATACGGGGCATTAGGATTCCGTTGGAAATTGTACAGGCACTGCCCTAATCCTGGGCTGCCGGACAAGGCCACTGCGGCGGCCATTTGTTTCCCGGAATGGTCCCCAGCCGCATTTTGGGCGCTTTTTGGTTGACCGTGCCGGCCCTTCGATACTAGGTTGTTAGTTGAATTGTCTATGGCCTTTGAGTTGTCCCGCGCAGTTCGCGTTTTGATCCTTGCACTCTTGCCACTTTCCTTGCCCCTGATCGCGCAAGCTCAGGGCGCCAAGAAAACTGCGCCCGAGGCTCCCATCGCCGATGCAGACTCCGATCACGAGGAGCAGCGCGCCGAATGGTTTCTGCGCGGCCGCGTGGTCCCCGGAAAGTCTTCCGCGGAGCTGCGCCATCGCGCCTATCTGGCCAAGATGCAGGCGCGAGCCGCCCGCCTGGCTCGCGCAAGCGCCACCCATGCGAACCCTCAACCGAACACGCAACCTCCATCGTCATCCAGCGGATGGACGCCCCTGGGCCCGGTGCCGCTGGCCTCTGACGCCACCGGCGACGGATTTCAGAATTACAACCAGGTTTCCGGCCGGGCAACCGCGGTGGCGATTGATCCGGCGGATCCCACCGGCAACACGGTTTATATTGGCGGAGCACAGGGCGGAGTGTGGAAATCCACCAACGCGGCGACCAGCATCGCCAACAACGTAACCTGGACGGCGGTCACCGACGATCAGGCAACGCTTTCGATCGGCTCAATTGTGATTCAGCCGGGGAGCTCCGATCCCACGCAGAGCGTGGTTCTGGTGGGCACGGGCGAGGCTGACAATTCTGCCGACTCTTATTTTGGCCTCGGCATTCTGCGTTCCGCCGACGGTGGCAACACCTGGACGTTAATTCCCAGTGCGAACAGCGGCACTTATTCCTTCAGCGGCCTCGGCGCCACCCGCATGGCATTTAGCACCGCACAAACCAGCACCGTGGTCGCGGCGATGGCGGCAACGGCGGAAGGCGAAACTGAAGGCGCCTTAACCAGTTCCACCTACCGCGGCCTCTACACTTCCACCGACGCCGGGCAGACCTGGACCTACAATGCGCTCTTCTCTAGTGCGAGCGAGGCGACTTCGGCAACGTCGGTGGTGTATAACGCCGCGGCGGGATTGTTCTTTGCGGCGGAACGCTATCACGGCTTCTATTCTTCCCCTGACGGTCTGACCTGGACGCGCCTGACCAACCAGCCGGGCGCTGCGGGACTGCTGAGCGCGGCGGCGTGCCCTCAGAACTACCTGACAACCTGCCCGATCTATCGTGGTGAGATCACCGTCGTGCCAGGACGCAACGAGATGTATGTGTGGTTTGTTTCGCTGAGTGCCGCGGGTGAACCTGTAGATCAAGGCATCTGGCAAAGCGAGAACGGCGGCGCTTCGTGGACACAAATCAGCGACAGCAGCATCATCAACTGCGGAGACCCCGGCAGCGAGGGCTGCGGCGTGCAGCAGGGATTCTACAACCTGGAACTGCTGGCCGTTCCGAACGGAACAACTGCAACCGACCTGTACGCCGGCGCGATCAACCTCTACAAGTGCTCGATCAACTCCAGCAATGCCACGTGTTCGAGCGTGCCGTTCCTTAACCTTACGCATGTCTACGGCTGCAGTCCGCTTTCAGCGCTCGCCCATGTGCATCCAGACCAGCACGCACTGGCATACACAATCCTGCCGCCGGCAGCCGACCTCATGTACTTCGCCAACGACGGCGGCATCTATCGCGCTTTGAACGGATTCACCGGGCTCACCACAGGCTCGTGCTCCGGCACGAATCTGTTCGATGACCTCAATCAGAACCTGGGTTCGATGACCCAGTTCGTCAGCTTCTCCCAGGATGCGACCGATGCCAACACGCTTCTAGGGGGGACGCAGGATAACGGTTCTCCGGCAACCGCGACGGCCACGACGAGTTCAAGCTGGGGAAATGTGCTGGGCGGCGATGGCGGCTACAACGCCATCGATCCCAACAGCGGCAACTGGTTTGCCTCGAACCCGGATACGGGATCTGGGACGCTGAACATCAAGGAATGTGCATCCGCGCTGAACGGCGGCGACAGCAGCTTCAGTGAGGTCGTCAGCAGCGGCGACGTCGGCGGCGACGACGGGTCTTTCTATTTTCCCTACATCCTCGACCCGCAATCGATCACGACCCTGCTGGTGGGAACCTGCCGGGTGTGGAGCGGGCCGCGATCCGGCGGTGTGTTCACGGTGTTGAGCCTCAATTTCGATACGCTCGGCACGGGCACCTGCTCGGGCGACGAGGTGAATACTGTGCGCGCCCTGGCGGGCGGTGGTCCCACTAGCGCGAGCGGCTCGCAGGTAATTTATGCCACCACCGATGGCCTCGGCCCGAATGGTCTATCTGCTCCTATCGGAGGAAATGTTTGGGTCACCACGAATGCCGTCGCGGTGTCCGGTGTGAGTTCCACTTTCAAGAACGTCACCCTGAACGGCCCCAGCGGCAACAGCATCAATCCCGATCAGTTTCCGATCTCCAGCGTTGCTATCGACACCTCCGACGCCACCGGCAACACGGCCTACGTCACCGTGATGGGTTTCACCGGTGGCCCCGGACACGTGTGGCAGACCACGAACGCCGGAACCACATGGACGGACTGGACGGACTTCGGGGGCACGGCTGCGCTCCCCGATTCCCCGGTCAACGCCGTGGTGGTTGATCCCAGTGCGCATATGGTTTACGTGGGCACGGACGTCGGCGTTTTTCAGAGCTCCACGTTCGCTCCCGCGTGGACTGAACTCGGACCAACTTCGAGCAGCCAGCAAACCGGATTTCTGCCTAACGTAGCCGTGACCGCCCTCGCGATCTTCAACTCCGGCGGGCAGAGACTTTTGCGCGCTTCCACCTACGGCCGCGGCGTCTGGCAGTTCAATCTGGTCAGTACACCGGATTTCCAAATCGCGATATCGAACACGCCGCTTACCGTCTTCCCCGGAACCAACGCCACCTTCAACGGCACCGTAAGCGCGTTGAACGGATACAACAACTCGGTTACGCTGAGTTGCACGGCGGGTTCTTTGCCTCCTCCCACGCCATGCACTCCCACGCCGGTCAGCGTCACGGCCACTTCAGCCGGCGCGGCGTTCCTGGTAACCGCGGGTACCGGCACGATCGGCGATTACAACTTCAACGTGCAAGGCATCGGCTCCGATCCTAATAACACGACGCACGTCGCCGCGGTCACCCTGAGTGTAGTGAACTTCGGTTTGACCACGCCTTCCCCCGCCACTTTGAACGAGCCTCCTGGCGCGGCTTCCCCGCCAGTGAGCTTTCAAGCAACGGCGCAGGGGTCGTTCAATCAAGGTGTTACTCTCTCCTGCAGCTTCAGCCGAAGCATCTCCGGCGCGAGCTGCGTTTTCACTCCCGGCGCGGTAGTGAATCCGACCTCCATCTCGCCGGTCAACATGACCGCAACGGTAATCGTTCCCGTTGGAACCCCTGCCGGCAACTACACGGTCACGCTGCAGGCCACCACTGCGGGGGCGCCCGCGCCCATGACCACTTCGTTCACCATGGCGGTAACTGCAAGTGAGGACTTTACCGTAAGTTCTTTCACCGCGAGCCAGGCCGTGGCGGCCGGACAAACGACCAGCCCCTACAATCTGGCGATCGTGCCTACCGGATCTGCGTTCGCCGGAGTCGTAACTCTTTCCTGCAGCGGAATTCCATCCGCGGCGCTGTGTAACTTCACTCCGAATTCGGCCATCCCCGGAAACAACTCCGCGAATGCGGTGCTGACGATCGCCACCACGGGTGCAACCGCCGGAGGCACTTACACCGTGACGGTTACGGGAACGTCAGGCTCGCTCTCGCACTCGGCCTCACCGTCCCCGTCTCTCACCGTGAACAATTTTCAACTTGCAGTCAGCCAACCCTTCGCCGCCGGTGCGGACGCAGGATCTCAGCAGGCTGCGAAAGTATCTTTGACGCCGAACTACAGCGACTCGTTCAATGCCACGTGCGATGCCAGCGCGTTCTCGGGTCAATGCGCGGTTACACCCGGCAATCCGATACCGATCACAGCGGGAACCGCAACCGCTCTGACGTTGACAGTAAACATCCCAAACAGCGCAGCGCCCCAACCCTCAAACCCCTACAACGTCAATCTAACGGTGGCCGACTCATCGGGACTGCCCACCCAGACGCTGCCGCTGCCGCTCACAGTAATTCAGGATTTCACCCTCAGCTCGCCCACACCCGCGACCCAGACCATTACCGCGGGAGAATCGGCGAGCTACAACTTTAGCGTGTTGCCAGTGGGCTCGTCGTTCGCCAGTGCCGTGAGTTTGTCTTGTTCTGGTGCGCCCGCTATCTCGCTGTGCAGTTTCACCCCTGGCTCGGTGACTCCCGGCAACAACTCTGCCGCAGTCGTAATGACAATCTCCACCACGTCGAATTCGGCCAGCCTTTCTCCGTTCAGGCCGGACCACGGCGTCTTTTCTTACGCCATAGTTCTAGCGCTGCCTGCTCTGGCGCTGTTAGGCACTGGGGGCCGCCGTAGAAGGCACGCCAAGCTCGCCCTGCCCGCTTCAGTGCTCGGATTGTTTCTGCTGGCTCTCTTGCTTACTTCTTGTGGCGGAGGGGGGAGCAATGGTGGCGGAGGCGGCGGTAGCGGCGGTCAGCAGCAAGGCACGAATCCCGGCACTTATACCATCACGGTCACCGGCACGTCGGGCGCGCTGAGTCATGCAGCAGCTTCCACCGTGACCCTGGTCGTGAATCAGTAACGGATAGCATTGTGAATCGGTGTCGTGAATTAGTGTTATTGAATTAGCGAAGACACCCAGTAGGAATGTAGATCGAAAACTACGCGTCCCGTCTCGTAGTCGCGATTAACATTGGCTCTAAGAAGCAGGTCGGAAGGCGAGTTTTTGCATTACCCGCGACTGCGGCGTTCCAGTTCTTTCATCGGTTCCACAGCCCTTTTCATTGCCATAGGCCTGCCAGCGACCTTGGCCTCCGGGCTCTCATAGACTCTGAAGCTGCGAACGCATTGATTGTCGGGCACACTGGCTCCCAGTTCCTTGCGAAGGCGGAAGACATAAAGCACAACTTCCACCCGGCTGGAGACCCCCAGCTTGTCGAAGATGCGGAACAAGTAATTCTTCACCGTGTGTTCGGTCAATTTCAGGCGGTTCGCGATCTCGCGATTGGACATTCCCTCTGCCACACAGCGAACTACATCCTGCTCACGTTTGGAGAGAATCGCATCACCGCGAGAATCCACCAGATGCATCGGTTCCGATGCACGAAACGCCTCGAGCAGGTAGCGCAACTCCTCATTGCTCGCCCAGACCTGGCCTTGATGAACGATGTTGATGCACTTGGCAAGAGTTTTCGAGGATTCGGTGCGCGAGAAAATCCCCTGTGCGCCGCTACGGAAAGCCTCAACCACGGCGGAACGGCTCGATGTGTCCATCAAAAGTACGACCCGGGTCTCGGGGTAAGCGGCGGTGACCTGCCGGGTCAGGTCAAACCCCAGTGTGGGGGATTCTTCCAAAGCTGAACTCACCAGGACGACATGGGGTTTCTTCTGTGCCACAGCCTCCAGAATAGACGAGCCTTTGGGCTCTATGCCCGTCACTTCGAATTGACGATCCTGCGCCAGCGCCTCGGCGAGCAACTGGCTGCTCATCCGAGTACTATCAGCAGCAAGCACCCGGATTCTCTCCAACATCACCGGTGCTGGAATCACGTGTTGAGCCATTTCTTTCGTCTCCTCTATCACGGGGACTTGACTGGACACCAATTGCGTCTCCGAAATCTTCGGAGCATAGTTAGGACAAAAGCCCTACACGCTCGGCAACGCAGAAAATCAAAGGGGATTCCTAAATGTAAGACAGGGTGACCCTTAAAAGAGCACCCGCTTCGGAGTACATCGTTATTGAGACTTTAGTCCCGAAGACCACGGTTGGTAAATAGCACGTGAGTGCTATGATACAAACTTCCGTAATCATACTCCCTCGCCAGCCCTGAGGTTTCCACAGGAGCTGTGGAAAACAGCACGCGTTAGGACAAAAACCAAGCCCTGCGATTAAACTTTAGCATCTCGAATGTCTAGACTCGCCGCGAATTCCGGGAGCTAACCTTCCAGAAAGAGGAGAAAATCTTTGGTCGTTCTTGTCATCGGGGGCGCGGGTTATATCGGAAGCCATGCGGCTCGCACCTTGCGGCGCCGCGGGCATGAGGTTTTGATCTACGACAATCTTTCGACCGGACACGAGTTTCTGGCGGCAGGACTTGAACTGGTACGCGGTGACATTGCGGATGCAACCACGCTCTCGGCTGCCCTTCGCCGTGTCGATTCGGTCATGCACTTTGCCGCGCACGCCTATGTAGGAGAATCGGTTGAGAATCCACGAAAATATTTTCGCAATAACGTGGAGGGAGGTCTGGTCCTGCTAAACGCCTGTGTGGATTGTGGCGTACGCCGGATCATTTTTTCATCGACTTGCGCCGTCTACGGAGTCCCGGCCAAAGTGCCCATCCCGGAGGACACTCCGCGGCAGCCGGTGAATCCTTATGGCGTTTCGAAGCTCTTTTTCGAGAATGCCCTCGAAGCCTATGACCGGGCCTATGGCATGCGCTTCACTTCTCTGCGCTACTTCAATGCCGCTGGCGCCGATGAGAGTGGAGAGATCGGCGAGTGGCACGTCCCGGAGAGCCACCTGATTCCTTCGGCGCTGCTGGCGGCCACAAGAGCGCGCCCGGAGTTGGAGTTGTTCGGCTCCGATTACCCAACTCCGGACGGCACCTGCGTGCGCGACTATATTCACGTGAACGACCTCGCGGATGCGCACGTGTCGGCGCTGGAGCGTTTGGCGGGCGGGGCGGATTCGATCGCGGTGAATCTCGGCACGGGAACGGGTTACTCGGTGAAGGAGGTCCTGGACAAGATCGAGCAGATCACGGGACGCAAAGTTCCCGCGCGCGTCGCTCCTCGCCGTCCAGGAGACCCTCCGGCGCTGGTAGCTGACCCGAGATTGGCTGCGCAGATTCTGGGTTGGAAGGCAACGCGATCGCTGGATGACATCGTGACCTCGGCATGGAAGTGGATGCAGCGAGCGAAGAACAAGCTGTCATCCTGAGCGGAGTCGAAAACGACTGTTGCGGTCGAAGCTTTTTCAAAATTCGCGGCGCGGGCGTGCCCGCTTCGATCAATCCCCACAACAGGAGAAGATTTATGCCAGCAAGACGTTTCGTCAACATGGTGCTCGGACTCGTGCTTGTGCCTTGCCTCTTGGCCGACGCATTCGCACAGATGCCCAATCCGTATGGCCTGAGTATTTCAGCGGAAGACGCCAAGAAAGCGGCTGCTCTGTCTCTCGCGGAAGCCAGAAAGAATAATTGGACGGTCGCCGTCGCGGTGGTCGATCCCTCCGGCAATCTGGTCTATTACGAGAAGATGGACAACACGCAACTGGGCAGCGCCAACATCTCCCTCGACAAAGCTCGCTCCGCGGCGCTGTTCAAGCGGCCTACCAAGGCGTTTCAAGACGCTCTTGCGGCAGGGGGCGAGGGTTTGCGCATCCTCCGCTTGCAAGGGGTGACCCCGGTTGAAGGTGGCTTTCCACTCTTGTCAGATGGCAAGATCGTAGGCGGAATTGGAGTCTCCGGCGCTACCAGCGCGCAGGACGCTCAGTGTGCCAAGGCAGGTGCGGACGCCTTCAAGTAGACGCACCTTAAGTCTCTGCGTCGAAGGCTTGGCAGCTTTGAAGGGGGCTTGGTTGGAGTGTTTCTCCGCCACGGCCGCGCTGGTTGCTTTTAGCATCGCTGGCTGCCAAGACAGCCGGCGCAACCTTCCTGTAAAATCGATAATGCGGAACAGAATCAGGATGCGGCCTCAATTTCCCAAGGTGCGCGCTGGTTCCGGATTGAGAGCTTTCTGAAACATCCCATCTACAACCATCCGCAAACAAAGTTCAGCGCAGCGTTGCGCACACACTAAAGAGAATCAGGAGAAACGAACCATGGCGGTAGGCGCGAAGATCGCAAAAACAGCGGACCGTAAGAAGGTCATGGACACGAGCAAGAGCACGGATTGTCCCAAGTGCGGCAAGTCAACGCGCATCGTCAAGCGCATGAAAGACCGCGAGCGCAACATACCGGGCGGGATTTACATTTCGTGTTCGGCTTGCGAATTCTACGAGAAGCTTTAGGGCAGTTTCTAGTTTCTAGTTTCTAGTTTCTCGGTTTCCAGTGGCCGGAGGGGGGATTAGCTCTCCCTGTCCGGCCTTTGTTATCAGTGTATGGAAAGTATCTACCTAGGGGTTTCCTACACCGCGACCGTAACCGACGTCTCCGTCCGCGTGACCGGCCTGTACAGCGTGTCTCGCTCGATCGGCTCTCGGCCGGCGGCGCGGATTAGACGCTCTAACTCCTCGCGGCGCATGCCTTGTGGCGTGGTCGCGCCCGCATCGTGGTAGATCTTTTCTTCGATCACCGTTCCGTCCATGTCGTCGGCGCCGAAGCGCAACGAGATCTGCGCGATCTTGGCGGTCATCATCTGCCAGTAGGATTTAATGTGTGGGAAGTTGTCGAGCACGAGGCGGCTGACCGCGATCTGCTTGATGTCGAGCATGCCGGTGGTCTTCGGCAAATGCTGCAGCGGAGTGTTGTCGGGGTGGAAAGCCAACGGAATGAAGGTCTGGAAGCCTCCAGTTTCGTCCTGCAGTGCGCGCAGCTTAAGCAAATGATCGACGCGGTCTTCGTCGTTCTCGACATGGCCGTAGAGCATGGTCGCGTTGGACTTCAATCCGATCTGGTGGGCGAGCCTGGCAGTGTCGAGCCACTGGTCGCCATCGATCTTGTGGTCGCAGATGATGTGGCGCACACGGTCGGCGAAAATTTCGGCGCCGCCTCCGGGAAGCGAATCCACGCCTGAAGCTTTGAGTTGTTCCAGCGTCTCGCGAATGGAGAGCTTGGCGCGCTTCGAAAGGTAGGCGACCTCGACCATGGTGAAAGCCTTGAGATGAACCTGCGGAAAGCGCTGCTTCAGGCCGGAGCAGAGATCGAGGAAATATTGAAACGGGAGGTCGGGATGCAATCCGCCGACGATATGAAATTCGGTGACGGCCTCCGTATATCCCGAGGCCGCAGTTTCGAAAGCCTCATCGAGCGCCATAGTGTAGGCGCCGGGCGCATCTTTCTTGCGGCCGAAGGCGCATAGGCGGCACGCCGCGACACAGACGTTCGTGGGATTGATGTGGCGATTGACGTTGAAATACGTTTTGTCGCCGTGCATGCGCTCGCGGACGTGGTTGGCCATCCAGCCTACGGCGAGAATATCGCCGGTGCGGTAGAGAGCAAGCGCGTCATCCGCGTCCAACCTCTCACCAGCCAGGACTTTGGCGTGAATCGGCGTGAGGCGCGGGTCGTCGGTCTGAAATGGATGGTTCTGGCGCGATGCGTACATCTCCTTGATGATATCGCAGGAGCGCTGTTAAGTCACAGAAAGACGGCTTAGTGGCCGGCGATGATCCGGTCACTTATTTTGGCATACTCCGATTCAGGGACGATGTGCCGCGCTACCAGTTCGTGCGCATTCTTGAAGGGACGCTCCGCGATGATGCGGTCGGCTTCGTGCTGGGTGATCCCCGGCATGCTGAGGATGTCTTCCCGGGAGGCAGTGTTGATATCGATGGCTTTGTCGCTGCGCATGCCTTCCTTCACGCCTTCGACCACTGCTTTGGTATCGCGCCGCATGGTCTCAGTCGCTTCGGCGGTTTGCCTGCGAATCTCGTCAGGATTTTCTTTGTTCGAGCATGCGGTAGCGCCGACAATCGGCAACGCAAGCGCAATAAGCCATACGCGGCGGGAGTTAAGAAGTTGCATGACGCTCTGATGCTATAAGTTCGCTCGCGGTTGATGTATTCTTTCGTCGCTTCAGTTCTCACCCGCCAGCTTTTTCTTAACCACCGGCCGGGCAAAGGCGTTGGTGGGATTGTGGGCATTTGAGGCGAGGACTTTGCGATAGTAATCCATTCGCCTGAGACCGGTCACCGGTCTTTTCGTACGACTCTCCCACTAGCAAAAGGATCAGTGGATCGCGCTGGTCGGCTTTCTGTAGGTCGGCGATTGCGGTCTTATAGTCTCCGGTGTAGAAGGCAACGTAACCAGTGAGGTAAGGAAAGAAACGGGCCTGGTCGGGATTGTTGGCTTTGTCGAGCGCGGCCTTGGCGGCGGCGATATGTTGTTGAGCCTCGTCAGCTTTGCCGCGTCGGGCGGCGATGCGAGCTTGGGCGTTCTCCCAGCGGAAGAGCCACAGATTTTTGTCGGCGTCGGTAAGATCGGCCTTGTGCTGGGCGGTTTCGTATCCTGACTGGTACCTCTTGTAGGAGTCAGTTGTGTCGCCTGATTCCAGATATATCCTGGCGAGTTCGTTAGCGATTTCGGCGGCTCCGATGTAATCGTGAGCCGACATGCGTGCATCGAAAACCTGCTGCTCGAACTTCGCAGCCTCGCTGGCGTTTCCTTCAAAAGCATAAGAGAAGGCCAGGGCGCGCAGGGCTTGCTGTTGGGCGCCGGCGGGAGCGGTCTCGATGGCCTCCCCGAGGTGTTGACGGGCTTCGGCGTAATTCCCTTTCAAGTCGAGCGCTACGCCGGATCCGAGATGAGCTTCATATAGATTCGGGGACATTTGAAGCGCCTGGCGATAGAGGGCGAGGGCGTCATCCTGCTTGCCTTCGCTGTTCAACTTCTCGCCCTGCTTTACTAGATCAAGCGCGGCCGGCGCGGGAGTTTGCTGGGCGCAACACCCGACGGCAAATAGAAAAAAGACGAACATACGGAGCATGGGAAACCTCCGGGATGGAATTATTCTACTCGCTGGGGAAGAGGTTAACGTGGCGGGAAGACGTAGCGAGCTGCGTCTCTACGACTGGGCGGGCAAGTCCCAGCCTTCGTCCTTCATTTTATTGTTGGTCCAGTTCTGTAGTTGCTCGAAAAGTACCGGATCGATGACGGCGAAGCGCAGGCCAACGCGGCCTTCGCCCCCGAACCACACTATGCGGGCCTTGGCTCGAAAAATGGTTTCGCTTTCGGGGAGCGGGAAGCTCACGTCGAGCAGACCTGTAAACTTCATCGGTTCTTTTAAGCCGTCCACTCCCAAACCGCCTGTGCTCAGGTTCACGCCCTGAACATGCACTTCCTCACCCTGCTGGTTCTTCAATGTAACCGCAAGCTGGATGCGGGCGCGGAAGAATTTCTGTTGCTCCAGGCTGATGAACCCCAAGGCGTTCGCGCTGTCGCCCGTATTGACGTTGATGTTGTATTCCTTCAGCTTCCGGCTAAGCGTACGGCGGGAGATGCCGAGCTGTTCGGCAGCCTGGCTGCGATGACCTCCGCTGCGCTCCAGGGCGCGGATGATCATCTGCTCTTCCATGCTGTCGAGATTGCCGACCGGCATGGAAGCAGACTGACGTTGAGCGATAGGGTTGCCCGACATTGCGCCTGTAATCTGCGATTTTTGGATCTCGCGATTCTTTGACTCCACGGCAACTCTGGCGACGAGATTGCGCAGTTCGCGAACATTGCCAGGCCAGGAGTGCGAGAGAAGCGCGGAAATGGCATCGGGTGAGAACGCGCTTCCCGGAGTCTTGAGGCTGAGGAAGTGCTCGGCCAGGGCGACGATATCCTCGGGGCGCTCCCGCAGCGGCGGCACGCGAAGTTGAAACTGGCCGAGACGATGGAAAAGGTCCTGGCGAAAATGTCCGGCGGCCACTGCGGCATCGAGATCCTGATTGGTGGCGGCGACGATGCGGACATCAACTGTGATTTTTCGATGGCCCCCCAGGCGGTAGAAGGGATATCCGTCGAGCACGCGCAAGAGTTTCACTTGCGTCTGCAGCTGCAGGTCGCCGATTTCATCCAGAAAAAGTGTGCCCTTGTCGGCGAGTTCGAACAGGCCAGCTTTGGAGGAATCGGCGCCAGTGAACGCGCCTTTCTCGTAACCAAACAACTCACTCTCGACTAGATTTTCGGGAAGCGCCGCGCAGTTGATGTCGATCCAGGGCCGGCTGCGCCGGTGCGAGGACTGATGAATCGTGCGGGCGATGAGCTCTTTGCCGGTTCCAGTTTCACCCGTGACCAGCACGCTCTCGGTGTGTTTGGCAACGCCGTCCACCATGCGCATGAACTGGTGCATCAGAGGACTGGCGAGTATCAGATTTGCGCCCTCAAGATGGCGCGAGACGGTGTGCGCTTTTTCGTCTTCTTCTGCGTCCGCCCCTTGCCCTTGGTTGAGCGCAGCCGGCA
>CAWKNF010000019.1:0-135177 GCA_963850805.1 uncultured Acidobacteriaceae bacterium | reverse complement strand
GAAACAGGAAATTTTCATAGAGAGAAATGAAAGCGAGAGCCGGAATGGCGCGAGCTCCAACAGCGCTAATCCCTTGTCGATCCTGGATTGCGGCAATTTACGGGCACGCAGAGCATTCTGGCCGCGCCCGCCACCAGGAGTGAGCTAGTTGGGCGTTGCGGGATCCTTCATCTCTCGACGGCGAGTATTATGAGCAGATAGGCGGTCGGCTTTGGGCTCAGGAAGGAAAGACAGTGCACAAAGAAGACTTCTTTTATGGCGTGGCCCGAAGGCCGCCCGAACCCGGGCGGCCCTGCCTTTCCAGGCTAGTTTGCTGCGAAGAACCTGACGCCGTTCACGTACATGTAGCGCGTGACGCCAACGGTTGCGAGCCCGCCCCACTTGGTATCGTTGGTGCCATAGAAATTGATATCTATGACCGCGGCCACCGTTGGGATTCCCGATGTGCAGGTCGACTTGAGGACACCGTCGATGTAAAACTTGATGCTGGTCGCCGACCACACGAACGTGTAAACGTGGAACGCGTCCTCAGGATTCAACACCACGTTGTACTCCGGGGTTGGATCGGTTGCCGTGCTGTTTTTCCACACGGTCCACTCAATATCCTCGTTCCGAGCGGACAACCCCTCAATCTCCGGGGCGTCAATCTCTGTGACGGATGCGTAGGTGGGCGGAGGGTTATGGATAATGAATGTGGAACTGATCTGCCCGCTCTCGGTCGTACCCGTGCCGCTGGAAATTGGCGCAGTGGACCCGGCTCGCATGGAGAACTGATAGGTGCCGTAACCGAAGCTAAGCTTGGTGGTGATTTCAGCGCCAGTCGACGTGCCGGCAGTTGGTTGCGTCAGCTCCATGCGCAAGCTCCCCCCGCTCAAATCTATGTTATTGGGCGAGAACGTAACATTGCTGCCGCCGCCTGCGTAGTTATTGCTCTCGTAATTCGACACCACCCACTTGGATGTGTCTAATACACCCTCGTTGAAATGATCCTCAAAAGTTGGCGTGCGCGTCAGCTCTGCTTCGGGTTCATCTGGAGTTGGTGTCGGCGTGGAAGCATCCGTGATTACGAACGAGGCGCGCCTTGTAACGCCAAAGGTGCCCCGGATTGTCACCGTAACCTTCGCTGAGGTAGCGTTGGTCTGTATTCCGAAGCTCGCGGAAGTGGAGCCGGGCGGAACAAATACGCTGACGGGTATGACGCATGAATCGCCGGAATCGTCGAGAGCCAGGGCAACTACTGCGCCTTCCGATGGCGCAGGCGTGGTCAGATGGACAGTCCCAATCAGAGGGTTTCCTCCGACTACGTTCGAAGCACTGAAACTAATCGAAGACAAGGAATCTGACGCTCTGCTTCTCCTATGTGCCTGTAGCTGTGCTTGAATCAGTGTCCTGCCGCTTACGACGAGGAGCATTACGGAAATTACTTTCTTCATTGTTCTTTCTCTCCCACCTTTTATCGAATTTCAGTCCCCGATAGAATGGCGAACAATTTCTTTGAGATCTTTTGACCGCGTTGAAGTCCTCAAGCAACTCGACCCGCCTCGTCAGCAGAAAATTCGACCGTGACCGCGTCAAGGAAGACCGAAGCTGTTCGGCCCAAGCCGCGGACCGACGAAAAAACCGGTGCCCCGTGCCGCCATGAACTGAACACACTACAAACGCGGAGCCCCACAAGGGATCTCCTTCGCTGAGACCAGGAATGACGGATCGAAGTGAGACTCTACGCTGGGATGAGGAAGCGGGTCAAACTCGGAAGTACATCTGGCGTGGTTTGAGGGGGTTGCAACGTAAATGGTGCAGACTGCTTTAAGGCTTTCAATGGCCAGGGAGAGAGCGGAATCGGAACCCAGAAAAGCTGAATGTAATTCGCAAGCGAGGGTTTTTCAGAATGTCTGGAGGCGGGAATCCCCCGTTGTCGTGCGTACGTTGGAGGGGGAAAGGATGCACATCAGAGGCGTGTCGAACGACGCCGCCAAGACTAGCGCGGGCTCAGGTCGGTTCTTGTCAGACTTTAGAAGCCGCAGAGAGAGAATTCACGCTGGAAGAAGATTCAGGAGCACTTCGCTGCGACAAAGTACTCCTGCCACGCTTTGGTTTGGTGCTCCGAGTGACGCTTCCAGGGCAACTTGCCCTGGAAGCCATCGGTTTTCCGTAAGCTTAGTGGATGTGCATTTCCTTGCGCAGAATCAACGGTGACTCGGTAACCTGTTTGCGTTGGAATATATAAGCAGGCGTGGGTACTCGTTCGGGATGCAATTCCACATTGGCGACCGGAGCAGCCGGGCCGGAAACCTGCACCCATAAGGCGAGTGAGGGTGTGCCGGTCTGGTTTACCAGGAACAGCATGTAGTAGCCGGGAGGCGCGATGTTCGAGTTGGAGGGGCCGGTGACGCTAAGGCTCCCGGATGTCTGCCCCATGGTGAACGACAGACCAACATAGCGTTGATCCATGTCGAAAGAGTGGGTCACTGAGCCGGCCTTCATGAGCACCACAGATGAGATTGTCGAAGCATCCGGGGTCGACAGAGTAAATGACTGACCATAGGTGATCGAACTCGGTGGATTGGTCGCAGATTGCGGTCTGGTGGCCGGACTCCCATCGGTATTGAAAAGGTAGGACGGCTGATAGATTTCGATATGATTTTCAAAGACACCCTGGACGGGGTTGCCCCCGGTAAGTAGAACTGTACCGTCGGGCAAGAGCAACTGGATATTGTGATAGAGCCTGGGGTAAGCGTTCGTCCCGGCCGAGGAGAATGAATTGGACACTGGGTCGTAAATCTCTGCTTGTAAGCTCACCGTCGTCGCGTCCTCGTCCTGGGCAGAGCCCGCGTCCACCAGCACCTTGCCGTTTGGCAGCAGCGTGGCTTCCATTTCGACGCGGTTTTGAGCCATGGCCGGTCCTTGCACCCAACACGGAGCGTAGGTCGGGCAGGCAGTAGAGATCTGTGCCCCCGCAGCACTTAGGTCAATAAGTTCGGTGGTGTTGGTGGCGGGATTGTCACCGCCCATAATCATCACCTTGGGGCTGTAGTTGTTCTGCGGTGTGAGCGGGAGCAACACCGATGAACCGTAGGTTCGCTCTCCGTTTGGATCATTTTGTCCGGGATAGATAGTCCACGCAACCAATGTCCAGACCTGGCTCGTAGGGTTGAAGTCGAGAGTCGCAGAGGAGGGTGCGGAATAAAAAATGTGCCCGGTGGGAAGCAGGTGCATTCTAGGATACAGCGGAAATTGGAAGCCCGGGAAATTCGCGATGTTAGGGTTCCCCGGAATCTCTGCGCTCCATTGCTGTCCGTTCCAGATTTCGCTGGTATTGTTGTCGGTACCGTTAGTCTCGTTGAGTCCCGAAGTAGTCATGACGGTGCCGTCGTTAAGTTCGGTGAGGGTCGGGTACCAACGCCCATGTGCCGTTGGAGCTATGTCGATGAAAGACTCGCTGGAAGGATCGAAAATCGATGCGTTGGGCAGACCGGTGAAAGGAATGTCACCCTGAACGCCGACCACAGCCAGCGCTCCGTAACCCTGGGTGCCGCCGTTGATCAGGACGCGGCCGTCTTGCATGATCGACATTCCATTGCAGAACATGTCCCACGTGGTGGACATGGAGCTGGTGCTGTTATTGGACAAGTCGAGAAGCGCAGCGCCCTGCGGATACTGCGGCCCTTGCGGACACCCAGCCTGCTGTGGCGGGCAGTTGCCGGAGCCCGATACTACCAGAATCTTTCCGGTGTGGAGCAGAGCCGCGTGAATCGGATTGATGGGCATGGTTTGAGGAAGCGTTGACCACGCCCCATTGAGATAAGAGGTGCTGGTTGGGGCGGGAGGTGGGGTAGGCGGGGTTGTTCCTCCACCGGATCCGGTCGCTCCACCACCGCATTGAATGAATGGAAGCGAGATAAACACAACAAACAGCACAGCCACGAATCTTTTCATTAGATTTCCCTTTCGAAGGTAATGCTTATTTTCACGGCACGTGCCGGAGCTGAAAGTGGCTCCCAACGTCTTGTTTATCGTCTTGCTCATCCCTAACTGCTCGTCCTTTGCCGTAACCATGCAGAACCTCTTCACAGTGCATTCCTGATAATCAGTTCCTCAGAGTCGAAGGAAACGGAGTAGATTCCACCTTTGCCTGGACGCAGCTCACGCTTACCCTGGTAAACACGAACGTGCGTTCCACCTTCAATCGCAGTCTTGAGCACCACTCCGGAAGGGAACGGGTCGGGTACTTTCCACACGAATCTTTCCTGGCCGTTTTGAAGTTGCGGTTTTGCAGCTTCTAAAATCTTCTGAGCACGTAAGTACGCGGCCACGGTCCCGAACGGAGCTACCCAAAGCCCCCTGGATTCTTCCGTTTTCAGATCGTCCAATAAAGAACGGAAAGTGTCGGTAGGGATGGGTTCAAATCCAGTCGAGGGGTCGCCGATGCCATGAATCTGAAAGATAGTCCAGGCGTGCTTCGCGAGAGCTTTGTCGATCCAAGATATGTAAACTGCAGCGTCGTATTTGGTGTAAGCCGTCTGGCTGGGCAAGTTATACCAGTCAGGCACGGTGTCCGCAGCGACGTAAACCGATTCGCCTTCCCCTTGCCAGCCCCGCGCCGCAAAATCATACTTCTTCACCCAGAACAGTAACCCAGGGGATAACTCGGCATATGGATACGCGAAAATAGCTATGTCCGATCTAAAATTGCTGTCTAAGAATTTCTTCGCGTCTTCCACCTCGAGCTCTTCGCTCGCCCGGTTTAACTCAGCCGGATGCTCGTGAGTCACGGAGTGATTGCCAATCTCGTGACCTTGCGCTTGCACTTTTCTCCAGTCGTCCAGGCGGGTAAGCTTGGAAATAATGACGAAGAAGGTTGCGTTTAGATGGCGTTTGTCCAATTCCGGAACTACGACATCCAAGTGCACAGGCCTCGCATCGTCAAAGGTGAGCGAGATCGCTGCGGTATGGTCGTTCCAGGGCAGTACGCGAAGCGTCGGCGTCTGGGCAAGACTCAACCCCATCAACAAACTATTCATTAACACCAGTGCATATAAAAGCCTTGCCATAGCTTGTGGGTGGAGTTGCACAACAAGATAGTGCAAGTACAGTGCCAGCGGGCCTTGGCCGCGAACCTCGGAAAAGCCGCGGGTCGGTGCGTAGCCCTCGCAGTTTGGAACTCGTACTAAAACAAGACCTTATACCCTAGTGACTGGCAGAATGAACGAAAGCTATACCAGGCTACGTCCGTCAAGCGGGTTACTCTGAGCATTACTTTTTGCGTTACGACGGTAACCAAGGTGTCGTCTGCCGTTGGAAGACTTCTTCCACAAAGGGAAAACCTCTTCCACAACCCTGGCGGTGTTGTTCCTTCCACAAGGGCACGCGAGTTGTTACACATCTTAATTCGGCGAGCGACAAACTTCGGTTCTCCACAACCTCGTCCAACATTTCTCTAGGCTTGAGTGACGGCTCAATTGTGGTTAGGCCAATTTACGAACGTGTGGAAGATGTTTTCTCTCGGATGACAAGAACCCTGCGGGCCAGAATAACCACAGTAACGCCTCACAAGTAACCCCTCGATCGAAAGAAGGTAATGGAACCGCGTTTCCTCGGAGACCTCACCCATCAGTCTAAGTTGTTTCGCTAGCGCGAGTTGCGAGCTGCGCCAGCCCAAGGCACAACGATCCCCCGGGCAGTCGGACTTTGCGCCCTGCACTGGTATCGCGCTTGCACCTACGTAGTCAACCTCCTCCTAATCGCTTATGAAACAAATTGCGGTCGCACTAAACAGTTCTGGAGATGCTGAAGTGACGTTTTGTGTCATCGTAGCCGCGAAGGACGAAAAGCTAGGCATTGGTAAGACCGTGCGCAGCATTCTCGCGGCGGGCGTCAACCAGGCTGATGTCTACGTTATGGATGATGGTTCCAGTGACGGAACCGGTGGCATCGCCGGCTCCTACGGAGTCAATGTCCTCCGTAACGAAAAGAACATTGGCAAAGCGAAGAGTATTTTACGGGCTACCGAGCACTGGAGCCTGACTGAAAACTACGACGTTGTCTGCTTGATGGACGCCGACACCGAAGTCAACGTGGATTACTTTCGGGTGTGCGTTGCAGAATACCGTAACCCAGAAGTTGCAGCCGTATGCGGACGAGCATTGAGCGTTCCTCACAATTGGCTCACCGCTTATCGTTCTTTGGCTTACTGGATTTCCCACGCTATATATAAGGGCGGCCAAAGCAATATGGGCGTGGTCACGGTCGTTCCAGGTTGTGCCGCAAGCTTTCGCGCAAATGTGTTTGCGCAGCTGGAATGGAACAGCGACACAATCGTTGAGGATATGGACTGCACCATCCAGGTTCACCGTAAGAAACTGGGCAAGATTATTTACCAGCCCGGTGCACTTGTTTTCACGCAAGATCCAAACAACCTTCATGGCTACGTCAAGCAAATGTACCGCTGGGACGTAGGCGCATGGCAGGTAGGCAAGAAGTATGGCATGCTCAGCGGCCTAAACCGGATCGATCTCGAATACAAGCTGCTTATGGGCGAAGGGGTCCTGTTCGCGACGATAATCCTACTTACTCCGCTGTGGCTAATCTTAAATCCAATCTGGGCAGGCAGAATCGTAGTAGGTGAGTTTGCCTTCCAAGTGTTACTAGCTACCATTTGCGCGATGTGCGACCGTCGTGTAGATGTGCTGACGAGTTGTCTAGTGTTCCCTTTAGTGCGGCTGATCGACTGCAGCGTGTTTTTGGCCGCCTTCTGGGGCGTAATAGTTCGCCAGCGACGGATTCACACGTGGTTCGCCGTGAAGCGTTATTAGACCAGGAAAAATATGAAAAGATGTTCAGAATTCGGGCTTGCGCTGGCCACCACAGCTGTGGTGCTGCTAGGGCTGCTCTGCCTTATCCCACGCGCTCAGGGACAGCAAAGTCCGCCCCACGCGGAACAAGGCAGCATTCTCGATGCGGTTGGGCTTCCTGGGCAGATGTGGAGTGCCACCGGTACGTACAGCCCCGTCGAAAAAAACAATCTGATTTCCCAATGGGACTTCCAGCAATCGGCCGTGGTCTACTCCGGGTGGCATAACTCCTTGACTGTCACCCCTTATATGGAGATTGGCTGGCTGATTGACAGTGAAGGTTATACCTACGACAACCAGCTTCAGCCCAGCACCGGCATCAAAGTCAACAAGCTCTTCCGCTTTGGCGTTATCAGTGCGGGAACCGCTTACGCTTATGAGAAAAGGTTTAGCGATTCCAGCGCAAGCGGCAGAACGGACTTTATTTCAGACTGGTTCGGCTGGCAACCAATCGCCAATCCGAAAAACCGCTTCCCCGGTTCTAGTTGGGCCAGCATTGGACATACTTCTCCAATAGAACACGGCGACCTGATCGAACAAGGTTACGCTACCCAGGGCTTCGTCATTCACCGTTTCAAGCGCGCAGCCATCATACCCTACGGGGAAATTACGCTTGGGCATGATCACCAAGGATATGACTGGGAGAACAAATACATTGGTGGAGGCGGCGTCAAAGTCGGCGCTTCGATCGGGCAGATATACACCGAGTTCGGTGCTGGCTTGATGCATGAAAGCCGATTCAACTCGGGTCTCAGCGCCGACGGCATCAAGGTATTTCTAAATACTTCATACGAATGGCACTTATTCGGAAGAAGGGGGAACAATTAGTATGTTTTTATCCGCTTCTCCAGGTCTCGGCAGCGTTTCTGGTGTTCTCCATCTGGCCGTACGGAGACCGTATATCTTAGCGCTGGCTGTAACTGTGCTTGCAACAGTAGCCTTTACAAATTCGACTATGATTTCGATTCCAGCTCTTTCTCCACCGCCCGTGCCTGCGGCTCCCATTGTGCAGCATACAAGGCGACCGTCGGCAACTCCGCGCGAGCATGTTGTTTCGCATGCATCTAACCATCAACAAAAGGGTGGAGCCAAGCAGCGGTTAACAGTCAAGCAACGGTCGGTGGTTTAACAGCTATGTCAGTCGGGGACTTATCGCCAATGAAACAAACAATGACAATTGGGCTGTTGCCCCAGCGAAAGTTCAGCTACCCGACCTTGTTCGCATCATTCGTGTTGCACGTTATCCTCATCATAGGCCTGGTTCATGTTGGTGTTATCAAGCCAGAAAGGGTCGTAGTAGCAGCACAGAAACTGGTCTATACGCCACTGGTATCGACAGAGACATCGTTTGCGAGACCGCAGCCGAAAATCAAGACATACGAGCCGCCCGTGGTTGCCGTTGCTGAGCTTGTCATTCCCAAGTTGCCTCCGGTGAATCGCCCTGCCCTTGTGGAACCTCCGAAACTTAAAATCAAGGCTGAGGTCCCAATTCTCACAGAAGCACCCGTCTCCCTTCCGAAGCTCGCACCTCAAGTACAAGTAGGCGCCTTCACTCCGGTCAAGGATAAGGCTACGCTGCCAAAATCCTTGCCTTCTGAGCAAGTGCAGACCGGCGGATTTGGCGATCCCAACGGCGTGAAGGGCCATGGCGACGACAAAAGCAAAGTGACGATTTCATCGCTAGGATCTTTCGACATGCCCAGCGGTCCAGGGTACGGAAATGGTACAGGCGGTGCTCACGGCAAAGCGGGCATTGTCGCTCAGTCCGGCTTCGACTTACGAACAGACGTTCCAGTTACCGCCGCAATAGTCCATGCTCCCGTGCACGACACTGGCAAGCCCGTCGAAATTCTTGGCCACGACAAACCCGACTATACCGAGGAAGGCCGTAAACTAGGCATCCAAGGCGAAGTCTTAGTCAGGGTCCGATTCACCGCCTCCGGTGAAGTCCGCGTGCTCAGCGTAGTTCAAGGTTTGGGCCACGGACTTGATGAGCAGGCCGAACGCGCCGCCGAAAAGATCAAGTTTAAGCCGGCAGAGAGCAACGGACAACAGGTGGATTCAGTAGCAATAGTACACGTCATCTTTGAACTAGCATCCTAAGGGGATATTTTCTATGAAAACGCCGTTCAAGTTTCTTCGGGTCCTGTCCATCGTATCGTTAATACTGCTGGCCGAGCTTGCTGTTCCAGCCCACGGTCAGACGACAGACACCCTGAACTCCATAAGTCTTACTGCTCCAAGTGCGGCAAGCGGGAGCTCTATCGAGGGGCGAGTCACTCTTTCCAGGCCCACTACAGAAGACATCGAAGTCACCCTTGCGGCCGACCCAATGACGGCGGCCAAGGTGCCATCCAGTGTGACCATTAAAGCTGGTCAAACCAGTGCCACGTTCACTGTGACGACGTTACTTAGCCAAAAAGCGATAGGCGGGGACGACACAGTAGTGAGTATTTACGCCAACTACGGCATGACCAAACATGCGGACCTTACTGTTCTTGCACCAGTCTCCTTCGACCGAATGATAGACAAGGTGATCGCCCGGGAACATTCTTTCATCGAGAACGTCAAACAGTACCATCCACTAGCCGAGACTTACATTCAGAACATGCAAGAAGATAAAGAGCATAATGTTAAGCCTGTTGCCGATACATACTTCCTAGGGCGGCTGGACTTGAGAGAGAGCACGAACGAGGACGTATTCCAGAAGGATAAGCCGGGCGCCATGCACCGCTTCCTGTCCCCGTTCGAAATGCTCGGGAAGAACACCTTCACACGCCACTACGTGCCTGCAGGTTTCGCCAACATGGCGATAGTCGACCGCGACTTCAAGAAAGATAACTACTTCTTCACTTTTGTCAGGCAAGAGTTTTTGGGAGAAGTGCGATGCATCGTCGTCGATGTACAACCCAGGGAGAAAGCGCACCAAGGATCGTTCATGGGACGCATCTGGGTCGAGGACCACGACTTCAACATCGTTCGGTTCAACGGCACCTACTCTAACAAGTCGAACTACGACTCCTATTTTCACTTTGACAGTTGGCGCATGAACATGCAGCCAGGCGTCTGGCTACCCTCCTATGTTTACAGCGAGGAAACCTCGCGCAAACGTGACCTCCCGCCGTTCATTCAGCCTCGCTTCAAAGCGCAGACTAGATTTTGGGATTACGACGAGGTACACATCAAGCATCAGTCCGAGTTCACCGACGTACGGGTCGACCTGGCTCAAGACAACGATGAAGCAGTCCGGGCACAGGCTACACCCTTGGAAGCACAGCGTGACTGGGAGAGGCTCGCTGAAGATAATGCCATTGACCATCTGCAGAAAGTTGGTCTTATTGCTCCTCCAGGCCCGGTTGATAAGGTGCTTCAAACCGTAGTCAACAACCTGAGCATCACTAACAACTTGGATATTATCCCGGATGTACGTTGCCGGGTTCTTCTAACCACGCCGCTCGAATCGTTCACCATCGGCCACACCATCGTGATCAGCCGAGGTTTGATCGACGTGCTACCTGACGAAGCTGCGCTGGCAATGATTCTGTCCCATGAACTGGCGCACATCGTCCTGAATCACAGGATTGATACCAAGTTTGCATTCAACGACCGATTTTTCTTTTCGGAGCCATCGACATTCCAACGCATGGACTTTGAGCGCAGCGCCCTCGACGAGCAAGCAGCGGATAAAAAAGCAATGGAACTGCTGAATAACTCGCCCTACAAGGACAAGTTAACCTCCGCGGGACTGTTCTTACGGCAGATACAAGATCGGGCGCAGGTGCTTTCTAGCTTAATTCGCCCGCATTTGGGCAACCCGTTGGGCAGCAAGAACACAACGCGGCTGGAACCTGTCGCCACGGCGGCCCCAAAGCTGGAAAACAAGGTCGATCAGATAGCAGCTTTGTCTTTAGGGACTCGAGTGAACCTGAATCCATGGAGCAACAAGATTGAAATGATGAGCTCCAAACCCGTGACACTGTCTAAGCACGGCTGACAAGATGCCGCTCGAAGTCACGCCGTTCTTCCCATACTTAACCAGAATGTCCACGCAACCTACCGACTTGTCGCAATCGGCCAAGATGGCAGATGTAAACAAGTAAGAAGCGTCAAGTCTGCAGGTCGCCTGAAAGCGCGGCAAGCCCCAGGTTGACGGCCCCAGTAGTCTATTGGAGTGTCACTGTGATGGGGGGCGAAGTCGCACTGCCGTAGACGGCAACCGGCGGTCCTGACACAGGACAACACTGTGCGATCGAATTTCCCGAATACGCAGCGGTTAAGATGTTGCGGCCTGGGGCGAGCTGTGACGCGCTGAGCGGCAGGCTCGCCGCAGACGTGTTGGCGCTGGTCGGCAGCAGGGTTTGCGTTGAAAGCAAAGTTGACCCAAGCAGGAAGTTCACTGTTCCGCTGGGCACACCGCCCCCACCGGGGATGGCGGACACCGCGACCGTCAGCCTGGTTTCCTGACCGGGCTGGAGAGCATACGTTCCCGAAGTCAGTTCCACTGTCAACGAGTTGGTGGCCGCGACTCCGGTGTTTTCGTAGGCGCCAATGTCGATGTTAGATCCGTTCGTACGAGGATTTCCGAGGAAGTCAGTGCTGCCATAGATGGAGTCGGGGGAACTTCCATTGGGATCACACCAGCCCACGCCGCACGAGAGGCTGGTGCTCCCCGTATCGACGGCCGGCGAAGAAGGCATGGTGTCAAAGTTTGGAGGCGTCGCTCCCAGATCGATGAAGAGGGGATCCGTGTTCAGCGAGTTTGCGTCTTCCCCGCTGGAGCTTTGCCAGTTTGAAAAACTCGTGAAGGCGTTCTTGTCACCCCACCAGATTGACGTTCCTTCCACGTAACCCGCACCCGAGTTGTAGAGGTTCCAATTGAGCGTTGCGGGCGGGGCCGGGTACGAGGAGGAAAAAGGAACGTAGCTGAAGATCCAGGTATTGTACGCGCCAGCATAGACAACGTTGTTTTCGTAAATATTCCCTTGAGCGCTGCCCACCTGGTATTGAATCTGGAATTCGCCGGTCGAGCCGCCTTCGGATGCGTTGCCCGGCTGTGTAGCGTTGTTATATAGAGTGTTGTTGACGAAGACATCGCGGTAGCTGCTGCCTCCTCCATTGCTCGCGCCACCGCTTTTCGTCGCGGCAGCATAACCGCCAATAGAATTGCCGCAGGCATTCGAGTTGTAGAAAATGTTGTTGCGTACCGTGACATATCTGCCGTAACACGGAGACTTGCCTCTACCAGCAGTTCCGGTGTTGTTTGGTCCGGACCACTCGGTGCCGTTGCTTTGGCAGATTTGATTTTCGCTGGTCGTCTCGATGCCGTAGTCGGTCTGTATGATGACATTCCTCTCAATCGTGACATACGCGCATCCGTCACAGTAGAGTCCGTCGGCGTCGTACTCATAGCCTTCGCCGGGGTTAGTAATCCCGCTGATGTTATAGATCGTGTTCCCGCTGACTTCCCCATACATGGCCTCGTCGTAACCAACGGGACCGACGCCTTCGTATCCAATCATGTCGATGCCGATGTTGTCATTGTCGTGGACGAGGTTATTGGTGATCTTAAAGTGGGTCACGTTTCCATTCACAGTTAGCGATTCGCTCTCTCCGGTCCTCAGGTTGTAGACCTCGTTGCCGCTGATGACCAGCCGCGTAATGGGAGTCCTCGACGTGCCGTAAATCGCCATGCCCAAAGCGTTGCCGTTCGCTTCCGACGTGGTCGTGATGTTGTGCACCCGGTTGTCCAGAATCCGAATGCCCGTACCCGAGCCCGTGATCCAAACGCCGACCGGAACGTTGTCATTGCTGGTAGTGTAATTGCGGATTTCAAATCCGCTGACGGTGATGTAACTCAGGTTTCCCACCATATTGATGAGGCCCTGTATGCCCGATGAGCCGCAGCAGCTCACGCCGGTCCCGTCGATCACCGCAGTCTGTCCCGGATAGCTTTGGAATGTAATCGGCGCCGACGCGGTCCCAGACGTGAGGAAGTTCACGGACTCTTGGTAAACTCCGCCGAAGACATACACCGTGGCGCCTGCCTTGACCGTATTCGCCGCATGCTGCATGGTGAGCCAGGGCTCGCTCTTTGTCCCGGGGTTGCTGTTGCTGCCCGTGGTCGACACATAGTAGGTGGCTCCGGTTTGTGCGGTGAGCGACGCCGCCTGCGTCAGGACTAACACGGCGAGCGCAGCAAGAATGACGCTCGAATTCCGGGCGGCCAGGAAATTCGGTTTCATAACTTCTCCTTCCAAACATCAGGGCATGCGACCGCCGGTAATCGCTCGACTCGAACCAGATTTAGAAATAAAACTTCAACGCGAACTGGATCTGCCGAGGCGCGCGCGCGGCCAGGGGATATCCGAAGCCGCTCTGGCCAAGTTCGAGGGGCGTGGGTTCGGCGCTGATTGCGCCAAACTGTCCAAACAGATAATTCACATGGTTGAGCACGTTAAAGAATTCCGCGCGGAATTCGAATTTCTGTTGTTCGCTTATTGGGAATTGTTTCATCACTGCGGTATCCCAGGTTTTGTAGCCTGGACCCTCGATGATGTTGCGTCCGGCGTCGCCAAATGTTCCAAGATTGGTGTTGTCGGCAAACGCGCAAGTGTTAAACAGCGTTCCGGGGATGCACGGCTTGGCGTTGGGATTGCCGACGACGTTGGGGCGCGAGCAAAAGAAGCCAACGGTGCCGCCGCAATCGCCGCCGGATACATTGTTGATATCAGTGGCAGTGTAGTAATTGCCGGTGGCCGCCGATAGGACGCCGGTTATCTGCCAGTTGCCAAGAATCTGGTTTACGACTCCGGAAGCGCCGCTGGCAAACCTGCGTCCGCGGCCGAAGGGCAAGTCGTAGACATAACTGAAGACGAAGCGCTGACGCACGTCGAAATCGGAATTGCCGTAGTTGGCCTGGGGGAAACGCTGGTCCTGGAAATCTCCATTGTTCACCGAGCCCAGGCTGGCGCTGGAAGCGGTATCGAGGGCGTGCGCGAAGGTGTAAGCCAGTTCGTACTGGAGCCCGTGAGAGTAGCGCTTCTCAAGACGAACTTGCAGCGAGTTGTAATTCGAAAACGCATTCGAGCGGAAGGTGTCGATGGTGACATCTAGCGCGGGATTGCAATTTGCTCCTCCGTCCGCCAGAGTGCAGGGGCCGGTGGCGCCGGGTGCTTCATCGTTGGCCGGACGCCGCGGCGCCGTAGGAAGCGAGTCAGTCCCCAAGACCGGAACGGCCTGATTGCCGTTGTAGAAAGCGAAGAGCTTCAATCCGCGGGAGCCAGCGTAGGAAACTTCCAGAACGGTGTCGGCGGGCAATTGATACTCGAGACCGAGATGCCACTGCTGAGTGTACGGCGTCACCAGATGCGGATCGAGCGAGTAAAGCTCAGGCGCGTTTGGGTCACTGAGCGATGTAGAGGGAAAGCCCTGCGCTAGAACGTTGAGCGGCAACCCACCGTTGTTCGCGGCCGAGATCGAGCAATCCGTCTGCGCTGGATTTGCGGTTGGTGCCGTACAGGGAGTGCTGAAATTCTCGGAAGACAAGAACGGAGGATTGAAGCCCGGGCTCGGGTTTGAGAATGGCCCGTTTTCCTGGCCGCCATAGAAGATGCCGTAGCCGCTGCGCAGGACGAGCTTGTTGGATATTTGGTAAGCCAGTCCAATGCGGGGCGCGAAATTATTACGATCGGGACTGATAAGTCCGCGAGAACCAGTGCTCTGAAGGGTCAGTTCGGTGCCGAGCGTGGGCGTCAATTGCGCATTTTGTCCCTTGGGAGCGATCAGCGAGAGTGAGCTGAAATCGAACGTGGCCTGGTTGTTATTGGCTTCCTTAATGGTAGTGAAGAGTTCGTAACGAAGGCCCAGGTTCACCGTCAGCCGCGGAGTTGCTTTGAAATCGTCGAGAGCATAGACCGCATAGATCTGGCGGTTGTAGACGACGTTGGGGGTCACACTGGTGATGGATCCACTGTCGCTAATGCCCTGCATGAAACTGGCGAAGGCTTCGCCCCCGCTTCCGGGTGAAGCGAGATTGTCGTTGATGACAAAGTTGCTGCCGAAATCCATGTAGCCACGAGGGGCGGCGGGTTCCAGGATGGTGAACTGTTCGAAGCGAAGTTCGCTGCCGAACTTCGCGGAGTGGCGGCCGCGGGTCCAGCTCAGATTATCGGTAAAAACGTAACTGTGCTGTGCTTCAACGGCGGGCAGGAATTCCGAGGCGCCTATGGCCGCTGTGCCGTCACCGAAGCTGATAGAGGGCAGTCCGCCGATGTTTTCGCCGGCGTTAAACGGTACTCCCGGGAAAGGAGTCGCGAGTTGTTGGGAGACGTTGACGGTGGAATACAAATTGTAGCGATGGGAGTTTAGATGATTGAAGCCGAAGCGAAATTCGTTGACCAGGTTGTTGCGAAACGTATGGATCTCGCTGGCTGCCAGCCCCTGGGCGGTGTTGTTGCTGTAGCCATCCTGAAAGCTGCCACCGTCGAGCACGTTGTTGAACGGTGAAGGAAGGAAGTTGCTGTCTTTGCCGTAACTGTAGCGGGCGAAGAAGTTGTCTTTGTCCCCAATCGTGTCGTCGATGCGAATGTCGAACTTGTTTTCCGTTTCGCTGCGTTCCGGATCGGCGAGGTAATTGCCGCCGGGCAAAGTGGTGTTGGGCACGGGAAATAAATTGGCCAGCTCCTGTGCTAGCGGATCGATTGCGGTGTTCATGCCACTATTGCCGGTAAAGATGTTCGTCGGCACCCCGGCGGAGGTCGTGCCGATGGGGACACTGCAGCCAGCGCCGTTGTTCGCCGAGTTGGTTTGTGCCAGAACTGGATTAAAGATCTCTCCCTGGTAAGTCGGGTTGCCGCTGCAATCGACTATCCCTGGGATTGGATTGTTGAGCTGGAGAAACGCCGAGAAGTCTCCGGTGACTTCGGCAGGCGTGGGAATGGTGGAGAGTTGCGGCAGAGCCTGACGAATGCGCAGGCCTTCGTAATCTCCAAAGAAGAACAGTTTGTTCTTTTTGATGGGTCCGCCCAGCGTAAAGCCGAACTGGTTTTGTTTGTAAGGCTGTTGGCCGAATTCGGCGTCGAAGGGATTAATAGCGTCGAGTTTGTCGTTGCGCAGAAACTCCCATAGGTCGCCATGGATCTTGTTGGTGCCAGACTTTATGACCGCGTTCATAATCGCGCCGTTGCCGCGACCGAATTCCGCGCTGTAGGAATTGGTTTCGACTTTAAACTCGGCGATGGCATCGACCGCGGGCTGCACCACATAGGCGGCGCCGTTGAGCACGTCGCCCAGATTCGCATTGTTGTCGATGCCGTCGAGCAGAAAGTTGTTTTGCAAAGATCGGGCGCCATTAGCGCTGAAGCCGTAAGTAGTTTCGACGCGCGAACCGGGTTCCGCGGCAGCGACGCCAGCGCCGAGTAGAGCGAGTTGCGCATAGTTGCGGCCGTTCAACGGAAGCGCGTTAATGCGCTGGCTGTCTACCACTTGACCAAGGTCGGAGGTTTCGGTTTCGAGCTGTGCGCCCTCGGCGGTGACCGTCATGGTTTCCGTTGCCATGCCGGGCTGGAGCGTCAGGTCGACGCCGACGCGATCCTGAATGTTCACTTGAACCGGACCGGCAACCGCCTTCTTGAATCCCTTCTTCTCGACCGTGACACTGTAGCTCCCGATCCTGAGTGGACTCGCAACATATTCTCCCAGATGATTGGTGGAGAGGGTCAACTGCGTGCCTCGATCGACGTCCACTACAGTCACCTTGGCATCTGCGATCACTGCACCAGTGGCATCGCGCACCAGACCTACAATGGCTCCAGCATCTTTTTGCGCCCACAGCGGCGTGGCGACGATTATTCCCGCCAGCAGAAAGAGGGCCCCGAGAATCTCTCGGGTGTGGAAACGGACGGGCATGGCGAGCCTCCTGAGCTGAGAAGCTGCGGCTGTGTAATATTACGAACGATTACTTTTACTTGCGTTTGGTGGCTTTTGTCAACTGGGATATTCCGTTCGAAGGCCATTTACAAAAAAGCCCGTACGCTTTTAGCGCGCGTCGGCCGGCGGAGTCCCACTGCTGGCGCGCCAAAGCCCGTTCTTCTGTATTCCACACGCTGCTGCATAGGTCCGCAGTACCAGCTGAATGTGATATCGAATGATTGCCTCTGGGTGTTCTTCGATTTGTCCTGCTCGAATCGCGTCGTACTCTTGGAGAAGATGCTGGCTGACCAGCGTCAAGGGGACAGAGCGCTTCTTCAGGTTATGGAGCAGTCGTTTGATTTCCGCCTGGACAGCCGGCTCGTGCCAGTAGTATCGGCAGCGGTCGCTATAGCTGTAGGCTCGCGCGAGGCGTAGTTGGCTCTCATTTCCGTGATAGTAGGAGCGCCAGTACACGGGTTTGCGCAGCATCGCTCGATCGAGGACCTCCCGCACCCGCGATAGCTTCAGGCTTTTTCTTCCCGCAAGCATCTCTCTCTCGATCAGGCTTAAAGCGAATACGGCCTCGCGGAATGCGAAGGTCAACCACGGGCCGACTTTCAGAATAGCGAAGTGGTCTTCGACCATTTGAGCGAGAGCGCTGGGAGGCTGATAGTCCGTGGAGTGTGCCTCGTACACGAGCGCAGGGGTGCGAGGCAATTCCGCCGAGAGTGAGCGCGCTCGGCTGCGATCGTATTCAATTACGAAGTCGTCCCCGAACTCCACTCCCGGCTGCACGACTACACCCACCACTCTTCGCCATGCTGCGGACAAGCCTTTCTGTTCAAACGCCTGCTGAAAGATTTGCAGAGTGCAGTGGAGGCTTTCGACCGTAGTTACGACCAGAGGTTCTCCCGAAGCCGACTCACCCCCCGGGGCTGGCACTTCGGTCCCGATGACATATAGAGGAGGGGCGGCGCTTTTCGGCAAGTTCTTGAGTTCCTCTTCGGCAGCTTCGCAAAGCAGGGCTGCGCGCTCGGCGACAATCTGTTCAGGGAGGACCTTTGCGTCATCGGCACACGCCATGCTCGCATCAAGATGGATCTTTCCGTATCCGGCAAGCACACAGGCGCGGACCAAGTCGCAAGCCTTTCTCATGGCCCGGTCCGATGCTGTGGCTCTCCACGGAAAAGGCCCGAGGTGGTCTCCGCCCAGCAGTATTCGATCTCTTGGAAACCGCATACGCCGCGCCGCCGAGTGGACGAAATCTGCGAACTGCGCTGGCGTTTGCCCCGTGTAACCCCCCTGTTGATTGACTTGGCTGGAAGTAGACTCCACAAGAAGAAGAGAATCGTCTTCTATAGCCTGGTGGATGGCCGCATCGATAACCCAGGGATGCGCGGAACAGACCGCATAGACCCCACCTTTTCCCGACGCGCGATTGCGGAGCACGACAGCCTGCAAAGCGGCGCTGGAGTTGTACTGACGCCGCTGGTTTGCTGGTTTTGAACGGCGCTGCTCCAAGGGTCTCCTCTCAAAAACTACGGCTATTTCGTCCTGCAGAGACGGATGTTGCATAGTAGCCGCACACTCGAATTCTTGACAACGTCTGCGATTAGAAAGTAAAACGAATTGATTCGTAAGATATCGCAATTTCGACAGGGGAGTCCAGCGACGAGAGATATCATGGAAGCGATGAACGGAATCCCGATGATCACACGCCGGCGAGCTATCGCTCAAACTTGCTGTGCTGTGCTCGGACTCGCTCTGCCTCGTTGGAACGCGGGACAGAATGCTTCGGCGGAACACTCTGCTCCTTCCACTGCGCCCGTCTTTCCGGACCTTGAGCTCGAGAGTTCAGTTTTGCGGATTGAGTTCGACCACCACCTCCGCAGTCGCGTCGTTGCGTTGCTTGGACCCAGCCCGCGAATTCTCGCTCCGTTTTCCGCGTCCGAGACGGTTACTGGCGCTCGCACCTGGAGCGACTTTGCCCTGACCGCGAGCCGCCGGGAGCGTGTGTCTGACGCATTCGGCGCGGGCGAGCGGCTATCGCTGACCGGCAAGTCCGGCGATCTGCGCAAGGACGTCTCGGTCACGATTTATTCCGAGTTTCCATCCCTTGCCATCTTTGATGTTACGTATACCAACGAAGGGCCTTCTCGACTCGCGATCCGTGGCTGGTCCAACCACCAATATTCGCTAAGCGCTGCGCCCGTTGAACGCGGCCCAGCGTTCTGGTCTTACCAGAGCGGCTCCTACGAAAAGCGCCCGGACTGGGTGGTTCCGTTGCGCGCAGGGTTCAAGCAGGACAATTTTCTTGGCATGAATGCCAGCGACTATGGCGGCGGTACGCCCATCGTCGACGTCTGGCGCAAAGACCTTGGACTCGCGGTCGGTCACGTCGAGCCTGGGCCGCGGCTAATATCGCTTCCCGTTTCCATGCCCGACGCAAATCATGCTCACGTGGCCATCCGCGCCACTCACGACCGGACGCTCGAACCCGGTGAGAGCTTCCATACTCTCCGCACCTTTGTGTCCGTGCATCAGGGCGACTACTTTCGCACGCTCACCGAATATCGCCGTCTCATGCAGCGGCAGGGATTTCAGATGGCATCGGCGCCTGACAGCGCTTTTGGCCCGATCTGGTGTGCGTGGGGATACGGCCGGTCGGTGCAACTCAAGCAGGTCTATAACACCCTTCCCACGGTTAAGAAAATGGGATTCTCCTGGGTCACGTTAGACGATGGCTGGCAGAACAACTGCGGCGATTGGGCTGTCAACCCGAAGAAATTTCCCCACGGTGATGCGGACATGAAGGCCCTTGTGGGGCGCATTCATGACGAGGGGTTCAAGGCGCAGCTGTGGTGGTCGCCGTTGAACGCCGTCGCAGATTCGCAGCTGCTCAAGAATCATCCCGACTTTCTTCTGCTGAATCGCGACGGATCGCAGCGCAAGATCTCGTGGTGGCACTCGTTTTATCTTTGTCCCGCCGATCGAGAGGTTGTGGAATATCACAAGGCGCTCGTCCGAAAAATCCTGGGCGAGTGGGGATACGACGGCCTCAAACTCGATGGCCAGCACATGAACGCGGTTCCCCCTTGCTACAACCCCGCGCACCATCACAAACGTCCGGAAGATTCGGTCGAGGCGCTGCCCGATTTCTTTCGGGAGATCTACGAAACCGCGCGCAGCGTAAGACCGGACGCGCTGGTGGAGTTTTGCGCCTGCGGGACTGCATACTCGTTTTTCACCATGCCGCATTTCAATATGTCGGTCGCATCCGATCCGGAAAGCTCGTTTCAGGTCCGCTCCAAGGGAAAGACTTTCAAAGCTCTCATGGGCGACAACATTCCCTACTTGGGCGATTACGTTGAGTTGAGCGATGGGGCGAGTGACTTCGCTTCTACCGTTGGTGTGGGAGGAGTTGTGGGATCGATGTTCGCGCTGCCGAATCTTGTGCAAAAGCACGACAAGTCGGATCTCACTCCGCGGCGCGAGAAGATTTTTGAGAAATGGCTGAGCATTTACAAAGACAAGATGTTGTCGCGAGGCGAATATCTTGGAGATCTTTACGACATCGGGTTCGATCGTCCGGAGGGTCATGTTATCCGCAAGGGGCAAGAGCTTTACTATGCGTTCTTCGCTCGCGCATGGAGCGGGCCGATTGAGTTGCGCGGTCTCGAGGAGCGCGCTTATCGCGTCGTTGACTATGTGAATAACAAAGATCTCGGCAAAGTGCACGGCCCAACGGCTAGAATGTCTGCCGAGTTCGATAAGCATCTGCTGCTCGAGGCTCGGCCCGAATAGCGAGGACGAAGGAATGCTAAGCGAAGAACGACAACGAGCAATCCTCGAGCAACTGCATCGCGACGGCCGCGTCCTGGTCATCGACCTGGCCAGGCAGTTCCACACTTCCCAGGTGACCATCCGCAAAGATCTGGAGATTCTGCATGTCAAAGGACGCGTTCATCGCACTCATGGGGGAGCGCTGCCGGCGAGCGAAGGTGCTCTGGACGACCCGACTCTGCGAGAAAAGGAAAAGCTGCATCGCAAGGAGAAGTTGCAGATTGCGGCGGCTGCCGCGCGCATGGTGACGGAGGGGCAAGTCGTGATTCTTGATTCCGGTACTACGACTAAGGCCATCGCTCGTGCCCTCCGCAACCATCAGCATCTGACGATCATTACCAATGCGGTGAACATCGCCGCCGAACTTTCTGGATCCGCGCTGGAAGTGATTCTGACCGGCGGCAGTCTAAGAAAGAACTCGTTCTCTCTGGTCGGGCCCATCGCCGAGGAGACGCTGCACAAATTGCACGCCGACATTCTGTTTCTGGGCGTCGACGGATTTGACGTGCAGTACGGACTGAGCACTCCCAATCTCTTGGAGTCGAAGGTGAACCGCGCGATGATCGAAATCTCGAAGACAACGGTGGCGGTTTGCGATTCCAGTAAGTTTGGGAAGCGCAGTCTTTCGTTGATTGCTCCCACATCTGCTCTTCACCACGTCATCACCGATTCTAATATTCCCAAGGCGGCTTTGAGCGCGCTGAAGAAGTCCGGGGTTGCGGTTACGATTGCGTGACCCTTGCCCGGCAGAAATGTTCGCCTTCCAGTCGCTACGCCATGAAGCCGCTATGCTCTGCTCCCAAGGCGAAAATAAACCTGCTGGCGAAGGTCGACGGGATTGGACGAGCGGGCAAACCGCCGGATTTGCGTGCGAAATTTTTATTCGGATGCCTCTGGAACCCTTGTCCAGCGCGGGTTTCGCGAAAGCGGACTTCGCAAAATCCTGTTTTCAAAGAACTTAAATCTAAAATCTTAAGAACAAGCCACTTAGGGGGACGATTCGGTTCCCCCGACCGTCACGTCCTCGACTATGATCGCGCGATTCGGATTGGGCGCGCAAGGTCAGATGTCACATGGGGGCTGTGGATTTCTTCGAACCACGAGGCGCTTTAAGCTGAGTTCCGGCGCAGGAATTTCCTCAGACGTGCCAGGTCCGGCTGCCCGGCTGTGCCTCCAACCTTTTGCGTGGATAGAGCGCCGCAGGCGTTGCCTTCGATGAGGCATCCGCGCAGATCGCGGCCGGAGAGGAAAGCGTGTACGAAGCCCGATGCGAACGAGTCTCCGGCGCCGGTTGTGTCTACGGGAGAGACCTTGAACGGCGGCGCGGACACTACCTGGCCATCGGCCGCCGCGATGGCTCCACGAGGACCGAGTTTGACTACTACGCAGGGCGCTCTTTCGGCTAACTGCTGGAGCGCTTCCCGGACATTCTTCTTCCTCGTCAGATGAAGCGCTTCTTCCTGATTGATAAAAAAAATGGTAGTTTCATCGACCACGCGCCAAACGTCGGCGCCCCACGACGACGTCGGGTCGGAGTTAGGGTCGAACGACGTGGTGAGGCCGAGCTTTCTGGCCTGGCGCAGAATGCGAGGGAAGGACGGCCGCAGAGCCGTCTGCAGAAAGAAAGAAGTCAGGTGCAGGTGGCTGTGTCCGCGCAAGGCTTGCAGATCGAGATCTTTGTAGCGCAACTCGGAAATCGCTCCCAGGATGGTCACGAACGCGCGATCGGAGCGCGTGCTGAGCGAAATGGTGATGCCCGTCTTCGACGTCGCAGACTTGGCGACATTTCCGGTGGAGATGCCGATCTTCTGAAGGGCATTGAGGCAAAAACGTCCGTGGTCGTCGTCGCCGACTTTGCTGAAGAAACTTACGGGATGCCCCAGGCGCGCCACGCCACAGGCGAAAATCGCGGACGCGCTGCCTAGAACCGTCTGGAAATCTTCCGCCAGGACTTCGTGGCCAAGGATCGGGGCGGAAGTCAATCCGCTGGCGACGAGATCCACGTTGAGTTCGCCGATGACGGCTACGGGCCGCGCTGTCCCTGGCTCGATCTCTGTTCCGAAGGTTTGATGTGGTTTCGTTTTGTTGCTATATTTGTTGCTAAACATTTCTATATATTTCGTGATGGCTTATCAGTATAGTGCACTGGGTCAGGGTTGGGAAGGAGGGAGCTTGGTGCAGGGGCGCGTAATCGAGGGACTGCAGGCGTTGGCCGGCGCCAGCGATAAGGAAAAAGAGGCCCGCGGCACCCGCTACACTCCGAACGAAATCCTGCATCAGCCCGCGACCTGGCAGACCACGTATGAGATTTGCGCTGAGCGGCGGCCTGAACTGGTGCGGTTCCTGCGGCAGGCAGGCATCGGTGCAGCGTATTTGCTGCGCCCGACCGTGTTTCTTGTGGGCGCGGGGACTTCCGATTACGTCGGGCAGGCTCTGACGCCATTGCTGCGCCGCTTGTGGGGATGCGAAGCATGGGCGGTTCCAAGCACCGACATTCTAACCAACTTTGATGACCTTGTCTTTCCGGACCGGCCGTACTTGTGGGTTTCGTTTTCGCGTTCGGGCGAGAGTTCCGAGGGGCTGGCCGTGCTCGAAGCTGCAATCGAGAGATATGCCAACATACGGCATCTGCTGGTGACCTGCAACCCGGCCGGGCGGATGGCCGCGGTTTGTGAAAAAACACCTGACCGCGCCTTCGTGCTGGCCCTGGACGACAGAGCAAACGACCGCGGGCTGGCTATGACCAGTTCCTTCACGAACATGGTAATCGCCGGGCATTGCATTGCTCACGCGTTTTCTCCGGGTGATTATGATGGGCAATTCTCTTTGCTGCGGTGTGCGGGAGAAAGTTTTCTGGGGCGCGCGCAGGAAGCTGCCGCGTCGATTGCGCAGGAAGACTTCGTGAAGGCATGTTTTGTGGGTTCTGGGGTGCTGCGAGCTGTGGCCCAAGAATCCGCGCTGAAGGTCCTGGAACTGACTGCGGGCAAGATACCCACCATGTCGGAATCTACTTTGGGGTTCAGACACGGTCCCATGTCGGCGTTGGATGGAAACACGCTCTTCGTAAGCTTTGTTTCCGGAGATCGGCGGCGGCGGAATTATGAACTGGATTTGCTTGAGGAGGTCCACAAGAAGCATCTCGGGAAGCTGCGAGTGGTGGTGACCCCCGATGCTACGGATCGGCTCGGTACGATGGCCGAGTATGTCCTGTCGCTGCATGCGCCCGACCTCGGCGACGAATACCGCGCGCCGGTGGACGTGATGCTGGCCCAGTTGCTGGGGTTGTTCTGTTCCTTGCGGCTGGGGCTCAAGCCAGACAGTCCGAGCCCGAACGGCGCCATCAGCCGAGTGGTGTCTCACGTGAAGATTTACCCTTGACCGCGGTGCGAACCTCCTTATAGGAGAGGACGCAGTTGTAAGACGACACGAAGATGGTGGCTTCGCCGCATGATGCCGATCGAATAGCGCGCGTTCGCACGGCAGAGCAGGCTGCGGAGTTCGGTTAGACTAAGCTCCTCTGCTGAAGACTTGTCGATGGATTCGATGACATCCCCGAGATCGATTCCCGCCGCTTCAGCGGGCGAATGGGACACGATCCGTCCCACCACAAACCGGTGGAAGCCGGAACCCTCGGCCCGGATCCGCAAGCCGCTCTGGTCGTACTCGGCAGGCTCTCCGTAATTGCGATTCGGCATTAACCAGATGCGTTTGCCGGGATTGTCGAACACCACGGCAAAGCGCTCCAGAAACTCTGCCCCCAACAATCCCGCATAGTCGCTAGCTGCCATCAGGCCTTCCGTATCTTGCGCAAACGTAACCGGCGGGTTCTCAATCGAGTAGGGACCGACTGCAATGCGGTTGGCGCGGCCGTCTCTCGACTGAGTCGTTCCCGCTGTGCTGGTTCCAGGCTCATCCAAAAGCTTCATTGCCGGGGGCGGAATGTGGTGGGCGTCACTGAATGACTTGTAGATGTCCGCGTAAGTATTTGCACCGCCATCGATCAGGAAACTGCCAGCTACCGGCTCGACGCCGGGTAGCGCAATCGTCGCATCGATGAATGGGAAACCATGCTCATCCACACGGACCGGGAATGCCGTCCCTTGCCCAGAAGGCTTGTACTGCTCTGGTGAATGGATCGACAGCAATCGGTGTTCATAGTCCATAACCACGACAAACTCGTCGAACAAGCGCGATCCCATGATACCGTCGACGACATGGCCGATGCTTGGTTCCAGGGATTTCAATGGAATCACGACCAGGTTACGATGGGTGAGTTCCAATCCCGGCAAACTGATCTGGACGTCTCGCACGATTCCGGCTTGGATTGTGCCTGACCCGCCTCCCCGAGCAGTAGCGCTGGCGCTGCTCTGAAGCGAGATCTGCCGTGCGTAATCCCGGTCGATGGTGAAGCCCTGGGTTGCGTTGTCGAGGATGAACCAGCCTGCGTGGCCGTTCACTTTCGCACGCATAAACACCAAACCATTGGCGACCAGCTCAAAAGGAATGTCCAAGGCCGCGCCGCCGGATGAAAAACGGTAGGAGGCTGATGGCGGTGAAGCCGCCTGTCCGCACGCAGACATCGCAATGAGAACTGTGATGGCTGTCCGAAGGACAAACCTCATTGAAGATTGCATCGGTCCTCCTGCAGAAGTGCTGTTCTGCAGGATATGTGCGGGACGCTAGAAATCTCAACCCGAGGTCGCACCGGCAGCTACTTCTTTGCCGGCGTCGCCGCTTCCTTCTGGTAAGAGGCCGACAGCGTGCCCTTGCTGCTGGCAATCGGCAGCAGCGTTGGATAGAACTGCACAAACGTGGTATCTACGGCAGCGTGTGCGGCGTGGCAGGCATAGCAGTCGGCGGAGGTTGGGATCATCTTTGCGGTTTTATCGCCATTGCCATCGAAGCCGAAGAAGGCCCACTTGTCTTTGAAACGCGCTTCATCCTTCACGTGCGCTTCAACCGCCATGATTTCGCCGCCCTGATAGTTACCCGCCTGGTTGATCGACCCTTTGTCCTCGGCCCTACGCGCTTCAATCAGGAGCACGGTTTTATCGGGCCACGTGCCGGTCTGCACAAATGCCTTGTACGCCTCGGGATTCACAAAGACATTGTCGAACATGTGGTGTCCCATTCGCAGTGCCGGGTTGTAACTCATGTCGAAACCGGCGGTCAGGTACACCCAATCCCGATAATGCTCGGGGAACTTAAGCTGGGAGTCGCTGGTATATTCCGGGCCCGAGCTGGGCGACATTGTGTTTTGGCTGAAGGCCGCTGAAAACAAAAGAACCATTCCAATCAGTAATGCAGGTTTAATTTTGCTCATCATGCTGAGTAGTATCGCGCCCCATCGCGTGAAGCGCCAGACCGCCGGCTGCATCGAACCGGTGATTGGCTGCATTTGTTGGCCTCTCTGGAGATCGTAGAGTACGATTCTCAGTATGGACGCGACTCGCACACACTCCGGACCGTCACCCTGGTCGCCATCTCGATGGCTCTGGATTGCAGCCATCTGGTCCGGTGTCGGGTTGTTCGATGCGACGCAGACTGTCTTCGTGATGCGGGCGGAGGGGATGCACCACGATTGGGCTCGCCTCTTCGTGACTCAGTTGCTGATCTGGTTGCCCTGGGCCTTGGCCACTCCGGTCGTGCTGAACTTGGGCCGCCGCTACCCTCCAGCAGAATGGAGACGCTTCCGCACCTGGGGTACGCACATCGGCGCCTGCGCCGCTGTCGGTCTGGTTTTCGCCGCCTGGTCCACGGCGCTGGACGAGTTGCTTAATCCCTTCGCCAAGGTTCCGGGCCCGGAAGCGTTTGCGACTCTGTGGTTGGACAAGTTCTACAACGGGCTGCTCGCCTCCACCGTCCTGTACGGTTTCATCCTCGCGGTCAGCTACGTGCTGGACTCCCGTGACCGGTTGGCTTTTCAACAAACCGAGAGCGCGCGTCTCAGCGAGCAGCTCTCGAAAGCGCAGCTCAATGCCCTGCGCAGACAAATCGAGCCGCATTTCTTGTTCAACACGCTTAACGCCATCTCTGGACTGGTGCGGGAAAAAAGAAATGATGCTGCCGTGAGCATGATTGCGGGATTGAGCGACTGCCTGCGCCGCGTCATGAACGATTCCGATCGGCAATTGGTGCAACTCGAAGAAGAATTGGACTTTGTTCAAAAATACCTGGACATTCAGCAGGTGCGATTCGCCGAGCGCCTTCAGGTAAGCGTGGATGTTCCCAGAGAACTCTTCGCCGCTCAAGTTCCGTCCCTGATTCTGCAGCCCATGGTCGAAAACGCGGTCAAGCATGGAATCGCGAAACGAGTGCTGGGAGGCGCGATTCGGATTGCCGGGTTTCGCTCTAACGGCATGCTCACCCTTTGCGTCTACAATGACGGTCCCACGTTGCCCCCGGGCTGGGAGACGACTACTTCCGGCATAGGCATCTCCAACGTGCGCGCCCGCCTGAAAGGGCTGTACGGAAACAAGTTCGAATTCAGCATGAGAAATCAGAGCCCTGGCGGCGTGGAAGTGGCAGTGTCCGTGCCTTTTGTTTGCGTGCCAGTCACTCCCAAAACTATAGAGGGATGATTTCGTGCGCACGAAGGGAAGGAAAATACGCACGCTCATTGTCGACGACGAACCTCTGGCGCGCAGTAACCTCGCCGTGCTGTTGCGGCTTGATCCGGATATTGAAATCGTCAGCGAATGCGGCTCTGGGGCGGAGGCATTGACCCAGATTCGCAGTGCCAAGCCGGATCTGCTTTTTCTGGACGTTCAGATGCCGGAGTGCGACGGGTTTGACGTGCTTGAACTGCTCGGCGGAGATCTGCCTCCTGCCGTCGTATTTGTGACCGCCTACGACCAATATGCATTACGCGCGTTCGAGGCCGGAGCGCTGGATTACCTGTTGAAGCCATTCGACAACGCCCGCTTCGAGCGCGCCCTGCATCGCGCTAAAGAAAAGATCGCGCATGGCGGAAATCTACCGGGAAGACTCGACTGTTTCGCTATCAAGAGCGCTGGGCAGATCGTTTTCGTGAAAATTTCCGAGATCGATTGGATCGAAGCTGCTGACTACTATGCCTGCTTGCACGTCGGATCGAAGACTCACCTTTTGCGCCGCAGCATGTCCGAACTCGATCGCGAATTAATTCCTAACGTCTTTTGCCGTGTCCATCGTTCGGCCATCGTTAACCTTGATCGCGTCCGAGGGCTAAAGGCCGGTGAGGATGGCGAATACGAAGTGGTGCTGGAAAATGGAACCAGGCTGCCTTTGAGCCGTCGTTACCGTAAGCAATTGCAATCTCGTATGGGCGTTCTCGATTCGCGCAATTCCTGATCAGCCGGACCTCGCCCCTACGTTGCCCTATTCGCGCTTCGATCCTGTGTCCGTATTCCTCACGATGTTCTCATGCTCGCCTTTGTGACCGAAGTCCAACCCAACGTGCGGTTCCGATTCCGTGCCGGAGATTCGAATGGGAACTTCCGTTCCGGCGCCATTCTTGCTGAAGAACGGATCGACAGGCTTCAAAAGAATTGACTTCCATCCGGTGGTCATTTGCGAGACCTTGGCATCAAGGCGGACAGTCCCGTGAAAGTCAAACTCCTTTCCGTCTAACCCGTAGTTGCCTGTCATGTCGACATGCGTTCCTGGAACAAGAAAATGAAGGAAAGAAAAAGACAGTAATCCATTCTTCAAAGTGAACACGCCCTGCAAATCAACCGGCACATCTTCGCTGTTGTGCTCCTGCGCTTGTTTGGCTTTTCCCTGGCTCCGCAGGCTCAACGAGTCGAGCTTTCCCTGTACTTTCTCGTTCGTGAAGTGCCCCTGGGGCACGTGAAAATTGCCAGCCAGCTCCAGTCTGTCGGCTACACTCGCGTCACCGGGGGCGAGGCTCAGTCGCGTTTTCATCTGCACTGCGCCAGTCATTACTGGCGGGTCTGTGCGCACACCAAGCTTGAGCAAATCTTCAATCCTCGCTCCATCCAACACAACGTCGAGTTCTATATCGTGACCCTTCGGCGTGCTCACGCGGACCACGGATCCGTTTGCGGTAAACGAAGAATGCAGGAACGTTGCATTCACCGGCCGGAGGTATGTGTCGCCGCTCGTGCCATCGACAATGGCATGGAACTCGGTGTGCAGCGGCACCGCATGCCCGCTGGTTGCAACTCGAAAGTCAGGCGTATCGGTCGTTCCATGCACCGCGATGTTGCCCAGAGTTCCCGAGTACTGACCGGTGGATGAAAGCATGCCTCCGATGCCTTTGATTGTGCTCAGGTCGGCATGGTCGAACGAGTAGACCCCTTGCACCGGCGTGTCCCGGGGACTGTCTTGTTGCCACGGTCCAAACAGACCGTTCGATTGAATATCGCCCACGGGTTTCGGATTGACCAGGGTGGCATTAAACTGCATTGGCTGGCCCTGTCCAATGTCTTTCATCTTCAACGACGCGATGGCAAATTCCAGCGGTGGTTTGCCCGGCTTCGAGGTGTTAATCACCAGCTTTGCATCCTGGCAAAGAAACTGATCGACGAAGATGGTCATCTTTGGCGTCTTCGCGCCCATGTTCGTCATTTGCTGACGATCTCCCTTGGGCGGGATGTTCAGCTCCAGGCCTTTCACGTACACGGTCTCCACGTGCATGGGGGAACGAAACAGATTCAGCAACGAAGTTCGAAAGCGGAATTCCTGGACCGCAATCAGCGCCTGGACTCCTGCTTCATAGGGATTGGGATCCGTCTTTCCATAAATCTTCAGGCCGCTTCCGGAAACTTCGATCCCCTTAACGACAGAAACCTGAAAACCCGCCAATTCCACTTTGCTATTGAAGCGATTCGATAGGGTATTAATCACGCGAGTTCGAATGATCGGTTCAGCTCGATCGATCGCCAATCGTACGCCCACTCCCGCCGCAGCAAGAAAAATGACAGCGACCATTGCGATCCATTTCCCGAGCTTCGCTCGTTCGGATTGCTTCGGGTTCGGATCTTGGGACGCTTGCATAGTTGCCACTCTAACACCTAAATCTTCGCAGCCGTCACTCCGCTGGATAAAGGTTAGATTCGAGTGCGAGGTGAGATGTTGGATGCTACAACACTGCGGCCGGGTGGCGTTCACCCGGCCGCAGAAAGCTTCAACGCATCAACTAAAAACAATTGTGCTACTTTCGAGACCTCGCCACGGGAGCTTGGCGGGCCTGCAAACTCTGCATTTGAGTTGCGTGTCTTTGCTGCAACTGCTGAGTCTGCTGCTGGTGCTTCTGCTCCACTTGCTGCGTCCTGGCGGCGTCAGCCTTTTGTTTCGTCAGTTGCTGATGTTCCTTATCTTGCTGTTGCTGAAGTTTCTGCCGGTCTTTATCTTGCTGCGCAGCCAGCTTGGCCTGCTGTTGCTGGTATTTCTGGTCCAGCTTCGGATCCCCCGTATTTGGCGGTGCAGGATGCTCCGCTGGCGGAAGATCGCTGGGATGGACTACTTGCCTGGGTCCACCTTTGTAAACAGCTCCGGGTTCTTTCGCCTCTACCACTCCGCGGCCGCTGAATTCCCCGGGTCTTGCAGTGGCGGCGATCGCCGGCTTGCCATGGTTTACCGACGCGCGCAGTTGCGGGTTGCCGCGTGCCGCCTGCAGATGCTGAGTTTGAGCTGCGATCGGAGCAATATGTCTCTCCCGCGCCGCCGCTTCCTCTTGTGCTGTCGGCCGCGCGTCGATCCCTCCATGGCCGTTGTAGCTCACGCGATTTACCGTGTTGTTGATCACCGTCTCGTTGTAAACGTTGTGAATCACGTTGACGTCGACGTTCATGACTGCGCGATTATAGAAAAAGTGTCCGCCATCCCAACGTCCGCCCGCGAAGCCCACGCCGAAGTAGCCGAATCCATAATTGATCCCGCCATAGAAACCTACCGACGGCCCCCAGAAACCCTCATGCCAGAGAAATGCCTCGCCGCCCCAACCCCACCAGCCCGGAGTCCAGAAGTAGCCAACTCCAGGGGCGAGCACCCAGGTTCCCGGCACCCAGTAATAATCGGAGATATCGTCGTCCCAATACCAGTAGCCGGGTGTCCACAGATAACCATCGCCCGGGCAAATCGGTTGCTCATACACCGGCAGGGCAGGCGGACCGACTGTGATCGCAACTCTGAACTGCCCAAATGACGCCGCCGACATGGCCAGCATCACCAGGACGAGCGACAGTGAATGAATCGTCAGCGAACGGACGGTTGAATTGATACGCATTTTGTACCTTTGCCTGCTCACCCTTCGCTTGCCCGGTACTGCTCTGCCGCTGCGGGTTGCGCGGATCGAGAGGCTCGACACAAATCACGGCAATAATAACTCTTAGCCGCGATCCACGCATCTGCCTATCCAGTGGAAGCTTTAGTTGGCGCGCCCGCGGGCTGTAGAGCATTGGGTTAGGCAAGACTTGGGCGATAGTCTGCTGAAGTCTTTCGTTACGAGCCGCAAGGCGAGCAGTACTATCCCGGCGGCAGCAGCATCCCTTTCTCGAGATGCCGCGTGACGTGCGCGTAAGAAGCGGCATGCGGATCGTGCGTCACCATCACGATCGTTTTGTGGAAGTCCTCGTTCAAGCGCTTCAGGATTTCCAAGACCTCGGTTGCAGAGTGACTGTCCAGGTCGCCTGTGGGCTCATCCGCCAGTAGCAGCGTAGGGTCGCTAACGATCGCCCGGGCGATTGCCACGCGCTGTTCCTGCCCTCCGGAAAGCTGCTTGGGCAGATGGTTGACCCTGTCTTCCAGGCCCACCAACTTCAGCGCAGTCACAACGTGATCGCGCCTTTGCTGCGCGTTGAGCTTGGTCAGCAGCAGCGGCAGTTCCACATTTTCAAACGCAGTCAGCACCGGAATCAGGTTAAAAGTCTGGAAGACATACCCGATGTGTTCGTTGCGCCAGTGGGCAGCCTGCGAATCGCTAAACCGGAAAACATTCTGGTTCTGCACCAGCAACTCGCCCGAAGTGGGCCGGTCAATGGCTGCGATCATGTTCAGCAAAGTAGTCTTGCCCGAGCCCGACGGCCCCATGAGCGCCATAAATTCGCCGGCCGCAATGTCAATCGAGACGTCGTCGAGAGCCGTGACTTCAAAAGCCTCGCGCTTGAAAATCTTGCTGACATTGCGCGCCTGGACAACCTTGGTTCCGGTAGCGATCTTGTTTTCCATAACTGTGCTCATAATTATCACTGCCCCTTGACTTTAATCGTGTCTCCGTCTTTGAGATCTTGCGGCCCTTTGCTGATCACGCTCTCGCCGCCCACCAATCCGTCGACCAGAAAGCCGTCGCTGCGCTCACTCAACACGTGAACCTCGCGCATGCGCGCCTTTCCGTTGAAGGCGAGAAACACGACCTTCTTGCCGTCGTGATCCCGCACCGCGCCAGCGGGTACAAACGCTCCCGAGGGTTGCGAGCTAGTGGATTTTTGTTCATCCGCCAGGAACTTCACCGTGGCATTCATTTCCGGCCGCAGATACTCATCCGGATTCAGCACTTGCACTTTCACCTGCACCGTGGCTTTCTGCCGGTTGGCCTCCGGCGAGATCTGCGCGATCTCCCCTTTGTATTTGCGATCGGGATAAGCATCCACACTAACAATGCCCTTCTGTTTGGGGCCGAGGCGGGCGAAGTCTGACTGCGCAATATCAAGCTCGACCTGAATATCGTTCAAATCAGCCAGCGACACCACCGATCCTTGCGGGCCGCCAGCCGCCGCGCTGGCGAACTGCGCGGTGATCAGTTCACCCTTCTCGGCAGTGCGGTCGAGAATCGTGCCCGTGACCGGCGCCCGGATCACTGTGGCGTCAAGCTGCGATTTCGCGTAATCAAACTGTCCTTTCGCCTGCGCCACTGACCCGCGGGCGCGGGCGATTTCTTCCGCACGCGGCCCGATCTTCATCAGTTGAAAAGCCTTCTCCAGAGAATTCACCCTTTGCTGGTCCGACTCGAACTTGGCGGTGGCATCGTCCATCACTTGCCGCGAAACCACCCCGGCGGCCGAGAGTTCCCGAGTGCGGTCCAGAGTCAGTTTGTCATCGACCAGCGTGGCGCGGGCTTCATCAAGATTGTGTTGCGCTTGTTGAATTTCTTCGGGCCGCGACCCATGCTCAAGTTCGTCGAGATAAGCGCGTGCGTTGTCCAGCGTGCCCTTCGCCTGGTCATAAGCCGCGCGAAACTCCTGATCTTGCAACCGCACCAGAACCTGACCTTCTTTTACCTTGTCGCCCTTTTCCACGCCAATCCAGGCCAGGAGGCCGGTGACTTTGGAATTCACGTTGATGGTGTGATGAGCCACGATGTAGCCCGTAGCCGAAAGCACCGTGCCCCCAACATCGCTGCTTTCGGCCGCAGCGCGCGTCACCTCAACCTCCGGCACGTCGCGCGCGAGCAAGCGGTAGGCGAGAGCGGATAAACTCAACAGGGCCATGATCGCGATCCCAATGACAATGTAACGGCTCGCCCAGGCGGGCGGTTCTCCGTTGCCCGCGCCGCGCTCCGTGCGGTCGATGCGCAAGCTTTGCAAGTCTTCGTGTTTTGCGTCAATCGGCATAAGAATGAATATGAATTATCGGCTGCTGTAGTTTCTCAAAACTGCCACTCAACCTCGCAACGCGGTAAGAATATTCTGCCGCGCCGCGTGCCACGCCGGAGCAAATCCGCCGACTAATCCCATGATCAGCGCGAAACCAATCGCAGACGCAGCAACCCCCGCCGTAATTTGCAGGCTGAACACCACCTCGCTAAACGTCACGGCATTCGACGTTCCCGTTTGATGTCCGTTGAAGGGCAGCATCAGCAGAATTCCCACCACCGCACCCAGCAACGCCAACATCAGTGATTCCAGAACAAATGAGGTCAGAATCGCCGGGCGCGAAAATCCCAGCACTCGCAAGGTTGCGATTTCGCGCCCACGATACGCCACTGCGGCGTACATCGTATTCATCGCCGCGAAACTAGATCCAATAGCCATGATGATCGCCACTACAATGCCGATGAACTTGATGGGACCGCCCGACCTTGTCTGCTTCTCGTAATAATCCGTCTCCAGCACTCCTTCGAGCTTAAGACGCTGGTCATCGCCGACCCGCTTGGTGAGAGCGTCGGCGGTCAGCGGATCGGTAGCGTGCAGGTAAGCTGAAGAATATCCGCCCTGGCGGTCGAAGTCCGTGGCCATCTGATTCACATCGCCCCAGATCTCCGATTCATAGGCCGAACCGCCGGCGTCAAATACGCCGACAACTTTCCACGAGCCCTTGCCGAATTCCATGGTGTCGCCAATGTTGGCGTGGGAAAACCGCGAGCGGATGGATTTGCTTACCACCACCTCCCGCTGACCTGTCTGGAACCAGCGTCCATCGATCAATTTCGTGGTGGGCCGAAGTTCGAGGCCATCCGGCATCATGCCGCGCACCGTGACGTTCACTTCTCCCGTCCCGTCTTTACGCGGGAGCACGATCACCACCACCAACTCGCCGGAGGCCATCGGCTCGCCGTGGCTGTCCTTCGCGATACCGGGAAGAACCTTGAGCGTGGGAAACAGCGCGGCATCGAAGCCGCCTGACAACTCCGCTTCCGATCCTTTGCGCAGCACCAGCACATTCTGGGTGTCGCCGCTGGAGACGAAAGCCCGCTGCAGGCCCGCCAGCAGCGCCATCAGAAAGATCGCAGTGGTAACGGTCAGCGCAATCCCCAGCGCGGTCATGATGGTGAGCCCTTTGCGGAGCTTCAAATTGCGGATGTTATAACTGATCGGTATCGCCATAAGTAAACTCTATTTTCCGTGCGCCGGCGCTACTCAGCCGATGTGCCGCAACCCCTCCACAATATTTATGCGTGAAGCGCCATATGCGGGAATATATCCGCTCAAAAACCCTACTGTCGCGGCCACGAATAAGCACAAGACCATCGTCGGCAGCGTAACTCTCATATCGATGGGAATGCCGATCGCGATCGAGGAGTGGGTCATCAAGTGAATCAATCCGGCCGCGCCGAATATGCCCAACACGCCGCCCGACACCGCCAGAGCCACCGCTTCGAAGACGAAAAGCGACAGCACGCTCTGGCGAGTGAAGCCAAGAGTTTTCAGCACGGCGACTTCCCGGGTCCGGCTGCGAACCGACATGGCCATGGTATTCGCCGAAACCAGCAAGATGGTGAACACCACCGCGCCGCAGATACCAAGAATGAAGGCCTTCACGTTGCCCAGCGTGGCCACAAACGAAAGCTGAAAGGCTTTTTCGCTCTCGGTCTTCGTTTGCTCGGGCGAGTTGCGGAACATGTCGTCAATTTCACTCGAGACGCGCGCCACATCGTCCGGCTTGGCCAACTGCGTGGAATACCAGCCCGCCTGCCCTTTGAACCAGGGCGCCGCTTCTTCTAGATACTTGGCGTTGAAATACAGCGCGTTCTGCGGCGGATCGCGATGGTAGATGCCGCGAATCGTCAACTCGGGGTTCACCTCAAAGATGGTGCCCAAAAGCGTGATCCTATCGCCGATTTTCCAACCATACTTGTTGGCCAGCGTTACATCCACCAGGGCTCCGGCGCGGTCGCGCTGCCAGGCCAACACCTGATCCGGCGGAGTGATCTTGTCGGAGGCGACTTTCAGATACTCGTCGGGATCGGTAGCCAACTGGGCAAAGAAGTTCTCCGGACGGTCATCCTTATAACGGCCTCCAAACCAGGTCATGGGCGCGACCGCGACCACACCGGGAAGGCTTCGAATCTTGTCGCGGTAGTACGCGGGCAGAAAGAATGCAAGCGAGACGCGGTCGCGCGTAATCACTCGTCTGGCTGAGTCCGGCGCGCCCACGTCGATATAAAACGTGCGCCAGATCGAAGCCATCAGAGTAAGCAGCAAAAGAGAAAAGCCGATGCTCAGCAGCGTCAGAATGCTCCGCCGCTTGTTGCGAAACGTATTACGCATCACAAAACTGGTCAGCGTCATGTATTCAACCGATGTGCCGAAGCCCTTCCACGATCTCTACGCGCGACGCGGTGTAGGAGGGCACGAGCGAACTGAAGAACCCGACCAGCGCCGCCGCCACCAGAGCCACACCCAGCGTCCCAGGCGTAACCTGCATCTGGGCGAGAAAAAAGCCCATGGGCGAATGTTTCATCAAGGTCAGCAGCAGCCATGCGAACCCGCAGCCAAAAAGTCCACCCGCAATCGAAAGCGACATTGCCTCGCCCACAAAGAGTCCCAGGATGGTCTGCCGCTCGAAGCCCAGGGTTTTCAGCACGGCCACTTCGCGCGTCCTCTCGCGAATCGACATCGCCATGGTGTTGGCGGAAACCAGGAGCGTAGTGAAGACCACAGCCAGGCAGATGCTGAGGATGAAAGCTTTCACATTCCCGAGCATGTTGACGAAGGTCAGGCCAAAGGCTTTCTCGCTTTCGGTCTTGGTGGGCTGCGGCGAATTGCGAAACATATCGTCAACGGTGCCGGCGATTTTGGCTACATCCTCAGCCGACGCTGCCATGGTGCTGAAGGTGCCAGCCTTGCCTTTGAAATCCGGCACCGCTTCTTCCACATACTTCGTGTTGAAGTAGACCGTCTTATTCACGGCCGGCCAATGGTAGATGCCGCGAATCGTGAGTTCCAGGTTGACGGGATAAATCGTGCCCATCAGCACAATGCGATCCCCCAACTTCCAGCCAAATTGCTGAGCCAGTTCGTCATTCACAATCACCCCGGCCCGGTCGCGTTGCCAGGCGACAAGCTGATCGGGCGCTATCTGCATCTCCGGATAGACCTTGGGAAACTCGTCGGGATCAGTGCCGAACTGCGCGAAGAAGTTCTCCGGCTTGTTGTCCTTATATAAGCCGCCAAACCACGAGTTGGGAACGATCGCGACCACTCCGGGCACGGCGCGGATTTTTTCGCGATAAAAGCCGGGCAAGTCGAACGTCAGCGACACGCGGTGTCGCGTCACCAGCCGGCGGGTCGATTCCGCGCTCCCCTTGTCGATATAGAAGCCGTGCCACATCGTCATCATGAAGGTCAGCAACAGCAGAGAAACTCCAATGCTCAACACCGTCAGGATGCTGCGGCGCTTGTTGCGAAGGGCATTCTTGGTGACAAATCGGGTTAAAGTCATATCTTGAAACCCAGTTAAACCCAAGGAAAGACGAGGCGTGCCGGACAGCAGAGCAACTCAGTCCACGCAGGCCTCAAGCATAAACGAACCAGTCAGCTTCCTACAACTTGCGTCCGATCCCGCCAAAACGCCGCCTCGCGCGCCAGAACAACCCAGGTCCATATTCAATTCGCGCGCTCTCCGACGCCAGTGGAGATCGTCATCCGGCTTGCATGACAATTGTCACGTCCTTGGTTTCTATAGAGTTAAACGCCCTCGAGGCAAAAAGGTCACGCCCGTTTTGAAGGGCCGCAGCTTCCAGCCGCGCCGAAAAGCCCGGCAAAATCAACAGCGGCTCTCACCGCCGGTATTGCCGAACCTGCGGATCAATTTTCCGCAACCAGTAAGCACAAATCATCCAAGTCCGAGCCTCCCGCTTCATCCCATTTTTTTTCGCAGTACTTTGGTAACTCGAACCTAAATCTCCTGAGCGATATCCTACCCTTAACCTGCCCCGGGTTTAACCCACGCAGCTCGCACCTTGGGACTGCGCGGCTTTTTCTGGGATGAGGCACGGAACCATGTCAACAAAGATCGGCCATTTCGAAATCCTGAGTGAACTGGCTAAGTCTGCAACCGGCGCCGTTTACAAGGCGAACGATCCGCAGACCAGCCAGACTGTCGCTTTGAAAACCATCCAGTTGTCTGCCTTTGGCGAACGCGCCGCCGAATTGCAGCAATGTCTGCTCGCAGAGGCCGAGACCACCAAGGCCCTCAGCCACTCCAACCTCACGCCCGTTTTCGGCGCGGGAGAAATTGACGGACAGTTCTGCGCCGCCATGGAATACATCCAGGGCAACAGCATCGCCACCATGCTCGCCAACAAAGAAGGATTTTCCATCTGGGATCTGCTCGATATCGGAAGGCAGGTGTGCAGCGGCCTCGATTACGCCCACTCCCAGAAAGTATTTCACTATAGTCTGGAGCCCGCCAAGATCATGTGCGGCTGGGATGGCACCGTAAGAATTCTCAGCTACGGCATCTCGAGCGTTGGCAAGTTTACCGAGCAGATGCCGGACGTTCCGTCGATTTTGCAGTACATGTCCCCGGAGCAGGTTCGCGGCGAGGATATCGATGCCCGCTCCAACCTCTTCAGTCTGGGCGCCATGTTGTACGAAATGGTCACCGATCGCAAGGCCTTTGATCGGGATGATGCTGAATCCCTGCGCCAGAGCGTTCTCGAGAGCACGCCCGTGCCTCCCATGCACGTGAATCCGAAACTCCACCCGGTGCTGAGCGATCTCATCATGAAAGCGCTCGCCAAGGATCCCGGGGAGCGTTATCAGAACGGAAGGGAACTGCTCGACGATCTGGAGAAATGTAAGGAATCCAAGCCGCAGGCGGCGAAGCAGGCAGCGGCGCCCGCCAAGAGCCCGGCAATTCCAGAGGCCGTTAAGGCTGCAACCCAGGCGAAATTCGTCGGCGCGTCTGCTCCACCGGTAGCACCCAAGCCGGCCAGTGCGCCCCCGGCCGAGCCAAAGCCTCGGGCCGCCCAGCCAGTGCAGAAAAAGGCAGCCGAGAATCAGCCCGTTGAAAAGAAATTCGCGACGCCGGAATCCGGCAAAGCGGCTGCTGCGGCGGCGGGATGGGCAGGCGGCCAGGCCGTCTCCTCCACACCTGTCAAACCTCCCGCCAGCGCCCCGACGCCGCCGTCCGCGTCCATGTCTTCGGCCGTCCTCGATGAGCCTGCCGTAGAAGCTCCCCGAGCGCCAAAAATTGCCGTCGATCCCTTGATGGCTGAGGACTCTCCCTCTCGTGGTGGAAGTGTGAGTTTCTCGGAGATGACCGAACTGCCCCCACTCAAAGAGGTCTACATCGCGCCTCCGCCGCCACCGCCGCCGGCTTTCGAGCAGCACGCTTCTCAAGCTCGCAACTCCACGCTCTACGAACACGAACCGGAGAAGCCAAAAGTTCAGCCCCGCGAAGTGGCTGAGAAAGCGATGAAGGAAATCAAGAACGTCCCTCCCCGGTTGATGGTGTATTCCATTGCCGGCGCAGCGGTCGTGATCCTCATCATCGCCGTAGCCCTGGTCCTTCATGTCAACACTTTGAATACCGACGGCGACTCGCCTCGTCCCACGGCCGCCGAATCATCCCCTCAGCCTGCGCCGACGCAGCCTGCGGCCCGCACCCAGCCCGCGCCGGCGCAACCTGCCGAAACAGCTCAAGCCCAACCCTCCGCCTCTGTGGCTGAAGCCGAACCGGCGCCAACCCGCGCCGCGGCCAAAGGCAAGAATGCCAAAAAGAAACTCGCCTCGGCAGCACCCCTGATCGTCCCGGGACAGATGTCGATCGACTCCGTTCCCCAGGGAGCGCAAGTGTCAGTCGATGGAAAAACTGATCCCTCCTGGGTTACGCCCTTCACCCTCCCAGGATTGGACCCAGGGCAACACTCGGTTACGGCCAGCAAGTCCGGCTACTCTTCCGATACACGAACCGTCACCGTGACATCCGGCAGCAAGTCGTTCGTCGTAAACCATCTGACTCAACTCATGGCGACCTTGGCAGTTTCCAGCACTCCCGCCGGCGCCAACGTCTATATCGACGGGAAAGAAACCGGCAAGCTCACCCCGGCCCAAGTCTCTCTCGATAAGGGACAGCACATTGTCCTGGTGCGCAAGTCGGGTTTCCTCGATGAAACTACCAACGCCCAGTTCACCCTCGGCCAAACCGTGAATTTCTCGCCCGCACTGCGGCCGCTCGGCAATGCCGATGACATCAAGACCGTCGGAAAAATGAAGAAGCTGTTTGGCGGCAAGGAAGCGCAGAACATGGGTACGGTCAGCATCAAGACTCAGCCCAAGGGAGCCCAGGTCGCTGTCAACGAGCACATGTTGGATAAAGGCTCGCCCGTTGACTTCACTCTCGATCCCGGTAACTACATCATCGACATCACTATGAGCGGCTATGAGCCGATCCACAAAGTCGTCACTGTAGACAAAGGCGGCAAAGCCGTAATCGATGAAGTCCTGAAGCACGAGTAACGCAGGCGCTTGCGGACGGGATTTATATGGGGACGGCCGCCTCGCCTGCCCTCAGCGAAGCCGAAGAGGCCGTCCAGTCGAGCGCAGCGAGGCGCTGGCACACTTAGTGCGCGATTCTCCAAACCGTCGTCATTGCAACCCTTTCAGATGATCGCAAAACCCATTTCCACATTGAGTGAAACGCGGTGAGGCACGGCCGACTCCACCGCTTTCATTGACTTGCCCGTTTCTCCCACGTAAGATTTCGCGTCAGTGATCGACCAGACCATCTCGCACTACCGCATCCTCGAAAAACTCGGTGGCGGCGGCATGGGCGTGGTTTACAAGGCCGAGGACACGCGCCTGCACCGTTTTGTCGCCCTGAAGTTCCTGCCTGACGAAGTCGCGCGCGATCCGCAATCCCTCAGCCGCTTCCGTCGCGAGGCACAGGCTGCCTCGGCCCTCAATCATCCCCACATCTGCACCATCTACGACATCGGCGAGCAAGATGCGCAAGCCTTTATAGCGATGGAGTTTCTGGATGGTCAGACCCTCAAGCACAAGGTCGAGAACCGGCCACTCAAGATTGAAGAGTTCTTGGAGCTGAGCATTCAGATCGCGGATGCACTCGATGCCGCCCACAGCCGCGGCATTGTGCATCGTGACATCAAACCGGCGAATATCTTCGTCACCAGCCGCGGGCAGGCGAAGATTCTCGACTTCGGACTTGCCAAAGTTAGCGTGAGCCGCAATCTAACGGCTTCGATGAACGGCTCGACGATAGCGGATGTGAGGGACGAACAACTCACAAGTCCAGGCAGTACGGTGGGCACCGCCGCCTATATGTCCCCCGAGCAGGCGCGTGGAGAAGAACTCGACGCCCGCACCGATCTGTTTTCTTTCGGTGCAGTCATGTACGAGATGTGCACCGGCCAAGTGGCATTTGGAGGCAGCACTTCCGCCGTCATCTTCGAAGCCATCCTCAATCGCGTGCCAACGCCGGCCCCGCAACTCAATCCCAACTTGCCTCCCGATCTAACCCGGATCATTGGCCGGGCGCTGGAGAAAGATCGGGAACTGCGCTATCAGACGGCTTCTGAAATGCGCGCCGAATTAAGGCGCTTGAAACGTGACTTGGACTCAAACCGGAGTGCCGCAGCGCAGGGTGCGGTATCGGTGACGCAGGCACCCGCGACTCCAGCGGCCGCCGCAGTTAGAAAAGGATATTCCATCCGATTGATGGGATTGATCGCCTGCGCCGCCCTCTTTCTAGGCACAGGTGCGGGCTGGTTTCTCCGCGCCAGTAGGATGCCGGCGTCACAGCCTTCCTACCATCAGCTCACCTTTCGCCGGGGGACCATTCGGTCATCGCACTTCACGCCCAACGGACAGTCGGTCGTCTACGGCGCTTCCTGGGAAGGATCTCCGATTGATCTATTCATCACCAGTCCCGAGAGTCCGCAATCGCGTTCCCTGAATCTTGCGGGAGCTGCGCTCCTAGCGATCTCCTCCTCCGGAGAAATGGCGGTATCCATGGATAGCCGTCCCTCCGGAGTCTATGCGCAGGTGGGGACGCTGGCCAGAGTGCCGCTTAACGGTGGCTCTCCCCGTTCCGTGCTGGAAAACGTGCAGTGGGCCGATTGGTCTCCCGATGGAAACAACTTGGCTGTCGTGCGGGACGTGGGCGGTCGAAACCAACTGGAGTTTCCGATCGGGAAAGTGCTGTACCAAACGTCCGGCTGGATCAGTCATCCCCGTGTTTCACGAAATGGCGACCAAGTGGCGTTCCTGGACCATCCTTTGCCTGGCGATGACGCGGCTTCGGTGAAGATTACCGACCTGGGCGGAAACGTCAAGACTGTGGCCACGGGATTTCAGACTGCACAAGGACTAGCATGGTCTGCCGACGGTCGGGAAATATGGTTTACCGCCGCTGACCTCGGCCTTAAGCGTTCCATCTACGCGGTCACGCTCGGTGGGCATGAGCGGCTGATCGCGCGAGTGCCGGGCACCCTGATGCTACAGGATATTTGGCAGGATGGGCGCGTGCTCCTAGCCAAGGACGCGTGGCGGCGAGAATTGATTGGCCTGGTTGCTGGTGAGAACAAAGAGCGCGATATGTCGTGGCTCGACTACTCTTATCCCTCCGACCTCTCGGCCGATGGCAAAGACTTGCTTTTCACCGAGGCGGGAGAAGGCGGAGGCCCGAACTATTCCGTTTATGAGCGAAGGATTGGTGAGACGTCGGCTGTCCGATTAGGAGATGGCATGGCGCTCAGTGTGTCGCCTGATGGCAAGTGGGTGATTGGCAGTACTATCTCTGCGCCGGCCCAGCTTGTTCTTCTTCCCACCGGGCCGGGCGAAGCCAAGCCCCTTACTCAAGACTCCATCAATCACAGTAGGGCGAAATGGCTCCCCGATGGCCGGCGCTTCCTTTTCACGGGCAAGGAGCCAGGGCACGCCGCGCGCATTTACCGGCAGGATTCGGCCGAGGGAAAACCCGTGCCCATCTCGCCAGAGGGAATCGATCCTCTCGCTCTCGTCCTTTCTCCGGACGGTCAACAGGTGGTTAGCGTTGGCCCGGATGAGAAGGCGTATTTTTACCCGGTTGCAGGCGGAGAACCTAAGGCGGTTCCAGGCATTGAAGTCGGAGAGCAACCTATTCAGTGGAGCGACGACGCAAAGACAATCTATTTCTACAGGCCAGGAGATCTGCCGGCCAAGGTGTATCGGGTGGACTTGTCGACAGGCCACAAGGCTCTGTGGAAAGAGCTGATGCCCTCCGATTCAGCCGGCGTAAGCCGGATTGGTCCCATCCTCCTCACGCCGGACGGCAATTCATGCTTGTATGGCTATCACCGTATTCTGTCAGACCTCTATCTCGTGGAAGGATTGAAGTAATCCTTTTTTTTCTTAGCTTCCGGACCGCAAACCAGTCATCCGGCCTGCTGCGCCGCCGCTACGTAGTTGCGCAGCTCGTCCTGGTCTTCGGGCAGCATTTTGTTGAACTTGATTCCGTTTCCCACCTGCGGGTCGCACGTAACCACTGTGCCCAGCGCAAGCACGGTCCCATTAATCTCGAAATTCATCTCGAAAACCGTCCCGATGGGAAATGGGAAGATACTTTCGATGTAGCAGCCGCTTTCGCTGAGATCGGAGATTGCGCAACGCAGGGGAATATCGTTGCCGGGGACATGCAACTCTACCGGAAGGTTCACTTTGATGCGCGGTGATTTTCTCTGTTCTACCCGGCCGTTGTCGCTCATCGCTGAAATCTTCTCAATCAACCATCAGAAATCGACAATCGCCAGCGTCCGCGTTCGGCCTCCCAGCGGATGCTCGCTCCAGCCCTCAGCGCGGCAGCTTGAACTTCACCGTGATCTGCGTCTGAATCTCAACCGGCTCACCGTTCAGCAGGTACGGTTTGTACTTCCATTGCTTTACAGCATCAACCGCGGCGTGGGCGAGCTGCGCGTTTCCATCGAGAATCTTCACCGCTGAGATGTCGCCATTCTTTGAGATCGTGGCCAAAAGATCAACCGCACCTTCAATGCGCATCTGCCGCGCGCTCGCCGGATATGCCGGCTGCACTTCTTTCACCAGCAATCCCCGCGATACTCCCTGCGATACGTGCAGATCCTGCAGCACGGGACTCGCTGCGTTGCCGCTGCCCATCAGATCGGGAAGCGAACTACTGTTTCCGGTGGCAATTCCGGCTATGCTCGGAGCCGTCACATCAGGTGCAGATCGGCCAGCTCCAGCTGGTGTGGGGTGATTCTTGATCACGAGAGGCCGCTCAATCCCCATGCTTGGAGCTTTGTTCTCCGCCACCGCCGAAACTGGATGCGTGGACGAGTCGGCTCCAGAGCTCGTCCCAGAGGCCGGCTTTGTCTGGTGAGATTGCCCACTTTCCGAACTTACGATTGCGTGCGTATTGGTTTCCGGCGTAGCGGCCGTCGAACTCGGGACAGATGAGGGTGCCGCCGAAGCCGGCGCGCTCGGAGCCGCGTTCGGCGCTGCTTGCGGAACCTTGACAGTAGTCCTCACTGGTTGCGAGAAAAGAGGAGTGGTTTCGGCTCCGCCCGAGCGTTCCCACTGCAACCATACTTCGTAGCCAACGGCAGCAACCAGCACAATCGCAGCCACTGCCAACAGAGCCTTCTTGCGTCCGCCAGACTCGGCGCCGACATTTCCACCTAGCGTAAACGCAGTCGCAGGTGAGGAAGTTTCTTCGACCGAACTGCTCCCGGCAGCCGCGACGCTCTCAACTGTACTCTCTGGCTCCGGGATAACCGTCGAAGTCCCGCCTTCAGTCGCAGCACTGGTTTTCGGCTCGCGGGCTGGCGCCGGCGCGCTTGCAGCACCCGTTCCAACCCATCCCTTCTTCGCCAAATGCCCAGCTGTCGGTGACTCAATCCCCGGTTGGCTCGCGGCGATCTTTGCCTCGTATGCACGCGCAACGCTCGGCGGCAAAGCGACCTCCTCACTCCCGATCTCGAGAACCTCACCGTCCGTCTTGCTGATTTTGCTGGGAACAGACGCCGCAATTTTCGCCTGCGGTGCAAGTTTCTGAGTTGAACTACTTGCCACTGCCGCCGCCACCGAAGGCGTAATCGGCGCTGCGGCGCCCGCAGTCGACACAGTTTGAATTATGCGTTGCGGCCCCGGCTTCGGTGGTGCAGGCACGGGCGGCGCAGGTCTTCCCGCCGCGCTCGCCGCTCCGGTCACGGTTTTTGCCGCTTCGCTCTTGCGCAACAGTCCGCGCGCAACTCGCAGCGTGCCTTTCGCCTGCTCCACATTAACCGGCTTGGTGAGAACCAGGTTGGCGCCGATACGAAAAGCCTTCGCCACTCCCGCCTGCCCTTCCACCACTGCCACTGCCAGGGACGAATGGTTATTAGGCGAATTGCGGGCGCTCTTGAACAGCAGCGTGGCGTTCTGCTCGTTGTCGCAGTCCACCACCACCGCGTCGAAGTGTTCGCCCATCAATTTCTTGACCGCGGCGAAGGGCTCGGTGCAGGGAATGACGGCGAAATCCAGCTCGCTGAGCACCTGCGTTACGGTGCGAGCCGTTTTCTCCTCGGGGCAGAATAATAGCGCTTGATAACCCATACTAAGGTCATCGTAGGTACACCCGTAAGCCTCATCAAGTTACTGTGGTGCTCGCACTTGAGGCGGTTAGAGCCTGCCAGAATGGGCCTTTGGCCCCTCAGGACCTTTCGATACCCGGGCGCTGGAAGCCGGAAGCCGCAGGCCACTTTTCTTGCAGCGCATACAATACCCTCTCATGCGCATCCCGCTCTGGCTCAAAGTTGTCTGGACGGTTTGCGTGATCGCCTGGACGCCTCTGTACTACCGGCAGTACGGACTTCAGAACTTTCTTTTCTTCTGCGATCTCGGCAATTTCTTCATCGCTGCCGCCCTCTGGCTCGAGAGCCCGCTCCTGTTTTCCTGGCAGGCCACCGGCCTGCTCTTGTTCCAGAGTCTGTTCACCATCGACCTGGCGGGTGCTCTCGTAAGTGGACGGCATCTGATTGGCGGTACGGAATTCATGTTCGACGCGCATATCCCGCTGGCGATCCGGCTGCTAAGCCTGTTTCACGTGATAACGCCGCCACTACTGCTGTGGGCGATTTGGCGGTTGGGCTACGACCGTCGAGGCTGGAAGTATCAGACGCTGAGTGCGTGGATCGTCGTTCCCATTAATTATTTCTGGCGTCCTGAATTCGACGTGAATTGGGCTCGCGGCCCTTTCTTTCACGAACAGCAAGCCCTCCCCGGACTTCTATATCTCCTGGCATACTTGATCATCATCCCCGCCGTCGTGTATTTTCCGACGCACCGGTTTCTGGCGTGGCTGACGCAGCGGTGGCATGCGAAGCCCGGTGTCACGCTACGAGGGCCTGACAGCTAAACAAAAAATTGTGAGGTGATCCATCATGTTCTTTCGAGCCTGCCTCGTTCTGTTTCTAGGGGTTGCGACCGCATGGGCGCAAGCAACCATCCCCAATACTCCCGCGGGCCTTACGTTCAAGGCATGGCTGGAAGCGTTCAATAGCGGCGACCGAGCCTTGATGGAGGCCTACTACAGTAAGCACGATCCCAGCAAGAAGGTGGACGACGAGCTGGGATTTCGAAAGATGACCGGCGGATTTGAATTGCTGCAAGTCATCAAGAGCGAACCGCTTCACCTGGAATTCCTGGTGAAGGAGCGGGGCAGCGAGACGAGGGCAGCCGGGAAAATAGATGTGAAAGAAGGCGAGCGTGGGGAAGTCACGAGTTTTGTGCTGGGCGCGCTTCCTCAGGGCGCATCGGCGGCGGATTTAGTTTTCAAAGTTGACGCAGCCACTCGAACCCGGGTGATCGATGGCGCGATTGCAAAACTGAACGAGCTTTATGTGTTTCCGGAAACGGCGAAAAAGATGGAGGAAGCCGTACGAGCCCGGCAGAAAAAAGGCGAGTACGACTCTGTCACCGACGGTCAGGCCTTCGCGGCCACGCTGACGGAGAATTTTCAAGAAGTAAGCCACGACAAGCATTTGCGCGTGGACTTCAGCCCGGCGCCGATGCCGGAACGCGCCGAAGGTCCTCCCGATGCGGATGCCATCGCCCGCCACCGCAAACACGTGGAGCGAATGAACTGCGGATTCGACAAGGTGGAGATTCTCAGCGGCAATCTTGGCTACGTGAAGTTCGATATGTTCGCCGACCCAGAAGTGTGCGGGCCCACGGCCGTTGCGGCCATGAATTTCCTCGGCAACGTAGACGCTATCATCTTCGACCTGCGCGAAAACGGCGGCGGCGATCCGAAAATGATCGCGCTGCTCTCAACCTACCTGTTTTCCGAGCCCACCCACTTGAACGATCTGTGGGAGCGGAAGGGCGACGCAACGCACCAATACTGGACTCTGCCCTATGTGCCCGGGAAGCGATTAGACGGGAAACCGGCCTACGTATTGACTTCGGCAAGAACGTTCTCGGGCGCTGAGGAGTTCAGCTACAACCTGAAGAATCTGAAACGAGCCACCATCATTGGCGAAACCACCGGAGGCGGCGCGCACCCGGTCTCCGGTCATCGGATTGACGATCATTTTATGATTGGCGTGCCATTTGCCAGGGCCATCAACCCGATTTCCAAGACCAACTGGGAAGGAAGCGGCGTGGAGCCCGACGTGAAGGTTCCCGCCGCCGAGGCGCTCGCCACCGCCCAGAAACTCGCTGCGGAAAAATCAAGCTCGAAATGAGCGATGAGCTAAGAGATCCGCTCGACTCGATCAGCGCGGATCAGTCGAGCCTGGGGCTGACGAACCTACGGCGGAAGAAGCATTCTGATCGCTTGCTTTAGTCCCCGTCAACGGCTTGCTTTGCCGGGAGTCAGTTATCTGTTTCACCGCATCTTCCTTCGACGCTGGGTCGCCGCTCAAGTAAAGAGTCTGCGATGGCTTCGCAAGGCTGGTCCCTGAGTCCTCCACAAAGTTCATGATGCGCATCAGTAAATCTTCCCGCACCGCGGCGAATTCATCGAAATCTCGCGTCAGCACGTAGCACACGAGCTCGACGTTAATCGCGCTCGAAGCCAGCTCCGTAAGCCGCACGCGAATCGTATTCTTCTCAATCTTCTCGTGGCCGGATAGAACGCTGCGGATTTCCGTGAGCACGTAGCGGAGCTGATCGGCCGAGGTGTCCAAATGCAGCCCCAGCACAGTCTTGAAAAGAATCTTGTCCCGCCGGCTCAGGTTCTCGATATTGATAGTCGCGACCGTCCCGTTAGGGATGGCCAGCAGCGTTCTCTCCTCCGTGCGCACTCGTGTCGAGCGCAGGCCGATATCCTCCACCGTTCCCGTCCGGTCGCCGAACTTGCAGACATCGCCCACGCGAATGACTTCATCCCACAGCACCGAAACGCCGCCGAACAAATTCGCGATTGTCTGCTGTGCGCCGAAGCCGATGGCCAGCGTGCCAATGCCAACGCCCGCCAGCGCTGTGCTCATATTGAAGCCCAGCACGCTCAGGATGAGGAATAGCCCCATCGCGAAAACGATTGCTTTAATGATCCGCTCGCCCAGTAACATCAGCGAGCCAGTGCCCGAGTGGCCGTAAGCCAGAGCCCGGTTGCGCATGCGTTGCAGGAACCAGCGAACAACCCGCCACAGAATCCAGTTCGCGCCCACAATGACAGCGACCGCGATGACCTGGTTGTAGTAGTGCCGCGGGAGCAGAGCTATGCCCAGGAAGCTGGCCAGAATCCGGTGAATAAGCGCGCCGGCGAATAGCCACGCAGGAGCGGAAACCGAGCGCCAGTGCACCAGCTCAACATCGCCATGCCGCCGCGTCCACCACTGCAAAGGAATCTGCAGCACCACTAACAACAGCCATGCCGCCGCCGCCGCCACAGGAATCAGCAGCAGCAAAGCGAACCATTGCCACAGTGGCATGCCCCCGAACTGATACTTCACCATCCACGCCGGCAATCGTGTCTCTACCCGCCGCCCTTCGACCTGTTCGTAGAGTTCCGGCACCTTCACCAGAGTGTCGGAAGAGATCAGCCAGATTTTCCCGGCACTCGGATCCGTAACGCGAACCAACTCGAGTTCAGCATCCACGTCGCCCGCCGACATGGTTCCCAGACTCTGCCGGCCGGGCGGAACGTCTTCCTGCAGCGTGCCTTCAGGCTGCCGGCTCGGCCGCAGGTTGCCGGCAAACGCACTGTTCATTGCGACGTACAGCTTCATCGCCATCGCATCGCCTTCGCTCTGGCGGCGCGCGGCGCTCATCTGCAGATATTGCGCTGCGATGCTGTAGTCGCCCGCCTGCGCCGCCTGCAGAAATCCATAGACGGTGCCATACGGCGTATCGCGCCCCAACTGGTCGGAGCTTTTCGAGGAAGTGCTCCCCGGCGTGGACCCTTGCAGGAGCTGCGTCAGCGGGCTCTGCGCCGGAAGCGGCACGCAAGCCGCCAGGACAACGACAAAAACAAGAAGAGAAATTCGCTTGGAGAAATTGAACATGGGTTTCTTACCCATATTATCCGCGCCTGGGGCGGTACACGTCCGTGCTGGTGCCAAAGAAAACTTCCGCGGCATTCATCACCGTCTCAGAAAGAGTGGGATGCGGATGAATGCTCATCGCCACATCTCTCGCCAGCGCTGCCATTTCGATGCCCAAAACGCCCTCTGCGATCAGTTCTCCTGCGCCCACTCCGACAATTCCAACGCCCAGCACGCGCTCGGTCTTCGGGTCGATAAGGAGCTTGGTCATGCCTTCCGGACGGTCCAGCGTAGTAGCACGGCCAGACGCAGCCCAGGGAAATTTCGCAACCTTGATCTCGCGGCCTTCTTTTTCCGCCTGGGTCTCAGTCAGGCCACACCAGGCAACTTCGGGATCCGTAAACACCACCGCAGGAATCGCAGCGGGTTCGAAAGCAACCTTATGTCCGGCAATGGCTTCGACTGCAGTACGTCCCTCGTGCATAGCCTTGTGTGCCAGCATGGGTTCGCCGACCACATCGCCGATCGCGTAGATCGCCGCATCGGCAGTCTGCAGTTGCTTGTTCACGTCGATGAATCCGCGTGGATTCACGTTCACTCGGGTTTTCTCGAGTCCGGGGATCTCCGAGTTCGGTTTGCGCCCGACCGAAACCAGCACACGATCGAAAACTTTTTCGCGGTCTTTATCTTGAATTCCCGCGCCTTCAAACGCCGCACGAATTCCTGCGCCATCTTCCTTAAGTGAAGCCACGGTAGTGTTCAACAGAATCGTCTCGAACATTTTCTCCAGGCGTTTGTGCAACGGAAGCACCAGATCGCGATCCGCGCCCGGAAGTAGCCCGGGCAGCATCTCTACCACGGTGACGCGCGTTCCCAGCGCCGCATACACCGAACCCAGCTCCAGGCCAATGTATCCGCCGCCCACGACGAGCAGACTGCCGGGAATATCTTCAAGATTGAGCGCTCCGGTCGAATCCATCAGCCGCGTCGAATCCAGCTTAAACGCCGGAATGATGGAAGGCCGCGAACCCGTCGCCAGAATAATCCGGTCGAAACTGCGCACCACATCGGTGGAATCCGCCTTGCTGATCCGCAACGTGGTGGAATTCTCAAACGCTGCCCGGCCCTGAATATATTCCACGTGGCGCTGCTTCGAGAGTATTCCCAACCCTCCCGTAAGTTTCTTGACCACTCCTTCCTTCCACGACCGTAATCGCGCCAGATCGATTTTCGGTGAAGCAAATTCGACGCCCCAATTCTTGGCCTGCTGCGATTCTTCAATCAATTTGGCGACGTGCAGCAGTGCCTTCGAAGGAATGCACCCGCGGTAAAGGCACACGCCGCCGGGGTTAACCTCCGGATCGATCAACGTAACCTGCATGCCAAGGTCAGCCGCGAGAAACGCGGCGGCGTAGCCGCCCGGTCCGCCGCCGACCACGGCGATGTGCAACTTCTGAGTTGTTTCCGAAGTTCCGTCCAGCGTTTGGTGGAGAGGTTCGTTCATGAACTGACTTTCTTTGGGATCATTTCTGTCGGATGTTGCGCCGCGCAGCTAGCCCTGCACCGAAAGCAGGAAAGGCTGCTCGAACGCTTCCGCCACCCAGCGCAGAAAACGCGCGGCGTCCGCGCCGTCAATCAGGCGATGATCGTAGGAGAGCGAAAGCGGCAGAATCAGCCGCGGCTCGAACTTCCCGCCAATCCACTCCGGCTCCATGCGTGAACGCGAAAGTCCGAGAATCGCAACCTCGGGATGATTCACAATCGGCGTAAACGCCGTACCCCCGATGCCGCCCAGGTTGGTGATGGTGAACGTCCCGCCTTCCATGTCGGCGAGCGTGATCTTCTTCTCACGCGCCTTCTGCGACAGTTGCGACAACTCCACTGCCAGCTCCACAATATTTTTCTTGTCCACGTCGCGAATCACCGGGACCAGCAAGCCGCGATCCGTATCCGCCGCAACCCCAATATGGATGTACTGCTTGTAAACGATTTCTTCTTTCTCCATATCGATGCTGGCGTTGAATTGCGGGAAAACTTTCAGTGCCGCCGCGCAAACTTTCAGCGCGATCGCAGTCACGGTCATCTTGCCCCCGGCCTGTTCGGCCTTCGGAGCAAAGCGCGCCCGCAACTGTTCCAGTTCGGTGATGTCGGCGCGATCGTGCTGTGTGACGTGCGGAATCGTGCTCCAGGATTCCGCCAGGTGTTCCGCCGTCTTGCGGCGAACCCCGCGCATCGAAACGCGTTCAATCTTTCCCCACTTCGCAAAATCGGGCAGCTTGGGTTCGATGAAATGTCCGGCCCGCGGCGGGGCCTGCGCGGCCGCAGCCACAGCGGTCACCAAAGCCTTGGCGTAAGCTTTGACGTCATCTTCGCTAATGCGGCCGCCGGGTCCCGTGCCCTTGACTTCATAAATGTCGACGCCGATCTCACGCGCCAGCCGGCGCGTGCTCGGAGCCGCGGGAACCGGGTCGCGATGCTCGGTTCCGGCAACCTTGCCCAATTGCGCGGGCATCGTGAATGCCGCGGGCCGCGGCCGAGGCTGATCCGGAGGCAGTGCCTGCTCCTCGGTCTTGCCCTCCGCGCGAATCGCCGCCTGAAAAGCCAATCGCGCCCCATGCTGCCCGGTCACGTGCTCCACCGGCCCGCGCTGGGGACGAACCGTCTCCGCCTGCGATGGCGCCGCCCCCTGCAATGTAAAAATCACTTGCCCAACTTTGATCTTGTCGCCTTCTTTAACCTTTACTTCATTCACAATGCCGCTCACCGACGACGGAACCTCGACCACCGCCTTCTCGGTTTCCAGTTCCATCACCGGCTGGCCTTCCGAAACTTTCGCACCAGGAGCGATCATCAAGCGCACCAGATCGCCCTCTGAAATGTTTTCCCCAAGTTCCTGCAACCGGAACTCGCTCGCTACCGGCGCGTCGGTCGATCGTGTTCGTTGCGGTGCTGGCTGGGGCTCCGCTTGCGATGCGCGAGCCGGCTGCGCCTTCACGGCAGCTGCCGTAGTAGTAGAAGAAACAACCGAGGAAGCCCCCGAAGAATCCTGCGCCGGCTGACCCTTCTCGGCACGTTTCGCAGCTTCCTCATGAAGCGGCGCCTCCTTCGCTTCCACAGCGGCCGCTCCATTATTGTCCGCCGTAAAAACAACCTGCCCCACCTTGATCTTGTCGCCTTCCTTCACCAGAATCTCATTCACCGTTCCGCTGATCGACGAAGGCACTTCCACCACCGCTTTATCGGTTTCGAGTTCCATCACCGCCTGGCCCTCGCTCACCGTCGCGCCCGGCACGATCATCAGACGCACCAAGTCTCCCTGTTCAATGTTTTCGCCAAGTGCCGGCAGTTTAAATTCGATCACTGATTCCATTCCTTATCGATTATCGACTCGGTAGCTGTTCGCGGCTCAGCCTAACTCGTGGCCGGGTTCAGTTTTTCCGCATCGATCCCAAGGTCGCGCACCGCCTGCTTCAGCACTTCAAGGCTGACTTTCTTTTCCCGTGCCAGTGCTCCCAGCGTGGCCAGCACAATATGCTTCGCGTCCACTTCAAAAAAGTCGCGCAAGGCTGCCCGGTTCTCACTTCGCCCAAAGCCGTCGGTTCCCAGCGCCACCAGTTGTCCCGGCACCCATTTCGCCAAAGTTTCCGGCAGCACCTTCATGTAATCGGACGCCGCAATGAAGGGCCCCGGCGCATCCTTCAGACTCTCCGTCACAAACGGAACTCTCGCCGATTCCCCAGGATGCAGCATATTCCAGCGCTCACAGTCATTGGCGTCGCGATAGAGTTCCTTATAACTGGTCACGCTCCACACATCCGCGCCCACGCCGTATTTCTCCTGGAGGATCGTCTGCGCCTTTAACACTTCGTACATAATGGTTCCGCTGCCCAGCAGTTGCACGCGCAGTTTCGCATCCGGCGCGTCCGCTGTGTTGAAGCGATAAAGCCCGCGCAACACGCCTTCCCGTACGTGCTCGCCCTTCGGCATCTCCGGCATGTGCAGCGGCTCGTTCGTCACCGTGAGATAGTAGAAAATCGATTCCTGGTCCACGTACATGCGCTTGATGCCATCTTGAATGATGATCGCAATCTCGTACGCGAACGCCGGATCGTAGGCCAGCAAGTTCGGCACCGGCAGCGCCAGCACGTGGCTGTGTCCATCCTGATGCTGCAAGCCTTCGCCGGCCAGAGTGGTCCGTCCCGCCGTTCCACCCACAAGAAATCCGCGGCAACGCATGTCCGCCGCCGCCCAGATCAAATCCCCAATCCGCTGGAACCCGAACATCGAGTAATAAATAAAAAACGGAATCGTATTGATCCCATGGTTCGCATAAGCCGTGCCCGCCGCGATGAACGAGCACATCGACCCCGCTTCCGTAATCCCTTCCTCCAGAATCTGCCCATTCTTCGCTTCCTTGTAATAAAGGAGCGTATCCATATCGACCGGCTCGTAAAGCTGTCCCACACTCGAATAAATCCCGACCTGCCGGAACAACGCCTCCATGCCAAACGTGCGAGCTTCATCGGGAATAATCGGCACAATCAGCTTGCCCAATTCCGGATCGCGCAGCAGTTTCGCCAGCAACCGCACGAAAACCATCGTGGTCGAAGCTTCGCGCCCCTCAGTCCCTTTGTAGAACTCTTCAAAGTATGACTCGGGCACGGACTTCAGCGGGGTCGCCTGCACCTTGCGTTGCGGCATGTATCCGCCAAGCTGTTGCCGCCGCGCCTGCATGTATTTGATTTCCGCGCTCTCGTCGGACGGCCGGTAGAACGGCGCGTTGTGCAGCTCCTCGTCCGGAATCGGAATCCCGAATCGCGAACGGAACATCGACAACTCATCGTCATTCAACTTCTTTTGCTGGTGCGTGATGTTCTTGCCTTCACCCGCTTCGCCCAATCCATATCCCTTAATAGTCTTGGCCAGGATGATCGTCGGAGACCCAACATGATCCACCGCAGCCCGGTACGCGGCATGTACCTTGATCGGATCATGCCCGCCCAGCCGCATGCGTGCCAGTTGCTCGTCCGAAAGATGCTCCACCATTTTCAGGAGCCGCGGGTCCGTGCCGAAAAGATTCTGTCTGAAGTAAGCTCCGCTCTCCACAAAATATTTCTGATACTGCCCGTCGCTGATTTCTCCCAGGCGCTTCACCAGAATGCCATCGCGGTCGTTGCGAATCAGGCTGTCCCAGTCCGTGCCCCAGATGACCTTGATGACATTCCATCCCGCGCCGCGGAAAATTGCCTCGAGTTCCTGAATAATTTTTCCGTTGCCGCGCACCGGCCCATCCAGCCGCTGCAAATTGCAGTTCACCACGAAAATCAAATTGTCCAGATTCTCCCGCGAAGCCAGCGTGATCGATCCCAGCGACTCTGGCTCATCCATCTCGCCGTCCCCCAGAAACGCCCACACCTTGCCCCCGCGCGACTCCTTCAGTCCGCGATTCTCCAGATAGCGAATAAACCGCGCGTGATAAATCGCCTGAATTGGTCCCAGACCCATCGAAACGGTAGGAAATTCCCAGAAATTCGGCATCAGCCACGGATGCGGATACGAACTCAGCCCACCCCCCGGCTTCAACTCGCGCCGAAAATTCTCCAGCTTTTCTTTCGGAATGCGTCCTTCTAGATACGCGCGTGCATAAATCCCCGGCGCGGCGTGGCCCTGAAAATAAACAAAGTCGCGGTCGCCGCTCTCCGTTCGTGCCTGAAAAAAGTGATTGAAGGCAACTTCATACAAAGTCGCCGCCGAAGCGAAAGTTGAAATATGGCCGCCAATGCCTTCCTGAATTTTGTTGGCGCGCACCACCATGGCCAGCGCATTCCAGCGGACCAGGCTCTTGATGCGGCGTTCCATCTCCTGGCTTCCGGGGAACGGCGCTTGTTGCGGAGCGGCAATTGTGTTTTGGTAAGGAGTGGTCGCCGAAAATGGAAGATTTACTCCCGCTGCGCGCCGCGCGTGCAGTGCCAATTGCTGCAGCAGTCGCCCCGCGCGCACCGGCCCGCCGCCCTTCGCCAGCACATAGTCCAGCGAGTCGACCCACTCCCGCGTTTCCAATACCTCTTGACCGTCAGTTTCCGTCTGAGCCACGTCTGATTTCTCCGTCGGATGATGCCGAATGCTCCATGATATTCAATTACGAGGAATTTTGCTGGCCGAAGGGCTATGTTCATGTGGGGACAGCCGCCCTCGGCTGCCTGCCCTGAGCGAAGCCGAAGGGTCCGTCGAGCGCAGCTCGACTCTCTGCCAGAGCCGAAACTGCACCAGACCGCCCACGCCCAAACGTTCTACAATGCAAAAAGTCTGGCTGCATCCAGGCCGGGAGGCCCTCAATGATCCGAGTTACGCTGGTCGTGATCCTGCTGGGGATCATCAGCATCATCGTTCCGCGCCTCATCTCAGACTCGCGAGTGCCCGCTCTCACCCCCGGAGGCACCGCGTTCCGGGTCACGCTGATCGTGATTCTGCTCGCGATCATCAGCATCGTCGTCCCGCCCCTTATCTCAAGCGCGCGAGTGCCCGCTCCCACCCCCGGCATCGCCGCACCCGACTTCACGTTACGCTCGCAACAGGGCACCCCCGTTAGTCTGCACGACTACCGCGGTAGCTGGATCGTCCTCTATTTCTATCCCAAGGATCAGACTCCCGGCTGTACTCGCGAAGCCCACAACTTCCAGGTCGATCAGTCCAAGTACAGCGAGCGTCACGCCGTGGTTCTGGGAGTGAGCGTAGACAGCGTGGACTCGCACAGAAAGTTCTGCGCCAAAGAAGGATTGAACTTCAAGCTGTTAGCCGATAGCGACGGCAGGGTGAGCCAATCCTACGGTTCCCTGACGAATCTAACAGTGGTAAAGTTCGCCGCCCGCCACACATTCCTGATCGATCCCTCCGGCAAGATCGCCAAAACCTACACCAGCGTAGATCCCGCCCACCACAGCGAAGAGGTCCTCGCCGCCCTCGATCAACTGCAGAAGCAATAAGCGGGATGCTTTGTGCTCATGTGGAGACAGCCGCCTCGGCTGTCCCACCGAGCGAATCGATGCGGCTCCCTGGCGGCCGGGGGACTGAGATTTTCAAATTACAAAATTACAAAATTACTCAATTTCCCGAATTACCTCAGTAACCTTTCGAGCCAATCCCTCGCGTTTTACCATGCCTTGGGGCAGGGCTTCAGAGGGGGAGTTCTCGATATGGGTGATCGTGTCACCCGGGCATCGCAGTCGGGGGAACTAACACGCGCCAAGAATTTGCGCCGCGCACTCAAGCGCGGAGCCCCACCCACATTCATTCCACCCGCCACCCCCAACCCCGCCGCCCAACCGTCGGCTCTTTCTTGGTATTCCGAAGAAAAGTATTCCGAAGAAAACCATTCCGGAGAAAACGCAGAAAAGAAATCCGGGGGAAAAAATCCCCAAGCAATCAGTCCCGAAGAACTCCTTGACCTCCGCCGCCAGTATCTCGAACAACTCTTCGAAAGTTCGCCCGACGCTTTCATCGTCGTTGATGCCGGCTTCCGCGCGCAGTGCGTTAACCGCGAGTTCCAGCGCATGTTCGGCTATTCTGCATCGCAGGCCATGGGCCAACCCATCGACTCCCTCATCCTTCCTCCCGATCGTGCCGCCGAATCCGATTGGGCGAGGCAATGCCTGCAGCGCGGCGAGCAGATCACACTTGAAACCCAACGCCGCCGCCAGGATGGATCCCTGCTCGACGTCTCCATCTCCGCCGCTCCCTTGATCGTCGCGGGCAAGCCCAATGCCTTCTACGCTCACTACCGTGACATTTCTGGACGTAAGCGCGCGGAAGCTCTCAGCTCAGCTCTTTATCGCATTGCGCAAAAAGCCAGCGCCGCGCAGGATCTCCAGCAGTTCTTCGCTGCCATCCACGGCATCGTCGACGAACTCATGAGCGCCCGCAACTTCGCCATCGTCATTCACGATCCCGAATCGCAATCGCTCAGCTTCCCTTACTTCGTCGACCAGCAGGCCTCCGCTCCTGCTCCCAGAAAACTCGCCTCCGGTCTGATCGAATACGTCCTGCGCACCGGCGAACCCCTCCTCTGCACTCCCGACGTCGCGCAACAAATGCAGCGCCGCGGAGAGGTCGAACTCACCGGCAAACTTCCTCTTCATTGGCTGGGTGTCCCACTCAAGATCAACCATCACGTCCTGGGCGCGCTCGTCCTTAAGAGCTATTCCAAGAACACCGGCTTCAGCGAGCACGACCGCGATGTCCTCACTCTGATCTCGCAGCAGTTGGCCGCCGCCATCGACCGCAAACGCAACGAGCAGGCTCTGCGCCGTTCCGAGGTCCGCTACCGCTCTCTGGTGCAGACCGCCGTCTACGGGATTTATCGCTCCAGCCTCGAAGGCCGCTTTCTCGACGTCAACCCTGCCCTCATCGGAATGCTCGGCTACAACTCCGCTCTCGAGATTCTGGCCCTCGATCCTCAAGCGGACGTTTTTGTCGATCCCCCCGAATACACCCGCCTGGTCGACGAATTCCGCCGCACCGGACGCATGGACGGTTTCGAAGTCCGCTGGAAGCGCAAGGACGGCGGCATCATCATCGTCCGCATCAGCGGACGCGCCGTCGCCGGCGGCGATGAACCCGCCGACGTCCTCGAAGCCATCGCCGAAGACATCACCGCCCGCCGCCTCCTCGAAGATCAATTCCGCCAGGCCCAGAAAATGGAAGCCGTCGGCCGCCTCGCCGGCGGTATCGCTCACGACTTCAACAATCTGCTCATGGTCATCAGCGGCTACACCGAAGTGCTCCTCGACCAGCTTACCGTCGGCCATCCCCTGCATGGCAAAGTCGAAGCCATTCAGCAGGCTTCCGATCGCGCCACTACCCTCACTCGCCAGCTCCTCGCCTTCAGTCGCAAACAACTGCTCGAACTCAAAGTCATCGACGTCAACGCCATCGTCACCGACATGGAGCGTCTCCTCCGCCCGCTCATCGGCGAGGATATCGAACTCACCACCGCTCTCGCCCCCTCCGTCGGCTGCACGCGAGCCGACGCCGGCCAGCTCGAGCAGGTCATCATGAATCTCGTGGTCAACGCCAAAGATGCCATGCCGAGCGGCGGCAAAATCTCCATCCGCACCGCCAGCGTCACCCTCGACGATTCCTACCGCCCCGAAAACACTTTCATCAAAAACGGCCCCTACGTGATGATCTCCGTCAGCGACAACGGCCAGGGCATGGACCGCGAAACCCAGGCCCGCATCTTCGAACCGTTCTTCACCACGAAAGAAAAAGGCAAAGGCACCGGCCTCGGACTCTCCACCGTCTACGGCATCATCAAGCAAAGCGGCGGCTACGTTTTCGTACAAAGTGAACTCGGCCGCGGCACCGTCTTCACCATTTATTTTCCCCGCGTCGACGAACCCTCCGAGGCTCGCGGCGAGCTTCCCGTTTCACTCGCCGCCGCCGGCGGAACCGAAACCGTCCTCTTAGTCGAGGACGAAGATTCCGTCCGCCAACTAGTCCGCGAAACTCTCGAAGCCCGCGGCTATCGCGTCCTCGAAGCCGCCAACGGACAGGCCGCGCTAACCGTAGCCGCCGCCCACCCTCACCCGATCCATCTCGTCATCACCGACGTAGTAATGCCCGGCCTCAACGGCCACGAACTCGTCCAGCAACTCCTCCCCGCGCGCCCCGCCATCAAAATCCTTTACCTCTCCGGCTATGCGCAGGACGCCTTCGCCACCCCACTCGCCCCCGAGGCCCAGAAAACTTTCCTGCAAAAACCCTTCACCCTTCAAAGCCTGGCCCGCAAAGTCCGGGAAATCCTGGGCCCACCCACCAACTAGAGTCTTTGTAGCGCCGGCATCTTGCCGGCTGTCGCGAGGGCGTCTCGCCCTCGCAGGTGTGGGGACGACCGCCTCGGGAGCCTGCCCTGAGCGAAGCGAAGGGTCCAGCCAAGCGCAGCGAGGCGTCGGGCATGCAGCGCCCCGTCACCGAGTAAGCGTCCCGCCGCGTGCACAACCGTGGAAGAGCGGCGCTTAAGCGCCGCGTCAAGGTCCTTTTAGGAAACGGGCTTCAGCCCCGGTGCACAGCCTTTAGCAAAATCTCCCCGCAACCCCACCCCATGAATCCGCATCCCTCACCCCATCATCAGTACAATAAGAACTCTGGAGGAAAAATCATGGCTCACGAACTACCGCCCCTGCCTTATGACTACGCCGCCTTGGAACCCGTCATCGACAAACAAACGATGACCCTTCACCACGACATGCACCACGGCGCCTACGTAAAGAATCTAAACGCCGCCCTCGAAAAACATCCCGAACTGTTCAGCAAAAGTCCCGAAGATTTAATCCGTGACCTCAACGCCATCCCCGAGGACATCCGCGGCGCAGTCCGCAACAACGGCGGCGGCCACGTCAACCACACCATGTTCTGGAAGATTATGAAGCCCAAAGGCGGAGGCGATCCCACCGGCCCCATCGCCCAGGCCATCACCAAAACTTTCGGCAACTTCAAAGATTTTCAGGCCAAGTTCAATGACGCCGGCGTAAAACAATTCGGCTCCGGATGGGTCTGGCTAGCCGGCAACGCTGGCGAAGTCCATATCATGTCCACCCCCAATCAGGACAACCCAATCTCCGTGGGCCACTTCCCCATCTTCGGCAACGACGTCTGGGAGCATGCCTACTACCTGAAATACAACAACCGCCGCCCGGAATATCTGGCCGCCTGGTGGAACGTAATCAACTGGGACGAAGTAAACCAGCGTTACGAGGCCTTCAAGACCGGCAAGTCAGTGCACGAGCCAGCACTGGCTCATCGCTAGAATGCTCGTGTGGATCGGACACTCCTGTCCCACTGCCGTTGACGTTGATTTTGATTTCGCTGGCACCAGGAAGAACCATGCCGGAACAGCCGCATCGGCTGCCCGCCCTGAGCGAAGTAGAAGGATCCAGCGAGCGAAGCGAGCGCAAAGCGGCAAATACCGACGAAAAGGCCCCGCACACAGCGGGGCCTCTTCGTTTTCCCTGCAGCAACTAAACTGCTAAGCCGCCGCCGTCTCCACATATCCACCAGGATCAGCCTCGAACTCTTTCCTGCATTCCTCCGAGCAGAAAAAATACTTTCGTCCCGCAAACTGCGTCTGCAATTCGGACTTCTGCTTCTCATCCACTCTCATTCCACAAACCGGATCCGTAGTCATGATTCCTCCTGTACAGAATTTGCATCCCGCACTCTTCCCTAACAGCAAAGACCCGACCGTTCTCCCCCATCAGCCAAGTGACTGACCCCGCTCATGTTTCTCATCACGCAATCCTCGTCTACATAAAACCCCCGAAGAAAATTCTTCTGATCCCGTGCACTTCATACCCACTGTGCTCATGCAGCGACGGCCGCCTCAGCCTGCCCGTCGAAGCGACGCGAGGCGGAACTGACCAGTAACCGCTCACCACTGACCACTGCCTTTCTGCATTTCCTGTGCACCCCCTGTGCACAATAAGTCTCCACGCTTCCCACATTCTTCCTCGAACCCTCCGCCGCAAACCGAACTCAAGCCCTCCATGCGGCGTACAGCCACATCTCTGAAGAAATTCTCGATCCGCGTCGATCCGTTAAAATCCGTGGCAAACATTTCCTCAACTGCACCAAAAATACTGAATTGACCGCGCGCCCTTTCGCTCGTACATTCTGATTCGCCCTCAACCAAAAAAATGATCGGACCGAGGCCACGACACTAAACGGCTACGGACGCAACGCCGTAAACACTAACCGTCGCTAGGCAGCCACATCGCCATCCATACCCGAAAACTGAAAGCCGAAAGCCGGAAGCCGAGAACCGGGAGCCGAGAAGAAATGAAAGCACCGAACCCATGGATCACCTATCGCACCCGCTTTCTGGTAAAAGCCAAGCAACTCACCACCAGCCTGACCTTCATCGATCTTCTGGGCCGTCACCAGTCCGGACGCAAGGGCGACTACCTCGTCGAATCGAGCGAAGGCATTCTCAGCATCGCCCCCCGGCAGATCTTCGAGGACATCTATGTGCCCCTACTAGCCGGCGAGACTGCCGCCCAGGATCAGATTCCAGAGCACCCATGGACTCCGCCGCAATACGAAGCTCGACGCCAGGACGAAACCTCCACGCAGGCAGAAACCGGGCGGCAGCGCGAGGCTCCCATCCTCTCGCTCCCGCCTCACCTAACCCGCAAGTCTCCCCAACCCTACCGCGACCGCCGGAACTCTACCTCCAGCCTTCGCTCCCTCTAAGAATGACGAAGCAAGGATGCTCGGGCTCTACCCCGTGAACCCCCGTGTCCTGCGTGGTAAGAGTTTTTGGGGTTTAGGTTTGAAACTGGCAATGTTTGTGAATGCCCGATGAATAACACTTGTGGAAAACCAATCCGCCACCCCCGCACCAAGCCCGTCATTGCTGGAGATACAACCTGTGGTGTTTCCCTCTTGACAGGCACAATAAGCGGGAGTAACTTTGCAATCCCATAGCCTCTTTTTGAAACTCTCCCCGCGGGAACGGGCCGGGTTTCTTAAGAAGAAAGCAGCAAGGCACAACTTACTGGAGGGCGTCAGGCCAGAGGTGACCCGGCGCCACCGTAAGCCTAAGAAAACAATAGATCCGGAGACTCGAAACCGGAAACTAGAAACAAGAAACTGGTTTTTGCAGTGCGGTGGCCGTTCCCCCGACCCTTCTCCCCGGGTGAACGACAAGCTCAGTTGGAGCAAGAACGCGATTGAACAGAAAGACGGTTTCAGCTTTTGGCCGAAGCCCGAAAGCTGGAGCCCGAAGCCGGTTTCAAGGAGCCCAAGATGGAAGCGATAACTCGCCTGGTAGCCGATTCTCTGGCCCGGCATGGCTTTGACCGCCCGGTCGACCCGCGCCGCCTTCAGTGGTCGCGCTGGTTCCGCTGCGATTCCCCCCGCAGCCTCCTCGTAGTCCCCAGCAAACCCGGCATCTTCGCCCTGGCCGAAGAAGTCATGGACCTGGGCCCCCGCAAAACTCGTGTGGAGACAGCCGACAAGGACCATGTGGAGACAGCCGCTCTCGGCTGTCCCGAGGGCAGCTCGGCCATCTCTCCAGCGCCTGGGATTTTGGGTAGTGGGCTTCTGGGTGGCGCAGCCCTTCAGCGCTGCGATTCCCCACCAACCAATGGGGCTTCAGCCGCCGAGGTACCTCAACGCCGCATGCTAGCCGTCATCCAGTTCTCCGAAGACGACGATATGGCCTTCACCCTCGACCGCATGTTCACCCGCATCAACCCCATGCGCGCCCGCCTCGCCTCCGGACTCTGCTTCCTGCGCTTCGTTGTAATCGAAGACGGCGACCAGCGCCGCAGCATCTGCGCTGCCCTGAATCAATGGATGCTCTCCACCGCCGAAAAGGCCAGCGGCCTGCCCGCCGACTTCCAGTCGTCGCTCGAACTAAGTGTGGCGCGGACGCCCCCGTCCGCGTCTGCCGACACCACCTCAAACTCAGCCCAGGCTCCGCAACCGATTCTGAAGCCGGACTCGACCCACCCGGCCCCATATCTCGATTCCGGAGCCAACAAAAACCTCCACTGTCCTCACCCCCTACCCTCTGGCTTCTGACGGAGGGCTGTAGCCGAGGCGATCCAGCCGCCAAGGGCGGCGGCATTCATTAGCCCCGGACGTAAGTCCGCGGTAAGGCAGGTACGACGAAAACGAGTCCCGCAAGGGACGGCACCCTTTGCAACTGGGGCCAAGAAGGCTCTTTAATAGCGAAACCGTTACACTCCCGAACATTTCCCGTTCGGGAACACCCGAAACCCGTCTCCGCCGCCACGGGACGCCGAATCGGGCGATATTGAATAGAATCTAATTAATGGAGAGATCAATGCCCGAGCTGAAAACCACGACCACCGAAACCATCCCCGCAACTCTGAAGAAGACCGCCCCCGGCCTATCCTTCCGCCGCTTCTTCACCAAGCCCGGCGTCTCCCCCTACGACGAACTCGAGTGGGATCTCCGCCTGGCCCAGATCACCGATTCCCAAGGCGGCGTGATCTTCGAACAAAAGGACGTCGAAGTCCCCAAAGACTGGTCCATGACTGCCACCAACATCGTGGCCAGCAAATATCTGCACGGCAAGGTAGGCACGCCCGAGCGCGAGACCGGAGTCCGCCAGCTCGTAACCCGCGTAGCCGAAACCATCCGCAACTGGGGACTAGCCCAGGGCTACTTCAAGACTCCCGAAGACGGCGCCACGTTCCATGACGAGCTGGTACATATCCTCGTCCGCCAGTACGCGGCTTTCAACTCGCCCGTCTGGTTCAACGTCGGTTGCGACCGCATCGAGCCCAACTCCGACGCCCGCAACTGGCACTGGAATCCCCAGACCCAGCAGGTAGAGTTCGGAGTAACCGGCTACAGCAAGCCGCAGTGCTCCGCATGCTTCATCAACTCGGTAAAAGACTCGCTCGATTCCATTCTGACTCTCGCGAAGACCGAAGGCATGCTCTTCAAGTGGGGCAGCGGCACCGGCACCAATCTCTCCCCGCTGCGCAGCTCCACCGAAGGCTTAAGCGGAGGAGGCACCGCCAGCGGCCCGCTCAGCTTCATGAAAGGTTTCGACGCCTTCGCCGGAGTAATCAAGTCCGGAGGCAAAACTCGCCGCGCCGCCAAGATGGTCATTCTCAACGTAGACCATCCCGACATCGTGGAGTTCATCGAGTGCAAACAGAAAGAAGAAGCCAAGGCCCACGCTCTGGTCTCCATGGGATACGACGGCTCGCATCCTGACTCCGACGCCTACTCCTCCATCTTCTTTCAGAACGCGAATAATTCCGTTCGCGTAACCGACGACTTCATGTACGCCGTAGTCCGCGACACCGACTTCTCCACCAAGAAGGTGCAGGACGGCAGCGTGATGAAAACCTACAAAGCCAAAGACCTGATGCGCAAACTTTCCGAGGCCACCTGGCACTGCGGCGATCCCGGCATGCAATACGACACCACCACAAACCGTTGGCACACTTCGAAAAACACGGCAAGAATCAACGCCAGCAATCCGTGCAGCGAATACATGTTCTTGGACGATTCCGCCTGCAACCTGGCTAGCTTGAACTTGCTGAAGTTCGCCCCCAACGGCACGTTTGACGTCGAAGCCTACCGCCACGCAGTAGATGTGCTGATCACAGCGCAAGAAATCCTCGTAGACAACGCGGGATATCCCACGGAAATGATCATGCGCAACAGCCACGACTACCGCCCCTTGGGATTAGGCTATGCAAATCTAGGCGCGTTACTAATGGCCGCAGGCCTGCCCTACGACTCCGACGCCGGCCGCGACTACGCCGCCTGCGTAACCGCAATCATGTGCGGCGAAGCCTACCTGCAGTCGAGCAAGATAGCCGAACAATGCCAACCCCTAACGCCAGCAACCGAAACAGTAGCAACGCGCCTCGGCATAACCGAAGCCGCCAACATGCCCGGCGCAGCCTGTCCCGGCTGGTACATAAACCGCGAACCATTCCTGGACGTAATCCGAATGCACCGCGCCTCAGTAAACAACATAAACAAAACCAACGTCCCCGCAGCCCTCTACGAATCCAGCAAACAATGCTGGGACGAAGCCTTAGCCCATGGCGAAAAACACGGCTACCGCAACAGCCAGGTAACGGTCCTGGCCCCCACCGGCACCATAGGCTTCATGATGGACTGCGATACAACTGGCGTCGAGCCTGACCTTGCGCTGGTTAAGTACAAGAAGTTGGTTGGCGGGGGGATGATTAAGATCGTTAATCAGACCGTGCCGACGGCGCTGTTCAAGCTTGGTTACGATCACGATCAGGCGAACGCGATTGTCAGTTACATTGACGCTACTGGCACTATTGAAGGGGCGCCGCATATTAAGGATGAGCATCTTGCGGTGTTTGATTGCTCGTTCAAGCCGGCTAAGGGGACTCGGTCGATTGCTTATATGGGGCATTTGCGGATGATGGCTGCTGCGCAGCCTTTCATCTCTGGAGCTATATCGAAGACCGTGAATCTTCCTGAGAACGCTTCTGTGGAAGACATCATGGAGGCTTACCTGCAGGCCTGGAAGCTTGGGTTGAAGGCGGTCGCGGTTTATCGGGATGGCTGCAAGAAGTCGCAGCCGCTTTCGGCTGCTGGGACCAAGACTGCGAACTCCAGCAAAGAAGATGCGCGAGTCTCAGCGCCACAAGAAGACGAAAACCTGAACGCGCCTCCGCGGGCGGTGCGGCACAAGCTGCAGGCGGAGCGGGCTTCGATCACGCACAAGTTCAAGGTTGGCGACCACGAGGGTTACATCACCGTCGGGCTCTATCCGGATGGGGAGCCCGGCGAACTGTTCATCACGATGGCCAAGGAAGGATCGACGGTCTCGGGGCTGATGGATAGCTTTGCGCTGGCCACGTCCATTGCGCTGCAGCATGGCGTGCCACTGAAGCTGCTCTGCGAGAAGTTCGCGCATACGCGCTTTGAGCCGAGCGGCTGGACTACCAATCCCGACATCGGCTTCGCTAAGTCGATCATGGACTATATCTTCCGCTGGCTCCAGTTGCGTTTCCTGACCGGGCAGCAGCAGTTTCTGTTCGAGAATCTGCGGCCGAAGCTGTCGGGGGTAAGCTCTCAGCCTGAGGATGCGGCGTCCGGCATTCGGCGTCCGGAGGCCGGAGGCCGGGAGCCAGGTTCCGTACATGCCGCCGACGCGCTGGCCGGCATCATCGACTTGGGCGACGCTCCCAGTTGCAGCTTCTGCGGCAGCATCATGACGCGGAATGGTTCGTGTTATCGGTGCGGGAGTTGTGGGAGCACGAGCGGGTGCTCGTAGATTAGTTTCTCGCTGATTTCTTGGTGGTGCCAACAGTAACGGAAAGAAAGCAAGCGTACCTTGCGGGGCGTATCTCAGATCAGCGAGCCTGGTATGGCAATCAAGCTAGGAGCAATCGTCTCGCCGAAGACCGATATTTCAGGGTCGTATTTGCTAGCCAGCTCGCCGCCCTCATCGCCGCCGTCGTGCTAGTTCGTTGGCCTGACTCTAACCTTAGGCTGACCGGATTTTTCGCATCCCTCGCGAGCGCGCTAATAGCCTGGCTCCAGCTCAAGCAGCATAAGGAACTAGCTCAGTCCTACTCCGTTGCCGAGCTTGAACTGGGATTTATTGAGGAGAAGACGCGACACATCATGACCGAGCAAGAATTCTCCGATTTCGTTAGTGACGCCGAGAACGCGATTTCGCGCGAGCACACGTTGTGGATAGCAAGACGGGATAGAGCGTGACATAGGCAAGGAGTCGCAATGTTTCGCAGAAAAAACGCAAATACGAAGGTCGAAAATGTTGAGAGCGCGTATGGGGTAGAGTTAAACGCCCGTGGCGACGCGAAATTGGGGCAATCTGCTGAGAAAACGTGGCTTCGATTCCCAATCACAACTAATTCGAACTGCACGCGGACAACTCACCGAGCCAGCCAGAGTACGGAAGCTATTCCTCAGCTTTCATTACGAAGATCGAGACCAGGTCAACGGGTTTCGTCTGATGGCTCACAATCCCAATTTGCCTATTGATTTCTCGGACGTCAGCGTTCGGGCAGCAATCAACAGCGGAGAGGCCGGGTACCTCAAACGGGCGATTTCAGAAAAAATCAATCGGTGCTCTGTCGTCGTCTGTTTGATCGGCAACGGAACCGTGTGGCGCGAGTGGGTTGAGTGGGAATTGGAAACAGCCCTGCGACTCGGGAAGGGAGTGTGCGGCGTTCGTCTCAAGAGCTCGCGAGGGCCAAGCCCCCGATCTGCTAAGGCAGCTCAGGGCACCGGTCGCTGGCTGGGACCAGAGCGAGGTCGTCGCGGTGATCGAATGCGCAGCTGCGACCCGCAGCTAGGGAGTTCTCCGGTCGGATCGGGTCTGGGTCTTAGGAGGTGTGTAATGGCGGTTCGCTTGTTCAGCAAGAGCGCAAGTGCGCTCTTGGATGCAATTAAGGCGGCTATTGACTCCGGCCACGTCGATACCTGGGCCTACGACAGCGTCGGTGACTTCACGCATACCACGCACGATCGTCAGTGGGAGAACAGGGCGTGGCTCAGACCATCAATTCGAAAAGATCGCCTCTTGCTTAACATCATGTTTGCGAGCGAAGAGACGCAGAAAAGAGTGGTGTACGGCGTTTACCATGGCCGCTTTATTGAGATGGCTGTAACGCACTTCCCGGCCAAATTTACGGAGGGTGTGGCTACTGCGAACATGACGAAGGAGGACCAGGACCTGAATAGTTAACCGGAGTCACGCTCTATTTCTCGGGGGCTTGCGGCGCGAGTGAAGTCGTGCCTCCCCGAACCTTGCTAGTCGCTGGCGATCGCGAGTTGAGATGTTGGGTTCAATGCAGCGAGGGCAGTTTCGATCTCCGCGTTGATTTCTGGTTCCTCGACTCTGCTTTCCAGAATGATCGGAACGTCTGCAGGCAGCAGGTGGGAGACTTTTTGAAAGGCGAGAATGGACTCCAGGCTCAGGGGATCGTGCTTGCTTTCCGTATTTACTTCGCTGACGTGCAGTTGTTTGATCCGGTTGCGAAAGCGCTGCAGGATTGCCCACGCTTCGCTCATGGTGGGATCGACTTGGCGGGCGTGGCCGATGTCGAAACACAGAGACGCGTTCGGCAGCGCGTGGAAGAATTTGCCGAGGTCTGTTGCGGTTTGCCCGATCGGCTTGCGCTTATCCATGTTTTCGATACAGAGGCAATCTCCTAGGCATGCCCAAGCCGAAAGAGTGTGCATGGCATCGGGATGCACGATGATTGGCCAGTTACGGGCGGCGACTTGCTTAAGAAACCCTAGAGCAGTCGGCTCGTAGGATTGTTCCATCGCACTTGGGGCATGAAATGAGACGTACTGGAAGCGGCTTAGGTCCAGTTGTTCCAGCTGGTTTACCAATGGCGCAAGCTCGTTCTGCCGTAGTGCGGACAACTCTACTGCGTTAACATTCTTACCGGATAACATTTGGAGCGCGTGACGGAAGTCGCCCCTTGCTAGCGCGCCGGTCGAGAATCCGATGCATTTCATCTAGAAAACCCCATACTCTCTTGTGAGCCGCGCGATTTGTCGATTCTCAAAAAAGATGTAGTCTAGTGCGCCCATAAAGGCCTTGCTGATTTCTCTTATCTGCTGGAATGTCGGATCCGTGTCAGAGTCCTCGGATCGAAGTGCATCAAGAGCTTTGCGAGACGTTTCGTCATCCAGAATTTTTAGGAACTTCGCGTACGAATCGAACAAATCTTTGGCGATCGAATCCGGAATATCGTAGTGATTGATGAACCGTTCCAGGACTTCCAGAGGCGTCAGTCGCACGTAATCCCTGATGTGATTTCCAAGCTGGAACCTTACATCATTTGTATCGGTGGAAATCTTATTTTGTAGATCTGAATCCAGCCTCGAGCTGAAGCAAATTATCAACCCCGATGCAAAAATCAATTTCCGGGACATCCGGAGCTTGGCATTGCGCAGTCCCCATCCCCTGCCGGCTCGATCGCGCTGTTTGCTGGCAAAGTCAACCGCCATGGTTCTCCAGAATCGAACGATGTCGTTCAAAAGGAAGCGAGGCACCCGGTAGTTCTTCAGGTCCCGGGTTAGCAGGTGAGTGTCTTCCTCGAGGTAGCGATCGATCACCGCACGGATTACGCGATCGTATGCTTCTCTTCTTTCCCCGATGGGTGTCGATTCGAGCAGAAGCAAGATTCGTTGGGTAGTGTTCCTATTCGTGTCGTTCTGACCGCCGATCTGATGAACGATGTCATGACTGAAAGCCATATTTCCGAATGTTCCAGTCGGGCCGGGTTCTGCTAAGCCCTTTTCCTCGAATACCCTCTGGATGTCTTGCGTGATCTGCAGGTGGGCTGACTTTGCTCCGCCATCGATAAGGTAGGTCCAATCGAGGTCGCTACCGGATGTCCACTCGCCTCGTGCGAGCGAGCCGAACACGACAAGGCTTGTGTCTGGGGATGCGTACCTTCCGATCTCGCCTGAGAGAAGCTCGTCTAATTCTTTTCGTTTCTTTAGCGAAGCTTCTCGGGCGTTTCGTAGCACATCCGAATTAAGGAGCCCCACTGACGCTTTTGGGGTGGATTTTGCGCCGGGCATTGATCATATTCTAGCAACGTTTACTCAATCCCCGACCGATAAGCACCTCCTCCGACACCTCGGATTCCTGTAGCGGGCGCAGCCGAGGGGTCGGTTCCGCTTCGGGCTGGCGGCGCGGCTGAAGTCAGGCCCTTCCCTAGCCCTCCGCAAACCGCGGAGTTTTCCACAGGCGAACTGTGTGACATCCGACCGTGACTTGGATTTTGGGTGTTGAAACACTGGAGGGGTACGCGAAAAGCAATTGCTGAGTTGCGGGAAAGGAGTTTTGGGATGAGGCGGAAGGCTAATCGGATGGCGGGTGGGTTGTTGAAGGGGTGCAAGGAGCGGGGGGAGTGGGCGGAACTTTATTTCATGATGATGGTGGTGGGGTTGGGGATGAAGGTGTTGCGGCTGTTTGGGGATTCGGGTCGATATGACGTGGGCGTGGAGAATGGGGCGCGGGTGGTGCGGGTGCAGGTTAAGTCCACGATCTACACGCGGCGTAATGGTGGTTACAGCTTGAATGTGATGGGGCCGCAGCGGAAGAAGTATGAGACGGGGACGGTGGATTTTTTTGCGATTCTGCTGATTCCGATTGATGACTGGTACATCATCCCGTTTGAGGTGATGGGGAGGACGAATTCGTCGATCCACTTTACGCCGGAGAGCGTGCGGCAGAAGTATGGAGAGTACCGGGAGGCATGGCATTTGCTGCGGGAGACTGGGTTGACGATTCAGGCCTGTGTGGATGAGGAGTGGGCGGAGGTGGGGGGAACCTTGCAGGTGGTGCAGGCGGACCCCGAGATTCCTCGCTTCGCTCGGAATGACAAAACTGATTTGGGGCTTGAGAATTATGGAGGCGCGGGTCGGAATCGAACCGACGCATAAAGGTTTTGCAGACCTCTCCCTTACCACTTGGGTACCGCGCCCCTGGATATTAAGTTAGCGTTTCGAAGAAGAAAAGTCCAACCGCTGGGGAGCGGAAAAAATCTACGCGAGGGGCGTGGGGAGAATCACGGGCAGGTGAGTTGCGCTGCGCCGAAAGGCTGCAACTGATATCCCTGATCTGGGCCCGGTGTCTGTCCCTTCTGTCCGGCCAGGACGGTTACGGTTCCGGCAAAGCCCTGATCGCACTGCGCCAATCCGGCGCTGACGTAGGCACGCTGGACTATGTTGCCATCACAAACACCATTGCTGGAGCCGATGCACCAGGTGGTGGTGGTGGTGATGTCTACGCTGGTCGGCATGGTGTTGTAAATGCCGGTGGCAGTGAACTGAGTTTGGGAACTGGAGACGGCCGGACTCACACTGACGGACTGCAGGGAACGATTGTTGCTGCCGCAGGCGAGCAGGGCAAGAGATATTGAGAGGAGAATGCCTGGCAGAGAAGAGGGCCGAGGTCTCATGGAACCTCCCGAGTGGCCGGAGAAAACTGGAGCGGGAGACGGGATTTGAACCCGCGACTTCGACCTTGGCAAGGTCGCACTCTACCACTGAGTTACTCCCGCTCAACCAGTTGATTATAAATGAGGGGCTGGGCGGGGGCAACGAGAATGCCGCCTATGGCGAGTTTGTCGAACCAAATGAAAGGGGCGCGCCTCGCTTCGCTTGGCTGGACGGGCGAAGGCGCCCGTCCCCAAACAGCAGCTCCTCCCCACACGAGCATTAGTGGACGGACCATTGGGGGTCGTCTTCGGGCTGGACGATGCGGCCGTCGCGCATGTGGATGATGCGGTCTCCGTATTTGGCGGCTTCGGGGTTGTGGGTGATCATCAGGACGGTTTGCCCTAACTCCTGATTGGACTGGCGCAACATCTGCAAGACGATGTTGGAGTTTTCGGTGTCGAGATTGCCGGTGGGCTCGTCAGCTAGAACTATGGCGGGCTGGTTGACGAGGGCGCGGGCCAGGGCTACGCGCTGTTGCTCGCCGCCGGAAAGTTCGGAGGGACGATGGTTCAGGCGCTTGGTGAGTCCCAATAAATCACAGATGCGTTGGAAGAAGGCGGGATCGCGGCCGTTGTTGCCGGAGATTTCCTGCGCGATGGCGATGTTGGAACGGGCATCGAGCGTGGGCAGCAGGTTGAACTTCTGAAATACGAAGCCGATCTTGCGCTTGCGCATGTTGGTGCGCTCGGCGTCGGAGAGGGTGGCGAAGTCGTCGCCATCGAGAATTACTTTGCCGGAATCGGCGCGGGTGAGTCCGCCTAATAGGTAGAAAAGGGTGGATTTGCCGCTGCCGGAGGGGCCGACCACGGTGACGAATTCTCCTTTTTGTATGGAGAAGGAGATGCCGCGGAGCGCGGGAACGTCGATTTTTCCCACGCGATAGGTTTTGTGTAGGTCAATCGCTTCAATGAATGCGGCCATGCTTGAGTTGAGTTTACACGATGGGTGGGAGCGAAGACTGTCGCTGCGGAGCCGAAAGCAGGTTCTTCACCGGGCTTTCAGCCCGGTTCGGATGACAAGAGTCAGGATGGCAAGCGTCAGGCTGCGCCTTGGCGGTGGGTTAGTTGCGTGGGACGCTCTTGCATTCGCTTGGGGCCGCGCTTGCGGACCAGGAGCAGGCGGATTCTCTCCAGCAGGTCGGCGGGGGCGTACATACCCCTTGCCAAAAATACGTCGGCCTGCGATTCGTGATCGTAGACGCGGACCTTGCTTGAAATGAGAATGGCCGGGGTGTGGGGCGAAAGATTTTTGATGGCTGCGATGAGTTGCGGGCCGTCGAGGCCGGGCATGGCCATGTCGGTGACCACGAGATCGACGCCGCCCTGCTTGAAACGCTCGAGAGCTTCTTCGCCGCGGGAGTAACTGGCTACGCGATAGCCGCGAGTCTCAAGCATGATTTTGCGATAGGAAAGAGACTGTTCGTTGTCGTCGACACAAAGGATAGTGCGCTTGGGTTTCATTCACCGCCTGAAATCCGCTGGTTGCGACCGAACGCCACAGTTACTGAGACCCAGTTCCTGAGCACCAGCGAAAATTTTCTCTGTTCGTGAAGAATAGAAGAGCGAATGCATCCTATCGGGAAGCGGCCACGCTGTAAAGTAGCGTCGAAGCAAATAGCAAGTTCTGGCCATTGACTTTTTCGGCTGGGCGCAAGGCCGCGATTCTGTTCAGGTGGGATATGGCACGTTAGAGGTAGACTTCGCCGCGCATAATTTCAACCGAGTTGCCTCCGACGCGCACGTTGACTACGCGGTTATCGCTCTTGGCGAAAGACGCGCGCACAAAAATCCGGCTGGGCCGCTTCATCTCGACACCTTGTTCAATAAGGACGCGCTCATCGGGTTTCGCCACGCCGTGGGCCACCATCCAGGCCGCGGTACAGCCCGCGGCAGAGCCGGTGGCCGGGTCTTCGCCGCTGTAGAAGAGCATGCGGGCGTGCAGACGTGCCTCGCGATCGACGGTTTCCCGCGCGACGAAATAAAAGAACTTGCCCGCGGTTCGGGAGAGATATTCGGCGGCGCGGTTGAGATCGATCTGAAGATTCTGGATGACCGCCAGCGACTTCAGCGGGGTCACGGTGAAGGGAACTCCCGTGGAAACGGTTTCTATGGGCAGGGAGTCGTCGAAGTCTTGCGGACGCAACCCAGTCGCCTTTGCGACGGCTTCGCGATCGTGCTGCATTACGAAGGTGGGATCGAGTTGGGTCATCTCGCCGAACGCAGGTTGTCCGTTGGAGTCGTCGAAATGGACGGGCACTTTGCCGACGTTCAGCTCGAGCGTGACTTCTTTTTTACCGGTCTTTTTTGCTTGAGTCTTTTCCGCGTCAGCCGAGGCGCGCAGCGCAAAAGCCGTACCCAGCGTGGGATGGCCGGCGAATGGCAACTCTTCCTGCACAGTGAAGATGCGCACGCGAATGCCGTACTCGCGTTCGGTGGCAGGGTCGCGGGGGAAGATGAATGTGGTTTCGGAAAGATTCATTTCCCTGGCGATGGATTGCATCTGGTCGTCGGACAATCCCCGGCCGTCGGAGAATACGGCTAGCGAGTTGCCTTCCATCGGGCGGGAGGAGAAAACGTCCCATTGGGTCATTGCGAGGCGGCGGGCTGACTGGGTCATGAATTTGTCCCCTCGGAGGGCTGGGTTACCAACGGCTCGAAGGATTAAAGATGCGGATTTTCGTTTTCCGATGCAGGAAACTTCGGGGATGGCATCCCGAAAATCTTCAACCACGGGGAGCACGGGGTTACACGGGGTAGTGCGCGGTCTTGCGGTTGACAGGGCTGGTGCGGGATTCTATTCTAACTTGGTGTTTTGGCCCTCCAATGCCTGCGGCTTTTGTTGTTGCATGGGTTTGCCGCCGTGTGGGTAGGGAGCCTGCTAGATTTCTTCCGACCCACCCGGCGGCGCGGGTGGGTTTTGTTTTCATCCGATGAGCGACGTTTACGCGAATTTAGAGCCGCGGCTGGCCAACTTTTGCATTTCACCAATTCGAGCGAATTGAATTCATGAGGAGAAGAATATGAGCACCGCGATTGCAACGGAAACCGGCAGAATCCCCCGCATCAACGACACTGCGCCTGATTTCACAGCCGAAACCACGCAGGGCACCATCAATTTTCACGAATGGATCGGCGACGGCTGGGCGATTTTGTTTTCCCATCCCAAAGACTTTACGCCGGTATGCACCACCGAGCTTGGCTACATGGCGGGCCTGCAGCCGGAATTTGCCAAACGGAACACGAAAATTATCGGCTTGAGCGTGGACCCGGTGAGCAGCCACGGCAAGTGGGCCGCTGATATTGAGGAGACTCAGGGGCACAAGGTGAACTATCCGATGATCGGCGACCCCGAACTGAAGATTGCGCAGCTTTATGGCATGTTGCCAGCCGAGAGCGGGCACACTTCCGAGGGCCGCACGGCGGCGGACAATGCCACGGTGCGCACGGTGTTCGTGGTGGGTCCGGACAAGAAGATCAAGCTTCAGCTCAGCTATCCCATGAGCACGGGGCGGAACTTTGATGAAGTATTGCGCGTGCTCGATTCGATGCAGCTCACGGCGAAGCACAAAGTGGCCACGCCGGTGAACTGGAAGCAGGGCGATGAAGTGATCATCCTACCCTCGGTGTCGAACGAGGAAGCACAACAGAAGTATCCGGGAGGGTGGAAGTCGCCGAGGCCGTATCTGAGGATCGTGCCCCAGCCGAAGTGAGCCACGGATTTACGCGTATCGACTTTGCGCGGATCAACTTTGTACGGATCAACACGGTTCTTATCCGCGGGGGGTAGCGTGCGTTGTGATTCTTGAGAATCCGTGTTGACCCAGGTTCGTGGAAGCGCATGCTGTCCGGTGATCGTCCCGTCTTCAAAACGAGATACTTACGTAGAACCAACGGCTTAGGGGCTACACCGAGCATACAACTCAACGGAAATGCTTTCTGCTTCAGTGGGCCAGTAGAATTGCCAGTTTTTCAAGATGCAGAAGGTTTCACTCCCATCCGGACTAACAACTCGGGCTGGTTATGATCGCTACAGGTGTGGTAGGCTTGGTGCCCGAAGCGGCGCGGCTTCTGACGGGATGCGGCACTGCTGACCGTGACAGGATTGCATTTCGTGCTCCGCTTAGATGAAGGGTAGGATCCTGAACTCCAGGAAACGATACTGGTGCGCGGCTCCGTCAATCTCCGTGCGCTCGGCTTGGGCCGAAAGTGACGCCCGTGATGGCTGCGGCAAAAATGGGAATCCCAGCTTTTGTTGAAAATTGCCTCTCCGTTGATGTAGAGGGCTTTGTTGAGTCTAACCTCGAGAGCTTTCACATCCCTTCCGGCTATGTCGACAGGGCCAGAGAAAACTACGAAATAGAAAAGAATACAGACTCCTTCATGGAGCTGCTTGACGAGTTGAACATCCGCGCCACGTTTTTTGTGGTGGGACGGATCGCACGCGAAATACCGCAACTGGTCCGGCTAGCAGCCAGCAGGGGACACGAGATCGCGTGCCACAGCTACGAGCACCTGAGAATCTTCAATCTTAAGCAGGAACAATTCAAGGAGGGCTTGCTCTCGGCAAAAAAGTGTCTGGAGGACGTATCTGGTTCGAGGGTGTACGGTTTTCGGGCGCCAGATTTCTCGATCACTCAGTCTTCGATTTGGGCGTTAGATGTACTGAGAGAGGCCGGGTTTCTCTATGACTCCAGCATCTATCCGATCCGGATGCATGACGTTTATGGTATAGGCGACGCCCGCACGAGCATCCACAAGATGGCGAACGGGCTGATCGAATGGCCGCTCGCCACCTTCAACTTCATGGGAATGCGCTTTCCCTTCGGTGGAGGAGGATACTTCCGGCTTTATCCCCTGGGCGTTACCAGTCGCTGCATTGCGGCGATGAATAAGAAGGGATGTCCCGGCATGCTTTATATCCATCCTTATGAAGTTGGGCCGGAAATTCCCCACATCCGGGAGATGTCTGCGTATCGCCGGTTCCGGCATTACTACAACTGCAGCACGGGACAGACCCGGCTAAAGAAGATCCTCCAGAGATTTAAATTTGCAACGGCCATTGAAATTCTTCAGGGAAAGGGAGCAGCGCAATATGTCTGATATTGAAAATGTCCGGACGTACTTTACGGGCGCTGCCGTGAGCTTCGATTCCCTGTATGCGGAGGAAGAAGCCAATGCTTTCACCAGATTCATGAATCGGCAGTTCCGCCGGGACATTTACGAGCGGTTCCTGCTGAGTGTGAATCATGTGCAGAAATTCAATCTGGACAGCGTCCTCGATGTGGGATGCGGATCCGGCAGGTACGACGTGGCTCTTGCCGAACTAGGCGTCAAGCGGATTCTGGGTCTGGACGTCAGCGAGGGAATGATCGCTCTGGCAAAGCGCCTGGCCGCAGGAAGTCATTCCAGCGGCGCGCTGGAATTTGTTTGCAGCGATTTCATGGAGTTCAAGAGTCCCGGCACTTTCCAGGTCGTGCTTGCGATGGGCCTGTTTGACTATGTGAAAGATCCACTTCCCGTGCTGGCACGGATGGGATCACTGGCGAGTCACTCGGTGATCGCAAGCTTCCCCAGCATATCGTGGTACCGAACCCCCATCCGAAAGGTGAGATACTTCTTCAAGCGCTGTCCGGTGTACTTTTATGAGCGTCCGCAGATAGAGGAGTTCGGCAAGAAGCTAGGCTTCGCGCAGACCGACATACAAAAAATTGAAGGGGCAGGCCAGGATTATTTCGTGACATTCTACAAGCCGGGAGCAGTTCAGTCCGGCGGTAACGGAAAAAGAAATGAAACCCTGGTTGCGTCCGAGCAGGCTCGGTGAGCCACGAAGGCGAATTTGAGAGCGCATGGCTAACCCACCACTGATCAGCATTATCATCCTGGTGCGAAATGGTAATCGTGATATTCTTGGCGCCCTCGAAAACGTTGGCTCACAAGATTACTCTCCGATCGAAATCCTCGTCGTAGATGGGATGTCAACCGATGGAACGAGAGCGCTGGTTGAAGCTTACGCCAGGAAAGAGCAGCGCTTCCCGATTCGCTTACTGGATAACCCGGGCCTGATCCAGGCCAGCGGATGGAATGTCGGCATCCGGGGGGCCAGCGGTCCGTTTGTGGTCCGGCTGGATGCGGTGCATTGCCGTATACAGCAGGCGAACTACATTCGGAGCTGTCTCGAGAAACTTCTGGAACTCAGGCAAAGCGATCCCGCGCTCGCCGCGGTGGGAGGCCGTCGAGAGCCAGTCGCGGCAAGCTCGAGCCCCTGGAGCGAAGCTATCGCGCTGGCACAGCGTTCGGGCTTCGGAGTAGGAAATGCCACATATCGGCTCGGTACGAGGGAAGGCTTTGCCGATCTGATAAGTGTCCCGGTTTACGAACGCAGCATCTTATTCCGCGTGGGCCTCTTTGATGAGTCGCTAGGGCGCAGTGAAGATAACGAATTCCATGCGAGACTGCGCGAGCAAGGATACAAACTGTATTTTCTGCCGGATGCGGTGGTTACTTATCATCCTCGGAACACTTTGGCAGGCATCGCGACCCAGATGTTTCATAACGGCTGGTGGGTGTCGGCAACCATCATGCGGAAGGGCAAGTTCCCGTTTGGCCTGCGGCATCTGGCCCCTTTCGGCTTTTATTTGTTGTTACTGGCGCTGGGCGTACTCAGCATCTTCGCTGTTCACCCCGCGCGCATCCTATTCTTTGGGCTTCTTGGAGCTTATGTTGCTGGTTCAGTAGTGGCCGCTGTTCAGACGGCGCGATCCCTCCACTTTTGGCGTCTACTCGAGGTCTTCTGGATCATGCACTCCTGGTACGCGGCAGGCACACTGGCAGGTTTTTTTGCAGGCAAGGGTGGCGCAGCCAAGGGTCAGCTAACCGCCCCGGGAGCCAATCCTGCGAACGACGCCAGCCACGGCGGTCTTTGACAAGTCGCGCACTTCGCGCCATCAATCTGCGGGTTATGAATAAGGAAGCGCATGCGGTCCGGTGATCGTCCCGGTCTTCAAAACCGGCGGGCGGCAGGTCTTCCTGTCGCCGGTGGGTTCGACCCCCACTCGCTTCCGCCATTTTTCGGCAGCTTACGGATAGGCAAATCAGTTGCAAATCAGTTCGGCTTGGGAGGGGCCATCTCACCGCCATCGAATGCGCTTCTTGCACTTGACACTCTTGATCTATTTGAACCAATGATAGGCGAGGCTGAGTTGCACTCCGTTAAATTCAGGATTGTCCACCCCGAGATTCGCGTTTGAGATGTGCGACCATGAGATTCCAATGTCAAGCGATTGCCGTTTTCGCGTTCGTATATAAAACCCTCCACCACCTTTCGGCGTGAAGTTGAACTTGGACGTGTTGCCCGGAGGGAGGTTCGAGGTGGTGATCACGGCGCCTCCCGCTAATTCGAAGTATGGTGAAACACGCGAAGTGTGCAGCGTCGAGTTCCAACGCAGGATTACCGGATCGAAACCACCGCCATGAATGCGTTGATTTCCCCGAGTTTCGAAAACCGGCATCAGATCGAAAGCGTACTCGAGACTACCACGCCACCAACCGCTCCCGCGTTCGCGCGTGATCGCCCGCCCCACGAAGACCCCTGCGGACCAGATTTGTGCTTCCGCAAATGAGTTGGTATTTTCTTCCCCGGTTTCTCCGGCGGCCCAAACGCTTAGGTCCCAATTCCATTTCCCGCCGGCTTCTGGCAGTGCCTGGGCATGAGCCCGGCAAGAGAACAGGAAAAACATCAGGGCCAGCGCGAGGGCTGTGACTCGCGCTGACAGCGCTGATGGTTCTTTGCGGGCTCGCGAACTGAGGGATAGCATTTCCATGCTGCTGGTTCAACGGACGGCTAAAATCGCACTGCGAATCCGGAAGACAAGCGGAGGTTACGCCGCTCAAAATCTGGTGATCCCGTTTTGAGAACATCCGCCTGGTTGCGCCAACTCAGTAACGGCGTCAGCCGGAGGTCAATACCGACGCCCAGATCTTCTGCAAAGGACGTGTCGGAAGTTGATCCTGGGGAAGAGCTTTGCCGGACATGTACGGCTCCGATCATGGCGTGCGCAAACGGCCGGAACCTTCCGATCGAAGCACCCCCGCGCAGGCCGAACAAGGCATTATTCTGGATCGCGCCGCCATACTGTCCGCTGAAATCGGCTACAGCTCCAAAATAACGCAAATACATTTTTTCGGCAGAGACGTTCCAACCGCTGAGGTTTGAGCTCGCACCGGAAAGCGGATCGCAGACGGTCGAGGCTCCGGAGGCTAGCTGTTCGCAGTGAGATGACCCGGTGTGGGAGTATCCGAAAAATACATTTCCATGGTTGGGAAGCTGCTGTTTCGGGGTCTCATCCGTCGGGGCGGCGGTTTTCTGTTCACTGACTGTGCTCATCCCGTCATCCCGGGACGCACGATACCAGGGATGCTCACCGTGAAGCATGTTGGCTCCTGCGCGGATGGGGTTGAGAGCCACTCGGACGGAGTCAATCAGAAACCGGTTCTGAGTACCAGTCTCGACACGCCGCACAATCTTCTTGTCCAGGAAGTCTTCGCCTATCAGCCAGCCCGCGCCACCCAAAGGGGTCATCACGATATCAATTTGGCCCACGCCGGTATAGCAATTCTTCGATGTGCAAGGGAATGATCCGTTGTGGTTCCACGGTGGACGTACTTTCGCGCCGTACTTCTCCACGGTGACCTCACTCAACGGTCCGAGATTCCACTGCGTACTGTAAACCGCATTAAACAGCGCCGCTTTCAGGCGACTTTTCCAATATGCCCTGGTCTTGGAGAACTCGAGTTTCTCGGACTTAGGATCATTTTGGATCTGAATGAAACCAGTCAGAGCGCCTTGAATCGGATGCCCGACATAGCCGAACCAATCGGGGTCGCCGTCGTTCCAGCCGGAACGTGTCCACTCGGAGAGCGACTGTTTGTAATCGCGCCAGTAATGATTGAACGGTATTCCGTTTTCAGACACCACCCATCTGAAATCAGTGTGCACTACATAGGCATGCTCGATCAGAAGGAAGGTGAGCGATTCGGTCAAAGCCTGTCCCCAATGAAATCCCTGCTGGTGGCGTTCTTCAGAGCTTCCGGGGACTGCATCACCCAGAGCTGCCGCTGAGTACAACCTTTGGGCGGGCAACTCCTGAATCTCCAAACTTTTTCTTCTCAGAGCATAGCTGGAGAAGGTTGGGATGCCTCGAATTGGAAGTTCCGTCGCCGGGAGGCAACCATCAAACAACTGGTCTGTGCTATCGCATCCGGACTGCGCCAACTGGCCGGAGCTGCAAGCGGGCCAGAGCAACACGAGAGCAGCGAGGACAATGCGGGACGCCGTGGCTGGTGAGCGATTCGTTCTAACGCTTCCCAAGAGGCTGGTCCAGAGTCAATAAGCATTCTTGCTGCTGAACATGCGCAGAAACGTTATTGTGATGATCTGCAGATCAAAAGTCAGACTCCAGTTGCGGAGATAGTAAAGATCGTATTCCACTCTCTTGGCAATTGAAGTGTCCCCCCGCCAGCCGTTGACCTGGGCCCAGCCGGTGATGCCAGCTTTAAACATGTGGCGGGAGTTATAACGATCGAACTCTTCAAGGAACCGCTCGACAAAAAATGGCCGCTCGGGACGCGGACCGACGATGCTCATATCGCCTTTCAACACGTTGAGAAACTGGGGCAATTCGTCGAGGTTCATCTTGCGGAGAAAGGTGCCCACCGCGGTCCGCCGCGGATCGCTGTCGCAGGTCCAACGGGTATCGCTTTCCTCGCGGCTACCCAGCCGCATGGTACGGAACTTGAGCATTGGGAAGACCCGTCCGTTTAGCCCCACACGATCTTGAACAAAGAAAATCGGGCCCCGGCTGGATAATTTTATAGCCATCGCGATCAACAGCGTCATCGGCAAGGTGAGCAGGAGAATCAGACTCGATAGAGCCAAATCAAAAATGCGCTTTTGGACCAGATAGGGACCGCTCTCCGACAAACTGGGACGGAGATCGAGCATGCGGAACCCGCCCAGATCGATGAGGCGGTCGCGAAGGACAACTCCATCCCCAAGGTCAATTACCACGCGGGTTGGGACACAGAGCTTCTCCAGGGCGGGTGCGATTTTTTGAACATCGTTCAGACGCGCAGCGGGCAAAGCAACGATAACATCGTTGATCGAGTCGCCATTGTGGAAGTTGGGTATCTGATCCAGTTCATATACGGGGCCCTCTACTGCAATCTCCTGGCCCGGGAGTCGCACGAAACCCACTACTCTGCAAGGCAACACCTCGCCATTCAGAATCGAAGTCCCCACCCGGCGGGCGAAGCGATCGGTTCCAACCACCAGAATTTTGACTACGTTTCTGACGTCCCTGCGCAACAACTCCAGAAATACCCGGAATGCGATACGGGCGACGGTTGCCAGGACGAACAGAGCGACGGCGCTCATGGCAATAACTAGGCGTGAGTAGCTCGCTTGCCGGTATAGAAATCCAACCGCCATCACTACCGCATAGGTAAACGCCAAGGCTTCCAGCAGCCGGCGGCTCTTTCCCCCAGGTGCATAGAGTTGCTCCACATTCCAAAGCCCGGATTCTTCCGCGGCGATCGCCCAGACAATGGTAGTGAGCAGAAGAATGCCCCAGTACGAAGGCAAGCCGGGAGGAGGTGTCCGTGAGAACAATACGTTAAAGCCGAAACGCACCTCTACGGCGATGAAATAGGCACAGGCAGGCAACAACAGCGTCAAGATTCTCAAATACAAACGGGCAAAGCTAAGGCGACTCCGAATCATAACTGAACAGCTCTTTTCCGCCCCCCCAAAAAAGTTGTCGACCTTTGTGTGGCTCTTCGTCCACCTTACTTATGAACCCCGTGAGCGCTGAGATGCCGTTTCACGACGGAAGGCAGGTAGTCCTGGTTCAGTCCGAGAAACAGTCCCACGGATTTGGCAATGTCCTGACCGATGGCGGCGCCGGCGGGACCCCCCGCTCCGCTGCTTTTGAGCCGGCGCAGTTTCTTGCCCAGCATCTTGCTTCCGTCCCGCAGCAAAGATGAACGCATACCTGGCGCATCGGAAATCTGCAGACGTTGAAAGGTATATCCGATGTCGAAGTAGCGCTTGAGCAGGCCCATCGTGGTGTGATGATGGGAGTGAAAAACGCCCGCCTCGGGGTCGTAGACAATCTTCCAGCCGGCATCAAGAATGCGCTTGGCGATTCCGAGATCCTCGAAAACCTTTAGATCCTCGGGGAAGCGCGTCGCTTCCCAAACGGTGCGACGCATCGCGGAATTTGCGTCCGAAAAATGGTAAAAGCGGTAACCCTGTCCATTGCGGTGCGCCGGATCCTTCACGATCTTTTCTCCGCCATACACTGCGTCGAGAACGTCCTGGCGCTCCAGTGATGATTCCTCTTTAGGAAGCTGCCGGCCATATACCGCTCCGACCCCCGAGTCTTGAAAATTGGCGACCATTGCCTTGAGCCAACGATTCGAGTTGGGAATGGCATCCTGTGACAGAAAGACTAGAATCTCTCCTCTTGCAAGCGTTGCGGCGAAATTTCTTGTCCGCGCGTGATGAAAGGTCGCCGGTGGAATCTGCTCGAGGCGTACCGGAAAGCCCCCCACGAACTCCAGGGTCCCGTCTGTCGACCCGGAATCGACGACCATGACCTCTACGTTTCCGACCTGAGTCTGGGCGCAGACAGCCTCCAGGCAGCCCCGGAACTGCTGGCCACCGTTCTTCGTCAGAATTAAGACGGAAATCTCAATCATGCAAATTCAACCATGCAAATTCAAGCGGAGGAGAAATGCCCAAACTCCTCTATCTTGTTAAGGATACAGACGATTGTACACTTTTGGAGACAGTCTGAGGATTGCCTTATTTGGGTCACCCGGACGAAAGTAACCTCGGCTGCGGCCCAGCCAGCTAGTGCTCTACCGGCACAGAATTCGACTGAGAACTCCGCGCCTGATCGGGCTTCCAGACCGAGTGAAGCTTCTTCCAGTTGTCAGAGAATAAGGATTTTCTCATAGTTGCCCGCATCTGCAAGTTGTTGTCGTCTTCTTCTGAATGTCCCTCCGCTTCCGCAGGATCGATGGCAAGCGTCGCAACCCATCCAGCTTTGCAGGCAAGAAAGTAGAAGCAGCGCCTTGCCGAGCAAAATCGACAGCTGAACCCACCGCCGACCGCAGGATTAAACCCAGCGACATTTCTTCAGGTGCACGAACTCAATCTTTTGTTGCGAATAAAAAACCTGACGCGGTGGCGCCTTCCCGAGCGAGACCCGATATCGGTGACAGGCAACTTCTGAGGGAATATAAACACACTCGTAGCCACAAAGTTGCGCCCGAAAACTTAAATCTACATCTTCATAGATCATGAAAAAGTCATGGTCGAGAGAACCGATGTCTTGCAGCATCGTGCGGCGCCCGGCGACCGCCCCTCCACATCCCCCAAACACCTTAGGTGGTTGCGCCCAGACCGGCCCGTCTGGTTCGCCTCTGCCCAGATGTACGGTCGCGCAGGTAATCCCGAAGACGTGGTCGATGGCTGCCAACACTTAATGATTTGAGGAAAGGAGTTCGTGGATGGGGTAATTACCTTAGCCTAAATCAGCAGCCTCTTGAAGGACACTCCAAGTTTCGGCAGCAGTCTGATCCCAAGAGAAGCGGCTTGCCCGGAGCAGGCCCTTGGCACGCAAGCAAAGCCTCAGGCTTTCATCTTGTAGCAGGCGAAGCAAGCCCTCGCAAATAGCGTCTTGACTGAAGGGGTCCACAAGTATGCCAGCGTCACCCACTACCTCAGGGAGCGCAGCACAATTGCCTGCCAGCACCGGGACTCCACTGGCCATGGCTTCAAGAACCGGCAAACCGAAACCTTCGTAGATGGAGGGGTACGCCATCGCGATGGCGCCTGCGCAGAGTGCAGGAAGAAGGTCGTCGTCAACGTGCTCTGCCAGGAATACTCTGGTTGGGAGGGTGCCGGTGTCGAGCGCTTTGAAGATATGCGAGTTTCCCCGCGCTCCAGCCACTACGAGCCAGGCATCATTTTGCACGGAGCCCTGAATCCGCTGCCACGCTGCCAAGAGCCGGCTAAGATTCTTGCGCGGCTCGATCGATCCAAGCGCCAGGACGTATTGCGCAGAGGGGATACCCAACTTTGCTCTTGCTTCCTCAGAGCGTGCGATCGCTTCAGGGCAAAAACGCGGCCCCACTCCATTCTGAACCACAATCACCTTCTCCGGGCGAACGTGTGTGTGCGCAATGATGCGTTCCTTGATGAACTGGGAGATCGTGATTATTCGGCGAACCCGACGGGCCAGCCTGGGCAGCATGAACTGAAACCAGGCCACGAAAGGGCGATTGAGAGTCTCAGGATGGTCAAAATACACCATGTCATGAATGGTCAGCACCTGTCGTTTCATTTCCAGGGGGCCGCTATTTGAGGGGCTGAACAGGAGCGCGCCGCCAAGAGTTCGGGGCAAAACGAACTGCTCCCAAGCATGGCCTCTAATTCCGTGCAGGGCGGTTCGTGGGGCGATCCGATCTGCATTTCTCCAGCGGGCCAAAAGTTCGCGAGTATACCGTTGCACTCCGGTGATAGGCGCTGACAGGGATCTTGTATTGACGACGATTGTGGGCAATCAGTGCTCCAAGTCCAATCGAGGAATACACTGGCCATTCGGTAAGCCCCCACCGTGCGAGGCAGGTCCCAAAGCATGACCAAGATTGAGGTCGCGCGAAGCCAAACGAGGCGCGCTCAAGCGCTGTTTGCTGGGGTAAGTACCGAGCTGAACCACCACCACAACAATCAGCGCCCACATCACGGGACGATTCATATCGGGCACTGCAATCAGTTGCGAAATAAGTAGAGCAGCCAGAGACCAGAACGTCAGGTGCAATGCGCTTGGGGCGTTTCTCCCTGGAAAAGCCCTCGCAACTCGCCAAAGAAAAACTGCAAAAAGAACAGTTCCAACGATTCCGACCGAACTCAAGAACGCCATCAGAAGGCTGGAGGGCCGATTACTGCCTAGCCCCACCCCCAATCCCCATGTATCCGCGAAAATTGTCAGGGCAGAAATGTCGGAAGAAAGTCGATGCAGAAATGACAGACCATCTGACTTATCCGCAGTGAGCGTAAACGCGGCCTCCCAGAGGCCGGGCATCGCCAACATCGCTAGGGCCGCGATGGCCAGAAGTGGGAGTATGAGCGTAAGCCATCCCTTGGCAAGAAAGCGGCGAATTCTATCCGAGCCTCGAAAAGGGGAAAAATACACAAAGAGTACGCACAACATAACTGCAAACGCCACGTAGCCAGTAGTTGCGGTCGTCGCCAAGAGAACAGAGCAAGCGGCCGCCGCAGCAAAAAACCAGACCCAGGTACGCTTTCCCCGCAGAAAAGATGCGACCATCCCAATTGCCACTGCGCTGAGAAACGAACCGGCAAAGGACGGCTCAGGAAAGGTAGAACTGATTCGTCGAAAATCGCCGAGATCCTGACTGAATCCCTGATCGCGGCCGACATTGTTGTTGAGAAGCTCATAGGGGAAAGACCATCCCCTGACCATGGCAATCTGCTGCGCAATTCCAATGGAGACGACAATCACTACTGCAACCGACAGCGCGCCGACGAGCTTCTTGACTTGAGGCGGCGTTCTTACGGTGCATATAGCGTAAAGCACGGTGGAGACGTTCAGGCTGAGGTATACCGCTTGGGCAAGGTTACTGAGACTCCAGCGGAGCGGAGTTAAACCCGCATACTGTTGATCGATTCCGCCATGCGGCTCGTAGACCGGCATACCTGCAAAAACATGAGGCAATACCAGTGCGGAAGCGAAAGCCCAGGCCCAAAACAAAAGCAACGGCGCAACCAAACGCCTTAGTGGATCCCCGGGATCGGGCAATATCGACCCGTCTTTGAAGAACAGCAGGGCCAAATGAAACGCAATAAATATTTCGATAAAGTGGAAGAGTGGTATTCCGAGATCAAAGCTCCCAACCGAACCGTTGAAAACAGAACTCGCCTCAAACACTGATGTCATTACAAGCAGAGGCAGCAGCCCGCGCGGTTTCACGAAGGCAAAAAAAAGCACGAAAGGGACAACCACAAATCCGAGGGGAGTCAACGGCACATCCTTCCGAGCGGAGCCACGCTCCCCGGACTTGGGCCGTCACTCTCGCGATCATCCTGAAACGCTGGCATTTTTGGTGACAACATAGGTCATACTGTAGTGATTGAAATGATCCGAGTACGAACGCACGATACTTCCACCCGCCGCAAGAACAGTAGCTGTTACGTCCTCGGCATAGAGGCATATCGTGCGCATCGGGCTCAAACGCAAACTGTTGTAAAGAAAATCTGTCGACAAGCCAATTGACTTGAGGAGTGAGTAGAGCCTTCGCCTTGGTTGCAATCGATAGCGCAGAGTCAGTTTGTAAGGTATCTGGAACACGGCGGTCCCGGTGGGCTTTATTATTCTGACAAACTCCTTGATGTAAGACCTCGCCATCTCCTTGTTCGACTGATGTTGGAGCACTATGTTGGAATAGACAAAATCGAAGAAGTTATCTTGAAATAAACTCAGGTTATCCCTCTGATTGAGGACAAATGTGCAGGACGGGGTATATTCGCGGGCCAACCTAATCATCTCATCCGAAATATCGACCCCATAAACTTCGCCGAAATAGGGCCGCAGGGCTCTCGCAAGCCTTCCCACGCCACATCCAAAATCAAGGACTCTGCCATTGTTGCCGGCCGTAAGTCGGCACGAACTCATCAGGGCGTCAATTTCCAGTTGTCCCGAAGCAAAGAACTCCTCTTGATCCCACCTGCCGAACTGCTTTGCGTTGTCGCTCAGGATCGCCCAGAGCGGATCGAGGCGGGCGAGATCCTCCCATTCGCGTTGCGTCACTTCGGTTCTAGGCACAGCGGTCCTCAAAACCAGGCTCATTCCATCATTTCTGCGCATTCACGGATACTACGGGGTTGGGCTGTTCAGTGCGTGAGCTTTGTTCTCTAACTCCAATACAAACTGCCCGTGCCCTTTTCCACTCTCCCTTGGATACTCTCTTGGCAATCCGAAGAGCCACCCCGATGAAAAAAGAAAGTCGGGGGATGGGGGCGTGCTTCCGAAAGAATCTGTTCGCAGACTGATTAAAATAGGTATCCAAGACTGCATTTCTATCTCGCAGGGATGCCGTGAGTCGATGCCAGACTTTCGAATCGCCTGCCACCGCCAACTTCCACTTGGCTTGTCGAAGGCGGAAACTCAGATCCGCGTCTTCCCAGGAGAAGAAAAATCCTTCGTCCAGCAGTCCAACGGATTCGAGGGCGTCCCTGCGAATAAGGAGGCTGGCGCCGGTGATGTAATCGAGTTTGTCGTCCGGAACTGGTTGGAGAAAGTGTCGCGAACGTCCAAGCCAAAAATTGACGTGCCCTCCTCCCCAAGACTGCAGCGTTTCCGGTTCCTCCATGTGGTAGACGGCGGAACCGACGGCGCCGATGGCAGGATCACTTCCGGCCTTCGACACTAGAGCATGAAGAGCGTGAGGGTCGACAACAGCGTCGTTGTTGAGAAGCCAAACGAAATCGGCGCCTTGCCCGAGAGCCCATCGAATCCCAATATTGCAACCGCCGGCGAATCCAAGATTCTTGCCGGTTTCAATCAGTTCGACTCCAGGGAACTCCTCGCGAATCCGCGACACGGAATCATTGGTGGAGCCGTTGTCGACCACCACCACTTCGAAATTCTCGTACTGAAGACAGCGCAGCGAAGCCAGGCAGGCGGCAGTATCGCTCCAGCCATTCCAGTTGATCACGATGCCCCAAACTCTTGGTAGCAAATGCCACTCTCCCCGGCGAAAAAAAAAGGCGCTAATCGAACGGCGATGATCTAGGCGCCGGAAAACCGAACTCCAAGCTTGCCGGCCCGTCCGTCCCGGAAACCGCGAAACATCATTCCGAAGCAGGCCAGTTTGCGCTTGCCGAACAGAAGCACGTCAAGAGCGTGCCGGGCTAGTCGATACAGGACAAAGCCTTTCGCCCTCCATTTTGGGTAGTACTGCCAAATCGTAAAGATCTCATTCCTAGTCATATAATATTCGCGCCAAGGAACGTGATCTGTCCAATACTTTGTCCGGCCGAGAATGTTGAAGGTGGACGGTTCGCCGAGCACGTGATGGAGAAGGCTATCTCGAACCACGGCAATCTCGAACCCGTGACGCCTCAGGCGAAGACAGTGCTCGTAGTCGACAAAATCCATAAAGAAATCGGCTCGCGGCAGACCAACTGCTTCAACCGCTTCTCTTCGTATTAAACTCCCCGAGGAAATCACCAAGTCAACCAGAGTTATTGGCTGGTTGGGATCCGCGGGCGTTGGGAGCAGCCGTCCACTTCGCCACGACAGCCCAGGGCAGGTCATTCGAGTCTCTGGATTTACGCATACAGGAGCGAGGATGGCAGCGCGGTCACCTTTGCCATCAAGGTGGACGAGGCCAGACAGCAGGAGTTCAAGGCCATTGCTGGTAGGTATGCTGTCCTGATCGAAAAGCCAAACCCAATCATATTTCTTTGTGAGTGCTGTGTAGGCAAGCCCGGCGGCCAATCCGCCTCCCACTCCACCGTTCTCGGGCAGGTTTAACACTGTGATCTCGGGATATCTCGCAGCCAGCAGATTCAAGGTGTCGTCGGTGGACGCATTGTTAACCACGACAATTTCGTCGATCGTTTGAGTCTGTCGCATGAGCGCATCTAGATGCCGGGGCAGAACCTGAGCGCCGTTATAGGCGACCGTTACGCTCGCAATGGAGAACTTTGTGGCCATTTGACCGGCTCTTCTTTACTTTTATTCGAGAGCACGCGGGCCCCCTTTTGGTCGATTCAAGGAATCAAGATTCCTAAGCCGCTGCTTTCTCTAAAGTTAAAGAAACGCTTGCCCGTCTGCCGCGAAATATCGATGACGGCGCGCTTGACCGCGGAAAAACTTTCAGTGTCATGGAAAAGAACGCATTGCGCATGGCGGGCGCTCCATAGGCCGCAGGTAAAAGTATCGATGTAGGTGTGAACGATGTCGACATGAATCAGGTCATAAGAACTATCGTCGTTCGCAATCCAGTCCCGGTAATCGCTGCGCACGAGTCGGATGTTATCAAAACCAGCGAGACGCTCTGAGGTAGCGGCGAAGTTGTCTTTGCTATCGCGGGTGTGCTGGTCACCGAGGAACGTATCCACCCCAGTCACAGAATCGAAAAAGCAGGAGAGCGCAGCGGTCGAATAACCGTATTCGACGCCGAATTCGAGACAGGTGCGTGTGCCGATGCTGAAGGTCTGGATTAAATCGCCGAGCACACTTTCTATGCCTTTCCATGCCGTAGCCACGGGCAAAACTCGGGGCGGCAACTGACGCCGTTGCGGCACATAGGGCAAAACAGGAACCTTCGGGGCGACCAAGCCCTCGAAGACTGACCTCCAGTATTCAATTTCTGCGACCAATGCGGCTCCAAGAAGGTTTAAGGGATTTCGGTTTTGAAACAAACCAGACTGCTTGCCATAGTTTAGAGCATTTGGCGGAGCGTTGGTCAGGTCCCGACGGCAACATGCGCCCGCTTTTGCGCAGCATGCACCAGGTCATTCCGCTCCTTCACGTTGAGCGCGCCAAACCACGCAAGGATGAGAGTGCTGAGGCCCCAGACGATTGCCAGTCGCGGGTTGAGAGTCAAACGAGTAGAAGACCACCAGAACGGAAGAAGCAACAAAGACGGAATCGCGACGATCGCCGGCCGAAGTATTCCTTCCAAAAATAGCCGTGAACGAGAGATGGCAACGGTTTGCTGAGTGAAGTGCATCGTTATCGCAAAATGCAGCGAAACACTGACGATTGAGCCGAGTACGGTGCCCAAGGCCACACCGATGGCGCCAAAACGGCGGGCCAGATAAATACTGGCAACCAAATTTACGACGGCTTCGGAGACAGCGGTTGCGATAGCCGCGCCCTGCCTGCCGGTCGCGCAAATCATGGTTGCATAGGGCGCACACAAATTGCGAATAACATTTGCAAGAACGAGAATTCGAAGATACTTGAGGGCGTGCAAAGCATAGTCGGGTCCTACCCAAAGACGCAGTATTGGGAAACCGCAAACCACCAGCGGCAACCCAGTCAGCAGCAGCATCATGGTTGTATAACGGGTAATCCTGGCGAGCAGGTCCCCCATCTGCGAAGCCGAGCGCTGTGTGCTCAGGGCGGAAGAGGCAGGCATGAGAGGACTGACCATGGACGAAATAGTCAGCAGCACGAAACTCGTCGGCAATGTTGCAATCGAGTAGTAGGCGGCTTGCACATAGTCGTAGTGGCCCACGATCGTGACATCGAGGCCAGTGACGCACAACATTCCCACCGTCCATATCGATTGCAATGAACAATAACTCGCCATGGTCTTGAGAACCCGACGGTCCACCAGCGCAATAGAGACGCGGACGCCGGACGCCTTCTTGCTCCAGGCAACCACTTGGAATACACCGGTAACGACATTGACTGAGGCGACAGCGATCCCCATGGCCGCGAGATTCCCGTGGAGCGCCACAACTGCAAGAACGATTCCAGCGAAGGAAGCCCGGTTGACGATCGAGATGGTCATCGGAATCCAGTAACGCTGAAGCCCCTGAAAAACAGCCGAATACACGGAGCAGACCAGACCGAACGACAGAGAAGACCCAACCAGCATCACGCTGATGCGGACATCGTGGTAGAGATTCGCAGGCATGCTGCTGAAGAGCCGCGGAACTTGCCACGCGAGAATAAGCGTGAGCCCTTCGCCCAAGAGGCCAGCCAGTAGCATGAGGGCGAGCCCGGCGCTGGCATGACGGCTGGCGCCTGCGTTGTCGCCCCTGGCGGCGTATTCGGCGACAAACTTAGAAACCCCGGTTTGGATTCCCAGATCGAGATACGACACATAGGCCCCGAGTTGCAGGATCAGTACCCATGCGGCGTAAGTGGTGACGGGGAGGTGGTGAGTGAGAAAGGCAGGCAATACGAGGGCGACCAGCGAGACGGCAAGAACACGCGCCAAGCTGGCAACGATGTTCCTGAAAACGGTTGCAGCGAAACCAGCCGATCGCTGCGGACTCTTGCCTGAAAGATTAGGCTCCGAGGTGGAGGCTTCGCTCAAATTATCAACTCTGCCCGGGCTTGTGCTCGAGATGGACAAAATCTGATTACTAACGAAGCCTTCCAAAGGCGAACAGCCTTAGCTGTAATCAATTTCAACTTTAGTCAGCCCTTGGATCTTGATGAGATCCATTGTCGTCCTGCTTTTCTTCGCCAGGATCGTATCTGGGGCCGCTGGGTTGCGGTCGCCCGCGGCCCATGCTATGTGGCGAAGGGACATTCTTTCTGGCTTTGTTGATATTGGTTCGAACCGTATCCAAGATTTGCTCTGCGAGAATCTTTTTCGGGTCGCTTGGGTCAATCCCCTGCCATCCCGCATGCGCTAATATCCATACGCAGCCGAGAATGCAAGCGACCAGCGTTACCAGCAAGATCACGAGCGCCCTTGGCGGATACGACTTTTCCTCCGGCACGTCCGCCCGATCGAGCACCTTCACGCTGGGGATTTCTCTCGCCTCTTCTACCTTCGCAAGTTCGTATTGCTTGGTTAATGTCTCGAATACCGCTTCCTCCACTCGGGTGCGACGGTAAAGATCAGACCACGTAACACCTAAAATCGGCAATTGCCGAATCGTCGGATACGAATCCTGACCTGGTCCGGCGGCATCCTCTTTCTGCAAGGCTGCGCCTTCCGCGGTGGTCGGGCTCTTGCCCCCCAACTTCTGCAACTGGCGGCGATATTCGTCGATGCGAGCCTGAACTGAGCGCACGCGCACATTGTTCGGAGCATAGATCTGCCGGAGCCCTTCCAGTTGGGTCTCGGCCGCGATCAACTCCCCTTCCAAATCCGCCGCCGCGCCGATCATCGCCTTCCCCTGTTCCTTGACGTCGATGGTGGTGTGCTGGCTGGCATATTGGCTGAAATCCTTCTCCGCAGCTTCCAGTTCCTGCTGCACCTGCACCAGACGCTCTTCCAGAAAGACCCTTTCTTTATGCGCGGCGGAGGTGTTCAGGGTGATGACTATGCGGTTCAGGGCGTCCACATATTCCAATCCCATCGCTGCGGCCCGGTCAGGACTTCTGTCGCTTACCTTCAGGGTAATGATCCCGGTCTTGCGGTCTGCGGCAACATCGGTGCGATCGTCCAGTTCCTTCCGGGTGTCGGAGTAGCGCCGATGCCGGTACACTTTTCGCAAATCAAACTTGTTGATGAGGTCGTCTTCTACTGTTCGGCTGCGCAACACGCCGACGAACAAATCCCCGGAAGTCTTCAACCCCAGCAATTCTCCCCCGAGGGATCCAAGGTCTCCGCCCTTTCCCAAAGCTGCCAGCATCGAAGCCACGCCCTGCTGTGCTTGATCGGGAGGCATCAGCCGCACCGTCGAGGTGTAACGTACCGGAATTACGAAGGCGATGACGATTGAAACGGCGAAACCAATCGCTGCCCAGCGATAGAGAATTTCCCTCTGCGCCCAGAGCAATCCGAGTCTGGCAATGGCTCTTCCTCTTTCGCCGGCGTCTGCCTCGGTATCGGAGATGAGATCGGGCTCGAGGTTTGGCTCGGCGTATCGGGGCTCTCGATTTGAAATTTGCTTGGTCGCCATATCTGGTTACCTCGGAGTTCTCGGACCTCCCCGAATCATTCGACCGAATTCTTCCGCGAAAGTCCCTTGGGCCAGAAAGACACCTGCACCGAGGAAGTCACATTCGACTGTCTCGTCGATGCTATGACCGGAACATTCCACACTTCATATTGCACGGATGCAGACAAGCTGAATGTGGATCGCGGCCAAAACTCCGCCCGCACATCAGCGTCGGCCAGCGTGCCACCGCTGGGGATAAATTCAGCGCTGACTTTCTGATGCCTGAACCCGAATTGCAGTTTATTACGCGGGCTGAACCAATAAGTAGTCCACGCCTGAGCACCCTGCCCTTGGCGACCTATCCAACTGCCCATCAAATGTCCGGCGTTCTGAAAACCGGTAAGCCAGGTTGCATCCCAGTAAAAAGCGCCGAATGCAACGTCGCCTCCGCTGTAGGGGGGATCAGTGTAGCCGCCCTCGACACGGAAATCCAGTTTCGGGATCCTGGGCAGCTGCGGAATATAGATTCCGGCGAGCCAAGCCGCAACATCAGGGCCAAGAATCGGACTAATTTCGTCATGTTCGGCGAGACCCTCAGCGTAAAAGGTCATTCCGTTTCGCAGACCCGGAATCCGGTAGCTGAAATCCAATCCGGAGCGATGCGATCCCGGCTTATTGGCCGTGCCAGGATTTGAATTGCTGGGCGAGAAAACACTCCTCAGAAAATTATGGATGGTCAACGGATAGCCGGGTCCTCCGTAATCGGTGGTGCGGGAAAGGCCAATTTCGAGGTTGGGTGTCGGCTTGAAAGTGATTCTCTCGCCATGAACGACGGGCTGTGGATTCAGCGATTGACCATACTGACCGACGAGTCCGGATGGAGTAAACATGAATTCGTATCCTGAAAACTGTCCAATGAATCCCTCCACCCGCATCGGTCCAAGCAGCCCCAGGAAACTGGGAAGTGTAAAAGGCGTAACTCGGTTAACCCGGAACATTCGGAGCGGCTGCGCATTGTTGCTGAACATCATAGGACCGCCCTGGGAAGGCCCCCACCACAGACTCTGATTTCCGTAAGAAAGCTGCCAGTCGGAAAGACTCATTGCCACATAAGTATCCAGAAATCGGCCCTGGTCAAAGACGGGCGTGGGTGTGGCGGGCGGCACCGGGAAGGGCTGGGGCACGGTACTGGTGCGGAAATCAGCCTGCGAGATGGCGTCCAGCGCAGTTACCGGCAACGACGGCGCTGGCGGGGAATGCTGATATTCGCCGCGGACATAAACTGCAAACGGACCATCCGTTGCCCAGCCCGACAATCCCGAGACGTTGTTAAAGCCCTGCTCCTCCGGCCGGCCATAGTCGTTGATGATGGTCTGTCCGAAATGATCTCCGTCCGTCAGAGGTTTTCCGGCGATCTCCGTGCCTCTCGTATAGACGGATTCCAAGCGGAGTTCGGCGTTATCTCCACCGCCCAGCAAGCTCACTTCCGCGCGAAATTCCTTTTGCAACTCCAGATAAAGCCGCGCCGCTTCAGTCTCGGAAGCGTCGTTTTCGGTGATGCGATCCGAAGCCTCTTCGATCTGGCGCGCACACTCCAGGCGCGTCCAGGGACGCATATCGGCAAAACCAGTATGAATGTACCCGAGCGCGGTCAGACGATCTAGAACTGGATAGACCCAGCTATCCAGTGGCACATATGGGGACCCCATATTCCTGGTCTGCCAATGCGATGGCCGGTCCGGTCGAACCGCGGGTGTCTCCCAGGTCCCACCTCGCAGATCCGGATCGTGATGGTGGCGATAAACGTACTCGCTGGTCAAATATCCAATAGCCATGCCTACAAGCACATCCGAGGGAAAGTGTTCCTTGGCGGTAATTCGCGACGCGCTGATTACAGTCGCTGCACCATACGCCAGAAACTTCATGAAGGGGCTGGGATACTCATGCGCAAACGTCCCCGCAATCGCCCATGCGGCGGCTGCGTGCTCGGATGGAAAAGAAGTTCCACCTTGCCGGAACTGGCCCTTCCCGTTGTCTTGGAACGGCCGTGCCCGCCCGGTGGCATATTTCAGCGCTTCTACCACTGCGAGGGCATCGACGGCGGATTCTCCACTCAGGAAGCCGGTTTCGCGCTGATGCGCGTTTTGGGTCGCGAGTCCCAGCAGATAGATCGCCCCGGAGCCACCTGCCATTGAGTAGACACCGTAATCCGAAATATGGCGATAGCGCAAGAGCGTGTTCGGCGTGTTCGAAAGATGCCCGCTGACGTCGCTATCGGTAGCGAACAACGCTGCCGTGAAGCCTCCCGCTGGCACCAGCCAAGTGGCATCGGAGAGACGCATTCTCGCAGGACTCGTCCACATGCCGATCTGATCGGCCCATATCTGGCGCGGCAGGTTCAGAACTTTGTTCTCGGAAGAAGCGGCAGGGGCCGGATTCTCCGGAACACTACCCTTGTCGGGGGCTTGCGTTTGGCTGGCCGGTTCCGCGACCGGGCGCGCGGGCCCGGCGCTCGTCCCCGGAGAGAGCGGAGCGGATTGACCGAATGCAACCGTCGCGCTCACCAGAATAAACATCGTCCGTAAGTATCCCGAAGCCGAACATCGGATCACGTATGAGTCCTTAGAAATATACGGTAGCTAGAATTGCGCTGGTGGCAATTGAACTGACAATCTGAGCATTCTGGAACAGATTCTTCCAGATGGGCGGACCGCCCAGCGCCTTCTCGGGGACGACCACGATATCTCCCGGCTGCAAGGCCATGCTTAATGTGTCGCCTGTGAGCCAGTGCGAACTGTGACTGCCAATCACTGTTCCATCCGCGTGAATGGCGAAGATGGCTTTTCGGTTCGCCATGTTCGTGGTACCGCCCGCCTGGGTCAGATACCATCTGGCGCTCTTGCCTGGGCGATACGCCACGGCAGTAGCTCCGTACACCTGCCCCTGAACGAGTACATAGCTCGGCCGTTTGGGCACCACCAAAATGTCTCCCGCCCTCACCGTTATGTCGCGAGAGGTGTTTGCCCAACTGCGGATGTTCGAGGAGACTTGAATGGTTACGCGACCGGTCGGAGGACTGCTCGCCAGATTATCGAGCGTGGTTTGCCACTGAACCAAAGCGGATTCCGCTGAGAGTTTCTGGTCCGGGTCGGTCGCACTTGTTGCCGTCAGCTTCAGAGTCGACTGCTGTTCCCGGATCCGTTGAACCAGTTCGCCATAGGATCTCTGTTCGAGTTTCTGAACCTCAGATCGCAACAGCACCGCTCCGTACGGGTAGGCTCCGGGGCCGAATCCTCCCGCACGGGTAAGCACCGAACTTAGCCTCTCTCCCGGGCGAATCCCGTAGCTACCCGGATGCAATACTTCCCCGCGAATTGTGATCGAGGCGCCCAAATCGTCCCAGCCCGGCACTTGCCGGATCGAGAGCACGTCGCCATTGTTTAAGGCTCTGTTGTCAGCCGAATCGCCGTTCAGAACTCCCGCCAAAACGATCCGTTCCTGCTCGCCAGTGACCTGCTTCTCATCCTTCCAAACGTAATGCATGAGATCGGCCGACTGAAGGTCAGCGCTCTGCTTTAACCCGCCTGCCGCTCGGATCAGATCAGAGATTCGCATGTCTGCGGTGAGCGGATAGCGCCCGGGTCGAGCCACCTCCCCCTTCACGTAGACCGTAGTCGGATCCGCGGCCGCTGCGTTCCTGTGAATCAGAACCCGATCCCTCGATGTCAGCGCGATATTATCCGCGGGGCTGCCATCCAGCGCGCTGCTCAGCCTGACGTTCAGAATCTTCAAAGTGCTGTCCGGCGTGTAGCGGAAAACCTGGGCGTCCAGAGTCGCCGCCTCCGGCAGAAGTCCGCCTGCCAGATGAATGGCGTCGCTAAGATGAATATCTCCTGAAGTTCGGTAAGTTCCGGGTTTGCGCACATCCCCCAGCACTGACACGTCCGGCGGATTCTCGAAGTCGTATCTTCCAAAAATCCGGATGGTGTCCAGCGGCGTAAGCACCGGAGACTTGGCCGGATCAGCCAGAGCCTCAGCCACGCTGAAGCTCTCGACCGTTGGATGGAAATCTGGCTGACTCAATCGGATAATCTCGCCATACTGCAACGCCGGTTCGGGCAGCATATCTTTGTAGGAGCCGATCAGGTCGGTCACTCGCATGCCCTCGCGGAAGGAGTATTTCCCCGGCCGAAGCACGTGCCCTTCCACGTAGACTGCATCCTGGCTGTAGGGCGCGATGGGGAAGATCCGGATTCTGTCGCCATCCTGGATCTGGAACGTCTCCATCTCTTTTGTTGCTGCCTCGGCGCTGTCAGCCGGCGGAACGTCCAGACTCAGCATGGTCTGCTTCTGATGCGCAACTAAACGCTGTACTTCGACGTGACGCAGCGTCGCAGTCGGAAGAAGGCCGCCGGCCAGAGCAACTGCATCCGCTAGCGACTTTTCATCTTTCTGCTCGTAGATCGCCGGTCTGCGAACCATGCCTTCCACGGTAATTTCCGGACCAAGCGGCGGAGCCATGACCGTGTCGCCGTTTTCCAGCCGCTGCATGTCGCCTCTCACTCCGTGCAGCAGCAGATCGTAGACGTCGATTTCCTGCACCAGTTGGTTTCCACGATAATGCTTGAGAATGCGCAACGAACCGCGGCTGGTAGGGCCACCTGCGGCGAACAGAGCGTTCAAGGGCGTAGAGAGCGAACCAACGTCATACGCGCCGGGGCGAAGAACGTCGCCCACCACGTAAACCCGAATCGTGCGCAGCCGCGACAGAGACACATCCGCAGAGACGTCGTGAAACTGGGTCCGCAGAGATTTCTGAACTGACTCCTGCACCTCGGCCAGCGATTTCCCAGCGACCAGCACAGGCCCCACTTCAGGCAGACTAATGCGACCTTCGCGATCGACTGTGCGATAGAACCGGCGCGTCACCCCTCCCCACAGATCGACGGTCAAACCGTCACCGGAGCCCAACACATACTCAGGCCCGACGGGAAGATCCGTCGGAATCATCTGCAGATCGCGCGTGCCGTTTTCAAAAACTTGCATGCCAAAACGCCCGACAGCCGGCGGTCGGGCCGCAGCCTGCACATACATGTCGTACAAGGACGGAATGTCCTGGTAGGGGTTAGGCCTTCGCACCATGCGCTGGCTTGGGTTCGACGACTCCCGCGCGCGCAACACCTTGTCGCGTGCGAGAGTATTGTTCACGGAATCGTTACTCCGGAAGTTACGGGTACCCGTGGTATTGGCCCCATCAGACGCCGATGGATAACCACCCCCGCCAGGTGTCCCGGTTGAGTAGGAACTCCGGCTGACCTCTTCGTCGATAAAATCTGAACTCAAGGACAAATCGTCGAGGCCGGTTCCTGGGATCGCCGAACGCTGATTTTGCGACCCACTTTGATCGCTGCGCTGAGAGACATCGCCGTTTTCGTCGCTCTGCAAATTCCTCGATTGCGCGGATTGCCCGCCAAACGCGCTACCCGGCTGCGCCTCCTCCATCGCGAGCGGATCCTGCCCACTGGTTCGCAGTAATTCGGTCATGTCATTGCTAGGAGTGGTTCGCTGCGGCGCGTTATAAGGGTTGGGTGTGGATGGATAGGTCTGCGGAGTTTCCAACCCTGGCACTCCTGTCGGACCTTGATTGGTTCCCGGCTGTTCCTGCAATTGTTGCCCGGAAGAATACGCACCGGGCCGCGCGGGGCAATTGGAGCTGACCTGAGAATCGCAAGCCTGCGTCTTCTGCAGAGCCAACCTCTGTTGCTGCTCACTTACGCGCTCCGACTCTTCCTCCTGCGCGAGCCATTTGACCCGCTCCTGCATTAAGAGTTCCTGTTCTTTAGCGAGCGGCGAATCTGGATTTACCAAGGGCTGCAGATAGCCGTATTTCCGCACCAGCAACGTAGCAACGGCGCGGAACGTCGTATCGGTCTCGAGGCGTTCGTAAATCGCCTCGTCCGTCAAGTCCGTGTCCGCGATTAATTGCCCGTGGTCTGTCGCATCCTTCGCAATCCAGCGCTTCAACTCGACCATGAGGCCGGGATCGCGGCGCAGGATGGCGATCAACTGGCCAGTGGACGCGGCCACGCGTGCCATGTTCTGCCGCCCCAGTTCAGACTGGGGAACAGGCGCTGGCTGTTGCGTTTGGCTAAAAACACCTATGGAGCAAGCGGCAAGGAAAAGGCAAATACGAAAAAACGCTTTCAAGTCCAATCGGCCAACCGCGGCGAGGCAAGCAACCCTCACAAAATTCATCACTTCTCCACTGTGCAAAACCTGAGTTCCTTCTTCACCTTGCATGCGAACTGTGCATGTCGCACTTTTCTACATACCGAAATGCAACTCGGCGGCTTTGATCGTCCGCAGCGACGCTGGTTCGGACGCAGACAGAAAACCCTCACGCACCTTGGGCGCTACACTTTATTTTGACACTTAACCATTCTCAAATCGGAAACGTTTCCTCTCCGCCCAGTTAAGTCCGTCCGTTTCGGGAAACCCGGAACTTGCTTGCCACGTTGCTCACATGATAGCAAATGACCGCTCCGCCAAGACCATAGATTTCGGAAAGGCGCGAGGTCCTCGATCGTGCGAGGATGCTTGCGCTGCTTGGCTTTCCGGCGGACTGCGGCGTGGAAATATCTGTGGAAATCTTTCTCCTGTAGCTAAATTTTGGGGATTTCCTCGAAACACACGGGTGTATGATGAATTCCCAACAGCAGACCAGAGTCCGGGTGCGCGGTGCGGGTCGCAATCGGCCTTACAGCATTAGGGAGGGTTATTTTGGCCATAGATCATTCATCCAGCTCCAGCGAAGAGCCGCGTCCTGGGGCCATCGAAAAAAAGCCTTACGAGAAGCCGGGATTTCGCCACGAGCAGGTATTCGTGACGTCGGCGCTTTCCTGCGGCAAGATCACCACCACCCAAAGTGGGTGCTCGCAGCATTCCTCAGCTTCGTGAGGCCTACAGAGGGTGCCGTGCTGGAGGGTGGAGGCGCCGTGAAATGCGAACTGGCGGCGGAGGTTCTGCGCTCCTTCGGGCTGGTTCGTTTTCCCGCGACCGGCTGGAGCATGCTTCCTGCCGTCTGGCCGGGGGACACGCTGGTGGTCGAGCGTGTCAGTTCGGATCAAGTTCGCGTGGGAGACGTCGTGGTGGTGGGGCGCGACGGCCGGCTCTGTGGTCATCGAGTAGTTTCTGTCGTGGGAGACTGCGGGAATCCGCAGTGGATTACGCAAGGGGATGCGCTGCCCGTTCCTGATCGTCCCGTGACCGAGAATGAATTGCTGGGCCGGGTGGCTTATCTAATCCGGGCGGGAAAGCGCGTCGAGGTGCCCGCGGAGTTGAGTTTGGTCACTCGTCTGATTGCGAAGATTCTCCGGCGCTCCTTTTTTGCGGCGCGTGGCATTGTCTATTTACGGCGCGTCTATTTGCATCGCGTCTATCTGCGCCGCGTGGTTGGAACCTCAGAGAAATCTAGTCCAAAGGAATTCGTTTCTCCGTGCCAGGGCTAGCCACACAAGTCGAGCGCTACAGCGTGGTGATTGCGATCGGCGGGGTCGCCGTCCGGTTGAACACGTCCGACGCGGATTTTCTTGTGATGTTGGAAGACCGCTATGCGGGGTTCGTAAGCGAAGAATCTCACGCTGAATTCGATTTCGACGTCGAGTTGACGGCGCTCGCATTCGCTAATCCGGAGGCCGAGGTGAGCGTTACTTACCGCTCGGGCCGGTGGTTCATGGAACGCGGCGATTTCCGCGCGGAGTGGGAGCCTGCGGCGCGCCACGGCGCCATTCACCAGTCGGCGAATCCGTATTCTATCGACGCCGTTCTGCGTATCGTTCATACGCTTGTGCTGGCCAGACAGGGCGGATTTCTTTTGCATTCCGCCAGCGCGATTCGTAAGGGAAGGGCATTTCTGTTTGCTGGGATTTCAGGTGCGGGGAAGACGACGATTTCGCGGCTGGCTCCGGCTGACGCTACGCTTCTTACGGATGAGATCTCGTATGTCCGCAAAGTGGATGAGGGATATGTTGCGTTCGGTACGCCATTCACCGGGGAACTGGCAAAGCTAGGAGAAAACACTTCGGCGCCGGTGGCGGTACTTTATCTGCTGGCTCAAGGTCAGGAGAATTGCATCGAACCAGTGAATGCGTCCGATGCCGGGCGCGAGTTGCTGGCCAACATGCTTTTCTTTGCCGAAGATCAGGAAATGGTTCACTGGGCGTTTCAGGCTGCGTGCGACTTCGTCAATCGCGTGCCGGTTCACAGGCTTACCTTCGTGCCGGATGCGCGCATTTGGGAGATGATTGGATGAATAAAAGACTCTATGTCGCGCGCAGTCCGCGAATCGCGGCTCGCATGCTGGGAGAAGAAATGCTGGTGATGTCGGGGCAGGGATCGACTCTGTTTACTCTGAACCCGACCGCGACGATTCTGTGGCAGGCCGCCGACGGGGCCACGCCGCTCGATGAAATCGTCGAGCGCCGCATTTGTTCCGAATTCGAAGTGAAGCCCGAGGAAGCGCTGCGGGATGCAGAGACGCTGGCCGAGGATCTGGCCAAGCATGGCATTCTGCTGATTTCAGAAGAACCGATCACGACTAATCCACCGCCCATGCAGGAGCAACCCCGACCATGAGCGCCTTGATGCAGGAAATGAGCGAGCGCGCGCTGCGGTTGGGCGTTCCCTTCAGTGTGCAACTCGATCTCACCTACCGCTGCAACGAGCAGTGCGTTCACTGCTATCTGGATCACGACGATCACGGGGAGATGACGACAGTTGAGATTAAACGCCTGCTCAAGGAGATGGCAGAGGCAGGCGTTTTTATCCTTACTTTGAGCGGCGGCGAGATTTTCATGCGCAAGGACTTCTTCGAAATTCTGGAGTACGCGCGCGAGCTTACTTTCTGCATCAAGCTCAAGACGAATGCTGTGCTGATTCGCGAGGCGCAGGCGGCGCGCCTCCGCGATCTGGGGGTGGAGTCGATTCAGATCAGCATTTATTCGCATCGGCCGGAGGTGCACGACGCGATCACGAAAGTTCCAGGCTCGCTGCGGCGATCGATCAACGCCATTCGCTTCCTCAGAGCGCAGGGCTTGAAGGTGGTCGTGGCGAACGTGCTGATGACTCAGAACATGCAGGACTATCACGGCGTGCGGACTCTGGCCGAAGAAATCGACGCCAGATATACGCTGGACCCAACGATCACGCCGATGATGGATGGCGACCGTTCGGTCCTGGACTTGAATGCGGGTGAATCCGCGCTGCGCGCTTTGTTCCGGGACGAAGCTTTCGTGGGTGATGCGGATGAGTTCTGCGCGCCGCCGCCGGCGCCGGACGAAAATAGTATGGCATTTTTGCCTTGCAGCGCCGGCCACACCGCCTGCTATGTTTCTCCTTATGGGGAATTTTATCCTTGCGTGCAGTTTCCTCTTTCATGCGGGAACGTGCGGCAGCAGCGGTTCATCGATATCTGGCGCGACTCAGAGCAATTGAAAGAAGTCCGATCGATCCGCTTGCGCGATCTTTCGAGTTGCTCGCAGTGCGCGCATGGTTCGACCTGCACTCGCTGCCCGGGTTTGGCGTTCATGGAGGGAAATATGCGCGGACCTTCTACCGCGGACTGCGAGAAATCCTATGCGCGGACTGGTATCCCCTCGAAGAACCTGCTGGCGAAGAAGGAGAAAGCCTCAGCGCCGCGGCTGGTGCAGATTCAGATCGTGCCGGCGATTACGGGGCGCAGGTTATCCGGCATGAGCGCTCCTGGAACCGCCGTGGCTTAGCGAGCGCGTACTCCACTTCTCTTCAGTTTGCCATTCCTCTTGTACCGCCCGTACACGGCCCGTTCGTAATGCTGGTTTGCCAGCTCATCGCGAATAGCATTTACCGAGGAGGACCTTTTCCATGGGCGCGAAGTGCAAGCAGATTCTCGTTCTTGCCGCCGCGACTTTCTTGTTCGCAGGAATTGTCTACAGCCAGGAGTCGCCTTCTCTTGGGGACCTGGCGCGCCAGCAGCGGCAGCAAAAGGAAAAGTCAAAGACCGCGCCGGGCAAGGATGCCAAGGCAGCCAAGGTCATCACGAATGAAGAAATTCATGCGCAGGCGGGAGCGGCGCCTGCGGCGGCCGGCGAAGAGCATACAGCGTCGGCTTCCACCTCGACTGCGTCCTCAAGTGAAGTCAAACAGTCAGCCGAAACCTGGACGTCGCAGATTCAGGGGCAAAAAAGCCAGATTGCTTCTTTGCAGAGACAAATTGACGATATCAACGAGTCGATCCATTTTGCTCCGGGCAACTGCGTTGAGAATTGTGCACAGTGGAACGAGCGGCAGCAGGAGAAGCAGCGGCAAGCAGAAGGGATGCAGGCTCAACTGGAAGAGCAGAAGAAGCGCCTGGAGGAGATGCAGGACTCTGCCCGCAAACAGGGCTACGGCAGCTCGGTTTACGATCCGTAGCGCCACGACTTCGCTGCGATAAGTCTTTTTCCTTCTTTTCGTCTTCCTTCAGACCTCTGTGACATGCGAAATTAGTTGCATGGCCCTGGTGGTTCGTCCGTCACAAATTCATTCGGTGGGTGTGTTCACGACCGCGCCCGTTCGCAAAGGCGCCCGCATCGTCGAATATGACGGGCCACGCATCACTAAGCAGGAAGCCGACCGGCTGTATGATGGCGCGTCCCGTACTTACCTCTATGGCCTGGAAGACGGTAAGACGATCATTGATGGCGAGGGGCTGGGCGCTTACCTGAACCACTCCTGCGATCCCAACTGTGAGATCGATGAAATCAAGAAGCGGGCGTGGATCTTTGCCTTGCGCGACATTGCCGCCGGCGAAGAACTGCTCTGGGACTACAACCTTTATGACGATGAAGCACCTGCGCCTTGTCGCTGTGGATCGCCCAAGTGCCGGGGAACAATGTATTCGCGGGAGTGGATGGCTAAGATGCGGCGGAAGGCGCTTGGGAAGAAGGCGAGGACTAACGGCCGTTAAAGGCTCACGGCGCCGACCTTGAGGACTAAGCTGTCTCGCTTCGCTCGACCGGAGAGCCGGGGCGGCTGTCCCTACCTGAGCAGTTCAGCGCTTAGGCTTTTTCTGGCGCTTTTCCTCGTTCGCGCCAGCCTTCGATAATCAGATACAGCACGGGGATAAAGAAGAGATTAAGAATCGTCGACATGATCATGCCACCGAAGACCGTGGTGCCTACGGAGTGGCGACCGTTTTCGCCCGCGCCGGTGGCGACGACCAAGGGCACGACGCCGAGGATGAAGGCGAGCGAAGTCATCAGAATCGGCCGCAGGCGAATAGCGGCTGACTGTATCGCCGATTCCACCAGCGGCATTCCGCGTTGCCGCAATTGCTCGGCGAACTCCACGATCAGAATTGCGTTCTTGCTGGAGAGTCCGACCAGCATCACCAGTCCTACCTGGCAAAAAACGTCGTCCTGCAGACCGCGCATCCACTGCGCACCCAGCGCGCCCAGCAGCGCCATGGGTACGGCCAGCAACACGATGAAGGGCAACACAAAACTTTCATACTGGGCGGAGAGCGTGAGGTACACAACCACCACGCCCAACGTGAACAGAATCACCGTGGTTGCGCCGGACTGCAGTTCTTCGAGCGAAAGTCCGGTCCAACTGTAGGTAAAGCCCTGCGGCATCTTGCTGGCCAACTCCTCCATCGCGGCGATGCCCTGGCCGGAACTGTAGCCGGGCGCGGCCGAGCCATCGATTTCCGCCGAGCGGAACAAGTTGTAATGGCTGATCACCTGCGGGGTTGTGGTCTGCGTAATGCTGATCAGGTTGTCGAGCGGCACCATCGACCCGCTGTCGGAGCGCACGTAGAACCGGTTCATGTCCTGTGCCTGCGCACGGAACTGCTTGTCGGCCTGCACGTACACGCGATAGGAGCGGTTGTTGAAATCGAAGTCGTTTACGTAGGACGAGCCCATGTACACGCCCAACGTGTCGGTGATTTGCGACAGCGGAACGTGCAGGCTCTTGGCCTTCTCGCGGTCGATGGTAACGAGATATTGCGGATCGTTCGCGGTGAATGGCGTATACAGTCCGACGAGATCTTTGCGCGCGGCAGCCTGCCGGATAATGTCGTGTGTGGTGGCCGCGAGTTCCTCGAGCCGGTGCGCAGCCTGGTCCTGCACCACGAACTGAAAGCCGCCGAACTGTCCCAGGCCCTGAATGGCGGGAGGAAGCGTGGCAAACACGATTGCCCCCGAAATGCCAAACAGTCTGGGACGAACGCGGTTCACAATGGCGGTCGCGGTGTGCTGATCGCCTTTGCGTTGGGAAAAGGGCTTCAGCGGGACGAAGATGAGTCCCTGGTTCGAGGAACTGCCGGAGAAGCCGAAGCCGGCGATCGAAAACGTTCCTTCCGCTTCCGAGACGTCGCTCAGCATGTGCGCAACCTGTTTTCCGATCCCCTTCGTGTATTCGAGCGAAGCCCCCGCTGGCGCCTGCATAACGATGATGAAATATCCCTGGTCTTCATCGGGAACGAAGCCCGTCGGCACGCGTTTGAAGACAAAATAAGTGAGGCCGAGGCCGGCGAAAAACAGCAGCATCATAGCGAGCTTGTATTTCAGCAAGAAACCGAGCAGGGCACGGTAGCCGCGGGTGAGGACAACGACGCCATCGTCAAACTTTTGCAGCCACCACCATTTTTGGCGGTGGGAGTCGCGCAGAAAAATTGCCGCCAGCACCGGAGCCAGGGTGAGCGCGTTGAAGGCGGAAATGGCAATGGAAAACGCGATGGTCAGCGCAAACTGGCGAAACAGGATGCCGGTCGTCCCGGGAAAGAATGCAACGGGCACAAACACCGCAACCAGCACCAGCGAGGTGGCGATGACGGCGCTGGTAATCTCAGCCGTGGCAGCCCCGGCCGCTTTATGGGAGTCGTGTTCGCCCTCAGCGATGTGGCGCTCGATGTTTTCAATCACGACGATAGCGTCGTCGACGACCAGGCCGGTGGCGAGCGTGATGCCGAACAACGTCAGCGTGTTGATGGAGAAACCCAGCAGCTTCACAAAGATGAAGGTGCCGATGAGTGAAACCGGAGTGGCGATAAAGTGAATCATCGTCGTCCTCCAGTCGCCGAGAAAGATAAAGATCACCAGGATGACCAGCAGAATCGCCGAACCTACTGTGAAGACCACGTCGCGTATGGATTCACTGACTGCGTCGGTGACATCGAAGGCCACCTGGTAACGCATACCCGGAGGAAATTTCTTGGAAAGCCGCTCCAGTTCAGCGAGCGCGCGCCGGTGGACATCGAGCGCGTTTGCGGTTGATAGCTGGGTAACCGCGAGGCCGACCGCATCCTGCCCGTTGAACTGCAGGTCGGTGCCGTAGTCTTCGGCGCCCAGTTCGGCTCGGCCCACATCTTTCAAGCGGACAAGGGTTCCGTCGGCGTTGGTCTTGAGGATGATGTTCTCGAACTGGCTGGGTTCGCTTAACCGCCCGACGGCGCGCACGCTGATCTGGTAGGTCTGTCCCTCGGGTGCGGGTTGCTGGCCCACCTGCCCGGCCGCAATTTCCACGTTCTGCTCCGAGAGCGCGTTGACCACATCGGGCGCGGTCAGCCCGCGGCCCGCCAAGCGTCCGGGGTCGAGCCAGAGCCGCATCGAATATTTGCGTTCGCCGAAAATGATCACGTCGGCGACGCCCGGAATCCGCTTGAGGGAGTCCTTGACGTAGACATCAAGGTAGTTGCTGACGAACAGGGTGGAGTATTTGTTATTGTCGGCCAGGACGGCGGCGCCGAAGACAAAGTTCTGCGAAGTCTTTGCCGTAGTGATGCCAATGTTCTTTACTGCGGCAGGCAGGCGTCCCTGGGCGGTGTTGACGCGGTTCTGGATGTCGACCGTGGCCAGGTCGGGATCGCGGTTCAGGTCGAACGTGGCGGTAATGGTGCTGGATCCGTCGTTCCCGCTGGTGGAGGTGATGTACTTCATCCCCTCGGCGCCGTTGATCTGCTGCTCCAGGGGAATGGTGACCGCGCTCTCCACGGTCTGCGCGCTGGCTCCCGTGTAGAAGCTGGTTACGCCGACTTGAGGTGGCGCCAGGTTGGGAAATTGGGAGATCGGCAGCGTGGGAATCACCGCCGAGCCCGCTAGAACAATTAGCAGGGCGCAGACTGATGCAAATACAGGACGGCGGATAAAGAATTCGACGAACATAGGAAAATCGGCTTCGGGCTTCAGCGTTCGGGCTTCGGCCCTATACTTGGTAGTTATTCAGCTATTTGAAGAACCGCGACTTAAGAGCCGAAGGCCGAAGCCCGAAGGCCGAAGCCCGTCCTCAGCTTTGCGGAATCACCGGCGCCCCATCCAGCAGGAACTGCGTTCCGGAAACGATCACTTTGTCGCCGGGCTTGAGGCCCTCCTGAACTTCGTAGTCGTTTCCGACCGTCTGCCCGACCTTCAGCGGCTTCTGCCGGGCCACGTAGGATCCGCCATTCTGCGCTTCGGCTACAAAGACAAAGTACTGTCCTCCGAGCCGCGACACGGCAAGGATTGGAACCTCCGGGTTCTGGTGTGTGCCCCACACGATGCGCGCGTGGATGAATTGCGATTGCCGCAGCGCGTCGTTGCTGTTGGCGATGCGCGCTTTCACCAGGACGGTCTGCGTAGTGTTATCCACCTGCGGCGAGATGAAGCTCACGCGGCTGTCGGCCAACACGTTCCCGTTGCTATCCAGCACCTGCACGGGCAGGTTCATCTTGAGCAGGGCAGAGCGTTCGATGGGCACATAAACATAGACTTCGAGGCTGCCGGGCTTGTCCACGGTAGTGAGCTGCGTCGTGACGGCGACGCGGTCCCCGACGCGCACCGGAATGTCCCCGACAATTCCGCTCCAGGGCGCAGCCACGCGGTAGTAATGCAGTTGCACTTCCTGCTCGCGCACTTGAGCGTCGAGCGAGTCCACCTGGGCTTGGGCCGCGTCCATGGCGGATTTTGCCTGGTCGAGATCCTGTCTGCTGATAACGCCCGCCGAATAAAGTCCCTGGGAGCGCTCATACTGCTGTTTCGTCCAAATCACGTTTGCCTGCTGCGCGGCTCGCGAACTTTCCTGGCTCTTGACCGTGGCTTGCTGCTTGAGCGGGTCGATTTCCATCAGCGGCGCGCCGGCGGCAACGGCATCGCCGGAGCGCACGAGGATCTTGACGACCTGACCCTCCACCTGCGGCATGATCACGGCCGAATCGCGCGACTTCAGCGTGGCTACGTACTCGCTGGCATCGTTCATCGCCGTGGCTCGCGCTTCTTGCACTTTCACCGGCATTCCAGGAGGACCGCCGGCGTGAGCATTCTGCGAGGCATTGCCGGAGCAAGCCAAGGTTGCTCCGGTGGCCAGAAGGGCTGCCAACAGAAGGCTTGGGATGGAATATGGATTGCTCTTGAGCATGAATTTGCCGCTGTCGCCCTCCGACGGTTTGCACAACCGGGCCATCCTCAGGCTGTGCGTCCATTAGAAGATTCCTCTGAGGCTCCTGGGGACGCAAAATAATCGACGCTGGCGGGGGAACAAATAGAGAAGCGGGAACCGGTGGTCTCGCTGCGCTCGACCGGACCCTTCGAAGCTCAGGGCGGGCAGTCGAGGCGGCTGCCCTACATGGACCGTGGACTCTGCTACATTGTTGCGCTATGGAGAAGACTTTCATCCGGCCTGCGCGCGGCTTTTCTAGCGACAACAACGCCGGTGTGCATCCTGAGATTCTTGAGGCCATTGCCCGCGCCAACCAGGGCCATGTGGTCGCTTACGGCGACGATGCTTACACCCGTTCGGCGATCAAGAAGTTCGAGGAGCATTTTGGAGCGGACATTGCGGTCTTTTTCACTTTCAACGGGACGGGTGCGAATGTTCTGAGCCTGCAGGCGCTGGCCCGGTCGTTTCACTCCGTGTTGTGCAGCGACTATGCCCACATTTATACCGACGAATGTGGCGCGCCGGAAAAGCATACCGGGTGCAAGCTGATTCCGCTCCCACAGCAGGCAGGCAAGATCACGCTCGATTCGGTGCGCCACGCCTATCACGGCATTGGCGACGAGCATCATGCGCAGCCCCGCGTCATCTCGATTACGCAGTCCACGGAGATGGGCACGGTCTACCGGCCGGAAGAGATTCAAGCGTTCGCCCGCTTCGCCCACGAGCATGGCATGTTCCTGCACATGGACGGAGCGCGCATCGCCAATGCCGCTGTTTCGCTCGGCCAAACGCTCCGCCAGGCGACCCGCGATCTAGGGGTGGACGTGCTCTCTTTCGGCGGCACCAAGAATGGACTTCTGGGCGGCGAAGCGGTGGTGTTTTTTCATCCCGAACACGGCCACGACTTTCTCTACCTGCGCAAGCAGAGCATGCAACTGGCCTCGAAGATGCGCTTCATCGCGGCGCAATTCGAGGCCCTGCTGACCAACGATCTATGGCGGCGCAGCGCCGAGCACGCCAACCGCATGGCTCGCGTACTGGAAAAAGAAATCAGCCGCATCCCGGGAGTCAGGGTCGTTTGGAAGGTCGAGGCCAACGGCGTCTTCGTGCAGATCCCGCGGCACTCCATCGAAAAAATTAAGCAACATTACTTTTTCTACGTATGGATGGAGGAAGAATCGATCGTGCGCTGGATGTGCTCTTTCGACACCACAGAAGACGACATCCGCAAGTTTGCGGAAGTGGTTGCCGAGGCGGTGAAGGGGTGAGGAACGGCTCTGGACGTTGCTCAGTAATGGGTCAGCTTGAAATCCATTTCGCCTTGGCAAGCATTTCCAGCGCGACATCGGTCAATGAACGATTCTCGTTGGTAACCGCAAAGTCCTCTAATCGCGCGCGGTCAAGGATGACGCTCAATTGCGCAACCCGAGCAACATATTCCGCCTGCGATATCCCCAGATCACGTTCTTGTACGCGTCTCTTCATCGTTTCTATGCTCGCGGTGAGACGGCAGACGGCCGTGTTGACGGCCGGAATAATGTCGCGACAGAGTTCTAGTTGAGCGCTGTCTTCGATTGCGCGCGCCACTAAGAATCGCTGCACTCCCAAGGCGGCATAGTTCCCGCAGATTGACCTAAGGTTGTCGTACATCACGCCGTCGCTTCTGGCTGCGGACGGAAGATAAGCTAGACCGAACGCATCCAGGTCGATTGCCGCATGGACAATCCGGCGTTGAGCAAGAATATCCGACGCTTCACCCAGGACAGCTGTTTTGCCAGCTCCCATCGTGCCCGTAATGATCAGCAACGATTCCGTAAACCCTCCGACGTTCTTCGATCTTTTCATGCTTTCATGGCCAGCGCGAAGGGAAACAGTCAAACTGACCACCACGCCCGCTCTTAGTGATTGCTTTTTGCCCCGCTTTTGACTAAATTTACTTTTCCCTCGCTGCGCGGTATTCAGCCGGGTTGCTTGATCCCAGGAGCCGTGGATGAGCCGGAAGTGGTTCAGCATTAGTGCCCTTATCATCGCCGCGATCGCGCTGCTCAGTGTCTCCAGTTGCGGGGATAAGCAGGAACTGACGTCCATCTCCATCCAGCCCGGGGTTGAAACTTTCGGGGCCGCTGACATCCCGGTCATCGACGACGCCGGAGCGACGGTGCAACTCCGAGCGCTGGGTAGCTACGTCCACCCCCCCGTGACCAAGGATATTACCGACCAGGTCATTTGGGCCTCGAACACGCCAGCCATGGTTACGGTGAACTCCACCGGCCTGATAACCGTAACTGGCGGCCCGTGCGGAGGCACTCTGATTTCGGCAACGGTAAACACGAACGCCGATGCCAGCGGCTTGTCCGCATCCGGCGCAATCGTGACTGGGTACATGACCGCGAACGTGGTCTGCTTTACCAGTACCACGGGCGGAGGAGGCGGCGGAGAGCCGACTCTGACGCTTGGTTTTTCCGGCACCGGTATTGGAATCGTGAACAGTACGCCTTCAGGGCTCAGTTGCGCCAGCACGGATATCTCATGCGTCGCCAGCTTTCCCTCGGGCACGCCGGTCACCCTGACCGCCACGCCGATTGGCACCTCGGTATTCGGAGGTTTCACGGGTGGTTGCACCGGCCCCACCTGCACTATCATCCTGCAAAGCGACACCACCGTGACTGCCACGTTTAATTGAGGCAGATAACTACACGCAGATAACTAAACAAAGCTGCGCGCCAGACTACCTTTGCGCATTACTCCGTCTCGTCCAGCAACTTTCCCAGTGTAGGCTTGTGTTTCTCCCGTTTCTTGTTTTTGTGTGGAACCACCTTCTCGCCGGGAGGCGCGCCGAGACGTTCACGCGCCAATTCCTTGACGGCCTGCACCGCGTGAAACCGTTTCGCCTTTTTCTTGCGAGGCATTTTTCAGCGTACCCTTTTCTGCTTACCCCTTCCCGCGTACCCCCCGACCCTCATGTTGCCATAGCTTGTACCGCGCCGAACATGCAATAATCGTGTTTCATGGAAGAGCGCGATTTTTTCGACGAGAGCACCCAAAAGAAGCTGGCGACGCTGAACTGTCCCCACTGCCACCAGCCTGCCGAGTACGAGGTAACCTGGGTGGTGCGAACCAAGAAACGCCAGCTCGCCGGCCGTGCTGATGAGCGCGACCGCGCCCGCTTCGCCAAAGCCCGATCCTACATGCTGCGCAAAGACGACCTGATGGCCTGCAAGAACATGCGTTGCCGCAAGCGTTTTGAGATCTCGGGCGTGCAGTCGGTGGTCTTCACGGAGTGAAGCCGCTGGCAATTAGCGCTTGGCCCCTTCAAACGCAACAGCTTGAGGTAAGCGCCGCTTCCACTTTTTCTTCTTTTCTCCTATCGATCACGGCTTGGCTAAATGCCAAGTGCGAATTGCCAACTGCTCATTTATACTGACAAGTTTCCCGTAGCTCCCCGAAGCCACCGGCAAGGAGTCATCATTTGAAAATCCTGGTTTGCATGAAGCAGGTGCCGCAGAAGGATGCACCGCTCAAGCTGAACGAGACTGCCGCCTGGATCCGCGAAGACGTCTCGTATGAAGTGAACGAGCCCGATGCTTTCGCCCTCGAAGAAGCACTGCGCCAAAGAGAAAAACATACGGGAGAAGTGGCGGTCATCACTTCCGGCCCGGCGCGTTCGCAGCAGGTGCTGCGAGAGGCCCTGGCCAAGGGCGCGGACCGCGCCATCCACCTCGAAGACAATGCCTTCGTCGGACTCGATGCCCTTAATACCGCGAAGGCCTTCGCGGCGGCCATCAAGGATGAAAAATTCGATCTGATCTTCACTGGCCTGCAATCCGACGATTACGGCTACGCCCAGACCGGCGTTATCCTGGCAGAACTGCTGGGCTGGCCGCACGCGACCATCATCATGCAGATTGAAAAAAATGAGACCGGCATCCGCGTGAAGCGCGAACTCGAGGCGGGATTCTTTCAGTTCGTCGACATGCCGCTGCCTGCCGTGCTCACAATTCAATCCGGCATTAACAAGCTGCGCTATGCCACGCTGATCGGCATCAAGCAGGCAAAGAACAAGCCCATCCGCAAGGTGGCGCTGGCGGAGGTGCAGTCGGCAATCGGCGAAAACCTGCAGAAAATCGAGCGCTTGTACGTGCCCCAGAAAACGAAAAAGACCGAACACATAGAAGGCACGCCGATCGAGATCGCGAAGAAGGTGGTAGACAAACTGCGCAACGAACTGCGCGTGCTGTAGCGCCGGCGTCCCGCCGGCTGTCGCGGTTTTGCTGAGAACTGAGAACTGAGCTTATGCCCGATACCATCTTAGTAGTCGTCGAACAGCGCGAAGGCAAACTCAACCGCGTCTCCTGGGAAACCATAACGGCCGGCCAAGCCATAGCCGCCGCCACCGGCTGGACTCTCGAAGCTGCCGTGATCGGAGGCAACGCATCTACCCTAGCCACCGAAGTCGCTGCGAAGAAGGTCGCGAAGGTCTATGCAGTGGAGTCGCCCAAACTCGAGCCTTACACGCCCGATGCGTTCGCCGCCGCGCTGAAACAACTCCTCACCGCGAAGCAGCCGAAGCTCGTACTGATGCCGCACACTTACCAGGTGCGCGACTTCGTACCCAAGCTCGCCACCGCCATGGGACGCACCGTCATCAGCGATTGCATCGCCTTCAAGCACGAGAATGGAAAGCTGCTGTTTACCCGGCAGATGTTTCAGGGCAAGCTTGCCGCCGATGTCAGCTTCACCGGCGATGCTCCGTGGTTCGCCACGTTTCAGAACGGCGCATTCCGCGGAGACAAAGCCGAGGCTGCAGCCGGTGCGGCCGAGGTTGAAACGGTAACGGCCGACATCGCCGACGGAGTGGTTCGCAATAAGCCACAAGAAGTGTTCAAAGAAGCCAAGCAGGCGGTCGACCTCACGCAGGCCGAGATTATTGTCTCCGTGGGCCGCGGCATCAAAGAACAGAAAAATATCGAACTGGTCAAGCAACTCGCGGAGGCGCTAGGCGGTGAACTCGCCGCCTCGCGCCCCATCTGCGACTCCGGCTGGCTGCCTATGGACCGCCAGATAGGCTCGTCCGGCCAGACGGTCGCGCCCAAGCTTTATCTGGCGCTCGGCATCAGCGGCGCGATTCAACATATCGTGGGCATGAAAGGCTCGCGGACCATCATCGCGGTGAACAAAGATTCCGAGGCTCCGATCTTCGAGATTGCCGATTACGCAATCGTCGGCAATCTGTTTGATATCGTCCCGCCGTTGACTGAGGAAGTGAAGAAGGCGAAGGCCGGAAGCTAGATCGGCCACGGATCTTCACGGATTTGCACGGATCAAAATCTCTTGGTCTATCCGTGGTAATCCGTGAAAATCCGTGGCAAGTCTTTCTTATGCTGATCTTCCGCAAACCGATCGAAGGTGTCGAGCGCCCGCAGATGCCGGCCGATGTAGTCATCGTCGGCGGCGGTCCGGCAGGCATGGCCTGTGCTCTTCGCCTGTCGCAGCTTATCGACGCACATAACAGCGCACATCCCGACTCGCCGCTGAGCAAAGAGAACATCTACGTGCTCGAGAAAGCCCGCGAGATCGGCCAACACTGCCTCTCAGGCGCGTTGCTTGACCCGCGAGCCATGCGCGAACTGCTTCCCGGATTCGAGAAAGAGGCTCCGCTCGACGCCGAAGTCACGAAAGAAGCCGTCTACTTCCTTACCGAGAAGAGCAAGTTCAAGTTCCCGATTACGCCTCCGCCGTTGCGCGATCATGGCAACTACGTCATCTCGCTGAATCGTTTTGTGAAGTGGCTGGGCGGCAAGGTGGAAGAGACCGGCATCACCATCTTCACCGGATTCGCCGGCTCCGAGCTTCTGTTTGACGGCGATCGTGTTACAGGCGTCCGCACCGACGACAAGGGCGTGGACAAAGAGGGTCATCAGAAATCCAACTTCGAGCCGGGCTACGATCTCAACGCCAAAATCGTCATCCTCGCCGAAGGGCCGCGCGGGTCTTTGACCAAGCAACTCGTAAACAAGTTCGACCTGGCGAAAAATGCCAATCCGCAGACCTACGGCGTCGGCGTGAAAGAACTCTGGGAAGTTCCTTCAGGCCGCATTGCTCCTGGCGAAGTCATTTACACCATGGGCTGGCCGCTCACTCCGAGAGAATACGGCGGAGCGTGGATTTACGGCAGCAAAGACAACGTGGTCTCGCTCGGATTCGTCACTGGACTCGATTATCCCGACCCGCGCCTCGACCCGCAGCGCGTGCTGCAGGAGTTCAAGAAGCATCCGCTGGTCGCGAAGCTGCTCGGTGGCGGAAAGATGATCCGCTACGGCGCAAAGTCGATGCCTTACGGCGGCTGGTGGGCGATTCCCCCGGTTTCGGGCAATGGCTGGATGATTCTCGGCGATTCCGCAGGTTTCGTGAACTCTGCGCGCCTCAAGGGAATTCATCTCGCCATCAAGAGCGGCATGCTCGCCGCCGAGACCGCATTCGAAGCGCTGAAGAAAGATGATTCCTCCTCCGCCACGCTCACCGACTTCCAGAAGAAGGTCGAATCCAGTTGGATCAAAGAAGAACTCTGGAAAGTTCGCAACATGCATCAGGGATTCGAGCACGGATTCTACGCTGGAATGTTCCACACCGCGCTGCAGATGGTGACCGGCGGACGCGGCCTGCGCAACCGTTATCCCGCACATGCCGGCTACGAACACATGCGCAAGCTTGCGGAACTCCCCGCCGACGGAGGTGCCGAGGCTCACCTCCTCGGCCCCGCCAAGGGAGATGGCAAACTAACTTTCGACAAGCTCACCGACCTCTACCACTCCGGCACCAAGCACGAAGAAGACCAACCCTCGCACCTGGTCATCGACGACACGAACATCTGCAACACGCGCTGCGTGAAAGAATTCGGCAGCCCCTGCCAGAATTTCTGCCCCGCCAACGTCTACGAAATGGTCGACGACCCCACTCAACCCAACGGCAAGCGCATCAGCCTGAACCCGTCAAACTGCGTGCACTGCAAGACCTGCGATATCGCCGACCCCTACCAGATCATCACCTGGGTCCCGCCAGAAGGCGGCGGCGGCCCGAGCTACGACGGGATGTAGGAAGTGGTACGGCGCATATGGGAACGGAAACCCGTGGTAGCATTTCCGCCATGCGATGCCGCGTGGTGATTTACGCTGTTCTAGGTCTCGTCTCCCTCACGGCTCGAGCTCAGCAACACCCCCCCGCGCCGGATCAAGCCCTGCAGAAATACCGCGAGTCGAAGGCCGCCACGCTCCGCGACGATTTCGGCGAGCTCGCCCGCTACCGCGACGCCAACGCCGCCCTCAAGCCCCGCGCGCCCGGCGAAACCCGCGTCGTCTTCTTCGGAGACTCCATCACCGACATCTGGCATCTCGACGAATATTTTCCCGGCAAGCCTTACATCAACCGCGGCATCAGCGGACAGACCACGCCGCAGATGCTGATCCGCTTCCGTCAGGATGTGATCGATCTTCATCCCAAAGTGGTGGTGATTCTCGCCGGAACCAATGACATCGCCGGCAACACCGGCCCCATGCGGCTCGAAGACATTGAGTCGAACTACGCGTCCCTGGCCGAACTCGCCGGCGTCAACGGCATTCGCGTGGTGTTCTCGTCGGTTCTGCCCGTACACAACTACACGCCGCAGTCGCAAAATCTTTTTGCCGGCCGGCCCCCCGCGAAGATTCTCGAACTGAATGGCTGGCTGAAGAACTACTGCGCGGCCAACGATTGCGTCTATCTCGATTATTTCAGCGCCATGGTTGATGACCGGGGCCTGCTCAAGCACGAACTTGCCGACGATGGCTTGCACCCCAACGCCGCGGGATACAAGATCATGGCCCCACTGGCGGGGGCGGCGATCCACGATGCCCTTGGAGTTCCGAAACCTTGAAGCCTTTTCTTCCGCCGCAGGCTCTATAATGGTGCAGGTTTCCGACCGCCCTGGCCTTCGGGGATACCCAGGCCGTGGCGGCGAGGGTTAGATTCTCTTAGCGCCCTTCGCGTGATCTTCGCGTCCTTTGCGGTTAGAAGCTTTTGACCGCAAAGTTCGCCAAGGAAAACGCAAAGTTCGCGAAGAAGATCATCCCGAGGGTGCGAGCAGAAACGCCCGCGCCTCCCGCGCTCCGTAAGGAGCGCATTGGAAAGGAAGCGCCCGCCGGGATGTTCCCGCCTGCGTCACTTTTCCAGAAAGTCGTTAGTCGATGGTCCCTTCGCCTAGCTCAGGGCAGGCTAAGAGCAGTCGTTGGCCGACCCACCGATGAATCGACGAACGACGAACGACCAACGACTGTGTTTCTTCACGACAAATTCGGACGCGCCATCACCGACCTGCGGATCTCCATCACCGACCGCTGCAACTACAAGTGTGTCTACTGCCGCACCGGCAACGAAGGCGCGCTCTACGGCGACCTGCCGTTCGCCGACTACCTGCGCATGGCGCGCGTGTTGGTCGGCATGGGCGTCACAAAAATTCGCCTCACCGGAGGCGAGCCGCTTTTACGCAAGGGGGTCGTCGATTTCGTCCGCGACCTAGCCCAGCTCCGCTTTCCCAACCAAAACGGCCACGGAGGTCGAGACAGAGGTCGAGATGAAGACCCGCTCGACATCGCGCTCACCACGAACGGCCATCTGCTCGCCGATTTGGCGCAGCCGCTCAAAGACGCCGGGCTCACTCGCGTCACCGTCTCCATGGACGCCGTCGATCCCGACCGCTTCGCCCGCATCACGCGCGTGCCCAACGGATACGACCACGTGCTGGCCGGGATTCGCGCCGCGCGCCGCGCCGGACTCTGGCCGCTGAAAGTCAACTGCGTGCTGATGCGCGGCTTCAACGAAGATCAAATCATCCCCTTCGGCATGTTCGCCCGCGAAGAAGGCGTCACCGTGCGCTTTATCGAATTCATGCCGCTCGAAGAAGGACGCACGTGGTCTCCCACGACGGTGGTCACGCTCGATGAAATCCTGGCGCGCATGGCCGAGTACCGGCCGCTGGTCGAGATCCCGCACGCGCGCTCGGAGACCGCGCGCCGCTACCGCTTCGACGACGGCATAGGCGAAATCGGCATCATCGCCCCCGTCTCGCATCCTTTCTGCGGACACTGCAGCCGCATCCGCATCACCAGCGACGGCAAAATCCGCACCTGCCTGTTCTCGGTGTGGGACCACGACCTCCACGCCCAGATGCGCAGCGGCGCCGGCGACGAAGAGTTGGAAGATTTCATCCGCGGCGTGATCCAGAAAAAAGAAGAACGCCACCACATCGGCGAGCCGGACTTCGTGCCGGCGTCAAGAACGATGGTGCACATCGGTGGATGACGGTTGGAAGATTCCGATTTGGTTCTGCCCCGCAAATTCGTCGATTGACAACGGCTAATTGCTAATTTCCAGCTCCTCTCCCGCGTGCGCTACAATAGATTCATCCCCCATGCCCGACCGAACCTTTACTCTCGACGAAGCGCACTCGCTGCTTCCGGTGCTCGAATCTCTTCTGCGCACTGCCATCGGCGGCAAGAAGATCATGGAAGAAGTCGAAGGCGAAATGCAGGCGCTGAACCACCGCATTTTCCTCAACGGAGGCACTCACGTCGACGTGGTCTCCGTCGCCCGCCGCAAGGCCGAGCGGGTCAAAGCCGAACAGCGCGCCAAAGACGCCATCGCCGAAATCGATTCCATCGGTGTGCAGGTTAAGGATCTCGAAATCGGGCTGCTCGATTTTCCCTGCGAAGTGGAAGGCAGCATCGTGCTGCTCTGCTGGAAGATGGGCGAACACTCCATCACTCACTGGCACAGTACAGAAGAAGGATTCGCCGGTCGCAAGCCCATCGATGAACGCATCGCGCGCTCGAAGCGAACGAATTAGTTCGACGATCTGCCACATTCCAAACAACTTCTTGCCCAGCAACATACTCCAATCTGCGGTGTTTAAGTAGAAAGAACAGTTTTGAGCTAAACTTCCGGGTGCCGACTATTTCATCCGGACTGTTCAGCCAGATTCGCCTGCTGGCGCTGCCGCTTCCAGGGCAAGCCCACCGGGCAAGAGGAAAAAACATGATGAAAACTCACCCTGTAGTTCGTCTCATGGCGTTCGCGCTCCTGCTGCTGGTTATTCCCGCAGCTCTCTCTTCGACATCTTCCGCGCAAATCTCGCTCGGCATCTCGGTACGCGTCGGTCCCCCCGCGCTGCCGGTCTACGAGCAACCCCTTTGCCCCGGCCCCGGCTATCTGTGGACTCCCGGCTATTGGGCCTGGAGCGACGACGGGGGCTACTACTGGGTGCCCGGCACCTGGGTGGTCGCTCCCGTGGGCCTGTTGTGGACTCCCGGCTACTGGGGATGGAACGACGGCGTTTACGCCTGGAACGGCGGCTACTGGGGTCCGGAAATCGGCTTCTACGGCGGCATTAATTACGGCTACGGCTACGGCGGCGAGGGCTTCTACGGCGGCGAGTGGCGCGGCGGCGCTTTCTTCTACAACACCGCAGTGATGCACGTAGATGAAACTCGCATCACTAACGTCTACGTCAACCGCACAGTAATCGTGAACAACGAGTCTCACGTTGCCTTTAACGGCGGCGAAGGCGGCATCGCTGCCCGCCCGACCGCGCGACAAGAAGCCTATGCCCACGAAAAGCACACGGCTCCGGTGGCCGCGCAGATGCAGCAGGAACGTGCAGCGGGTCACAACCGCCAGTTGTTCGCTTCGGTGAATCATGGCGCGCCCGCAGTAGCGGCCACTGCCAGACCGGGCAGATTCAGCGGACCGGGCGTGGTACGCGCTAGGGCTGCCGGCGCGCCCTATCACGCTCCCGCCATGTCACCCAAGGAAGCGCGTGCCGCGGCACCGGGCCATCCCTCCGCCGCGCCGCGTGGTGAAGCGAAAAGTCGTCCGGCAAGCGAACCGCGGGCTAAGAACACCCCGCATTCGGCGCCCAAGGCAAGCGCTCCGCGAGAGAGCGCGCCCACACCCAGCCACAGCGTTGAACATAAAGCGAGCGCTCCGAAAGAGAGTGCGCCCAAGCCGAGCCACAGCGCTGAACGCAAGGCGAGTGCTCCGAAAGAGAGTGCGCCCAAGCCGAGCCACAGCGCTGAACGCAAGGCGAGTGCTCCGAAAGAGAGTGCGCCCAAGCCGAGCCATAGCGTTGAACATAAGGCGAGCGCTCCGAAGGAGAGTGCGCCCAAGCCGAGCCACAGTGCTGCACCGAAAGCGAGCGCTCCGAAAGAGAGTGCGCCCAAGCCGAGCCACAGTGCTGCACCGAAAGCGAGCGCTCCCAAGGAGAGCACGCCGAAGCCGAGCCACAGCGCTGCTCCGAAAGCGAGCGCTCCCAAGGAGAGTGCGCCGAAGCCGAGCCACAGCACTGCCCCCAAGCAAAGCGAGTCGAAGCCTAAAGGGTTGTAAGCCGGTCAGTTCGGAGTGCCTTTGGCCAGTGCTGATTTCAGCACTGGCCATTTTCCTGAGTGAAGCAAGGGATCGTGTGAGGACGGCCTCCCTAGGCTGTCCGCAGAGCAGAGCTCCGCACGGAGTTGGAAACTCGCGGCATTTCCCCGCAAGTTCCCTGGTTCCCGGACGTTCCTAATTGAGAATGGGCCGTTAGCCGCGCTGGTTCCGGGCCTGCACGGAAGTGCACTTGCGCGCTCGGCCCGGAATCTTCTCTGCTACAATTTTTTACAACGGTGGCTGCGCGGAGATCGTAATCTGATTGCATCGAAAACAGTGTCTCCCGCGCGTCGGCAGATGGTTTTAATGCAAGCCCAAACCAGTTGCAGCCTCAAGGAAGCGCGCCCAAGGAGTCTCTGATTACTATGTCATCGACGAAAAACAAACTCCGCCCGGCGGGAGCCTTTACCGCGCTCGCGGCCTTGGCCCTGGCTGTGAGTTGCACCGGCTTTTTCCAGAACCCGACGGTCTCCTCCATCACCATTGATCCCCCGAACCCGTCAGTGGGCTTTGGGAATGGAGCTGCCTCACTGCAACTGACCGCCGCGGCCACTTACAACGATGGCAGTACGGGCACTCTAAAAGGAGGAACGAGTTGCACCGGCAACACGGTGTGCTGGTCCAGCTCCGACACGACGGTAGCCACCATCACCACCGGCGGCATGCTGGCCGGAGTCTCGGCTGGAACGGCGACCATAACCGCTTCTTCCGGCACCATTACCGGTACCACAACAGCGACGGTCGCGGAAACGGTTTCCTCCATGACGATCACTCCGGCGACCGCCGGAATAACGGCTAACGGCACCGACGCTGCGGATTTCACGATCACGGGAGTAACATCTTCCGGCCAGCAGAACATTTCCGCGCTGGTTACGCTCACTCCAGAACAAAATGGGACGGCCGTCCCCAACGTTGTTTCTTGCATTGCGTCGACTGATGGCAGTGGAAATCCCATTCAGAGCTGCACCGCTGGAGAGGGCACAATACAGACCTCGCAGACGTACTCTATGGTCGTGACATACTCCGGGTACACCGGTACGGCCCAAGTCAGTGCCACGTTGACCGTGACCCCATAGGGCGGGTAGCTCGCGTCTGATCGGCGAATAGCGAACCTGGTCCCCGGCATCCAACACCGAGCCGTAACAATTTTCGTGATCCGAATCGGTCGCCGCCGCAAGGTGTATCGCTGGCAACTCCCAACGCCCACTCGTAAGTTGCCATCCCCCGAACTCAAAGTATTATCGTAGAGGCGGCAGCCCTAAGTGGGTCAAGCCAGCTACTAGCGACGAACGACTAACGACGAACGACTAACGACGAACGACTAACGACGAACTTATGCCTGACATTCGCTGTATCGGTATCGCCACCGGAGGCGGAGACGCTCCCGGCCTCAATGCGGTCATTCGCGCCGCCACCAAAGCCGCCATCCTCAAGTACGGATGGAAGGTGATTGGCATCCCCGATGGCTTCGACGGCCTCATCTGGCCGGAAAAAGCCTTCGAGTTGACGATCAAGGAAGTGAGCGGCATTCTGCCCCGCGGCGGAACCATTCTCGGCACCACCAACCGCGGCGATCCCTTTCACTACAAGACTGTCGAGAACGGCAAGGAGGTTTCCCGCGACATTTCGGGGCAGGTGATCGCAAACGCCGCCAGGCTGGGCATTGACGCCATCATCACCATCGGAGGCGACGGATCGCAAACGATCGGCTACGAACTCTTTCAGAAGGGACTGAAGATCGTCGGCGTGCCCAAAACCATCGACAACGATCTTTCCGCCACTCAGGTCACGTTCGGGTTCGATACCGCGCTGCACACCGTCACCGACGCCATCGACAAGATTCACACCACCGCGGCGTCGCATCATCGCGTTATGGTGGTGGAGGTGATGGGCCGCGACTGCGGCTGGATCGCGCTCGAGGCCGGCATCGCCGGCGGCGCTCACGTCATCCTCATCCCGGAGATCCCCTTTACCATCGAACACGTCTGCCGGCACATCGCCGAGCGCGAAAAAACTGGCAAACACTTCACCATCGTGGTGGTGGCTGAAGGGGTGAAGCTACCCCCGGAGATGAAGGAGAACCGCCGCGCCAGTTCCATGGGCAACCTGATCGGCAATGCCATCGGCCGCGGGTCGGGTAAAGAAGTGCGGATCAGCGTGCTGGGGCACATTCAGCGCGGAGGCACGCCCTCGCCCTTCGACCGCATCCTGGCAACCCGCTTCGGCGTGGCCGCTGTCGACCTGATCGCTGCCGGAGGCTTCGGCATGATGGTCGCGCTGCACGGCGATTCGATCGTTTCAGTAGACGTGGCCCATGCCATCGGCCATCTCAAGTCCGTAGATCCGAAAGGCGAACTGGTGCGCGCGGCTCGCGCCATCGGCATCGGATTCGGGGACTAGGCAGTTCTCAGTTCTCAGTTCTCAGTTCTCAGTTCTGCTGCACATCGTGAAATGGTTTTTCTCTGCAGCTAAGTCGTTGATTCTTCTTGCGACCGTTGTAAGTGATTGATTCTTCATGCCGGGCTCGTAAGTTGTTGATTCCTCGTGGAAGCTCTGTTTTCGATGTTAGCTTGAAGATAATTATCTCATTAGAGGCGATCTTAGCCCCTTGAAGGTTACGGATGCGCTTTCCCTTGTCCGCGATCGAGCAACGCTTCCCAGTGGTCCCAGAATGCGAATACGGGCCATTCCACGGGAGGATTTGAGGGCCTTTTTCAGGCCGTAAGGGCACGCTCCACGAAGAATCAATCACTTACACCAAGAATCAACAACTTAGCCAGAAGTAAATCAAGGTCAGCGGTCGCGGTCAGTCATCTGCAGAGCTTTCCAAAAGAATGAATCACTTCCACCAAGACTCAACAACTTAGTCGCGCCGCGAAGGCCAAAGCCCGGAAGCTGGAAACTAGAAACGGAAGCTGGGAACCGGAAACTAGAAACTGAGACTGAGAACTGGGAACTGGGAACCGGGAACTGCTACTTCATCATCGCGTCAATCAGCGCGTACAAGTGGCTGTCGATCTGTCGAGCATCCACTTCCACATAAGGCTTGTCTGGATGCCGGCTGCTGACCACGTACACCGTGGGCGTGTGATCGAGCCTGATGGCCTTGCCCAGGTCGCGGTCGGCGTTCACCTCGGCCGCGAGCTTGCCTTGCGGATCGACCACAAAGGGAAATCCTAGGTTGTGCGCCGCTGCGAACTTTTCGGCATAGGTACGCAGGTTCTGCGGATTGATCTCGAACTGGTTCGAGAAGATATAGTCGCGGAACTCGTTGCCCAGAGCTTTCGAAGTCGCATCGAAGTAGCGCGCCATCACGGCCGCGTCATAGGACCAGTTGTGCATGGGCAGGGGAAAGTCATGGCGCACGAGTGGAATCTTGTAGGTCTTCGATGCCTGCTCGAGAATGGGCGCGACCCGGCGGCATTGCGGGCATTGCAGGTCCTCGAACACCACAATGGCTACTTGTGCGCCCTTAGGTGGACGCAACACGTCGTTCACCGCCTGATCCGCGGCCGCGCACCAACTGGCGGCGAGCACAAAGGCTATTAGCGACAGAAGAGGGAACTGAATCTTAGACATTTCTTTCATCATGTGTTCGTTTTATGTTAAACGAAGCGGCATCGCCGTGTCAGGTCCCCTTTGGGACTCTCGCAAAGCTGGCCCGAACCTCCGGGCGCAGTAAATAAAACAACAGTCCCCCAGCAATCGCGAAGCCCACGCCACCGCGCAGCAGATCTCCCCGGACGCAATTAAACAGATCGCCCACAAGCTGAGTGGCGATGATGGCCACCCCAAGTCGCCACCCCCACAGCCGGCGACGAAACCACGCCACGCCGGCAAGTGCAAGAACCACGCCGAGCATCAGGAAGGCGACACCGATCGCTCTTCCGAGCGGCGCGAGTTGACGATGGGCGCTGGGATTCAACGCCCAGATTCGGCCGAGAGCCGTGCCTCTCCAGGCTAGCGTCGTTCCAGCAAGGGCAGCCATTACCGCGCCAAAAAACAAAAAGATCCCGAAGACAGTGAATCCGCGGGACGCTCCTTCTGAGGCGGTGCGCCCGACACCGTAGTTCGGATGGTCCGGCATTTGCCGACTATAGACTGAAACACTGAAACAATGTCGACGCGGCGGTCCGAGTGGTTTCTGCCATTCGGGTTTCGGAGTGCATTCTCTATAACCCTTTCTTTCGTGCCGGGAAACCCTGTGTCAACGCGCTATAGTGGGAATTGAACCTTGCTGAGTGAGTCCCGCCAAGTGAATGTTGCAAAGACCATGAAACGGAATCATCCATCGCATCTCTCTCGATCCGCTTTGGCCTTCGCCCTGGCCGCTGTTTTCCTGCTCGGGCTTTCCGATTGCAATCGCAAAGGCCATCGTCTGGAGGTGAATTATGTCTCGGCGGTCCAGGCCACGCTGCGCGACCAAGTGGCCACCATCTACAATCGCGTCGGCACGGTGAAGAACGGTGACCGGGTGGAGGTGCTGGAGCGCGAGAAGCGCTTTTCCCGCGTGCGCACCGCGGATGGCACGGAGGGCTGGATCGAGCAACGGTATCTAGTCGATCAGCAAACCTTCGACGGCCTGCAGAAGCTCACTCAGGAGAATGTGAACGATCCAGTGCAGGCGCCCGGTGTGTTGCGCAACGAAACCAACCTGCACCTCACGCCCGGCCGGGAAACCGAGCACCTGTACCAGCTTGCGGCGCAAGCGAAAGTTTCCGTGCTGAAGCGCGCCACGGCCGAGAAGCAGCCCGGCGCGGCGCTCGCGCCCACCAAGTCCGCGGGAAAGACTTCTGGTGCGAAAGCGACTTCCGGGCCGGTGCTGGAAGACTGGTGGCTGGTGCGCGACGCGCAGAACCGCGTGGGATGGGTGCTGGCCCGCATGGTGGACCTCGACGTCCCGCTCGATGTAGCGCAGTATGCCGAGGGCCAGCGTTTCGTTGCGTTCTTCGTGCTGGACCAGGTGCGCGACTCAGGCAAGGACGGCACCGACAAGAACGTTCCGCAATATCTGTGCGCCATCACCGAACCGCGCGACGGCCTGCCTTACGACTACGATCAGATTCGCGTCTTCACCTGGAACGTCAAAAAGCATCGCTACGAGACCGCCTACCGCGAGCATGGACTGAGCGGCGTGTTGCCGGTGACCGTGAGCAACGAGGATTTCGACAAGGAAGGTACGCTGCCCGTGTTTATCCTTCGGGTGAAAGACGATGCCGGCAACGTGAGCGAGCGCAAATACAAACTGAACACGCCCATTGTGCGCCGCGTGCTGGCCCCCGGCGAGCAGAAGTCGGCGACCAAACCGCAGAAGCCGCTCCGGCGGCGCTAGGCCGTGATCTTCCATCCGTGATCTTCCGGCCCGTGATCCTCTAGCCCTTGATTCTGGTCGACGCAGCACCGAGGATTTCCCGGCTCTTTCTCTCCTGAACGAAAACGGCTACGTGAAGATTCCCGACATTCCAGCGAGGATCTAATTTTACCGAGGGAGTTGCCGCGAACGACGCCGACGTTCCCCCCGCGTGGGCAACTCCAATTTTGTGCAGGGTGCGCAGCGTGGCAACGTGCTGCAGGACGCGTCCGGCATTCTCGCCTCGACTCACTGACGAATGCAGGCCGTCTTCCGTGATGGCCAGCCAGACCTCCGCCACATCGCCGGGGTTGGTTTCCGCAAGCCTTCCTACCGATACGGTGAAGCCCTGCTCTTCCTTCGCATTCGGCGGTCCCGCTGTAATCGAAACCTCCGTTTTCACCCCACGCGCCGCTTTTTCGATTTCGGTTTCCGCCTTTCGCGCGTTGTTACCAACGAATTGGCTGCGACCGTCTACCACAAGCTCGGGGGTGTAGGGATCGTCGTGGGCGACCGCCGCATAGGCTTGTTGGCGCTCGGTCCATTCCGGCGAAGAATAGGGATCGGCCCAGCCGTCGTGATTCCAGTAATCCACGTGCTCTTCAAGCGCGATGATCTCTGCCCCGGCGACGGATTGCCGCGCTTCCAGCTTTTGGAGTAAGGCGTCCGCGGGCGGACAAGAGGAGCAGCCCTCGGAAGTGAACAGCTCAACCACTACGGGCTGGCGGCCGGTCTCAGCGGGTGAGGGTTGCGCCGTCTGAACTTTCGCAAGGGCGAGCCCGACGATAAATAACCCAAGCGACAGTTTTGCCAGAGTAGGAAGCTTTCTCAAAGCGTTCATCTCCTCACTGGGGATTTGACGACTGGCGCGGGAGAAAGTTGCGGCCGCGTCTCCCAAAGCAAGTCATGAGGAGCGTCCGGGAGGAGCCTTCGGCGAGTCCGACTTAATAGATTCGGGCTTGTGGGAGAAGTAGCCGCGGAAAGGAAGAGCCGTAGCAGAGATAGAGCCGGGTCGCGCAGATCCTTGGCGGAGCTGCCCACGGATTCTACCAATTCTCATACAAAAATCCGTAAACACATGTGGTTTTCTGGTGAATTGCCGACACTTGTTATGTATGTCTCTGATAGCAAATGTTTTATCTTGAGATCGTTTGGAACGACAGTTGCTTGGTACGCAAGTTGAACACTTGGCGATCCGTTCGCCCAAGTTGGCGGTCTCGCAGTACTGCAGTGGTATTAGAGCCCGGGTCTCAGGACGAAATATCCCAGGAGGGTCTCGATGAAGCACCATTCGTTTAGCTTCTTTGTTGTTCTTCTCGCGCTAGGGTTTGTGTTTGGTTTGGTTTGGACGACCCCCGCGATTGCCGACAACCTGTACGCGAGTATTCGTGGCACGGTTACAGACCCGGCGGGAGCCGTGGTGCCCGACGCGAAACTGACGGCGACGAATGTGGCCACTGGGATCAAGTACTCGTCGGCTTCCAACAAGGATGGCTTGTTTACCTTCGTTCAGTTGCCTATCGGCGATTACGAGGTCAAAGTCGAGAAGGGAGGCTTCAAGACGTTCGCGGAAGGGAACATTCACCTGGATCTCAACCAGATATTCAACCTGCAGGTGAAGATGGAGCTGGGCGTGGTGAGCGACACGATTACGGTCGAGGCCAACCCCGCGCAGGTGGAAACCACCAGCATGCAGCTAGGCAACACCGTTTCGGCCAGCCAGATCGTAGATATACCGCTGAATGGACGCAACTGGACGCAGTTGCAGCAGCTTGAGCCGGGCGTGCAGGCATCGTCCGACCGCATGGGAACCTACTCCACCAACGGAGCCGAGACGCAGCAGAATTCCTTCCTGATCAACGGAACCGATACCAACGACACCGCCTTGAATGTTCCCCTCGTCATCCCAAGCCCGGACGCGATTGGTGAATTTACGATGGTGACCAGCACCATCAATCCGGAGTACGGACGGAATTCTGGCGCCATCATCAATGCCAGCATCAAGAGCGGCACCAATCAATTCCACGGCGATGTCTTCGAGTTCTATCGCGACACTTTCCTTGACGCGAAGAGCTGGTTCGAGCCGTCAGCCTCCCCCTTTCACCAAAACCAGTTTGGTGGCACGGTAGGCGGCCCCATCATCAAAGATCACGCTTTCTTCTTCTTCTCTTATCAGGGTACCCGGAATACGGTGCCTCAACCGTACGCCGGTGGCCAGGCTCCCACGGTTTATAGTTCAGCCGAGCGGGGCGGAGACTTTTCGGCGGATGCAACCTTACCCGCGTCGACGAACCCCATTCCGTTTGCGATGTACGGGGACGCGGCCTCGTCGTGTCCGGTGAGCGGCGGTGTCCAATGCCAGCCGGGCGGGGCGCTCACTTATGCGGATCTTTTCAGTACCGGGGTCATTCCTGCCCAGGATTTGAACCCCCTGGCCCTTAAGCTGATGAACCAATACGTGCCCCTGCCGAATGGGGCCAACAATGAATATCTATTCAATCCCAGTACCGTGGGTAAGCAGGACCAGTATCTCGGACGGCTGGATGAGACGCTCTCCAAGAGAGATGCGATTTGGTTCTATGGCTTGTACGAGAACGACGCATTCACCAGCACCCTGCCTTTCACGGGCGCCTCGCTTCCCGGTTTCGCCGCATCCGATCCGGCGAAGTATTATGAATTCACCGCGGCATGGAACCACACTTTTTCGCCCACGACCCTAAATGAAGCGCGTATTGCTTATCTGCGCTTCAATTTCATCGCGGTCGATCCCGTAACCATGAACAATCCCACGACCTACGGATTCAACATTACTCCGCAGGCTCCTCAGTATGCTCAACTTCCGGTCATGGGCATTACTGGACTCTTCACTCTCGGGTTTAGCGCCAACGGTCCGCAACCGCGGGTGCAGAACACGTATCAAGTTACGGACAATTTCAGTAAAGTTTGGGGTCACCACACCTTCAAGGCCGGCTTCAACATGGACCGTCTGGAGATCAATAACCCGTTCTACAACAACCTGAACGGAAACTTCGGGTACCAGGGCGCAGGAGTGTTTTCGACCGGGAATGCTGGGGCGGATTTCCTGCTCGGAGTTCCGGACAGTTACACCCAGGGCAGCGGCTCCATCGTTAGAGCGCGTGGGCGAGAATACTTCTCTTACGGTCAAGACCAATGGCAGGTTAGACCTGACCTCACGTTGACGCTGGGCGTCGCATGGGACATTGAAACTCCTTATAAGAATCTCTACGCGAACGGCGAGGTTATGTCAGCGTTCCGGCCGGGGCAACAATCGACCGTGTTCCCGACAGCCCCGCTAGGCTATGTTTTTCCGGGCGATAAGGGGATCAATTCATATGGCGGGCCTACGATCCACTACAGTGACTTTGCCCCGCGCCTGGGGTTCGCCTGGAGTCCGCGGGGAAACCATAATTGGAGCATTCGCGGCGGCATCGGGCTTTATTACAACCGTTCGGAAGAGGAGCTTACCTTGCAGACCCTGGGTAATCCTCCGTTTTCCCTTTCTGCGCAAGGAGCCGGAGCGCTCGGAACCGGCCCGGGTTTCATCAACCCCTACGCGTCGGCAAACACGGTTGCGGTGGGTGGCTTTCCAACAGGTAGCCTTGCCAATCCATTTCCGTTCACTCCTCCTACGTCGGGGGCCTCTGTTCCGGCAAGTGCCTGGCTTGCATTTGAGCCCCTCGGCTTCAACGTGAATACCGAGGATCCTCGGATGACGGCTCCGCGGTCTACGAACTATAACTTGAACATCCAGTATCAAGTTACAAAATCGACGGTTGCCACGATCGGCTACGTGGGAAATGTGACGCGGCATCTCGAAGGAGCCTACAACCTCAATCCCGCGGGCATAGCGCCAGGAACGAATCAGGCGGCGGTTAACATGGGATGTACCAGTGATTTCTTTCTGGCGGACTGCACCGGAGGCGCCACATTCCCGTTAGGGGCAGCGACGAATGTCATAGGCCAACCTGGTGTCCAGGTTACGGACTTCAGCTCCAACTACAACTCCCTGCAAGCAACGATCACCAGGCACTTCAGCAACGGACTGTCGTTCCAGGCCGCCTACACGTGGTCGCGCTACTTTGACTACACCTCGAGCCTGGAAAACAGCTCGTTCGATGGTCCTGGACTCAATAACTACAGCATTGCGGGCAATTACGGACCCTCCGCCAACGACGCACCGCAGAGGTTAGTGGTCAACTACGTCTACACGCTACCTTTTTACAAGCTGGGTCACCATTGGAAGCGGCTGACGGATGACTGGCGGCTTTCTGGAATTACGACATTCCAGCATGGCTTCCCGGTCCAAGTCTTTAGCCTTGGCTATAACGACTTGCAGTGGTCCTACCCAGACGCGTATTACGCGCCTCCGGATAAGGCTGAGCTGACCGGTACACCCATCGGCGTCAACCACAACCCGAGGAACAACACGATTGGGGGTCTGCAAAACTACTGGATCAACCCAGCAGCTTTCACGATTCCTAACAACGGCACCATTGGCAATTCCAATCGGAACCCGTTCTATGGACCGGGGCTGAATTACTGGGACATGGCCCTGTCCAAGGACGTTCACTTTACCGAGACCAAGTTCCTCGAAATGCGGCTTGAAACCTTTGACACCTTCAACCACGCGAACTTCGCCTCACCAGACGCTTTTGTTGGCGACCCGAACTTTGGGCGCATACTGGGCGCTGCTCAGATCTCCACCAACGGCGACGGTCGGGTGGTACAACTAGCCGGGAAGATTTATTTCTAGTTGACCGAAGTTGAAAGCAGAGAGGAGCATCTCGAAAGGGATGCTCCTTAATTTTTGCGCACGGGCGCCTTTCGACCACGGTTCAAGGGAGAACGGCTTACTTATTATCGACGGTCCGTCTCAAGGCGAGACGGGGTTCCATGAGCGTAGCATCTCTACGTAAATCCATATAAATTGGCGATTCATCTTCCAATTCAAAGAGCAGCCTGGGCAATCATGGTTACAATTCATTGAAAACAATGACTGTTAGCTCAGAATGCTTTGGCGTGTGAGTTGCTGGGTACTTAAGTTCGGAGATTCTGCGCCAAACCCGATCCGAAGCTACAGAAGACAGGTACCGCTTACGACTTTCAAGGTAAGAAAAATTCTTATGAGAACATTTCCGAAAGGAAGGTTTACGATGCCGAATCTAATCCCCTGCCGCCCGGGAGTACGAATTGCCCTGCTGGCGTTGGTTACCCTATCAGCACTGCTTATTTCCTCTGTCGCATTCGCCCAAACCTCGGTTTCGACCGGCAGTATCTCGGGGATAGTGACCGACGCGTCGGGGGCGGTTTTGCCAAATGCAAAGGTCACGATCACAGGACCTACAGGGCAGACGCTGCACACGACCAGTGCTGGGAATGGATCATATTCCGTCGGAGCACTGATCCCGGGTGCATACCAGGTGCGGGTCGAGGCTAAGGGCTTCAAGACGGCTCAGTTGGGTGTGGACGTTAAAGTGGACAACGCAGCTACCGGGAACGTGAAACTCGAAATCGGCCAAGAGAGCACTGTGGTTGAAGTGACGGCGAGCGAGGTTCAGGTCAATACCGAACAGGCGACGGTGCAGGGTGTCTTGACAGCCGCGCAGATCGAAAACTTGCCTGTCAACGGGCGGAACTTCCTAGACCTGGCGCAGCTCGAACCCGGAGTTCAGATTCAGGATGGTCAAAATTTCGATCCGACCAAGGCGGGCTACTCCTCTATCTCGTTCGGCGGCCGTTACGGCCGGACGGCTCGCATTGAAGTTGACGGCGTTGACGTCTCGGACGAAACGGTTGGGACCACGACGACCGACATTCCTGCCAGTGGTATTCAGGAATTCCAGATCGGTCAGGCGAGTTTGGATATGTCGACCGAGCTGACCTCTTCGGGATCTGTGAATGTGACCACAAAGTCAGGAAGCAACGCAGTCCACGGCGAAGCTTTTGGGCAATTTCGCGACTATCGCGTCGGGGCTGCGGAACTGCCTGGAGGAACCGATCCGTACTCGCAGCGCAGCCAGTACGGCGGCGATTTGGGCGGACCGATCATCAAGAACAAAGCGTTCTTTTTCCTCGACGGCGAACGGACCGCGCAGAATACGCAAGCTTCGGTGCCTATTTCCGCTCCGTTCCAGGCATATTCGGGAAATTTCACCGACCCATTCCGCGAGGATAACCTGCTCGGCCGGTTGGACTATCAGCTGACCAAGAGCGCGCGCCTCTTTTACCGCTTCTCTTATTTCAAGAATTTGCTGGGCGCGACCTTCGGCTTCGGCTATTCCGTCTATGACAACAAAGACATCACTCGCAATGATGTGGTTGGAGTGGATTTCAACACTGGCGCCTTTACCCATTCGATCCGGTTCTCGTATCTTAAGTTCCAGAATCAGATCGTGGATGCGACGACAGGTAACGCCTCTCTCCCCTTCGACGATCTGGGCGCTGAAATCTTCATGGGAGCTACCGGCCTAGTCGCCGGGCCGAATCTCTTGGCCCCGCAGAGCACACCGCAGAGCGATCATGAGATCAAATACGATGGCAGCCGGGTCGTGGGCAAGCACATCATTCGCTACGGAGCCACGTTCAATCACCTTCAGGGCGGCGGCTTCGCCTCATTCTTTAAGAATGGACCCCAGGTCATTTCCCAGGTCACCACAGCGGACATTGCAGCGGCTGCGACCGGGCCTTTCCCCGGCGGTTCGGCTAATCCGTTGAATTACCCAGCCGACGGCGGCTACACCCTGGGCAATGGTTTGGGATTCTCCACTTCTAAGGCGGCGCTTGGGTTCCCTGCCGGCGGCTTGGGGCCCGACAACCGCGTGCTTTTGTATTTCGGGGAGTCCTGGAAGATCAAGTCGAACTTCGCCCTAACTTATGGATTACGGTGGGAGCGCGATACAGGCCGCACCGACAGCCAGTACCCGGCGATTCCTGGACTCAGTGCCCTGATTCCCGGGCTAGGCAATCCAGTGAACCAGCCTAACAAGAACTTTGGCCCGAACCTGGGTTTTGCCTGGGATCCGATGAAGAACGGCAAGACTTCAATCCGCGGCGGAATCGGCTTGTTCTGGGAGAACGCCATCTGGAACAACGTGCTCTTTGACGGTCCATTCCGGGAGGCCACAGGCGCCTTCGCGCAGTTCCCCTCACCGTGTGCGGCTGCGGGTTCACCCGCCACCCTACAAACTTCGACCGGCCCCATCACGCCGACTGCGGCGGTTTGCGGTACGTCGGCGGGGTTCCCGCTCATTGGGAACGCGGTGCCAGCGGTCGTAGCTCTTGCGCGTCAATATCAGGCGGCTTCGCCCCTGGACGTGCAGCAGCCGAATCCGGCCTATGCACAACAGTACCTCACTGATTGCGTCGGCGGTACCAACTGCTTCTTCGCGCCTGGTACCAACATGTTCAATCCTGACTACCGATCACCACGTTCGGTCGTGATGAACTTTGGCATCCAACGCGAACTTCGTCCCGGCATGGTGTTGAGCGTGGACTTCATTCGCAACGTTCAAACCCATTTCCTACTGGGAGTGGATCAGAATCACTCCGGCGACACTCGCTTTTTCAACGTAGCTGGGGCCAACGCCGCGATCGCGACGGTTATTGCCAACTGCGGAGGCGGAGTCACCACGGTTGCCGGCACTTATACAACTCCGTGCGCACTTGATCCGGCAAACGGAACAAACGATGGCGGAACGTACGTGCCTCGGGCTGCCAACATGGCCGATTACGCGGGGCTAGGCCTAGGCTCTTCCGCTGACATGGGCGGCAACAGTTGCCTGGCTGCAGTTGGTCACCCCTGCGCATTCGGCGGCATCAACCCGATCGCGCCGCCCCTTACTTTCCTTTCGCCGGTTGGTCGTTCGGTTTACGACGGATTGCAGGCGAAGTGGGTCGACAATGTAAAAGGCCCATTCCGGGGCGCCAAAGACTTGAATTTCCAAGTCTCCTACGCCCTCTCCAAGTTTGATAATTCGGGCGGAGGCGTAGGTCCCGGTGCCACGGTGACTGCGGCAGCCGCGGATCAGGACTTCATCGTTCCCGCGCTGGACAATGCCAATGTGAATCGCTATTTCGGACCGTCCACGCTGGACCGTACCCAGCAGCTATCGTTTGGCGGTTTCGTGGATTTGCGAGGCGGCTTCCAGATTGGCGTGATGTCTCACTTCTACAGCCCGCTTTCAATCACCGCTACGGTCCCGAATACAGGGCTTGGCGCGGGTGAAATCTTCCGCACCGACTTCACGGGCAGCGGTGTCACGCAGAATCCCCTTCCGGGAACCCACGTCGGCAGCTTTGATCGAGGCATCAACGCCGGCAACATCAACTCAGCCATCACCAACTTCAACAATCAAGTTCTCGCGGGAACTCCAACGCCTGCGGGCAACGTGCTGATTCAGAACGGCCTGATGGCGCAGGCAGATTTGGTGGCTCTGGGAGGTACGTATAGCGGCGGGGTTCCGCTGGCTTTGGCGCCTTCCGACCAAGTTAACTATCCCTGGCTGAAGGCCTTCGACGCAACCATCGCCTGGAGCCACAGCTTCTTCGATGGTAAATTCTCGATTAAACCTTCGGTAGGCTTCTACAACCTTCCGAACTTCGCCAATTTCAATCTTCCGACGAGCATGATGTCAGGGCTGCTGACCGGTTCAACTGGCAGCATCAATGGCACCAACTATGCGGGGCAACTCGTAAACCGGGTTGGCGTAGGCACCGGCGTCTATACGCTGGGCTCGCCGCGTGAAACGGAGTTCAGCCTGAAGATTATTTTCTAGCCGCACTTCGCTTAAGAGTACTTAAAACACCAGCGCCGCCATGGGCTGGTGTTTTTCTTGGTCGGGAAGATTGTGCTTTGGTTGAATCGCGCCAACGAAAGCTGGCGACGACATACCAGCCCCTACGGCGTTATCTGACTCCGCAGATGCTTGGATAGTCTTTCGATCTGCTTCAGTTTTTCGCTCATGTCCTTGGGCAGCATGCCGCTCTGGATTCTCAAAACATCCGCAGGGATGGTTTGGGCAAGTTTGGCCAGTTGGTCTGCATCCTGGCGGAGCTTGGCCAGGTCAAGTTGAAGGTGAGGCTGGGTCGGAGGGGGGATGTCCTTTTCCACCTGGGCTTGCGCCTGTTCGCCCTGGCGCACTCCGGGTACTCTCGGATCCTGCGCCAGCAGTGGAGACGCTGCAAATAGGACAAAGGGAAGAGCGAAGGCGAGAAGCTTCACGGCGAACCTCCTACCGGAAGAAACATTTTCTCCGCTCATTGTATCTCCAAGGTATCTCCAGGAACGTGCGCTGCATTCCCTTGATTGGACTTAATCCTGGCAGAGGCGATCTTAAGCCCTGCTCTTTGTGCAACGCCATCACACCCTTTCTTTCCCAGCCCTATTTCCCGAACATGGGGTAGTGGCTGGCGGCGCCCATGAAGAACAGCATCACCACTGACAAGAAAGCGTTGGCACGGCTGGCCAGGAACGCTTGGCGGGCCATGGCTTTTGCCTTATCAGGCATCGGAGTGCCATTAGTCGCGTTGTCGCGCGTCCATTGAATGAGGCGCTTCTGGATGCGCCATATCACTCCCCAGACGTTGAGCAGCATTACCCAGCCAATGCCGCCGCCGATGCCGATCGAAAGCAGGCGATTGCTTTCCCAGCCGTGGCTGTTCAGGCTCAGGAAGAGCCAGGCTGCGACGGCGACCACCACCGCGTAGACCACGCCGACGAACGCGCCTGTATCGAAGATTCCTTTGCCCGGGATGAGGCAGGCGCAGAGCACTCCCCAGACGATTGTCCAGATCAGAAAAAAGCTGCCCATTGCAGCGCCGCCGGACCGCCTCCGTTGTGCGCGTCGGCGGCGACGATGTTTCCCCAATAGATCAAGCCGGCGAGCATGAGCGCCGCCGACATACGGAACCACCATAGAGCGCGCGTCATGAGCGCGGGCATGACTTTGCCCTTGGTGGTGGCGTCGAGTTCTTTCATCAGAGGGACGTTCACCAGGTTAAAGAAATAAAGCAGGCCGATCCACGTGATGCCAGCGAGGAAGTGGATCCAGCGCACCAGCATCAGAAAGTTGGTATTGAAGTCCTGAGGGAAATTGATTTGGGTGTGAGGAAAGTTGCGAGAGCGGCGCTGGCCATGATGCCTCCTAAAATTTCGCACAAGGGCAGAATTGCCCACGCCGGGATTGTACACAACGGTCAAGATGATGAGGAAAGCTTAAACACTGTGCAAGAAAAAGTTGAGTCTTCCACAAATTCCGGGTTGAAAAGCGCGAGGGGACACCGTATCGTGATCACAGCTACCTGCTGAGCGGCGCGGCCTTGAAAAACCGGGTTGTGGAGGAGACAGGTTGTCCCCCCGTGTTCCTTCGGGCGGGAAGTCCGAGGAACACGCTGTTGATTTGAGCTTGCCCTGGAGCGTCTGCGGACGGGGCGAGTTGGTGTGTTGCAAGTCGAGAGCTAAGGAGATCGGCTATGGAAAGCAGCAAGCCGGCGCAGAACATCCAGGATTCCTTCCTGAACACGGCCCGCAAGGAGCGATTGAGCATCACGATTTATCTGCTGAGCGGAGTGAAGTTGACGGGCCGGATTCGTTCCTTCGACAAATATTCCGTGGTGCTGGAGGCCAACGGGCAGGAGCAATTGATCTTCAAGCACGCCATCTCGACCGTGGTGATGGGCCGAACCGTGTCGCATGGCGCGCATTTGGCGCATCCGGAGGCCGCCAAGGCCGCAACTGCGCCTAGCGCGGCGGCATCGTCATCTTCGACATCGACAACGGCGCCAGTGGCGGCCTCGGCGGCGAGCGCATCCGGTAGTGAAGGGTAAGGCGTTTTCGGCTTGCGCAGTTCTCATTCCAAGAAGACCCGCGATCGCGCGTCCGCAGATGGACGTGTGCCTCTCGGCGCGGAAAATGCGCGTCCGGAGGACTTGCAGGAACGTGCATTTCTGGTAGGGATTGACGTGCGCACGCGCGGGCGCAGCGCGAAGGGCACGGTTACCGCACAGGCGCAAGCGGCGCGCGATGCGGCGTC
>CAWKNF010000018.1:0-87735 GCA_963850805.1 uncultured Acidobacteriaceae bacterium | reverse complement strand
GTGGCTAGCCGGTCGTATTGTTTGCAACTCTCGGGCTGGTCCGGCATCTAAGTTTTAAGAGGGCGCGTTAAAAGCTCTCAATCGTCCCGGCCACGGGACTTCATTCGGAAAGCATCACGTATCCGAAGGGTACCTTCAAAGCAAGGACCTCCAAAGGGATCTTTTCTCAATTTCTTGTCTTCCGGATCGGCGTGCGCTGAAAGTGGCGTTCCGCTCGGCCGGAAGACGCATACTGTTGCGCGTTCAGAGCAGCTTTTAGCTCTCCCGCCCCGCTTCCCAAAACGGTCCAGACTGTGGAAATCATCTGGAAATCCTGTGGGATGCGCCGATTGACGGGATACACGCCGCACCGTATGCTTGTAAAGTTTCGAGGACAGTCGGATTCGCACTTGTGCGAGTTCGCCTGGACTGAATTCGTGCCGCTTAGGCGGACCGCGATTCGGTCTTTGACAACTAGGTTGAACGTGCCAGTCGTGAGAAACGGATTCGGGCATTAGTCCGAGCGATCTCACAAGATAGACCACCACGGTCTTCAAACTCTCCAAGAGAGCGAGAAGCTGAGTGGTGGCGCCATCCCGGCTTTCGAGCCCGGCGATGGCAGTCTGCCAACTACCCGTCGGCAGACATCAGGTTTCAAACGAGAGTTTGATCCTGGCTCAGAATCAACGCTGGCGGCGTGCCTAACACATGCAAGTCGAACGAGAAAGGGGAGCAATCCCTGAGTAAAGTGGCGACCGGGTGAGTAACACGTGACTAACCTACCCTCGAGTGGGAATAACATCGGGAAACCGATGCTAATACCGCATAACATCGCAAGATCAAAGGAGCAATCCGCTTGAGGAGGGGGTCGCGGCTGATTAGCTAGTTGGCGGGGTAACGGCCCACCAAGGCGAAGATCGGTAGCCGGCCTGAGAGGGCGCACGGCCACACTGGAACTGAAACACGGTCCAGACTCCTACGGGAGGCAGCAGTGGGGAATTTTGCGCAATGGGGGAAACCCTGACGCAGCAACGCCGCGTGGAGGATGAAGCCCCTTGGGGCGTAAACTCCTTTCGACCAAGACGATAATGACGGTACTGGTGGAAGAAGCACCGGCTAACTCTGTGCCAGCAGCCGCGGTAATACAGAGGGTGCAAGCGTTGTTCGGAATTATTGGGCGTAAAGGGCGCGTAGGCGGCGCGACAAGTCACCTGTGAAATCCCCGGGCTTAACTCGGGGCCTGCAGGCGAAACTGTCGTGCTGGAGTATGGGAGAGGTGCGTGGAATTCCCGGTGTAGCGGTGAAATGCGTAGATATCGGGAGGAACACCTGTGGCGAAAGCGGCGCACTGGACCATAACTGACGCTGAGGCGCGAAAGCTAGGGGAGCAAACAGGATTAGATACCCTGGTAGTCCTAGCCCTAAACGATGATTGCTTGGTGTGGTGGGTACCCAATCCCACTGTGCCGCAGCTAACGCGATAAGCAATCCGCCTGGGGAGTACGGTCGCAAGGCTGAAACTCAAAGGAATTGACGGGGGCCCGCACAAGCGGTGGAGCATGTGGTTCAATTCGACGCAACGCGAAGAACCTTACCTGGGCTCGAAATGTAGTGGAATAGGGTGGAAACATCCTAGTCTCGCAAGAGACTGCTATATAGGTGCTGCATGGCTGTCGTCAGCTCGTGTCGTGAGATGTTGGGTTAAGTCCCGCAACGAGCGCAACCCTTATCGTTTTGTTGCCACCGGGTAATGCCGAGCACTCGAACGAAACCGCCTGGGATAACCAGGAGGAAGGTGGGGATGACGTCAAGTCCTCATGGCCTTTATGTCCAGGGCTACACACGTGCTACAATGGTCGGTACAAACCGTCGCAAACCCGTGAGGGGAAGCTAATCGGAAAAAGCCGGCCTCAGTTCGGATTGGAGTCTGCAACCCGACTCCATGAAGCTGGAATCGCTAGTAATCGCGGATCAGAACGCCGCGGTGAATACGTTCCCGGGCCTTGTACACACCGCCCGTCACATCACGAAAGTGGACTGCACTAGAAGCCGGCGTGCTAACCGCAAGGAGGCAACCGTCCAAGGTATGGTTCATGATTGGGGTGAAGTCGTAACAAGGTAGCCGTAGGAGAACCTGCGGCTGGATCACCTCCTTTCTAAGAGAGAACGTCATGGCACTCGCGCGTCCTCGTTCCCAAGAAATCAACTTCTCGCAAGAGGATTTCGATTCCTGAATAACGCGGATTAAATATGCGTGGGATGTTGCCATGTACCCCAAGCCAAGTCCACCACTAACCTGAGGATGCGGCAAGGGAGTCTCGTTCGGACCTCTCTTTCTCGAATTTTCAGATCGGGATCTGTTTCGCAAGTTTTGAAGCAGCTCTGATCTCTAGAAGATGCAGCTCGCTGCATTCTTCCGCGTTCCACGATGGTCAGCTCCGGCTTAGCTGGAGCGCACGTTCAACCTTGTCCTCGAATAAAATTTGAGCTGCGAGCGACGAGCTCCGAGCTTCGCGCGATCGAAGCTCGCGCCCGAAGTTCGTAGCGTATACTGAGCTCCGGGAAAAAACAGTGCCCTGCTTCCGCGATTCAAGTTCAAGGGTTTTAGACTGAGAACTGGGAACTGGGAACTGAGGCTGGGCCTGTAGCTCAGGTGGCTAGAGCGCACCCCTGATAAGGGTGAGGTCGATAGTTCAAGTCTATCCAGGCCCACCAACATCAGTTGCCAGTACCTAGTAGCCAGTACCCACGGGGTCTGACTGGCAACTGGGTACTAGGTACTGGCAACTGGGTTCATGGGGCTGTAGCTCAGCTGGGAGAGCGCCTGGTTTGCAACCAGGAGGCCACCGGTTCGATCCCGGTCAGCTCCACCAGAAAACTTGGCGAATGCAGGAGGCGGTGAGTGAATAGATTAATCGACTCGGTTTTCGGCTTGGGCGCTCTGCTGGTTCCAATCTGCGCGATTATAGTGGGCGGGGCGATCGCGATCGTTGGGATGGTTCACCGCCACCAGGAGCGCATCGCGAAGATCGAGCGCGGCATCGATCCCGGCCCTTCGCCGCGAAGTTAGTAAACTCAGCCTGATGTTGGGCGTCAAACGCGACAACCGTGAATCAGTTCACGGTCTAATGAAAGTCGTTTTGATGCCGAACATTGGGTTGGAGGAATTCTGGAGTTTGCACACTCTGGAGTGAGTAAGACCCATACCCGCACACGCGGGGTGAGTGAATCGGAAAGGTTGAAAGGTTTTGGCCGAAAGCCGAAGCCCGAAAGCCGAAACCGGTTTCATGAGGACGATATTTGACAACTGAATAGATTGGGCAAATACAAGGCGACGTAAATTTTTATGAGTGCCTGAGAGATGCTGCTGGTGCGCGTAAACGTTGATAGGCGTTAAGCGCGCGATGAGCAGCAATAAAGGCCCATAGAGTTTAAGCGGCGTGTTTGATTTGTTTTTAGCCGAAGGCCGAAAGCCGGAAGCCGGGAGCCGATTGAGTGTGTCGAGTAAATTTTGTGGTCAAGCTACTAAGGGCGCATGGTGGATGCCTTGGCAGAAGCAGGCGATGAAGGACGTGGCAAGCTGCGATAAGCTTCGGGGAGCCGCAAGCAGGCATTGATCCGGAGATTTCCGAATGGGGAAACCCACGGGGGCAAACCCCCCGTACGGCGTGATGAATCCATAGTCACGCTCGAGCGAACCCTGGGAAGTGAACCATCTCAGTACCAGGAGGAAAAGAAAGAAACCTCGATTGCGAAAGTAGTGGCGAGCGAAATCGCAACAGCCTAAACCAGTCTCACCTTCGGGTGTGGCCGGGGTTGTAGGGTCGACAACAGTAGAGTTACCAATTTGGCCGTTAACTGAAGCCCTCTGGAAAGAGGGGCCATAGAGTGTGATAGCCACGTAAGTGAAAACGGACCAAACTCGAAGTCGATACCTGAGTACCGCGGAGCACGAGAAACTTTGCGGGAAGCTACGGGGACCATCCCGTAAGGCTAAATACTAGCTTCTGACCGATAGTGAACCAGTACCGTGAGGGAAAGGCGAAAAGAACCCCTGCGAGGGGAGTGAAATAGTACCTGAAACCGTGTGCCTACAAACGGTGGGAGGACTATGCGGCGCAAGCCGAAAGTCTGACCGCGTGCCTATTGCATAATGAGCCGGCTAGTTATTCTTGTCAGCAAGGTTAAGCGAAAGCGAGCCGTAGCGAAAGCGAGTCCTAATAGGGCGAATCAGTTGGCAGGAATAGACGCGAAGCGGGATGATCTACCCTTGGCCAGGCTGAAAGTGGGGTAACACCCACTGGAGGGCCGAACGGGTGTTTGTTGAAAAAAGCTCCGATGAGCTGAGGGTAGGGGTGAAAGGCTAATCAAATTCCGTGATTGCTCGTTCTCTCCGAAATAGCTTTAGGGCTAGCCTCGTATGATTTGTCGTGGTGGTAGAGAACTGAATGGACTAGGGGGCTTTCCAGCTTACTGAATCCAATCAAACTTCGAATGCCATAGAACAACCAATACGGGAGTCAGACTGCGGGGGCTAAGCTTCGTAGTCGAGAGGAAAACAGTCCAGATCGCCTGCTAAGGTCCCAAAATACAAGCTAAGTGGGAAAGGAAGTCGGAACGCCCAGACAGCCAGGAGGTTGGCTTAGAAGCAGCCATCCTTTAAAGAAAGCGTAATAGCTCACTGGTCAAGCGGTCCGGTGCCGACAATTTAACGGGGCTTAAGCTTGTTACCGAAGCAGCGAATGCACACCTTACGGGTGTGCGTGGTAGGAGAGCATTCTCAACAGTTTGAAGCTAGAGCGAAAGCACTGGTGGACGGTTGAGAAGAGACCCTGCCGGCATAAGTAGCGATAACGGAGGTGGGAACCCTCCGCGCCGAAAGTCTAAGGTTTCCTGAGAAAGGTTAATCCGCTCAGGGTCAGGCGGTCCCTAAGGTGAGGCCGAAAGGCGTAACCGATGGACATCCGGTTAATATTCCGGACCTTCCTTGTGTTCGTTATTACGATGGGGTGACGCAGGAGGATAAGCAGGCCGTCCTATGGCTATGACGGTCGATGCGCGTAAGGTGTCTCCGATAGGAAAATCCGTTGGAGAGTTATCACTGAGGCGCAAAGCAGTACTCCGTATGGAGGAAAGCTGCCGATTCCACGCTGCCAAGAAAAACCTCTAAGGAGAACATAAGGAAACCGTACCTCAAACCGACACAGGTAGACGAGGAGAATATCCAAAGGCGCTCGTGAGAACAGTTGGTAAGGAACTCGGCAATATAACCCCGTAACTTCGGGAGAAGGGGTGCCCCGGTAGAGTTCATAGCTCGAGGGGGCCGCAGCGAAATGCGCACTGCGACTGTTTAACAAAAACACAGGTCTCTGCAAAGTCGAAAACGACGTATAGGGGCTGACGCCTGCCCGGTGCTGGAAGGTTAAAGGGAGAGGTCAATCGCAAGATGAAGCTTCGAACTGAAGCCCCAGTGAACGGCGGCCGTAACTATAACGGTCCTAAGGTAGCGAAATTCCTTGTCGGGTAAGTTCCGACCTGCACGAATGGCGTAACGAAAGTGCGACTGTCTTGCCGACTGACACGGCGAACTTGTAGTGCCGGTGAAGATGCCGGTTGCCCGCAACTAGACGGAAAGACCCCGTGCACCTTTACTATACCTTTACCATGAACTATGGCCCTTGCTGCGCAGGATAGGTGGGAGGCTTTGATTCCAGGCTCTCGGGCTTGGAGGAGCCAACGGTGAGATACCACCCTGCGAGATCTGTGGTTCTAATCTACTCCCGTAATCCGGGAGAGTGACATGGTAAGGCGGGTAGTTTGACTGGGGCGGTCGCCTCCTAAACGGTAACGGAGGCGCGCGAAGCTACGCTCAGGCTGTTTGGAAATCAGCCGACGAGTGCAAAAGCATAAGCGTGGTTGACTGCGAGACCAACAAGTCGAGCAGGTACGAAAGTAGGCTTTAGTGATCCGGTGGTTCTGCATGGAAGGGCCATCGCTCAACGGATAAAAGGTACGCCGGGGATAACAGGCTGATCGGAGCCAAGAGTTCATATCGACGCTCCGGTTTGGCACCTCGATGTCGGCTCATCGCATCCTGGAGCTGTAGAAGGTTCCAAGGGTTAGGCTGTTCGCCTATTAAAGCGGTACGTGAGCTGGGTTCAGAACGTCGCGAGACAGTTCGGTCCCTATCTGTTGTGGGCGCAGGAGATTTGAGAGGACCTGTCCTTAGTACGAGAGGACCGGGATGGACGAACCTCTTGTGTTCGAGCTGTCATGCCAATGGCACCGCTCGGTAGCGAAGTTCGGTAGTGATAACCGCTGAATGCATATAAGCGGGAAGCACTCCTCAAGATGAGATCTCCCAACCCGTAAGGGATAAGAAGGGCCCAGGAAGACTACCTGGTTGATAGGCTGGAGGTGGAAGAGTGGCAACACTCGTAGCTTACCAGTACTAATCGCCCGTTCGGCTTGACCATAAAATTTACTCGGTGCAGAAAAACAGTTGTCAGTTCTCAGTTGCCAGTTCTCAGTTAGAACCTGAACTGGAACCAGCAATGTTGTATGTACGTCGTTCGAACCTGGATGACTGAGATGCAACACTGATAGCTGTTGCGCCGACGCTTTTCGTTCGTAAGAAAGCAAAGCCGAAGTACGGTGGCAGAAATCGGAAGTAAACAAATAAGAAAGTACGCCACACCCAATCTATTCAGTAGTGAGGCATCGTCCTCACGATCTTTGAAAGCTCAGCTTCGAGCTCGCTCATAAAAGCTCGACACCGAGATGGCGTAGAGAGATCCTTCGCTGAAAAGCGCTCAGGATCTCGGCAGCAGGCTCCCAATCGCCGCCCTTCAGGCGGCTCATTCACGCCTGCTATACGCCTCAAGTTGTCGGTGATCTTACCGCGGGGGATCCACCCGTTCCCATCCCGAACACGGAAGTTAAGCCCCGCAGGGCCGATGGTACTGCACGCGCCAAGTGTGTGGGAGCGTAGGTCGTTGCCGGCATAAATAAAGGCCGTTGAGAGAAATCTCGACGGCCTTTTCCTTTTGGTCGAGGCAGGCAGAAACTAGTCCGAATGTTCGATGAGATCTCCCTCTATCTCTACCCGGACCACTTTTGTCTTGCCGAACCATCGGACAGTTACGTTTGGTCGCTCGGGCGATTCCAGCTTCCCGGAAAACTTGTAAACAAAAATTGCCTCCCTCTGAGAACGACAGTCGCAGGGTTGTGGCCAGCCGAATTTCCAATTCTGCACATTTTGAATGGCGGTGCGGCGTAGTAGCTCATTGGCGGTGCCGGCTTCCACGGCGGAAGTGTTGCCCTGTCCATCGACCGTGAAATGCAAATGAATCGTGCCCGAGATTCGGGCTTGGCGAGCGAGTGGTGAGTAAAAGGGCATCGGAGCGGACTTCAGGTACGGCTCCGGGTCCGCCGCGAACGAACTGATGCTCAACAAAAGAAGGAGTGGTATAGATGTCCGCCTCATCGCAGTCTCTCCATGTTCTTCGCAGTTATTCTAAGTCAAGAGTCAAGAAGATATTCGCAAGAGATCCTTCGCGAAGAACGCTCAGGATTTCGGCAGAAGGCTCCCGCGCGCAAAGAACGCGCGCTCACGCCTTCTAGGCGCCTCAAGTTGCCAGCATAAATAAAGGCCGTTGAGAGAAATCTCGACGGCCTTTTCCTTTTTTTGTGCAGGACATTCACTTCTTTAGTGTCTGATGATCGAAGCTAATCACGCGGGTCACCTTCCACGCTCCATCTTTGTTTTGCCACAGGTGGATAAACTTCGCCTCGCCGACCGACTCGGCAGTCTCGTGTCCCGGATGGTGAAAGCGGTGCACTCCAATCTCCACCGCTCCGTAGCCGGCGATGGGATACACCTCAAGCGTTCCCGGCACAAGTTCTCGGGTCACCTTGCCGCAGATGTTGTTCTTGACGCCCTCCACCAGCGCCTGACGTCCCCGGGTCAAGCCGGTCTTGTCATGGTAGAACTCCAAATCGTCCGCCAGCAGCGATCCGAGTTTCTCCAGATCGCAACGGTTGTAGGCGTCGAAAAGCTGGGTGTCGAGCGACTGGATCTTCTCAAACAGCGCTTCGGGCGCGGGAGGGGCCTGAGCGTGCATTTGGGCCAGCGGTACAGCCAGCACAACCGCAACCATCACCGCGTGCAACGCGACGAGAATATTCTTCATGAAGAGGTCCTTCTTCTGACGGAGTAACAGTTGTTTCTACGCAGGAAACGTTTGAATTGTTCCCGAGTCCCTGGCCGCCGCGAACACGGAAGTTAAGATCCTTCGCGAAGAACGCTCAGGATTTCGGCGGAAGGCTCCCGCGCGCAAAGAACGCGCGCTCACGCCCTCCAAGCGCCTCAAGTTAAGCCCGGCAGGGCCGATGGTACTGCACGCGCCAAGTGTGTGGGAGTCCCTTCGACAGGCTCAGGATAAACTCCGGTCGTTGCCGGCATAAATAAAGGCCAGTCTGAGAAATCAGATTGGCCTTTTCCTTTTGTCTAGAACGCTGCCCTCGGTTATTGGGGATCCGCTCGAGGCGGCGGATCATGGAGTTCCACCTCCCAATTCTGAAATGGAGGCTCCTCTGGCTTTCCAGTTATGTAGCGGAGAATAAACTGCGCGGCCCGGTGTTCGGCGTGCTTTGCATTCGTAACTCTGCCATTCTTGTCGAATTCCAGCACGTTTACAAAGATCGCATAGGCCTGTTCCAATGCGCTCGGCTCACGAAATATACACGAGTAATCGACCCCTTCCAGAAGAGGAAGACCAACGGTTCCGTTTGCCATCCAAAAGGAGAAAGTCCGAATCGCGCCGCTGACAGAATTGCTGAGGTGTGGCATGGGCCGATTGTAATGCACGTGAAAGTGTGGGAGCCCCTTGCAAAGTCCTTCTGCGCCATTCTAAATGGGGTTGCTGGGCAGCCCCCTGCATCTCGCAGGCGCATCGGCAGATTCCTCCTGTCTCGCTTCGCTCGCGCGTCGGAATGACAAAGCTTCGGCTTTAGCGGCGATCTTTGCGGTGCGTGGATGTCTACTTTTGTGGGGTCTACTTTCGTGGGTATTAGTGATTCCCGGAATGGCACTATTTCGTTGACTTGGATTTGCTTGGGTGAAATCATTTAGCTATAGCCGAGGTGGCTTGCTAAAGCCCCTTCCGACCGGTGGTCGGAGGGGGTTTTTGCGTTTTGGGGTGTGGTGGTGGCGGACAGAACGGAATAGGGAAGCGAGCCAAACGCGCGAGTATTGCGTCGCAAAGAACGCGACGCTTCGCGCGACGCTTCGCTCGGCGCGCCCGGGTCCTTCAGCGACGAAAACCCTGTCGCTTCAGGATGACAAACAACAAACAGCAGGTTCCTCACCCGGCTTGGCGCCGGGTTCGGAATGACATCCCTTAAGAATAAAAGTTCACAGATAAGGAGTGGGTGGTTATGGGTGAGGATGTGGTGGGCGGAGTGGTGGATTCGGAGGTTATTACTATTTGGGCTGTGGCGGAGGATTGGGATCGGAGAAAGGAGTCGAGGTCCAGGTCAAAGTCAAGATCAAAGGCAAAGGCAAGATCAAAAGCAGCGGGCGGGGGCGCCCGCTCTACACGAGCACTTACTCCTAAGCAGTTGGGGGAGATTGCTGAGGCAGAGTTTATTGCCAAGGGGGTGGGGTTGCGGTTTGTGGTGGCGAAGCCTTGGGGAGACAGCGAGAGTTATGACTATATTGTGAACGCGCGGAAGAGTTTTAATTTCTGGCGGGTGCAGGTTAAGTCGGCGCACGTGGCGGGCGAGGACGGGACTTACAGCTTTCGGGCGCATGATCATGCTCAGAGGTCTTATAGCGCGAAGGACATTGATGCTTTGGTGGCTTACGCCCGGCCGATAGGGGCGTGGTATGTGTTTCCGGTTCGGGTGGTGGAGCGGTTGAAGGGGTTGAAGCTTTATCCGGCGAGCCGGAAGAAGCGGTCGAAGTATGAGAAGTATCGCGAGGGGTGGGAGGTTTTGCGGAAGCCGGTGCGGAGGAGGCAGCGGAAGTAAAGAGGCAAAGCATGCTCTCAGTGCCTCGGCTTCGAAAGGAAATCAAAATCCCCACCCGCCGCAAGAACGCGGCAAGGAGGGGGCACCCGCGGCTGATCCGCTGCTGGCGAACGGCGGATTCCTCCTGCCTCGCTACGCTCGCGCGTCGGAATGACAAACTTTTCTGGCGAGCGAGTCGGGTTCAATACAATTGGCAACATAGACGAAGAATACGCATGAGCAAAGTCAAAGTCGCTGCCTTTTCAATCTCCATCGACGGATTTAGCGCCGGGCCCCGGCAAGATCGGCAGAACCCTCTGGGCGTGCGCGGGCTGGAAGTGCACGCATGGTTTCAGCGGACGGAAATATTCAAGAAGATGCACGGTCAAAGCGGCGGGGCCACGGGTATCGACAACGATGTCGCCGGGCAGTCTTTCGAGAATGTCGGCGCCTGGATTCTGGGCCGTAATATGTTCGGGCCGCTTCGCGGTCCGTGGCCAGACGATTACTGGAAAGGCTGGTGGGGCGATAATCCTCCGTACCACGCTCCCGTTTTTGTGCTGACGCATCACGCGCGGCCCGCCCTCGCGATGGAAGGGGGCACTACGTTTCACTTCGTCACCGACGGATTGGATTCTGCTCTCAACCAAGCGAAAGAGGCGGCCCAAGGCCAGGACGTTCGAATTGGCGGCGGCGTGTCGGTCATTCGGCAGTACCTGAGCGCCGGCCAGATCGACGAAATGCATTTAGCTGTGGCGCCGGTCTTCCTGGGCGAAGGGGAAAACCTATTTTCCGGAATCAATCTTCCCCGGCTTGGGTTCACACCCTTCCGAATCGTTCGCGGAGAAAATGCACTGCACGTTTTTATTAAGAAGAAGTAACAACTCCGGGGATCAGCGGCTACTCGGCCGTTGTCGGATCGATCACCGAACGAATTCGCGAGATGCGATTGGCTGGAAAACCGCTCTGCTGCGCGTGCTTACGTACCGCGTCTTCATCGGGGGCAACGTATATGCAGTAGACTCGGTCGTCCGAGATGTAGCTCTCAACCCACTGAATCTGAGCACCCATCTCTCGTAAAACTCCACAGGACTTCTGTGATATTGCGTGCAGTTGCTCCGACGACAGGCTACCCGCCTTCGGAATATCTCTCTCGATAACGAACTTCGGCATGGTGGTACCTCGTTGCTTGGTTTTACTGTTTTACTGGCGAAGCATTGGATGATCAGATCTCAGCCTCACATATTCGCGACCGCGCAAAGGTTCCCATTGGGCATGGAGACATGGAAGGTGCTCCGCGGTTTCCACATCCCCACACCCCTCAGGAGTAGATATTCCCATCGATCGTTTCTATTGATCGTTTTCTATCGATCGTTTTTTTTTGACCTACTGATTGTCGCAAGTCACCGCATTGTTCCAGTCCACGAACGATCCTTGCGGGTTATCGCGCCAGGCCCAGACGTGGAGCTCGAAGAACGAATTGATGCTGAAGCGATTGGGGAAGCCGACGAAATTGAAGACTTGCCCGTCGAGTACGGGAGAAGTGTTGGGATGGGCCGCGAGCCAGCTCGCCGAGTCGAGGATGAACTCGACGCCTACGAGGGTCATCTTGCCGTCGTTGGGCTCGTAGATGAGTGCCTGGGGTTGCGCGGGGTCGAGAGTGAGATTGCCGAGCAGGGTGCCGTTGACGTAGTGGATGCCCATGGCCCCGTGGTCAGTACCAGCGACGCAACCTAGAAATGGTCCGTAACCGGCTGCAGTGGCATTGTTGACGTTGATGTACTCCTTTGTGCCAGCGCGAACCTGTTCAACGAGCGTGGACGGTGTGGACGCTGAAGCTTGTTCGTGAGCGGAATGTTTGGTCGCAGCATTGTCGGCCGCGAAGAGCGGCGCCGTGACTAGACTGGTGAGCAGCGCCAAGCGCAGGATGCTCGTGGTTGGTTTGGCGATAAGACTCGTGGTTCGTGTGGTCATAGCATTCTCCTCAAGATGTAGTTTTCCGCAAATACGCGAAAGGTATTGGGCACCTGTCACTCTGCCCCTACACCTAGATAGGCGTAAGTGGCGGGACGAAACTACCATTCGTCCGTACTTTCTTTGAGGGGGCGGCCAATGTCGCTATAATTGGCGAGGCTTGGGGTCTGAGAGGTACGGGGTTTGAGTGATCCGGTAACAGCGTCACGCGAGGGCGACGTAAGCATATTGCTCCACGCGTGGAGCGACGGGGATCAGAACGCCCTTGATAAGCTGGCGCCCATCGTGTATGACGAATTGCGCCGGCTCGCCAGACTCTACTTAAACCGGGAACGATCCGGCCACAGCCTGCAGGCCACGGCCCTGGTCAACGAAGCTTACCTGAGGCTGGTGGATTACAAGCGCATGCGCTGGGAGAACCGCGCCCACTTCTTCGCGGTTTCAGCGCAACTCATGCGGCGGATTCTGGTTGACCATGCGCGGCGCCACAACCTGAAACGTGGAGGCGGGGTCCCGCATGTTCCGCTGGAAGAGACAGCGATTGTTGGCGGAGGCCGAGCCGAAAACCTGGTGGCGCTCGATGACGCCCTGCATGCTCTCGCTCGCATGGATGCGCGTAAGGCGCGAGTGGTTGAGTTGCGTTTCTTCGGAGGCTTGAGCGTGGAGGAAACGGCGGAAGTGCTCCAGGTATCGCCGGGCACTGTGATGCGCGATTGGAGTACCGCCCGGGCCTGGCTTTACCGCGAAATGGGTGGTGGATCTAGCGATGGATGCTGAACGCTGGAAACGAGTCGATCTCCTGTTGCAATCCGCACTGCTGCTGCCGTCCGGCCAGCGCGACGAATTTCTGCGCCGGGAGTGCGCCGGGGATGCCGCTCTGGAACAGGAAGTAAGGTCCCTTCTCAATTCACACCGGAACATCGACGGTTTTCTGGAAGCGCCCGCAATCAAGGTTGCGGCGCAGGTTGTCGCGCGAGCGGAGGCACGCGAGAGCGGCAATTCGATGGCGGGCCGGACCATTTCGCACTATCGCATCCTGAAGAGGTTGGGCAACGGCGGGATGGGCGAAGTGTATGAGGCGGAAGATCTCCGCCTGGAACGGCGGGTCGCTCTGAAATTCCTGCTGGAGAGTCTGGCACACGATCCGCAAGCCCGCAAACGGTTCGAGCGCGAGGCCCGCGCGGCGTCGTCCTTGAATCATCCGAACATCTGCACCATTTACGGAGTGGAGCAACACGACCACCAGTCTGTGATCGTCATGGAGTTGCTGGAAGGGGTGAGCTTAGAGCGGAGGATCCGCGAAGGACCGCTGTCGATCGACGAGGTCTTGGATTTTGGGATTCAGACCTGCGATGCGCTGGAAGCGGCTCATGCCAAGGGAATCATCCACCGGGACATAAAGCCGGGAAACATGTTCATCGTCGGCCGCCAGCGGATGAAGATCCTGGATTTCGGATTGGCCAAGGTCCGCGTGCGCGATATTGCGGAAGAACTCGAGGAGGAGGAAGCGCTTACTCTCCAGGGGACTATTCCGGGTACAGCTTCTTATATGTCGCCCGAGCAGCTGCGTGGAGAGGAGATTGACGTGCGCAGCGATCTGTTTTCGTTCGGCGTAGTTTTGTACGAGATGGCCACAGGCCAGCGGCCGTTCTTTGGCAAGAGTCGTTTACTGACGATGAATGCGATCCTGAACGCGGAGCCAGCCGCTACCAGCAAGGTGAACCCGGCCTTACCTGCCGCTCTGGATGCGATCATCGCGAGGGTGCTGGAAAAGGACCGCGAGAAACGATTTCAGCACGCCGCCGAGATTTGCTCGGACTTGAAGCGAGTCAAAAGAGAGAGCCAAGGGGAAAAGGTAGCCGTGGCGGTTGCCATGGCCGCGCCGTCAAGATCGAGCGCCCGCCCGAATCTTCCGGTGCAGCGCACTGGGTTTGTGGGCCGGGAGAAAGAAGTAGCTGCCGCCACAGAACTTCTGCTACGGCAAGATGTGCGTCTGGTGACGGTGACGGGTCCAGGTGGCATCGGTAAGACGCGCCTCGCGGTGCAGGTGGCAAGCGGCCTTGCCGAACGCTTTCCCGGAGGCACTCATTTTGTATCGCTCTCCACGCTAAACGATCCGGACTTGATCCCCTCCGCCATTATTCAGACGTTGGGGATCCGGGAGGCGGGAGGGCAGTCACCGATCAAAACACTCAAGAAGAAGCTGCAAAATTCAGCGGGAGTGCCCATGCTCCTCCTGCTGGATAATTTTGAGCAGTTGGTGCAGGCGGCTTCCATAGTGGCAGAGATCCTGGTCGCAGGTCCCGATCTCAAGATCCTGGTAACGAGCCGCTCCGCGCTGCACGTGTACGGAGAACATGAATTTCCGGTGCCGCCGCTGGCCATGCCGGATTCGCGGTCCGAATCAGTGGAAGCTCTTTCCAAGTGCCCTGCGGTTGCGTTGTTCGTACAACGTGCCCTGGCCGCCAAGCCAGATTTTGAACTCAATAAGGAGAACGCTTCCGCCATCACGGAGATTTGCGCCCGGTTGGATGGCCTGCCTCTCGCCATCGAGCTGGCAGCAGCCCGGGTCAAAGTTCTTTCGCCTGCTGCCATGCGAACGCGGCTGGCGCGCCGGTTGCAGCTATTAACGGGCGGGGCCCAAGACCTGCCGCAGCGGCAGCAGACGCTCCGCGCCGCGATGGACTGGAGCTACGACTTGCTGAGCGCCGCCGAGCAGACGCTTTTCCGAAGATTATCGGCGTTTGTGGGCGGATGCAATCTGGAAGGCGCGGAAGCAGTATGCGACAGCAAAGGCGATCTCGCTTTGGACCTGCTCGACGGCATGGCATCGATGGTGGACAAAAGCCTGGTACAGAAATTCGAACAGGCGCAGGACGAATCGCGCTTCGCGATGCTAGAAACCATTCGTGAGTACGCCGTAGAAAAACTGCGGGCCAGCGGCGAAGAAGCCTTGACGAGGCGCGCCCATGCCGCCTACTGCCTGGTGCTTGCCGAAGAGGCGTCAGATCAGAGCGGCCCGGACGACACTAAATGGTTGGAGCGCTTTGCGCTGGAGCATGACAATTTTCGCGCGGCTCTCGAGTGGCTGACAGAAACCGGCGATGCGGAGTGGGGCCTGCGTCTGGGTGCAGCTCTGTTTCGCTTTTGGGAGATGCGCGAGCATCTAGCGGAAGCCCGGGACAGGCTGGGAAAATTGCTGAAGCTGCCAGGCGCCGCCGCTCCTACAAAGACGCGAGCCCGCGCTCTTTTCGCCGCGGGCGTGCTTGCGGTCGAGCAGGGAGATTATGCCGCGGCGGATACGCTCCTGCGGGAGAATCTGCATATTGCACGTCGGTTGGACGACAAGCAGAGCATAGCTGTGTCACTCAATGCGCTGGCGGTGATAGCGCGGGACCGGGGAGACATCTTAGGGGCGCGCTCTCTCCTGGAAGAAAGCCTGGCGCTATGGAGAGAATTGGGCGACCAGAAGGCCGCCGCTCGTTGTCTCAGTAATCTGGCGAATGTTGCAAAGTTGCAGGGCGACAATGTCCGGGCGCGCTCCCTATACGCCGAGTGTCTCTCAATCTTCCAGCAACTGGGAGATCCGACAGGCGTTGCGTGGTCAATGAACTACCTGGGGGATGTGGCTCGCGATCAGGGTGACTCGGCGGCGGCACGGGCATTGTACGAAGACGGTCTGGCAATTTTCCGGGAGGTCGATGACCGTTGGGGCATTGCCGGGACGCTCGCTGACCTGGGAAGCTTAGCGAGAGAAGAAGGGGATTATGTCAAAGCGCACTCCATGTACCGGGAGAGCATAAGACTCTTCCAGGAACTGGATCACAAACGCGGAATCGCCCGCCTGCTGGAATGTTTCGCGTGCTCAGAGGCCGCTCAACTCAACGCGGAGCGTTCGCTGATATTGGCCGGCGCAGCGGCCGCGTTGCGGCAGAATATCGGCGCTCCGCTCACGGCAGCGGAACAAGGCAAACTGGAAATAAGTCTGCGAGCGGCGCGGCAGGCATTGACCTCCGCGGTAAGCGAGAAGGCCTGGTTGGAAGGTTGGGCTTTGCCGGCCGAGAAAGCTATTGACGAGTTGTTGATGGCCGAGCCTGCACCTTCGACGCATTAGTGCGGGAACGCGCGGCTGGCGCCGATCACCCCGGTCCGAACGCTTCCGAAAGGTTCCCGGTTACTCCGCACTGGAGGGGTCAAGCAAGCGGCGCACGGCGGAGACGCGATTGGCAGGAAGGCCTACACGCCTGGCGTGTTCCTGGATGGTCGCCTCGTCGGGCGCAAGGTAGACGCAGTACACCTTGTCGCCAGTCACGTAGCTATGGAGCCACTGAATCTCCGGACCCATTCCTTTGAGAACGTTGACCGACTTTTGGGAGACTTCGCGCAATTGAACATCGGTTAGACTTCCGGCTCCCGGGATTTCCCGTTCGATGACGAATTTTGGCATGTGCTCCCTCTGAGGTGCAGAGATGCTAGCATGCAGATGGATTGGCTTCAAGATGGCTTGGCCGAAGCGGTTGCGGTTGGCGGAAATGTCAGGAATATTGTAAGGAGCGATGTTGCCATGGATATTCGATCCCTTCAAAAGCCGTTGAAGGACCAATACCGCAATGACCCAAGTGCCTCCCGAATCACAATCCGGGCGAAAGGTGGACAGACGGACGTTCCGGTGGCATGCTCGGTCGACATCGGACGCGCCATCTACCAAGCCGAAGCGCACAAGGGAGTTGGAGGCGCGGGAGCCGGCGCCTGTTCCGGTGACCTTTTACTTGGGGCTCTGGCAGCTTGCGCGCAAATCACCTGCCAGATGGTGGCTGCGGCTATGGGGATACCGACCGAACGCATTGAGGTCACGGTAGAGGGAGACTTGGATCTGCGAGGTACCCTGGGCATTTCAAAAGACGTCCCGGTAGGGTTTGAAAGCATTCATCTTCATTTTGATATTTCTGCCCCCAAAGCGACACCGGAACAACGGCGCGCATTGCAGCAGAAAACAGAAGAGTATTGCGTGGTGATGCAGACCTTAAGACGGCCCCCGAGCCTGCAGATCGAATGGGCTGGTGAGGATTAACCCCCGGTCGCGATAAGTCTTTGAGTGTCTCCTTTGCGTCGAGTCCGAGATGGTCTTGGCCGAATCGGAAAAAGATGGCGAGCCAGGCGCTCGCGGTGTATCCTCTCGTGGGCCGGGCAAACGGAACTGAAGACCCGGCTTAACCTCCATGTCCACTGTCAACGTAGAACGCGTCGGGACCTCCGTGGTCGGGGAAAAGACTGGCACGATCGCCGTGACCGGGCGCAACGGGATCTTGAACCGGTATTTTTATTTCGCGATGTCGCTGCTGGTGGTTGCGATTGTGGTGGCCGGTTTCAGGCGCACGGTAAACGACAATTTGTTCCATCCGGCAGTGCGGCGGCCTTTTATTCTCTGGATTCACGGCTCGGCTTTCGCCGCGTGGGTGTGCTTCTTCATTTTTCAGTCCACGCTGGTGCGGATACACAAAGTCAGTTGGCATCGCTTCTCCGGATGGTTTGGCGCCGGGCTGGCCACGGTGATGGTTCCGCTGGGAGTTACGACTTCCATCATCATGACCCGCTTCGACAAGGCGCAGCTTCACCAGACCGGCATCGATTCTTTTTTGAGTATCCCGTTCTACGACATGATTGCCTTTGGCGTGTGCATCGGGCTTGCAATCTACTGGCGCAAGAAGCCAGAACTGCATCGGCGGCTGGTTTTCATTGCGACCTGCGGGCTGCTGGACGCGGCTTTTGGCCGCTTTGACTACCTGTTCGATCATAATCTCTATTTTGCCTGCGTGGACCTGGTGATCGTTCTCGGGGTGGCGCGCGATTTGCTGGTAGATGGGCGCGTACACAAGGTGTATCGCTATGCGCTGCCGCTGTTGATCGTTGGCCAAGGCCTTGCGGTATATATGTATCGGCACAATCCTTCGTGGTGGCAGGGAATCACGCGTGCGATTCTGGGATAGCCATGCACGGAGCACCGCGATGAACCTCTGCACGAAGCCAATCGCGGCTGCAAGGCGACTCCTGGCGGCTCGACCTCCGCTGATCCTGCTTCTGCTGATTCTGCCTCTGCTAATTCTGCCCAGCGTCATGCTGGCCGGAGAGCCCTTCGACGGCAAGTGGCTCACTACCGTCTCCTGCGAGAACGCGCGCGACGCGCTTGGCTATTCCTTCCGCTTTGTCAGCGAAGTGAAGGACGGCAAGCTGCGCGGCCTGCACGGCACTGAGGGTCAGCCCAGTTCCCTGCTGATCGAGGGCAAGATCGAAGGCGACGGCTCCGCCAAGCTTTATGCGACTGGCCGAACCGGATCGAAGGAATACGTCCCCGGACGCGACACGCCCCGCGGCACCGAGTACAGCTACAGCATTGACGCCCACTTCAAAGACAAGAAAGGAACCGGCACGCGGGTTGAGGGGCGGCCTTGCTCGTTTCAGTTCGAGAAGCAATAAGCGGTTCGCGACGGCGGAAAAGCAGGTTCCTCGTGCCTCGCTTCGTTCGCGCGTCGGAATGACAAGATTTTTTGGCCTCGTGGCCTACCCCATCTTCCGGGGGAATCTTGGGTAGCACTTTTTTCTGGCTGCTAACGATCTCATCATTCCTACCTGGGAGTTCTTTGCCTCCTCAAGCCATGGCAGTAAATCAGGAATTCGGTCCGGAGCGGCGGCGGTGTTTGCGGCAGATGGTGCATGCTCCGGCATTTGCCAGCTTTGACGGCGTAAGCGGGGGCATGATTCTGGATTTGAGCGAAGAAGGATTGTCGATGCAGATGGGTCATACGCTCGAGGGCCAAGGCGTCGACAAGGATCGGCCGGTGCGGGTGGAGATTGATCTCTCCCCGAGCGGGCACGTGGAAACTACGGGCTATATGGCATGGGCGGACGCTCTGGGACGCGCGGGCGTGCGCTTCTCGGATTTGCCCGAAGCGGCTCGGAAGCGGTTGAAAGAATGGTTGACGGTGAATGCGGGAGCGCCCAGCCACATCGCTCCGAAAGTGGCGCTGGACCGGGGATGGGGTTGGGGCACGGCGGGAAAATCTGGGAGCCGTGATCGCGAACACATGGCGATCAGTCTGGAAGCGGACACCGAGACGCCGGACACGCCCGGAGAAAATGGGAGTGAACGTCAAAGTGAACGTCAGAGTGAACGACAGAGTGAACGCCCACATGAACGACAGAGTTCGGCGACGGTCCAGTACGAATTCAGTTCGCTGGGCACTGATCTGACGGCGACACTGCGGCTGATTGGAGAGCGGGCGCGGACGCTGACGCGAGGCACGAGCGCGGCGATAGCTCTGGTCCACAAAGGTTCCGTGATCTGCCGGGCGAGCGTGGGAGACAGCGCGCCGGCGCTGGGGGCGCGGCTGGATGTGAACTCGGGGCTTTCGGGTGAATGCTTTCGCGAGGGAAAAACTTTGCGTTGCGACGATGCGGAGAACGATCCGCGAGTGGATTTGGAAAACTGCCGGAGGCTCGGAGTGCGCTCAATTCTGGCGGCGCCGGTGCGCTATGAGCGGGATACGGTGGGGCTGCTCATGGTGTTTTCGCCTGCGCCATTTAATTTCGATGAGGGCGATGTGGCGGTGGTGGAGAGCCTGGCACATACCGTAATCCGGAGCATGCGGCAGGCGGAGATGCGGTAGAAGAAAAGTACCTCGAGGCTAAAGCCCACAGTCAAGAATCGTCGGGCTAATCGCGCTGAAAGCGCTGCGCCGCCCCAAAAATTGAGAATAAGTCAAACAATAACCCCCACTTCTCGCAAAGGACGCGAGAAGTGGGGCACCCAGCCATAAGAATCCACGTCAAAGGCAGCGGGCGGGGGCGCCCGCTCCACACAAGACTTTTTACGCTGCTGTTTGTTCTCGATAAGCCGGGACGAAGGACTCGGCTACGAACGTCTCGTACGATGTTGGGGTTGTGTTGCGGGAGGTGCGGGGTTCTAGCGTCCGCATATATCCCGAGTTCAGGGCGCCTGCCATTTCCAGGATTAGTGAGACGAACTGGTCGGACATTCCCATCTGAACCATCGCGACTCGAATCTGATCGTCGGGCGGATTGACGTATTTGAGATCGGGTTTGCCGATGGCTTTGCCGATGATGGTGACGAGCTGGTTGTAGTCGAGATCGCGCTCGCCTTGGAGTTCGTGGGTCTGCTTGCCGCGGAAGGCCAGGCTTAAGAGGGCGTCGGCGGCTGCGGCGCCGATGTCGCGAGTCGCAATCAGGGGAAGTTTCAGGTCGGGGCGAACGGGCCCGATCATGGAGCCGGTCATGCGAATGACGCCGGCTTGGGGCAGCGTATTTTCCATGAAGTAGCCGGCGCGGAGATGGAGTACGTTGGCAGTGTCGATCTGGTTGAGTTTTTGTTCGAGGTTGTGGAGGCCGACTACGGGACCGGTTCCTTTGGTTTTGCCGGCTCCAAAGCTGCTGAGCGAAACTATATTTTTGATGCCCGTGTTTTTCACGGCGGCCGCGATGGCGTCGCTGGCACGCTCGGCGTACGCAAGCGGATCGTTGCTGGTGGGGTTGGGTGGAATCATGACGTAGGCTGAGTCGGCGTGGTTAAAGGCTTTGGTGAGGGCGGCTGCGTCGGTGACGTCCCCGACGAATATTTCGGCGCCCTGTGCCGCGTGAGATTGCAAATGAGCTGCATTTCTGCCGACGACGCGAACCTTCTGCTGACGGGCTAGAAGATTTTGCGCCACTATGTGTCCGGTGTTGCCGCTTGCTCCTAGAACTACGTACATGGTGACCTCCATTGTTGGATTGGATGCAGTGGGGTGGGGTTCGGCTTCGCGGGGGACGAAGGCAAGAAGTAGAGTCAAGAATCAAAGTCAAAAGCAAGATCAAAGGCAGCGGGCGGGGGCGCCCGCTCCACACGATCAGGACTTCTTGCGCGGCTTTAGGGATTCCCAGTCTTCGTTTGTCAGCGCGCGGCCTAGATTGCTGAATTCGCCGGCGCCCTGGAGGAATTCTCCGCCGTCCATGCGGATTACTTCTCCGTTGATGTAGGACGAGCCGTCGCTCACCAGGAATGCGGCCAGGTTGGCTAATTCTTCTTTCGTGCCGAAGCGGTGCATGGGGTTGCGGTCCAGCGCTAGCGACTCCAGTTCGGGACGGGGCATTAGGCGTGAGAATGCGCCTTGGGTGGGAATAGGGCCGGGCGCGATGGCGTTCATGCGAATGCCGCGATTGCCCCACTCGACGGCCAGACTGCGGGTGAGAGCTTCGACTCCGGCTTTGGAGACGGCCGACGGAACTACGTAGGCCGAGCCTACGGGAGCATAAGTTGCCGAGATGCTTAGCACTGTGCCGGGGTGGGAGGATTTGAGCCAGCGGCGTCCGCAGGCCATGGTGGCGTGGAGCGTGCCGAGGAGCACGATGCCGATCACGGACTCGAAGGCGCGCGGGGAAAGTTCTTCGGTGCGGGCGATGAAATTTCCGGCGGCGTTGTTGACTAGAACGTCCAGGGGATCGGTCTTCCAGATGGTATCGATCATGGACTCGACGGCTTCGAGATTGCGGACGTCGCAGGGGAGGGCGTGGATTGAGCCGTGCGCGTTCAGTTCGGCTGCGGTTTTTTGCAGTACTTCTTCGCGGCGACCGCAGATGTAAACTGTGGCGCCGAGTTGGAGGAAGCGGTGGGCCATGGCTTTGCCGAGTCCGGTGCCGCCGCCGGTGATCAGGATGCGTTTGTTGCTTAGGAGATTGTCGCGAAACATTCGTGCTTGACCTCGAGGTCGGAGTCACTGCCAGCGAACAGCAGGTTCCCTTCGGCGTGCGCCTCAGGGCAGGCTCTCACCGGGCTTTCGCCCGGTTCGGAATGACAAAAATCAAACATTGGAATTACGAATTATATGGGCCGGCGGGATGCCGGCGCTACGCGTCGCAGGCTATGCGGAAGCCGTAGTCGGAGTAGTGGAAGTCGGGAGGGATGCTGGAGCGGGCGGAGCAGCGGGATACTTTTACGTGATGACGCCATGATCCGCCGCGGGAGGCTTTGCGCTGGGCGATTCCTGGGCGAAGCTCGGGGCCGCGCGGATTGCGGTCGGGCGAAACAGCGTAGTAGTCGGGATCGTACCAATCGCTGCACCACTCGTGGACGTTGTCGCACATGTTGTAGAGGCCGAAGGCGTTGGGGGAATAGCGGGCGACAGGCTCGGGCCCGGTTTGCCAGCGGGTGGCGTAGTTGGGGAGAGATTGCGGCGGGTTGCTGTTATTGTCATTGCTCCAGGGGAAATCGTTTTGCTCGAGATCGGCGCGGGCGGCGCGCTCCCACTCGGCTTCGGTGGGAAGACGGTAGGGGCGGGCGGTTAGCGTGGCGAGCCAGTGGCAGTAACGGTTTGCGTCGAACCAGGAGACTCCGGTTACGGGCTGCTCGGGATGATTGAAATTCAGGTCGTGCCAGAAGGGTGGAGGGTCAGACTTCGTCGAGTGCAGAAAAACGGCGTATTCGGCGTTGGTGACTTGGGTGGAGGAGAACAGGAAAGTGTCGATCCGGACGCGATGGACGGGGCGTTCGCAATCCTGACCGGAAGCGGAGCCCATGAGGAACCAGCCTTCGGGGATGGAGACTAGCTTGGGCTCGATTGCGGGTGGTGTGACGGGTTGGTGGTGGGAATGAGCTGTGGCCATGTTGTGGAGTTGGGCTGTTTTCAGGAAGCGACCCAACGCTCTATCAGATCATAAAGGCTGTTGTGTCACAAAGGTGTCATCCCGAGCGACAGCGAGGGACCTGGGTTTCTGCTTGCAACCGAAATTATAGCGGGCACAGGCAAAGGACCTAGATCCCTCGCTTCGCTCGGGATGACACTCCTTTTTCAGGAAGCTCGGGCCCCTAGCGTTTTGCGGCTATGGGCGCTCTGGCGGTTTCGGGAGGCGCGGTCGGCATGGTTGTTACTCGCGCGCTCTGCGATGGCGCCTGCGCCGTTCCGGCCGCCGGTTGCGCATGGGCTGGAGTCGCGATCAAGCCCAGGGCCTTGCGGACTTCGGTGTCGAGCTTGGCCATGGTGTCTTTGTTGTCTTTGAGGAACTGGCGGGCGTTTTCGCGGCCCTGGCCTATGCGCTCGCCTTTGTAGCTGAACCACGAACCCGATTTTTCCAAGATGTTGTTATTGACGGCCAGATCGATCAAGTCGCCTTCCCGGGAAATGCCTTCGCCGTAAAGAATGTCGAACTCGGCCTCGCGGAAGGGCGCGGCCACTTTGTTTTTGACGACTTTTACGCGAGTGCGCGAGCCGGTAACTACGTCTCCATCTTTGATGGCGGCGATGCGGCGGATATCTACGCGCACCGACGAATAAAATTTCAGCGCGCGGCCGCCGGTTGTGGTTTCTGGATTGCCAAACATCACTCCGATTTTTTCGCGGATCTGATTAATGAAAATCAGGCAGGTGCGCGACTTGGAAACCGTTCCTGTTAGCTTGCGGAGAGCTTGGGACATCAGGCGGGCCTGGAGGCCCATGTGGCTGTCTCCCATTTCGCCGTCGAGTTCGGCCTTGGGCACGAGCGCCGCGACGGAATCGACCACCAGTACGTCGATGGCGTTCGAGCGCACCAGCGCTTCGGTGATCTCGAGCGCCTGCTCGCCGTAATCCGGTTGCGAGACCAGCAGGTTGTCGACGTCTACGCCCAGCTTCTTCGCGTAGCCGGGATCTAAGGCGTGCTCGGCATCGACGAACGCGGCCATGCCTCCGGTCTTCTGGGCCTCGGCGATTACCTGCAGCGTGATGGTGGTTTTGCCGGAAGATTCCGGGCCGAAGACTTCGACCACGCGTCCGCGGGGGAAGCCGCCTACGCCTAGCGCGGCGTCGAACGAGATTGCGCCGGTTGAGATCACGGCGATGGGGACGATCGCTTCCTTCGATCCCAGGCGCATGATGGAACCTTTGCCGAACTGCTTTTCAATCTGCGAAACCGCCAGCTCGATTGCCTTGCCGCGTTCATCCGCCATGAGGGTGTGGCTCCTTAGAATGCTTATTAGTGCGTCTGGGCGGATTATACATATAGATTGAAGCGAAGAAAAGGCGAATCTTGATAATAAACCACGATTGTTCACTTGACAAAAGGAGAACCGAGGCGCAATCTTGCCTTTCTGCCGGAGGCTCCTATGACAATTGGCATTGGCGTGCTGTGTTCCTCAAAGCCAAGACCGTATGGAATTAGACCAGACGGTTTGATTCTTATTGCCGACACGATGGGTTCTACTGACATCGACTCTACTTCCGAACTTCACAAATTAGCGATTGAAAAAGATGAACAACTATTCATGGCTTGCGCGGGCGACATTGCCCTCTGCAATGATGTTGGTTCGCTAATTAAAAAGAATATTGCAAACATACCGACACGAACACACGGGCTCATCTGGGAAGCGATAAATAAAGCTGTGCATGAAGCACTCATGACTCGCTTCCAATGGGACGTGTTGAGGCCAAAATATGTATTTGCACCGGATACGATTTTTGAAAGCCAACGTGAGAACGTAACGAACGAGTGGCAGCACTACAGCCCCGAACTGCAAATGATAGTCGGAACATTTCTCGAAAATGGTCTTGCCTTGTTGTATTTGATAGGTCGTTTCTTCGGGAGCCATGCATGGGTTCATCTCTCCCAATATCCAGGCCACGTGACAATCGGAAGCGGCGGGCCGAATGCGGATTTCTGGCTTAAATTTAGAAACCAGCAGCTAGGCAACAATCCGAAACAATCCGCCTACCAAGCATATGAGGCTAAGGTGATGGCTGCGAATGCTCCCACAGTAAACAACAATACCGAAATCGTCATGGCATTCAAAGATCGGCACTACTTGCTGACCGATGAGAAGCCCCAAGTGGAAGGATGTCCGGTTTCGCTGACTGAATTGAGGGCACTGTATCCGAAGTATGGCCCACAAAGCACGTATGAACTTGGCCATCAGCCTATACAGGCGAAACGTAAGGGACAACACAGCGGTTGATGACGTTTGATGACATAATCTCCCGATGCGTTTCCTGTACGCGTTTCGGGATTTTCTCCAAACATGGCAAGGCACGGCGCTAACTATCATTGCCATTTTGGGAACTCTTTACTATGGGCCACGGAAGATGCTCGAAACCCTAGATTGGTACTTCGAACGATACTGGGACAACGAGGTGTTTTTTTTAGTCGAACACAGAAAGGTTAACGTTTTTCCTCCGGCACGAAGCAATTTTCCAGCGGTTGGGAAAGCCGATACTGTTATCGAATTTCCGTATACAGCGCCGGAAATCGCAGAACAATTAGGACGCAAAGAATCCTCAGTCCAATCATCTCTTAAGCGTTTACGGAGACGAGGAAAAATCGAACCATATCAAGACGGTTGGCGATTAAAGGTTAAGCAGTAAGTTTCTCGAAAGTCAGGACGGGAGCTGTGACCATATGACGCAAGGTGTCCAAAAACAGGGTCGAGGACTTCCGGCGGTCGAAGCGGAAGGTCATTTCGTCAAGGTAGGCTTGGAGATGCTTCGCGCTAACCTTGTGCCACGATCCAATGATGCCGCGCTTGAGCAGCGAGAATGCGGATTCAACGGTGTTGGTGTAAACGTCACCGCGCACGTACTCTTTCGCCTTGTGATTGACCGTCTTGTGCTTTCTGCCATGGATCCCAGCTTCGATCATAGCCGATGGATAACCCGTCAATTCATCGGTGACCATGACTTCCACATCGGCGCTCACGTTTTCCTTGATGTACTTTGCCAGCGTGCCGGACTTCGCATCTGCCGCATGGAAGAATCGAAGATCGCCGCCGCGTTGCCGGATGCCAATTACGACTTCTTTCTGATTCTTGCCGTACCGGACTCCCTTGCCAGTTTGCTTTCCGCCAACGTAGGTTTCGTCCATCTCAACAGTGCCGTCAAGCATGGGTTGGTCTACTTGCTTCATTGCGTGGCGGATCCTGTGGCACAAGTACCACGCGGTTTTGTAGGAGCCTTTGTGCTGGCCCCAGATCGTGCGCCTGATCTGATTAGCGGACATTCCCTTGCGGGCTTCGCAGAGCAACAGAGTCACCGTAAACCATTTGGTCAGGTCCAAGTGGGAATCATGGAACACTGTGCCAGCCGTGACGGTGAATTGATAATCACAGTCCTTGCAATAGAGCAGTTTGGTTGCGGTCGCAAGCCGGACAACTTCACGGGTCTTGCATCGCGGACACTCGGGGCCTTCGGGCCAGCGCAAACGCTCCAACAGGTCGCGGCATTTATCATCGGTAGAGAACAGTTCGGTAACGTCAGGGAGAGTCATTGTGCATACCCCATCTGAGATAGAGAAGAAAGAAGCGCTTCGGAAGGTGCCGATGCGGAAATTGCTGGCATCCATAAAGCGGGACATTCGGAAGCAGTTGCGGCCAACCGCGTCTGCCCTGAAACCCAAGAAAAAGTAGCACTTAACTTCATGGGTAGAATTATGATCTACCGGATTGCTTTTGTCAAGTGAATAATCATGTAATAAACAGTGGAAATCGTTCCGAAATGGGCACTACGCGGGCGGGGGCGCCCGCGCCACACGGACTACCGCTGCAGCAAATCCACTGGCGCCGTTACGTCGTGCACGCGGAAATACTTGGCCAGCGCGGGATACTTTCGGGCCACGGCCTCATACATCGCGTAGGCTACGTTGCGGTAGGAGACGTGGCCGGCGGGCGTGGTGCGGAGTTCGGAGATGTAGACGACCTCGGCGAAGTCCATTTTGAAGAGGGCGCGCTTGCGATAGGCGAGCGGGATTGCGTACTGCGAATTCCCTTCCGCTTCGGGTGAGTTGCGCGCGGCTAGCTTTAGCTTTTCTACTGCCGTTTGAGCGCGGCGCATGGCGGTGTCGTAGCGGTGGCGCATGCCGGCGTCTTCGACGTCGAGCAGCATTTCGTAGCCGTGCTGCGTGGTGAACCCCTGCATGACCTGGATACAGCGGCGGTGACGGTGCATGTCGCGGAAGCCGCCGGTGTCCATGAGGATGTCGAAGCGGAACTGCTGGCCGGCACGGAAGCCGCGCAGCATTTCGTCGTGCTTGCCGCGATGGCGCAGGCCGAGGTCGATGATCTCGCGACGATATCTTTCGCCGGAAACCTGTAGCGCTTGCCTGACTTGTCGATAGGAGTGGTGGCAGTGCTCGTAGAGGAGCGTGGTTGCGATCTCGACTTCTAGCGGTTCGTCGTCCAGCAAGTCGACGATTGCCTTCGAAGGCGCGACCGACTCGCTCTTCATCAGCTCAGTTGCTGCCTGGCGCAGTTCGCGGCGCGTTTCGATTTCATATGGATTCGGGTCGGCATACTTCACCAGCGTGGGCGCTACGCGAACCTCATGCAGTAATTCCTGCTCGGCGCGCGCGCCCAACTCCGGATTCATTGCCCGAATGTCATCCACTAATTTCTTCAGAGATTCGGCATTGACGTTGTAGGCTGCCGACGTTGCCGCCTTTTTTAGCGACTCGCCGAGGACTCGGACTTCTTTATGCGTGTGGGAGAGCAGGTGCGCGACCTGGGTTTCGAGCGTGCGGGCGTTGACGATCTCGCCGAGCGACGTATTCGTGGCCAGCGGCAGCAGGTAGCGCGTGATGTCGAAGGCGCGGGCTTTCAGCGTGCGCTCGTAGGCTTCCTGCTTCATGTCATCGGGCTTGGGCGTGATGCTGATCAGGTGCTGGGTCATGTGCGCGGAGAGCGCCTGGTATTCGGCGAAGAGAAAATCCAGGGTCTCGCAGTAGAGCTTGCGGGCTTCGTCGTCTCGGCCACCGGCGCCGAAGTCGGGGATGTAGTAGCCGCTCTTTTTGAAATCCTGATAGCGAGTGGAGCGTTCCTGGCCGTCCCAGCGCTGTTCGTCGGCCAGTTCGATCGCGGCTAGAATCGAAAGCCTTTCTACGGCCAGCGCAATGTGCGCCAGGTCGGCGATGGAGCGGTGACCGTATTGGAAGTAGAACGTGTTGAGAAACTTCTCCGCTTTCTGCGCGCTAATCTCGCGCAGCGATTCCTTCATCGACAGAGCTGAGCGCGAATATTTGGCCATGGCGTAGGCCTGGATCTCGGGCTCGACGCCGTAGACGGCGAAGACTTCGGTGGAGGGAGCTTCGGGCTGCGGCTTTTCTGGAGCGGCGGGATTCTCGTTGGCCGAAGCCCGCTGCGGAGAACGGTGTCCGGGGCCGGACGACATCGAATCTGGTGAGGATGATTTCTGGTCAGATGGTTCGGGCAAGGCGGTCACTTCATTCGTTACAGTTTGCGACATGGGAGTGTTTGAATGTTAATCGGCGCGCGAACAATGTGCAATGCGCAATGCGCGATCCGCCAGAGATAGCGACGCATCTGGGGCTAAACTGTTGAGTGCATCCTCTCCTCAAGATTGTTGGGCATCGTCCGTGGCCGTTGCCTTCCGGTCCGTGGGTGATGAGACAGACTTGGCACGATCTGCTTTTTGCTCATTGGCCGGTGCCGCCAGCGGTGATGCGGCCGCTGGTTCCCGCACAACTTACGATTGATACGTTCGATGGGCAATCGTGGGCTGGAGTGATTCCGTTTCACATGAGCGGTATTCGGGGGCGCGGACTTCCGCCGCTGCCTGGTCTCTCTCGTTTTCCGGAGCTGAACGTGCGCACCTATGTGACCTACGGCGGCAAAGCTGGCGTTTATTTTTTCAGTCTCGACGCCGGCAATCTTCCGGCGGTGTGGGCCGCGCGCAGGTTCTATCACTTGCCATACTTTCTTGCGGCAATGTCTTCTAAGGAACTCGGTGGGGATATCCGTTATTGCTCTCGCCGCGTAGGTGGTGCTGCGGAGTTTTGCGGACAATACAGTCCCAAGGCCGAGGTGCGCCTGCGCGAAAGAGGGTCGATCGAACACTGGCTCACGGAGCGGTATTGCCTTTACACCACGCACCACGGCAAGGTCTATCGCGGAGAAATTCATCATCCGCCGTGGCCGCTGCAGGATGCGGAAGCAGAGTTCGAGATTAATACCGTTGCTTCGGCCGCTGGAATTTCACTACCCACGACTGCGCCGCTGCTGCACTTCGCGCGGCGGCTGGAGGTTCTGATTTGGCCGCTAAGGGGCGCCGAATAGAGTCAGCGGCGCGTATAATTCCACGTTCTGACGTAGAGACTTCTTAATCTGGACTCGAAGCAAACTCTGGAGAATCTCATGTCCCTTTCAGGACGGGTGGCGTTCGTCACGGGCGCGTCGCAAGGCATTGGACGAGCGTGTGCGCTGAAGCTCGCCACGGAAGGCGCGGCGGTGGCCGTCGCCGCGCGCAATCAGGAAAAGTTGAACGAACTGGTGAACGAAATTACCGCCGCGGGCGGCAAGGCTGCGGCGTTCGCTCTCGACGTTACCGATGAAGAGCAGGTCAAGTCGGCGATCAAAGCTGCGGGGACGCAGTTCGGCAAGATCGACATCCTGGTGAATAATGCCGGTATCACACGCGATCAGCTGGTGATGCGCATGAAGCGGGCTGACTGGGACGCAGTGCTGCAGACTAATCTGACCTCCGCTTATCTTTGCATTCAGCAGGTTTCCATTTCCATGATCAAGCAGCGCTGGGGACGTATCGTTAATATTGCCAGCGTTTTCGGGCAGATGGGGCAGGCGGGGCAGGCGAACTATTCGGCGTCGAAGGCCGGGCTGATCGGGTTGACCATGGCCATTGCACGTGAGCTGGGATCGCGCAACATTACTTGCAACGCCGTGGCTCCGGGGTTCATCGAAACCGCCATGACGGAAGTGCTGGGCGATGAGTTCAAGCAGAATGCCGCTAAACAGATTCCGCTTGGTCGTGTGGGCTCGCCGGGCGATGTAGCTAGCGCGGTGGCCTTTCTTGCTTCCGATGAGGCTTCTTACATTACCGGCCACGTGCTGAATGTGAATGGCGGGATGCTGATGGGGTAGGAAAATCTTGGACCCAGTTGCACATTGGGATGTTATCCCACGCAGAAAAGATGAAAGTACTTGGACCGCAAAAGCCTTTAACCGCAAAGGTCGCGAAGGAAAGCCGCGAAGGACGCGAAGTAGAAGGGTTGACTTTGGCTCAAGCTGAATCGCCTTCGCAGATCGCGCAAGCCCGCGAGTTGTTTCTGGAGTACGCTCAGTCGCTCGGTTTCAGCCTCTGCTTTCAGAACTTCGACCAGGAACTCGCCGGATTGCCGGGGGATTATGCTCCGCCGGAGGGCCGGCTACTGCTTGTAGAATGCGAGGGGCAACTCGCGGGCTGTGTCGCGCTGCATGCGCTCGAGCTGGGCATTTGCGAAATGAAGCGTCTGTATCTGCGTCCACAATTTCGGGGTAAGGGCCTGGGACGCGGGTTGGCCGAACGTATCATCTCCGAGGCGCGCCAGATCGGCTACCGGCGCATGCGGCTTGACACCGTGGAACCGGTGATGAAAGATGCGGTTGCCATGTATCGCAAGCTGGGGTTCAAGGAGATTTCTCCCTATTGCGCAAACCCCATGGCCGGCGCGCTGTACATGGAGCTGGAATTGTAAATAGTGAGAGGTTTTAACCATGAAGAAGATATATCGGTTGATCGTTGTCGGGTTGATCCTTGTCGTGTTGATCCAGGTCGGGTTATTTACTTCCATCGCCTTTGCCGCCGACGGCAAATCCGTCTCCTACAAGAGCGGCGACGAGACCGTCAATGCCGTGCTTTACACTCCTGCAGGCAAGGGGCCATTTCCCGCAATAATCGTTATCCACGAGTGGTGGGGGCTCAACGACTGGGTCAAAGATCAAGCCGCGAAGCTGGCTGGCGAGGGGTACGTGGCGCTGGCGATTGACTTGTATCGCGGCAAAGTCGCGACTACGCCTGACATGGCACATGAAATCATGCGCGGAGTTCCGGAAGACCGGGCCAAGCGCGATCTGCACGCGGCGTTTGAATTTCTCGAGGCGCAGCCCAACGTCAAGAAGAACCGCATCGGCGCGATCGGTTGGTGCATGGGCGGCGGCTACGCGCTTGACGTGGCACTGCAGGAGCCAACACTGGCGGCCGACGTGATCAACTACGGCCATCTCGCCACCGACCCGGAGGCGCTCAAGAAAATCAATGCTCCCATCCTCGGATTGTTCGGCGGCCAGGATCAGGGCATCCCGCCGACCGATGTGAAAAAGTTTGGCGAAACGCTGGATAAGATGGGCAAGAAGATCGATATCAAGATCTACGACGATGCCGGCCATGCCTTCGAAAATCCCAACAATAAGGCTGGTTACCGCCCCGATGATGCCTCCGACGCCTGGAGGCGCACGGTCAGCTTTCTGGCGGAGACCTTGAAAAAATAGCCAGGGGACGGCCGCCGCCGAAGCGCCGTGCCGCGCTGGGCGGGGATGATCATTTCTTGCACACTGTTTAAGATACCCATGTTCCCCTCCTGTCAAGTCCTGGCAAAAAGGTGCCGGGGATATGGCACTAATTTCCACTTGCCAGAAATTGCCGATCTGGTTACTATGTCGCATCCTGAAATGCTCCCCCAGATCAACATCGGCCAGACCATCCGAGACTACCGGCTGCAGAGAGGCATGTCTCAGGGAGACATCGAGAAGCGCACCGGCCTGCTCCGCTGCTACCTTTCGCGGGTAGAGAACGGCCATACCATCCCTTCCCTTGACACGCTGTCGAAAATTGCCGGGGCGATGGAGATTGCGCTCTCGCAGTTCTTCTCGGAATCGGGCCACAACAACGGCTCCAAGGGATTGCCACAGCTCTCCGATGACGAAGTCCGGTTCCTCAGCCAGGTGCGCCGCTACGCCACCAACCTGAATGACAGCGACCGCAAGCTGGTGCTGGCCATGGTTAAGAAGATGGCGGCGAATTCCTCGAAGTAGCCGTCAGCCAGTAGCCGTCAGCCATCAGAAATAGCCTATCCTTCTAGCTTCTTCTCTGTGAAACCTCGTCGGGGGCTGCCGCGGAGGATTTCGACACTCTCGCTAGCAGGGTTTTTACTGACGGCTGCTTACTTTCGTACCATGACCTCTCGTGACCGCCGGGTACCTCGCGCCTGCCGCGGCTTCTTACTACACTGTTGACTTGGAGCCCCCCGCGTGACCACAGACGAAGAACTGAACGTGCTTGAGACGCAGCTGCGGCGGCTGAAGATCGAATACGAGGTTTACTTCAGCAACCCGACCAAGCGGCCTCCCACCGACATCGAGTGGAAGGTGCTGTCGCTGCTGCGAAAGTTTTCCGATGGCGGACGCATGAGCTTTTCGCAGCGCTTCCGCTACAACGAAATGGCGCAGCGCTACGCGATCTATAGCGACCTGTGGCGCAAGAAGTCGCGCATCCGCGAAGAGGGCTACCGCCGCCCGCAGGACGCGCTGCTCGCCGTGCAGGGAGTTCGTCCCGACGTTGAGGAGCACAAGCCTCACCACAATCCCGTTTACGGTTTGAGTCACGCCGCGGCTGCTGGCGCCGATACGGCCGAGGCCCCAGCCACCTCGCAGCCGGTCACCTTGCACACCGCCGTGGATAAACCTGAGCGCGAACAGGTGGAACGCCTGTTTAACACACTGGTCGCTGCCAAGAAGAAGGCGGGAGAAAAGGTCTCCGGCAACCTGGATTCCTTTTCCACCTTCGTGCAGAAGAAGACCGATGAGATCCGCAAGCAGTACGGCTGCCAGGACGTGGAGTTCTCCGTGGAAATGGCTGGCGGGCATGTTAAGTTGAAGGCCAAGGCGAAGACGTAAGGCTCCGGGGAAACCGACGGGGCAGATGATCCATTTTCCCAACACTGGAAACCGCAAGCTGGACTGGGCCATTGTCCTGTTCGGCTTCTTTCTGTTCGTAATGAAGCTAATCTCACTGTTCAGGCCGAAGGACAATCCATAGTTCCGGCCAACCACCGAATTGCTGATAGAATCTTCGGTCGCTCCGCACACATCCTTCATATCTGAGGCCGATCATGTCCCGCAGCGCTTCCCGCATCCAGCGCGCCATTCTCAGCGTTACCGACAAGACTGGACTCGTGGACTTCGCGCGCCAGCTCTCCGGCCTCGGCATTGAACTCATCTCCACTGGAGGCACGGCCAGGCTGTTGCGCGATTCCGGCATCGTTGTCAAAGACATCTCAGAACTCACCGGATTTCCTGAAATGCTTGATGGCCGTGTCAAGACGCTCCATCCCAAGGTTCATGGCGGCATTCTGCATCGCCGCGAGAATCCCGCGCACATTGCCGCTGTGGCGGAGCACGGCATTCAGCCGATTGACATGGTCGTGGTGAATCTCTACGCCTTCGAGAAAACCGTCGCGAAGCCGGGCGTGGCTTTCGAAGAATTGATTGAGAACATCGACATTGGCGGACCATCTATGATCCGCTCCTCGGCCAAGAATTTTCATGATGTCGCCGTTGTCACTTCTCCCGCCGACTATCTGGCGATTGCCGAAGAACTCGCCCGCTCCGGCGGCACGCTCTCGCTCGAAACCAAGTGGCGACTGGCGCAGAAGGCCTTCGCCACCACCGCGGCGTATGATTCCGCCATCGCGTCAACGCTGGAAAAAATCCCAGCCGATTTTCATCTGCCTTCCACAGACGACTTTTTCCCGCAGACTCTGCGCCTGTCATTCCAGAGAACGCTCGATTTGCGCTACGGCGAGAACCCGCACCAAAAAGCCGCCATGTATTCCGATGGCTCCGGCGTGGGCGTCGCTAATGCCCGCCAGCTTCAGGGCAAGGAGCTTTCTTATAACAACATCGTCGACCTGCAGGCTGCCTGGGATCTGGCGCAAGAATTCGATCTGGAAGAAGAGGCCTTCTGCGCCATCATCAAGCACACCAATCCCGCCGGCGCCGCGACTGGTAAGACTCTTGCCGAGGCGTACGCGCGGGCGCTCGAATGCGATCCGGTCTCGGCGTTCGGCGGCGTGATTGGCGTGAACCGTACCATCGACGGCAAGGCTGCCGAAGAGATGCACAAGCTTTTTCTGGAAGTGATTGCCGCGCCGGGGTTCGACGATGCTGCCAAAGCCCGCTTCGCTACCAAGAAAAATTTGCGATTAGTCGAAGTGAAAGCTGCTCCACAGAAATGGATTCTGAAGAACGTTTCTGGCGGAATCCTACTGCAAGACAACGATTCTCGTCCCTTGCAAGATGTCGACCTCAAAGTTGTCACCCAGCGCGCTCCCACGCCCGAAGAAACGCGCGCGCTGCTGTTTGCCTGGAGGGTTTGCAAGCATGTGAAGTCCAATGCCATCGTCTACGCCCGCGATGGACAAACCGTAGGCGTCGGCGCGGGCCAGATGAGCCGCGTCGATTCGGCCAAGATCGGCGCCATGAAGGCGCAGTTGACGTTAGAGGGAACGGTCGCCGCCTCCGACGCGTTCTTTCCGTTTCCCGATGGTGTTGAGGAAATTGCAAAGGCGGGCGCGACTGCGATCATTCAGCCCGGCGGCTCGCAGCGCGACCCCGAGGTGATCGCCGCCGCCGACCGGCTGGGACTCGCGATGCTGTTCACCGGGGTGCGGCACTTCAGGCACTGACTGTCGACTCAACGTTCAAGGGCCAAACCTTTAACCGCAAAGAGCGCTAAGGTCGCGCGAAGGACGCGAAGCAAAACGAATCCCAGCTTGCTTTGAGTTTTTCTTTGCGTCCTTCGCGTGGCCTTTCCGCTTTCTGCGGTTAGAGGCTTTGTGCTTTACTAATCTTGACAATCAACACAATCAAGTCCCCTCGGTCGCTGTACTTCCGCGTTCACTTTAGTCCGCACGGCGCGCAGGGTTTTTCCCCAATGCGACCAATATCGGGTTAGAATTAAAGCACCCCACCCCCGGCGGTTTTGCATCCAAATGAGTGATACTTCCGGGAAGTGCACGAAGCTCGAACGGCAACGTTCTAATAGAAGCAAGCCCGATAGAATTGATTCCAGAGTCGTCAGGTCGATCATGAATAGAATTTTTCGCGCTATTTTAGTGTTCTCAATCCTCGCAGCGGCCGCTGCCGCGCAAACCAATTCAACGGAGCCGGGCCCCAAGGCTCCGGCGAAGACACCGCCGTCATCTCCACGCAAAATAGATCGCGCCGCCGCGTATTACCACTACACGCTCGCGCACATGTACGAAGAGCAGGTTACGGTTTATGGCCGCAGCGAGCTGGCGAACAAAGCGATGGATGAGTATCGGCTGGCCATCGAGGCCGACCCGTCTTCCGAGTTCCTTACCTCCGGGCTCGCCGAACTCTATGTGAAGACTGGGCGCATCCGCGACGCCGTGCTCCAGGCCCAGGACATTCTCAAGCGCGACCCCAACAATCTGGAAGCTCACAAACTGCTGGGCCGGATTTATCTGCGGTCACTGGGCGATATGCCGGGGAGCGGCAACGGTTCCGACAACGTGCTCAAGCTGGCCATCGAACAATACGAACAGATTGTGAAGATCGAGCCCAGCAACGTTGACGACCACCTTCTGCTGGGCCGGCTGTATCGCCTGAACAACGATTTGCAGAAGGCGGAGGGTGAACTCAAGATCGCGGTGAAGCTCGATCCGGATTCGGAAGAAGCGGTCACCCAGCTCTCCCTGCTTTACAGCGACGAAGGCGACACCGCGAAGGCCCTGCAGGTGCTCAGCGCCGTGCCCGATACCGGGCGCTCGGCCAAGCTGTATGCCGCACTGGGCGCCACCTACGAACAACGCAAGGAATACAAGAGCGCGATCGATGCCTATAAACATGCCATCCAGTTGGACCGCGACAATCTCGATGCCATTCGCGGCCTGGCGGAAAATCTCTTGAACGACGGCCAGATCGACGCCGCGCTCGATCAATATAAAGTCATTGCCGACGCCAATCCCGAAGATGCGCAGACCTATCTTCGCATTTCCGAGATCTACCGCCGCCAGGGAAAATACGATGATGCGCTGGATAGCCTGAAGAAGGCTGAAGCCATGGTCCCCGATTCGGTCGAAATCCCCTACAACGTCGCAGTGGTTTACGAAGCCCAGGCTCGCTACGACGAGGCCGCAAAGATTCTGCAGGATCTGCTGAAGAAAACCGAGAAAGCCGACAACAGCTACTCGCAGGGCGACCGCAACAATCGCGCCATCTTCATCGAGCGCCTCGGCATGGTCTACCGCGACCAGGAGAACTATGCGGCCGCGGTGGAAACTTTCCGCAAGATGATCCCGCTCGGCGACGACAACGCGCGCACCGGCTATCAGGACGTAATCGATACCTACCGCGAAGCCAAGCGATGGCCGGAAGCCACTGCCGCGGCCAAAGAAGCGGTGCAAAAGCTGCCAGACGACCGCGAGCTGCGCATGGTGCTGGACGCTCAGCTAGCTGATACCGGCGACCCCGACAAGCCTCTCGCCGACGTGCGCTCGCTGCTTAAAGGCGCGCCGGAAGACCGCGACGTTTACCTCCGGCTGTCCATTATGTACACGCGCCTGCACCGCTGGAGCGACGCCGAAGAGGCTCTCGACAAGGCTGAAAAGCTTTCCACCAAGGCCGAGGACAAAGAGTACGTTTACTTCCTGCGCGGCTCGACCTACGAGCGCGAAAAGAAATACGACCAGGCCGAGGCCGAGTTCAAAAAAATACTGGCAGCCACTCCGCAGAGCGCCGCCACCCTCAACTATCTCGGTTACATGAATGCCGACCGCGACGTCCGGCTGGAAGAGTCGCTCAACTACATCAAGCAGGCCGTGAGCCTGGAGCCCACGAACGGCGCCTATTTGGATTCTTTGGGCTGGGCTTATTTCAAACTTGGCAAGTACGATCTCGCCGAAGAGAACCTGACGAAAGCTTCGTTGCGCATGGGTTCTGACCCAACCGTGCAGGATCACCTCGGCGATCTCTACCAGAAGACAGGCCGGCTGAAACTGGCCGCCGCTCACTGGGAGCGCGCCGTCGAAGAGTGGAATAAAACCGTCGGTTCGGAACTGGACGGCGATCTGTTTGCGGCCACGCAGAAAAAACTCGACGCCGCCAAGGTGCGGCTGGCTAAAGAAGGGCCGGGGAATCAGTAGCGACGAACCGTCCTTTTCAAAAAGGATCGTGCTCCACAAAAGCTCGCGCTCTTGCGCGTGCTTTTTTTTCTGCGATCCTTAACCCTCGCCAGTTTGTTAAACTCCGCGCATGTCCGACAATTCAGAGCGTTCACTGCCGAATCTCGAAATTCGCGGGGCCGCAATAAGCGATATTCCGGAAATCCTGCGCCAGCGGCGCGCAATGTACGAAGACATGGAATATCGAGATGCCGGCGCCCTGGCAGCGATGGTTTCCATCTCGGTTGATTACCTGACCAAAGCCATGTCCGACGGTTCGTTTCGAGCCTGGCTAGCCTCAGCCGGAGATCGTGTCGTGGGCGGAGGTGCGGTCATTATTTCCCCGTGGCCCGCTCATCCCTACGATCTGGAATGCCGCCGCGCAACGATTCTCAACGTTTACACATATCCGGAGTATCGCCGCCGCGGCATTGCCCGAAAACTCATGCAGACCATGGTCGACTGGTCCAGGTGCGAAGGCCTCGCCCGAGTCAATCTACACGCCAGTCGGGACGGTCGCCATCTCTACGAGTCGATGGGATTCGAGCCGAGCAACGAGATGCGCCTCAACCTGCGGGATTGTTGATAGGTTGATCGTTGACAGAACGGCCTTGCGGCGTAAGGGTTTTCAATCAGCAATCAACAATCCGCAATCAACAATGCTAGACTCTTCCCATGCTGGCCGGCTACGCCGTGCAGGTGGAACATTCCCGCGGACGCCGCTTTCCTGAACCGCCGCATCCCTACCGCAACGACTTCCAGCGCGACCGCGATCGCGTCATTCATGCCCGCGCCTTTCGCCGACTCGAAGACAAGACCCAGGTTTTTACCCGCCGCTATTCCGACCATTTCCGCAACCGGCTCACTCACACCATCGAGGTGGCGCAGATCACACGCACCATCGCAGGAGCGCTTGCGCTCAACGTCGATCTGGCCGAGGCGCTCGCTCTGGTGCATGATCTCGGCCATCCTCCCTTCGGCCACGCCGGCGAAAAGGCCCTGGATGCCGCCATGCGCGCTCACGGCCTGTTCTTCGACCACAACCTGCACGCCTTGCGCATTGTGGAAGACTTCGAGCAGCGTTACGCCGCCTTTCGCGGCCTGAACCTGACGTTCGAGGTGCGCGAGGGCATCATCAAGCACTCGCGCGAGTACGATGCGGCGAAGCATCCCGAACTGGCGGAGTACCTTCTCGACCAGCGGCCTCCGCTCGAAGCCCAGCTTATCGATTTGACGGATGAAATCGGCTACAACACCGCCGACCTGGACGACGGCTACGAAGCCCGTCTGCTGACGCTCGAGCAGATCAGCGCCGGCTTGCCAGGGTTCGAGCGTTTCTTCCGAGAGGTCGAGCAGATCTATCCCAATGCTCCCGACAAGCTGAAATTCAATGAAGCACTGAAAGGCGTGTTTAATCGGCTGGCTGGAGATCTAATCACCAACACGCAGTCGCGGCTGAAGCGGGCCGGGATCAAGACCCTGGCCAATGTGCGTACTCACCCGGAGCGGATAGCCGCGTTCAGCCCCGAGGTGGAAACAGAACGCAAGCAGATCAAAGACTTCCTCTACGAGAATCTGTACTACAGCCCGTCGCTGGCAGGGGAAAAAGACGATGCCGAGCGCATTGTCACAGAATTGTTTGCCTTCTGGATGGAGAACCCGTCAGCCTTGCCTCACTATTACCAGGAGAAAGCTGAGCGGGAATCCCTGCCGCGCGTGGTTTGCGATTACATCGCGGGCATGACAGATCATTTCATCATCGAACAGTACGAAAAGCACTGCGGCGGAGATAGCAACTTCGAAAGCTCTTAACCGCAAAGTACGCAAAGGCCTCGCGAAGTACGCAAAGAAAAGCAGAAGAGCCCGATTGCTCAGCGCTCTTCTTTGCGACCTTAGCGGTTAAGGGCTGTGGAAGTTGAGTTCGGAAGCGAAAACTCTACTTCGCCGCCACGGCCGCCACCACATCAAACAAAATCCTCGGCCCGCGCCGCACTTCCTCTACGCGAATCCGTTCGTCGTTCCCATGCTCGGTGTTGCCTTCTTCTTCAGTGGCCGTATAAGGACAGAAACCATAAGCGTCGATGTCCAGCGGACGGTAGCGCTGGTTCTCGGTGTAGCCGCTGGTGATGTGCGGCACCACGGGAGCGCCCGGAAAATACTTTCCCGAGACTCTACGGATGGCATCGTACAGCGCTGTATTCGTGGGTGAGTAGTTGGCCTGGCGGAACTCGGCATTCACCGGTTCGACCGTCACGTTCGGATCATCTACGACCCGCCGGATCTGCTCGAGCAGAGTCTTGGGATTTCCTCCCGGCAGAATGCGCACATCCAGGTTCGCCCAGGCTTGCGTCGGGATCACGTTGGTCTGCTCCGAACCGCCCATCATGGTCAGCGAAATGGTATCGCGCAGCAAAAAGTTCAGCGACTCGTCCTTCTCCACATCCTCCTGAAATTTCTCGTCCTTCAGCGCTTTGCGGATGTTGCGATATTCCCGCGCCTGCTCCGGCGGTTCGTAGGGCGCCATCTCACGCAGGAACTCCTCGACCACCGGCAGCACCCTTAGTGGCGTGCGGTAGGCCAGGATGCGGTTCAGTGCGCGCACCAGGCGATTCGGCGCCGAATCTGCAATGGGACGCGATCCATGTCCCGGCCGCCCATGCGCCACAACGTGCAACCAGAACGTTGTCTTCTCGCCCACATCCACCCCCACATACTTCACCCTGCCGTTTTCCAGCAGGTTTTCACCGCCTTCGTTAATCAGAAACTCCGCATTCCCGAGCATTTGGCGCTGATGAGCGATGAACCAGTCGGTGCCGCTGCCGTCAACTTCTTCGTCGGCCACGGCCAGGAAAATTACGTCGCGATCAAGCTCCACCTTCTCGCGCTTTAGCATGACCATCACCACCAGTTGCGCCATGCCTTCGTTTTTCATGTCCTGCGCGCCTCGGCCCCACAGCCAGCCGTCTTTAATCTCGCCGCTGAAAGGCGGAACTTTCCAGTACGCAGCGTCGCTGGTGACCACATCCATGTGGTTGAGCAGGATGACCGGCCGTTTGGTTTGCGCCGTGGTATGGGGCAGGCGCGCCCAGAAGTCGCCGCGTCCTGGGGTGTACTCGAATGCGCGATTTTCAATGCCTTCCTGATCGAGAATCTTCTTGTAAAAAGCAACCGCACGCATCTCATGCCCGGGAGGGTTGGTGGTGTCGATGCGCAGGTACTCCTGCATCCATGCCAGAGCGAGATCGGAATACTGCTGCAAGTGCTCCGCGGGAATGCGCGAAGAGGCCATCGCCGGCGACGGTTCTCCCGGCACGGTCGCAGGCTGGACGGAAGAAGACTCGACGGAAGACGATTCGCGCGAAACATGATCGCTCGAAACATGATCGCCCGAAACATTGTCGGCGGAAGCTTGACCAGCGACACTCAACAGCACCGCCACTGCCAGCACCACAACGCGCTGCCGAAGGTGTCTCCTCAGGACTCCAGAGGACCCCTCCCACGATGATCCTCCAAGCTCGCAAGCGTTTGCCCGACTTTTTAATCGCAACGTTGCCCCTCCCCGGACTCCCCGATCCACGCAGTTTTTATATCAGGTTTCCCAAAATTACCCTGCCGGAGACCCCTCGGGCTATCCTCACGGCCGCGGCAGGGGTACAATGTCGTTATATATCAGGCACTTAGCCGGTCAATTTCTGGGCCCGGTTTGGCATCCGACCTGTATAACAGAGGGTAGGCGCAAGCAGGGTTTTGCGGCGTCTGAAGTTTGATATGTTCAGGTGTGCGTCGCGTCAGCGCATGCCGGCAAAGCGGCAACCGCTTGCCTCAAGGTCTGTAGTTTTAGGGGACGCAATCAAAAATCACGCAACACGCCCGTTTCGGCGTGCTGGAGTGGAGCCACCAAACGCTCCCCCAAACTCGGAGGAACTTTATTATGAACCGCCGTATTCTGGTTACTTTGCCCCTGGCCGCAGTGCTCGCATTTCCGGCCCTGGCTCAGACTTCGCCTTCATCTCAGAATCAGTCCAACACACCGGCCGCGACGCAGCCAGCTTCGACCGACACCGCTACCGGCAAACAGCCTCTGCAACCACCCAGCCGGGAAGGTTTCTGGGGCCGTGTGAATCCATTTGCCCGCAAGAACTATGTGAAGCGTCAGACCGATCCCATCCGCGATCGCGTGAATGAGTTGGACGATCTGACCGCGGCCAACAGCAAGAACATCAAAGACACCGACGCGCGCGCCCAGGCTGGCATTCAGCTGGCTTCGAACAAAGCCAACGAGGCCGATCAGCACGCCATCGAGGCCGGCAACAAGGCGACCATGGCGCAGCAGAGCGCTCAGCAAGCTACTACCCGCATCCAGACCGTCGAGACGGTAGTCGGCAACATCGACCAGTACAAGGCGTCGAATCAGACCGAAATTCGCTTCAAACCCGGCCAGACCGTGTTGAGCAAGAATGCCAAGGACGCTCTCGATGAGATGGCGAATGGCGTGAAAGGCCAGCGCGGCTACATCATCGAAGTGCAGGGCTTCTCTTCCGGCAAGGGCCAGATCGCAATCCAGAACTCGCAGAAGATGGCCGAGTCCGTGGTGCGCTACATGGTGCTAAACCACGAGATTCCCGTCTACCGCATTTACCTCGTTGGCATGGGCAACGCCCCGGTCGCGGGAACGGACGCGGATGCGAAGACCAAGCACATCAGCGGCGGCCGCGTGGAAATCAGCCTGCTGAAGAACGATCTGGAGCAACTCTCCAGCAATTCTCCGGCTCCAGACCAGCAGCAGTCGAAGTAGTCGTAACCAACCCGTTTGGGACCCAAGGGCGCCTCGCCCAAGTCCCTCCCCCAGAGAAAGCCCCTTGCGCAAGCGAGGGGCTTTCTCCTTTTAGGGAGAGGGTGGAGTAGGCCTTCAAGGCCTGCGTCAGAAATCGCCAGACACAGGCGGCTTCAGCCCCCTGAGGCGTGCACACCCGCTTAGCCCAGATGGTGGTGGAAGTGAAGCAGCAGCATGTGAGCCACAAAGCCCACGACAAACCAGAACGCGGCTTCCATGATTCGTCTAAATCGTGGTGTCATCAGGAAAGAATACCTTATCGCAGGTCCCCATCCGTTCCCAGGACTCCGGAACTCACCCCCGAAATCCTCCCGGCTTGATGCCGAGATGGTCGAGCCTGGACTGCAGAGTGGTGCGTTTCATGCCCAGCCGCGCGGCTGCGCCGTCGGGTCCTCCGAGCTGGCCGCGGCAATCCCGGAGAGCGCGAAGAATGCGTTCGCGCTCTTTGTCGTGGAGATTGGCATTCTTGCCGCCACTGCCCTCGTCAGCGGCCTTTTCCAATTCGGAGAGCGGCGACTGCAGAACCGAGCCCGGAGTCAGAATAACTGAGCGCTCCATGAAGTTCTCCAGTTCCCGGATGTTGCCCGGCCAGTCCCACCGCACCAAAGTTTCCATGGTCTTTGCCGGAATGCTGGTGATGGATTTCTTCATCTGAGCAGCGAACTTGCGGACGAAGTGCTCGACCAGGGGCCGGATGTCCTCCCGCCGCTCCCGCAGCGCCGGTATGTAGATCGGAAACACATTCAGGCGGTAATACAAGTCGCTGCGAAACTCGTGCGCCTTTACACTCTTCAGCAGATCGCGGTTGGTCGCCGCCAGCAGCCGGAAATTGACTTTCAAGGTCTGGGTGCCTCCCAGGCGTTCGAACTCGAGGTCCTGCAACACGCGCAGCAGCTTGGGCTGCAGGCTCAACGGAATCTCTCCGATTTCATCCAGAAAAAGCGTGCCCCCGTCGGCCAGCTCCAGGCGCCCGAGTTTCCTCGCAACCGCGCCCGTGAAGGCTCCTTTCTCGTGGCCAAACAATTCGCTTTCCAGCAGGCCGGAGGGGATAGCTGCGCAGTTCAGCTTGATGAAACTATGGCGCTCCCGCCGGCTCATGCGGTGCAGGGCGCGCGCCACCAGCTCCTTGCCCGTGCCGGTTTCGCCCAACAGCAGCACCGTTGCGTCGCTGGGTGCGACCTTGGCTACCTTCGCCATCACGTCTTTCAAGGCACGGCTGCTCCCAATAATTTCCCCAAACCCCAGTTCGCTGTCGATAGCTTCTTCAAGATAAAGCTTCTCTTCCGCCAGCTTCTCCTTGGCCAGCCGAAGTTCTTCCGTGACTTCCTGCAGCCGGACAACATTCTGGCGCAGGGATTCCTCCGCCTTCCGCTGATACTCCTCCGACTTCACTTTCTCGGTGATATCCCGCTGGATGCCCCAGGTGCGCACCAGCATGCCGTTCTCCACTGTGCCGATCATGCTGTTGAGGAAGACCTTGGGATTGCCGTGAATATCAACTTCGTGCGACTCGCGTTCCAGCACACGAAAACCCGAGCGGATGTAGTCCCGGGTCATTTCGATGTTGCGTGGATCTTCCGGCGGCATCATCTCTGTTAGACGCTTGCCGACGAACTCCTGACCCGAGGCCAGGCCGTACATCCTGGCCAGGGCATCGTTGCATTCCGCCATATAAGAGTCGTGGAGGATGTGATGAATCAACTCGTTCTCCGGAAGGTCGATGGAAACCGGCGCGTCCATTTCCTCGCGGAAGATGCCCTCTGAGCTTTGCGAGACAAAATTGCGGTAGTTTTCTTCGCTGCGGCGCAGCGCTTCCTCAGCCCGCCTGCGCTCTGTAATATCGTTTCCAAACGAGATTGTGGCAACGACCCTGTCGTTAACTTTTACTACGCTGTTCCGCCACGCGATGTAGCGCTCCTCACCCGTCTTGGTGATAATTGGATTCTCAAAGGTCGGGCCTGCCGTCCCATCCATAAGCCGGTCAAACTCCCCCCACACATGAGGGAATCGATCTCTCGGCACCAGGATCGACCAATTCTTGCCCCTTAGCTCCTCGAATGTGTATCCAGTGATTTCTTCCGCCGCTTCATTAAGCAGCTTGACGTTTCCCCCGGTGTCCAGACCGAGGACGATCACGTTGGCAGTCCGGATCAGGTTCTCGGAAAACTCCTTGGCATCTCGCAGTGCTTCCTCCGAACGCTTTTGCTCGGTGACGTCGCGGCAGGTACCCACCAGGCGAATTGGCCGTCTTTGTTCATCGTGAAAAACCTTCCATTGTTCCTCCAGGACTTTGACACGGCCGTCTGCCATGACAATCCGATATTCAACGTTGGACGGTGCACGCTTGTCGAGCGAAGCCTGAAAGGCTGCATCCACTTTCGCGCGATCCTCCGGATGGATAAATTCCACAAAGTCCGGACGCCGAGGGTGAAAATGGGAGGGATCAGTCTCAAAAATTCGGTGTGTCTGCTCGGACCATGTAATCTCAAGGCTTGGCAACTCGGCCTCCCAACTGCCTACTTTTGCCACGGCTTGAGCCTCGATCAGGCGGGCACGTTCTGCCTCCAATTGCGTTGCGATCGTGTGCTGGCGCCCCTCGCTAGTTCGGAGGGCCTCCTCCGCAAGCTTGCGCTCGGTAATGTCCGCAGTCACCGCCAGCATGCATGGTTCACCATTCAGTTCGATCGCTTCCGCTGTTGATAAGCCGATGCGGACGCTGCCGTCTCGCATGCGAAAACGGGCTTCGACGTTACGGACGCTGCCTTCGGATAGCAGCAGCTTTGCTAGATCCACCCCCTCGTCCCGGGTCCACAGCCCAAGGTCGAGCGCGGTGCGTCCGATCACCTCGTCGCGGCGCCAGCCGGTCAGACGTTCAAAGGTTTCGTTAACGTCGATGTAACGATGGTCTCGGATGCTCGATAGCGTGAATAGCATGGGGCTTTGCCGGAATGCCTTCGAGAACTTATCCTCTGACTTTCTCAATGCCTCTTCCGCACGCTTGTGCTCCGTGAGGTCACGGGCGACGGCAACTACATAATCTCGCTCCAACTGGACCCGTCTCAGGCTGACTTCCACGGGGAAAGTCGACCCATCCTTTCGCCGGTGGACGCTCTCCATCAAGAAGGGTCCCGATCTGCGCAACTCCTCGATAATCTTCGTTGCCGAAGCCTCGGTAACCGCCGCATTAATATCGAAAACTCGCAAAGAAAGAAGTTCCTCGCGGCTGTAACCGAGCGCCGAACAGGCTGTTTCATTGGCATCGAGAAAGCGAAGCGTTTCCGGATCCACCACTTCGATGGCATCGTTGCATTGGTCCACCAGGGTTCGGAAGAGTTTCATCTCCCCGATGGTGCGCTCGTTTTCGCGCACTCTGGAAAGCAAACGCTCGCTCACTTCGAGCAGCTGTTTCCCCGTTTCTCTCTGCTCGGTAACATCGTGGGCCATACCCCGGACAATCGGCGACGCCACGCCTTCGGTTCGCAAAGTGTTGTGATATGCCCAGATACGGCGTTCGCCCGACCGAGTCATTACAGCCAGCAACCCACGAGCCTCGCCCACGCGCTCGATCTGTTCCAGATAGGCATCGAACTGGTCGCGGAACTCCGGAGCAATCAACTCCCGCATGGGAATCCGCAGAATTTCTTCCACGCTATATCCGAGCAGCCGCGCTGGCGCGGGATTCACCGAGAGCAGACGGCCTTCAAGATCGTGAATGCACAGCAGATCATGGCTATGCTCGACCAGATCCTGATACCAGTCTTCGTTTTCGTGGAGGGCCCGCCGGATGGGTTCAAGCTCGGCGGGCTTTACTTCAGCAGCGCGACGCTTCTCTGGCCCAGGGTGCACAGCCATGGCTACCCCTGCGTGGGTGAGTTGATTTATCCGCCTGTATCCGGCGTCCCCCGCTGTTCTTCCAGATGACTGGAAGTCACACCAAGCGCCCCCTGACGCGGCCCAGACCCAATTCCGCCGAAGTGTACCAGAAGTTCGCTCGGTACGCCAGCGTACACAGCGATGGTCCGCTCGGGACAGGCTCTCGAGGCGAAGCCGAGGGGTCCAGTCGAGCGCAGCGAGCCGCCGGGTGGAGCGGGCCGTCCAGGCCTGCGCCAAAAGGTGCAAGAATCAGCGGGTTTTAGCCCCGCAAGTTTGACCATGAACTTCCCGCTCAACTAGACTCGCTTCTCGTGGGGTTCCTATGAAGCGTATCGCGTGCCTGCTGCTCTTTGCCTCCCTCTGCGCCTTTACCACCGTCGCCGACACTGCCGTCGCCGACGATGACAAAAACCACCAACACCACGAGGACCTCACACCCTCCCAGCTAGGGACGGTCAGCTTCCCGGTTTCCTGCGCGCCTGATGTGCAGAAGCCGTTCGAGCGCGGAGTGGCTCTGCTCCACTCCTTCTGGTACGAAGAGGCGCAAAAACAATTCCAGCAGATCGCCGCAAACGATCCTCACTGCGCCATGGCTCATTGGGGCGCGGCCATGAGCCTGTGGCATCAGCTCTGGAACAATCCGGATCCCGGGGTAATCCAGCGCGGACAGGACGAAGTGCACCAGGCAAAAACCACCGACGGCCCGGCCACTCCGCGTGAGAAGGCCTACATCGCGGCCATCGCAGCCTTTTACAGCGATTCGAAGAAACTGAAACACGATGCCCGCGCCAAGGCTTATTCCGACGCGATGAAAAAGGTCTACGAGACCTATTCCGACGATCACGAGGCCGCGGTCTTCTATGCGCTCTCTCTGCTCGCCTCCGAACCGCACGACGACGCAACCTTCGCCAATCGCAAACAAGCCGCAGCGATTCTGGAAAAACTCTTCGCCGTCGAGCCCGACCATCCCGGCGTGGCCCACTATCTGATCCACAGCTACGACAAGCCGCAACTGGCGCAACTCGGCCTGCCCGCCGCCCGTCGTTATGCGCAGATTGCGCCCGCCTCTCCGCACGCTTTGCACATGCCTTCGCACATCTTCGCCCGCGTCGGCCTCTGGCAGGACGACATCAACTCAAACCTCGCCTCTATCGCCGCCACGCGCAAAACCGCCGCCATGCACATGGGCGGCGAAGGCCACCAGTTCCACGCCATGGATTTTCTTTTCTACGCCTACATGCAAAGTGGACGCGACGCCGACGCCAAGGCGTTGATCGAAGAAATCCGAGCCATGCCCAACAAGAAAGACGATATGTATGGCAAGGGATACGACCCGCACGCCGCAGCCCTTGCGCACCTGACCGCGCTGTACCCGATCGAGATGCGCGACTGGTCAAGCGCAGCGGCTCTGCCTCCATCTGCGGTTGCGGGCACGGCGGAAGAGTCGGTGATTTACTGGGCCCGTGCAATCGGCTCGGCACATCTCCGCAAGCCTGACGACGTGCGCGAAGATATTTCCGCAATTGAGAATCTTCACAAGAAACTGGCTGCCGAAAAATCAGAATTCGCCGACGCAGTAGAAGACGATCGCAAAGAAGCCCAGGCCTGGCTGGCCTTCGCCGTAGGCAAAGACGACGATGCCGTCGAGGCGCTGCGTACCATCGCTGATAAGGAAGATTCGCTGGGCGACGAACCGGAAGGCATCCCAGCCCGCGAAATGATCGCCGACATCCTGCTCGAAGCCAAGCGCCCGCAGCAGGCGCTCGCCGAATATCAGACCGACCTGAAACTGCATCCCAACCGCTTCGACGGCATCTACGGCGCAGCCCGCGCCGCCGAAGCCGCCGGCAAACAAACCGACGCCACGGAGTACTACGCGCTGCTGCTGAAGATCTGCGACGGATCAAACTCCACCAGGCCCGAACTAACCCGCGCCAGGCAATTGGTAGCGCAGAAATAAGTTCCCTAACGCTGTCATCCTGAGCGAAGCGAAGGACCCCTCGCCCGCTGGCGCTACCAGCGGCCTTGCGAGGCGTTTTCCCCACCGCTCAGCGCCGTCAACGTTTGAGCACAGGTCTGCAGGAAAAGGCAGAAGAAGTTCGTCAGGAATGTAGGAGCGTCATCTTCACAATTAACGCCGCCATCATACCCACCGTCCCCAGCAGCGCATTGTACTCGCGATGCTTCCAATACAAATCCCAAGAAAATCGGGCCGGAGCTTCTTTCTCGTTGCTTGAATGCGGAGTGAGCCGCGGCAACATCCTCGGCACCCGTCGCGCATACTCGTCGAACTCAGGGAATTTCACCCTCAGGAAGTTTTCTTCATTGCCAATCACAGGAAGATAAATGGCGAAGAACATAACAACCAGCGCCACGCCCACCCACCAACTGCGCGCGGCAACGCAGAATCCCAGCCCCATAAGCAGCGATCCCAAGTAAAGCGGGTTGCGCGTGTAAGCATAAGGACCTGAAGTCGCCAACGCCTCATTCTTGCGCACATGTCCCGAAGCCAGTGCGCGAATCAAAAGCCCCGGTACCACCACAATCGCGCCCAGCGCAATCGAACGCCACGAAGGCCGCGCCAGCCAGAAATAATACACAGCGAAAAGAAATCCCAGCGGCACGCGAACCCGCCGCGCGATTTGTGACCACTCAGCCATCAGTTTAATCTACGTAGCGCCGGCGTCCCGCCGGCTGTCCAGCGGACGTCCTCGCCCGCTGCGCTGTCATTGCGAAGAGCTGTCCAGTAACCTACTCGCCGCAGCCAACACAACATCACTCCCAATCGTCAACATCCCAACATCTGCGGCGGCCCGCCGCGCATGCGAAGTAACGCTCTCCACACTCCGCAGCACGATGTTCCGCGTCCCATATGGTCCGTTGCGGGCCGGATCTGTAGGTCCATAGATCGCCACCACCGGAACCCGCAACGCCGCCGCCAGATGCAGCGGCCCCGTATCGCCGCCAATAAAGAGCCGCGCACGCCGCGTCAACGCGATCAGTTCCGTAATCGTGCAACTCATCGCCCGGGTCATCCCTCCGCTGGCAGCCTCCGCGGCACGCACCAGTTCCTCCTCGCCCGGACCACAATTAAGAATCGAACCGACACCCTGATCCGCGAGGTTACGCGCAACTTCGCCATAGCGTTCCGCCGGCCATCGCTTCGCGCCCCAGCCCGCGCCCGGATTCAGAATCACAAAATCGCCGATGCCGCGTTCCCCAAGCCGCTGCTCAATCCGCGCCTCAGCCAGAGGATCGTGAGGAAGATCGCAAGAAACATCCGGCGAAGTTTGTCTTGGAAACTCAACCAGCGCCCGAGCCACCGAAAGATTCTGTTCGATAACATGCCTGCCGCGCGCAACTACTTTCCGCGTATACCACAGGCTGGCGGGAGATTCCCGCGGCTCCGCTGCGCCATACACCACCCGTGCGCCCGACCACCGCGCCAGCAGGGCCGACCGCATCGCCCCCTGCAGGTCTATTGCAGCGTCGTAGCCCGCGTCCCGCACATCGTTCCAAATCGTCGCGGCGCGTTGCAGCGTCGAAATCGAGAATGGAGATTTCCCCCACGACTTCAGGTTAACGGCATGAACTTCATCCACCAGCGGCCGCAGCGCCGACCGGCGCCCCCGCCGCGGATATTCCGGCGCGCACAGCAGTTCGGCCCAGCGCTCTTCAATCAGCCAGCCAATGTGCGCCTGCGGAAATGCCTCCCGCAGCACGTGAACCGCGGGCAGCGTGTGGATCACGTCTCCCATCGCGCTGAGCCGCACAATCAGCAGTCGCTCGATTTTTCTCTCGGAAGCAATATCGAGGCTCGCGGACTCGAAACTCACGGCCGCCTCAGCCTGAGGCGTGAGCGAATGATTTCGCTCGTGGAATGATGCTTCGGGTCGCCCACGATCGCGACGCGGCCGCCATATTCGGCAACTGCATCGCGCTCAGGAACGGACTCCTCCGTGTAATCCGTTCCCTTGGCCTGGATATCCGGACGAATCTCGCGAATCAGCGCGCGGACATCGAGTTCCGAAAAAATCACAACCGCGTCCACGTCAGCTAGCGCCGCAACAATTTCGGCGCGCTCCTCGGCCGGCATTACCGGCCGACCTTCGCCCTTGAGCGCGCGTACCGATTCATCCGAATTAACGGCCACAACAAGTTTGCCGCCCAACTCTTTCGCGCCGCGCAGATAGCGCACGTGGCCCACATGCAGCAGATCAAAGTTGCCGTTGCCCAAAATAATGCGATCCCCGGCGCGCCGCCACTGCTCAACCTGCTGACGCAACTCGCGGCGACCCAGGATCTTTCCTTCGCTCATAACTCTTATCAGAAAGGGCCTTACCCCGTGATCCCCCGTGTCCCCTGTGGTTGAAGGTCCTTAGGATGCCATTTCTAGTGCGCCCTCGTCTCCGGCGGAATCAGCTCAATCGCGCGCAATAGTTCCTCGCGAGAAACCGTAGCCGTGCCGCGCTTCATGACGACAATTCCGCCTGCGTAGTTGGCCAACTGCGCCGCTTCCTCGGTGCTGGCCCCAGCCGCCAGCGCCGCGCTGAACGCCGCAATCACGGTATCGCCCGCGCCGGTTACATCGGCAACTTCGTCAGAACCAAAAATCGGGATGTCAACCGGCGCGTGCCCCTGATCGAAGGCAACCATGCCGTCGCGGCCCCGCGTAATCAGCAGCGACTGCAGCTTCATCCGTTCCATCACTTGTTTGCCGGCCTGGGTCAGCTTCTCCCAGTCCTGACCAATACGAACGCCCAGCGCAGCTTCCACTTCGGGCTCGTTCGGAGTCGCTGCCGTGACGCCGGAATATTCCAGCAGCCGGTACCGCGAATCGAGGATCAACGGCACCATCACAACTCTTCGCCGTCCCGCTTGCCGCAACGCATTCACGATGGCCGGACTCGCGGATCCATATCCGTAGTCGGAAACCAGCAGCGCGTCCGAAGCGCGCAAATATTCTCGCGCCGCCAGAAATAACTCGCGCGTCAGATGCTGGTTCGGAGGGTGCTCCGGCTCACGATCCACGCGCACCACCTGCTGCCGCGAATTGTGCGTCATGCCCGCGAGAATGCGCGTCTTTGTGACCGTCGTGTACGTCTTATCCTTCAGTACTCCGCTGACCGCAATGTGTTTGTGACGAAAGAACTTCAGCAGCAGCCGTCCCGGTTCATCGTCACCAATGGCGCCGACCGGCAGTACGTTCACTCCCAGGTCCGCGAGATTGTTGACTGCATTGGCCCCGCCGCCGGGCACCACGGTCCGCTCGCGATGCTTCAGGATCAGCACCGGAGCCTCGCGCGACACTCGCGAGATCTCTCCGAACACGAATTCGTCGGCCACCAGATCCCCCAGCACCGTAATGGTGACCTTGGGAAACGCCTCGATAATCTTCCGCAGCCGCTCGGCTTCCTTCAAATGCTTAGTCATTCGATAAAACGCCCTGTCATCCTGAACAAGCGTTCTTTGCGCACTGAAGGATCTGGGCGAGCCGCGCGAAGCGTCGCGTTTTGTGCGACGCAATAATCGCGCGTTTCGGCTCGCTTCCCTATCAGTGCCGTCAGCATTTTCTCACGAGCGCCCTCGCCGCTCATCGATCATGCGCAGCATGGTATCCACAGCGTTAGCCGCATCAGCCAACTCCATCTTTACCGGGACCACCGCCAGCGGAGTCAGCGCAGCCAAATAGCCTCCCAGGTTCACCGCATCTTTCTCCGTAGTGACGAAGCCGCCAGCCTCGCTGCGCTGCTGAAGCTGCAGCAAGTCGCGAACATCTCTTTCCGTATAGGCGTGATGATCGCGGTAAAGCGCCTCCGCGGCGGGATCAATACCAGCCGCCCGCAGCTGCAACAGAAAATTCTGCGGCCGGGCAATGCCGCAGAACGCAACCGGCCGGGCTGGAACGTCGCACGTAACAATCCCACGCCGCACCCGCCAGACTGTCTTGCCATTCAGCGGAAACGATTCCGGCAAAGCCCCGCTGGTCAGCACCACTGCATCCGCTCGCCGCAAAGAACGCAGAGGCTCCCGCAGTCGTCCCGCTGGAAGCAAACGATCGCGCGCGTCCTCCGGAGTTACTAGCACAATGTCGAGATCGCGAGCTAGCCTGCGATGTTGAAAACCATCATCCAGCAAATGAATCTGCGCCCCGAATCGCGACTCCGCGAACCGCCCCGCCCCATAACGATCTTCCCCGACCACCACCGGCGCCTGCAATCGTCGTGCAATCAGCAGAGGCTCATCGCCAAAATCTCGCGGCAGACCGCCGGGATCGACCAGCAGCACTCCGCGAGTCGCCCGTCCATAGCCGCGCGAAAGCACGTCGAAGCGGATTCCGCGTGCCTTCAGCAACTCGCCCAACAGAATTACGAACGGAGTTTTCCCCGAGCCTCCTGTAGAAATATTTCCCACGCTGATCACGGGCCCTTGCAGCGCCCGCGGGCGCAACCATCCCCGGTCATAAAGCGCGGTGCGCGTCCCAGCCACAGCGCCGTAGATGCCTGACAAGGGATTCAGGTTCATGGCCGCGCCAGCAACTCCTCCAGTGCGCCGGCTGTTCGCTCCGTCGCTCCAATCTGCGACCGCATGGTTTCGGCGGCGCGGCGTCCCAGCGCGATTCGTTCCGCATCGTCGGCCAGCAACTCCAGCAACACCAGCGGCAACTCCGCCGGACCTACAATCCGCGCCGCGTCGCGGCTCTGAAACAAGTTCACAATGTCACGAAAATTCTCGGTGTGATTCCCCACCACGGTCGCCACACCATGCTGCCCCGGCTCAATGATGTTATGGCCGCCGTGTGGCACCAGGCTTCCACCCACAAATGCAACGTCAGCGACCGCATACAGCGCAGCTAACTCTCCAATTGTATCCAGCAGAAAAACGCCCCCCGCCAAAGTTTCGCCATTCCAATCAGATCGCCGGCAGAACCGAATCGACATGTGCTCGAGCAGTGCGGCCACGGCGGCAAAGCGCTCGGGACGCCGCGGCGCAAGAATCATTACCGTCCTCGGATATTGCGCCAGCAAGTTCTCAAACGCCTTCAGCAGCAACGGCTCTTCTCCATCCACGGTGCTGCCGCAAACCAGCACCGGGCCGGCCGCGCCCGCGGCGATCGACTTCCGCAAGCTCTCCACAATCGCAGGTGGAATCGGCGCCGGAATGTCGAACTTCAGATTTCCGCTAACTCGCACCCGTTCCGGACTCGCGCCAATATCCTGCAGCCGCGCCGCATCCTCAGGCGTCTGCGCCGCAAACAGATCCACGTTGGCCAGCACTCGTCGCAGCAATCCCCGGAAACGCCGGTAGTTCGGCCACGATCGGTCCGAGATGCGCGCATTCACGACTGCAATCCGCGCCCTGCTGGCATGCGCCAGCCGCATGAAGTTAGGCCAGAACTCGGTCTCCGCAATCACCACCAACCTCGGCCGCAGCGCCCGCAGGTAAGCGCGGATGGCGAACGCGAAATCCATGGGGAAATAAAAAACATTCGCCTCGCCAAAGCGTTGGCGGGCCAGTGTCTGCCCCGTGTCGGTGGTCGTGGAAATAAAAATCCTATCCCGCGGGAAACGGCGCCGCAGTTCCTCTACCAAGCCCGCAACCGCCAGCACCTCACCCACGGACACCGCGTGCACCCAGATGACTGTCTCTTCTCTCTCCGGCAACCGAAGCCGCGCAGGCACCCGCCCCAGCCTCTCCGCCAGGCCTTTGCGATATTTGCCGTGGCGCGCCATCTGGAAAAGCCAGTAAGGCAGGCTCGCCAACATCCCCACGGCCAGCGCAACGCTGTAGAAAAAGCTATAGAGAGAAGAGATCAAGTTCAGCCATTCTAAAACCTTCGTGTACCTTCGTGTCCTTAGTGGTCAAAGATTCTGGAAAGCTGCCCAAGTTCTGGCCAGCGCAAGGCGACCGCGGTTTGCCTCTATAATCGGAAATATGCAGCCAGTCATTCCCCGTGCCGCGGCCGTTCTATACGCAATCGCCCTCTTCGCCCTTTGCCTCGCCGCCAAAGATTTCGTAAGACCCTCAGCCCGCCCCGCCAATACCTATCCCGCACACGACGACCACACCGACGAGAAAGTCGCCATCGCCGCCGATCCCTACGACACTCCCGACAAAGCGAAAATATTCTCCGTAAACTTTCACGAGCATGGATTCCTGCCCATCTTCTTCATCGTAACCAACGACGGCAACCAGCCCATCTCCATCGCCAACCTGCAGGTGACTCTCGTTACGGCCAACCGTGACAAGCTTACGCCGGTTTCGCCCGAAGACATTTACCGCCGCATCAATAATCCACGCACCAACACCAACGCCCCCCTGCCGTTTCCCATCCCGCAAAAAAAGGTGAAAGGCACCATCAGCGAAAAAGAACGGAACGAAATCGAATCCTCGCAATTCGCCGCCAAAGCCATCGAGCCCCACAACACGCAATCTGGATTCTTTTTCTTCGATGCCGAAGACATCTCCGCTCCCCTCGCCGGAGCCCACATCGACGTGACTGGCGTCAACGATGCCAAAGGCACCGAACTGATGTACTTCGAACTCTCCCTCGACCAATACCTGAACTCACCGCAGAAGAAAAACTAATACCTTATTTGACAACCGCCTCTCGCAAAGAGCATCATGCGCCCCGGTAGATTCGCCACTGGCACCCACGAGCCATTTACATCTGAGCGAATGGTGTCACGATATAAACCTTTCGCGTGTCATTTGCCAGCCAGCCAGCTTCGATCCAGTGAGTCCGGAGGCGGCAAGGGGAGAGGACCATGCGCAATCCGAAAACCTGGATTTTCCGGGCCACGCTGCCCGGCCTCGTATTGTTGTTGCTGGGCGCGGCGCATGCGTCCGCGTCGAAAGCCGCGCAGGATCAGTTGACCACGTTGCTGCTCGGCAAGGATGTAAAAGCTCTGGTTGATCTGCCCGCCTACAAAGATGGCGTCGACGTCTACTTCCTTCCTCTGTCAAACAAACGCACCGATGATCGCGGAGTCGATCTGGCCGAGATGACCAAATGGCTCAAGGCAAAAGGAGTGGGAGTGGAGCGCGACGAATGGGTTACCATCACCAACGTCAAGATCGACAGCGACAAGATCGAGATCCATTTGGAAGGCGGCGGCGAAGGCCGGCGCGGCAGCAATCACGCCAACAAAGTAGGCGCGTCCTACAAACGCGCCGGAGGCTCGCGCCTGAATCTGAAGTATCAGAAAGATCTCACCGACGCCGACATCGCTCCCGAAAACATCCTGAGGTTCATGTCCAGAATGCTCGATGTGACCCGCATCGAGGAAAGGCTTTCCGAGAAGGACATGCCCCCGGAACTTCGCACGGCCATCGAGGCCCATACCGTGGTCGAGAACATGACCTACCAAATGGTGCTGCTGGCCTTCGGAGATCCCGATCAGAAAAAGGTGGATGATGTCGACGACACGAATCTGCGTGAGACCTGGTTCTACCTGAAGAGCGGCCACCGCTGGGTAATCCACTTCGAGAACGGCAAAGTAACCAAGACCCAAGTCTTCTAAAATGACGTTTTCTGAAGTGGGCGTCCTTCTGAAGCTGGAGCGGATACGGACTCCGCCGTTTTGGGGTACAATGCTGTCGCTCGTTGAGAGCCTAACGGCGGAGATGTGATGGTTACGCCTGATAAGGGAGGCGTCCGAATCCGGCGGCGCCAGGTCGACGCCGTCAGTCTTGTTCTTGTCCTCATCTTTCTGACTTTCTTATTCCGCTCGAATTCGTCAACGCGCAATCTGCGCCGCAAACGCAAGCTCCATCGCCCGCTGCATCCTCAGGCACAGCATCCCCGAACACCGCGGTCGGAGCCGCTCAAGGCCCCAGTCAAGTCCCCAGCCAGGCTGGCGATAAGAACTCGCCCGAGATCGCGTCCAGCGACGTTCCTACCACGTTTAAGGTGAACGTGAAACTCGTTGTGGTGCGAGTCGTGGCCCGTGACTCCCAGGGACATGCCGTAGGCAATCTTCAGCAACAGGATTTCCAGGTGTTTGACAATGGGAAGCCGCAGACCATCACCCAGTTTTCCATCGAGAAGGCGGGGGGTCGCGCCACGATGGAACTGAACGCACTGAATCCCGCCAAAGAGTCTTCCTCCACAAATGGGCCCACTAGTGAGCCGCGCGAAACCGCAAAAGCCGCAGTCGTGCCACAGCGCTACGCGGCTTATCTTTTTGACGATGTTCATTTGAAATTCGCCGATTTAGCTCTCGTGCGACAGGCTGCCGAACGTCATCTGGCTTCGTTACAGCCTGCGGATCGCGCCGCGATTTTGTCGACGTCCGGTCAAACCGTTCTCGACTTCACCGACGATCACGCTAAATTGCATGACGCCCTGCTCACGCTTAGGCCGCGCCCCATCTCCGGCGGCGAGACGGTCAACCCATGTCCCGATGTGAATTACTACATGGCAGACCTCATCGCAAACAAGAATGATGCTCCGGCTCTGCAAACGGCGACCCTCGACGCTTTGTATTGCGCATTCGACAACGACGCTGAGCAGATGGGAGCAGCACAGCAATTGGCCCAGAACACCGCCAGGCGAAGTCTCGAAGAGGGCGAACACGAGAGTCGCCTCGCTCTGAATGTTTTGAGGGAGTTGGTCCGCCGCCTCGCCCTGATGCCCGGCCAGAGAAGCATCGTGCTCGTCTCTCCCGGATTTCAAACGCCACAACTCGAACACGAGTATGTCGACGTCATCGATAAAGCGCTTCATTCCGAAGTCATTATCAACGCCATCGACGCCCGCGGCCTTTACGTGCCAGGCACTTCGTCCGACGCCAGCAAGCAAGGATCAAATAACGCGACCGGCGCAATGGTACAAACTGGCCGCGCCACCATTGCGCCCGTGCCTGGCGGTGGCGTGATGGTTCAAGAACAAAAGGCACTCTATGATATTGCCAGCGCTACCGCCGAAGCTGACGTGCTGGCAGTGGTGGCCGATGGTACCGGCGGCACTTTCTTCCACAACAGCAACGACTTCTACGAGGGATTCACACGCGTCGCCGCTCCGCCGAAATTTTCTTACGTACTCGCCTTCACTCCGCAAAATCTGAAGTCGGATGGCAGCTTTCATACTTTGAAGGTCAAGTTAAACAGCCCGCTGAAGCTGACTCTCCAGGCCCGCCGCGGCTATTACGCTCCCCAGCACTTTGACGATCCCGCGGAAGAGGCTAAACAGGAAATAGAAGACGCTGTTTTTTCCCAGGACGAATCCCACGGCCTTCCCGTCGAACTGCGCACTCAGTTCTACAAATCGAGCGATACCGACGCCAAGCTCTCGGTATTGGCCAAGGTCGACGTAAAGCACATTCGCTTTCGCAAGGTAGACGGACGGAACCGCAATGATCTCACCATAGTCTCTGCGCTCTTCGACCGCAACGGGAATTACCTCAAGGGAGAAGAAAAAATCTTCCAGATGAGCTGGAAAGACGAGACGCTCGAAAGCAAGCTGGGATCCGGCATCACGGTGAAAACTAGTTTTGACGTGAAACCCGGAACCTATCGGGTGCGTCTCATCGTGCGCGATGCCGAAGGGCAGTCGATGACCACGGAAAATAGCGCTGTCGAGATTCCCTAGCTCTGGATAAAGATTAAAGCTCGAGTTGGAGGCGGTTATGGGGTTTCGCCACCCCTTGGTTCTGATTGGATCCACTTTTGCGCTAGCTTGGAGCCTGACGGCCCTCAATGCAATCGTCTGGGCTCAACAAGCCACTCCGCCTCCAACCACCAGCCCCACTTCTGCTTCTCCCGCTCAGCCGCTACAGGCAGGTCAGGCAGCCAATTCCGCAAAGGGTCTCCCTGTTATTAAAGAGGAAGTCCGGGTCGTTCTCGTGGATTCGGTTGTGACCGACAGAAAAGGCAATTACATCCGCGATCTGACCGCTAAGGACTTCCGGGTCTGGGAGGACAACAAAGAACAGCGGATTACAAGCTTTTCAATGGGCGACGATCCTGCAGCTCCGGACTACTCCCAGAGGAGGTACTTGGTCCTCTTCTTCGACAATTCAATCAGAGACTTTCTCAACCAGTCCGTAGTCCGCCAAACCGCAGCGAAGTTTATTGATGCCAATGCCGCCCCCAACCGGCAGATGGCGGTCGTCGATTTCAGCGGTTCACTCCGGGTCGCGCAAAACTTCACATCCGATGCCGATCGCCTCAAAAAGGCAGTCGCCGATCTGCAGCCGTCGTCGTCGATGGCAATGAGGGAATTAGATCTGGTACGCGCTTTAAAGTTTGCCTTGGTCGCTCTGGCGAGAAGCTTGTCCACCATCCCCGGCCGAAAGACTCTTGTCATGTTTACCGCGGGATTTCCGCTCCCTCCCAACCTCGCGCAGGATTTGACTTCGGAAGTCGTCGTGGCTATCAACGAGTGCAACAAAGCAAACGTTGCGATTTATCCCATCGACCTGCGAGCCCTGACCGCCGATTACCGGCCCGATCGCTCGTCGCTCCATTCTCCGAGCCTGCAGTCTGCTCATCTTGTCCCAGCTGCTTTCCATGATTCGGGCAGCGGTCTTCCTGGGTATCCCTTTCTCCAACCGGCGGCTGGGGCACAAATCGGACGCGGTCAAGGCAGCTCTCGTTCTATGCCTGGAGTTCCGCCTGCCCCCTTCATCCCCTCCGCGAACCAGCAAGTTCTCGATGAATTCGCCGCCGACACCGGCGGCTTCGTCATCGCGAATACCAACGATACGCTCGGGGGCCTGGAGAAAATTGGCAAGGAACAATCCCAGTACTACGTTCTCGGTTACTCTCCTTCCGAATCGCCCCAGGGGAGTTGCCACACTTTAAAGGTAAAGGTAGACCGGCTCGGAACGATCGTGCGCTCGCGGCGCGCACATTGCAACGTGCGTCCGCGCGACCTGCTCGCTGGCAGCACGGTTGAGAAGCGTATGGAGAGTCAGGCATCCGCTGATATGGCGGGAAATATCACAGGCTCCATGGAAGCTCCGTTCTTTTATGTTTCGTCGAACACGGCGCGCGTAAATTTGGCGCTGGAGATCCCCTCCGGCTCGCTGAAATTTGAAAAAGTAAAAGGAAAAATGCACGCCGAGGTGAACATTCTCGGGATCGCATACCAGCCCGACAATGCGATCGCAGCGCGCTTCAGCGATACCGTAAACTTCGATTTCGCAGACCAGAAAGAGGTCGACAACTTTAACCAGGCTCCCTTCCATTACGAAAACCAGTTCGAAATATCGCCAGGCAAGTACGTATTCAAGGTTGTTTTCAGCTCCGGCAATGAAAGCTTCGGCAAACTGGAAAAACCGCTAGTCATCGATCCATATAACGGAAATCAGTTCGCATTGAGCGGACTCGCTTTAAGCAACCAGACTCACCCGGCTCCACAGAACAACTCGGGATTGGGCTTTCCGCTACTCGACAAGACACGTCTGATAGCCCAGGGAATGGAGATCATTCCTTCCGCCAGCAATCGATTCAAGGCAACCGACGCGGCAGCCATCTACGCCGAGGTCTATGAGCCGCTGCTGGCCGCACCGAATCCTCCTCACGTCGGAATTCGAGTGATTGTCCGGGATCGCAAGACCGGGACAAAGAAACTGGACATTGGCGTCCCCAACGCCGATTTTTCCATTGAAAAAGGCAGTCTGGTAATTCGTCTCGGTCTGCAACTTCCCCTGAACTCACTCACTCCAGGCTCCTACGAATTGCAATTGGGAGCCGCAGATTCAGCCGGTCACGCCTCCGACTACCGCTCCTCCGATTTCGAAGTCGAATAGGCTGCTCTGAGGAGCAAAGCAAGACCTCACGGACTCCACCTTCGATCGACGGTACCGATCCACTTTCACGTCGTTAGAAATCACGACGACCCTACCTCCCCTCGCAAAAATAACGTGTCCGCTGCTCACGAGATCACGATGCTATCCCTTGCATTCTTCGCGCCCTCTTTGCGACCTTCGCGATCAGATGCTTTTCTTGCTCTACCCCGTGAAACCCCGTGTCCCCCGTGGTTAGAGCCTTTCTCGCAACATGCCCTACGCAATCCATTCCAAAACAGCTAAACTTAAGAGTTGCGGTAATCGCTCCAGCCCGCCCTGCGACGCCAGTCGCTCGCGGCATCTATCATCAGGAAGGCCATCATGTCCTTAAACAGCTTCGGCTCCCGTTCCACTCTGAAAGTCGGCCACAAAGAATACGAAATCTACCGCCTCGATGCCCTCGATAAACAGGGCATCTCCACTAAACATCTCCCCTACTCCCTGCGCATCCTCCTGGAAAATCTCCTGCGCACCGAAGACGGCCGCAACGTCTCTAAAGATGAAATCCGCGCGCTGGCGGCCTGGAATAAAAACTCCAAGCCCGACAAAGAAATCGCCTTCACCCCCAGCCGCGTCCTCCTCCAGGATTTCACCGGCGTCCCCTGCGTAGTAGATCTAGCCGCCATGCGCGACGCCATGCAGCAACTAGGCGGCGACCCAGCTCTAATCAATCCTCTGCAGCCGGTAGAACTAGTAATCGACCACTCCGTGCAAGTCGACGAATTCGGCACCGCCAGCGCCTTCGACGTAAACGCGCTCCTCGAATTCCAACGCAACAAGGAGCGCTACTCCTTCCTTCGCTGGGGCCAAACCGGATTCCGCAACCTGGCCATAGTCCCTCCCGACACCGGCATAGTCCACCAGGTCAACCTCGAATATCTAGCCCGAGTAGTCTTCGTCCAGGAATCCAACGCCCACAAAACAGCCTACCCCGACACCCTGGTAGGCACCGACAGCCACACCACGATGATCAATGGACTCGGGGTGCTGGGGTGGGGGGTGGGGGGGATCGAGGCTGAGGCTGCGATGCTGGGGCAGCCTGTTTCCATGTTGATTCCACTGGTGGTCGGCGTGAAGCTTACGGGGCGGCTGCGCGAAGGGGCTACTGCCACCGACCTGGTTCTGACCATTACCGAGATGTTGCGCAAGCATGGAGTCGTGGGAAAATTTGTCGAGTATTTCGGGCCTGGCCTGCGCGACCTTCCGCTGGCCGACCGCGCGACCATCGCCAACATGTCGCCGGAGTACGGCGCCACCTGCGGCATCTTCCCCGTCGACAAGGAAAGTCTGAAATATCTGAAACTTAGCGGGCGCAGCGCGGAACAGGTTGCACTGGTCGAGGCTTACTGCCGTGAGCAGGGACTCTTTCACGACGAGAAAACGCCTGAAGCGGAATATTCTGAGTTGCTGGCACTCGATCTGGGAACGGTTGAGCCCAGCCTTGCCGGTCCGAAGCGTCCGCAGGATCGTGTGATCCTTTCGCAGGCCGGCGACTCATTTAACAAAGCGCTGCCCTCGCTCATCAAGCCGAAGTCCAGTGCGGCCGTCGTGTCTGCGACCGCAACGCAAACGGCAAAAGCCGGAAGCGCCGCAAACTGGGAGCAGGAAGGTGGCAGTCCCACGGCGATCGGCGTCGAAGATCCCAACGTGCACGAGCACGTTGCGCCGTGCGTGAAGGACGTCTTGAAACACGGCAGCGTAGTGATCGCGGCGATTACTTCCTGCACCAACACCTCGAATCCCTCGGTGATGATCGGCGCGGGGTTGCTGGCGAAGAAGGCCGTGGAAAAAGGCTTGTCGGTGCCTCCGTGGGTGAAGACTTCGCTCGCGCCGGGATCGAAGGTCGTGCGCGATTATCTGGAGAATGCCGGCCTCACTCCTTATCTGGAAAAGCTGAAATTCCACATCGTCGGCTACGGATGCACGACCTGCATCGGCAACTCTGGCCCGCTGCCCGCCGAGGTTTCGCAAGCCATCGACGAAAAAGATCTGGTCGTCGCCTCCGTGCTCTCCGGCAATCGCAACTTCGAGGGTCGCATCAACTCCGAAGTCCGCGCCAACTATTTAATGTCGCCGCCGCTGGTGGTCGCCTTCGCGCTCGCCGGACGCATCGACACCGATCTCCGCAAAGACGCGATCGGCAAGGGCAAAGACGGCAAGCCCGTTTACCTCGCCGACATCTGGCCCACGCAGCGCGAAGTCGAAGAAGCGGTTGAGCGCTCCGTCACCGCCGAGATGTTCTCGAAAAGCTACGCCGAAGTTTTTGCCGGTGACGGGCGCTGGCGCGGCCTCAGCGTCCCAAAAGGCCAAACCTATGCGTGGGAAAAAGATTCCACCTATATCCGCCGCGCGCCGTACTTCGAGGGGATGAAGATTCAGCCTTCGCCCGTCGAAGAGATCCACGGCGCGCGCGTCCTGGCCGTGCTCGGCGACAGCGTTACCACCGACCACATCTCACCCGCCGGTTCGATCAAGAAAGACAGCCCCGCCGGAAAATATCTGCAGGAGCACGGCGTCAAGCCCGCCGACTTCAACTCCTATGGCTCGCGGCGCGGCAACCACGAAGTCATGGTTCGCGGTACTTTCGCGAACGTCCGCCTGCGGAACAAGCTGGTGAACGTGGAAGGCGGATTCACCCGCCACCTGCCCACGAATCAGGAGATGTCGATCTTCGACGCGTCGCAGAAATATATCGGGGAAGGCACGCCGCTCATCATTCTCGCAGGCAAAGAATACGGTTCCGGTTCCTCCCGCGACTGGGCCGCCAAAGGGCCACGCCTGCTCGGTGTTTCCGCCGTCATCGCTGAAAGTTACGAGCGCATTCATCGCTCGAATCTGGTTGGCATGGGAGTTCTGCCTTTGCAGTTTCTCACCGGACAGAATGCTGAATCGCTCAAGCTGACTGGTGAGGAGGTGTTCGAGATCGCCGGAATTTGCGACTGCCTCGAACACTTCGCCGCCGGACGCCAGGTAAAAGTGCGGGCTGTGGGCAAGAGCGGAGTCATCGAATTCAACGCGCTCGTCCGTATCGATACGCCGCAGGAGGCGCTCTACTACGCTAATGGCGGGATTTTGCAGTATGTGTTGCGGCAGTTGTTGGCCGCGAAGCCAAGTGAGCAGACTGTGGGCGTCTAGAGTGCGGCTTGGGAGAAGCCCTTATCTCCTTGAGACTAAATCCTTTGCAAACGGACAATTCTTTGTGTAAAGCGCAGCGCTAGCAACCAGATTTGTATTAAGAAAATCGTAAAATACTTTACACAAAGCAGAATAACAGGTAATGAAGAGCTGGACCGGGCCGCGAAGGAGTTGAATATCAGCCGGCAGGTGGTGATCAAGACTCTGATCCGGCAGGCACTCGATCAGCAGTATCGAGCGCGGGAGAACCGGCCAACCGCCAGGCGAGGCTAGGGAACAGTAGGTTCCTCCCTGCGCGTCCCACTCGGCTTTGCTCCGGGTCCGGCTCCGGTCGGAATGACAACGGTTCGGGTGAGTTTGGCGCGAAATCCCACTTCTCGCAAAGAACGCGAGAAATGGGGCACCCTCTTCATTAAGTGCACGAGCGAAAAGCAAAATCAAAGTCAAGGTCAAAGGCAGCGGACGAGGGCGTCCGCTCTACACGATCTATTTCTTGCGGCGGGGGCGGAGTAGGGGCCAGGCTTCGCGGTAGGATTCGTAGAGGTAGCGGTTTTTCTTTAGGGGCTGCATGGGGTAGAGCATTAGGCCTTGCTTTACGGCTGGGCCGCCTAGCAGGACTTTGGCTGGGATTAGATACCAGGTGTCTTGCATGATTACGTAGGCGGCGAAGAAGTCGAGTTCGTCGAGGGTGTAGGGGTCGCTGAAATAGCTGGGCTTGAACTGGCAGAAGTATCCGGTGTCGACGCGGCAGGAGGTGGACTTTACCTGGACTCTGACGATGCGGTTGCCGAAGCCGAGGGCTACGTCGAAGGGGGAGGAGTCTCCCCAGGGCTTTAGGACTTTGTAGCCGTGGCGGATGGCCGCGGCGATAAAGAGCGCTTCGACCCACTCTCCGCGCTCTTTGAAATTCTTGAAGAACTTGAATTCGTCCATGCGGCTCCTGTGGGTTGGTGTTTTTGCAAAGACTTGGCCAAAAGAAAAGGCGCGGCCTGTGGGCCGCGCCTCGTTTATTCTTACTCTATACTTTCAGTATAGCAATTTGAGATGGGTAATTGGGTCACCTTTCCCGGAAATATATCTCCATAGCTGTGAGCTACTTAGGGTCAATCGTGTAATTTTTGCCTATTGACAACTTTTCGGTCCTAAGTAGTTTTTGGAGGACGGCTCCGGTATGGCGCGCGATGAAGCGACGCCCTCGGGTCGCTGCCAGATATGACAGCGAGCCTAGGCACAGGATTACAAGTCCGGTGCGAACAAACGTCGCAGTTGTAATCGAGATGCCGATCCCGCTGCCGATCACAAGGTACGCGGCCAAACACGCCGGGCACTTGGGCAATAATGCCAGAGCAGCGCTCGGAACGATCCACCTGGCGGCCTCGCGACAGCGCTGCGTGAGCGTCAACGGACGCGGACCGACGCTGGCGGTCCGCGCTCCGCTGGTTACGCGACTGGAACTACTCGAAAGCCGTTCGCAGCAAACGTAGCCGTTCACGACTGGTGCTCTCCCGCGCAGCACGAGGATCCCGATCCCTTCGGATCGACGACATAGCTCTCAGCATAGCGATCGTGATGGCGGACCCATGCCATGGTGAAAGCCAGGCCATCTTCGTCCCGGCCTTTTGGCGCGAGGTCGAGAAAGTTGTAGGCGCCGACCAGGATGTCGAGGCCGCGCGCGTAGGCGGAATAAGTGTGAAAAATGTCGCCCGCATCGTTTCTGTAGAAGACGCTTACGCCCGGCGCTTCCTCGCTGGGAAAGTCGGCCATGTCGTAGTTGTAGTTCACCTTGCCGTTCGCCATTTCCTCTTTTGTAAACGACACGTGGTAGTCGCGGTTGAATTCATTTTCGAAAGACGACACCCAGCGGAACTGCCAGCCCATCCTCTTTTTGAAATCTTCGATCTGGGCTATGGGCGCGCGCGAAATCACGGCCAGAGTGACATCGCGATTGGCGAGATGTACGAGGCTGCCGCCGAAGTGATCGGCGAGGTAGGAGCAGCTGGGGCAACCGGCCTCCCACCCTGGACCGAACATGAAGTGGTAGATGATCAGCTGGCTTCGGCCGGCGAAGAGGTCGGCGAGGGTTTGCTTGCCGTTCGGCCCATCGAAAACGTATTCCTTTTCAACCTTCTCCCAGGGCAGTTCGCGGCGTTGCCGGCTTAGTTCGTCCCGCAATTTGGTGAACTCTTTTTCTCTGCGAAGCAATTCTTTTCGGCTGGCGATCCATTCTCTTGAGGAAACAACTTCGTGGTCCTGAATCCCCGTGCTGGTGGCTAGTGTGGTCATTTTCATTCTCCTAAGTGAGTATTTGACTTACGCGTTTGTCGTGCTGTTCTTGGTGACGGGCCGCTGGCGGGCGGCCTAATGTTTTTTCTTCTTGCGTGAAGTACCTTGGGTTGCGCCTCGGTTGTCTTTCTCGGCGAACTCCTTGATGCGAAGGAGTTCGCCGGACCAAAGCTCCTGAAACGGACTGACCCATCGTTCGTAAATCCGCCGGATGGGCACGACGTTCAGCGAGTTGACGCGCTGCCTTCCCGCCTCGCGCGTCTGCACCAGGTGCGCCTGGCGCAGCACGTCGAGATGCTTCATGACTCCGAAGCGGCTTAAGTGCGGGAACGACTCCACTATTTCGGTGGTGGTGCGGGGGCGATCTCGCAAGAAATCCAGAATCGCGCGCCGGGTCGCATCCGAGAGCGCCTTCCACACCGGGTCGAGTTCATCTTTATCCACGCGCTGAGCTGCGATTTCCTTCACGTCACTACTCGCAGTCTTTTCTTACGTTGCCGAGGATGTGCTTCCAGCCCTCGCCTACGCCCTTGCGGTGCTCGGGATCGATCATGCCCAGGGCGCGATGCCGCAGCGCGACCCGGCACCCGCCGGAGACTGGTTCGATCTTTACTTCCACATGATTCATGACTGGATACGACATGAACATCGGGCCGCTCAACTCCAGGAGCGATGACGGCTTGATGACCTGCACAAACCCCCACAGATGTCCGATACCGTTTCCGCGATCGCGGTACCAGCGGCCTCCCGGTTTTGGCTCGAGCAGTAATTCCAGGGATTGGCCGTCGGGCCTGGTGTTGCCTTTTCCGAAGCGGTGCAAAACCGCCGCGAATGCCTTTTCCGGCGTGGCTTTGATGTCTACGTGCTGCTCAACGTCGAGGGTCAAGTCTTCCAATTTCATTGCTGTTCTCCTTCTTGCTCCGGGGAGCAATCCAATCAATATGTGAGCATATTATCACGTGACTATATAGTCACGTCAAGAGAAATCTTTGGGGGATTTTGATCGCGTGGAGCGGACACTCCGGTCCACTGCGGACCCTGATTGCGGCCTGGAGAATCAAAGGCAAGGTCAAAGGCAGCGGACAGGAGTGTCCGCTCTACACGGACGATTTCTTGCTGCGCTATAATCGAAGATTGCGCCCATGTCCACGAAGCGACTGATCCGATCCACAACAGTTTTGTCCATCCGCCGCAACGGCAGCGTGGTGCTGGCCGGCGATGGCCAGGTTACGCTCGGCGAATCCGTCATTAAACACACAGCGAAGAAGATCCGGCGGCTTTACAACGATAAGATCCTGGCGGGATTCGCCGGCTCGACGGCCGACGCCTTCACGCTTTTCAGCCGCTTCGAATCGAAACTCGAGCAGTACCACGGCAACCTCGGGCGTGGTGCGGTAGAACTGGCGAAAGACTGGCGCACCGATAAATACCTGCGCCATCTGGAAGCGTTGCTGCTGGTCTGCGACAAGGAGCAGACATTCCTGTTGAGCGGACAAGGCGACGTGATCGAGCCCGACGGAGGCGTGGCAGCCATCGGCAGCGGCGGCCCCTATGCCCAAGCCGCGGCCGAAGCGCTATCAAGACATACGCAGCTCAGCGCCCGCCAGATCGCCGAAGAAGCCATGAAGATTGCGGGCAAGATGTGCATCTATACGAATGATCAGGTAACGATCGAAGAACTGTGAACTGCGGGCTTCGGCCTTCGGGCATCGGGCTTCAGCAAAACCGAAACTGCAAGCGCTCTGTCATCGCCGAAGCCTGATGCCCGAAGCCCGGAGCCTGATGCCCGAAGCCCGGAGCCCGAATTCCTATGGCTATTTATCTCCCTAGCAGCGCCGAAGAAGAACAGCTCGCACTCGACGAACTGACTCCGCGCGAGATCGTCGTCGAACTCGACAAACACGTGATCGGCCAGAAGGACGCGAAGCGCGCCGTGGCCATCGCCTTGCGCAACCGCATGCGCCGCCAGAAGCTCACGCCGGAGCTGGCGGAGGAAATCATTCCCAAGAACATAATCATGATTGGGCCGACGGGGGTGGGGAAGACGGAGATTGCACGGCGGCTGGCGAAGCTGGCGAACTCTCCGTTTTTGAAGGTGGAGGCTTCGAAGTTTACCGAGGTTGGGTATGTAGGGCGCGATGTGGAATCGATGGTGCGGGATCTGGTGGAGATCGCCATCGACAATGTCCGCGAGGAAAAGCTGGAGGATGTTGCCGACAAGGCTGAGTTGAACGCTGAGGAGCGGCTGCTGGATATTTTGTTGCCGCCTTCACCTCCGCCGCGCGGGGGAGAGACTACTACCGCGGGGGGAGTGGTGATTGACAGCAGCACGGCTTTGGCGGAATCTTCTTCGCGCACGCGGGAAAAGCTAAGGCAGCAATTGCGCGAGGGCAAGCTGGATGAGCGGCAGGTTGAGATTGACGTGCGCGAGCGCAATTTTCCATCTTTTGAAATCATGACGAACCAGGGCGTCGAGGAGATGGACATCAATATCAAGGACATGCTGCCTAACATCTTCGGGGCGCGGACCAAGAAGCGGAAGATGAAGGTGAATGAAGCGTTTGAGTATCTGATACAGGAAGAAGAACAGCGGCTCATCGACATGGACCAGGTTACGCGGATGGCGATTGACCGGGTGGAGAATTCGGGGATTGTGTTTCTGGATGAGATCGACAAGATTGCGGGGCGCGAAGGCGGGCATGGGCCGGATGTTTCACGGGAGGGCGTGCAGCGCGACATTCTGCCGATAGTCGAAGGAACTACGGTTAACACGCGCTACGGGATGGTCCGGACCGACCACATTTTGTTTATCGCTGCCGGGGCGTTTCATGTTTCGAAGCCGAGCGATTTGATACCGGAGCTGCAAGGGCGGTTTCCGATTCGGGTCGAGTTGCAGTCGCTTACCATGGAGGATTTTGTTCGTATCTTGACTGAGCCGAAATCTTCTTTGGTGAGGCAGTACACGGCTTTGCTGGAGACTGAAGGCGTGAAGCTGGAATTTACTCCGGAGGCGTTGCAGGAGATCGCTCACTTTGCGTTTCGGGTGAATGAGAGTACGGAAAACATTGGGGCGCGGCGGCTGCATACCATCATGGAGCGGGTGCTGGATGAGCTTAGCTTTGATGCTCCGGAGAGAAAAGGCGCGCACGTCGTGATTGATGGGGATTATGTGCGGAAGATGCTTACCGACATTGTTAAGGATCAGGATTTGTCGCGGTATATTCTTTAGAAAAATCTTTAACACAGACGGCACTGAGGAACACAGGGTAGGGCTTTTTGCGGCGTGCTTCCTCCCAACGGGCTGGCCATTTGTGGGACTCGTTCTCAGGGACTGACGGTGATGACTGACGTTCCGGTCTGGGTGGCAGCTGGTGGACCGGTGAAACTGACGAGATCCTCCCACTCCGCATTAATGTGGTAGGTACCCGGCGTGCTGGGAGCGAAGTAAGTTACGGTCAACTCGTTGGCGTCCGTGAGCTGAATCGTGCCAGCCGGGCAAGGTCCGGGAGGAGTGATGCCCACATCCGTGGCGCAGTCGGCGCCGCTGGGGTTCTCGGTGATGGTCCAAAAACTGATCATACTAATGTATCCGGAGGGGAGACCTTGAACCGTAGCTTGCAGGGGCACCTGCCCGTTCGTCGAGGTCGTAGCATTCGCCGGTGAAACGGACACGAACACATTAGCGGGATTAAGCTTGTTGCCCGTGCCGCAGCCGGCGGAGACGATCAACAGAAGGAATGTCAGCACGCAGGGGATCCGCTCTGGGTTCACTATGTTCTGGCAGAAACCATGCCGTAAGCTTGCTCGCATGCATTACCTCAATTGCTTCCTTCGCGGATGGGCACCCCATTATGAATCTTTGTTGAGGTTTTGTGTTCGATATTTTCTGGTCCGAATCTTCTGGATCTCAGAGTCAAGGGGTGCCAGAAGGCTTGAAGTGTTATTACAGCCTTGACTATCTGCACTTTGCGCTTCTGCGTTCCAACTGATGTAGTCTGTTGTTTCTGCGCATGAAGCGTTTACTGGGACAGTTGTTGCTGACGGTGACAGGGTTGGTTGGGTTGACTGGGTGCGCTCAAATGGGGGCGCCGCTTCCGCCTTCGCTGGAGTTGCCAAAGGCTCCGTCTGATTTGCGAGCGACTCGCAAGGGCGATAGGGTCACTCTTACATGGACCATTCCGGCGCGGACTACGGACCGGCAGCGGGTGCGGTATTTGGGAAAGACTCGCGTCTGCCGGAGTGTTGAGCCGGCTGTCGTTGTTCCGGGTCTCAAGGTTCTGGATCTCAAGCAATGTGATGCGCCGGTTGGCGAGGTCGGGCCTCCGGCGGATTTTGCGGCGACTAATAAGTCTCCGTCTGCGAAAAAACTTACTGCCAGCTTTACCGACACTCTGCCTTCCGCAATGGAGCAGGCTGACCCTACCGGCTTTGCCACTTATGCCGTCGAGGTACTGAACGCAGCGGACCGGGGCGCGGGAATTTCGAATCAGATGCGGGTGGCGCTGGTTCCTACGTTGCCGCCTTTCGGTGGATTTGCCGCACAGCCTACTGGTCAAGGGGTGCTGATTTCGTGGCAGTGTCCCGCGACGTCGGGAAGGAGAACCGGCTTGAAATATTTGTTCCGCATTTCCCGGCATCCGGAATTGAGTGCGAGCGCTACTCGAATCGCCGAAATTGATGTTACGGAGTGCGCCGCCGGGCCGGGCGGGCTGGTGACATTGTCGGGGTCGGCTTCCGGTGGGGCGAATGGGTCGAAAGAACAAGACAAGATCGTTACTTCTTTCCTCGACCAGACCTTTGAATGGGAGAACACATATTTCTACCGGGGCGTGGTGGTGAGCGTGGTCGAAGCTGCGGGAAAGCCCGCGGTTGAAGTGGAAGGCGACGACACGCCCGAGGTGAAAGTATGGGCGCACGATGTGTTCCCGCCAGGAGTGCCAGCGGGGTTGCAGGCGGTGTTTTCCGGGCCGGGGCAACAGGCGTTTATCGATCTGGTGTGGGCGCCGGTTACGGATGCGGATCTTGACGGGTACAACATTTACCGTCGCGAAGAGGGGAGTGCTGCGGTTAAGTTGAATTCAGAACTGGTGAAGGTGCCGGCGTTTCGAGATGCGCGGGTGGTCTCGGGAAAGACTTATTTTTACTCGGTTTCAGCGGTGGATTTACGGGGGAATGAGAGTGGGCGGTCGGAGGAGGCGAGTGAGAGCGTGCCGGGGTATTTTGTAATTTTGTAATTGAGGACTGCGGTGGTGGTAGGAACTCCTTGCGAGGCCAATGGTGACGCAGGCGTAAAGGGGGCCCCTCGGCCTTCGCTCGGGGCAGGCTCTTCGACTCCGACATACGCTCCGCTTAGCGGAGCGCATGTCTCTGCTCAGGATGACAGAGTTTACGATTGCGTGGTTAGATAGATTTTATGAAATATTGCCGGTTTCAACTGAATGGTGAGACTCAGTACGGGCTGGTGGAGTCGATTGCGGGGCGCGAGGCTATCCTGCGAATTCTGCTTACGGCGCCGGAGGAGTCCGATGGCGATGTGGAGGGCTTGCGGACGCGGCGGATCGACGCGATTGCGCTGGAGGAGGCGGTGTTGTTGCCGCCGGTGCGTCCATCGAAGATTGTTTGCGTGGGGCGCAACTATCGGGAACATGCGGCGGAGCTAGGGAATGACGTGCCCGCGGAGCCGTTGCTGTTTTTCAAACCTGGTTCATCGCTGCTGGCTCCAGGTGGAGTAGTGCGGCGGCCTAAAATTTCGGAACGCGTGGATTATGAAGGCGAGCTGTGCGTGGTGATGGGCAAGACTTGTTATCAGCCGGCGGCCGATGAGGATGTGCGGCCGTACATTCTTGGCTACACTTGCCTTAACGATGTTACGGCGCGCGATCTGCAGAAAAAAGATGGGCAGTGGGCTCGGGCCAAGGGCTGTGACACTTTCTGTCCCGTGGGTCCGGTGGTGGCGGACGGATTGGATGTTGATCCGTGGGCGGGGGTGGGGGTGGAGACGCTCGTGAATGGTGCAGTGCGGCAGTCGGGGAATACGCGGGACTTCATCTTCACTTTGGATGTTGTGATCCGGTACATCGCGCAGGCTATGACTTTGTTTCCGGGCGATCTGATTGCCACGGGGACTCCAGCAGGCGTGGGTCCGGTTGTGGCGGGGGATGTTATGGAGGTTCGCGTGGAGGGAGTGGGGGGTTTGCGGAATTCAGTGGTGGATGAATAAGTCAAAACCTTTAACCACGGAGAACCCTTCGACTTCGCTCAGGGCAGGCACGGGGTAAATCTTATTGCAGGCGGTAACGTTCCCGCATCAGCCGCTGCAAGCGGGGTTTGTAGAGAAGATCGTAGGCTAGTTCTTTGTCGGGGAACATGGCCAGGGCCGCGCGTTTGGCTCCTGCCGCCAGTTCTGAGGCTTCTTCCACGGTCAGGGCGGGGTCCTGGCTGATGACCGACGTGACCATGCTCATCATGACCTGCAGGCGGCGGATTCTGCGGGCCTCGTCACTGGGCTGGTCTTCATTCTGATTCTGATTCTGATTCTGCGTCGATCTTCGTTCTTCGCCTGGCATTTGTAGCATTTTCCTCTAATGGGGAGAGAAAGCAAACGGCCCGAAAGTGCTGGTCCGGAGTGCGACCACCGGGGCTGAAGCCCGCAGTGATTTTTGCAGTTTTACGCCGCGCTGAAGCGCCGCTCTTCCACGTTACCGCATGCGGCTGGAGCGCCGGAATTCCACGCTATTGTGGCAGTCCGAAGCGGCGCATCAGGTCGGCGTAGCGGGGATCGGAACGGAGCGGATCGAGGGCGGGATAGCGAATGCAGATGAGGAGTTCGTTGTCTCCATCGGCGTAGGCTTTCTCGAGGTTCGCGAAGGCCTGGTCTTTGTCTCCGGCCAGGACGGATGCGACGGCCACGGCGCCGGAACGATCCGTGCCTTGCAAAGTCGACATGAGCCGGAGATAGCCTTTCGCATCGTCGGTGACCGGGATTGGTTTGGAGAATATCTTTCGGAGTTCACTCACGGCTTCGTGGAAGCGGGCTGTCGTGGCGTAGAACTGCGACAGCTTGTAATGCGCCGGTCCGAAGTTCGGATCGCGCTCGAGAACCTTCTGGAACTGCGCCAGTGACTCGGGATAGCGTTTAGCCTCCATTAACAGGACCGCGTAATTTGTGTTGATGATGGAAGAAAGAGGGTCGAGCGATAGAGCCGTCCGGTATTGAGCCTGAGCCTCGTCGAGGCGGTTTTCGGGGCCGAGATAGGCGAGAGCGTAAAAATAGTGGGCATTGGAGTTGTTGGGATTCAATTCGATGGCGCGCTGGAATTCGGGCTCCGCCTGGCTCCACTTCCATGCGGTAGCCAGGGCGAGAGCGCGGGCGGCGTGGGCTTCGGGCAGGGAGTCATCGAGTTCGAGAGCTTTGCGGGAAGCTGCGTCGGCCAGCAAGATGCCTTGCTTCGAAGAAATTGTGATATAGCTGGGGGCTATGTTATAGGTGTCGGCAAGGCCGGCATAGGCCAGGGCATAGTTGGGGTCGGCGGCAATCGCCTGCTGGAATAAATCGATACTTTTCTTGAGGCCGGACGGGGTTCGGCCGTACCAAAGCTGGCGACCTTCGAGATAGAGACGGTAGGCCTCCGGGTTCGACGTGCCTGCGCTGCCCAGCTTCGGCGATGCCCTGCCGGGTTCGATGCGGCGGAGCCGGCGCGAAAGATCGCGGGTGATCTCGGCCTGCACCTGGGTGACCTCGGCTGCCTTGCATTCATAGTGCGATCCCCAGAGCTGGCTGCCGTCGGCGGCATCGACGAGTTCGGAGTTGATGCGGAGATCATCGCCGCGCTGCGTGATACGGCCGGTGAGCACGGCGCTGACCTGCAAGGTCTGGCCGATCTGGCGTGGGTCGTCCTGGTTGGCCTTGAAGCGGAAGACTGTGCTGCGCGCCAGGACTCGGAGGCCGGGGAGTTGCGAAAGGGTGCCGATCAGGCTTTCGGTGAGGCCGTCGCTGAGGTATTCGTTCCCGGGATCGGGGGTGGCGTTGACGAAGGGGAGTACAGCGATAGAGTCGATTTTTCGGATATCGGATCGTTGGCGCAGGAAGTAGACGGCGACGGCAGCGACGACCAGCAAGACGGCGGCGAGGCCGACGGCTAACATCTTGTGGGAGCGGGCCGGGGCAACTGCTGGGATGGGGGCCGAGACGGCAGAGGCCGGGCCGGCAGAGGCCGGGCCGGAGCTGATCAGGGCGGAAGCGCTTGGGATGCGGCCGGAGACGGAGTCGCGCCTGAGGCGGGCGAGGTCGGTTCGCAGATCGGTGGCGCTCTGATAGCGCAGGGTGCGATCTTTCTCCAGGGCTTTGTCGATGATGCGTTGCAAATCGGGGGGCACGTCGGGATTGAAGTGCATCGCGGGGACGGGGGATGCGTCGAGAATGGATTTGAATATCTCGGCTGTACTGCCGCCGTGAAAGGGAAGCGTACCGGTCGCCATCTCGTAGAGAACGACGCCGAAGGAGAAGAGATCGGTGCGGGGGTCGAGATCTTTGGCGCGCGCCTGCTCGGGTGACATGTAAGCGATAGTGCCGATCGCGGAGCCGGGGCTGGTCAAATCGTGTTCCTGGAGAGTGGCGGTGTTTGCGGAGGTGGCATCGGTGGAAGGGGTGGTAGGGCGTGCCAGCTTGGCCAAGCCGAAATCCAGGACTTTGGCGTGGCCGCGCTTGGTGACAAAGATGTTGGCGGGCTTGATGTCGCGGTGGACGATGCCCTGGGAGTGGGCGGCTTCCAGGCCATCGGCAATCTCGATGGCCAGCGAGAGCATGTTTTCGCTGTCCAGCGGCTTGCCGCCGATGAAATGCTTGAGGGTGACGCCGTCCAGAAATTCCATGGCGATGAAGGACTGGTCGCCGTGTTTACCGATTTCGTAGATGGTGCAAATGTTGGGATGATTGAGAGCCGAGGCGGCGCGCGCCTCGCGGCGAAAGCGTTCGAGCGCTTGCGGGTCTTGCGAGAGACGATCGGGGAGGAATTTCAGGGCGACGAAGCGGCCCAGTTCAGTGTCCTCGGCTTTGTAGACCACGCCCATACCGCCGCCGCCAATTTTTTCGACGATGCGGTAGTGCGAAATGGTCTGGCCGATCATTTTGTTGTCGAATCGAAGATGCCTTGTTTTCGGGATTCATCTTATATCAGCCGGGAGAAGCAAGAACAAGGGCAACAGCAACGTTGAAGGCTGCGGCAGGCAGGCGACTGTCCCCACATGAGCGTTTCTGTGCTTCGATTCTTGGGAAGGGTTAGAATTACCGGGACTGTGGGGTCCGGACCATTTGGTAGCGGCGGATTCCGAGAATAGGAGATGTTATGGCAGCGCAACCCAAACCCGACCCGGCGGAACGACGCCGGCCTGATCCAAATGAAAAACTGATTAAGGTGTTTGACAGCGAGGAGGAATCGGAGGCGCTGGTGGTGAAGGGGTTGCTTGATTCCGCGGGGATTGAAAACGATCTGGCATCGGCCAGCCTTTTGCAGGATGCGTTCCCGGGGCTTGGTGGAGTGATCATCACGGTGCGGGAAGAGGATGCGGAGAAGGCGCGGAAGTTGATCGCGGAGTCGCGGGTCGCGGATGAAATGGATGATGACGAGACCGTGGGTTAGGTGGTCTGGATAATGTTTCGGCCCTCAGGGGCTAAAGCCCGATTCAAATGATGGCCTTGAACGCGGGCCTGAAGGCCTGCTCCACCCGCTCAGGCACAGTCAGAGTCAAGATCAGCGTCAAAATCAAAATCAAAAGCAGCGACAGGAGTACCCGCTCTACACGCTCTATTGGAGGGCCGGCAGCTGTGGGGTTACGGAGTGGCCGTCGAGGTAGAAGGTTACGGCCCCGTTGAGATCGGTGCGGTAGACGCGAGCTCCGGAAGCTTGCAGGCGCGCGAGGACGTCGGGTTTGGGGAACCCGAAATTCGTTCGGTAGCCTAGCGAGATTACGGCGTAGCTTGGCTTCACGGCTGCTAAGATTTCTGGGGTGGTAGATGTGGCGCTGCCGTGATGTCCCACCTTCAATAGGTCGGCGTGGGGATGATGCAGGCTGGCTACTCGGCGCTCGACCGCTTTCTCGGCGTCTCCCTCTAACAATACGGAAGTCTCGCCGTAGCTGACGTGCAGGACCATGGAATCGTTGTTCTTGGGCTCGAGCCCTACGGGCCAGTCTCGGGGTGGAAAAAGCACATCTACTTTGGCTCCGCCCAGTTCGAATTCGTCTCCTTCCCAATGGCGCACCACTTTGATTCCCAGCGCGTGCGCTTCGTTGATGAGATTGTCTAGCGCTCGACTGGGCGGCAGCAGACCTATCCATAATTCTTTCGGACGAAAATCTTTGAGCACTGCGGGCATGCCTCCGATGTGGTCGGAGTGACCGTGAGAAATCGCTACGGCGTCGAGCCGGGAGATTCGGCGGGTCCACAGGTAGGGGGCGACTACATCTTCTCCGAAGTCGAGTTGGGAACCGGCGCCAAAGATCGGACCGCCGGCATCGATGAGCAGAGTGCGGCCTTGCGGTGTCACCACGAGGATGGCATCGCCTTCGCCTACGTCGATTGAAGTTACTTCCAGCAGTCCCGCTCGCGTTTCGGGTTTGGGTGGCAGAAAGGCTAGCGCCAGCGATGCCAGGAGCAACGTGGCCCGCCCGGCGACCGCGAAGAGCGCACGACGGCGCGCGAATATCATCGCAAGCACTAGCGCCGCGGAGGCTGCGATCATCATCACGAGGGACGGCGTCGCTACGCGAAGATCGGCGAGGCGCAGGCCTCCTAAGCCATGGACTGTGCCGGTGATTGCTTGCAGAGCGTAGATAGTGAGGAGCGCGGGTAGTTTCGCGAGCACAGGAGAGATGTAACCCAACGCAATCGTGAGGATTGCTGCGGGCATGAGCAGCTCCGTGAGGGGGACGACTGCCACGTTGGCGGGGAGACCGATGGTGGTGGCGCGGTGAAAGTAATACGCCATGGGGAGGGCTAGTCCCATCTGCATTACGGCGGAGACTAGAAGCACGTCGAACGCGCGCAGGCTGACGATGGTCGTGCCGCGTACGAGACGCAGCGACCACGGCCTGCCGAGGAAACGCGCGAGGCGTTCTGCAATCCAGCGCAGGTCCACGCGGAACTGCGCGACGCGCGGAGGCAGCGATGGACCGTAATCATCGGCGTCCCAGTGAGCCAGCGCCTGGCGGTAGAGTTGCGAGGTGCGCTCGAGAAACGGCAGGCCGATGGCGGCTACGATGAGCACGCAGATAAATGTCATCTGGAAGCTGGCGGTGAAGAGTTGACGCGGGTCGAATACTAGCAATCCGAGAGCGGCTGCGCCGAGTGCGTTGATCATGGCGCGGTCGCGGTAAAGCAGGCGCGTGCCCAGGTAGATGGCGCACATCAGCGTGGCTCGCCAAACCGGCGCACCTACTTGGGTGAGGAAGGCATAGGCGACGCAGAACAGGATGGTCAGCAGCGTTGCGGGAATATTGTTGAGGCGGAAGCGGCGGAGCGTCCAGAAAACCACGAATGCGAGGATGGTTACGTTCATCCCGGAAACTACGAGGATGTGATAGGTGCCGGAGCGCTGAAAATCGACTCGGGTGTCGCGATCGATGAAGGCCTCTTCACCGATGACCATGGCGTCAATCAGCGCGGCCTGCGGCGAGGGCCAGAGCGCGTGGACTTTGGCGATGATGCTGGAGTGAATGCGCGTGCGCCAGAGTTCAAGGCGGCTGCCCGCGAAGCCGGGCAGCAGTTGAACGTCCTCGGCTTTGGCTGAGCCGAGTGCGGCGATGCTGTTAGCTGCGAGATAGGCTTGATAGTCGAAAGATCCGGGATTGCGGAAGTTGCGCGGCAGCTTCAGCTTGAGGGGCAGGCGGAGGCGTTCACCGTAGCGGAAGATATGCATCGCTTGCGCGGGGGCCTGGTTGCTGTAGATTCCGAGGCGCACGCCGGAGTGTACGGGAATCCGCGTGCCGTTTTCGGTGACGATCTGCTCGGTTTCTAGGTCGAGGCTCTGTCTGACTTCGTTGGGAGATGCTTCGCGCAGTGTGCCTTCCCGGGTTACTTGTGCTGTGATCTCGACTGTCTGGCCGTCCGCGAACGGGTAAAGGCGGGTATCGAGGATAGCGGGACCTCTTAGTTGGATGTGAAGCGCCGCCGCCAGGAAGAACGCGCCCAGAGCCAGACTCGCGCCGAGGTATTTGCGGCGGCGCACAAAGTAGAGACCTGCGGCTAGAAATGCTGCGGCGGCCGCGATCCACCAGGATGCTGGGCGCCAGGCGTAGGTTCCGGCAATTATTCCCGACGAGTATGACAGGGCGGCCCATAGCATTGGTTGGCGCGTGGCCTTGACCTGGAATTGGTGCGGGGATAGCGCGGATGGCGGATTTCGGATTGGCACGGACGGCATTTATCGGCCTGGTGGGTTAGTGATGTTGACCGGACAGCGACCTGGCGTTGCGCTGAACCCGACGTCTCGCTGCGCTCGGCTGGACCCCTCGCCTTCGCTCGGGGTAGGCTCTCGAGGCGGCCGTCCCCACCCGGTCAGCCAGAGATCAACGAACTAACTGCACGATGCTTTCCAGGTGGTAGGTCTGGGGAAACAAGTCGACCATGTGCACTTGCTCGACGCGATAGCCCGCCGCTTGTAAGGGGACCAGGTCGCGGGCCAGGGTCGCGGGGTCGCACGACACATAGGTCAGAGGCGCGCTTAGGCTGGCAAGCGCCTGCGTCACCGGATCTCCTAGTCCGCTTCTGGGCGGGTCTACTACTACCAAGTCGGGCTTGCGCGGGGCACGCGCGACCTCAATCAGGTACTGGTCAGTCGCTGTTCGAACCGCCTTTCCATTTACGGGCAGATTGTATTGAAGATCGCGGGCAGCCGTCTGTGACGACTCAACCGAAACTGTGTGACGGAAGTTACAGGCCAGGGCTGTGGAAAACAGGCCTACGCCGGCGTAGAGATCGAGCGCCAGCTCGCCGGAGCGGCCGGCGGTGACGATGTTGACGAGTTCATCGATGAGAAAACGGTTGGTCTGGAAAAATGCGCCTCCGCTCACGCGGAAGGCGGCCGTCTTCGTCTGATAAGTTAACTCCTGCGCGCCTACCGCTACCAGCGGCTCCTGCACCCCTTTCTGGGGTTCGCGGAACGCCACGACGCCTGCGATCTCTGGCATGGCGGCGCACAATTCCTCGGCCCAGGCGCGCACTGCGGCGCGGCGAGCCTCGGGAGCACACAGAGAACTCGAGGAGCAATTTTGTATCGTCGGCGTTGGAAAAGAACTCGACCTCGCGCACACCCTCTGTGGCTTTGTGCGCTCGTCCGGCTTGCCACAGGGCGGCTATGCCGCGGTTGATCAGCGGCGAACTGATGGGGCAGTCTTCGACCGCGAGGAGTTCATGGGAGGCGAACTTGAAATATCCGGCCGCGAAGTCGGGGCGAGTCTGCACTTGCAGGCGCGAACGATTGCGATAGTTCCAGGGCGGCGAAGGATGGACTTGAATTTCGCACTGCAATTCGAGCTTGGCGATGCGCCGCAGGTTCTCGCGCAGGATTTCTTTCTTGATTTCGAGTTGATGCTCGTAGGTGGCGTGCTGATACTGGCATCCACCGCAGCGGGTGAAGTGCGGACATGGCGGCCGCATGCGATGCGGCGACGGCTCTATTATCTTGCTTGATTGGGCGCGGGCGAAGCCGGGTTTTTCTTCAGAGAGTGAGGCTTCGATTTTCTCTCCGGCCAAAACAAAGGGGATGAAAACCGCCTTGCCGCGTCCGCGGTTGTCGGCAGGAAGGCGAGCGAGTCCGTCGCCGCCGTAGATGAGCTTTTCTATGTTGAGGAGCAAGAGTTGATTCTACGGCATTGGTGGTGCGACAAAGCTGGACTGTGCTTTGAAAACCGCCCTCCGATAACCGAAGGGCGGGATCCTGTAGCGTTTCGACTCAACTCTTAATGACTATCAGCCGGCTTCTCGGCAGGTTTCTTGGCAGCCTCGTGCGCCGCAGCGGCTTTTGGTTTCCAGAACTCCGGGTCTGCCTTCACCCATTCGTCAGCCGGGTAGCTCATACGCGGATTGAAGGCGAACAGGTTGGTCTGGCTTGACTCAATGGCAGCAGCCGACAACTCGGAGAGCTTCTTCATGCCTGATTCACCCATCGCGGCTACAAAGTCCTTGCCCTGCGCGAAGCCTTTGTCAATCTCTTCCGCAGACTTCATGGGGTTGAAGATCACGTAGGTGTTGTCTTGTAATCCATAGATAACGTGGTAGGTCGCCCAGTGCGCATCCGGAATTTTCTCGTAAGCAGCCGTTACCAGTTTCACGATTTCGTCCCAATCCTTGTCGTGTCCATGGCGAACCTGGTAGAGCGAGATTTCGAAATAGCGCATGTGGGCTATATCGACCTCGGGGCGCAGGCTGTATTCCTCGTGGAAGAGGAGCGCGGAGGCATCGGTCTCGCTTAAGAGTTCACCGTCTGCTGCCCAGGCGCGGTCAAGGGCCGCGGACAAAGTGGTATTTTTCGCGGTTGCGAGCCGGTCCTTTTCCCACGCCGCGAACGACTCGTAGCCGGTGAGAAAAAGCGCCCGATCCCTGCCCGAAACAGATTCCACGGCCAGATAGTGGGTTGGCCATTTCGCCTGCGTGCTGGCCTGAACAAATGCGCTTTCGGTTTTCTCATGCGGGCTACCCGCCTTCCCCGGCTTGGTATACTCCCGCGTGATCGTCAGTATCTTGGGTGGCATATGGCTCATGGGCTTGTCCTGGCCAACTGCGACCCCAGACATCCCAGCAGCCAACAAAACAACCGGGGCGAGCATTGCCCCTGCGATTCTTTTCATGGTTGACCTCCTCGGTCACACAAGTAGATTGGAACTCGGAATTGTCCTCTTGCTTTCGAAAACACTTGGCATTGTACACAGATTCGTCAGTGTGCGCGGGCGCATGCTGGCAGAGGTTTGGTTCTCTGAGAATCGGACATCGGAACGGCTACAACGCGCGGCCTGCCGCCGCGCCGGAGGCCCAGGCCCACTGGAAATTGAAGCCGCCGAGATGGCCGGTTACGTCGACGACTTCTCCGATGAAGAACAGGCCCGGGACTTTGCGGCTTTCCATTGTTTTGGCTGAGAGTTCGTCGGTGTCGATGCCGCCTGCCGTTACTTCAGCTTTCTCGTAACCCTCCGTGCCTGTTGGCGAGATTGCCCAGGCATGGGTCTGCTTTTCAAAGTCAGTTAGCGCATGATTCGTCCAGGAAACGGGAGCGTGTGCGTCTAGCCAGCGATCTGCGAGGCGATGAGGGAGAAACTTTCGCAACTCCGCCTGGAGTGCGGTCCGGTTTCTTGGAGTTGTTGAATCGTTAAACGCCGCGGTCACCTCGCGTTCGGGGGCGAGATCGATCAGGATCGGCTGCGGCGCCTTTCCGTGCTCATTCCAGTACGACGAAATCTGCAGGACCGCGGGACCGCTCAGGCCGCGATGAGTGATCAGCATCTTTTCGCGAAACTGCTGACCGGCGCAGGAGGCAATCACCTCCGCCGAGACGCCCGCCAGATCGCAGTAGCGCGAAGAATCCTCGGGACCCAGCAGCAGCGGCACCAGGCCCGGCCAGGGTTCGCGGATGGCAAGCCCGAACTGCCGCGCTAGATCGTAGCCGAATGACGTTGCGCCGATCTTCGGAATCGAAAGACCTCCGGTGGCAACTACCAGCGCTGCGGCGCGGAACTCGGCATTCGCGGCGCGCACGACGAAGTCTTTCGTTCGCTCGACTTCGTGAATTTTGGTGTTTGGGAAGATGCTCACTCCGGCGTCGCGGCATTCGGCGTCGAGCATCGTGAGGATGTCGTTTGCGGAGCGGTCGCAGAAAAGCTGGCCCAGCGTTTTCTCGTGATAGGGGATGCCGTGCTTTTCGACGAGCGCGATGAAATCCTGCGGCGTGTAGCGAGCCAAGGCTGATTTGGCAAAATGCGGATTCGAGGAAAGAAAGTTCTCGGGATGGCAATGAAGGTTGGTGAAGTTGCAGCGTCCGCCGCCGGAGATCAGAATCTTCTTGCCCAGCCGGTCGGCGCGCTCGAGGACGGCAACTCGGCGGCCGCGCTTTCCGGCTTCGATGGCGCACATCAGTCCCGCTGCGCCTCCACCGAGAATGAGTGCGTCGAAAGAATGGGTCATGGGTGGATAATTCGGGGGCTAAAGCCCAGATCATTTCTGCTGCTAGCGCGGCGCTGAAGCGCCGCTCTTCCACGTTACTGCCGGTCTTCCACGTTACTGCAGGCGTCCATGAAAGATCATAGATCACATGTAAAAGAGGCTCAGGCGCGGCAGTCCGTATTTTTCCAGGAGGCGCTTGTGGACGTACTGCTTTTGCAGTTGCTCGATCTGTGCCGCTGCCATTTTGCGGTGGTAGGGCGCCAGTTCGCGATCGGCCTGGGCGCGCACGGTTACGATTTCCTGATCTGGGGTGGCGGCGAGCAGCGCGGCAAAAAGCTTTTCTTCGAGCACGGAGAGATGGCGCTCCACGTCTTCCAGCCTTGACGCTGATTTCCTGCTTTCGGTGTCCTGCGCGAGCTTGCGCAGCGTGGCCGCGGATTCGGCGGCGACCTCGTGAACCGAGATTCCGGCACTGCGCGGCAGCTTCGCTGATTCCAGAAGATCGGCATTTCGGCGCAGGAACGCCGCGATCGTCCCCGGCTCGAAGCCTTCCCCCGCGCCTGGTTTGCTGGATACCGGTTGCCCGGGAGTTGCGCCTATAGCGGCTTCTTTCATATCTTCCGCCGCTGCCAGTACTTCCTGCGAGCAATAGGCGAGGCTGTTCACCTTTTTCGTTTTCGACGGACGCTGGTCGTAGCGGTCGAAGGCGGCATCAATTCCGCGCAGCGCAGCCTCGAGGGGAATTCCCGCGTCCTTCCAGGTTTCAATCAGCGCCCAGTCGAGCGTGGTAAGCAAGAGTCCGCCGCCGCGGCGGCGCAGGAACTGCTCTTCAATTTCGGTGAAGTAGTTGAAGTAATTAAAATGATTTTCCACGGCGGCTCAGCGGGTGGAACGCGGAGTGGCATGTTCGCCGCCGGTCTTTGTCTTCGAGGAAGCAGGAGCGGCCTTGGGCGCGAGTCCAGGCCGGGCGGCCACATTGCGCTCCCAGATGATTCGCAGGCCTTCGAGGGTTAGAAAATCATCCACAGTCTTGATGTACTTCGATCCCGTGCCGATCATCGGACCGAGGCCGCCGGTGGCGATCACCTTCGTCTCTTTGCCCAATTCTTCCAGTAAGAGTTCGAGAATACCATCGACCAGTCCGAGATAGCCGTAGTAAAGCCCCGACTGCAGGCTGCCCACCGTATTCGTGCCGATCACGCGCGCGGGCTTGCGAATCTCCACGCGGGGCAGGCGGGCGGTGCGTTGAAAAAGCGCGTCGGCGGAGATGCCGATGCCAGGGCAAATCACTCCGCCGAGATACTCGCCCTTCGCGGAAACACAATCGAACGTGGTTGCGGTGCCGAAATCGACAATGACGCATGGGCCGCCATACTTTTCGAACGCCGCCACGCCATTCACAATGCGGTCGGCGCCGACCTCCGCGGGATTATCGTAGTGCACCGGCATGCCGGTCTTCACGCCGGGTTCGATCAAGAGCGGCTTGGAATTGAAGTAGCGCTCACACACTTGCCGGAGTACGGGATCGAGCGGCGGCACCACCGACGAAATCACGATGCCGCGAATGGCGGACGCCTCCAGACTGGCCATCGAAAACAGATTGCGGAATAGGACGCCGTACTCGTCGACGGTGCTGCCTTGCCGGGTCGCGACCCGCCAGTTGGCCATGAGACGCCCGTAGCGCAAGGGTTCACCGGCGTCTCCGTCGGGATGCGGCGCAACCTGGGCAAAGACTCCCAGGACTGTATTCGTATTGCCGACATCTAGAACAAGAAGCATGGCTTTCCGTCGCAGCAGGTAGCAGTTAGCAATTGGCAGTTAGCAAGGGACTGTGTCTGCGAATTGCCAACTGCTAATTGCCAGCTGCTCTTTTCACATCGCACTCACCGTTCCACTCAGAACTCTCTGCAATCCCTGCGGAGTCCGCACTTGCAGGAAGCCCTGCTCGTCCAGTCCTTCGGTGATTCCTTCGATGGCTGGTTCACGTTCTTCGATACGGATCTGTTTGCCTCGCGCCCACGACGACTGTTCTGTAAAACGCCGCAGAATAGACTGACGCGCATCCGGGTCTTCGAGCAGCATCCGATATTCCCGGTCGAGCGATTTTAGCAAAGCCGCTCCGACCTCAACGCGGGAGCATTCGCTGCCGGTCTCCATTCGGAGCGATGTCGCCTGGCCCTCGATCTCTTTGGGGAAGCCTTTCTGGTTCACGTTGATTCCGATTCCCACCACGATATGGCGGACCCGGGTGGCTTCGGCATGCATCTCTGCTAGAATGCCGCACACCTTTTTCCCCTTGATCAGCACATCATTGGGCCACTTCAAGTCGACGTTGACGCGCGCGTCCACCTGCGCAATGGCTGCACGCACGGCCAGTCCAGCCGCGAGAGTGAGCACCAGCACCTCGGATGGCGGCAGTGCGGGACGCAACACGACTGAACAATAAATGCCTGCTGAGCGCTCCGACTCCCAGGAGTTCGATCCGCGCCCGCGCCCGGCGGTCTGCTCCTCGGCAACAAACACGCTTCCCTCGGGCGCGCCCCCCGCCGCGGCCGCCATGGCCGCCGTGTTGGTGGACGCGATCTTGTAGAAATGATGAAGGTGATTGTCGAAGATGGTACCGCGAAGCAGCGGCCCCAGAATTTCTGGCAGCAGCAGATCCGGAACCGACTTGAGTTGATATCCTGTCGCCGGATGACCGGCCACATCCACGCCCAGTCCGCGCAGTTGCTGGATCAGACGCCAGACTTCCGTGCGGTTCGACGAAATCTCCTGCGCGATTTTGGTGCCACTGACGACGAACGTTGCATGCTCCATCAACAGCCGCACGATGCGGCCGAGACGCACGTCCGTGGGTTGTTCGTGCTGTGCAGGCCCTCTTGTCCGCGAAAGCCGGGTGCTCCGAGTTGCGCTCTTTGTCTTGATGCGGTGATTATGCGGGAGGGAATCGAAAATCACAAATTATCCGCCGAGCCAGCACCGCCGAGCCAGTTTACGCCGGCACCACCCGCAGGCTCATGTCTGCCGCTTGCGGCGAGTGAGTCAGCAGGCCGACTGAAATAAAATCGACGCCCGTCTCGGCGTAGGCGCGAACATTTTCCAGCCGGATGCCGCCGGAACATTCCAGCGGAACATGGCGATCCAGTTGAGCACAGCGTTCTACTGCCCGGCGCACTTCCTCGGGAGACATGTTATCCATCAGGATCGCTTCGGCGCCGTAGGCCAGCGCTTCCTCGAGTTCATTCATGGTGCGTACTTCGAGCTCGATGGGCTGCGAGCCACGCCGGTTGCGCACGGCACGCTCCAGCACGGGCCCGATTCCTCCGGCCAGCGCGATGTGGTTGTTCTTGATCAGCACTCCATCGGAAAGATCGAGGCGGTGATTCTGTCCGCCGCCGCAACGCACGGCGTACTTATCGATCAATCGCAAGCCCGGCGCGGTCTTGCGGGTATCGAGAATGCGCGCTTTGGTACCGGAGATTGCATCCACGAACTTCCGCGTCAGCGTGGCGATTCCGCTCATGCGCTGCAGGAAGTTCAGGATCACGCGTTCGCACGAGAGAATCACACGTGCGTTGTGCCGGATCACCGCGACCGACTGGCCTTTGTGCAGCCGAACGCCGTCGAAGATTTCGGGGTGCGTTGTTACCTCGTAGTGCGAAGTCACGGCGCCGTCGAGCGCGGCGTAGACGTCCAGGATGCGGCCAACGCAGCCGATGCCGGCCAGAATGCAATCCTGTTTGGCGAGGATGGTGGCCGACGCCCGCTGATTGGGATCGATGCAGGCATAGCTGGTCGCATCGCGCGTTGCCCGGTCTTCGAGCAGCGCGTTCTCCAGAATCGCGGTAATGCGTCGGCTGTTAAAGTCCATATCTATGCCCTCGCAGATGATCAGCCCTCTTGACTGGGGGACGTCCGGTTAACGATTTCCTCCAGCTTGGAGGATTTTTCCGGTGCGAAGACATAGCGCGTCGCCCAGTTGATCGTCCGTCTGTTGATGGCCCTCACCTGATGAGGTGCGGCTGGCAATCTGAACTCTCCCTCCTTCCAGCGGCAATACAGGCATATGTCCTTCGATAGAGGAAAAGTGAATTCAGCTTCCGGGCTGCTCATGAAGGCCGGACGATAAAAGCCTCCAGCAGTACTGTCGTGTAGCGCAATTGGATGATCGGCTGTCACAAAGTACTCCTCACCTGATACCAGCCAATTCCATCTCATTTTTTCGATGACGGGCATTAAGTGCAGCATCATTTGGAACATCGTTTTCGATAGCCACGGGCCCCGCTCAAGTTTGATTGAGTATCTGTCAGAGAGCAAGAACTCCCTCATACGCTCGGCCGTCACATCGCTGCCCTCTCCCCTCAGCTCAAGGATCCGTGCCACCTTCTCAAGCTCGCCGGGAGTGCTCGCCATCATTTTGGTCGTGTACGCCTGAAACTCCAGTGTCAGCTTCTCGACAGATTTCAAGAAAAACGGTGTGCGGCAGAACGTCAGCGCGATGAAGCCCGCAAACTCACTTCGCTCCAACTTGTTCATCTCGAACTGTCGTGAAATCAGGCGACGGAACAGGGGCGCGGTGTGGGACTCCAGCTTCGACAAGACCGCCTCTGTCGTCTTCCTTATCTCGCCCTCATCCTCAAACGTATAGAAGTCGATCTCGGCGGCAGCCTTGCTGGGGGGACTCGGCCTAGGTGATTTCCCACGTTCGTAGACCCAAAGAAGGTTCTGCCCTTTAGCGACCAGCCCCGGATCAACGAACCCGGAGAGGTAAAACTGTGGTACATAGTGCTGTAGCTTGGCATCTGTAGTACCAAGCCAGTCAAGGAGGGCTCCCTTATTCTTGCGCATTATTGACTCGAGATCCTCTAGCCTCTTCTTGACTCCGGCTATAACGTTTGCCGGCGCCTTAGTTAGGAATCCCTCATTCGCGAGTTGCGCCTCTAACTTTTCTGCCTCAGCGGCGTAACGCCGCATGTCCTCCGCCATCCGCGCCTGCTCGATGCCGGGATCGACCTTCTTCTCATAAATAACGCGTACATCGTACCGAGCAGTGCTGCGCGATGCAGGTAGCTTTCCAAGAGAATTCTCCACGAAGGTGACCTTCTCTACATTCGCCAATCGCTCCACCGAGCCACGGTTCTGCTCAATCATTGCGCGAATCCCGGCCTCAGGTACAAAAACCTCGATCGGAACCTTCACCTTGGGCTCGACCTTCAATTCCGCCCGCACGTTCCTCACATTTACGATCAAATCCTGCAGGATCGACATCTCCAACAGAGCCTTCTGGTCAATATCCTCATACACGTCTAGCGGAGCGGCTCGGCCTTGAGCGATGACCGTGCTTCCCGTGTCGCTCTTGAGAGGTCCCACCACGCTAATCAGGTTTGCCTTTTCGCTAAGAGGATATTGCGCCAGAGCAATCGACCGACGGGGAGGCTTCCCGTCGTAGATTGCGTACCATATCTCCTCTGAGATGAACGGCATAATTGGGTGCAGCATGCGCAAAAACGCCTCGAACAGGCTGACGAGATTACCGCAAGCATTACTTGCCGTGCCCTCATCGGCGTCCACACTTAGCCGGGACTTGATCAGCTCAAGATACCAATCACAGAAATCTCCCCAAAAGAAATCGTAAATCCGGTTCGCAGCCTCGTGAAATCGATATCCTCTTAGGGATATGTTTACTTCAAGGGCCGCCTCCGTGAATCGAGATATTATCCAACGATCCTCCAGATTCACAGGTTGAAACCCTGCGACGCTGTCGCTCTGCCCGGGGTTCTGGGATTCGAGGAAGGTCCTCATGGACCATGACCCGGAGGCCTCTAGCCTGTCCACATTCATGAACATGAATCTGGCTGCATTCCAGATCTTGTTGGCGAAGGCGCGGTAGCCTTCGGTGCGGCTTTCACTGAACGCGATGTCAGTTCCCGGCGCAGCCATCGCCGCCAGCGTGAAGCGGGTCGCGTCGGTGCCGAAGCGCTGAATAATATCCAGCGGATCGAGCACGTTGCCCTTGGTCTTCGACATCTTCTGGCGCTCGGCGTCGCGCACCAGCGCGTGGATGTAAACCTGGCGAAAGGGCACGCTGTCGTTTTTCTTTTCAGCCCAGCCGCTGGCCTTCTTGATCGCGGGATCCTGCTCGTGCCCCTGCATGAAGTGGCAGCCGAACATGATCATGCGCGCTACCCAGAAGAACAGAATCTCGTAGGCAGTGATGAGCAGCGTCGTGGGATAGAAAACTTCCAGGTCGCGTGTCTTCTGCGGCCAGCCCAGGGTTGTGAACGGCAACAGCCCTGAGGAAAACCAGGTGTCGAGCACGTCGGAAACTTGCTCCAGCTTCTTGCCGCCGCATTTTGGGCAACTCGCCGGAGCTTCCCGCGCCACGATAAAATCTTTGCAGCCATCGCACGTCCACGCCGGAATGCGGTGCCCCCACCACAACTGGCGCGAGATGCACCAGTCGTAGATGTTATTCATCCAGTTCAGATATACCTGTTTGTAATTCTCCGGGACGATGGTGATCTCGCCGTTTTCGACGGCCTCGATTGCCTTTTGCGCCAGCGGCTTAATTTTGATGAACCATTGTTCCGAGAGCCGCGGCTCGACCACGGTTCCGCAGCGGTCGCACTTGCCGAGAGCGAGCGTGTGATCTTTCTCGCCCACCAGGAATCTCTGCTCCCGCAAGTCGGCAAGCACACGCTTGCGCGCTTCGTATCGCTCTA
>CAWKNF010000017.1:0-253501 GCA_963850805.1 uncultured Acidobacteriaceae bacterium | reverse complement strand
TAGCAGGAATTGATCCACATTTGGCGTCGATTCTGGTCAGATGACGAGCTACCCCGGAAGCCATCCCCGGACAAACTTTCAGCGACGCGGGCCAGAAGTCGGCTTGTCGGAAACGATCTCCGCACTTGGCATCATTCTGGCGGATGACGGGCAACCCGGAGTGCGCCGGGATAAACCGGCATGTTGTAGGGGATGAAAGAGCCCTACAGGAAAGGAGACAGCGACTCCATCCTGGCCTCGAGTCTTGCAGGCGAGATCGCGAGGTCTCGCTTGAAGCGTAGATAGAGGTACCGGTGGGCCGGGCTATTGAGCTTCGAAAAGCCCGTTTGGATCAGGACGCCGACTCCGTTCCGGTAAGGGAGGAAGGCAATACGACAACCACGATAATCGCGAGTGGATTTGTCAGGTCCTGCGTAGTCTGAGAACCCGCGCACGCTGAGAAACAACATGCACGAGAACCGGGAGATCTCCTGCACGTCTTGCTCGAAAGAACAAGACCGGTCCGCAAAGGCCATAAACCGAACGGCGGACATGTACGTACAGGAGAAGTCGGACTGTGCCGTAGTACCTGTGAACCTGTCGAACAAAGAAGCGCAAGCTTCCGAGGAGTCAGGGGAGGGAAGGGCACAGACTAAGGAGAACATCGTTCAATCACACAAGCTCCCGACACAGAGCGGGAAAGGCTTGTCCCAGGGATTGCGCGGTGTGCGGCAAGCAGCAAGAGAAAGGAAACAGGAACGATTCACCGCTTTACTCCACCATCTGAACATCAGACTTCTCCGTGACAGCTTCTACGCACTCAAGCGTCAGGCGTCACCGGGAGTCGATGGTGTGACATGGCAGGAGTATGAAACCGGACTGGAAGATCGACTCACCGATCTGCTCAGTCGGGTGCACCGTGGGGTGTATCGGGCACAACCCTCAAGACGAGTCTATATACCGAAGGCCGACGGGCGGCAACGTCCGCTGGGCGTCGCAGCACTGGAGGACAAAATCGTTCAACAGGCTGTGGTGACGATTCTCAACCAGATCTACGAGGTCGACTTCAAAGGCTTTTCTTACGGGTTCCGACCCGGGCGAAGCCCGCATCAAGCGCTGGACGCGCTGGCAGTGGGCATCCAATGGAAGCGAGTGAACTGGGTGCTCGATGCGGACATTCGTGGCTTCTTCGACAACATGAATCACGAGTGGACCATGAAGTTCATCGAGCATCGTGTGGCCGATCGCCGAATACTCCGCCTGATCCAGAAATGGCTGAAGGCGGGAGTATCGGAAGACGGTCAGTGGTCGGAGACGAAGCTAGGAACGCCGCAGGGAGCAGTGGTTTCGCCGTTGCTCGCTAACGTGTACCTGCATCACGTTTTCGATCTATGGGTCGAAGCCTGGCGCAAGAAAATGGCCAAGGGCGACGTGATTGTCGTTCGCTACGCCGACGATCTTATGCTCGGGTTTCAATACCGCACGGAGGCTGAGCGGTTCCTGCGGGAGTTACGGGAGCGGCTGGCCGAGTTCGGGTTGGAATTACATGCGGACAAGACACGACTGATCGAGTTTGGGCGGTTCGCCGCCCGGGACCGGAAACAGCGCGGTGAGGGAAAACCGGAAACCTTTACGTTTTTGGGTTTCACTCACTACTGCGGGCAGCGCAACAGTAACGGAGCTTTCATCGTCTGGCGGATTACGGCGAAGAGGCGGATGGCCGCGAAGCTCAAAGCCATCAAGGCGGAGCTTCAACGTCGGAAGCATCATCGCACGACCGAGGTTGGTGCATGGCTCCGCAAGGTTGTGCTGGGCTACTACCAATACCATGCTGTTCCGGGCAACTCGACACAGTTGCGCATCTTTGCTCGTCGCGTTTGCTGGCTGTGGCGAACTGTACTCGTACGTCGCAGTCAACGTGCACAGGTGGGGTGGGATAGACTCTATCCACTCCTGAGCCGATGGATTCCAAGACCCCATGTTCTGCATCCTTATCCTATGGCTCGCTTCGCCGTTACGCATCCCTGGTAAGAGCCGTATGCGTAAACGCGCACGTACGGATCTGTGCGGGGGGCGATCAGCGATGGTCGTCCCTACCGCGACAGTTATTCCTGGTCCGAAGTCAGCTTCTGGGAAGTCTGCCGCTGTCGATTGATGAGATTCCTCCCGAGCGGTGGGCAATCCAGAAGTTGGCAGCGTGTTCGGGATTCGTACTGATAAATGGAGGAAGCTCTTTCCGAGGCAGGCAGGAAACCGCAGAACGACCAGCAAGAGGGCAGGGGCAGCCATGGTAAATCCTAAAAGCCTTTACCGACCTCCGACGCCATGGTAGCGGTTGGTAGAGAATCGGAGGTACACGGCTTAGAGCAACGGCGGATTTTGAGTTCCACACTGGGTTCTGCGCCGTTAGGAAAATTTTCTGCTCTACTATACTTTTCAACGGCTTACCAGAAGCGCAAGTTGCACCATTATGATCCAAGTCGCCGCATTTTGAACACGGAACTACTACAGTTTTACTACAGTGGTCGGGCGACAGCAGAACTCGCCGACCTCCGTCACGTCCCACTCACACGTTGAATAGTCAAAACGTGTAATCCCTGATAGCGTCAACTGATCGGGCAGGGCAGTCCGTCTCAACTAACCCAAACCTCTTAAGGAAACGAAGTGGGCAACGCCAGCGTATTAATGGGTCATATGTAAGTTAACACCACCGGCCCGGAAAAGGAGAGTAGGCAAGACCGGGCCGGCGGCGATTCTGAAGGGAAGGCACCCCTCAGAAAGTCGGAGGCTGCTAAGGCTTGTCCGTTAAAGCCTCGTGGCCCCGCGGCGAAGGCTGGCGCGGGACCATCATCGGTCTCACGGCAGGTAGTAGCGGAACGAGGTGAAGACCATTCCGTCCAGCCCTTCTGGCGATCCTGAAGGAGCTGATAACGGTGTAATGCCAGACCAGGTCTGACGAGTCACGTAGGAGTACTGCGTGCCGAACTGGAACCTGCCCCTGGGGCCGTTATAGAAGCGGTACCAGAAACCGGCCGTGCCCTCGATGACGGTCCGCGTGTCAGACGTGCAATTGGCAAGTGTGGTCGGAGTAAAACCGGTGTTCACTGCGGGAGCGAGTTCGGTATAGCAGCCCGAATTGCTGAACGTGGGTGCGCCGTAACCGACTTGGGCTCCTACTCCCTTAGCCAAGTTGTGATCGAAGCTGGCGGTCCGGGCGGCGTATTCCGCTCCGGTGTAAAGGTAGACATCGAGTTTCTTGCCGTGCCACTCGAGCGTGCCCAAGCCCTGTACGTCTTTGATCAGGTGGACAGTTCCATCGCCATTGATGGCTAGATCGGAAAGCTGTGCGGCGCCGTAGCGGCCCACACCGCTGCCTCCGAAGCCATGCAAACCGAAAACGATGTGCTTGTTGTCGAAGGTCCACCGAGCGTTGGCGCCGAGGCCTCCGCCGTTTTTCGAGGCATTATAAACTCCGGCGGAGCTGACGTTCGCGCAGGTCGGGGTTACTTCGCCGCAAGGAAATACGCGATCGCGGAAGCGGTCGAACAGACCGTAGACCTCGTAGTGACCAAAGTCGGGATCGAAGGCGGCCTTAGCGATGATATCGGGGGAAGGATTGAAGGTGTAGTTAGAGGTTGTGTTGTAGGTGTTGCTTGCGCCCGCTTCACCGAGCAGGAAATTATCTGCGTTTCCATGGGTGGTAAGCGTGCCTTGCGCGTTTTCCACGGCTACGGCGAGCGTCACCTTATGGTCGAAGTCTTTGGTGAGGCGAATGCCATCCTGGCGCGCAAAAGTGAAGCCGACGTTGTACCCAGGGTCGATGGTCGAGGGCCGGGCGTCGTTGGTTTTGCCGAGGTCGTCGCTGGGGGCGATGCCCGCCTTGTTTTCGGTCACCAGGCTCCACATCTGGCCGCCGAGGAAGCTCCATCCATTATCGAATTTGGCTTGGCCCCACGCCTGACGAAGTCGGAAAGTGTAACTATTCGTCTGAGTGGCGGTGGAGGTGACGCCGGCTGAGAGAAAGTCGCCGGACACATAGCTGGAGAACTCTACATTCTTCAGACGCCCGTCGACATAGATAGTAGGACGAGACTGGCGCGCTGAACCGAAAAACTCCGACAGCGAGCTTTGCGAAGCGCCCGGCATGGTCAGCGAATTGAAGGGGGTGGTCAGGTCTGCTCCGAGGGCTCTCGAACGGCGCACAAATTCGGCGGCAGCGAATCCACCCGGCGTAATAGTGATTCCTTTGAAGTGAATGGATATGACGGGGCTCTCCAGCGGGTTGGCGGGAGTCTGCGCCGGAGTGTCTTGCAGGTTGAGCCCGGAGCTTGGCGCGGCACTTTGCTGAACTGCAACACTGTTATTGAGTTCCGCCAACTGTTGCGGAACGGCTTGAGTTTCGGCTGCGTCTGCCTTGCCCGCAGCTCCCTTTGCGGATTGCTGCGATTGCCAGTCCTGCTGGCGCTGGAGTTGTTGGGTAAGCCGCTCGATCTGTTGCTGCTGCGCGGCCAGAGCAGCCTTCAAAGCCTGGAGATCTGCAGCCGTAACTGATGGCGGCACGGGCACAGCCGCCGCGGGTTTAGCGGCCGGTGCACCGGATGCCGGATCTTCTGCCCAAGCGCCGGCTGAAAGTGCCGCCAGCGTCAGGGCCGTGAGCAACACGTGCTTGGTTCGTTTCATGGAAGTTAATCCTCTCCTTTTTGAATTTCTGGTTTGAACGTACTTTCGGGGAGCAACAGAAGACCTTGCAGCGGGGGTCTGGAAACATTGAACAGGGCGAGCGTCGCTTTGCGAGATTTTCATGGTCAAAGAGTATGCCATAACGTCTATTATATTAGTAGACTTTATAGACCTTAGATGCATTGCAATTCCGATTCCCTTTTTGGCGCAGGAGCGCGATATCAACTATGAGTGGGCTATTCAATCACTTACAGGGATCTCTGTGGAGCAGGCAGGGAGGGCGGAAGTGCATTACATTGCAGTTTCGGACGGAATTTTTTCGACTTGGAGCCGAAGGAGTCCACTGCATATATCTCGTATCGCGATATCATTTTGGGCGGAGGGGATAGGGGTTGAGCATGTACCGCGCGGTGCAGGAGAGTGTGCGTGGAAGAGTTATGCCGTAAGTCGTGCCGGAAAGAGAGACTTCCGATTCGTTACGTAACCAGATTGATGAATTGCGGGTCGAGGCCGCCCGCTTGCTTTCGAAATCCGAGAAAACCCAGGAAAAAAGCTGAGCAGTGCTAGGCGGTCAGACAGTCTCATGCTCTGATCTTCGGCGATTTATCAACTCGCACTTCGAGGCACGCGGGCAAGGTTCGAAAGACCCAGCGGAACATGGACTTTGGGGTATCGAGTTTGCCATCAAGGAGCTCGGATCGACAGCCTGTCTGCACCGTAATGCGATACAATGATCAAGATGGTTTCTGGCCGCCATGGATGGGAGATAGCTGTTCTCACGGTTATCTGCGTCCTGGTGATTTTCTTTTTTCCGCTGATGCAGGGTCCATATCCCGTCCTACACGGACCGGTTACCGCACTGCGGGCAGCACGTGCCGCGGTGCACTTGCGGCTCGCCATAGTGCGGGCCGCCCTAAGCTCCCTAGCGAGCTGCCTGATACCGGCGCTCGCGATTTGCACGCAGTTCTCACTTTCAACGGCAGAATTCCAGACAGTTAGCTTGCCCGAATGCAATACCGTCTTCCGCTGTTGATTCCCGCCCGTCGTTGTTGTTCCAAAAACCCAATCGCAATGCCAATCACCGGAGTAACGCCTCATTCAGACTAGGCATTTCTTTGGAGACTCGGAAAACGGTCTAGCAGATATTTACCCCGTTTGCGAATTCAATATTTCTTCAGAGAGAGGAGAACTAAAGTGACACAAAGAAAGCTGAGGGCATTTGCTTTATTCGCGACACTGACGGTCGTGTTGTCGTTCGCAGCTTGTAATAAGAAGGTAGCCAAAGCGACGCCACCAATACCACCCACACCACCTGCTCCAACGGCGAGTCTGGCAGCGAACCCGAACGTGCTGCAACCGGGCCAAGCGACGGTACTCACTTGGCAAACCACCAACGCCAGCGAAATTACTATCCCCGGGTTAGGCACAGTCTCGCCGTCCGGTTCTCGGTCGGTAACTCCTAGGGAATCCACCACCTACACACTGTTGGCGAGGGGGTCGGGAGGAGCGAAGGACGCTTCCGCTCGCGTCACTGTAAACGCGAGGATTGCTAGTATGGCACCCTCGCCGACGGATGAAGACCTATTCGCCAAGAACGTGAAGGATGTCTTCTTTGACTACAACAAGCCAACCCTACGTCAAGACGAGGTGCCCACTGCGCAAAATGACAGCGCCTTCCTCGCGCAACATCCCAGTCTGAAGGTGGTTGTCGAAGGGCATTGTGACGACCGGGGATCAACGGAATACAACCTTGCTCTGGGAGCGAGCCGGGCGGAATCTGTAAAACAAGCTCTCGTGCAGCGTGGGATATCCCCGGAGCGGATCAAAACTGTCAGTTTTGGTAAGGAGAAACCGTTTTGCACCCAGGACAGCGAGCAGTGCTGGCAACAGAACAGGGTTGACCACTTTGTACTCGAACCCTGAATTGTGATCTCAGGAGGGCGGCGGCCTGATCGTCGGGCCGCCTTCCGCTCAAAACCCGAGGGCAAGTTGAGACCTCCGTTCTCGACTCCCGGTAGTAGGCGAGGAGATTGCCAAGGTGGCGATGGCGCGGAAACTTGCCGTTTGCCTGTACTGGATATGGCGCAAAGGATGGAATTATGAGCAGTTGATTAAGATCGGTTCGCGCGCGGGAAAGCCTGGAACAGGCCATGGTGTGCAGTCGAACACTGAGTAATCGATTGGGCGTCCCGGCTCCCCTTCACTGGGGAGTCTGGAGTAGTAATCGTGATCGAGTTGCATGGGTCGGACTGAGTTCTTGAACTGAAAACGATTACAAACAGTACTCATGTCGGTGATCTGGGTCACATCATGACGTGCGGTGATTGGCCTCTGCCACAACTGTTGCAACATCGCATTTCACTCAAGTGACCTACCAAAGGTTTTGAGTTCCCATGGGCCTGCGGCCCATCCATAGGGGAAGCGCATTGCCGAGGTTCATTGATTCCAAACGGGTTACTGCGCGACTTTCGACGGAGTGTAATCGCTGTTTGCGTCAACAATCCGCTACAATCTCGGCTCTCACCTAAAGGAGTCCGTATTGTGCCATGAAGAAAAATATCTTGAGAGCTGTGATTGAAGTAGGTTTTATCATCTTTCTCTTTTATTCCAATCTCTTGATGGGAGAGTTTGAGCGCTCAGGCATGGGACGGAAGAGTGGTGTGGCTTGGGCATTAGAAGATGTTTTCACGGCTGCCAATTTTGGAATTGCCGTCGCGGCTGCGCTTATTGGTTATGGCCTTTTTGAATTTCTGCGAAAGAAGTTCTAGGCAAACGTGGCTCTCATTCTAGGCTGCAAAAGAAAAAGCAGCAGTGCACCGGCGATGATGACGCCCGTTCCGCCCGCAGCCAATCACCTCTGACGCAGTTAACAACATCTCCTAGAACCTGTGCGGCGATGATTATGACCGCAAGTCTCCATCCCCAAAGGCGGCGAAGAGGACCTCGCGATCAGCTACTACGGCGGCAACATCCGCCACTACCTCGCCGAGGAACAGCGCAAGTTCCGGAGGTGAGTTTAACAGGTAGACGATATGCTCATGCTCGTGGTTTCTGATACCTCCGATAGGACTCCTCTTGGTCAAACACCAAGCCTGGCACGGGGTTTCGTCGAAGTATCAGATTCTACTATCACGTTTTTTCTTGGTTATTGATAGAAATTGATACCGACGCCGCAAAACCAGTGACAGGACCCAGGATCACCTCTCGAAGATTGAGCGAGGGAAGACTGCTCCCAGTCTAGAGATGTTGATTCTGCAGTCCAATCGCTTTCACCAGAGCGTGGATAGCGCGGCCAAATATGAGTCGCTTCAGATCGTGCCGGTGTGTGGCAAAAATTCTGGCGACCCGCTGCGATGTGGAACAACTGCAGGTCAGCCACAATGTCTAAATAGTCATTGTGCAGCCTGTAGGTTTGCGAGGGCACGTTGCAAGCGAGCTTGGTGCGCCTTAGTTTGCTGAGGATCTCCTTGGGCAGAAGCGGAAGCGGAATCGGATGTGGGCGACTTAATGTCATTTTGTAGCGCTTCGCCGGCGGAGAGAGCTGCCGCAGCTCGACCGGCAAGGGCTTCTATCTCAACACGGGCCGTTTCTGGGTGATATCCGATACGATCGCCCGTTTGCATGGCCGTCGTGACATCGTTAGGAACTGCGTGGGTCGTGGGATAATCTGCCGAGAGCATGTCGTAGGCCTCGCGCAGACGCCGCATGCGCCCGGTAAAGCCGTCGAGCAGGCTCCGGGAACTGATTGAGGCGGGCGCTCGGCGCACCACGATCGTCGTCGCCTGGTGTACATCGACAGGAGCGACGGGCACAATGGTGGTCAGCGTGTTGCCCTCAAACCGCCAGCCGGGCTGCTTCCCGTCGAGGGTGAACTGCAGCGATACTCCGTTGGCGGTGGCGGAGGCGGGCGGCCAGTCCGCCGGGAGGCGTATTTCGTAGCTGCGCATCGTTGGTATCCCTGGGTAGCCGCCGCGAACTGGGGCGACGATGACAGTCAGTTCCTCGCCGGACTGCGTGGCGGTAACGTCAGTCCACGCGGTGCCAATGTTTTTCTGATAGTCCTCGGCGTGACCGGAATCCTCATAGACCGTATAGTGCGAGCTTTGGCCGTCCGCCAGGGGAGAGATCGAGAGAATCAGCGGGTCGACTGCGCGCTCGCCCGTGTAGAGCATAGTCGGCTGCATCGGTACGATCGAGCCTGCCTTAAGGAACACAGGCAACTGGTCGATCGCGTAACTTCGATCAACCTGGAGCGGCCCCTGGAAGTGCTTGCCGCTCGACCACTCGATCCATTCACCTGCGGGTAGCCAGAGGTGTTCGGTTGCCAGACCGGTCACCGCATCGACTGGATGAACCACGGGGGCGACCAGCATGTTCTCGCCGAAAAGATATTCGTTCTTCGCCGCATAGGCTTCTGGAGCCTCGGGGAAGTCGTAGTAAAGAGGACGCAAGAACGCGACTCCGGTGTCAAAGGTGCGGCGTGCCTCCGTATAAAGATACGGCTGCATCGCATACCGAAGCTGGAAGCTGGCGCGCATGATATCGCTATAAGGCTCTGGATAGGCCCAGATGCGACGTTCGCTATCCACATTCTTGGTTGTGTGTGTGCGCAGAATCGGACTGAAGATGCCGAACTGGATCCAGCGCGTATACAGCTCTGGCTCGATCACACCCGGCATGTGTCCGCCGATGTCGTGCGACCAGAAGGCGTAGCCGACGTTGGCAGCGGTTGCTGTGAACCAGGGTTGGAACGCCAGGGAATCCCAAGTGGAGATCGTGTCTCCCGAAAAGCCAATCTGGTAACGGTGATTCCCGAGGCCACCCCAGCGATGAAACAGAAGCGGCCGTTTGCCCTCATGCTCCTGGTCGGTGAAGTGGACGTAATTGAGCCACCACGTAGGATTCACGCCGGCGGCCTTCGTATTATTCTCCTGCTGCCAGTCAAGCCACCAGAAATCGACTCCCTGTGCCTCAAGTGGGTGATGCAGCAACTCCAGATAGTTCTTCGCGAACTTGCGGTCAATGAGATCAAACGGAACATACTTCTGCGTCGCGGGATCGATCCCCATGTTGCGCGCAAACTGCGGATACGCATCTTCCCAGGGCTGCACGCCGCTCGCGGGATGCAGATTGAGCGTCACCTTCAGACCTTCGTCGTGCAACTCAGTCAGGAAGTCCTTGGGATCGGGGAAGAGCGCAGCGTCCCATGAATAGCCGCTCCAACCCTTGCGATGGCCGGAGGCATCGTCGATCTCGAAGTGCCGCCCGAAAGTCTTGTGCCAATCCATGTCGATCACGAAGACATCGAGCGGAACGCTATTCTGGTGAAAGCCGGTCACGAGATCGCGCAGCTCCTGATCGCTGTAGGCCCAGTAGCGCGACCACCAAGCTCCGAAGGCATAGCGTGGCGGCAGCGGAATGCGCCCGGCGACTCGGACATAATCGCCCAGGGCTCGCTTGTAATCATGACCGTAACCGAAGAAGTAGAGATCCTGCCGCGAGCCCGACGGCCGTGGCAACACCCACGGCTGGGATGTGGCGTCGCCGTGGCTGAAGTTGAAATCGGAAGAATCAAAAAGCGGCCCGCCATCATCCACTAAGACCCATCCATCGCGTGAAATCAGTCCTTCTCCGATGGGCTCTTTGAGGTGCTCGGCGCCGAGCGCGCCGTCGAGCGTACGCGTCGTTCCCTGAAGATTACCGGTGGAGGGTGTTCCGGGTCGCCACGTAACGGCCTTGCCCTCCAGCTGGAACGTGATTGCCAGATTGGCGGCGGTAAAGCCCGCAGCGTTAGCGGTGCGCCGGTAGACCAATTTCAACTTACCGGTATCGATCGTGACCGTATTACCAGAGAGCTTCTTGGTGAATTGCGGAACAGGTAATTTGCGATTCAGAAAAATAAAAGAGGAGTGATCCTCGAATCTGTCGTCGGCAGCCCACTCCATGCGGATCAGTACCTGCGTGAGCACCGTGAACCGGGCATGACCGGCTCTGACCACCGCAGAAGGATCGGCAATGGGATCCGTTGCCGTCACAGGCGCATCGGCAACGGCCTCTGCCAGACTCTGCGCAAACAGGGGAGAGACAGCGAACAGGCTGAAAGCGGCAAGCATCGTGTACACGTGACGTGTAACTACCTTCATCGCAAGGGTCTCCTTTTGTAGTCGACTGCTTTGAATCGACAGGCAATAGGTGCTTGCCCATTGGCCGCGGTGAGGCCGTTCCTTCGTTACTCTAGTATTCCCGCGGTCTCATCTGCAAGGCCGGGCTCCGCCGATTATTTCACTCACAATCGATACTGGTCCGAAATCGCTAAGCCAGGCCCATTGAATCATCCACTCATGCGTCGCATCGAGATTTGTCCACCATAGGATTAGGTCGAACCCCGAACGAGAATTTCACTGCGGGTCAGCGGTTTCGATATGGGTGCAGGCGGATTTTCGCGCCGGATCGGCGTCCCGCAGATGTTGGTACGATTTCCTTTATTACAATCGATCCCACTCTTGAAGGGTTCGAATTCGTGGTGGCGAAGCGTGACGGCAAGCGGGTATGCTGATCATACGCGATGGCCAGCGTGAATACACGTTCACGGAGGTTGCCTGAGAGCGCATCGCATTTTCTTGTACCCTGTTTCACGGGCGGCGTTTTCAAGTTGCTCCGCCACCGGATCTGGCCATTCCGAGGCCTCACAGCAGGCCTTACTTTGATCGGGTGAAGGAGATTCCTGGCTGTGCCCAGGCGGGTCCCAACGTCGGACGGGTCAAGGCTTAGCTGTTACACCCGAGTGACTCGCGCGGGAGGGCGTAATCACGGCCGGGGATGGCGAGGAGAGGATCGACATCAGGTAGGCAACTGAGGAGGTATATGGCCAAGCGTGGGAGACCGAAGAAGAATGGTATGAAACCAGGATGGGTGCTGATTCGCAGTTTCATGGTTCTGCATGCCTACTGTCGGGCGAGGGATGGGGGAGAGAAGCATTCAGCAGCCATCGCCGCGGCCGCTTCAGCCGTGCGCTCCCGGGTGCCAGGAATGCGGGTTTCGGAAACTGAAGTAAAGCGAGTCCTGGCAGAATTTCAATCGAAGGACTCTGAACATAGCTGGATTATCACCGATGGCGTGCCTGAACGGGAGCTTGACCTTTTGCTTGAGAACCTGAAATGGGTTGCCGAGAAATTTCCCGGAAAATTGGATGTATCTACCTTGTCCGACGACGTATTCAAGCCCAAGCGACTAAGGATTCTGACGATCCAGGTCGGTCCGCGGCCTCGTTATCCGCGACACAACGCCCGGAGCTAGGTTACCCGTCACCGGGGATGCGACCCCAGCGCGCTCTCCATCTTCTACACTACAGCAATACCCCTATTTCTTTGGACCCCAAAAAACGCCCGAAGCCGACGCAGATCCTTCATAATTAGCCACAGAAATTTCTTGCGAAGGATCAACCTTGGCTCAAAACTCACCAACGCAACGACCAACCGACGTTGTCCCCACTGGAGTTGCGGAGGGCGTGCTCTTGACCGAGGCCATACCTGCGACCGCACCGAACTCAGCCTACCTCCACGCCCATTTATTGGGCGCCCATGACAAGCCTCTTCAGGCTTGGCACCTTGAACGTGAAGTGCAAGCGCCGGTCACGAATCCGGTCCTCGATGAGGTCGATCAGAAGGTCGTTCTCGGAATTGTGAAACGATTTGAAAACAGCAGAAAGAAAAATCCAGGAATGGAGGATCAGGTCGATGAAGCTGATAGTGACGCCGAGTGAATACGCCGCATTCCTGCGCACAGACTTCGGTGCCTTCACCGAGCGCTGTTTCCATGAGTTGAACCCGGCTACGGAATTTCTGCCGAACTGGCATCTCGAGGTCATTGCCTCAGCCCTTGAAGCCTGCCGCCGTGGCGAGACCACACGCCTAATCGTCAATGTCCCTCCGCGCTCTCTGAAGTCGCATTGTGCTACCGCCTTTGCCGCTTTCCTCCTGGGGCACGACCCTTGCGCCCAAATCATCTGCGCTAGCTATGCCCAGGATCTGGCGAACAAACATGCATCGGACTGTCGCACGATCCTGACGAGCCGTTTCTATCAAGATCTCTTTCCTGGTACCCGGCTGTCGCGCCATCGTAAGGCCGTGCACGACTTCATGACCACCCGGAATGGGTGCCGACTCTCGACGTCCGTGGGCGGCGTATTGACCGGTAGGGGCGCGGACTACGTTATCATCGACGATCCGCTGAAACCCGATGAAGCTCTCTCCGACACTCAGCGGAAGTCCGTGAACGACTGGTACGATAATAGCCTCTACAGCCGCTTAAACGACAAGAGAAGCGGCTGCATCATACTGATCCAGCAACGATTGCACGAAGACGATCTGGTTGGCCATGTTCGCGGAATGGAACCCTGGACGGTGCTCCGCTTCCCAGCTATTGCCGAACAAGACGAGACTCATGAGATTCAGACACCCTATGGAATACAGTGTTTCCAGCGCCGTGCTGGCGAACCTCTCCATGGGGAGCGAGAACCCCTGGACGTACTAAGCCGTATTCGCGAAGCGCTGGGTGAATACAACTTTGCCGGCCAATATCAACAGGCCCCGGCCCCCTTGGGAGGCGGAATAGTTAAGGTGGGATGGTTCAAAACCTACACCCAGACGGACTTGCCCACAAAGTTCGAACGGATATTACAAAGTTGGGACACTGCGAACAAGCCCACCGAATTGAGTGACTTTAGCGTTTGTACGACTTGGGGGGTGAAGGATCAGCACATCTATTTGATTCATGTTTACCGCAAGCGCCTCGGCCTTCCAGAACTGAAACGCGCTGTGCGGGAACAGGCAGAAGCATTTGACGCGAGTACGATCTTGGTTGAAGACAAGGCCTCGGGTACCCAACTGATCGAAGACTTAGTCAGCGAAGGAATGCACGCCATCCAACCATATAAACCGGACGGGAACAAGGTCATGCGTATGCGCTCGGTCACCACCACGATTGAGGACGGCTTTTGCCACATTCCAGACAAAGCACCTTGGCTGGGAGAGTACCTGCACGAACTCACGACGTTTCCCAACGGGAAATACGATGATCAGGTCGACTCCACCTCCCAGGTGCTGGATTGGTTCAATCAACCCAGTCCGAGTTACACGGTTCTGGAGGTTATGAAGCAGCTCCAGGAGGAGGAAAGATCACCCTTAGTGAATCGAGGTGCGTTGCTACGCAAGTGGGATAGTGAAAGAGACTCTTGACATTCGCACCCGGCAAGTTCACTGAAGGGTCGCACACCTTGGGTTCGCCCGGGACCTCTATTGAGATGTGATCGGTTATTGAGCCTGATGCAACGAACGTGTGCGACACGGCCTTCATCTCAGCGGCGTCGTCCACCATCACGCCGGCCTGAATGCGGCCGTTGCAGATTGCTGCCACGGCCTGCGCAACCGGTCTTTTCTCTCTAGAGGTCCTCTGCCTCCTCGCAGTAGTCCATATTTCCCCAAGACAGTCCGGAAAACGAGCTGCGTCATTACGCGGGTAGGATTTTCCCTGCTAATTCCCTGTTCTTAATTTACCGAGGCGCTTAGTGGCCAAAACTGGCAGATTCCGCCGAAATTACGGGCGTTTCCCTGATTTGTTCCCTGATCTTGGAGGTGTTGCGAACAAGGGCTTTGGAATGCAAGCTTGGAGCACAGCTATCCAAAATCGGTCAAGACGAAAGCTTCCTTTGAACGGAGTAACAGCAGTTAAAGGGGAGTCAAGCGCAATAGGCAGCGTTTGGTTAAGGCGCGAAATCGGCTAAACCGGGAACGACTCTAAACGCCTCTAACAAAGCCTCGCTTGAAGCCTACTAACGAAAACATTGGCATTCGCCGTGATCTTCCTGTTGACTTGCCCTCGCACTCCCGCCTAACATAACCCGACTCCATGATCGGCCAAACTGTCTCGCACTATCGCGTCCTTGAGAAGCTTGGTGGCGGCGGCATGGGCGTTGTCTACAGGGCCGAAGACACTAGTCTGGGGCGGTTCGTGGCTCTGAAGTTCCTGCCCGAGGAGGCCCTGCAGGATCCGCAAGCGCTGGAGCGCTTCCGCAGGGAGGCTCGCGCCGCTTCTGCCCTCAATCATCCCAACATTTGTACTATCTACGAGATTGGCCAGCACGAGAACAATCTCTTCATCGCCATGGAGGCCCTCAGCGGCCAGACGCTTAAACACATGATTGATGGCCGTCCCCTCGAGATGGAGCAACTGCTGAGCCTCGGCATAGAGGTCGCCGACGCGCTCGATGCCGCGCACGCCAAAGGGATCGTGCATCGCGACATCAAGCCGGCGAACATCTTTGTGACCGAGCGCGGCCACGCCAAAGTTTTGGATTTCGGGCTCGCCAAGATCACACACGCCAGCTCGTCTCTCACTGGCGATTCCCAAACTAAGGCCGACGCAGCCAGCCTTGACCTGACCCTCCCCGGAACGGCTGTGGGCACCGTCGCCTACATGTCCCCTGAGCAGTTAAAAGGGAAGGATCTCGACGGGAGAACCGACCTGTTCTCCTTTGGTGTTGTGCTTTATGAGATGGCCACCGGGGTTTCGCCGTTTCGTGGAGAGACCTCGGCGGTGATCACGGAAGCCATTCTCAACCGTGCGCCCACCGCGCCCATCCGGCTGAATCCTCAACTCCCGGCGAAGCTTGAAGAAACCATCAACAACGCACTGGAGAAGGATCGCGAACTTCGTTATCAGTCGGCGGCCGAGATACGCGCTAACTTGAAGCGGCTGCAACGCCAGATTGGGTCGTCGGGGTCCTCTGTAGTTGTCGACAAAATCGACCCGGCAACCGCCGCTGCACCCTTGGCGCCGGCAAAAACGGCATCCAAAAACAGCTTGTCCTTGCCAGTTTTTGCGCTCGTGCTGCTTGTCGCGGTGGCCGCCACGTTGTTTGCGGGCAAACTGCTATTTTCGAAGCCGCCAGTGCCGCCGCCCTCCTATCGGCAGCTCACCTTCCGCCGCGGCAGCATCCGCTCCGCCCGCTTTGCTCCCGATGGGCAGACAATTCTCTACAGCGCAGCGTGGCAGGGCAATCCTACGGATGTATTCACCGCCCGTCCAGAAGCGCCCGAATCGCGCTCCATGGGACTCAGCCACACCCAGCTCATGTCCGTGTCCTCCGCTGCTGAATTGGCCGTTTTGTTAGACAGCAAGGCGATCGGCACCTGGGTGAATATGGGCACGCTGGCCAGAGCACCGCTTGCCGGCGGTGCTCCTCGCGATGTCATGGAGCAGGTGCAGTGGGCGGATTGGGGACCGGATGGTGGCAGCCTGGCAGTAGTGCGTGATTTCGGCGGAAAGAACCAGTTGGAATATCCCATCGGGAAACCGCTCTACCAGACCGGGGGATGGGTCGGTCATCCTCGAGTTTCCCCCAAGGGCGATTTGATCGCTTTTATCGATCACCCCACCCAGGGAGACGACGCAGGTTCGGTGGCCATGGTCGATCTAAAGGGAAATAAGAAAGTTCTAGCCGGCGAATGGTTTACCGTGCAGGGATTAGCATGGTCTCCAGACGGCAATGAGGTCTGGTTTACCGCCAGCAAGACCGGTACCGATCGCACCCTTTACGCCGTGACTCTAGACGGCAAAGAGCGCATGGTCTTGCGTTTACCCGGCGCCCTGATGCTGCTCGATATCGCTAAGGACGGTCGCGTGCTCCTGATGCGGGCCAGTTGGCGGCGCGAATTGATAGGCGTTACCGATAGCGATTCCAAAGAACACGAACTCTCTTGGCTCGACTATTCCTACCCCGCCGACCTTTCGGCCGATGGGAAGACCCTTTTGTTTGACGAGGAGGGCGGTGGTGGAGCGCTCTCCTACTCCAAGTCCGGCGGCTTATCCTACGCTGTGTACATTCGAAAAACCGACGGCTCTCCAGCCGTCCTGCTCGGAGAGGGAGGAGCCAGGGCTTTGTCGCCCGATGGAAAATCGGTGGTCGCCGTGACGCAAGATTCGCCCACACAGTTAAAGCTGCTGACCACTGGGGCTGGCGAGCCCAAACAGCTGACCAACGACGGTGTTAACCGCGGATTCGCGCATTGGTTTCCCGACGGGAAGCGCATCCTGTTCTCGGGAGACGAGCCCGGCAAGGGAGTACGGCTCTATGTCTACGACATGGCGTCGGGCAAGAGCCAGGCGATCACGCCCGAAGGTGTGAATGGCACCAGGTTTGTTATCTCTCCCGACTCTCAGTGGGTGGCGGGAATCGGTCCCGACCAAAAAGGTTATCTTTATTCTGTCACCGGCGGCGAGCCCCGTGTGATTAATGGACTTAATCCCGGGGAGCAGCCCATCACATTCAGCTCCGACGGCCACTCCTTATATATCTACCAGCCGGGTGAACTGCCGGCTCGGGTCCAACGCCTAGATTTGCAAACCGGGCAACGCGTCCGCTGGAAAGAGCTCATGCCGTCCGATCCCGCAGGAGTCGAGAATATCGGCCCTATCCTGTTGACGCCCGACGCCAAGAATTGCGTCTACGGATACCACCGCATGCTCGCCGACCTTTATCTGGTCGAGGGATTGAAGTAACCAGGGTTTGAGAGCGGCAAGGGAAACGGAAGCACACGGAAACGCTCACTGCGCTTGTTATCGGAGCCTATCCGCAAGTGCTCGGTCCCAAGATGACCGTGCCGTGTTGTCATTTGCCCCCGCCGCTGCTCGGCAGAACGACCCGTCTGTTCCGGCCGTGCAGGTGAATCCAGAGCAACAGGGGTAAGAGCCTGCGGCGCCACACTGCTGTCCTTGCACAGAGCAACTACCCACAGCGCTCGTCGCTTCGCAAGCGCCACTGCCTCCTCTGGGTTCCCTCGTGGCCGAGCACTGTGTCGAAGTGTCGGTGATAATCTCGCCCCCGCCATGGCAATAGCCAGCGGCCGGGGCCACGGCAGGCTGCCCAGCAGGACATTCGGTGGTGTCCTGAAAAATCATAATCCCACACGGCCCAACCCCTGTGTAACCAACGCAATACCCGGTCAGCGTGCTGGGAGTCACCGCGGTGCCCTTGAGGGAGACCGTCTGCGGGCTGCCGGCCGCGTTGTCGGTAAACGTGACCGTGCCCGTCAAGCTGCCCGTAGTATTAGGCGCAAGAGTTACATTGATGGCGCAGTTCGCTCCGGTGGCGAGCGTTGCGCCACAGTTGTTGGTCTCAGTAAAGTTCGCGCTAGCCGCAATACTCGTAATCGTCAGCGCAGCGGTGCCGCTGTTGGTGAGCGTGATGAGCAGGGGCTCGCTGGTTGAGCCTTCCCCCTCGTCGCCAAAGGTCAGGCTACTTGCTGAGAGAGAGGCGCTAGGCGATGCCGCAACCGATCCGCCTCCGCAGCTACTGAGTTGCCAGCACCCGAGAAGCATCCCTGTGATTAACACAAAGAACCGGGCTTTCATGTTCTCCTCCCAGTCGGTTTAGGGTTGGGATAATGCCGCAATCCGGAAGGATTGGCAATGTGTTGCGCCTGAAGATTGTCTTAATTTTTCATTAACTTGTAAGTGAATGAAAAAATTGCTGTTATGCCTGCGAGCCAAGTGGGAGTATGATACTGTCCTCTTCTTCCGGGGTGTCGCCATGCCTGGGGACGTGCTGAGATTCGGAGAAGGTTTCGAATTGGACCGGGGCGCTTATGAACTGCGTCGCTCAGGCCGTGCTCTCAAGCTGGAGCGAATCCCCATGGAGATCTTGCTTCTGCTGGCCGAACGGCGGGGGCAACTGGTTTCCCGAGAAAACATCATCGAAGGAGTCTGGGGTAAGGATGTCCACTTGGATGCTGATAACAGCATCAACGCTGCAATCTGGAAGATCCGGCAGATCTTAAGAGACGATCCCGAAAAACCAGTCTTCGTGCAAACGGTGACCGGAAAAGGCTATCGGTTTATCGCCACCGTATTCTAGCCACTTTCCCTTCGCCCTGCGGCTTTCCACCACTTTTTGAGTCGGTGTCCTAAATCCATCTATCCCAACCACTGCCACCCGCTAACTATAGCTTTAAGGTAGCTTTCCGAGTTTTGCCGGATTTGCACCACGTTCCCGTAAAACGTGACTGGAACATCCAACCGGAACATTTTGTACATACAAATCGTGTCCAGTACTCACCGGTCAGTGTTCAGAACAAGTTCAGAACTGACCAGTGACAACTAGCCACTGTGACCCTACTTAAGTCGGCAGCTCCCCGCGAACTTGGTAACCGCTCTGGTGAGTCTTCATCATCAACGCGGCGAGGTTCAGAATGCGCTCGGCGGCGCGCTCTGGACTCACGCCGCGCGCGTGAATGTTCGAAACCAGGTTCCGGTTGGCGTCAGTGTCGGTTGCCTTCGGCCGGTAAGCCATGTAAGCGGAGAGGCTTTCGGCGGTCGCCAGCCCGGGACGTTCTCCAATCAGCAGTACGGCAACTTTCGGCGTGAGCAATTCGCCGATCTCATTGAGAATGCCTACACGGCAGTGACGAATCACAAATATCGAACCGACACTCCAGTCTCGATCACTCGCTCCATCGCAGAGCAGCGGCAACAGTCGAGGAACCTGCACGGCGACCGCGGTAACGGAGAGGCCGTCGCCGATCACAACCTGCAAATCTTTTCCCGTGGCGCAATTGCTGCCCACGCCCACGCGAGACGCATCGTTGAAGTGACGGCCCAGATCAGGGCGCAGGAGATATTCATCTTTGCTCGCCGCCTGCGAGAAGACTTCAAACAGATTCCACTTACGCACGAAATCTTCGCCGAGATCGGAAACGAGATTCAACTCCGCGCGCACGGCATCGCGGGCCGCGGCGTGCGCTTCGCGCAGCTCCATTTGAGTGCCGGTGCGATACGCCGCCCCGTTTCGGCCTGCCAGCAGGCGAGCGGGAGTCTGCGCGCGCAGCTTCCTCAACAGCTCAGGCAAATCGTAGGGCTGAGCGAGTTGGTCGTCTCTGCTGTCTTCTCCGCGAGCCATCAGACCGTCTTCTCCAGAGACGACTCCAGACCGCGCATCAGTTGCCGCCGTGCGGATGAATCGAGAGCCGCCGGCTCGGTGCCGCGATAGATCCCCATATTCTGCAGCCACGTCAGAAACTCCGGCGCCGGACTCAGATGAAACAGGCGCCGCGCGGCCAGTGCGTCGTGATAGCTGGTGGATTGGTAATTCAGCATCACGTCGTCGGAGCATGGAACGCCCATGAAATAGTTGCAGCCCGCAGTCGTCAGAAGCAGCAGCAGATTGTCGGCAGAGTTCTGGTCGGCGGCAGCGTGATTGGTGTAGCAGACGTCGCAACCCATCGGCAAGCCGAGCAACTTGCCCATGAAGTGATCTTCGAGGCCGGCGCGGATAATCTGCCTCTCGTCCGCCAAGTATTCAGGCCCGATAAAACCGACGACGCTGTTGACCAGAAAAGGCTGGAAGGCGCGCGCGACTCCGTATGCCCGCGCTTCGAGCGTGAGTTGATCGACTCCGTGATGCGCCTCGGCCGAGAGAGCGCTGCCCTGGCCGGTTTCGAAGTACATCACATGATCCCCAACCCACCGGGTATCTCGTTGGCGATGATGTTCCAGAACCTGCTCTCGACCTTCGCGCAGCATGTTCAATGTGATTCCGAAGCTGCGGTTGGCTGCTTCCGTGCCGGCGACCGACTGAAAGAGAAGATCCACGGGCGCTCCCTGATCCAAGGCGGCCAGTTGAGTCGTGATGTGCGCCAGGCAACAGGTCTGCGTAGGGATTTCGTAGGCGTCCACCAGGCGATTCAATGCGACAAGAATCGACCTGACCGTCGCCAGGGAGTCGGTCGCGGGATTCACGCCAATGACCGCGTCGCCGCAGCCGTAGAGCAGCCCTTCAAATGCAGACAGAAGTATGCCGCCGATGTCGTCCGCCGGATGATTGGGTTGCACGCGGATGCCGAGCACTCCGCGCTCTCCCATGGTGTTGCGGCAGCGTGTGACATTGCGAATCCTGGAGGCCGCAAGCACAAGATCCTTGTTGCTCATTAACTTCGTTACCGCGGCGGCGATTTCAGGAATGATGGCGTCCTGAAGTTGCTGGATTTGCACGTCGGTGGTCCCGTCGTCAAGAAGGAACTCGCGAAACTCTCCAACGGTCATGCTGGCGAGGGGACGGAAGGCTTGCTGGTCGTAGGTTTCGAGAATGAGGCGCGTGACATCGTCGCTGGAAGAAGCGCTCGTGGAAACATCAATCGGTGAAGCAGCTTTCGTTAAACCAGCTTTGGTCGAGGCAGATCTCGTTGAATCATCAATCAGTGGGCGCCGTACAATATCGCCGAGCGTCAGGTCGGCGAGTTTGTGTTTCGCGGCAACTCGCTCGCGTTCCGATCGTGCGGCGATCCCGGCCAACTGGTCGCCGGATTTTTCCTCATTGGCCTTGGCAAATAGCTCGCGAAGGTCGGAGAAATCGAAGCGCTCGATCATGGGTCATTCTTTCACGGGACACCATGTTATCGAAAACGCGGGGTAGTTTTGCCCGCGAGCCTTTAAGCGCTGCAGGCAAGCGGGCGGGGGCACTGCTCCACAGAGGCTACCTCTCAGGGGTGCGAGGCGTTGCCCATCATCAGTGCGAACAGCAACGGAAGGTAGATCACCGTGGCCTGCAACACATGACGAGCGAGCATTTTGGATCGAGGACTCTGGATGGGCAGTTTGAGAAACGCCAGGCGCGCGCCGAAATAGAAAAGCGCAATGCCGAGCAGCGCCGCTCCCACCAGATAGATCTTTCCGGCCATCCCGAAAAAGCTGGGCAAGAGGCTGAGCGGAATCAAAAGCAGGGAATAGCCCACGATGCGCCGCGCCGTGGAGCGTCCGTCTTCTTCGACGACCGGCAACATGCGAATGCCGCCGCTGGCATAATCCTCGCGGTAGAGCCACGCGATCGAAAAGAAATGCGGGAACTGCCACACAAACAGGATGGCAAATAAGATCAGCGTGCCCCACTCCAGCCGGCCGCGCGCGGCGGTCCAGCCTAACACTCCGGGCATCGCTCCCGGAAAAGCCCCGACGAAGGTGCAGATGGGCGAGACCCGCTTCAAGGGCGTGTAAGCTGCAAGATATACCACCGACGTCAGGAAAGTCAGCAGCCCGGTGAGCGGATTGGCGAAAACAGCCAGATAGATGGACCCTCCGAGCGTGGCCAGCAAGCCGGCGACAGTTGCATGAAGCAGGCTCATGCGGCCTGCGGGTAACGGACGCTGCGCGGTGCGGCGCATGTGTCCATCCACTTCGTGTTCCATCACTTCATTCAAGGCCGCGGTTCCGCTGGAAACCAGCCCGATTCCCAGCAGAGCGTGGAACAGGCCCCACGACAGCGACGATACTCCGGCTTTCTGCGCGCCGAAGTAATAGCCGCACCATGCCGTCATAACGATCAGAGTGGTCACTCGCAGCTTCATCAGTTCAGCATAGTCGCGCAGCAGAGATGTCGCCTGCCTGCGAAATAAAGCCAGTGGTTGGGTGATCGCGCTCATAGGAACATTGTTGCCGCTGGTCGAACCACTCCCCTTACACCTGGACAGAACTCAGCGGGTCTAGCAAAGAGGGGCAGACGCCACCAAGCCACAAAGAACGCTAAGGATTGCATAACTACTATTACGGCCTTTGAAAGTCAAGTTGAAACTGGAGTCGAGCGTTTACGGTCCGAAGATGAAACTCAACCATCTCCGCTACTGGCTCGCCGAAACTCCGGATTCATTGAAGGTTTCCGGGGGATCAAAAAAACACTGATGCCACAAGGCGGCGTCCGACATTTTCCCGGCCTTCCATTGCTGGAGCGTAGGGAACGTCGCGGCAATCATTCCTCCGTCGAACGGAATCGAAGATCAGCACAATCCCGGCCAGTTCCTGCTGCTTCTGGGCGAGTTCCGCATAATCGCTGTCGAGCACTGACTTCGTGAACTCCAGTCTGAGCTGCGGGCCCGCGTCCTTGGTCTCGCTTATTTTTTCGACCGAGACTATCTTTACCCTCTTTCCGCGGAGCGGCGCCCAATCTCCCGGGAAAGGTGCGGTCTCTTCCCGAGTCACATGAAACACTTCCGCGGCGACGGAGCCCGGCGCGGAACTCGCCGGAGCATCCGTATTCGGGACGCTGTCGGGCATTTCCAGGCTGTTGCGCCAGATCCATCCGCGGGACAGGCCGGAGATGCGCACGTGAACCCAATCCCGATTGAAGTCCAGCATCTCGAACTCATCATGCGCGCTGGCCAGGAATAAAGTCTTGGCAGTTAAGCTGGCGGTCGCGACTACCGGGGTGCCGGACTTCTTAACCGCAACCAGGTTTTTAGGATGAGCTTGATTCTTCAGAATTTCTTCCAGACTGTCCGCTTCGGCGCGCAGAGCACTGGGGTATTCGTCGGCAGGTTTTTTCTGCCCGCCTGCTTGCGGGCCGGTCTTTTCCTCCGCTTGCCCGGCCAGACCCTGAGCCAGGGACGGCGAAGTCGCGCTTTCCGGGAGCCGTGGAACGGGCGCAGAAATTGTGGGCTCCGTAGCATCCGGCGTCTTCACTGGCACTGACGAAGATTCCGCTGAAGATAACTGCGGCGAAGAGGACTGCTGTGAACGGGATGCTTCCAACGCGGATTTTTCTGACGGGAAAGGCTTTCGTGCAGCGACCGCTGGAGAACTAGCGCCAACCTGCGGGGATTCCTTCGGCGATCTGCCAGCGAGTTGGTCGGTGAGCTGATCGAGCAGGTCAGCTTCCAGTCGGCCGTTGGAGGAGAGCAGTTGATATCCCGACCGCATGGCAACGGGATCGGCATACCAAGCCGTAACCTGCACGCTCACCCGCACAATCGATCCCCCAGAGGGCGTCGCGCTGACCTGGAATTTGGACTGATAATAGCCACGCTGATAGCGGTCCAAGGGATGATCCGGCGCTGACGTCGCGAAGCCGTCGAGCACGGGAAGACGTCCGCCCATCGCGGCTTGCATCTGCTGCAGGACTTTTTCCACCGTGGCCTTGGACTGTGGGAAACTGCGCTCGACGCTGCTTTGAGCGGAGCCGCCCGGCGCGGCGAAAAAAAACACGACCGCCGCGAGGAGGGCGGTCGCGAAGATACTGCGGAATTCGGCCGCGCGGAATCTGCCGTGAGATCTCGTCGAAGCATGCGTCATGGCTGCTCCAACTGGTCGCGCATGAGCCATCCGTGCCGCCCCTCGTGCGTCTCCACGCCATACCAGTAAGGCGTGGAAATCAGAAGCAGGACCTCCGTGCCAGGGTTTAGCGTCTGCAGCGTGCTCGCGGTGTGGAAAGGGGCGGACTTGAGTGGCGCGCCCGGCGCTTTTACCAGCCGCTCGACCTGCTTGCGAAGGTCCTTAACATGCTCTTCCAGCGCCTGGCCGGGCTGCGCCTGGCCCGCCGGGGTTGGGTTGGGCGGGGTTTGAGTCGGCGGGTCTTGAGCCGGCTGGTCTTGACTGGGCGGGTTTTGAGTGGAAGATGCCGGAACTTGGGAGTGCGCTGCCCCGGTCTGCGAACTGGAATCCTGCTGGGTTTCCCTAACCTGAGGGAAGGCCTGGGGGGTGGATTGCTGCTCGGTATAGGTGGGTGCGTAAGTTTCCGCGGCAGGCTTCGGTTTCTTCGCCCGTTGCTCCAGCCGCTCTTTCTCGGCTTCAGCATTCTGCTGCTTCATCACTTCGATGGCTTCAAGGTGCTCTTGAATGTCCTTGTACTCGCTGTTTTCGACCGAGCCGTTCGAGGGATGGATAAGATGCCGGTAATCTTCCTTAAAAAGTGCGTCGATACGCAAGACCGTGTTCTTCTCGCCCTGAGCTTGCACCACATAGCGCACAACAAGGGTTCCTGCGTCGCTGCTATCCTTGAAGTTGCGCGGATCGATCGCCTGTTCCCGAACTTTGTAGAAGACCTTTCCAGCCTCGGTCCACGCCGGAAATACGCGCGACGAAGTGGCAGCTTTCGCGCCGCTGACGAACTCGTCCTTGTTGTACTCTTTGGTTCCCCGGATTATGCCATTCTGCGTGATCTCCTCGACGACTTGCTCCACTTCGCTCAACGGCAGGGGAATGTTGACGATGAGCCCTTCACCGTAGGATAGCTTTCCCTTGTCGCGGCCTGCGAGGGGAAACGCTGCCGCGAAAACCAGCAGCACGGGGAGCATGCCTGCGGCGCACGAACTGAGTCGGCCAACTGGCCAATGCCGTCGACCGCGCCCGGCAACGCACTTCCGAACATTCCTCATAATCCAGTTCGAGACTCCACAGAGTCTCTTACTCCAGACGCGAGCCTGTCAACTCTCATCGGCGGGTTGGACCCGGATGGCGGAGCTCAATGGGCGGTCGGGGACTGACATTGTTAAAAACTTGTCAAAATCCGGGACTCGCGCCTCGAACGGCCCCATGCCGCCAAAAATTTCCAAAAAGCTCTTGACGTTTGTCTCTTCACCGCATTAGTATCCACGACTGGTTCGGTGGTAGGACCACTGCAAGAGATTTTACGTCGCAAGAAAATGGGGAAAGACTCCCAGTTCGGCCCTTGTCTTCGTTCGCCACGCCTGCGTCACTCCGCCTCTTTGGGAGTTCCGTTTCACAAACCAGATCTTGATTTGATCTTGCCGAGGAGTACGGCCATGCAAGTTTTTAGTCGTTTTCATCTTCGCAACGTCTGGCAGCATGCGAGTTGGTTCGCGGCTGTCGCTCTGGTTCTCGCATCCGTAGTGCTCACCTGCAGCCAGCCTGCGAACGCCCTGCCGGCCTTCGCCAGAAAGTATGGGCTGCGTTGTTCAGCCTGCCACGAGTCTTGGCCGATGCTGAATTACTTTGGACAAAAGTTCAAAGACAACGGCTACCAGCTCATGAACGATCGTGATGCTCCGATCTGGCAGAACCCGGGTTATTGGCCGGTGGTCTTCCGGATCACGCCGATCTGGCACCGTGTGAGCACCGGCAAGGTGCAGGTTGACACATACACCGGCGGAGTGCTCGACGGCGGGCAGGCGGTCCAGCGCATCACCAGTTCCGGCTTTGACTTGAGTGGGCTCGACTTCCATACCGGCGGAACTCTGGAGAAGAACATCTCGTTCTATCTGCTTCCGTCCTCCGATAATACCGGCGCTTTTCACTTTGAGCAGGTGTTTGTGCGCTTCGATAACATCGCTCACAGCTCCTGGCTCAATTTCAAGCTGGGTAGGTTCGAGCTTGACAACCTGCTCTCTGAAAAACGCATCTTGACGCTGACCGGCAACGGCGGCATCTACCAGACTTACCACTTCATCCCGGTGGGTGACGGGAACAGCTTTGGGCAGATCGGCGACAACCAGCTCGGTATGGAGTACATGGGGCACTCGCTGGACGATCGGACGCGCGTTTCCGCTTCCCTGGTCAGCTCGAGCGATGGAAACGTAGGCCTGTCTACCACGGCGAACGGCTACACCGGTTTCTTTGCCGCGAGCCAGGCTTTCGACGCCGGCAGGCTGGGGGTGCAACGCGTCGGGTTCTACGCCATGGCCGGAGAGGCGTCAACCTACTACCTGACTGAGGGCGGGTATCCCATTCTCGGTTCCGGAATCGGCAACAAGGGCTTCAGCCGCGAAGGCTTCGTGGGGCAATTCTACGCCGGCCCGCATATCGGCCTTACGGTTGTGACTCAGCATGGCTCGGATAACGCCTGGTTCGGGCAGGGTTATGGCAGTGGGGGAGCCTCAGACGGCAATGGAGGCACGACCTGCGCGCCGCCAGTCGCTCTTCCCTGCGCTCCTCCCAACAATACGCCGGGAACCACTCTTCCCGCGGGATCGCAGGCGCCCAGCTGGAACGGAGTCACCTTCGAGGGCCACTACATCTACAGTCCGCAGTTGATCTTTATCGGCCGGTACGAGGCAGAACGAATGTCGCAACAAGCCAACGGAAACATCTGTGGTGGTGCTGCTTGTCCTTCCAACCTTGGAAATATCTCAACCTATACGATCGGCTTCCGCTATAACCCATTCATGACCAGCCGCGCCGGCTTAGCCTGGCACAACGAGTACAACTGGTTGCATCAAGACGGCACCGGACCTGCGAACCTCACGACCGGAGCGCTTACCAACATCAACACCAGCGAAGTACTGATGGGACTTGATTTCGACTTCTAGAGAGGGAACGACATGCCGACAAGATTGCAGAAGTGGTCGCTTTTGGTTAGCTCAGCTGCGCTTCTGGCGTTTCCGTCGACTTCCTCGGCGCAGCTCACGACATTCGACATAGGGACGCGCATTGGCGCCGAAAGCCATATCGGGAACATTACCGGCCATGCGAAGGACGGAAAGGCCGATTACCGGCGCTATTGCGTGGGGTGCCACGGCGACCTTGGCGATGGGAACGGCGAAAACGCCGCTTGGTTTGACACCCCCATGTACCAAAAGCCACGCGACTTCCAATTGGGCATCTTCAAGTGCCGCTCCACTCCGACTGGAACTTTACCGGCCGATCAGGATCTTTACGACGCCATCACCCGCGGCTTCGACCGCTCGAACATGCCGCAATGGAACACCTTCACCAAGCAGCAGCGCGCAGATCTCGTAGCCTGGGTGAAGCACTTCTCCCCGCGCTGGCTCAACGAGAAGCCCGGAACGCCCATCCAGATTCCGCCCGAGCCGGAAGTCACCGCGGAGCGCATCAAGGCGGGGCGCGAAGTGTTTGCCCGAGTGCAGTGCTGGAAGTGCCACGGCGTGCAGGGCATGGCCAATGGGCCGTCGGCTTCGACCCTGGCCGACGATCTCGGCCGTCCGATCGCGCCTTTCAACTTTACCGACGGAACCCGGCCGAAGTGTGGGGACACCGATCAGGATATTTACAGGATCTTTATGACCGGCTTGGACGGCACTCCGATGCCGTCGTTTGCCGACAACATCAAGCCCGACGAGGCTTGGGATTTGGTTTTCTATCTGCGAACGTTTATGGCGCAGAAGAGCAAGGCAAAAGAAGTTGCGAAACAGCTTGGTTTGAAGCCGGTTGATCCCAATGCTCCGGCGGGTACGCAATAGAGCCAGGTGCATCGCCACCGGTGTTACTTTCGTAGTTCTTTCAGGAAAGGACTCTCCTATGAGGAATCGATACAATTTCGCGGTTGTACTATCGGCGGTAGTTTTGGTATGTTGTGCGGCGTTGATTTTGAGTCAGGGAGTCAGCGCGGCTGGTGAAGGCAAGATCACAGGAACGGTCAAACTCGACGGCGCGGCGCCGCACATGAAGGGCATCGACATGTCGAAGGACCCTTACTGCTCCAAGGCTCACGCCACCGATCCGGCCCATCTTGAAACCTATGTGACTGGCGCCAATGGAGGGCTGGAGAACGTGGTTCTTTACCTGGAGGGCTGGAGCGGCCCCGCCCAGGTATCGAACGCCGTCCTGGTGTTCGATCAGAAAAACTGCATGTATACGCCGCATGTGTTAGCCATGGATGTGGGCGAAACCTTCAAGGTAGTAACCAGCGATCAGACGGCTCACAACATTCATCCCAACCCGAACCCGATGACCGGCAATATCCCGTGGAACCAGTCGCAGCCGCCGGGAGCGCCGCCGGTTGAGAAGAGCTGGAAGGCACCTGAGTTTATCGACGTGAAGTGCAACATTCACCCCTGGATGCATGGCTATTTCGCCGTGGTCAAGGGCCCTTACGCGACCACCGACGAGAACGGTAATTACACCATCAACAATGTGCCGCCGGGCAACTACACAGTGACGGCGTGGCAGGAAGCGGCCGGTACGCAAAACCAAAAAGTGACGGTCGCGGCTGGCGGATCGGCAAAGGCGGATTTCACATTCAAGGCGAAATGAGAGAATGCTGAGGACGTAGAAGATTCGAGAACGAAGAACCAACCAGTCGAGTCAGCTAAGCCGCGGCGGTTGGAAGCTGCGGCATTACTGAAAAAGGCCGGATAATCCCGGCCAAGAGGCGGGGCGATATGGCGAAGATATTCGCGGTGACGATCATTCTGATCGCAATTGCTTCGGCGATTCCCATCGTGATGCACATGTGGCCCATGCCACAGGACATCTCCACCCACGGCCATCTAATCGATGAGCAGTATGCGGATACGATGCTGGAAGCCGGGATTTCATTCCTGGCGTCTCAGTTCCTGCTGGCATTTTTCATCTGGAAGTTTTCGAGCCCCAAGCCCGGCGACAAAGTTAAGAGCTTTCCCGGCGGCGCCGCGGGGTTGGTGATCGCGGCATTCTTGCTGGTCGGCACCGAGTGTCTGGCTCTGGGTGTGTTTGGAGTCAAGGCGTGGGCCAGCGTGTATTTCACGCCACCATCAGCGAACGCTGTCCCGGTTCAGGTGCAGGCGGGACAGTTTGCATTTTATTTCCGCTACCCAGGCCCCGATGGAACGTTCGGCCCACTGCACTCCGACAAGATCAGTGAGGCCCAGGCGAACTTCTATGGCCTGGATACCACCAACGACCAGGATTCGAAAGACGACATCGTAACCGCCGAGATGGCCATTCCGGTGAATCGGGAGATCCATCTGCTCATGCATTCGAAGGATGTGGGGCACTCCTTCTATGTGCCGGAATTGCGAGTGCAGCAGGACTTCGTCCCGGGATTGGACGTCTCGATTCATTTCACGGCGACGAAAATCGGCAAGTATGAAATCGTCTGTACTCAGCTTTGTGGCCTCGGGCACTACAACATGAAGGCGTATCTCGAGGTGATGTCTCAGGAAGATTACGATAACTGGCTTAAACAGCAGGCGGCGCTGCAGTAGCTGTCATCAGAGCAGCATCGGGACAATACATTTCGTGAGGTGAGAGCAATGCACGATATGTCGGCACATGCGGCGGCTCACGGAGCCCCTACCAGTTTCCTGCGGAAGCATGTTTTCAGCCTCGACCACAAAGTGATCGGCAAGCAGTATTACGCGCTGGCCTTGCTTGCCGCCCTGGTCGGCATGTTCCTTTCCTGGCTGATGCGCATCCATCTGGGATTCGGCAGTTACGCGATACCAGGGTTGCACCTGCTCTCCAAAACCGGTGCGCCCGGCGATGTGATGACGCCGGAATATTACCTGCAGCTAATGACCATGCACGGGACGATCATGGTCTTCTTTGTGCTCACCACTGCGCCGTTTGCAGCGTTCGGCAATTTCTTTCTGCCCATTCAGGTCGGCGCGGAAGACATGCCGTTTCCGCATTTCAACATGATGTCGTTCTGGGTTACGTTTGTGGGCTTCCTGTTTCTGGTCGCGTCGTTTTTTACGGGCACGGGGCCAACTCTGGGAGGATGGACGCAATATGCACCACTGAGCGCTATCGGGGACGTCGGCGGCCCGGGCCAGGGTCTGGGCGTGGTGCTTTGGGCAACTTCGATTGGGATTTTCTGCATTGGCCAGCTACTGGGTTCGTTGAATTTCATCACGACCACGCTCGACATGCGCTGCAAAGGCATGTCACTGATGCGCCTCCCACTCACCGCGTGGGCCTGGTTCATTACCTCGATCATGGGCTTGACTGCATTTGCGGTGTTGATGCCCGCCTGCATCCTGCTCATTCTGGATCACGTTGCCGGAACCAGTTTCTTCGTGCCCTCAAACTTGGTAATCAACGACCAGGTGCTACAACACTCGGGCGGATCCACTCTGCTCTGGCAGCATCTGTTCTGGTTCTTCGGGCATCCCGAGGTGTATATCGCGATTGTGCCCGGGATGGGAATTGTCTCCCACATTCTGGTCACGAACATGCGCCGGCCGATGCTCAGCCACAGGGTGCTCATTTATTCCATGGGGGCCCTGGCCGTGCTCAGCTACATGGTTTACGGGCACCACATGTTTGTCAGCGGGATGAATCCCGTCTCCTCGCTGGCGTTTTCCTTTCCCACGCTGGTGATTACGATTCCATCCACGATCATCGTGCTCATCTGGCTGGGCAGTCTGTATGGGGCAAAGCTGCGGATCAATTCGGCGTCGCTATTCTCACTGGCGTTTATTTCGATGTTCATTAGCGGCGGCGTCAGCGGCTTTTTCCTGGCTCAGCCTTCGATTGACATCATGTTGCACGCCACCTACTTTGTGGTGGGCCACTTCCACCTGGTGATGGGAGTCGCTGCCATGTTCGGCATATTCGCCGGGACTTACTTCTGGTTCCCGAAAATGACGGGCCACATGATGAACGAGACTCTGGGCAGGGTTCACTTCTGGATGAGCTTTGTGGGCGCGTACTGCATTTTCATGCCGTTCCACTATCTCGGAATCGCCGGCAACGTGCGCCGCTACCAGGCGTTTACCGACGATTATCTGATTCCGCTGGTTCCCGTGCATAAGTTCATCACGGTTGCGGCGCTGTTCACGGGCTTCGCCCAATTAATTTTCGTTTACAACCTGATCCACAGCCGGTTCTGGGGCGCAACTCCCCCGAACGACAATCCGTGGGAAGGCACGTCGCTGGAATGGAGCACGGCCACGCCGCCGCCCCACAACAACTTTGGCGACAAGATGCCGGTGGTTTACCACGATCCTTATCAGTACAGCGTCGAGGGTGCCAGCAGCGATTACGTGATGCAGACCTCGCCGGAAAAAATTAACAGCCCTGACGAAGAGAAGTAAGTTGCAAGCCGGGCGCGGAAGTTTCAGCAAGGGAGTGTGAGCAGTATGGCGACCACGGTCCACGAACCGCCACAGATCGAGCCCGAACGTTTACCGAGCCACGGTTCCGGTAATGGAGGCTTGCGGAATCTGGTTCCGGCCAGCGGAGATCTGCGCCGGGTGAAGGACTCCTCTCCACCTCCCGCGAGTACCGGCATCTGGGTAATCCTGGCGTCCATCACCATGAGTTTTGCCGCCTTCACCAGTGCTTTGATCGTTCGTCAGGGGGGTGCGACGGATTGGCGGCACTTCACTTTACCCCCTGTACTTTACTTGAACACTCTGGTGATCATCGCCAGCAGCATTACTCTCGAAATATCGCGCCGCCGGGTCGCAGCTTTTATGGGAGGCGCGGACGAAAATCGAAGCGCCAGTCCGGCGCGCTGGCTTTATGTGACCCTGTTTTTAGGACTGCTCTTTGTGGCCGGGCAGGCCTTTGCCTGGATGCAACTCAGGGCGCAGGGATTCGGACTCGCCAGCAATGTGAGCTACTCGTTTTTCTATGTGCTGACCGTAGCCCACGCGCTGCATGTGTTCGGCGGCCTCGGCGGGCTAGTCCGCGTAATAGGGAAACTCCATAACGGAGTGCTGCGACGGAGTACTTTGGACGCCACCTCGCGCTACTGGCATTTCATGGGCGCGCTGTGGTTGTATCTGCTTTTGCTGCTGTGGATGAAGCTCTGAACAACGAAGCTCGAACCCAGTCAAAGGTAGGAGGCAACGTGAGCCAAGCGGATCTTTCAATTCACGGGCAGGTGTCGCGCACCGGCGCGACGGAGATAATGACCGCGCCCGCATTCTCGGTCCCCGCCAAGAAAATGGCGATGTGGCTGTTCATCATCGCAGACAGCGCCACCTTTGCCGGATGTCTGGTGGCCTACGGATTTATACGCAACGCCACGCCGGATTGGCCCAGACCTTTTCACAGCATCGCTAACGTCGCAATCATGACGCTGATTCTGCTGACCAGCAGCTTGACCATGCTCATTGGTGTGCGATCGGCCGACCTGGGCGACAAGGCCAAGGCCTTCCGCTGGACCATGATCACAGCCGTTCTCGGAATCCTTTTTGCTGTGCTGCACATTCGCGAATGGATGGGAATGATCGGGGACGGAGTGACCCTGTTCCACAATCCCTGGGGCACGCCTTTGTTCGGTTCGTTGTTTTTCAGCATCACCGGCTTGCATCTGCTCCACGTAACCGGTGGCGTCGTCGCTCTGATAGCCGTCGGGCTGAAATATCAGGGTGGACGGTACAACGCCGACGACCTAGAGATCACCGGGCTCTATTGGCATTTCGTCGATCTGGTTTGGATGTTCGTGGTGCCGCTGGTCTATCTTTTGAATTTAGCTCACTGAGACGAAAGAAGCTGGAGCAAATCATGATGACTACCGCCGAAGCACAAAAGACGGGTGGAATGGGAAAAGACTTGATCGTCTACGCCTGCATTCTGGCGCTGGCCGGGATCCAGTTCATCATCGCGTATCAGGATATCAGCGCGTCCCAGATGTTTGTTCGCATGCTGATCGTCGCTATCGTCGAGGCTGCCCTGGCGCTTCTGTTCTTCATGCACTTGTGGGACAATCGCGGACTAAAATGGTTTGTCTTGATTTTCACGGTTGCCGTGATTCTGGGAATGCAGTACGGATGGACCGACAGCTTCCGCTTGGTTGAAGGCGTACCATGGGCGAAGTAGCCTGAGCAGAAAGGTTTGGTGCGACACCGCTCCGCAAAAGGGAACCATGAAGCTTTCGAGATCACTCTGGATTTTGGGCATTGCTCTGGTAGGCCTGATAATCCTTCTGACGCCAGTCCCGGCTTTTGCCCAGAGCTGTGCGCTTTGCTATACGCAAGCCGCGTCCTCGGGCTCGCGAATGATTCAGGCCCTGCGCAGCGGAATCCTGATCCTGATCGCTCCCCCAACCTTCATGACCGCCGGCATGATTTTCGTCTGCTATCGCAAACGCAATCAGACTCGAGATGGCGACGGCGACGAATCAGACCGCAAATGGAAGAAGAACGATCCTTCTGACGAGACGCCGTCCAAGAATTGGTAGAAGTCTCGGTGCCACCGCGTATTAGCCGCTGTAGGCAAGCTCCTTAGCGCGTTGTGTCGCTTTCACTACGGCCTTGATCAGGGTCACGCGCAATTTTCCCTCTTCCAACTCCATGATGCCGTCAATGGTGCAGCCGGCCGGAGTTGTTACTGCGTCTTTTAACAGCGCGGGATGATCGCCAGTCTCCAGCACAACTTTGGCAGCACCCATCGTGGTCTGGGCTGCCAGGAGCGTGGCCACATCGCGGGGCAGGCCTACCTTTACCCCGGCTTCCGCCAATGACTCCAGGATAATGTAGATAAATGCCGGACCGCTGGCGGAAAGACCGGTGACGGCGTCCATGTGCTTCTCATCCACCACGACCGTTCTTCCCACTACATCGAACAGCGAGCAGGCCAGCGCAATTTCTTCCTCCGAGACATGGCTGCCTTTGCAAAGGCCCGTCATCCCTGCTCCCAAGGCACACGGAGTGTTGGGCATGGCCCGCACCACGGCGGTCTTCACACCAAGGACGCTTTCAATCTGGCTGGTGGAGACAGAAGCGGCCACCGAGATCACGAGCTGACCGGGAGAAATGTGCTGACGGATTTCTTCCAGAACTTCCTGCACCGTCTGCGGCTTCACGCAAATGAAAATGATGTCCGCGCCCTGCACCGCCTTGGCGTTGTCGGTGCCAACCTCGATGCGGAGTTTTTCCGCAAGGCGGAAGGCGCGGTCGGAATGCCGCACCGTGGCCCGCGTCAGCTCTTTCGACAGCAATCCTTCCCGCAGCAACGCCTGCAAGATGATTCCCCCCAGCTTTCCGGCACCGAGGACAGCTACTTTCTTATTGGACAAAGTGGTCGCCATGCAGAACCCGCCTTTCGCTGTGACAGTTTTATACCATTTTATTAGGTGGCGCAGGATAGAAGGTTGCGCGACGTAGCGGATCCGAGATTAGCGTATCGGGCTGGCTATGGCCGCATGCGGTGGCGTTGACCCCGCTCCCTCGGCCCTGCTACCGTCATATGTTTGCCCTATGGAACGCGCCCCGTCCTTGTGGGCGGCAAACTATCGAGCTGGATCGTTGGCTCGATCGTTAATTGGGTAGTTTATTTCTGGAGCTGGGATCTATTTTCGTCTTACGGAGATTCATCATGCCTGCCATCAAGTTTCGCGGTGTCGATTTCATTCAGTTTGATTCGCTGCTCACCGAAGAAGAGCGCCTGGTGCGCGACACCACGCGCCAGTTCATCGAAGACAACCTCATTCCTATCATCGAAGAGTGCAACCGCGCCGGCCGGTTTCCGCGCGAACTGGTGAAACCCATGGCCGATCTCGGCTTCTTCGGTGCGTCGCTTAAGGGATACGGTTGCGCCGGCATGGGCAACGTCGAATATGGACTGATGACGCAGGAACTGGAACGCGGCGACTCCGGCGTGCGCAGCTTCGTCAGCGTACAGTCGGGGCTCGTAATGTTTCCAATTTATGCTTTCGGCAGCGAGGAGCAGAAGCAGACCTGGCTGCCTGCCATGCAGAAAGGCGAAAAGCTGGGCTGCTTCGGGCTCACAGAACCCGGCTTCGGCTCCAATCCCGGAGGCATGCGCACGCGCGCCCGCAAAGTTGGCAACGAGTACGTGCTTAACGGTGAGAAGATGTGGATCACCTCCGGGACCATCGCCGACGTGGCAGTGATCTGGGCCAAGGCGGAAAACGAAAATGACAAGATTCGCGGTTTTCTAGTCGAAAAAGACCGGCCCGGTTTCACCTCGGACGACATTCATGGCAAGTGGTCCCTGCGCGCCTCGGTCACCTCCGGGCTGTCCTTACAGGACGTTTACATCCCCGAGTCGAACTTGCTGCCGAAAAGCGACGGTCTGAAATCTCCGTTGATGTGTTTGAATCAAGCGCGCTACGGCATCGCGTGGGGAGCGATCGGCGCGGCCATGTCCTGCTACGACTGCGCGTTGCAATACGCGATCTTGCGCAAGCAGTGGCGCGACCAACCCATTGCATCGCACCAGCTCGTGCAGGACAAGCTCACCTGGATGATCAGCGAAATCACCAAAGCTCAACTGCTCGTGCTGCAGGTCGGCCGCCTGAAAGATGCGGGCAAGGTGGAGCACCAGCACATCTCGATGGCCAAGCGCAACAACGTCTGGATGGCCCTCGAGTGCGCCCGCCTTTCGCGCGACATCCTCGGCGCCAACGGTGTGGCCGACGACTATCCCATCATGCGCCACATGATGAACCTGGAGTCGGTGAAGACGTATGAAGGCACCCACGACGTGCACTCGCTGATCATTGGGCAGAGCGTTACCGGGATTGACGCGTTCTGATTGAGTCGGGATCCGATTCAGGCAGTAGGCTTCTCGCGCGGCGGTTCGACTGCCAGGAACTCCTGGGCGAAGCGCTGACTATAGTTTTCCAGCAACGCCCGCACGCGCTCCGCATTGGTGGACCGCAATATCAATCCCGCATGGTGATGCTTCTTGATTCGCAGAAATACTTCCGGATCGTTGTACGCTGAAGTATCGGGATTCTCCTGCCGCGCCAGCGAAATAATCACTCCGGCATATTCTTCGCGTAGCGGAGGAAGCTGGTAATTCCCATGTTCTCCAGCGACCTCGATACGCGCCCACTCGCGCCACAGGTTGATGCCTGTCGCGGCCTCGACCATCTCGTTGATGTAAGCGCCGCCTACGCGCGCCGCGCATTCCAGAAAATAGAAATGCCCGTCGGCGTGCGCCTGGATGAATTCCGCGTGGGCCACGCCCCGCACCAGTCCCAATGCGGCGATCAAGTCTCGGTTGATCTCGCGCAGACTTGTGTCCGCCTCGCCGCCTCGCGGCACAACACACGTGGTGAAGATTCCGCCGCCCTGGGCCACATTCATAGGCGGCTTGCCGTACTTGCTCACGCTGGCAAAGACCACTTCGTTCTCGGAAACCACGGAATCCACGTGGTAAACCTCGCCCGGAACAAATCTTTCCAGCAGGAACGACGACTGCTTGTCCCCGAGTTGCTCCAGCACGGGCCACAACTCCTCTGCCGCGTGAATCTTCTTGATCCCGATTGCCGACGCCTCCTGCCGCGGCTTCAGCACCCAAGGTCCCGGAACGTGTTCGAGGTAATAGCGGATGTCGCCGTGATTGAGGACGGGAACGAAATCCGGCACGCGCACGCCACGATCCAGCGCCTTCATGCGCATGGCCAGCTTGTCGCGGAAATATCGCATCGTGGTCAGCCCCATGCCCGGCACGCGAAGATGTTCACGCAGAGTCGCGGCGGTCTCCATGTCGTATTCGTCGAGCGCGACGATGCGGTCAATCTTTTGCGTACGCGTGAGGTGCGTCACCGCCTGCACAATGTCGGCGAGGGGAATTTCGGCGGGAAGATAGGACGTGTCATCGAGGCTTTCCCGTGGCCAGTCGGCATCGCGCAGTTTTTCCGCCGTAAGCAGCAGCACGCGGCAGCCCTGGCGCTTGCACTCGCGCATGAACTCCTGTCCCTTTTCGTAGGTGGTAATGCACAGAAAGGTTGGCGGGCGGCCGTCAGGCATAGAGTTCATCTTTGCGGCAGGCTGCGAGAATACCACGGTCCGCGGCGGGATGCAGATCAATTATTCAAATGATCCGCGACTCTTCGCCGCGCATTGCCCGGATCGCAAATGCGGACGCCGACCTATGACTGCGAGCCTCTGATAAACTGTGTGCCGTGCCGGACGCAGCCGAACCTCGAAAGGAACATCGAAAGAACACCGCGCCCTGGTGGGGGCTTCTGTTCGCCACCTGCGCCGTCGGCTGCAATGCTGGATTCTTTCTGAATATCCCCTGGCAGGGCGCGATTGCCTGGCTGAGCCTGCTGTTCGCCGCCATCGCGCTGATATTTCTGGTCGCAGGCCTGTGGCGAGCCTATGCGCAGGCTCGCGTGTACGGCGGAAAAGTGCTGAGCGTTGTAATCGCCGTAATTGCCCTGCTTCCCGTCGGGCTCTCCGCCTTCGGTTTCGTCGAGGGCCGTAAACTGCCAAGCGCATCCGTCGCGCCGCAGGTCGGGCAGAAGGTTCCGGATTTCACCCTTCCCGATACTGCCGGGCAGCCGGTATCATTGGACCAGCTTCTCACTCCAGCTTCACCTGGATCCCAGCCTCCCAAGGCAGTGCTGCTGATTTTCTATCGCGGCTACTGGTGACCTTTTTGCAACCTCGAGTTACGAGGCGTCGAGAAGCGTCTGGCGGATTTCGAGGCGGCTGGCGTGCGCCCGGTAGCCATCAGTGTCGACCCACCCGACGTCTCGCGCAATCTTGCCAGCAAGGCCGGGTACACCTTCCCAATCCTTTCCGATCCCGACGCCGCAGTGATTCGCCGCTATCACATTCTGCATCCGGCGGGTGCCCCGGACGAGCACGACATCGCACGTCCGGCCGAATTTCTTGTCGACTCCTCCAAGACCGTTCGCTGGGCCAACTTCACGGAAGACATTCGCGTCCGTGCTCGCGCGGACCAGATGCTGGCCGCCGCCAGCCAGTTGCCCTAGGTCCTCAATCAGTTCGCCGCCAGGACTGCTCGCAAACCACTGGGAGTGCCGCTCGCGCTTGGCCTGTTGGTTGGAGAGTGCTCACGAAATCTGCGGTTGATCTTGGCCGGAGGCTTAACGCGATCTCCCCCCTATCGGCGCATTTCCATCTTCTGGCGGTTGCGGTATATTCTCAACCCGGTGGACAACTGTTTCTGAACCCTGCTCGGAGGCTCTGATGGCTACACGCACTCGTCCTGAAGGTAAGGCGCGCAGTTTCGGGGAGAACATCGAAAGCGATCTGGCATCGCGGTTTCTGCGCGTGGTCGAAGTGGCCGCGATCGCTTCGGCCCGCACCATGGGCCAGGGCGAGCGCAAGCTCTCCGACCAGGTGGCCACCGAGGCGATGCGGCAGACCATGGACTCCATTCCCATGCGCGGCACGATCGTTATCGGCGAAGGCGAGCGCGACGAAGCCCCAATGCTCTATATCGGCGAAAAAGTCGGCGCCGAATTCCCCGACGGTAGCGAAGTCCCTGAGGTCGATATCGCGGTCGATCCTCTGGAAGGCACCAATCTCTGCGCTACCGGTGCACCTGGCGCGATCACTGTGCTAGCCGCGTCTGAGCGCGGCGGCCTGCTCCACGCTCCCGACTGTTACATGGAAAAAATCGTCGTCGGACCGTCGTGCAAGAACGCCGTCGAACTCGACGCGCCTGTCGCCGACAATCTGAAGAACATTGCGAAAAGAATGGAGCGCGACGTGGAGGACCTGGTCGTGATCGTGCTTGATCGCCCGCGCCACGAAAAGCTGATCGCCGATATTCGCGCCGCCGGCGCGCGCATCCGGCTGATCGGCGACGGCGACCTTTCGGCGGGCATCGCCGCCGCAGTCATCGGCACCGGCGTGCACGCGGTGATGGGATCGGGCGGCGCGCCCGAAGGCGTGATTACCGCCGCTGCCATCCGCTGCCTGAACGGCTACATGCTCGGACGACTGGTAGTGAAGCCCGACCAGGAAGAACGCCTCGCCCGCATGGGCGTCAAAGACAAGAAGAAGATCTACGAAGCCGAAGATCTCGCACCCGGCAAGCAACTCATCTTCGCCGCAACCGGAGTCACCGAAGGAGCCCTGCTCAAGGGCGTCCGCTTCTTCGGCGAAGGCACGCGAACTTCATCGGTCATCCTCACGCTGCTCACCGGCAAGGTCCGTTTCATCGAGAGCATACACCTGGAGAAGGGCCCGGATATCAAGGTGAGGTTCATGTAGGTCCTCGCTATTTCAGATACACCGAATCTTTCTTCAGATCATCGGGGATTTTAGGAAACGGCGGGTACGCTTGCGAGTATCCCTTGAGCAGGCTGACGGTAACTTCGGAGCGGCGGGTGCCATCGTGAATGGCGATTCTACTCAGATGGTCTTTTGAGCCGCCTTCCCATAGCGAGACCCCGGCGTACGCGCCGTCTTTCCGTAAAATGTAATACGTCATACCAAGGAAGTGCAGCTTCTTCATGTCGCCGTTGTAGTTGCGCACGATGCGCTTGAGCGCGTCCATCCCGGCCTCTTGCGGCGACATGCCGCGGCGCATATTTTCAACGATGGTGTGAGCGCCCGCGACCTTGATGTTTTCCTCTCCGCTGCCGGTTGCTCCGGCTGAACCCACGTCCTGATCGGTATAACAGCCCGCGCCGATGATGGGCGAATCACCGAGGCGTCCGGGAATTTTGAAGGCCAGCCCGCTGGTGGTGGTGCAGCCTGAGATCTCTCCCTTATCGTTCACCGCGGAACAGTGGATTGTGCCTGTGGGTGGAAACAAAACTCTGTGTATAGCGGCCAGTTGAAACTCAGGCTCAATGCCGAGGTCGGCGGCGCGTGCTTGCAGATTCTGGATGCGCTCCTGCCACAATTCCGCCTGAGGCTTGTCGTCACTTGAAACCCAGGCGGGAGGCTGCCAGTGCGGGTCGGCCAGGCCGGGTCCCCACCAGGCGCCGGTGGTGTGAAGTTCCTTGCACAGCAACCAGACCTTGCGAGAACGCTCGGTGAGCAGGTTCTCGCGTGGAAAGCCCATGGTCACGGCAAAGCGTTCCGCGCCTTCGCCCACCAGCATGACGTGTCCGGTATGCTCCATCACGGCCTTCGCGACCAGCGAGACATTCTTGATGTTGCGCACGCCGCCGACGGAACCGGCGCGGCGCGTGGGTCCGTGCATGCAGCAGGCGTCGAGTTCAACCACGCCCTCTTCATTCGGCAGTCCGCCGAGACCGACCGAGTCGTCGTTGGGATCATCTTCCGGGCCCTTGACGACACGCAGCGCGGCGTCAAGCGTGTCGCCGCCGCTTTTCAGGAAGGCGAATGCATCGTCGAGATAGTTGAAGCCGTTATTGGCGCAGATGATGATGGGGCGCTTGTAGGATCCGGATTGGGACTCGTGTTCTTTCTTTAAGTCTTCGGCTTGAGCGCGCGTTCCTACTCCGGCAGCGACTGCTCCTAGAACGGACGTCTTTACGAAATCGCGGCGCGAGAATGGCATGAGTTCCTCCTGCTTGCGGGAAAGCGGGAAGCATATCACGCCGGTGCGGGGTTGCGTCTCGGGTCAGACCGCGCATCGAAAGAATTTTGAGATCGAATCCGCTTAATTCTTTGGAATCAATGATTTACGTGGACTTGATCTGACTTGAATCCGGCTAAAATATTGATTCCAGGGAACTTGTCCGTAAAATCTTGGGGACAAAGGAGTTAGGGGCATTGACATCCCGTAAGTTATTTAGAATCAGCGAGGCAATTTCTGTCGGGACTGAAACCAGCCTGACTTCGGCGGCAAAACCCTGTGGGGGAAGGACTTAGGTCGTGCTCTATTCAGTTTTCAATGAACTGTCTCTTACTGCCTGTGCCGGGGCAATCATGAACGAATTTGAAATGGGGCGCAAGGTCAGATGTCACAATGGGCCTGTGGAAGAAAGTGCGGTGCTCCACGCTGAGGATTGCCCTTGAATAGACTGGCGTCCGTGTATCCCACTTCTCGCCAAGAACGCGAGAAATGGGGCACCCTTTTCGTTTGGGATCGATGCCCAGTTCTGTCGAGCAGCCAGCGAAAGCAGGTTCCTCACCGGGCTTTGCGCCCGGTTCGGAATGAAAAAGAGTTGAGTAGAGCCTACACGCAGAAGATCAGCCGCTGGCTGCGCCGCGGTAGCGGCCTACCACTCCTGGTTGACGGCCGAGGGAGGGATGGGCTGGCGCTTCGGTGATCGAGCGCACATTCTTGTTTTGCTCGGAACGGAAACGTAACAGGGCGGCTATGTTTCCGACTCTGTCGAACTCGGCGTCGTCTTTGACGTAGAACAGTTCGATGTCGTGGCGGATCACCCAAGGCAGGATCGCTTCGCTTACATCGACGACCTCGCGGGTCTGGCGGCCGCAGACTGGACAGAAACTTACCAGGTGGGCGTCGAGATGGCCGCAGCCGGCGCATTCGACGGCTTGCGAGTGATAATTCTGCCCGACGAGCAGGGTTTGAACTTCGCCTAACTCCAGGGAGTGGAGCACGCGGCGCAATCCGGTGACTCCGCGGGCGTTGTGGCGGGCCTGATTGAGGGTTTCGCGAAGCACTTCCTGACAGCGGCGCTGCTGCGCGTCGGCGAAAATCTTTTCCCCCTGCGAACGGATTTCTTCGTTGCTCACGTGAGCCACCTCGGCGGAAAACCGGCCCAGCAACTTCTGCGAAACGTAGGGATGCAGTTGCGGCTCGAACTGCGACCAGTGAATGTCCTGGCAGCCCACGATCCACATATCGAACATGCTCTTGTCTTTTTCCTTACCCAGCGCGTCTTTAATGAACTCGGCGATGAACTTGAAATGGTGAAGGGCATCGTCGGCGACGCGGCGCTCGGCGTGGCCAGCATCGTAGCCGCCGAAGCCGTCGCCACGGCCGCGACGGGTCAAGGGATGGAAGAAATCCATACGTTCGGTGAGTTCGCCCAGGCGCAGCTCGAACAGGCGGGCGCGATGGCGATCGACCAGGACGATGCCGACGCGAGGAAATGCTCCCAGCAATTGGGCGAGGGGCTTGAGGTGGAAGTGCCGATCGACGACGAGCTGGGTGCCGCTCATTTGAGCCGGCAGATCGTACGCACGCCAGAAACCTTGCGCCGAGCAGGCGAATATCGCCTTGGCGCGCGAACCGTGGCTGCGCATGCCGTGGCCGCGCGTGCCGTGGCTGCGCATGCCGTTGTTATGCAGATCATGTGAGAGGCGCACGATGCGGTCAAGATCGGCGCGGGCCGACTCAATCTTATCTTTACTCGTGCTTTTGTTTTCCAACTGGCGCAATGCTTCCCGCGCCAGGTCTTTGGTAAGGATCGCTTCTTCCTTGTGAGCCTTGTTGCGAGGGGCCATGGGCTGAAAGTAGAAACTCAGAGCGCAGGCTCCTTGATCTTCAAATTGGGCTAGTTCGTGGATCTGTTCCCGAGTAATCATTCGCGGTCCTACTCTTTCATCTGCATTTGGAATTGGATTTACGCGGTGCCGGTGGGGGCGAATCGCCCCTTGAAGTGGCGGACCAGGCTGGGCGATTGGCGCAGGTGATCGCGAGCGGCAGAAATAGAGCTCAATACAAGCTCCGGCGGAGTGCCGGTGATGGCGGAGATTTCGTCGACGCCGAAGCCTTCGATGGCGTGCAGGATGAAGGCCTCGCGATGGGCGGGAATTACGTCGCGCAGAGCGGAGGCGATGAGGCGCATCATTTCGTCCGAGCCGACGATCTGCTCGGGCGTGGCCACGCGGCCGTCGGCGATGATGGTTTCTTCGGTGATGGCTTCGTCGGGCTGATGGAACTGCAGTTCGGGTTCGTCGCTGGCCTTGACGTTTTGCTTGCGGGCAGAATCCTCCAGGTGCACGGCGCCGCCGTTGGTGCCATCGGGGCGCGAGAGTTCATCGAGAGCGCGCATGGCCAGGCGGTAGAGCCAGGGCTCGAGGGTCGAGGCGCTCGGGTTTTTCCTGAGAGTCGCCAAGGGCGGCGGCGATGGTTTCGTCAATCACTTCGTTCACGGTGACGCAATCGGGCTCGATGAAATCGGCAGCTTCGCGGAAATAGATTTCGCGTTCCACAAAACGTTCCAGCCGGGAGAGATTCACATTGACGTAAGAGCGCACGTCGTCGGAGGAAACCGTTGCCGGGAAGACGGCGGCCAGCGTCTGCTCGAAGGGTACGGAAACATTGCGCCGGGCCGACGCATCTTTCTGGCGGCGCGTCCACTTGTGGGAGGAACGCAACAGGTCCTTGTGTTTGTTGACCTGCTGCAGCAGATCTTCGAACGCGGTCTTTACCGCGGCTGCGGCGGTTGAGGCTTTGGCCTGGACTGCCATCTGTCCCGAGGGCAGCCGCAGGTTGAGGGAAACGCTGGTGCCTTCGCGGGCGGAAATTTCCTCGACCATACCTTTCAGGTGAATCAGTTCGGGACGGAAAACCTGCAGGCGTTTTCGCAGTTTTTCGACTTGATGTTGAAGGTCTTTTTCTACGGCGGGAGTTTTATGAAGGCGGTAACTGATGTGGACGTTCATTAGCACCTCGGGTATCGAACGAAGTTGCGCAACCCAGTGCTTGCTAAGAAAATTGTACACCCGCGGGAAGATTGCAAAACTGAAATTGCAAGTCGATTTTGAGGGCTGACGGATTTGGGAATGCCGGGCAAGGTAGGAATCTTCGGGAGGCTTATTTGCAGCCCGTCGTAGGTGCGAGATATCATCCTAGGACTTATGACTTGGACACGAATCCTGCCCGTCGTATTTCTGAGCGCTGCCACATGGGCTCAAGCGCCTGCATCCAAAGAGGTCGAGGCCGCCTATCCCGAGGCGCACGCGCTGTATCTGGATCTGCATCAGAATCCGGAGCTTTCCGCGCACGAGGTGCAAACCGCGGCGAAGCTGGCGGGACGGCTGCGGGGACTCGGCTACGACGTGACTGAACACGTTGGGGGAACGGGGCTTGTTGCCATCCTGAAAAATGGTGCAGGGCCGACCGTGATGCTTCGCACGGAACTTGACGCGCTGCCGGTGGAAGAGAAGACGGGTCTGGCTTACGCGAGCAAAGTCCGTACCAAAGATGATGGGGGACAGGATGTTCCGGTCATGCACGCCTGCGGACACGACCTGCACATGGCGTCGATCGTGGGCACGGCCGCCATCATGGCTCATAGCAAAGACACGTGGCACGGGACCTTGATGCTGATTGGACAGCCGGCCGAGGAGACGATTGGTGGCGCAAAGGGAATGGTCGCTGACGGTTTGCTGACGCGCTTCCCCAGGCCCAGCGTGGCGGTGGCGATGCACGTAGGCAACCTGCTGCCGGCGGGAAAGGTCGGGATCACGCCGGGAGTTTTCAATACGAATGCGGACTCGCTGCGAATCACGATCTATGGCAAAGGCGGACATGGCGCGGCTCCGCACACGGCGATTGATCCCATCGTCATCGCTGCCCGGACGATTCTGGCGTTGCAAACCATTGCTTCCCGCGAGGTGAAGCCGGGGGAACTGGCGATCGTCACGGTGGGCTACATTCGCGCCGGAACGAAGAACAACATCATTCCGGACCAGGCTGAGTTGGGACTGACCGTGCGCACCCGGAACTCGGATGTACGCAAGCAGGTTCTGGCGGCGATCGAGCGCATCACCAAGGCGGAAGCTGAAGCGGGGGGCGCGCCGCGGGCGCCTTCGATTGAGCACTATGAAGGCGCGGATCTGGTTTACAACGATCCTGCGCTGGCCGAGCGACTGAAGGGCGTGCTGGAAGCCGCGCTGGGCAAAGACGATGTCGTGGTGGAAGAACCGATCACGGCTTCAGAGGACTTTTCTTACTTTGTCGAACAGGGGATTCCGGGTTTCTATTTCACTCTGGGCGGCGCGGAGCCCGAGAAGTTCGCTCAGGCAAAGGCTGCGGGGACTATGCTGCCGTCGAACCACTCTCCGCTGTTCGCGCCGGATGTGGATCCGGCGCTGCACGTCGGGATTGCGGCGGAGGTGGCGGTGCTGAGGGGTTTGCTGAAGTAGTGAGGGCAGATTCATGGCTGAACGAAAGAAGGTCAACGTCCCCGCCCTGTCTCTGCAAAGAACGCAGAGACAAGGACAGGGCACCCTCGTCGAGGATCGTCCTGAGTCGAGCAACACCTCCCACTTATTGTTTGTGGGATTAGCGGCGCTTTAGGGCTTCGAGTTCCTCCAGGGTTCGGGGCCAGTCTGATCCCAGGAGGCGGGACAGACTACGGTCGGCCAGGACTTTGCCGCCGGTCTGGCAGCGGGCGCAGTAGTTGGTTTCTTTGTCGGCGTAGCGAATCCGCAACACTTTATCGCCGCATCTTGGACATAGTTTGCCGTAGCGCCCATGTACTGCCATCCCCTCGCGAAAGGCTGTCACCTTTTCGGGGAAGGCGGTGTTGGTTTCGGCGCGAAGCCGGTTTATCCAGAACCCAAGCGTGTGGCGGGTGGCGGCGAATAGTTTCTCCCAATCGAGCGGTTGCAGTTTTTGAGTGAGTGTGAGCGGGGACAGTTGTGCAGCATGCAGGATTTCGTCCGAATACGCATTGCCGATTCCGCTCAATAGACGCGGATCGGTGAGTGCCCGCTTCAGGGTGTGGTTTTCGGCAGTGAGAGCCGCACGAAATGTTTCGAGATCGCTGGAGAAGACATCGATGCCTCCGGCATCGAAGGAACGCAATGCCTCCTCGCCGAGCACGACGTGCAATGAGGCGCGGCGCTTGGAGCCGGCCTCGGTGAGAACCAGGGCGCCGTTGGGAAAGTCGAACGCGGCCAGAGTCTGGCGCCCGGCGAGCTTTGCGTCTGTTGTTCGCCAGTGCAACCGGCCGGCAATCATCAGGTGAAGTACCAGCCACAGATCATCCGCCAGGCCGATTGCAATGCGCTTGCCCAGTCGCCGCAGCTCGCGGACGACGCGACTTTCCGCGTCCGCAAGCGGCGGTTGCGCGGTGCGCAGGAGAAAGGCGCTTGCCAGTCTCACGCGCACGAGTGGTTGGCCGACGATGCGTGGTTCGAGGGCGCTGATGTAGGCAGAGATATCTGGCAATTCTGGCATTGTGTATAGGTTGCACGTGGAAACCGCGATTTTGGCAATGCCGTGGCTGGAGGGGCACTCGAGCTGCGCTCGACGGACGGCCGAGGTCGGCTGTCCCCACATGGATCGGAGTGACCTCCTAGGGCTGGCAGACGCCGAAGTCTCTGGCCACGTCTCTTGCTTCCCATAGCAGCGCCTTGTCGGGGCCCTTGGACTTTATTTTCTTGCCGTGCAATTTCACCCGATCACCCGGCGTAATGCCTGCTGTGTTGCCAGACAACGCATAACCCCGATTGTCTTTTTCGTCGGTGATAGTCATCCCGTTCGCCCCGGAGATGACACAACCCGTAATCGTTCGCTTCTTGGTCGATTCGTGAATAACCACAACCGTTATGATTACCACGGCCGCTGCGGTCACAACGATTGCAGCGATGATCGGTCCGGTGTTGGGGCCGACCTGTCCGCAGGGGAAACATTGCTGTTGCTGTGCCGGCGCGGGCTTGGCGAGGGCCAAGCCGAGAGCGAGAATCACAAGTGCTGAGAGGAGTTTCGACGTCATACTGTGCTCCTTGATGGGAAGCGAGATGTGAATGCCGGGTCCATGCCACTGATTAGCGGCAGTACTTAAGGAAAAGTCTTTACGATTTGGAAAGCGAGGCCATGGTACTCGCGGCTCCCGCATCCGTAAAGGAGTTTTCCTAGGAGCTGATCTGATCGAGGATCGCGCGGGCTTCCGCCGCGGGATCAGCAGCTTCGGTGATGGGGCGGCCTACGACGATGTGGCTGGCTCCGGCGGCGATGGCCTCCGCGGGGGTGGCAACGCGGGCTTGATCTCCGTGGCCGCTGCCGACAGGGCGGACGCCGGGGGTTACGATGGCGAAATTGTGGCCGAGTTCGGCGCGCACGGCGGCGGCCTCGCGGGCGGAGGTGACGATGCCTTTACATCCGTTGTCGAGGGCCATTGCGGCGAGGCGCAGGACTTCATCGCGTACGGTTCCGCGAAAGCCGACTTTCTCCAGTTCGTTCTCGTCGAGGCTGGTGAGGACGGTGACGCCGAGCACGATCAGGGCGGGGTTGTTGGTGCGGGCGGCGTCGACGGCGGCGTGGAGCATTCTGCTGCCGCCTGCGGCGTGGACCGTCAACATACTTACGCCGAGCCGGGCGGCTTCGTGCACGGCCGCGGCGACGGTAGTGGGGATGTCGTGATACTTCAGATCGAGGAATACGCGGCGTCCCGAGGCCACGAGATCCCGCACCAGCCGCGGCCCTTCGGCGGTGTAGAGCTGCATGCCGACTTTGTAGGTCAGCGCCGAGTCGCCGACGGCCGCCACGATCTTCTGTGCGGCCGCTGCCGTGGAAACGTCAAGGGCAACGATCAGCTTCTCGCGGGCGTCGTTTCTGCGCGAATCATTGCTGCGCGAGTCGGATGGGATGCGGTGGGGGAGAGTGGCCTGCATCCTGACAGTGTAGAGTTTCTAGCGGAGTTCCGCCAAGGGATAATTGGAAGCGATGGTCTCGTAGACCTGGCGGTGCTTGGTCTGGGGCTTTACCAGATCCAGGCGAACCCGCTGCAAGCCGCGATGCTCGAACTGCAGCACCTGGGCGGCACCGTACGACAGGTCGATAATGCGGCCGGGTACGATGGGACCGCGGTCGTTTACTTTGACGACTACCACTCGTCCGTTGCGGAGATTCGTGACCCGCACGTAGCTTCCCAAGGGAAGCGTGGGATGAGCCGCAGTCATGTCGTACATGTCAAAGTCTTCGCCGCTAGCGGTCGGTTTACCGACGAAATAATCGCCATACCACGAAGCGGTGCCAACCTGATACGGTTGACTCTTGCCGGTCTGGTTGCGGTTATCGGGCTTGGCTTGAACTGCCCTAATCGGGGCTGAACTGGCCTCCGAGTTGTTTGGGCCCTGAGCCGCTCGCAGGCCGACGACCAATAAAGCGATCATCAGTCCATGAGCAATACGTCCACGCATTCAGTTCTCCTCGCATCTCAAGAGTCGTCCTAGCTAGGTTATTTGTTAAGGTTCTGTTAATGCTATGGTGCGGGTGGGAGGCTTGTCAACCCGAAAGTGAGTGGCCTAGAGTGACCTCCTAGTAATAGATATCTCACGTAACTTGTTGTTAATCATGAGTAATCGGCAACATGTCACTCAAAACAATGAAGTTACGTGTTTATCATATAGTAAATACTCAGGCGGCTGTACCCAGGGAATAATTTACATCTCTCATAGAATCAGTCACTTATGTAGAAGTCTTTCTAAGTTGTTTATCGTGAGCGTTTTAGGTACAAGTTTGGATAGCGGAGAAAAGTATTCTTTACCGTAAGTGTTGGGTCAAACGCGGCTTTTGCGCGTGAGGCTTGGATAAGAGGCCATGGCCGAGCAACCGCCTGTTGTACTGACTATCGCTGGTTTTGACCCCTCGTCGGGAGCGGGAGTCACGGCCGACATTAAGACGATCGCAGCCCACGGCTGCTACGGCGTGGCCTGCATTGCAGCCATGACCGTGCAGTCGACAGCCGGCGTTCTGCGGGTGGAGGCCGTCGACCCCGGTCTGGTGACCGAAACTCTGGAGGAGTTGGCCTCCGACATTTCTATTGCAGCCGCGCACATCGGGATGCTCGGCTCGGCGAAGGTGGTGAAGGCTGTGGCGGAGTTCCTGGGAGGGCCGTCGGGTAAGATTCCTAATAGGCTGCCCAATATCGTGCTGGATCCGATCCTGAAATCATCCTCCGGCGCGGATCTGCTGGATGCTGCTGGAACCCGGCTGCTAATCGAGAAACTAATCCCTCTGGCAGATGTGATCACGCCGAATGTGGACGAAGCCGCTCTCCTGACCGGGTTGAAGGTGACGGATCTTGACGAAATGCGAGCCGCAGCGGCGAAATTCCGTGAGATGGGGTCGGCCGCAGTGGTAGTCACGGGCGGGCATCTCGAGAAAGCTATCGATCTGCTGAGCTTTACGACCAAGGGCGGAGTCCAGGAAGAAGTGTTCAAAGCGGAGCGGCAGCGATCGAACTCCACTCACGGCACGGGCTGCGCTTTTGCCACGGCCATGGCCTGTCACCTGGCGCTGGGTCGCGGATTAGCCGAAGCCGCCTTGCTGGCGAAGACCTACGTAGCTGCGGCGATTGCCGCCGGGCTTCCTCTGGGACGCGGAACCGGGCCTGTGCATCATCTTTACCGGATGAACCAGCAGCGGCGCGCGGCGGGCTCGGGAAACGAAAAGTAACAAAGTAGGGAAGCAAGCTACAAGGTAGGTAAGGAAGCTGCAAGCCGCCGGCGCTATTCGTTGTCTGAGTCGGACGGTTTCTTCAGCAGAATTCCGGCAACGAACGATGCCGTGGCGGCGAGCAGCCATTCGATCCGCCACATCTGGATCGCCTGAAACTCCGCCAGATTCGACGCTCTGTAGACGAGGCTGACGCAGATAGCTCCGGCCACGCAACCCACACCGACCATGAAGGCGATCAGCGCCGCCGTAGGCAGACCGATCCAGCGCTTGATCTCATGGAAGTGGAGATAGTGAATCCAGTCAGGCAAGGAAAGCTTGCGCCAGGCAGCGGCGACCAAGCCTGACCACGATCGAGCCCGCGCCACGCTTCGCGCCCAGATGCTCATGACCGCGGCATCCGCGCTGGCTTTGACCATTGCGGGACGGCGCAGACCGCAAGTATGGCAAAACCTGGCGCCGATCATGAACTCGGTGCCGCAATCGGCACAGGCCTCGGCCATTACTCCGGTTACAGGAGGTAGTGTTGCCTCTGCCGCGGGTTCGAGAGCGGTCGGAGACTGCCAGAACTCCTGCCGCGCATCCTGGACTGCTTCAGCCATAACTTGCGATACTTCCGCCATAAGATGATAGGAACGCTTGTCTCATGCAAGGCAAGCCGACAACCAAAGCGCCCTTTCGACTAAGGTGTTTTCAAGTCAAATACTTGCAACTTTGCCTGCATGTCCGCCGGAAGTGATTCTACGCAATTATTACTCGCAAGCCCGTAAAGATGCGCCGGTTACCCTGGTTTTGAGGACGCGCTTTCAGTATGTACCTGGAGCCGATGATAGGGCCCCGTGCGCGGAATGCCTCCCGAAATACTGGACCGTCGCCCGATGATGCCTTTGGTTCATCCCGTGCACAGGCAAACTTCAGTTAAACTAGAAAATGTTAAGGGCTGGCGGCCGGGATGCGCTCGATTCTGATGTTGGTGAAATGGTTAGCTCATAGGTTGGCGTTCTCCTGCGTCGTCATCTTCGGCCTGTGGCCGCCTCAGGCGATAGCTCAGACCCGTGCTGCGGCAAGCGTTCCTGCAATCGCCTTAGCTTCTCCCGAACACGATCCGCTGGTGGACGCGGCCTTCGATCACTTCTACAACCTAGATTACGACCGCGCGATCCAGGGGTTCGAAAAGGTGCTGGATCGGCGTCCCACGGATCCCTCCGCCGTCAATCACTTGTTAAGCACAATTCTGATGCGCGAACTTTATCGCATGGGCGCGATGAATTCCGGCGAGTATGCCAACGATAGCTTCATCGGTGAGGGGCATCGCAGCGCCGATCCCAAGGTGAAGGAGCGCATCAAACAATTAGTGGACCGGGCCGAGAGCCTGGAAGAGCAGGAACTCAAGTCGAAGCCCGACGACGTGGATGCACTGTATGCCCGCGGCGTAACCCGGGCGCAGTTCTCGCTGTACACTGCACTGGTCGAGCGGGCCTGGTTTTCTGCCCTGCGCAACGCGGTGGGGGCGCGCCACGATCACGAACGCGTTCTGGAACTTAACCCCAACTACGTGGATGCAAAACTGGTCGTAGGCACACACAACTACGTGACGGGCAGTCTGTCCTGGAGTGTGAAGGTTGCCGTGGCCCTGGTGGGGCTGAGCGGAACGAAGGAAAAAGGCCTGGAATATCTGCGTGAGGTAGCCAATAGCAACGGAGAAAACAGCGTTGATGCCAAGGTTGTGCTGAGCTTGTTCCTGCGGCGCGAGCGCCGTTATGACGAGGCGCGCGCCCTGATGCACGATCTGGCTGGGCATTATCCCGGGAACTATTTATTTCTGCTGGAGGAAGCCAATCTTCTGCGCGCCAGCGGCCACGCGCCGGAGGCCGCAGCGGGCTATCGCAAAGTGTGGCAGAGCGGCCGGGAAGGGAAGTATGGCACCCTGCACTATGAAATGGCGGCATGGGGTCTGGGCGAACTGATGCGCAACCAGAAAGATTACGCTGCAGCCGCCGCCGCTTATGAACAGATCAGTGAAGCTCCCGACCCCGATCCGGAGCTGCTGCAGAAGGCCAATCTCGCCGCCGGCGAAATGTACGACCTGCTGCAGAAGCGCGATCTGGCGATGAAAAAGTATGAGACAGTTTTAGCCGAGAACGGCAGCACTCTTTTTGCCGAGAAGGCCCGTGCGCACATCCGGGAAGCGTATCGGGAGTAAGCGGGTCCCCCAATGCCCTGGAGCCAAAAACGCCCTGGAACTTTCGGTCTACAATTGCGTATTCTCTTGTAGAGGCGGCTCGGAGGGCGAAGCTATGTACTGCAACTACTGCGGCAAAGTGATTCAGGATGACGCGGCGGTTTGCGCCTATTGCGGCATTCGGGTGGGCGCGTCGGTAGCCCGCAAGCGGCTGGTGCGGCCGCGGCAGGGACGCAAGATCGCCGGCGTCTGCCTGGGTTTTGCCGAGTACTTTGATATCGACGTGACAGTGGTCCGGCTGGTGTGGCTGATCACTTCTTTCATGACGGTGATTGGCTTGATTTCCTATCCGATCGCCTGGATCGTGATGCCTGAGGAACCACTGCTGCTGACGGCGCCGGTAGGCGCGCAGTGCGTTACGAATCCGTAGTCTCGCCAGCCCCATAGTTAGCCAGCCCATGCGGCAGATCGCCTTTCAGCAAATAAAAAGCGGCGACGCGGAAATCGCCTACCGCGTGCTGGGAGAAGGCCCTCCGGTAATTCTGCTTCATCCTTTTCCTGCGAATCATGAGTTTTGGCTGCCTGTTGCTCAGGCACTGGCCACGCGTTACCGCGTGGTTCTCCCTGATCTGCGCGGGCACGGAGATTCCGGCGTGGGCGATGGTCCGGCCACAATGAAGAAGCATGCCGCGGACATCGCGCGCGTGATGGACGATGCCGAGATTGGCCGCGCTCCGCTGGTTGGCGTTTCGATTGGCGGATATGTTTTGTTCGAGTTCTGGCGCAGGCATCGCGGCCGCGTAATAGCCCTCGGTCTGTGCAATACGAAGGCGCCCGCCGATTCCGCCGAAGCCCGCGCCGGACGCCTGCAGGCCGCGAGCGAAGTCCTTGAGCGCGGCACAGAACCGTTTTTCGAGAGCATGATTCCACGCCTCCTTGGCAAGACCACGCGTGAGATGCGACCTGACCTAGTCGACGGCGCGCTGCGCATCATGCGGAAGATGTCGCCCGAAGATGTGGCGCAGGTGCAGCGCGGGATGGCCGAGCGTCCGGACTCGGTGGATACATTGAAAACCATCAATGTTCCAACGCTGCTCGCGACCGGAGACGAAGACATCCTGACTGGCTTGAACGAAGCGGAACTGATGCGCCAACACATTTCCGGCAGCCAGTTACGCGTGATTGCCAAGGCTGGACATTATTCGCCGTGGGAGCAGCCGGAGGAAGCGGGCAAGCTGCTGCGGCAATTTCTGGATCGGTTTTAGGAATGAGCGATCGACCATTCACCTCCGGCTTGTTCTAGAATCGGGGGACTTATGAAGGGATTTGTTGCCGTCCTTGCATTTGGAGTCTTGGCGGTTTGCGGTCAATCGCAAACCAGTGCAGGTGGTAGACCCCGAATTCTCGGCCTCGATCACGTTTCCTTTTACACCACTCAACCGGATGCGGTGAAAGATCTCTACAGCGGCACGCTTGGCCTTACTTCCGCTGCCCCGGTGGAGGCTGGCGAGCTTGTGAGGTACATGGTGGGCGAACAGTGGGTTGGCTTCAGCGCCGCGCCCGACCCCAAGGCCACCGACCGGATGGATCACGTTGCCTTCACTACCGACAACATTGTGACGCTTCGCAAGTACTTGATGGCGAAGAGTGTGAAAGTGTCTGCAATCGAGAGTCTCGCCGACCACACCCTGAGCTTTTTTGTAGCCGACCCGGAAGGGCATCGCGTGGAGTTTGTGGAGCGAGGCAAGGCCGAAGCGCGCGTTGCGCCGGCGGATTCTGCGGTTTCGCGTCATATGATCCACACTGGAATTCTGGTTCACGACCGCGAGGCCGAAGACCGCTTCTACCGCGATCTGCTTGGGTTTCGCCTGTATTGGCGCGGAGGAATGCATCCTGACCAGACCGATTGGGTCGCGATGCAGGTTCCGGACGGCACGGATTGGGTGGAATACATGCTGAACCACTCGGAGCATCCGGATTTGCGGCTGATGGGTGTGTTGAATCATATTTCGCTGGGCGTCGCCGATATGAAAAAGGCGCAAGCGATTCTCGAATTTCACGGCTGGAAGCCCCATGATGGGGAAAACGCAAAGATGGGCAGAGACGGCAAGTGGCAGCTCAATCTATTTGACCCCGATCTGACGCGGATCGAACTCATGGAATTCAAGCCTGCACAAGAGCCGTGCTGCTCTGATTTCACTGGCCCGCATCCGTCGGAGTGATGCCGAGGACACGATGCTCCCACGATTTGCTACAATCCTCTCGCCATGATTGATACATTTTTGGTTGTGGAGAAGACTGTGATCAGCGCTAAAGGAGACGGTCCCGCCGTGGACGTGAGCGGCGCGGCTAGCCGCGTGTTCCTGTTGACGCTTGAGATTACGAAGATCATCGAGCAGGAGTCGCTCGAAGTCAGCATCCATGGCTCAGCCGACGGCGCGGCGTGGGGCGCGAAGCCGGCGGTCACGTTTCCGCAGAAGTTTTATTGCGGGCAGTCTCCGCTCTTGCTGGATCTGACGGCGCATCCGGATGTGAAGTTCGTGCGCGCGCACTGGGAAGTGGCGCGCTGGGGACGCGGCACGGAAACCCCTATGTTCGAGTTTGGCGTGAGGCTGAAAGAAATTCCCGCGGACGTGCTGCGCGAGGCTACGGCTGAGGCCAGGGCTGTACCCAGTGGTCAGTGGTCGGTTCGACAAAACTGAATTTCTGGCAATACCTTCCTATTCCGCTATATTGATCCCAGATGAAAGACGAGTCCCAGGTAATCGTGCGTCCGGCGCGCAACGTGCGCGGCAGCGTCAGTCTTCCCGGCGACAAATCGATCTCGCACCGTTACGCCATGCTGGCGGCGATCGCCGAGGGGCCGTCGCGGCTGGAAAATTATTCGACGGGCGCGGACTGCGCCAGCACACTCGACTGCCTGCGCTCACTGGGAGTGAAATGGGAACGCAGGGATAATGCTGACCACCTCATCGAAGTACAGGGAAGGGGACCGTTTTTAAGCGCTCCGAGCCAACCTCTTGATTGTGGAAATTCCGGTTCGACGATCCGCATGCTGAGTGGCATTATGGCGGGCCAGGAATTCACGAGCGAGATGGCGGGAGATGAATCGCTCTCGCGTCGGCCCATGGAGCGCGTAATCACGCCGCTCACGGCGATGGGAGCGCAAATCGCGTCGCAGAACGGCTGCCCCCCGCTGCGGATCACCGGCGCCAGGCTCAAGGGGATTCACTACCGGATGCCGGTCGCGAGCGCACAGGTGAAGACTTGCCTGCTATTTGCCGGCCTGCTGGCCGATGGCGAAACGCACATCGAAGAACCGCTGCGAACGCGGGATCACGGGGAAGTTGCCCTCAGGGCGTTTGGTGCGCATATCGAGCGCAAGGGAAGCGAAGTACGGATTCGCGGCGGGCAGCGTTTACGGGGCATCGAAGCGCGAGTTCCTGGCGATCTTTCTAGCGCGGCGTTCTTTCTCTGCTCCGCAGCGCTTTTTCCTGGTTCGCAATTGACCGTGACGAATTTGCTGATGAATCCGACGCGCGCGCGCTTGCTCGATATCCTGACGCAAATGGGGCTGCGCATTTCGGTAACGCAACTGGAAGAGATCCACGGCGAACTCGTGGGCACGCTGCAGGTCGAAGGCGGACCACTGAAGGGTGCGATTATCGCTGGAGCCGATACGGCGGCCCTGATTGACGAAATTCCCGTGCTGGCCGCGATTGCACCTTACACGGAGCAGGGAATCGAGGTCCGCGAGGCGAGGGAATTGCGGGTGAAAGAGTCGGACCGCATTGCCTCCATCGCCGCTAATCTCCGCGCCATGGGCGCACAGGTGGAAGAACGGGAGGATGGACTGAAAATTCCCGGCGGACAGTCGCTTCGCGGAGCTGAACTCGAATCTTTCGGTGATCACCGCATCGCTATGGCCTTCAGCATCGCGGCCTTGCGAGCGCATGGAGAGACGCTGATTCGCGGCAGTGAGTGCGCGGCGATCTCCTACCCCGCATTTTTCTCCACTCTGGAGGAATTGGTCGAACGCTGAAGATCGCGGCCTGTCAAACGTCCGGAGCAGTTTGTGCAATCCTCTGCATGTTACTTTGGCTCGATACCGAAGTAATCTAACCAGCACCGGCAAGATTAGAAACAATCCCTGTGGCGGATGTCCCACCAGCCGGCGATTGACGGCTTGGCGGGACTTTCGAATACGTGTCCATATTCAATGGGGGCTTTTATGCGGGGCAAAGCGCTTGTGCTGGCGTTAGTCTTCACGGCTGCAGCGGCCGATGCTAAAGAACTGAAGGCGTATCAGGATGGGAAGTTGTTACAGATGGATTCGGTGCAATGCGGTGTGGACGCAAAAGACGCCAAGAAGGGGAAGACTCACGAACTGCTCTGCCAGGAATATGTTGTACAGGCCGATCAAATGGTCTACCGCGTTCGGCCCAAGGACGACAAGCATGCCGAACTGCTGCCGGTCGGCGAGAATGCACAGTTCCGCCTCCAGAAAAATAGGATGCTGCTGCGGCTGGAAGGTCCCGGCGGGAAAGAGCGCGAGTACGTTGTGGTGTCAGTGAAACCGCGAGGCGATAGTGCAGCCGATGCAAGCCCCGCCCGGTTGAACCATCTGCAGTAAATTCGCAAGTTCCATACGGGTTCTCCTGCGCGCGAGGCCGTCATTGTTCTCCGCGAAAGTCTGGCTGCCAAGCCCAGTACACGTATGATAGAGTGGTGCCGCCCACGAATTGTCCTGGCGGTGGGAGTCCCGGGCCAATTCACTCGCCACCTCGAAGTCTCAAAGGAGCTTGCCATGTCCACCCTCCGCGACCTTGTGAAAGACCGCAAAATTTACTCCATCGACGCTGGGCGTACCGTGCTCGAGGCGGCGCGCTTCATGATGGAACACAACATCGGCGCCCTGCCCGTGCTTCGCAACGGAGAGCTGGCGGGCATCTTTTCGGAGCGCGATGTCATGAACCGCGTGGTAGCCGCTGGCCGCATGCCCGGGCACACCACCGTGTCTGAAGTGATGACCGCCAATCCGCGCGCTGTTGGTCTAGACGAGACCATTGAAGAATGTCTCTTCGTTATGCACGAATTCGGCTTCAGGCATCTGCCCATTGTGGAAGGCAAAGAGCTGAAGGGACTAGTTTCGCTGCGCGATGTGGTCATGCGTCAGGCCGCCGAACTGGAGCGCCAGGCCAGGCGCACGGCGTCGTAGAAATCGGGCTTTGGCTTTCGGGCTTTCGTGTCCGAGTTTGCGCCGGATGCTTCGTCGCTTTCCTTGTTGCCCAGATTTCAGGTAGAGTCCTGCTCGACGGTAGCCATTCCAGTTGTGCCCGCAAGCCACACCTGAATCGAGGGCGCGTCTCAGTTCACGACCAGCATGACGGTCGCCTGGCTGGTGGTAGCGTTGCTGGGTGCCGCGCCGGTTTGGTCCGCGCCTGTTAGCGTGAACGTATACGTATTCTTCGGAGTGATCTCTCCATTGGGGGCATTATTGGTCACGGAATACGTGGAACCGCAGGCCGGCATCAGGAGTAAACCCCCGGCAACGGCGATGATCAAAAGCGCCCCCAGGAGGCTCTTCCCGCGGGCGCCGGTTTTGCCCAATCCCATCAATACCAGCCCGGGAACCAAAAGCCACAAGCCATAAAGAATTTGCCGCACGCGCAGCCCGGCTACAGACGTCGGGCCGAGGGTGGTGATGGTCAGAGTGGAGGTGGGTGCAAATCCGCTTGTTACCTGCACGGTCGCAGGATTGAATGAGCAATACGGCGCGGCCGCCACAACGGGACTTACTGAGAGGCATGCCAAGGTGACGCTTCCGGTATAGCTGGCGATCGGCGACACGGTTACGACGGCAGTCGATACGCTACCCGGAGGCACGGGACTGGGAGTCGCCGTGGTGGGCGCCACTGAGAGGGTGTAATCCTCCGTGACATTCACGACGTTCAGGGTAAGGGTGACGGCTTGCGAGGATGCACCGCTGGTGCCAGTCACTGTAATGGTGTACAAGCCCGGCGGGGTGGCGCCGCTGGTGCCGCCTGTAGTCGTGATGGTGAGAAAGGCTTGGCCGGGTGGGGTGACCGAGTCGGGGCTCACCGAACACACTGGAGTGCCGGCTGGTTGCACCGGGGTTACGGTGCAGGGGACCGTATCAAACGAAACTGCGCTGTCGAAGGTGCCGACGGCGGCGATGTTGAGCGTCGCAGTCGAACTGCTGCCGGGATCCACGGCGAAGGGAGAGAGAGGGCTCGATACCGTAAGGGTAAACAGCTGCTGCCCATAAGCGACGGATACGGAGGCTGCGGAGAATAGAGAAAGCGACAGAGCGAAGACAAGCGCGCGTACGACCTGCCTGGGATTCACCATGAGGGAATAAGAACTCACTACCTTCGATTCCTCCAACGGCGCAAAAGCTGCCCGAGGCGGCCCGAAAGAATGCCGCCTGCCAATCAGCCGCAAGAATAATGCAAATACGACAGACCGTCGCAGAATACGCCAGACAGAATCTTAGACTACAGTCGCCCATCATGCCAGTCGGTTCCAGCGCACGCAGAAGAAACTGAAGTTGCTTCCGGTGGACTGGCCCGGTTCTTGAGGCTTCGGTTTAGGCGTTACTCCGCCTCTACGCGTGTCGGGGAAACTCTCATTTCGGTTTCTTCTTGAACATTCCCGACACGCCGTTTAGAGGACTTTCCAGCCCGTTCTTGTCTCCCACGCCTTTCAACAGGCCGGTCGCCATTCCTTTCACGTCGGGAACGAATTTTGGATCTGCAGTTGTGCCCTCGATGAGGAAGGGAATATTGTCAGCTTTCATTTTGAAATCGAGCGCATTGCTGGCACTCACTGTGCCTGCGCCGGTGACGGTGCCCAACGACGGGACGATCAGATCAATGTTGTCGGCGCGAGTTCCCTCGGGAGCCACGTGGACGTCAGCACTGAAGTGCTGAATCGTCGTATCCTTTTCGCCCGCCCCTTTGCCTCCCAGCGCTGAGACGGCCGACATCTGCGAGCCCAGGCTGAAACCCGCGAGCGCCGAGTTCTCCAGCTTGATGGTACCGGCTGTAACCAGTTTGTCTACCGGCCCCGTGATCGAGAACTCCAGCGCCAGAGTACCGCCTTTGAGCTGTGATTTAGGGGGAAGTACCACGCCCATCGCAGGCAGCATCGCCTCCAGATCATCCACCGGCATGCCCTGCCCGCTCAGCTTCATGTTTATGGAAGTGGTGGCGCCGTGTGCGTCGTAGGTCCCCGCTAGATGCGCCACGGCCTTCCCCATACTGACGTCGCCGGTGGTCAAAGTTCCTGCCTGCTTTGTCAGATCGTGCGTAACGGAATATTGCAGCTGAACTGGCTTCCCCGCAGGCGATCCCTTCTGCACCACTTGCAGCTTCTCAGCTTTGAGGGTGCCGCTGGTCTTTGCCGCATGACCGTCGGAGGATACGGTGCCGTCGAAATCCGCGATCCCAGCGATACCTGCGGCCGGGTCGATGAATCCCGACGCCGCCAGATTCATCTGCTGCACCTGAACCTTGGCCTGGAGCGGCGTAAGTGCGGCATCGCCGGCGTCGACCGGTCCCGCCGTGCCGTCGAGTTTCAAATTGCCTCCCGCCGGCAGGCTGGCGGTCATTTTGAAGGGGAAGGAGTTGGTGAAAGAAAAGTTGTTCACCTCGATGTTTACTTTGTCATAGACCCGCGGCGGTTGCGAAGTCCCGGCGCGGTTCACTGTCAGCCGCCCGTTGTTCACGGTCAGCTTGGCCACCGAGAGATTTGGATTGCTCGGCGAACTGCTTGACGATGATCCTGCGGGCGGTTGCGCCGGTTTGGCCGCCGTCGATCCCTTGTTGCCCCAGCTGGAAAAGTTCCACTTCTCTCCGTCTTCGGAACGTACCAGACTGATCTCCGGCTGGTTGAGGGCAAGGTCGGTCACGTTCAGCGACTTGGAAAAAATCAGTGGGATCATTTCCACGCCCACCTTCAGCGACTTAGCCTGCACGAAGGCCGTTTTGCTGAATGCGGGGTCGTCGGCGATGGAAATATCGTCGGCCGTCACACCGCCCGAAAGCAGTGAGAGTGAGAGGTTTCCTACCTTGACCGGGCGACCCAGCAAATCGCTCAGCTCCGATTCCAGCTTCGGACGAAAAGCGTTCGCGTCGATAAACAAGGGAATAGCGACGACGATGACGATCAAGACGCCAACAGCGATACCCAGAATTTTCAAACGGTGGTTCATGGATATTCCTCCTGCGAAATTGTAAAACCGTGGTTAGGGTGACGCCCACGCATTGAACGGAAAGTATCATTGCTCGTCCTGCATAAGTTCGGGCGATGGCAGGGTACCGCTTTCTACCTGCTTCTCGCGGGCGGCTCGGCGTTCATTGTCGATGCGGACGGAGGTCTCCAGTTCCTTCTTGCCTTCTGCTTTGCGGCCCATGTGAATCAACACCTGGCCGCGCACGTAATGAATGTCAGTTCGGCCTTGGGATCGAGTTTGCCTGCGGCATCAATCGCGCTTAGCGCCTGCGGATATTTTTCTTGCCGTTGGTAAATCTTGGCCAGCCCCAGGTACGAATTCACCAACCGCGGATCGCGGCGCAGCGCCTCGCGGTAGCTTTTCTCCGCGCTCGCCGTCTTGTTGCAGGAGCGAGTAAACGTCCCCGAGTTCGTCGTAGTTGAGAGCCAGGTCGGGTTCCACGGCGGCATCTTGCAGAAACTCGTCTCGCGCGTGCTCGTAGTCCTGCTTTTTCAGATAAGTCAGACCCAGGTTGAAGTGAACGAAAGTCAGCGTGGGATTAGCTGCGGCCGCAGCCTGAAAATCTGCCAGTGCCAGGTCGTACTGCTCGAGGTTGAGATGCGCTTTGCCCATGAATAGATGAAACTCAGGCGAACCCTCGCCGGCTTTGATCAGTTGCGCCGTGGCTCGGTCATCCAGTTCTTTCTTGCCGGCGCGGTGAGCGGCGATCGAGAGCACATACAGATAGCTTAGCTGTCCGGATTCCTGCGCCCAGAGTGGTTCCAGCGTGTTGGCGGCGTCCGCCCAGCGCTCTGCGAAAAAGTAGCAGAGTCCCAGCAAATGCCGGGGCTGCAGCGCGTCTGGTTGATCGCGCACGACGGATTCGAAAGGCGGAATAGCTTTAAGAAACTCATTTTGCCGGAAATAGGCGAGGCCGATGTTCAGCCGGATTCCCGCCTCGCGCGGCAGCAGATGTTCCGCCTTGCGCAGCATCTGCAGAGCTTTTGTCCATTGTTTGCGGCGCATGTAGACGACGCCGAGATTCGCGTACGCTCCGCCGGCTTGCGGATTCAAAGCCAGCACTTGGCGGAAGTCGCGTTCCGCTTCCTCGAGCCGGTCCTGGTTGAGTGCGTTCTGCCCCGCTTGAAAAAGTTGTGCGGGATCCGCAGGCGCTCCAGATGGGGCTACTGGCGCGTCATTTCGAGGTGTGGATGGCATTCCCTGCGAAGAAGTTTGTGGCGGCAACGCCGCCGCCGCACCGGCCAGCAGCAGCCAGCCCATAACTCCCAACCGGATGTGTGCGCTTGACACTCGTCTCACTCTCTGCTGTAGTGTCCGCCAACCTCCGCATTGAATTCAAGCGTGAGGGATCGGTACTTGAGAATTCGGTTGCGGTTCAGGTTTCGCGACCTGGGCTTTCGCAGACCGGGTTCGCAATTCAGGGGCGGGGCTTTCATGGTCACCATTCGTGATGTAGCGAAGGAGAGCGGGTTCTCATCCACCACGGTGTCGATCGTTCTCAACGACGCTCCGCTGGCACGCTATATCCCGCCGGTGACCAAGAAGCGCATCGAGCGCGCCGCAGAAAAGCTGGGCTATCGTCCCAACCAGTTCGCCCGCTCGCTGCGCAGTAAGCGCAGCCACACCGTAGGCGTCATGGTCTTCGACATGACCGATCCCTATTGCACACTCGTGTTGCGCGGCATAGAAAACTCTCTCTACCAAGCTTCCTACCTGCCTATTCTCACCGACGTACACAACGAGCGTAGCCGGTTCGAGCGTTATCTCGAGATGCTGCTCGACCGCCGCATCGAAGGCCTCGTCGTCCTCGCCAACTGGCTCTTTCTCGATATCACCCTGCTCGCCGATCTGGAAAAGAGCGGCATCCCCACCGTTCTCATCGCCTGCGAACTGAAGGGGGACTCGATGAGTTCGGTGATCGTCGACAACGAAGTCGGCGGCTACCTCGCGCTCGAACATCTGCACGCCCTGGGTCATCGCAAGATTGCGTTCATCCGCGGCCCCAAGACGTTGGCGGACAGTTCTCCCCGCTGGCGCGGCATCCGTAAATGTGCCAAGGCATGCGCCCTCGAACTCGACTCTCGCCTGGTTGTGGATTTGCCCGAGTCGCGCGACCCCCTTTCCAGCTTTGAAATGGGCCAGAAGCTTACCGAGAACCTGATCAAGCAGAAGCGCCAGTTCACGGCGCTGCTGGCTTTCGACGATATGACCGCCTTCGGGGCCATTCGTGCCTTGACCAAAGCCGGCTTGCGCGTGCCGGAGCACTGCTCGGTGATCGGCTTCGATGACGTCGCCGCCTCGGCTCTCTGCACCCCACCGCTCACTACCGTGCGCCAGCCCATGGAGGCGATGGGAGCGGACGCCGTGGGCATTGTTCTCGAGGGCATCAACTGTGTGCTCGAAAAGCGCGAGGTCACCGCTTACCACCGCAAGGTGGCGCCGGAATTGGTGGTTCGCGAGTCCACGCGCCGCCTGCTCTAGGGCGCCGCGACCCTGCAGCGAGAAAGCGGTTTTGCACAAGTAGAAATCGTTCCCGGGCCGCGCGGCCGCATTTTTTCTCTTGACATGAGATAGCCAATAAAAGCACTATTCATACGTTTTAATAAACTGGCGGCGGGTGTCAGGCTGGTTGCCGGGGTCCCGGACCGTTGAACCAAATCGCTGACTGCCGTGGCGGCGTTCGGCGGCATATGCTGTGTGGCATGCGCGAACCATTTGCGCATCAGGAGAAGAACTTAACCATGAAATCGAATCGGATGCTGTTGCGGATCGTAGGGTTGGTGCTGACGCTATGCGCAGGGGCCTGGGCGCAGGATACCGCCTCCATCACCGGCACAATTACCGATCCCAGCGGAGCGGCCGTTCCCAACGCTGAACTCACGGTCAGCAACGCGGAACACGGCATCAGTCGCACAAGCGCCAGCAACGGCAGTGGAGATTTTCTGTTCGCCTCACTGCCTATCGGTTCCTACGATTTGACGGTCACGGCCCAAGGCTTCAAAAAGTATGAAGCCAAAGGGATCACTCTGGTTATCGCTCAAAAGGCGCGGGTCAACGTCACGCTGCAAGTCGGCACCATCAGCACCGAAGTGATTGTCCAGGGCTCGGAGGTGGCGCAGGTCGAGACCCAATCTTCCGACCTGGGCAATACCATCAGCGGCAAGGAAATCAGTCAGCTCGAACTGAACGGCCGCGATTTCACGCAACTGGTTACGCTATCGCCGGGCGTCACCAACCAATCCGGCCAGGACGAAGGCGGCGAAGGTGCGACCACGGTGGCGTTCAGCATCAACGGTGGCCGTACTGAATACAACAACTTTGAAATCGACGGCGGCGATGCGCTGGACAACGGCAGCAATACTACGATCAACGTCTATCCCAGCATTGATGCTATCGCCGAAGTGAAGGTGTTGACTTCCAACTACGGCGCGCAATATGGCAAGAACGGCTCCGGCACGGTCGAAGTAGAAACCAAGTCAGGCACGAACCACTTTCACGGAGACTTGTACGAATTCCTGCGCAACGACGCGTTCAACGCGACTCAATTTGGCTTGACTTCGGTTCCGGAGTACAAGAAGAACGACTTCGGCTTTACCATCGGCGGTCCCGTGTACATTCCCGGCCACTACAACACGGGTAAGCAAAAGACGTTTTTCTTCTGGTCGGAAGAATGGCGCCGCGACCTGACGCCGGCTTCAGGTTTCTTTTCGCAGACGATAGTTCCGACCGCAGCCGACCGCACCGGAGACTTCACCGATCAATGTACGGGCGCGGCCTCTAACTTGGAGTGCCCGCTTGTGCCAGCGTTTATCAATAACGTCCCCCAGCCAGTAGGCACTGCGCCCGGGGATGTGGGTCAGCCATTTGTCAATAATCAAGTGCCGATTCAGAACTCTGACATCGCCTCCGCACTGACCGCGCTGATTCCCGCGCCGAACGGCGTGTCCTCTGACGGCCTTCAGGACCAATGGTACGCAACTCCCACGCTGCCCACGCACTGGCGGCAGGAGTTGTTCAAGATCGATCACAACATCAACGACAAAGTCCGCGCCAGTTTCCGCTACATCCACGACTCCTGGAATCAGCAATACCCGGTTCCGCTGTGGACCGCCGGCACTACGTTCCCGACGATTCAGACAAATTTCAACAATCCCGGCGTCAGCATGGTGGCGCGGCTTACGGCCAATGTTTCGCCGACGCTGCTGAACGAGTTCGTTGCCAGCTATACCACGGATCACATCTCGACGCAGCTCACCGGTCCCTGGCAGCGTGGCAACGTCCCGCCTAGCCTTGGGCTCTATGACAATGGCTTTGGCGGCAAAGTGCCCGGCATAATGCTCACCGACGGGCAATACACTTTCGCCGAGGATCCGGGCTACGTTCCCAACGGCCCTTTAAATTCGAACCCGACGTTCACTTTCCGCGACAACGTAACCAAGATCATCGGGTCGCACAACCTTCAGTTCGGCATGTATTTCGTGAACGCCCACAAGAATGAGATTCCGCAGCCGCCAAATGGTCCCAACGGCTTGCTAGGTTTTGCCAACTCCACGAACGGCACTGCCCCTGGCCTCACAACCGGCAATGCCTATGCCGATCTTCTTCTCGGCAACATTGGGAGTTTCGCTCAGCAACAAGCGCAACTCAAATTGCATAACTTCTATCACATTTACGAGCCGTACATTCAGGACGACTGGCATGCCACGCGGAAACTGACTCTGAACCTGGGCTTGCGGATGAGCTTCTATGGAACTTATCGCGAGTTGAACAATTTGGCTTACAATTTCGACCCCAGGTTCTACGTGCCGGGAGACAGCAGTGTTGACCCTGTGACCACTCTGGTGGACGGCAATCCTTACAACGGTTGGGTCGACTGCGGTGTTACGGCGGGAGTTCCCGCTGGCTGCATGACGAACCACTGGTGGAATCCAGCGCCCCGCGTGGGTTTTGCCTTCGACCCGTTTGGCGACGGGAAGTGGGCCATTCGCGGAGGATACGGAATTTTCTTTGAGCACACCAACGGCAATGAATCCAACACAGACCTGCTAGAGCCGGACAACATCAAAACCCAGACTACCAGCGTAGTGAACATTTCGGGCTATGCGAATCTCAATTCCAGCCTGCTTGGCGGCGGAACGCCTCCACTGACCGCTACATCGATTCCCAGCAAAGCCATTTGGCCCTACGTACAGCAGTGGCACCTGGATCTTCAGCACGATCTTGGCAAAGGCACGGTGGCCACGCTGTCGTACGTTGGCAGTGCCGGCGTTCATCTGACGCGAGCCTACGAACTGAACCAGATTGTGCCGGTTTCCAACAGTCAGAACCCATACGGCCCGGGACAGGTAATCACGGCCGATGACTGCGGCTCGGTTACGATCGGCGCCAACGGGCAGGCCACGGCGACCGCTAACGTGGACACCGGTAACCCCGTCACTATGACGGGTGGATGGGCAAACAATCTAGCCGTCGCCTGCGGCAACAACCCCAACTTCTACCGCCCTTACCTCGGCTGGGCCAGCATCGGACGCAAAGACCAGACTGCGACTTCCAACTACAACGGGCTGGAAGTTTCGGTGCGGCATAATATCGGTGGACTCGAGTTGAACGGCGCATATACCTACAGCCACTCGATTGACGATTCCTCCTCGGGCAACGACGCCGGGTTGTTCAACGCCTATGACCTGAAGGCCTTTCGTGCCAGTTCTAACTTTGACCAGCGGCACACCGTCACACTCGCCTACGTTTACGATTTGCCGTTCTTCAAGGCAAAGGGCTTGACGCATTCGCTGCTCGGAGGCTGGCAGTGGTCGGGCATCACACTAATCCAAAGCGGCTCTCCCTTCAGTGTGTACAACGCGGGCAACGGCTCGATCGCGCCCTCCGACAATGCGGGCGTGGGCACTGGCGCTTCTCAAATCGGCAACCTCGGCAGCCTCACTGGTGGCTCCTACCCAGACCTTGTCGGTAACCCAAGATCGGGAGTCCAGAGCACTCCTTTCGCGGGTTTCGGGCCGCTTCTATTCAATCCTGCCGCATTCGTAGCGCCCCAAGGTCTGACTTTCGGCGACGCCGGAAGGAACATATTGAACAACCCCTGGCGTACGAACTTCGACATGGCCTTGCTCAAACACTTCGCGGTCAGTGAAAGCAAGTATTTTGAATTTCGGGCGGAGGCGTTCAACGTATTCAACCACACTGAATTCAACTGGCTGGGCGGCGATGGTGGCTCGGCAAACTCCAACGCCGGAGCAGGGAACACCTCCAGTACGGTTGTCTGCTATGGCGGCGGCAATAACTCGGCGGGCGATCCTTCCTGCTTGCCCGGCGTGCTATTCCGGCCAGGAGCCGCGCACAATGCGAGAATTCTGCAGGTAGCGCTGAAATTTATTTTCTAGGGCGGGAAAGCGCTATCAGGAACAATTCCAGCTTTCGAGAAGCTGGGATGGCCGGTTTGAAATTCTTATCCCACTTGCACGTGCTGCGGCGCTGCCACGGCTTCCAGCGCGTGCTCCAGGTCCGCGATCAGATCGTCCGCGTTCTCAATGCCCACCGAGAGCCGGATCATCTGTTCAGTCACTCCCATCCTGGCGCGCTCTTCGGCTGGAATCATGGCATGCGACGTCAGCACAGGAATCGAAACCAGCGACTCTACGCCGCCCAGGCTCGGCGCCAACGTAAATAGCCGCATGGCTTCGCTCACCCGCCGCGCGTCTTCGCCCGTGCCTTCCACTTCAAACGTGACCACTCCTCCTCCGCCACTCATCTGCTGGCGCGCCAAGCCATGTTGCAGATGGCTCTTCAGAAACGGATATTGCACACTCCGCACCTTGGCATGTTCGGACAAAAACTCCGCTACCCGCTGTGCGTTTTCATTCTGCCGTGCGACGCGCACCGCCAGCGTCTTCAGTCCGCGCACGAGTACCCACGACGCGTGAGGGTCCATGCAGTTGCCCAGCGTGGTTCGCGTCTCCAAGATTCTTTCTATCAATTCGCGCCGCCCCGCCACCACGCCGCAAATCAGATCCGCATGCCCCGCCAGGTATTTCGTTCCGGAATGCATCACCAGGTCGATGCCGGATTCCGCGGGATGTTGGTTAATCGGCGTGCCGAAGGTGGCGTCAATCATGCTGAACAGCTTGTGTTGCTTGGCCAGAGCCGCCACTTTCTTGAAATCCACCACGCGCAAGGTTGGATTGGTGGGTGACTCTACATAAAGCAGTTTCGTGTTCGGACGGATCGCCCGCGCGTGCTGATCGTATTCCGTGGTGTCGACCAACGTGGTCTCAATCCCCATTTTCGGCAGCCACTGCGAAAGAAATTTGTTCGCGCCGCCATAAATGTCGTGCTGCGCCACAATGTGATCGCCGCTCTTGAGCAGAGCCATGATTGTCGTGGTGATCGCGCCCATTCCCGAAGCGAAGGTAAGCGCCGCGTCCACGCCTTCTAACTCGGCAATGGTTTTTTCCGCAACCGTGTTCGTGGGATTGCCGTAGCGCGTGTAGTAGTGGTCGCTGCCCGTGGTCCGGACCTGCTCGTCATTGTCGGAGACTTCGAACGTGGACGTCTGATAAATGGGCGTGGCCATCGGCCCGTTTTTCTTCTTCAGATCCGCCGCGCCGCGCACCGCCTTCGTTTCGGAGTGATGGGTGTCCCGTTTCATGAATACCTCGTCCTTACAGATTAATTGCGCGACCTGACTCCCGCAAGCGAAGCGCTGTTTACCTGTCATCCCGAGCAAGCGTTCTTTGCGCCGCGAGGGATCTGGGCGAGCCGCGCGAAGCGTCGTGTCTTTTGCGACGCAATAATCGCGCGTTTGGCTCGCTTCCTTTTATAATTCTCCCTCCATGGATCTCGGCCTGAAAGATCGTGTGGCCCTCGTTGCCGCTTCCAGCCAGGGGATCGGCCGCGCCACGGCGGAAGCATTCGCCGCCGAGGGCTGCCGTGTTGCCATGTGCGCTCGCAACCTGCAGACCTTGCAGGCCGCCGCGGAGAAAATCAGAAAACAGTACGGCGGCGAGGTTCTTGCCCAGGCGTTCGACGTTACGAACGCGGCGGCCGTTCGGGATTTCGTCGCCGCCGTAGCCGACAAATTCGGTAGCGTCGACATTTGCGTGACCAACGCGGGAGGCCCTGCCGCCAAGGGTTTCCTCGCCGCCACTCTTGAAGAATGGCAGCGCGCACTCGAGGCGAACTTCCTCAGCACGGTCTATTTCGCGCGCGAAGTTATCCCCCACATGCAACGGAAACGCTGGGGCCGCATTATCACGCTTACCTCGATTACAACCAAGCAACCGGTCGCCGATCTTGTCCTGTCGAATGCCGTGCGTGCGGCCGTGGTCGGACTGGTCAAGAGCCTGGCCAACGAGTTCGGAAAAGATGGCATCCTGGTCAACAATGTTGGTCCTGGTTTCACAGCCACCGACCGGCTGAAAGAGTTAGCGAAAGCCCGCGCCTCCTCTTCGGGCAAGAGTGAGCAGGAGATTTTCGATGGATGGGCGGCCGACGCGCCACTCCAGCGCCTGGGTAAACCTCGCGAAGTTGCCGAGACCATCGTCTGGCTCGCGTCGGAGCGCGCTTCCTACATTACCGGCCAGACCGTGCTCGTCGACGGCGGCATGTATAAAGGCTTATAGATTATCGAAGACGGGATGCGATTATGAAACGGTTCGTTTCGTTATTGTTTTCATTTGCCTGCGCCGCAGCCGGCTTCTCATCTTTCGCCGCCGCGCAGGGTCGTCCGTTTCCCGGACCGGACGTTCAGCAGATATACCTTCGACTGCTCCCACAAATTGAAACAATCCCGGCATTCGATCACCACGCTCACCCAGGCTTTGCGGACGATCCGGATGTCGATGCCATGGCCTCGGCTCCAGACACCAGCCTTCCTGTCCGCACGCGCGACAATAACCCTGAACTTATTGCCGCGGCCAAGGCTCTATTCGGGTATCCGTACGATGATCTCTCACCCGAGCACGCAAAGTGGCTCGTTGCGAAAAAAGCCGAGCTGAAAAAGCAATATCCCGGCACCGCCTATTTCAATCTGATTCTCGACAAGATCAACACGGAAAGCTCGGTCGCCAACCGCGCCATGATGGCTAATTATCTCGACCCCAAGCGATTCCCGTGGGTGTTCTTCGCCGACTCGTTTATGTGGCCTTTCAACAATCAGCGCGAGGCCGCGCGCAATCCTGACGAAGCAGTCTACATCCCGCTGCAGGAGAAAATGCTGCACCGCTGGATGCAGCAGGAGAGCGTAAGCAAACTGCCCGCCAGGTTCAGCGACTATCTGGAGTTCATCGTCCACGTGCTAATTGATAACCAGAAAAAGGGCGGCATCGCCATGAAGTTTGAAGTGGCCTACTTCCGTCCCACGACGTTTTCGGATCCGACGCGCGAGCAAGCAGAAGACATTTATAAGCAATACGCGTCCGGTGGCGTTCCCAGCGAAAAAGATTACCGGGCTTTCCAAGATTTCATTTTCCGCTTCCTGGTCATCCAGGGTGGCCGCCTGAACCTTCCCGTGCATATTCACACCGCGGCTGGCATCGGCAATTACTTCAACTTCAGCGAGAGCAACATCATGAACCTGGAGGGTGTGCTGCGCGATCCGCGCTACCTCAGCACCACGTTTGTCATGATCCACGGAGGCTATCCGCTGGAGCGCGAAGCAATCTGGCTCGCCGCCATGAAGAATGTTTACCTTGATTCCTCGCTCGGCGAACTTGTCCAATATCCTTCCGCCTTCAAGAACACGCTCAAGATGTGGCTGGAAACGTTCCCCGACAAGATTACTTTCGGTACGGACTGTTTCCCGTACAATGAAGTCTTAGGCGCGGAAGAAAGCTACTGGCTGGGAGCGAAATCGTCGCGAATGGCTCTGGCCGCCGCGCTGGCCGAGATGATCTCGGAAGATGAAATCACCGAAACTCGTGCTCTGGAACTAGCCCATGGTTACCTGCATGACAATGCCGTGAAGCTATACGGAGACAGAGTTCACTGAATCAGTCGGCTTCGCGCAAGAAGCTGGGAGCGACGCTCATGGCAAAGAAACTGAAAACCAAGACCTCCGCTAGCAGAAAAGCAAAGGATGCCAAGCCGCACTCGCGCGCTCAACGTGCCGTCACCAAACACGCGGCCAGGGCCCAACTTCAATACATCCCCTGGCATACGATTCCGCTTGAAGACCTGAACCCGCTCCTGCAGCGACAGTTCGTCGTCGGCCAGGAAATTATGCTGGCGCGCGTGCTGCTGAAAAAAGGCTGCATCGTTCCCGAGCACAGCCATCACAATGAACAGCTCACTTACATTCTGGATGGGGCGTTGAAGTTCTGGATCGACGGCCGGGAAATCGTCATCCACGCTGGCGAAGTGCTCTGCATCCCCGCACACATGCCGCACAAGGCGGAGGCACTCGAAGACACGGTCGACCTCGATGTGTTCAATCCCCCGCGCGCCGATTGGATCAACAAGACCGATCAATATTTGCGAGGCCAGAAATAACCGCTCATCTCATCCATGCCTTCTTCCACCACTTCTGAGAAGGGTTCCCAACCCAGCCAGGCCACGTTTCGTTTTCGTTGCATCGGCTGTGGATCGATCACCGGCTCTGCCGCGCAGGACTTTCGTTGCTCGGAGTGCGGCAACCTGCTTGAAATCACAGATTCGTCGTGGAATTCCCGCAACCCCATCGCTCTGAAATCGCTCTGGCGGGAACGGCGTACCTTAAACGCCTCTCTGGACCTCAGCGGTGTGTGGCGGTTTCGCGAGCTACTTCCCGCGCCCCAATCCGAAGAAGTAGTCACGCTGCGCGAAGGCAACACTCCACTCTACGAACTGCCGCAATCCTCGCGCGCGACGGGTATTTCACGGCTGTATGCAAAGCATCAAGGCATGAACCCGACCGGCTCATTCAAGGACGCCGGCATGACCGTTGCCGCCACTTTCGCCCGCCAGGCCGGATACCGCTGGGTGGCCTGCGCTTCTACGGGTAACACATCAGCATCCATGGCCGCCTACGCCGCGCGCGGTGGTATGCGCAGCCTGGTGCTCGTGCCGGAAGGGAAAATATCCTGGAGCAAACTATCCCAGGCCCTCGACTACGGCGCGCTTACCTGCCAGCTTGGCACCGATTTCGACGGCTGCCTGCGTCTGCTGCAGGAGTTGGTCAAGCGCGCCCCGGTTTACCAGTTGAACTCCATCAACCCGTTTCGCCTCGAAGGGCAGAAAACTCTCGCGTTCGAATTGCTGGAGCAACTCGACTGGCAGCCCCCCGATCACATCATCGTCCCCGGCGGCAACCTCGGCAACAGCTCTGCGATAGGGAAGGCGTTGCTGGAGATGCTCGACATCGGCCTGATCCCGCGTCTGCCGAAGTTGTCCGTGATACAAGCCGATGGCGCCAATGCGCTCGTGCGCACCCTGCGCGAAGCTGGAGGCAAGCATCTCGTCAGCGTGCAGGCTGAGACTCGCGCCACCGCGATCCGCATCGGCAACCCCGCTTCCTGGGAAAAAACTGTAAAGGTGCTGGAAGCTACGGGCGGCGCCTGCGAACAGGTGAGCGAACTCGAGATCGCCCAGGCCAAAGCCGAAATCGGCGCCGAAGGCATCGGGTGTGAGCCGGCGTCCGCCGTCACGCTTGCTGGCCTGAAAAAACTGCTGCGGCAGGGCTTCGTGAAGCCGGAGGAAACCGTCGTCCTCGTTCTCACGGGAAATCTGCTTAAGGATCCCGACTTCACCATGGAATTTCATAGCGGCGATCTTTTTCGGGGTAGCACGCAAGAAACGGAGAGTGCGAAGCTGAATCCGTTTCGCCACCCTCCCGCCGTCATCGATGCCACCCTGGATGCGGTGGTCAAGACTTTGGAACAAGCGGAGAAATCTGACCCGATGCGCTCGAATGTCTAAGAACTCGAATGTCTAGGAAAAAGAAAAAGACGAGCCGACGCCCAGCGCCCCTGCATCTAGCCCTCCCAGCAACCTCGGCCAATCTAGGTCCCGCCTTCGATGCCGCGGCGCTGTCGATGGATCTCTACATCAAAATCGATGCCAAACCGGCTCGCAACTTCTCCATCACCGCTACCGGACGCGACCAGGAAATTTGCCAATGCCTGGAAAATCACCTCATCCTCGCCACCTATAGCGAAATACTCCAAGCGCACGGGACGAACTTTGTTCCTCTGTCTCTTCGCATTAAGAATGACATCCCCATCGGCAAGGGCTGCGGTTCCTCCGCAGCGGCCCGCCTCGCTGGCATCGCCCTGGCCAATCACTTCGGCCATTTGCGATGGACCGATGCGCAGATCATCGGTGAGGCTTCCCGCCGCGAACACCATCCCGACAACGCCTCAGCCTGCTGGATGGGCGGTCTCACCGTTGCCCGCATGTCGAGTGACACGGATGCCCAGGTGGTCCGAATCCGCCCAAAAGGGAAGTGGCCCCTGCTGCTTGTCATTCCCGATCAGGCCCTGTCTACCGAAGAAGCTCGCCGCGTGCTGCCGGCGCAGTATTCCCGCGACGACGCTGTCGCGAACATCCAAAATTCCATGCTCCTGCTGGCTGCCTTCACCCTCGGACGTCACGACTTGCTCTCCGCCGCGCTCGAAGACCGCATCCATCAGCCTTACCGCGCCGCACTCTGCCCTCTGCTGCCGTGTCTGCAGGAGTTGACCGGGAAGCCGGGCGTTCTCGGCGTAGCACTCAGTGGCGCTGGCCCTTCCGTCATCGTTTTCCTCGACCCTCGCTCTTCCGCGGAGAAGACACGAAAGTTCATCGCCGCCCATCTCGCCCACAAGGGGCTCCGCGCCGAGTTGCTGCTTACTTCGATTACCCCACGCGGAGTCCGCTTCTAATCGCCGAGCTGCTGATCGCGGAAGCTTCCCGAAAAGTCGGTATGCCACGAAAGTGCCATTTACCGAACCAGCAATCCCGGATATGTTTGCTTGTTCCTCCCCAAAACGAAACTTATCCATCGCCCGCGTGTTCACAGCGACAATGCGGGGTTGCCGCTTCGGGGACGGCAGGGGATGAAGCCGAAAATGCACCACCAGGTCCAGCAGAACCAGATCCAGCAGAGCCAGATCCAGCCACGGGATATCGCCCTTCCGCGCCATGCGCTCCGTGTCGATGGGGAGGTTCAGGAGGAAATCCAGAATTTTCTTCAGGCTGTCAATACCTATGCTGCCCGTGTCGCGAAAGAACCGGACATCAGCTTCCGGCAACACCTTAGCAGCATCTTCGCGGCTCGCAGTAGTGGAGACCACCCGCGCGACGGCCGCCGCCATTAATCGAGTCGGGCGCCCGATTTATCGGCTGGCTGGCGGAATGATCCCATTCATCCGCAAGTACTCCACCATCTGGCCGTAGTGGTCGAACCCGTGCCATGCCACGCTGGTTGCAAGGCTGAGACGCGTTACTCTTCCTTCTCCCCATGGGCTCCGGACCGTTTCAACCAGGTTCTTATCATTGATCGTCTGAAGTGCTTTATGCACGTAGGCAAAGGAATCATTCAGATACTTCAAAATGTCGGCTTTGGTTGTGATCGAGGCCGGCCCCGCTTCGTCGCCGATATCCACTGGCGGTTTTTCTTCTAAAATAGCCGCGCCCAGTTCATAGTTCACGGACGCGACATGTTTTATCTGCTGGGCGAACGTGCGCACGCCTTTGAACTCGCCGTTCGTTGGTGCAAATCCGAACTTGTCTTCAGGCATCGCCTCCGCCGCCGGAACAAACTCATGCTCCACGTTCAACACGGTGCGGTCCAGCACTTGTGTGACGGTCAGGTGTTCATCCTTACCCTTGCTGTCCTGGGCCGCGCTAACCATTGCCAGCGCCAGCACGCAGAACGCAAGACAGTTAAGCTTCCTCATGTTGATTTCTCCATTCTGATCATTACCGCGTGTTCCTCTGTGTTGAAGATCCTCAATTTCCCTCAAGACTTCACCACCGCAAACGGCCACTCCTTGCCTCTCCAGGCACGAATCATATAGATCACAAGGCCCGCCAGCAATATTACGACCGCGTACCGTATCTCCCTTTGCCAATTCACGCGACCGAACAAGATAAAGAGAAATCCAGCGATCGCCACCAGCGCCGGCAAAGGATACAGCCACATGCGAAACGGACGCGCAATGTGCGGCCGCGTCACCCGGAACAGAATCACGCCAAACGCCTGTACCAGAAATTGCAAAATAAGGCGAATGACCACCAGGGCGGCGATCGCGTCCCTCAGCCGCAGAAAGCAGAAAGCCGCCGCCACCGCTCCCAGTGCCAGCAGCGAAACGTGCGGAAAGCGGTATACCGGGTGCACCTTGGCAAATGCGCGAAAATAGTTTCCATCGAGGGCCGCCGCATAAGGAACCCGCGAATAGCCCAGCGTTAGCGAGAAGACCGATGCAAACGCGGTCACGATTACCAGTCCCGTCACCAACCGCGCCGCCCACGGCCCATAAATCCTCTGCATAAACAACGAAACGACGTACAATCCGCTGTTGTTTTGCCCCGCCCGCAGCATTTCCCGCCAGGGAACCACGGCCAGAATACACAGGTTCATCATTAGATATAGACAGGCCACCAGCAGAATGGAAAGCAACAAAGCCCGCGGAATATTCCGCGTGGGATCCTCTATTTCATCGCCCAGGTAGCAAACGTTGTAGTAGCCCCAGTAGTCGTAGGTGGCCACCAACAGGGCTCCGCCCAAGCCGGTGAAGAACGCAGGCGAGAGGCTGAACGCGCCCGGAGGAAAATCGAACGCGAAAGCTGAGTTGAAGTGCGTCAGCCCGGCGAAGATGATCCACCCGATCGTTCCCATCACGCCCAGCCACAATACTTTCGAAAGGCGTGCAATGACTGTAATGCGCCGGTAGAGAAGCAAGACCGTGAGGACGCAGATGCCCACTGCTACCGCAGTTCCGGACGTCACAATCCAGCTCACCTGGAGCGGCCCCGCCCATGGGATGGGCAGAGCCGCAGTGTGCGCGGCGTAAACCGTCTCCAGGCTGGGCCAGTAATAAGCGGCGTAGCCAGCCAGCCCGATGCATCCGCTGGCGATGGAAAGGGGAGCGCTGAAGGAAAGTTGCCATATAAACAGAAACGAAATCAGCCGTCCCCATTTCCGCGGCCCATAAATCTCGCTCAGGTAGCGATAGGATCCGCCCGACCCCGGGAACATCGAGCCCAATTCTGCAGTCACCAGCCCATCGCACACCGCCAACAGCGCACCCGCAACCCATCCCAGCATGGCCTGCGGCCCGCCCATCGCACTCAACACCAGCGGCATGGTAATGAACGGCCCCACGCCGATCATGTCAATCATGTTGAGCGCCGTAGCGCTCCCGAGGCCCATCCCGCGGATCAGGCCAGGAGAGCCGCTATCCGGTTTTGCTGGAGAACCCATGCGTAGGTCGGATCAAACACGATGAACAAGTTGCTCACGGCAATCCAGAATGCGGCGGGGTTTACTAACCACAGACCAGAACCACTGATCACTGATCACTGCTTCTCATGCCCCGCGCTCAACAGATTCACATAAAGCCGCACCGCTCCCGGCACTCCTGCCGGCAACTGCCGGAAAAACGCGTATCCGGTATAGATATAAGTTCCCTTGCCGTATTGCGCGCGCAGCAGGCCGCCCTTCTGCGCGTCCTCACCTGGATCATGGCAGCTCAGCAGGGGTTTGAAATGCTCATCCCACTTATCCATGAAATAGAGCCCGCGTTCCTGCACCCAGCCGTCGAAGTCGTGCCCCGTGATCTCATTCGGATAATGAAATACTCCGTCTTCCGGCGCCAGAATCGTGACCGGAGCTTCCTCCACCGAAACCCGTGCCCGGCTCAGCTCCGCGGGATAGGGGGTGAAGTGTCCGCTATTAAAATCTCCCACGCCAGTGTTGTACTGCACGACTAGCGTTCCGCCGGCCGCAACGTAATCCAGCAGCTTCTTATTATTCGCCGTCACATCTTTCTGCGTGTCGTAGGCGCGAATCCCCAGCACGATAGTTCCGTACTGCCCGAGTTCTTCGCTCGCCACCTTCTCTGGAGGAATCAAAGTCACATCCATGCCCACCTGCTTCAGCACCGTGGGAATATCGTCGCCCGCGCCCATGATGTAGCCAATCTTCAAATCATGCGGTGCCTGCACATCCACAATGCTCACGCGCTGTACCGCCGGCTGGTAGTAGTAGAAGCTGCCCAGGTCTTCCCGCGTCACCAGCGTGTAACCTTCGTTGAACTTTTCGCCTTCACTTTCTGATACCGCTCGAACCTTCGCTCGTCCTTCCTGCAGGCCGGCAGGAAATACTTTGAACTGGAAATCCTTCTTCTCTCCGCGCCCCGCGAACTCCACCGCGAACTGTGCCGGCTCCGACCGCCAACCTCCAGGCAGCTCTAGGCGCAACACGCCACTCGCCTTGCGACTAAGATTGCTGGCTACGCCCACCGCGACTGCTGAACTCGAACCGTTGTGTGTCGAAATCACCTGCGTGCCGGGCTCCAAGGCGACTGAAAAAGCTGGCACCACGGCCAGCGGACGCGCGCGTTCCACCCCGGCCTCGTCCATAAACTGCGTCACTACGGTCGCCCCGATACCATTCCTCAATACACGGCGGCTCGCACTCGCAACGGAATATTCCACGCGCGCCTGCAGCACGGGAGGCGGAAACGGCAGCGTCACATACCTCTCATCATCGATGTGATTCAAGCTCTCCGTCTCCGGATCATCGCGATGCCAGTACGGCCGCGTGTATGCCGCATCCTTCGGCACCCGCAGGCGAAAGACCACGTTAACGTTGTTTCCAGGCTTGATGGCGACCCGTTTCGTTTTGTCGGAAGTCGTCCCCCACCCTTCCGGTACCTCCAGCTTCAACCCCTCAATGAACAGCGGATCTTTCGATCCGTTGTGAAAATCGACCGCCACCAGAAACTCCTGCCCCGGCGAAACAGCGGTCATCGCATCCGCTTCTTTCGCAACTTCCTTTGAGACCTGCCCCTTCGCCTCCGCCTGAGAAACCACCACCGCCTTCAGACTCACGTTCAAAGCCTCATTGAGCGCCGTCTCAGCCTGGTCGCGCTTTTCTTCCAGCCGCACCAGCAGATCGGATTTGGCTGTGACGCTCAAATTGCTCTTGCCGACTGCCGCGCGCGCCCGTTCCAGACCCGCCATCACTTCCATCAGTGGCGCAATCGCTGCGGATGCATCGCTCCCCTTGGTATCCTTGCTGGCGTCAGCAACTCTGCCTGCAATCTCGGTCAACTCGTGCCGCAACTGCGGAACCTTGGGTTCCTCCATTCCCAATCGTGCCGCCAACCCCGGCAACGTCGTATCGATCCCATCAAAGAAATCTTTTTCGTGCCCATCTTTATCCAGCTTGGCGGGCGTTGTCGAATCCACCAGTTTGTAAAACGTAAACCGATCTCCCGGGTCGACATTCCAGTTCGCCGCTCCCTGCGAGAGCTGATGCCGCAGCCCCTGCATCGCGAACTGCACATAAGACTCTCCCAGGTCCGCACTCTTTTCGCCGGTATTCAGCTTCAGCGTCCAGTTCGCATCCGGACAGGTCATCGCCCCAAACCCGCACACATTGCCGATGTAAAGCTTCTTCGCTTGCCACGGCTGGAGCCCCTGCGCGATCTGCTCAGGAAACCGCTTCGGGTCCGCCGCTGCGCGGAACGCCTCTTTCGTCAGGATGCTTGAAGCCTGGTGGTGCCCATGTCCGTCGCGCTCGGTACCTGAAAACCGCGCCACCAGCACATCTGGGCGGAAGGTCCGAATCACCCGCACCATATCTCCCAGCGCGACATCGTGTCCGCCCCACTTCGCAAAAGTTTCCTCCGCACTTTTCGAGAACCCAAAGTCAGCCACTCGCGAGAATCTTTCCTGCACCCCGTAGTACTCATCGGAAGCCAACAGTTCCTCGGTTCGCAGCACGCCCAGCACGTCCGATAAATTACTGCCGACCTTGTTCTGTCCACCCTCCCCGCGATTCAGTGTCATCAGCAACACGCTGACGCCACGCCCCCGAGATTCCAGCGTCAGCATCCCGCCATCTTCATCGTCGGGATGCGCCACGGTCTGCATCAAACGCGCAGTTGTGCCTAGCCTCCGCAGTTCCAGCCGCAACCCGAGGATTCCTTGATCCTGTGGAATCTCAGGAGGAGTTCCCTGATAAGAAAGCTGAGGAAAGTTGGTTACACGCGCTTGGAGTTTGTCAGCCTTGGCTGCAGCAACAATCGGACCCATCGAGCCTTCTCCAGTCCGCTGCGGAGAAGCTGCTAGCAGAACTGGAATCGCCAGCAAAAGCAACAAAAGTGAGGTCCGGACGATTGAGCTTTCGACAAACTGCGGGACGAGCCGCCCCAGCCGGCTCGCAAGATGGTTGCATACCAAGAAGTTCACCCTACAAGGATGGGGCCTACCCCGGCTCCGACGCAAATTCTTTCCTCTTATGCCCCACAGATTAGACTCCGGCCAGAGAAAAGAGTAAGCCCAGAGCCAAGACCCGGAACAAACAAAGAAGAATTAAGAAATGGTCACTGATCTCTGCCCACAGATCACTGACCACTGTCCGCTGCTACTGCCGCCCTTCCTTCAGCGTCTCCTGACATTTGCTCCCTGCCGTCAGCACGTCATTGAACGCCGTCTCCTTGCGCAAGTTCTTCAGCAGCGGATCCTCCAGCAAGGCGGAATACGCGCAATAGTTCTGCTGCACCGCGGCCTTCAGCAACCGCAAAGCCGCTTCATTCTGCCCGCAATACGCCATCAGCGCCCCCACGTGATACCACGCCTCGGGATCGGGCTCCGTCATCACCGACGCCTCCGTCTCACGCGCGATCCGGTCCAAGTCCGCGGGCCGTTGCGCCTGCGTGCATGCCACCATCAAATCCCGGTGGTAGGCCGGGGCCTTCGCCATATTCTTTGCGTTTTCTCGGGCTTGCGCTATATTCCCCGTGGCCAGATAAACATAGGGAGTCACCCATGCCGCCCATTCTGAGCCCGCGTCCAGGTGCACGAAATCTATCGCCTTGTCTGTCTTGCCCAGCTCCACGAAGGCCCACGCACACGACCGGAAATTGTAATTTCCTGGATCCTGCGATCGCGCCGTGTTGCACTCCTGCGTTGCCTGCTCCAGCATGCCCGCATAACGCAGCACATAGCTGAGCGCGAAATGCGCGTCGGCGCTCTGTGGTCTCCGCCGCACCAGATCGGTCGCAGCATCGTAAGCGCGGCCCAATTCGCCTCGGTCGACGCGGTTCACGATCAAATTGCTTGCCGCCGCCACTCGGTTTGGATCGAGCGCGAGCGCCCGCTCATACGCGGAATTCGAGCGCTGGAACATCTGCTCACCGCCACCGCCGTAAGTCGAATCGTAGTAGTACCTGAGTCCCAGCGCCTCCCATGCCGGCGCATATCCCGAGTCTTCTCCTACCACGTGTTCCAGCACAGCGATACCATCCTTGTTGGGCTCGGGGTCATGGGGCAGGGCAAGAGCATGCAGGTAAAGGTCGTATGCCTCCTGACTCTTGGGACGTGACGCGTCGCTCAAGGCCCCTCCCGCCACGCCCAGCGCGGGCAACAGCCCCTGCTGCACCTGCTGGCTCAATCGGTTCTGCAGGGAAATCAGATCGTTCACCGGCGCCGTGACCGTCCCCTGCCACAACAGCCGGTCCGTGGGCACGTCGATCGCTTCCAACGTCACGCTCAGCTGCTCGCCTTGCCGCATGAAGTGTCCTGTCAAGAGGCGGCCCACGTGCAGTTCCTGACCTACCTTGTGCGGGTCCAGATCCAGTGCCACAAACCTCCGCGTCACCGACGAAGGCCGCACTTCCAGCGAGCGCGAATACGTCAACACACTGGTTAATTCGTCCGCCAGGGCAAAGCGCAGGTAATCCACGGCAAAATCACCGTTCATGTTCTGCAGCGGCAACACCGCGATTGCATTCCGCTGCTCCAGGTTCGCCACGGACTGATGTTTCACCCAGTATGCTGCCACGGCCGCCAGCACCGTCACCAGCAGCGCCGCCGTTCCCAATAGCAACCAGAACTGCCATCGGCTGCCGGTTCGCCCGAACGTCTGGCTCGCAACCCGCAGCTTCGCATTGTGCAGCCCACTTTTAACCTGCCCAGACTCATTCTCGCGCTTCAGTTGCTGCAGGTCCGCCTTCATCTGGGTGGCGCTTTGATACCGCTGCTTGCGGTCCTTCTCCATCGCCTTGCCGATGATGCCCTCCAGCTCCACTGGAACCTTTGGATTCAGTTGTCCCGGCGGCACCGGCTTATCGTGAAGCACAGCATCCAGCGTCATCAGCGAATTCTTGCCCGCGAACGGTTTCTTCCCGGTCGACATTTCGTACATCACTACGCCAAAGGAAAACAGGTCGCTGCGGAAATCGATTTCCTCGCTCCGTGCCTGCTCCGGCGACATGTAGATCGCGGTCCCGGGAATCACCCCGACCGCGGTCAATGACTGGTCCAGCCCAGCTCCGTCGCTGTCGGTTCCGACGTTATGCAACAGTTTGGCCAGCCCGAAATCCAGCACCTTTACCTGCCCGCTCGGAGTCAGAAAAATGTTCGCCGGCTTGATGTCGCGATGCACGATCCCCTTGGCATGCGATGCCGCCAGCGCGTCCGCCACCTGGATGCTGATATCGAGCACCTTCTCCGTCTGCAGCGCCTGTCCCGAAATGCATTGCTTCAGGCTCTCGCCCTCCAGCTTCTCCATCACGATGAAGGGATGCCCGTTGTTATCCTCAATGCCATGAATGGTGCAGATGTTGGGATGATTCAGCAGCGACGCCGCCCTCGCCTCCCGCGTGAAGCGTTCCAACGATTTGGGGTCGCCCGCAAGATTCTCGGGAATGAACTTCAGGGCAACATGCCGCCCCAGCTTCAGGTCTTCGGCCTCGTAGACCACACCCATACCACCACCCCCGAGCTTGCCCAGGATGCGATAGTGGGACACCGTTTGGCCAATCATGAGAAGACCGAACTCCCGAACGCAAGAATGTTAGGCCCGCCAGCGGCTCAGGTCAACTGTCCTGTCATCCCGAGCAAGCGTTCTTTGCGCAGCGAGGGATCTGGGCGAGCCGCGCGAAGGGTCGCGTTCTTTGCGACCCAATAATCGCGCGTTTGGCTCGCTTTCCATATTGAGCACCCTTACCCGGGCGGGAATTTCGTTCCAAACTGACAACCACCCTATCCTTTTGTGTCCGCCCACGGGTTCTAAGTTGCCTGACGGCGACTAGTATGAACTTAGCAACCCTGGAATAGCGAGGCGGTTCTGGTATGGCGCGGACGTCCGGTGACGACTCTCCCCAACTCCAAGAGGCTATCCGCCGACGCGCCACTGAACTGTTCCAGAGTGGTGGGAAGGTCGAAGGCAACGACGCCGAAAACTGGTATCAGGCCGAAGCCGAAGTCCTCCGCGAATCGGCGGCTCACGCCCTTCGCCGCGCCGTCGTCGTCAACGTTCGGGGCGTAGTTTATACCGGGGAATACGAATCCACCTCTGCCGATGGCTACATTCCCGGCGAATGGGAACCCGGCGATCCTGTTCCCGTTCGCCTCGCCGGCGACAAACTCTACCTCCGCCGCCCCAACGGCCGCGAACTCCAAACCACCATCGTAAAAAGAATCGGCTAGCTCAGAAAAGTTCTGTGTAGATATGCAGTTTTGGGTTCGCGTCAGAAAGCCCTTCCCCGCCGCCGAGGAAGTTAATCTTCAACTGACATCGTTCCCAATGCTTACCGTCAAAGCCTCCGAATTCTGTTTCCATCCAGTCACGCGCATAAGCTCCTCAACATCAAGCTTCTCCGAAGAACCTGAGCGCATCATTTTCCCGCCGCCACAACTTAGAGTCCAAGCATACCGGAGGGAGACGTCTTTACAGTCCTTGGGTCCTAGCCAGTCGTTGATGCCCAGCAAGCACTGGAGTTCTCGGTGAGGGAATTTTCTTTCCGCCTGAATTCCAATTCTGTAATAACCGCTGTAGTTCAGGTGAAAATTCTGTGTTATTACCGTTCCGGGAGCTACCGAGATGCTCCGATAAACGGCGACATTATCCAGGACGAAGTACCATAGGAATAGCGGCGCCCCAAACAGACCCGCGATGAGAAGAGGGAAGACCGGTATTTTTCTTCCATCTGCCATCGAAAAGGTCCTTCTTACGAGTCGAATCTTCGCGTATCCCTACTTCTCCACCCACAGCCCGGCCGACGCCCCCACCCACTCCATATTCTTGTTGTGGTCAACACCCATCATCAAACCCCGCCCCATGCGGATAATCGTCAGCACTGCCCTTAACTCCTCCTGCCACACATACATCACCCGCACCTCGGCCTTGGTCCCGCCAAATGGCGTCTCGATCACTGGCTCAAAATGCAGCCGCTCCTGCAGAATGTAGTCGGCCCGCTTCTCCGCCGGAATCGCCTCGATATCTTCTTTCCTCGGCGCGATCACCACCCCCAGACCGGCGAACGAATACAAAGGTTTCAGCGCATAGTTCTGCAGGTCGTCGGGAATCCGCTCCAACCGGTCCAGGAACCAGGTCTTCGGCACCGACTCATGCCGCAAATACGGAATCGAAAACTTACTGACGCGGAAATACCAGTTCGGATGCCCCGCCCACTCCACATCAAGTTCGTCGCGCCAATCGAAGCCCAGCTTCACCTGTTTGCGCTGCAACTCGTCCACAATCGTCCGGTTGTAGATCCGCCGGATCGGCACCCGGAACCCATTCCGTTCGTAGTAAAGCCGCGATCCTTGCTTCTTGACTGCCTCAATGTCGACCGCTCTCACCCCTGACATCTTCTCCGTCAGCAGAAAATCGGGCAGCGTTTTCTGCTGCTCGGGATGAATCTCCATCAGAATCACGTTCTCAGGATCATGCGTGCCCACAATCGCCCGCCGCAAGAGTTCGCGATAGGAATTCGCATCCAGCCCGCCAAGGAAAAAGTTCAGCCGTGCGTTCTCGGAGGCCGAAGCCCGAAAGCCGGAGCCCGAGGGCCGATCCAACCCGTAAACGTCGATGTAGCTCTGCGCCAGCGTCACCTGATAAGCGTAGAGGGAAGGGAAAGCCTGCAACTCCACCAGCTTTGGCTGCAACTCACCGCGTGCGTCCCGCACCAGCCCAAAATCCACTTGCACGAACAGCGGCCGTGTCGGCTCATTCGCAACCCGGAACTCCGCTGGAATGGATGCCTCTGATCGCGCCCGATACTCCGGACTCTCCACCAGTTGCCGGATCAGTTCCTTCCCATCCTCCGCCATCCACTCCAGCAGAGCCTTCGGGAAGAAACAAGGAGTCTCCGAAAGCCGGAACTGGACATGAGTCCCGCTAGCGTCATCAATCCTTCGCAAGAATGTCTGATATTGTTCGGGAGTGAAGCTGTCGTTAAACTGCTTTCGGAAGGAGGGAATCATCGTAGCGCCAGCGTCCCGCTAAAGGCTTGTCATTCCGACCCAGAACGCAGCGAAGGGGAGGAACCTGCTGCCCGCCGCAGCGGAACCGCCCTACGCCTCCACCAGAAACTTCCCATCCCGCATGATCTGCTCATCGTCCACCCAGATGTTAAACTTCCGTCCCACCACATCAATATGGGTCGACGACTCCCACTCCGCCCCAGTGTGCGCGCCATAGGGATTCCCAAACGCAATGTGCACGCCGGGATACTTCTCATCCTGCAGAATCTGCCCAATCACATCCTTCAAATCAATGTTCGTCCCAATGGCAAACTCGCCCACGCGGTTGCTGTTCTCATCGGTGTGCGTGTATTTCCAGAAGTCGTCTTCCAGTTCGCGATTCTCCGAGTGCGCCTCGGTCAGGCGGTTCTTCTTCATCTGCACGGTCAGGGGATGCTCCCGCAAGTTGCCAAACTTTGCGCACAAATAATCTCCCACCACCCCGTCAATCACGAACGTTCCATTCACTTCGCCCGGGGTCGTAAAAATTTCCCCGCCCGGCAGGTTTCCCCACTTTTCTGGAGTGATAATCCCGCTGGTCTTCAGCCACCGATAATTCGGATTCAAATCGGCCGTCAAATCCGTTCCTGCGTCGGTCTTCGCCCGCACCCGCTGCGCCTTGCGAACCATCGCCACAACCCTTGCGCTCAACCGGTCCACCTTCTGGAAATCCGCCCGCATACCCTCCAGCATGATTTGCCGGTTGATGTTCACCATGTGCGCGTGCCGGATCTTCCGCCGGTTCACTACATCCGTCATTTGCATGCGCGTGCGCAGTTCGTTGCGTTGCGCCTGCACCGCAAAAACGGAGACCTGGCTGGTCTCCAAATCGTCCACAATCTCCGCCGGCAAATCTCTCAGCGGACGCTCTGCCAGATCCTCCAGCACCCAGGCGCGGTAAGGCGAGCCCAGTTCGTCAAGTTCATGCGCGATCGCCGCTGCAATTTCGAGCGTGGCCTCGTCAGTGATCACGCAAACCTTCTCCTCAGGCCGCACCCGCAGGCAAACCTGCACGGCATTGCGAGCCCCAGGAGTGTATTCAGGATCAAAAGGAATATTGAGGGTGCCCCGTCCTTGTCTCTCCGTCCTTTGGAAAGACAGGGTGGGGATTTTGACTTGCTCTGCAGGAATATCCATTAGCCTACTTTTCTCACGGAAGCCGGTTCGTCTTCCGCCAGGCCCGCCTCCGTCTCCTCTATGATGTAATCGACAACTTTCTTCAGGTCTCCGGTCTCCCGATAGACCTGCAACTGCCGGTCTGCGCCGCTCCCCGTTTCCAGCATTGTGTGGATGTAGTTCAGTTCCTCGCGCGAGTCCAGCTCATCCACCACGTCGTCCACGAATTCCAGGTATTCGTGGATCAAATCCTTCGCTGGCACTTCCGTCTGCTTGCCGAAATCGATCAGCTTCCCGCTCATCCCGTAGCGCGCCGCCCGCCACTTGTTCTCCATTAGAAGAGCGCGTCGGTACAAACGAAATCCCTGATTCGCTGTATGCAGCTTATAAAGCTTCGCCACCGTGGCCTGAATCAGCGCCGCCAGTGCAATCGTCTCATCCGCCCGCATCGGAATGTCGCACACCCGGAACTCGATCGTATTAAAGAACGGATGCGGCCGGATGTCCCACCAGATCTTCTTGGCATTGTCGATGCAGTTGGTCTTAATCAGCAGCTTGATGAAGTTTTCGTACTCGCCCCAACTCGGGAAATAATCCGGAATATTGGTCCGCGGAAACTTGTCGAACACCTTGCAGCGGTAAGACTTCAACCCCGTATCCATCCCCAACCAGAACGGAGAATTCGTCGACAACGCCAGCAGATGCGGCAGAAAATACCGCGCATGATTCATCATGTGGATCGCGGTCTCGCGATCCTCAATCCCAATATGCACATGCAGCCCAAAAATCAAATTCGCCCGCGCCACCAGTTGCATGTCCTCGACAATATGCTTGTAGCGGTCATCGGGATAAATTTCCTGCACCCGCCAGTCCGCAAACGGATGCGTCGCCACCGAAGCCAGCCGCAACCCGTTCTCCCGCGACAGCCTCACGATGTCGCGCCGCAGCATCTTCACTTCCGCCTTGGCTTCCTTAATATTCTTGCAGACCCCAGTTCCAACCTCGACGACGGATTGGTGCATCTCCGCCTTCACCCGCTCTTGCAAGATCAGCTTGCCCTTCTCGAGCAACTCCGCCTGAATATGCGACCGCAGATCCCGTGTCTCCGGATCTATCGTCTGATATTCCTCTTCAATCCCGATGCTGAAAGTAGGTTTCATTGCATTATGAAAGAACAAACCTGGGTGGCTCATCCTCTCGCGCCCTTCGCGAAAAGGCGAGTAAATCAGGCCCTAACAGTATAACAATGACCGGAGGTCAATTCCGAAGTTAGGCCCGTTTGCGGGCTTCGTTCTGTGCGATCCGCGCCTTCACCAGCTTTTTGAGCAGTGCATCCGGCAAAGGCTTGTCCAAAGGAAAGTGCAGCGTGCCCTTCGAAACGCGAAAACCTTTGAGTTCGTCCTTAAACGAGTCTAGCGCGGACGAACCCAGCGGGAAGAAACTGCAATGATTGGTAAACGCAGCAAACGCGACCAGCCCCCGCTTGTACTTGAAAGTTGGAATCCCGTAGCTGATTACCTCGGTCGTCCCCGCCGGCACCACCGACCGAATCACCGCGCGGATCCGCTTCAAGGTGCTACGCGCTGGTTCAGGGACGCCCGCGAGATATTCCTCCACGTTCTTCGCCGCAGCTTTGCCCCGAATGGGAGAGGCGCCAGGTTTGGAATTCTTTTTACGCATAGGAGGATTTATGTGGAACAGCCGCCCTCGTCTGTCGGGCGAGCGAAGCTCGGCTATGGCTCAGCCAAACTACTTCGCCACCTTGCCCCGCTTCCGCTCCGCCACCCACTCCGGTTCTCCAATTCGCCGTTTCCTCGCCTGCTGAGGTCCGTTCAGAAACCCAGCCCATCGCAACTCCTGTGCCGGATTCTCTCCACGCAAAGCCATCTTCACCGCCATCTCCGCGACGGCATTCACGATCCAATTAAAATTCTCCTGACCCACCGACGTAATCTCCGCATCCGGGGCTGGATTCAGAAAATCAATCGCATAAGGCACCCCACCCTCCACCGCAAACTCCACGGTATTCAGGTCATACCCCAGCACGCGGCACAGAGTCAGCGCATCTTTTTCAATTCTGGCCCGTAAAGCCTCTGACGACGGCGGCGGATTCCCCTTCACATACCGCTCATGATGCGGCGCTCGCGGATCGTACTTCATGATGTGAACTTTCTCCTGCCCCACCACATAGCACCGGTAATACTCTTCAAACACCACACCATGCTGCAACGTCATGCACAAGTCGCCCGTCTGGTTGTAATGGTGGAAAAATTCCTCTGGTGAATGCACGTGATAGACGTGTTTCCATCCGCCACCCGAATAAGGCTTCAAGAAAGCAGGGAAGCCGACGTAATCAAACAGTTCCTGCCAGTTCAGCGGAAATATCAAATTCCGCATTGACTTATCCGTAGTCCCCTCCGGATGCTTGTTGTGCGGCAAAATCGCGGTCGGCGGAATCGCCACGCCCAGCTTGTGCGCCAGCGCATAGTTGAAGAACTTGTCATCCGCCGTCCACCAGAACGGATTGTTCACCACAATAGTGCCGTGCAGCACAGCGTTTTTCAAATAAGCGCGATAGAACGGAATATCCTGCGAGATCCGGTCGATGATCACGTCATACTTCTTAGGCTCATCCATCCGAATCCCGCCAATCTTCACAAACTCCGCCGCAACGCCCTCAACTCCGAGCGAGTTAATCTTCTCGACCACGGCCGGCGGAAACGTATTCTCCATCCCAAACAAAATCCCAATCTTCTTCATAAGATCTCCGACTCATTCAACGACAAAGTATGATTGTTCTGACCACTGATCACTGACCACTGCCCCTAAAAATACTTCCCCGCCATCCTCTGCCACAACGGCCAGTCATGCTTCGAATTATCCCCGTAGATGTCCAGCCAATGTGGCACCGCCTTGCCATTCAGAATCGCCGAAAGCTTCACATTGGCGTCCAGACATATATCCCAGTCCGCCGATCCCAGCACTATCTTCATCTGCCGGTAGCGGCTCAAGAACCAGTCGTCGTTCTGATTTGGCAGATAGTCTGGCGGACAATTGAAATAGCAATCATCGTCATAATACCCATCCAGAAACTGATGGATATCGAACGACCCGCTCATGCTCACGCAGTGCGTCACCACATCCGGATGCTTAAACGCAAAATTAACCGCATGATAAGCCCCAAAGCTGCAACCGGTCACCGCCAGCCGCGGCGTTTGATTCTTCCATCGGATAAACGGCACCAGCTCGTGCAGAATGTAGCGCTCATACTGCAAATGCCGCAGCACCCGCACCTTGGGATGCACGCTCTTGTTGTACCAACTCTCAGTATCGACACCGTCCGGGCAAAACACCTGCAGATCGCCGCGCTCAATCTTCGGCGCCAGCACGCCAATCATCCCGCGGTCTTCATACTCAAAGAACTTTCCCATGGAGGTCGGAAACACCAGCAGCGGAGTCCCCGCATGCCCGAACACCAGTGCCTCCATGTCCCGGTTCAGTTCCTGGCTATATCCTTTGTGATATTCGCGATTCATTCTTCGGCAGTCCCTGCAGACGCAATATCTTACCTGAACCGGGGACTCTCCAGCCCATTTTTGTGGCCAACCTCAGCAGCCCTCCGCCCTCCAAAATGGTATCGTCATACGAGACATGTCGTGGACGCTTCCCAAACTCGTCCCGCGCTCCGCGCCTCTCATACTCCTCATCCTGACGCTCGGAGCCGCCGTCTCCTTCGCCGCAGTAAGCCATCTCGTCGCCCGCTTCACCGCTAATCAGCAGGCCCGCGGCCGCCAGCTCTACCGCGAGGGCCTCGCCGATGCCAAAGCCGCCCGCTACGACGACGCCATCGCCGCGTTCCGCGCCGCACTGACCTGCGATCCCACCAACTCCCAGTACCAGCTAAGCCTGGCTCGCGCCCTGCGTGACAGCAACGATCCCCGCCGTCTTGACGAGGCCGAATCCTACCTCCTCGCTCTCTGGCAGCGCACTCCGCAGGACGCCGCGGTCAACCTCGCTCTCGCCCGCGTCGCCGCCCATCGCGGTTCCATCGAAGATGCCACTCGCTACTACCACAACGCCATGTATGGAGTCTGGAACTCTGACCCCGACGCCAACCGCAGCAAAGCTCGCATTGAACTCATCCAGTTCCTGCTCAAGAAAGGCGCTCCCGACAAAGCTGAATCAGAACTCATGGCCCTGGCCACTTCCTTGCCACCGGATCCCGCCGCCCATCTCCAGGCTGCGCAACTTTTCGAGCAAGCGCCGGACTATGCCGGCGCGCTCGCCCACTACGAAGAAGCTCTCCGCCTCGATCCCGGCAACGCCGTTGCGCTGACCGGCGCAGGCATGGCTGCCTACCGTTCCGGCAACTACGCAACTGCCCAGGGTTATTTGCGGGACGCAGTCAAGGCGAATCCGCAGGATGCCAATGTTCGCGACCTCCTCGCGACAACCGACCTCATCCTCCGCGCCAATCCTTTCAAAAGCCACATCTCAGACGCTGAACGCAACCGCCGCATCACGGCCGCCTTCGCCCAGGCCGAAAAACGCCTTGCTGAATGCGCCCAGCAGACGGGCATCGACCTGAAGGTCCCTGCTACCATAACCGCGTCCCCGGTTTCGAGCCTGCAGTCCCGGTGGATGGCCGCCAAACCAAATCTCGCTCGCCTGCGCTTTCCCGCGGAAACCGATCTCCCAGACACCATCATGGACGTTGTTTTCCAGATCGAACAGCAGACTGCCGCGATTTGTGGTCCGCTGCAAGGCCTCGACCTCGCACTCCTCCTGATCTCCCAAAAACGCGAGGCCGCCAGCCAATGAGTAATCCCGCCCTTGTCCCAAGTTCGCCGGCGTCTCCGCCGACCTCTGTCGTGCGCCTCCGCACGACCCGACAGTTGTTTTCTACTTTCGGAGGCGTCTTCAACGAAGAAGTTTTCTTCCTCATCCTCTCCGTCTTCATCGGAATCTTCTCCGGCCTCGCCGTGGTCTGTTTCCGTCTTGCCATCGACTGGATGCACCTAGCCCTCCTCGGTCCGCTCCCGGAAACCCACAGTTGGCGGCTGTTTGCCGTTCCCTCACTCGCCGGACTCGTGGTTGCCGTGCTGGTCTTGCACCTGTTCCCCAGCATTCGCGGCAGCGGCGTCAACCAGACCAAGGCGGCGCTCTACATCTTCAACGGCGTCATCCCCTTTCGAACCGCTGTCGGAAAATTTATCTGCGCCGCCATCGCCATCGGTTCCGGTCAATCCCTCGGCCCGGAAGATCCCTCTCTCCAGATCGGAGCTAGCATCGCCTCCGCCCTTGGACGCTGGCTCGAAATCTCCCGCGAAAAACTGCGTCTCATGGCTCCAGTCGGAGCTGCCGCCGGCCTCGCCGCCGCCTTTAACGCACCCATCTCCGCCGTCCTCTTCGTCATCGAAGAGGTCATTGGACGCTGGAGCGCCGGCATCCTCGGCTCCGTCGTGCTTTCTGCCGTCTCCAGTGTGGTGATCGTGCGCTGGTTTCTCGGAAGCGAACCGCTCTTCCGCATTCCTGTCACCACTTTCAAGCGTCCTACAGAACTCATCGCCTACGCCGTCCTCGGTATCGTCGGCGGCCTCGCCTCAGTCGCTTTTGCAAAATCGATCGGCTATTTGCGTCCCCGCCTCAAAGCTTTGCCGCGCTGGACGCAATACTTTCAGCCCGCGCTCGCCGGACTCATTGTCGGACTCATCGCCTTCCTCGGCTTTCCTCAGGTAATGGGCGCTGGTTACGATTCCATGGACCAGGCCATGCACAGCCAATACACCTGGAAAGTCCTCGCCATCCTTGCCGTTCTCAAGATCGTCGCCACCACAGTCTCTTTCGTCAGTGGCACTCCCGGAGGCATGTTCGCGCCTACGCTTTTCATCGGAGCCATGCTCGGCGGCGCCGTGGGCGACATCGAGCGCATCTTCTTTCCGCACCTCACCGGATCCACCGGAACCTACGTCCTGGTCGGCATGGGCGTCCTCTTCGCCGGATTCCTCCGTGTTCCCATGACCTCGGTCTTCATGGTTCTTGAAGTCAGCGGTAATTACGAGATCATCGTCCCCGTCATCGTCGCCAACACGTTCTCCTACCTCATCTCCCGCAGCCTGCAGAGCATTCCCATCTTCGACCTGCTCACCCGTCAGGACGGCCTCATCCTGCCCTCGCTTGAAGAGGAACGCGAAGAAGCCATCCTCCGCGTCGAAGACGCCATGCTCCCCGTCCCCGCCACCATCCTGAACGCCCAAGACTACGTCGACGCCAACGCCCGCCGCGTTCAGGATTCCTCCGACTCCACCTTCCTGGTGCGCATGCATCCCAGCGGCTGGAACAGCGTCAGCCGCGACCAGCTCCTGCGCTTTTTCCAGGAAGGCAAGGGCGAGCTTACCCTCGGTTCCGTTCTCCCCCCGCAGTCGCTGCCCAGCCTCTACCCCGACCTCCCACTCGATGCCGCCCTCCGCTACGTGAACGTTTACCCGCTTGTCCCCGTAGTCAACCGCGCCGACTCACGTCAGCTCGAAGGTGTAGTCTCCCGTGACTCCGTCTTCAAGAAATACGGAAGCACACAGACTGTAGCCGAAACCTAAGAGGCGCGTGCCGCCGGCTTCACTTTCAGGCAAGGCCGTCTGAGAGTCCATGGCATTTGGCACTGTACGGAAACAAAAACCCGCTCCTAGCGGAGCGGGCTGTGATACTACGCTAAACTGTTCGAAGAACTATTGGCCGTTTTGGCAGACCTGGGTAAAGGCGAAGTTCTGGAAGGTCCACCAGTCATTCACAGACGTGGATGGCTTCTGTCCGAAATATTTCAGGAAGACTAGATCCTGTATGTGGTAGGAATATCCGCCTACGCTATAGATGTGATCTCCATAGTCGGCCTCGCCTTCCAGCGGGTCGCCGACTTCCAGCAGTCCGCCGCAAGCGCCCTGCGTGTTGTCGACGTAGGGATCGTCATACCATTCGCCCAACTCATGTGACAATGCCGATACGTCAGAGGAGAATACCTCGCGTGAGGTTGATTGCCCCATGAAGGAGAATTGGGCGTAACTTTGCGGAGAAGACGCGCTGCCATAGGCGTCGTGATATCCGCCGATGCAGCACCCGCTGAAATTGTTCGTCTCCGAAAGGTACACGTTGTAGGTAATGAAGATGGGCAGGGAATTGGGTGTAATCTGCGAGTACTTCGCGATCCAGGTCGGAGCTTCCGTGATGAACCAGTTGTAGCTCACGATTCCAAGGGTTCCCGGAGGTCCGTAGGAGGAGGTGCCGGTGGTTCCGTCGCCTGTGGGCACCTTAACTGTGAGCGTCGGCAGCACCGTCGGTGTTTCCAGAAGCACGTGATAGTCGGTGTTGGTCATTACATCGGTCCAGAAGTTGCCCCGCTGCCAGGCATCTTCATACTGGGTTGTACCCAGATCAGTGCCGCCCTGCACGTAGTCGATGCTGCTCTGGAAAATCGGCGAAGCCAGCATCTGATTGACCGCGGAGTCGCCTGTTCCGATAGGCTTCGTCGGGTCGAAAATCGTCTTGGTGGTGCCTTTAACAAATCCGAACCGTAAGGGAATGATGTACACCGGAATCATGCTTGTGACGTTGGTGGACGAGGGATTCGTTCCCACCATCACGAATTTGTTGGTCTTGCCCTGGTAAACAAAAGAGCCGTTCCATGTGGTTAGGGGTGTGGCCGGCGCAGCGTTCGCATCGAAGCGCGGAGTCGGGTGCTTGAACATTGGTCGTTGCGTGGATTCATCCTGGGCTGAGAGGGTGCCGGTCGCGCAGGCCACCACCAAAAGCGCAGCTAGTAAGCTGAGCGCAGCAAATCTTCGATTCATGTGTAGGAGTCTCCTTAGAGTCTTTGAAAGCATCAGCGTTTGCACGTTGTGAATTCTACGAAAGGGGTGTTTGAAATTTCAGCGTTAAGTGGAAGCAGCGCACAACAAGATCGGATGATTCTCCACACATTCGTCCTGCATGTCAACGTCGCAAATTCCTTCACTCCTTACTTTCTTCTTGTGGCCCTCGCGCTCACCCCCCGCCGGCTCGCTTGTACCCACTGTATTTAATGATCTCCCGCACTTGCACCGACCCCGTCTTAAACTGCAGCGTGTCATCCGAGCGCGTGTACGCTGGGAACCAATACCGCCCATCCACCTGCTGGCGATAGGTCACGAACGTGGGATGCAACTCCCGCCGCTCACGCTTTTTCACCTGCACCTTCTCCGGACCGCTCTTGCCGCACACCTTCACGATCTGAAAATCCTGCGCGTCCACCCAGATTCGTCCTTCAAAATATCGCTTGCCCTTCTCTTCCTTCGTCCTGGGTTGCACGTGAAACTCATAGGTATCCAGGTCGTCCACATGCTGCTGTCCGTCATAAGTCAGGTTGTACTGCGGCAGATCTTCGCTGGTCAGCACCAGCGGCATGAATACGCGAATGTCTTCCATGTCCTCCGCCGTAAGTTGAATCCCGCGCAGCGTATTCTGCGCCGCGAATGTCACCTCTTCCCGCCGCCTGCCTTTCTCGTCGTAGGAAACATTCGTGACCTCGTGAAACTCTCCCGTCACGTTCTTGCCGGCGACCGTCTGCATCACCACATCCTGTTTGTAGGTGTAGTGAAGCCGGGCTTCCTTCGTAACCGCCTCGGTAGCGGCAAACTTCTGGATCAACTCCTGCACGCTCATCGTCTTCGGAGGAGCAGAATCCAGCGATCCGTTGCCCGTTTCGCAATCGGTTTGCCCCCACAACCCCATCGGCAACAGAAGGAGAAGAACGGCCACAGACCGAATAGCAAGCTGGATAAACTCTCGCATAACTAAAGTGTGCAGTATAAGCCAGAGTGGTGGTGCCCTCCTCGCCGTCCTTCGCGGCCTTCCTTCGCGATCTCTACGGTTAAGAGCTTTATCCCCCCAACCTCGATCTTCCACATATGTGCAAATCCTTGCGACCAGCCTCCATTCGAGTCCCCTAACTCGAATCCATTCCCGTACCGGTTTGGTATGCGGATTGCCTTTACCACTCTGGAACCCGCGCTAGTCCGGCGTTCCCAGCTCTTTCACACTATTAAGCAATTTCCCCCGGACAGGATCAATCTCATGAAAACCACAATCTTCGCTCTCTGTTTTCTGTGCGCCACAGCCGCCGCCTACGGACAAACCGCTTCAGTTCTGAGTAACAACCCGCAGCCCATTTCCATGCCTGATGATCGTGCCCAGCACGCTTCCGAGCACGCCATGGCGCCGGAGTCCAGCCTGCTGAGTAGCGGTTCGGTCAGCTGGGCCAAAGGCGAGGTTCCGCTAGCGGAACTTGGGTCTCCCATCTACCACACTCCTCTTGGCGACATCGCCCGCGCCTACAGACAAGAACACGCGAGCCTTCCCAAGGCCGTAAAAGTTTTGGATAAGTAACTCTCTGGAACCGAAGCTCGCGGAAAAGCCTGAGATGCTCGTGTAAGGACAGCCGCCTCGGCTGTCCCGCCGAGCGGAGCGAGGCGTTCTGCACAGTGTCCCGACTTCGGCCGCGCAGCGCTTCGAGAGGTGCGATCTTTTCCGCCCTCTACTCGCCCGCACCCATCATAACAATCGGCATCGTCGGCGTAGCCGATCCCGCCTCATTCTCCACGGTGATCGCGAACGCCTTGGCTTCAGTCCCCGCCGGCAGCGGAGGATTCACCACGCTCGCGCTCCCATGCGCATCGGGCTTGAACACTCCCGCCGCAATCGGAGCCCCGCTTGTCGGTATCAGCCACAACTCATAAGCCTTACGCGGCGCCAGCGCCGGCAGGTTGTTCGCCAGCAAAACCAGACTGCTGCGGTTCCGCAGATAAAATACCTTCCCCTGCGGCTGCGGCGGAGCCTTCGCCGCCACCAGGGTCACCCGCTGCGCTTCCGGCTCGAGGATCGGCGCCGCGATCCTCCGCAGCTCTTCCATTTCGCGCGCGCTCTTCGCCGCCTGCGAACTCGCCGACGCCAAAGTCTCCTTCAGCACCGCGTTCTCCCGCCACAACGACACCGCAAAAATCACCACCGCCGCCGCCGCCGCCCATCCCAGCATGCCCCACCAAGAACGGCGGGGCGAAGTCTCCACGATCCGCGGCACGCGAGGCTCCCGCGCCACCGCATCCAGCAGCCTCCGTCGTGCCCGCTGCGGAGGCCTCGGGCCCGCAGTCGACAGCGCCAGCAACGCCGTATCCCCGCGCAGGTGCTCCAGCTCCCGCCGGCATGCCGCACACTCCGCCAAGTGCTCATCCACTCGTGTGCGCTCCTCTCCCCGAAGCGCATCCAGCGCGTACCAAGCCAGATCCTCCGCGTATCGTTCGTGGTCGCTCATTTCCTCTTCACGCCAGTCCTCGGGTCAAGTGTGGGGACAAGCCGCCCTCGGCTGTCCGCGGAGCGCAGCTCCGCTACCCCTTCAAGTCTGAAACGCCCTCCTTAGTACCATCAATCCCGCCCGAATCCGGGTCTTAACCGTCCCCAACGGCTCTCCCGTCTTGTCGGCTATCTCCGAATGGCTCATGCCTTCCCAGTAAGCCATTTCGAGCGCGCTGCGCTGTTCCGGAGCCATCCCTCCCATTACACCCCGCACTTTCTCCGCCGTCCGCACCCGCTCCGCTTCTCCCGCCAGATCTGGAGCCACTGACAACACCACGTCTTCAATATCCGTTTGCGGCCGCCGCTTTCTGAGGGAGTCAATCGCGCGGTTCCGTGTGATCACCGCCAGCCAGCTTCCCAGGCTGCCTCGCGCCGCGTCGAATGCGCTGGGCTTGCGCCACAATTGCAAAAACACCTCCTGCAACACGTCCTCCGCCGCTCCCGTATCGCCCAGCACCCGCAATGCGACCGCATACACCACAGAAGAATAGCGGTCATACAACTCCGCCATCGCCCCCTGATCGCCGGACTTCAGCCCCGTCACCAGGGCCAGATCCGCCGAAATCCCTTGTTGTGGCCTCGACAACGCTAGGTCTCTTCCTTATCTAGATATACGAAAGTCAGCCTTAGTTTGGATTGCTGTCGAAAACAGTGGTCAGTGGATCGTGGTCAGTGATCAGCTACTGGTTTTACTAACCACTGACCGCTGATCACTGACCACTGAAGTTCTACGCCGCTTTCGCGCGTGAGCTTCTGCCGTAATTCTTGACTGCCCGCTCGATGCCCGGCCCGGCGTTCTTCAGGTCCTCAAGGTTCATAGCCGGATGCAACTCGATATGAGCATCAAAGGCCAGAAACCACGGCTCCGCGACGGCGGGTATTTGAGAAGGGTCTTTCAAATCGAAAAAGATGAACCCGGTTCGCTTGCCACCGTCCCCGGCAAAGTACGCGGCTTCAGGCTTCAGGTCGGCCAGAATGGATTCGATAGTCTTGCCCAGGCTGCCATCGTTAATCGCGGCATTGCCTGTCTCTACAGGAATTGCAACCTTCATTAAACAGCGCATGGGAATACCTCCGGGACGAAAGTCTAGTCCCGAGGCATGAGCGCGTCAATTCGTGGCGGGCGGTGGCAGGTAGCGGGAAAGCAGGGCTGCCCCGTCCTTGTCTCTGCGTTCTTTGCAGAGACAGGGCGGGGATTTTGATCTGGATTAAAGAAAAGCTCTAGTGCCGATCATTTTCGTGATGGTCGGGATGAGCGTGCCGCCAGTTCCAGTATTGCGACTGCTCCTTCTTGTTCGCCTTCGCGTATTCGTGAGAGTTCCGATGGTTTTCGACTAGGAATTGCCCCCACGCGTGATTCTCGTTCTCATCCCAGTTGTGATAATCCTTGTGGTTTTTGTCGTATACGCGCACCTGAACGCTGGCCTCTTGAGGTGAAGGCATAGCCATAACAGGTATTGGCGCAGCGATGGCAGCAGTCAGAAATAGCGAAGCAATGTAACGATGTGGTCGGTGCATGTGGTCTCTAAGGTCAGAATGTCCGCGTGCGGAAATGCGGCAGCCGTAAGTGTGTGCCAGGATGCGGGGGATTAATGTCTCATATAGCTCATGTTTAGCCGGCTCTAATCAAGGTCAGACGTCAGCAATACCGTAAGGTCGGGAACTCTGCTCGTGTGGGACGAACACTCCTGTCCGTCGCCTTTGATTTTGATTCTGACCGGGAAGGGCAGGGCTTAAGCCGTGCCGCAAAAGCGCCGATCAAATCAACCATTCTCGATCCCTAATTCCTTGGCTAACGCTTTCCACTTGCTGTCCACCAGTGCCTTCGTCTTTGCATCCATAACAATCTCGTCGGGCCAAGGCCGGGTAAAACCTTCTGTGGGCCACTTCCGGGTAGCATCGATGCCCATCTTCGAACCGTAATTCGCCAGGCGCGAGGCGTGGTCGAGAGAGTCGACGGGCCCAAGCGTGAACTGGATGTCACGCTCGGGGTCGATATGGTTGAGAACTTTCAGCGTGACATCGGCGAGATCCTGCACGTCCACGTCTTCATCGACCACGATGATGCACTTGGTAAACATGGCCTGTCCCAGCGACCAGACGGCGTTCATCACTTTCCGCGCCTGCCCGGGATAGGACTTCCGGATCGAAACGATCATCAGATTGTGAAAGACGCCTTCAATGGGAAGATTGATGTCGATCAATTCAGGAATCGTAAGCCGCATCAGCGGAAGGAAGACGCGCTCGACAGCTTTGCCCATGTAAGCGTCTTCCATAGGCGGCTTGCCAACGATTGTGGTCGCATAAATAGGATCCTTGCGATGTGTGATGCAGGTGACGTGAAAGACCGGATAGAGATCCTCAAGCGAATAGAACCCAGTGTGATCGCCAAAGGGCCCTTCAGTGCGGAGTTCGTCAAGGTCGGCGTAACCTTCGAGCACAATCTCGCTGGCAGCAGGAACTTCCAGGTCGACCGTTTCGCACTTGACGAGTTCGACAGGAGCAGCCCGAAGAAAGCCGGCAATCAGATATTCCTCGACATCCGGCGGCGCAGGGACGATAGCAGAGAAGGTAACAACAGGGTCGGTACCGATTGCAACGGCAACCTCCATTTTGCCTGTCGGATGAGAGCTTGGGGCTAGGTTCGCGCCTCCGGAGGTTTGCGCCATGATGTTCACCGCGCTCCTCGCTGCGCTCGTCCCCACATGGTCCTGGCCTGCTCCCGCAGCGTTTCTTAGGGCCTGACGGTAGTGCTCGGCAGCCACCTTCTGCCGTTGCCAATGCGCCCCAAGTGTGCGGGAGTCGTAGACCTGGAGGCGGTACATGCCCAGGTTGCGTTTGCCTGATTTCGGGTCGCGCGTAGTTACGCAGGGGAGCGTGATGAAGCGGCCGGCGTCCTGGGGCCAGCACTGCAAAATGGGGAAGTCGAGGAGCGAGAAGTTGTCGCGCTTGATTACTTCTTTGCAGGGGCCGGTGGGAACGGTTTTTGGGAAAAACTTGCCGGCTTCGGTCAGGAGCGGGAGCATTTTTAGTTTGTCGAGGAAGCCTTGCGGGGATTTGAGATCCATGAAGACCCGGATGCGGTCGGCGAATTCGTCGAAGGATTTGACGCCTAAGGCCAGCTTCATGCGGGCTTCGGAGCCGAACTGGTTGATCAGGAGTTGGGAGTTGGGATAGCCCTTGATGCTTTGGAATAGAAGGGCTGGGCCGCCGGGCTTGCCGGTCTTCGACTTGCTTACGCGATCTGTGATTTCGGCGATTTCGAGGATGGGATCGGCTTCGGTCTGGATGCGCTTTAGTTCGCCGGCGCGGTCTAGCGCGGCGATCCATTGGCGGAGGTCGTCGAAGGGCAAGGGGGCTCTCCTCGGGAACTAGTGATTATACCGAGAGGCTTGATCTTGCGCGGATCTACGCTAGGTCAAAGTCAAATGCTTAACCACAGGGGACACAGAGGAGCACTGGGCAAACCTTACAGTTTGCCGCGGAGCATGGTGATTACGTCGTCAGACGTGACGACGCCTACTAACCTGTTGTGTTCGTCGATTACGGGGAGGGTCACCAAATTGTATTTGTCGAAGAGTTCAGCGACCTCGTTGTCGCTGGTGTCTTTGCGAGTGAGGACCAGGGGCTCCTGAGTGAGGGAAAGGAGTGGGGTATAAGGCTGGGCGAGGACAAGTTTCACCAGCGGAACGGCGCCGGCGAGAGTGCCGTGCGAATCGACCAGATAGATAGTGCTGACGGTTTCGACGCCGCCTTCGAACTCGCGCATGACGCCGATGGCATTCTCGACCGTGGCGGTGACTGGCAGGGCAAGGAACTCAGTGGTCATGCGACCGGCGGCGGTTTCTTCGCGGTGTTCGAGAAGTTCGACGACTTCCTGGCTGGCCTCGGGCTTCATCTCGACCAGGATTTGTTCGGTGCGATCCTGCGGCAGGTCACCGAGGAGGTCGGCGGCGGCGTCGGGATCCATTTCCTCGACGATGTCGGCGGCGCGTTCGGAGTCAAGAGATTCGACGATCGACTTCTGGACCTTGGGCTCGACTTCTTCGAGAGTTTCGGCTGCGACATCTTCGTCGAGGGTGCGGAAGACGGCTTCGCGCTCGTCCGGGGCGAGATCTTCGACGATGTCGGCGATATCCGCGGGATGGAGCGTGGCCAGGCCTTCGTGAGAAATCTTGAGCTTGATGCGGCGCGCGGGATCGGTTTCGATCAGGTCGACAAAACTCCAGGGAATGGTGCGGGGAGGAATTCTCTGGAGCAGAAGGTGAAGCGCGGCGCGGGGCGCGATGCCACGAAGAAGGCGGCGAATTGCGCCGCGGGCGCCGATATCGACGGACTGAACGCGCAGCACGGCGTGAGTGCGTCCGGCTTCGATCATGGCGTCGATTTGCAGGTCGACATCGTTGACCCGCACGACTTTGCGTCCATTAATGTCGATGACCTGCTGATCGAGAAGATCGCGTTCGAGAAGGAACAAGCCTTCGGCGCCGTTGGCGGCGGGCCAGTCCGCGGGATTGGTGGAGGTGTGAATGTTGGCGTCGATAGTGGAGACGGCGGAGAAGGGAAGAACGCGGTTGCCGGATTTGGTTTTAACGATGAACGAGGCGATGCGGTTACGGTCTTCCTGAGGGGCGAGTGTGACTTCGCGCACGCGCCCAGTCGCCGCGCCGGACGGGTCGTAGACCGTGGCGCCGAGAAGCTCGGAAAGAGGCAGCGTAGTCATCCGGGTAGAGAATAGCTGAGTTTTGCAGGAGAGAGAAATGAAATTGTGGGGCGGGGGAGAAAAAACTCTAGCCACGGATTTCAACGGATTCACGCGGATAGGCAATAAAGACCGAAACACAGAGGCTTTGGTGGAATTAAGTGTTGATTCGCAGCCCGTATAATCATCTTGACTGGGACGGTAAGAGAACGAAAACCTTCAACCACAGGGGAGCACAGGGTACAGCGAATCGATGACATCTGCCGAAGACATTTTGAGTTTGGCGCCGCCGAAAGCGGACGTGCGCTTGACTTATGGGAGCGATGGAAATCAGTTCTTGGATTTACGGCTGCCCAAGGGAAAAGGCCCGCACGCACTGGCCATCGCAATTCATGGAGGGTACTGGCGGGCGAGATACGATCTGGGATATATGGGCCACCTTTGCGCAGCGCTGACGGCGCAGGGAATCCTGACTGCAAATATAGAGTACCGGCGGGTGGGGAATGCCGGCGGGGGATGGCCGGGGACGTTTGCGGATGTGCGGGCAGCGTGTCAATTCCTCATGCAGAATGCGCGCAAGTATGAGATCAATGCCCGCCGAATCGTCGCGATGGGACACTCAGCCGGAGGCCAGCTGGGGCTGTGTCTGGCGGCGCATGAGACGAGCGTGAAGGCGGTTGTATCGCTGGCGGGGGTGGTGGATCTGCAGCGGGCGTATGAGTTGCACTTGAGCAACGACGCAGTGGTGGAGTTTCTGGGTGGGACACCGGCCGAGGTTGGGGATCATTATCGGGAAGCGGATCCGATGAAGCTGGCGATTGCGGCACGGCAGTGGCTGGTGCACGGCGCTGCGGACGACGTGGTGCCGCCGGCCTTCGGTCGCGATTACGTTGTCGCGAAGCAGAAGACGAAAGAAGATGCGCGGTTGGTGGAGATTGCTGGCGCAGGACATTTTGAGGTGGTTGACCCGCGCTCGGGAGCGTGGAAGGACGTGCAGCGAGTTGTGATGGAAGCGGTGGGGTGACGGGCAGTGGGAGTGAAAGGCTGCAGAAAGACGACTTAAGGCAGTTGGGTTCTTGGCGGCGGCGGACCAATAATCTTGGTGTCGTGCCGGCTCACAATCTTGGCAGCCTCGGCACCGAACTGCGGATCCCAGGGCGAGAGGCGCGCAGCAAGCTCGTGCAGTTCAGGAAAAAAACGCTCGAAGCCGCAGGGGCTGCCTGATGCAAGAAACCGAACCGGCTGCTTACTGGCATTGGCCTGCGCGTGCGGCGTGCCGTGGGACACAGCTGCGACAGTACCAGGCTCCAAGTCGTGCCACCGGCCCTCGACATAAACCGAGAGCACGCCATCCAGCACGAAGAATTGCTCGTCGGTCCGGTGGTGGAAGTGGAGTCCGGTGGTGTAGCCTGGATCTTCGCGGAACTCTCCCAACCACCAGGTTCCACCCGAACGCTCGGCATCTACCAGGATGCGCGCTTCTCCGCGTCCCATACTGTAGATGCGCGCCTGATCGGGCCTGACGATCATGGTGTTCCTCCCACAGGATTGTCGGGAGTCTAGCACACGCGACGCGGGGAGTTTGGGTTACCGACTCTTAGGAGCCAGATCTTTTCCGGATTGCTTGTTCCGTTTCTACGGCCTGCTGGCGGACGTCGTTGGAAATATCGGGCAGGTCGCGCTCGTAGGGTCGAATGGCCGAAAGATCGTCGGGCTGGCCGATGAGATAGAGGGCGCGCAGCGCTTCCCACACCTGGTCAGTTGCGGGATCGATCACCGCCACTTCCGCTCCTGTGGTGATATTCGCTCCGGTCCCGGCGACCGAGCGAATCCTCCCAGGAATTGGAGAACGGATTTCAGCGGTCTGCTGGTGCCCGTATTCCAGCTTTGCGATGAGTCCGCCTTGGTGGATGGCAGTGCCGGGGCGGTCTGAATCGACAATGCGGCCGGATTCCGGCGATGTAATTTGCGCGGGCTGCAGCAGGGCCAGAATCTGCGGGCGGCCCGTGGCGTCGCCGAACCGCACCAGCGACAACGCGGCATTGCCGCGAACCATCGGCGAGGCGTCGGCGAGCATCTTCAGCAGCGCCCCATGAAATCCGGTGCCGGACGCGTCCTGGCCCATGACCCAGGCGTCGGTGTTGCGCACTTCTTCCACCGGATCGGCCGCGAGGCGCACCAGGTCCGGATACCATTGTTTCGCGGTGGCATCCTGGCGCGTGATGCGCTCGCCTACCTGGACTAAGGCTTGCTGAATGTGGCGTGGCTTTTTCGCGTCGTGCAGGTATTCAGTTAGCTGCTGGTCGGAGAGCTTGCGGCCGAACCAGGTGTTCCACCAGAACAGGAATGGCATGAGGCAGATGAGCCACGCGGTGACGAAGAAGAGAAGCTTCTGGGTGCCGGACATGCCGGGCTTTGGCGGCTGCGTGTCGTGGGACGGCGGAGCTGGAATCAGATTGGCAGACATACTTGGAACGAAGACCTACTATTACTCTACGACATCGGCGTCGAGCACGCGCTCCTGCTCGAGATAATGCGAAACGGCATACTGGGCCAGAAGTGGCGTCTGGAGGCGGATTTCGGCTCCGATCCATGCGCCTTTGGGATAAGGGTTTCGCCTCGCTCCGCTTGTCGGCACGGCCGAGACGGCCGTGGCCACATGGCTTGCGGAAAGGCCGCCACTGCCGAATTGGGGACCGAAGTCAGCGCTTTGGATCTGATCGAACTGCTTGATCTCGCGCCAGGCTGCGTCTCCTACGGTGCCGGCTACATCAATTTTTAATCTCACTATCGACATAAAATCAAAATCCTTCACCACAGGAGTCACGGCGGGACACAGGGTAAAAGTTTATCTCCGCGGTGAATTCTAGCTGTGCGGGAACCACTGATACAGCATGAAGTATACGATCACGCCGGTTACGCTGACGTACATCCACAGCGGCCAGGTCCAGCGCGCTATCGCGCGATGCCGATCATAGCGGGCCCGCAAGCCGCGGACCAACGTGATGATGACCATGGGGACAATCACGATGGCGAGCGTGACATGGGGAATGAGGACGATCAGATAAACAACGTGCCAAAAGTGGTCGCCCAGAAAACGGATATCCCCAACGTGATAATGAAAGTACAAGTAGCACGCCAGAAAAAGTGCCGAAGACACTACGGCGGCGATCATGCAGGCTCGGTGCACAGCCATGCTTCCGCGAGCTATGGCGTAGCGGCCGATGACCAGAAGCACGGCGCTGATTCCATTCAAACTGGCGATCAGAGCAGGGAAATAGGCATATTGCGCAGGGATCATATTTTGGCGATCATATTTTAGCAATCAAGCGGCGGGCCTGGTGGTGCGGCGGTTTGCCATGTAGAACGCGAGCGCGAACATCACCAGCGAAAACAAGAGCAACGTTGCGATCGCCGAGGGCAGAGGAAACTGCGTCTCCATCCCGGGATAGAGCAGGTCGCGCAACGCCTCGACCCCATACGTGAGCGGGTTCATATACATCATGGCGCGAATCCATCCCGAAGCGCCCGACAGGGGAAACAGCGCGCCCGACAAGAGCCACAGCGGAATCAGAAAAAGATTGATGATGCCATGGAAGGCTGAGGTGGAATCCATGGGCCAGGCGATGGCGAAGCCCAGCGCAGTCAGCGCGAACGAAACCAGAAGGACCACCACCGCCACCAGCAAGACCTGAACCAGTTCAAGATGTACCCCGGCGAACGGAGCGAAGATGAGGAAGATCATCCCCTGAATCGCCGCCAGGGTTGTGCCGCCGAGAACTTTGCCCAGCACAATCGCGGAGCGCGGCACCGGCGCTACCATCACGGAGAGCAGGAATCCTTCTTTGCGGTCTTCGATCAGAGACATCATGGCGAAGATCGAGGTAAACAACACGATCAGGATCAGCGTGCCGGGATAAAAATAATCCATGTAGTGCTGCTGAGCGGGCCCGGCCGCCGAGCGAAAAGAACTACCGAAACCCGAGCCCAGTACGACCCAGAAAACCAGCGGCGAAGCCAGCACGCCAACTACCCGCGATTTCTGGCGGTAGAAGCGCACAATCTCACGCCACCAGAGCGTGAAGGCGGGGAGCAGTACGCCGGCAGAAGCGGGCGCAAGCGGTCTCGACAGGGCTGCGGTTTGAGTCGCCATGAAATCTAACTCGTTTTCGCCGCAGGAGCTTTGGCCGCGGGCGCGGCGGGTTTCTCCTTGCCGGTTGTTTTCTTGCCGATCATGCCGTGGTCACGCATTTCCCAGTATGCGTTCAACCAGAACGTTCCCGAAAGTGCTAGCAGGATCAAGCTCATGAACAGGCCGTCGACGGTGGCCGAGAGCGGCGACAGGGTGATCATGCCACTCACGAAAATCCACGCCACCCCCAGCAAGGGGAGAATGCCAAGCACGAGAGAAAGAACAAGATTCATAGAGCGCACATTTACCTCCTGCTGTGATCTTCTGCGCTGGTCTGCGCGTCGTTTTGTTCGGTCCAGAACTTGTGTCCGGTGCGGCGAATAAAAACGTCTTCGAGCGCCGGTTTGCTGACGGAGATCGCCTCAATCTCTCCGGGGAAAGCCTCGACGACTTCGGTTACAAAGCGGTGCGCGCCTTCGCGCTCCATGCGCACCTGGTTTTCGAGTACGGTAGTCTCCACGTGAAAGCGCGCCCGGATGCGCTCGGCCAGCAATCCCGCATCGTGGGCAGCATCGAGCAGCACCACGTCGCCGCCGATTTCGCTCTTCAACTCCGCGGGCGTGCCCAGAGCCACGAGATTGCCTTCGTTCATGATGGCGAGGCGGTCGCAGCGCTCGGCTTCTTCCATAAGATGCGTGGTCACGAGCACGGACACATGCTCTTCGTCGCGCAGGGTCTGCAGGTACTGCCAAAGATCGCGCCGGGCGCCGGGATCGAGGCCGGTCGTGGGTTCATCGAGCAACAGCACTCCAGGATGATGCAACAATCCCTTGGCCAACTCGATGCGCCGCTGCATTCCGCCGGAGAAGGTTTCGACCAGCTCCTTGGCGCGATCCGCCAGGCCGACGCGCGAGAGGATTTCGTGAATCCGCTTTTGCAGGGAGGGCCCGCGCAAACCGTAGAGATGTCCCTGATGCCAAAGATTCTCATAGGCCGTGAGCTTCAGGTCGACGCTCTGCGCCTGAAAGACCACGCCGATTTGCCGCCGCAAGCGTGCCGGTTCGCGCGCCGCGTCCCAGCCCATGATGGTGGCGCGGCCCGCGGTCGGAAGCATCAAGGTGGAAAGAATGCGGAAGAGCGTGGTTTTGCCGCTGCCGTTCGGACCCAGCAGGCCGAACAGTTCCGCCGGTCGCACGTCGAACGAAACGCCGTTCAGGGCCGTACGGTTTTCATAACGATGCACCAGGTCATCGACCGAAATAACGGGTTTTACGGAAGCAAGAGTTACTTCCGGAGCGGCGTCGGCGATGGCGGAAACTTTCGAGACCAAGGGTTGCCCTGAATGAGTCTATTACCAGTTTACGACGATATTGTGTCCAGCATCATGACCATGAACAAAAGAGGCAAACAACAAGGCCGGCGGCGACACCGGTCATGCGACCGAAACGTCCCGTTGCGCCTGCGGGATGGGATCTGCGACGGCCACCGGCACGTGCCGCCACACCTGAATTGCTAGAACCACCGTAGTCGCCAGCAGCAGCGCTCCGACGGCAACGTGTGCCACAGTCGACACGACCATGGGAAGTTCCGGTTGCGTCGCATCTCTGCCCCAGGCCACGCGGGTCAAAAATGCGGTGAACCCCAGGCACAGCTGCGCGATCAAAAGCGACAGCATCAGGATCGCCGGGCGACGCACGGCTTCAATGTGCGAATACACAGAGATTCGCCCGCACGGCCGTCCACGCCAGCACGAACGACACCGTCACCGCATTCAGCACGTGCGGCCACCAACTCATGCCATGATGGCGAAACATCCCCCCGAGAATGAGCTGTACGTACAGCACGAAGATGGAGAGCAAAGTCAGCATGGTGAGGCTGGGGCGGCGCGAGTCGGGCTCCACCTGCGGTTGTTCTTCCACCCACTTGCGTCCGGTGAAGAGCGCGATGGCAACCGCGATGCAGAAAAATGTTTGCGCCACGGTGGCGTGTGCGGTAGAAAGCCATGGCGGCTGGAAGAACAGAACTGTCATCCCGCCCAAAGTGGCCTGGGCGATGAACGTGCATAAGGCGCCGATCGCGAGCCAGCGCAACCAGCGGCGGCGCTCGACCAGCAGAGTCCAGATTGCGATAGCGAGGGTCAGCATGCCCAGCGTGCCGGCCACCATGCGGTGGCTCCACTCATAGCGCACTCCGCCCACGAAGTGCGGCACCTTCACGAGGTAGCCAAACGAGGTTGGCCAGTCGGGAACCGATAGCCCGGCGTCGTTACTGGTGACCAACGCGCCCGCCGTAATCACGACGAGCGTCGCGCAAGCCGTGAACACGGCGAAGGCGTGATGGGCGCGGTTATACGTGGCTGGGATTGCCTTCAGAGTCGTACCCCTTCGAGCGCCGCGAGCTGCGCCGACTGGCACAGCCCGCTATGCCAAGGCGTTTATTTTAGCAGACGAGCTTATCTGAGCGACCAGCTGCAATTGCTAGGATGTTGCAACTCTGATCTACTCGCCGCCAGCCTTGAAGCTCTGGTCCACGGTCTTCGTGTCTTTCGGGCCGACCGTTACCTTCTGGTCCTGCTCGCCCAGTTTCTCGTGCACGAAGGCAATCGTGTAATCCCCCGGAGGCAGTCCCTTGATTTCATATTTCCCGGACTTGTCGGTGACCGCATAGAACGGGCTCTTCACCACGTTGATGTACATCTTCATCCATGGGTGCTGGTTGCACTTCACGGGAAGCATGATCTCTTCGCGGGCGAAATTTTTCTCCAGCGGAGCGGCGGATGGCGGCTGCGATTCGTTCCACTCGCGGTTGTCCTTCGGCGTGGGATGGATGTTGTGCGTGGTCTGATCGTCGTTCTTGATCTGCACCGTCTGACCGGCCATCACGCCCAGAACGTGAGGATGATATTTGCAGCCGCTCTGGTCGAGGACGACCGCATCTTTGGGAACGTCGAAGGTGCGGTTGCCGAGGCCGTCTTTTACGTAGACGAAGACGTTGGCGAGATCGCCGCCCCCAACGACCACAGTCTCCGCTTCGTTCATGCCCTTGCAGGCGGGGTCCTGGCTCATGTCGATCTTAGCCGCCTTTGGAGCCGTGCCATCGAACTTCACGGTGCCGTTTACTGTTGCGACCGTTGCCGGATCAATCGGCGTTGCCGCAGGCGCAGTCGCCGCTGGCTGAGACATGTTGTTGCTGGATTGCTCCGTGTTCTCTTTCTTACTGCACGCCGCAGTTATCAGCAAGGCGCACAACGCCATTACGCCGGCCGATATTATCCAACTCGTTTTTTTATTCATGATGTCCTTCTTCCTTTTCTTTAGTAGTCGACTTAAGAAACATTTGTCATCAACAGACACTGGTCATGGAACTCGCCATTCTACCGCGAACCGCCGCTCGCCGCTCGATGCGCTTCCACCGCCGCCTGTCTGCGATCACTCTTCTGCTGCACCGCCGCTTTCGCGTGCGGCATGGACGCTGCCACCTTACGCTGTTCTTCCGGCGTTAACTGGAAGATGTAATCGGTCAGCAGCTTGCGATGATCTCCCTCGTAACCCTGGAATGACGGCGGCGTCGGCCCGGCAAACACCCACTGATTATTCTGCTGCTTGAATAGTCCCGAGGGCATTGACGTTCCCGGGCTGACCGCCTGCGGATCGGTGATCCAGCGCTCGACCCAATCCGGCTTCAGGCGCTCTTTTGCCAGCAGGAAGTTCGGCGCGGTAGCGATCTTGTCGTGCGTGGGATCGCCGGTCGCGTGACACTTCAGGCAAGGCGCCGCGGTGCTGGAGAACAGGCTGCGCGCCATGTCCGTTTCCTTCGCCGTGAGCACCGGCACTTCCTCCGGGATGTAGGGCAGCGGTTGCTGCGACAGCGCCTGGAAGAAGCGCACCAGTTTGCGCAGTTCGTTGTCGGAGAACGAGAACGTAGGCATGCGCACCTTCAAGTACGGACGCACACCGTTGCGGTTCGTATCCGTGGTGCTCAACGACGGATTCGACAGGAACTTGCGCAGCCACTCGGGATCGACGCGCGCGCCTTCGGTCAAAAGCTTCGGAGGCAACTGCTCCTGAATATCCTGATACTGCTTCAATCCCATCAGGATCGTTTGCTGGCCGGGGATGAACTGGTGGCAGCCCATGCAGTTGTATTTCTTGATGATCCACCAGCCCTCCTGAATATCGTGGCGCGCGTCGCCCGGCCTGTATTGATAGCTCGCGGGCAGGGAAGTCTCTTCGCTTCCCATCAGGAAAGTTGTGAGGTCGAGCACCTGCTCCTTGGTGAGGTGCAGGTTGGGCATGCGCGCAGCTTCGAGTTCGCCCTTGACCTTGCCTTTGTCGTAAACGTTGGGCTCGGCCAGTTTATGCTCGAAGAATCCCTTCTGGTCGTACCAGGGTTCTTTCGCGGGACCGTCGGGCAGCCGCGCCAGATCGTCTTTATCCGTAATCGGTTCGGCATCCTTTCCGCCGCGCTGCGCGACCGTGGTAAACAGCGCGAAGTCGAGACGCTCGATTGGCTTGCTGCCTTCGTAAGTGAGTTCGGTGCCGATGCGTCCTTCGTCCTCCATGCCGGAAATCTCGTGGCAGCCGCCGCAGCCAAAGTGCCGCACCCACTTCTTGCCTTCGTCTTTCAGCTTGGGATCATCCATGAACGAGGCATCCGCGTAAGACGACGGCTCCTGTTTCTTCTGCGTCATCAGATAGGTTGCAATGTCTTCCGCATCCTCGGGAGACAGGCGCAGGCTGGGCATCACCGTCATGTTCTGCACTTGCAGTTCGTGGCCGTCGTTGGGACACTGGCTGTGGTCGAGATCGAACTGATAGGGAAGACCCTTCTTCGCGTAATCCTCAGGGCCGATGTCCTTCTTCTCATAAGGGCAATAAGGACGCGTGCGCTCGCGAGCATTGTGAATCCAGCGCACCAGATAATCGTAGTTCGCTTTTTCGCCGACGCGGGTCAGGTTTGCGGCAAAGGTTCCGCCCTGCACCTGATCGCCTTCACCGATCGAATGGCAGGCCAGGCATCCGCGCGTTTCAAATAATTCTTTTCCGTGCGCGGCATTTCCCGGCTTGTGTTTGGGAAGAGGATCGGTGAATCCCGATTGCCAGATGTATGCTGAAATAGCCTGAATCTGATGATCGGTCAGGCGGAAATTCGGCATCTTCGTCGTGGGACGGAAATCCGAAGGCTTCTTCAGCCACACCGGAATCCAATTCTTGTTCAGCTTCAGCCGGACATCTTTCAGGTTCGGACCAACCTTCTTTTGATCCTGCATCAGGCTGTGCGACTGGTAATCAAGCTGCTGCAAACGCCCGTCCAGCTTGCTGTTCGCGACCCTCAGGTCAACCGCCTGGGTATTCAGCCGGTTCGCTTCTTCGTTTGACTCGGCCGCATCCGCCTGCTTCATCAAGTAGGCGTTTTGTTTCAGATTGTCTATCTTCTGCGTTTCGATCTGCTTGATCTGCTGGCCGATCGAGTTCAGATCCTCAGGCTCTTTGTCATATCCTTCATAGCGATGGCAACCCATGCAGCCTCTCTGCCGGAAGAGGTCTTTGCCGTCGTTGATGGTTAGCCACTGCATGTCGCCGCTGACCAGAACCATGTCGGCCGCATGGCAATTCTGGCAACCGGCTTGCGCATTTTCCTTGGGATAGAGCGGCCACAGCCAGTGCTCGTAGTTTCCGTGCGCTTTCTCAATGCTCGTAGTGGCGCGGCCGTTGCCCTGATGGCAGGGCGAGCAGCCGAATTTCTCCGGGTCGTGAATCTTCAACAACTCGGGCTCGGGATGGCTTACGAACGCATCGGCGGAGTCGTCCGGCTTCTTCTCGCCTTTCGCCGTCATCGACGCCGGAGTGATCTTCAACGGCTCGCGCGCGTTCATGTGGCAGGATTCGCACCGGTCGACGATGTTGGCCTCGGCAACGTTGATCTGCACGATCGCCGGAACCCATTCAGTCGCGCGTCTTTTCAACCCGTCGATCTGCTGCGGCGTGAGATCGACCATGTGGTCGGAGATGTATTCATCCAGCTTTCGCCCTGGCCGCGGTTACCGGCTTCAACACTTCGCCGAGTTCCAGGCTCAACTTCGTGCGCTCGTCGCGGATCTCGGTGTATTTTTCCTCGAGTTCGGGAAAGGTGTATTGTTTCTTGCTCCCGTCGGGAAATTCAACCGTGGCTTTTTCCTTCTTGTAGTCGTCGATCTCTTTCTGCTTGCTGGCCTTCGCCGATGCGCTGGTGCTGGTTTCGAGTTCGTAGGTCAACGCGTTCACATAAGCGCGCCGGTCGGTGAACACGCTTTGCACGGCGAGCAGGCGCGCGCTGGCATCGTCAAGCTTCCGGCGCGCTTCTTCGCCTTGCGACTTCGTATCCTGATAAGTCTTCTCGTACGCCTGTTTGAGGGCGACGTAATCCGGATTCTTCTCGACATCTGTTTCCGTCGTGGACGACTTGGAGCGCGCCGTGTTTAGAAATGCCGGATAGCGATCCTTCCACTGCTCCTGGAAGGCCTTCCAGGGCCGCTGCGTCCACGCCTCGTCCCACAAGGCCCAGAACAACGTCGCCATCAGAATCACCATCGCGATCAGGTAATACGCGGCATACGATTTAGTTGTGATCGGGTCCTGCTCGGGGTTGGGTTGTTCAGGCACCGCTTCCTCCGGAAAATCGGGTCTCAGGTCTTAGGTCTTGGGTCATAGGTCTTGCGCCACGTCTCTACGGTTTAGTCCTCGACAACGTATTTGGCTCGGGCCTAATGGCTAAGACCCAAGATGACACAAGCCCTAAATATTGAACCAGGGCGTAATCCACACATACTTGATGTGCCATAAGAGCCGCAGCCCCATCTTCAGGGGCAGCGCCACCATGGTCAGCAAAAGAAATTGCGTGATTCCGAATTGCAGCAGGCTCATGCGCTTGAAATCTTTTCCCATGTATCGCCGGAACAGCGAATACACGAGAAATCCTCCGAGCAGGTAATAGCCGCCGACCACGACCGCGCCGAATATCGCTTTCGCCATGTTCGACGTGATTCCAAAGATGTCGGGCAAGTCGCGGTTCACCTCATAGATCAGCCGGTTATGATCCCAGGTTTGCCCCGGCCAGAACCACTGCCAGCCAGGCCCCCGTATGAACGTTCCGATGATGATCATCGCGACCCACAGAATGATGAAGCCGAACAGAAAGGTGCCGATCGAAAACTTGCGCTGCTTCCACGTGTAATAGCCGCTGCCCAGCGGATTGGTATCGATGTAAGGAATGACCATCAGGCCAATGATGATCATCGTAGGCATTACCACGCCGGCGATCCAGGGGTCGAAATAAACGAGCATCTCCTGCAGTCCGAGAAAATACCACGGAGCCTTCGCCGGATTCATCGTCAGGTTGGGATTGGCGGGCTCTTCCAGCGGCGCGTTCAGCGTGATCGACCAGACCATCAGAATGATGGTGACGATGATGGCGGCGAGAAATTCAATGCGCAGCAGGAACGGCCAGACGTGAACTTCCTTCTGCCAGCCCGGTTTGAAGGGCCAGGTCTTGCGGTGATGCGTCTTGGCGAGAGCGGCGTCGCCTTCGAGTTGCGCGATCAGTTGATCGTTGGCGTGCGCCTGCTTCCATGCCAGATAAATGTAGAAGCCGAGCAGCGGAATCAAGCCCACGATCGGCACATTGTCCGGAGCCGAGCAAATTTCCCAAAGTTGTCGCCAGTCCATAAATGTTCTCGTGTCAACTACTCGAAATTCTTGTCATTCCGAACCGGGCGCAAGCCCGGTGAGGAATCTGCTGTTTCTTTCGCTGCCGCTACTCTCCGGCCGCCTTCGGTCCTCTTCGCGTCTTGTCGGCTTCTTCTGCCAGCATCACCGGCGCCGGACCGGAGATTCCGCCATCCTTCCGCACGCGCCAGAAATGGACGATCATCAGAATCGAGGCGACGATTGGAATGCCGATGCAATGCCAGATGTAGGACCGCAACAGAGCATTCGCATCTACGATCGACCCGCCCAACAAGCCGAACCGTACGTCGTTGTATGGAGTCATGCCCAGCATCGAGCCGAACGGGCCTTCGTGCCCGAGCAGCGGCGTCGCTCGCGCCATGTTCGTGCCTACGGTTACAGCCCAGAATCCAAGTTGATCGTCGGGCAGCAGATAGCCGGTAAACGACAGCAGCAAAGTAAACACCAGCAGCAGCACGCCGATGTTCCAGTTAAATTCTCGCGGCTTTTTATACGAGCCGGTGAGAAACACGCGGAACATATGCAGCCACACGCCAATCACCATCAGGTGAGCGGCCCAGCGGTGCATGTTGCGCAGAATTTTTCCAAAGGGCACGTCGTGCTCGAGATAGAGCACGTCGCGAAAAGCCTGCACCTTGCTCGGATGGTAATAAAACATCAGCAGCACGCCGGTGTAGGTGAGGATGATGAACAGAAAGAACGTGATCCCGCCCATACCCCAGGTGTAGCTGTAACGCACTGCATCGCGATTGATCTTCGCCGGATGCAGATGCAGGAACACGTTCGAAAGCACGCCCAGAGCGCGGTTGCGCGGCGTGTCATCGTGCTTGTGGCGGAAGATCGAAGTGTAGACCTGCGTCTTCGTGGGATCTTTCAGGCCTTCGATCTGCTCTTTCGCCTTGGCGGGGATGTCGACCTTCATCGCCTGAATGTCGTCTTTGACGCGGTCGACCAATCCCACTTTGCCGTTTTTGCCGTTCGGATTATTTTCGTCAGCCATAAATGATTTCCAAATCCCTAATCTTTGTCATTCCGAACCGGGCGAAGCCCGGAGAGGAATCTGCTGTCGCCTGCGCCGCAAACTGCTGCCGCGTCTTACACTCCCGTTAAAAACGCTCCCGGATCGTTAAACTTGCTGGGCTGTCCCTTCGGCCATTGATACAGCCGCGACGTATCGACGATGATCTGCCCGTCCGGCGCCAGTTCCACATGCGCGCGGTCCATGGGACGCGGCGCTGGTCCTTCAAAGTTAATGCCCTCGCTGTCATAGCCGCTGCCGTGGCACGGACACTTGAATTTGTTCTCGCTCGGCTTCCAGTCCGGCGTGCAACCCAGGTGCGTGCAGCGCGCGTAGATCACGAACACGCGGTCCGGCGTGCGATCAACCCAGATGCGGTATTTCTGCTGAAACTTCGTGTCGACTCCCAGCGCAAACTCCGAAGGATAGCCAATCTTGAAAACTGTGTTGGGCTCGAACAGAGTGCGGGGAAGAAAGAATCGGAAGAAGGCCAGGAACCACGCCGTCAGGAATGCAGTCACCGCGACCCACACCAGCCGCCGTCGCCGCCGGTCGATGTCCGTGTTCGCCGGACCGGACGAGGAAAGTCCAGCGGCCGCGGCCGCCTTCGAGGTTCCCACCGCTGGCGTGCCCACGTATTTTGTGGCATCGACTGCGCCCGTGGCTGCGGGCTTTGCCGCCTCTGGATTCGGGCTGGGCTTCGCGCCCTCCGGCTCCGCCATGAGTCTTCCTCCCTGTTCTTGACTGCTGGTCTTAGATCTCAGGTGTTAGGTCTTGGGGTTCTGCCTAAGACCAATCACTCCAAGACCCGCTGTTCTTAGTCGGCCGCCACCAACGCCGACCCGGCGACCTGACTGTCGATCCCGTGAACCGGAATGCCGCCGCGAAATTCTCCGTCCAGGGCTTCCAGCACCAACTGTCCCAGCGCCGAAATAAACTTCGGAGAATCGTTCAGGCCCGCGCTCATCTCAAACTGCGTAATGCCCAGCCGCCGCGCCTGCTCGCGCATTTCATGATCGATCTCGCCCAGCGTCTCCACGTGATCGGAAACAAACGCCACCGGCACGATGCAGACTTCCCGCGATTTCTCGGCCGCCAGATCATGCAGCGTCCGGTGCAGGGAAGGCTGCAACCATTTGCTCGCGCCCACTTTGCTCTGATAACAGAGCCGGTGACGATTCGGCCATCCGCCGCGCTCCATCAGAAGCCGCACCGTTTCCTCGATCTGCCGCTGGTAAGGATCTCCCTTCGCAATCACGGACATGGGAACGCTGTGCGCGCTGAAAACGATCTCGGCGCGCTCGGGCTCGGGAAATCGCGCCAGCGCTTCTTCAATCTTTTCGATCACCGCATCCAAATACATCGGATGCTGGTAGAACGGACCTACGTTGCGCACCGTAGCGTCGCCGCGGAACAGCCGCTGCCATTCGTTCAGACTCGATCCCGTTGTAGTTGAAGAATACTGCGGATACAAGGGCAGCAGCACAACCTCGCTGCACTCCGCCGCCTCCAACTCTGCTATAGCTTCCCTGGTGAACGGGTGCCAATAGCGCATGGCCACGAAGCATCGCGCATCCAGACCTCGATCAGTGAGTTCTGCTTCCAGCGCTCGCGCCTGCCGCTCAGTGAAGCGCCGGATGGGCGAGCCTCCACCAATGGTCGCGTAATGATGCTGCACTTTACGGGCGCGCGTGGTCGAAATCAGTTTAGCCAGAGGTTTGCGCCCGATGCGGGCAAAGGGAAAGTCAATAATATCGGGGTCGCAGAAAAGGTTATAAAGGAAAGGCTCTATCGCAGCCAGCGTGTCCGGCCCGCCGAGCTGAAACAGAACTACCCCCACACGGCGCGTTGTCTTCGCCATCCCTTCAAATTCCCCAGAACCCGCGAATCTACTCCCATCTTCGACGAGAGTCAATGGCGGAAAAAAGTTGGTGACGTCAAGCTGCTTGTGTAAATAGGTTGAGGGTGCGGGTTTTCCATTCCAGGTTGAATCTCTGGAAGATGGAGTAGATGATTCGATCCACGCTTTCTACGTTGACAAAGCACACCATGGGCCGGGTGCGGCGGCGCACTTCGACAAAGCAGCGCTCGATCACATTGGTGGTGCGCAGTTTGCGCCACAGGTGCCGAGGAAAAGCGAAGAACGACAGCAGTTCCGGCAAGTCGCGTTCCAGTCAGCGCACCATCGGCCCGTACGCCCGCTGCCAACGCGTGCGGAAACGGCGAAATGCGGCTTCTGCCTGAGACCGAGATTCGGCCAGGTAATAGCCTGGGCCCCGGTCTTCACATCGTCGTAGTCGCGCTTCCGTGCTTTCTCCAGAATGTTGCGCATCTTATGGACCCAGCAGCGCTGATGCCGCACCCGGGGATAGACCGTGCGAATCGCCGCCGCTAGGCCGGCGCAGCCGTCGGTGGATCGGTCCAGCGCCTGTCCTTCCAGTCCGCGCCGGTACAGATCCTGCAGCAAGGCTTCCCAGTCCGCCTGACCTTCGCCCTGGCTGCGCAAAAAAGCCAGCAAGTGGCGGCGGCCATCGCGCCCGATCCCGTACGCCACCAGCATCTGCACCTGTTTGCGTCCCCTCGTCGCCGCACTCGCAAGCTCACTCCATCCAGAACAGATAGGCATAATCGTCGCTCAATCGTGCCTGATGAAACTGGCGCACCGCTTCATCCAGATCCCGCGTCAGCTTCGACACCGTCTGTGCGCTCACGGTTTCTCCCGTGATGGTGGCCACCACCCTACCCACTTGCCGGTACTGATGCCCCGCAAAAACGCCTCCCGGATCAGCAGCGACACTTCTTCCGCCCGCCGCTGAAATCGCCTCAGCCCCACCGGCAGAAAGCTCTTCTCACGGGTGCGCGCGATGCGCCCGTCGTTCCGAACCGGGTCACGAAATCCCGCTCGTAGTAGCCGTTGCGATAGATGCCGCCGCCCGCGCCGCCGTTCATAGCGTCCCGCCCCGAAAACCGGTCGCGCTCCCGCTCCGACTGCAGCTCGAAAAACCGCTGCCACGCCCGTTGCGTCTGCCCATACAGATCGCCCCAGAAACTCTCTTTCATCTCAGCTAGAAAATGTTGGAAATGCTCCGTGTCGGGATTATCTCGCCATTGGTGTAGGTCTCCTTTTCGGAAAGGCTTTAGCTCGTGAGGCCAAAGCCAACTTACACCCTCTTGCTTTTTACACAATCAAAGTTACGTCACCAAAGGTTGTGGTGTCCCTAATCGATCACAAATATCTGCTCTATGGCAAACGCAGTTCGCCATGTTCGGGAACTACGATCTGCCTGCGTTGGCCATCATGCCAGTACAGCACACGCAGCACTTTGTGCACCTCCGGATCAGGATCGCCCCCCATGGTCCGATTTTCAACCGGGATAAATATTCTGCCTTCGCGCGTCTCGTGCCGCAGCGTTTCCGTTACATCGACGAAATGCCCGGCGCCGCCATAGAACGCGCGCATGATGTGGAGTTCCCGATCGTGCCACTCATATCCTCTCTCGGGATCCAGAACCAGGTTCACATGGGCATATTCCGGGAAGCGAAACTCCTCAACCTGCCCGTCCCAGTGCTTGATGCGGATAAACAGTTCTTTAACGTGACCGCGCGCGGGATCCGCGCCGAAGGTCTGGTCGGTCACATCGAAGCGCAGAACTCCGTCGTGCATAAAGGATCGTACCTGTCGAGTGACGTCAATTCGGTGGTTCCCGGCGCCAAACTCGGCGGCGACGAGTTCGCCGCCCTGCGCCGACGCCAAGCCGGCCAAAAGAAACATGCACGCCAAACCACTGAGGAACCCTTTGAGTAGACTCTGCTTCATAACGCCCCTTTTCTGCCTCAATAATTGGTGAGGCCCCAAGCAAAAAATGAAAACAACTCTAGGGAACGGCTGCCGGCGCGGTTTTCGCCCGAGCCATCTCTTCGATCACCGCGTCCGCGAATTCCGACGTTCCCGCCTGACCGCCGATATCCTTGGTAAGCTTTTCGGGATGCCGGTATACCTTCTCCAACGCATTACGAATCTGTGTGGACGCATCGAACTCGCCCAGATGCCGTAGCATCAGCAATCCCGACCGCAGCAGGGCAGTTGGGTTTGCCAGATTCTTGCCGGCGATGTCGGGCGCCGAACCATGCACGGCTTCGAAAATCGCGCAGTGGTCGCCCAGGTTGGCGCTGGGCACAAATCCCAGGCCGCCGACAAATGCCGCGCACAAGTCCGAAATAATATCCCCGTACAGATTTTCCATCACCAGCATGTCGTACTGATAAGGATTCATAACCAGTTGCATGCAGGTGTTGTCCACAATGTGCTCGCCGTAGGTGATCTCGGGATATTGCTTGGCCACGCCGCGGCAGCAACGCAGAAACAATCCGTCCGAGAGCTTCATGATGTTCGCTTTGTGGATGGCGTGAATCTTCTTGCGCTGATTCTTGCGGGCGTACTCAAAGGCAAATTTCGCAATACGGGTCGAGGCCTTTTCCGTAATGATCTTCAAGCTTTCCACCACGCCCGGCACCACTTCGTGCTCCAGTCCGGAATACAGGCTCTCGGTGTTCTCGCGCACGATGATCAGATCCACATCCGGATAACGCGTGGGGATATGCGGCAAATTCCGGATCGGGCGGAAGTTCGCATACAGCTCAAACTTCTGGCGCAGCGCAACGTTGATGCTGGAAAATCCGCCACCCACCGGCGTCGTCACCGGTCCCTTCAGACCGACGTGAGTCCGCTCGATGGACTCAATTACTTCTTTCGGGATGTATTCGCCGTACTTCTCGAAGGCATCCGCGCCCACCTGCAAATGACTCCCACTCAAACTTCACGCCCGTGGCTTCGAGAATGCGCACCGTGGCCCGGGTCACCTCAGGACCGATGCCGTCGCCGGGTATCAGCGTTACTTTATGACTCATGGATTGAACCCAGTGGCTAGTGGTCAGTGATCAGTGGTCAGCAAAACACCGGTTTTGACTGACTCACTGACCACTGGTCACTGACCACTTTTCTTCGCCTTAACTTCAACTGCTTCCTTAGTTTTAACCAAATCCCTCAACTCATTCATGAACTCTTTCACATCCTTGAAATCCAGATACACCGAGGCAAAACGCACGTACGCCACTTTGTCATAGCGCCGCAGCCGGTTCATGATGAGTTCGCCCAGTTCGCTGGTCTTGCGCTCGCGCTCCTGCGACTCGATGACGAACGACTCCGCCTCGTTCACAATCTGTTCCAGCTTGCTGATCGGCACCGGACGCTTCTCGCAGGCCCGCAGCAGACCGTTCAGAACTTTCTGGCGGTCGAACTTCTCCCGCCGTCCGTCTTTCTTCACCACCATGTAAGGGATTTCGTCGATGCGCTCGTAGGTGGTGAAGCGCTTGCCGCACTTCAGGCACTCGCGCCGCCGGCGGATCGATTCCGCCTCTTTGCTCTCCCGCGAGTCCACCACTTTATCTTCGGCAAATCCGCAAAAAGGACATTTCATGGCACTGATGTTGGTCGAAAAGAAATCTGTCTCGAGCTAAATTGGATGTTCGCGGATTAACATGAGAAATTGTAACAGGCGAGTAACGCAAAGCCGCAGCACCGCAAGTCGCGGCTGCCTACGGTTTTACTGACCACTGAGCACTGACCACTGCAGTTCACGGCCCGCCCATCTCCGCTTCTTCCGCCTTATGACTTTCCTCCGACAACTTCCGCAACGACAATCTCTCGTGATGCGCCAACGCCAGCCCCAGCGGCACGACCGCCGCAAACGTGACCAGCCACAGCAAAATCCCGCAACTCGCCGCCATCTCCGGAGGCACGTCGAACACGCTCGAAAGCGCCGCAATCGTCGCCATCTGCGAACCGCCGCCCACGGCCGGCAACTGCAGCATCGAACCCACCATGCTCGATCCCATCAGAATCAGGAGTTGCGACACCGGAATCTCCAGCGACGCCACGCCGTAGGAGTGCGTTACTTCCTGATAAGCCAGCGCAATGATGTACCACATTCCAACCGAAACCAGGCTCAGCCAGAGCATCGAAAGCGGACCGTGAATCGTGTCCAGTCCCTGGCCGAACTCGCGCACCTTCTGCGCCAGCTTGTGACCAAAGCTCGCGGAAAGATGCCCAAACCTCGCTTCCACCCACCGCGCTACCGGTTCTCCACTGCGCCGGATCACAATCGCGCCCACGGCCATCGCCAGCACCAGCCCGATCAGCAGAAATCCGCCCTCGCGAAACCGCACGTAATACTCCGGATGCGGAATCGCGGGCAGCGCGCTGGGCAGGAAAATCGCCAGCACCATCAATACCGTAAATGCGCCCACATCAAAGATGCGCTCCACTGCCCACACCGCCAGTTGCGAAGAGAAGGGAAGATCGGTCCGCCGCGCGATCAAATACGGACGAATAAATTCTCCCGCGCGCCCCAGCAGCGCCAGCCCCGTGAACCCGATCAGCGTCGGGGAGAGCATTTCCATCGTCTTTACCTTGGGACGCACCGGCTTCAGGAAGATCTTCCACCGCACCGCGCGGAAGACGTACGCGATGTAAATGAGGGCAATCGCATGCAACACGTGAACTTTCTTGATGCGGTGGGTCTGGGCCCAGAACGTTCCCCAATCGAAAGCTCTGCCAGTGTTTATATTGCAGATAAAAAAGAGCGGCCAGGATGAGGAACACCACCACGACTGGCCACGATGCGCTTTTTGTCCATGAAGAGGAGAAACCGCACTCCAAAGGTAAATGAGTGCGCCCAGAGGGTCAAACCAGAGAAAGGCACTCTGAATCACTGGTCTCTCGTTCCACATCGAATGCTCATGGATCTGCAACTCGACGGAAAGCACGCACTCATCACCGGATCGTCGGCGGGCATCGGATACGCCATTGCAGAAAGGCTCGCTCTCGAAGGCGCTTCGGTCATCGTCAACGGACGCACCCAGCAGCGGGTCGATCAAGCTCTCTCGGCTTTGGCTCAATCTGGAGCTCGCGGCTCCACCTCAGGACTTGCCGCCGACCTTGGCACGGCGGAGGGCGTCGGCCAAGCGATCGAGCACGTTCCCAATGTCGACATTCTGGTGAACAACCTCGGCATCTTCGAGCCCAAGGCCTTCGAAGAAATCTCCGACGCGGACTGGCTGCGTTTTTTCGAAGTCAACGTGATGAGCGGCGTGCGGCTCAGCCGTCATTACCTTCCGCGCATGAAGCGGCGCAACTGGGGACGCATTGTCTTTATCTCCAGCGAATCAGCCGTGCAGATTCCCGCCGAGATGATTCACTATGGAATGACGAAGACCGCGCAACTCGCCATCTCCCGCGGCCTGGCCGAGACCACCGCCGGCACCAACGTTACGGTCAACACCGTAATGCCCGGGCCGACTGGCTCCGAGGGAGTGTTGGATTTTGTCGATCAGCTGGCGGCGCAGAAGAAAACCGATCGCGCCTCTGTGGAAAAAGAATTCTTTCAGACCGTGCGGCCTACTTCATTGCTGAGGCGCATGATTGACCCCAAAGAGATCGCAGCGTTCGTAGCATTTATCTGCAGTCCACTTGCTTCCGCGACCAACGGCGCGGCGCTGCGTGCCGACGGCGGCGTGGTGCGCTCGATCCTCTAATCGTGGCTAATTCGGCTCCTCGCCTGTGCGGGACTTGCCTTCGCCTGAGTTTGCGGGATGGGTTTGTGCGCCTTGGCCGCCGCAACGTGAGTTCCGCTTGATTTGCTTCCTGAAGTCTTCTGAGTGGCAGGCTGGGATGCGGTTTTCGCGGCGAGTTTCTTTTTGTTGAAGTCGCGCACGATGCGCGCCACGTAGGCCTTGGTTTCGTAATAAGGAGGCACGCCGCCGTACTGCTCCACGCGCTGCGGACCGGCATTGTAGGCCGCCAGAGCCTTGATCAGATCGAAATCATAGCGCTCCAGCAGTTCGCGCAGATAGCGCGTGCCGCCCTCCACGTTGGCCCGCGGATCAAAAGCATTCTGCACGCCCAGCTGCGACGCGGTTTGCGGCATCAACTGCATCAGTCCCTGCGCGCCCTTCGGCGACACCGCCCGCACATTGAAGCCACTCTCGGCGCGTATCACGCTGTTTACCAGATCCGGGTCCAGCCGATAGGTTCCACTGGCCGCGTTTACCACCTCATTCAGATCAACCGGCTGCCCGACGCTCCCCGCCGAAGCTTGCAACCCAGAGTGCGGAGGCAGCTCTTTGGGCTTCAACGCCACTGCTTCGGCCGGCAGCGCTTCAAAGTGGTCGATCTCCTCCGTCGGTACATCGACGAAGCTCGAATTGTCCCCATCCAGATACAGGCGAGTGATCGTCCCAATGACTTGCCGCCGCTCATGGCGGATGGAGAATCCATTGCGCAGCACGGCCGAATCGGCCGCCAGGCAGGGAAGCGCGGTCAGCGCGAGCAGACTAACCGCCGCCGCCCACGCGCCGATCTGGATCGCCTTCTTCATGTTCTGAGATCTAGTCAGAGATTCTACCCACCCACTACTTCCGCCACGGCCGCGGCCACTCCGCACTGGTCATTGCCCAGGGTTACGCTCCAGCCGCGCCCGCGCAACTCCTCGCAGGCATTCCCCATGATAACCGGATGACCGGCAAACTCAAGCATTTCCACGTCATTGTGGTTGTCACCGATGGCCATGACCTGTTCGCGCCGGAAGCCGCGATGCGCGGCCCACCGTTCCAGGGCGTGGCCCTTGGAACAGCCCGCATTCAGCACGTCGATCATCGAGAGATCCCGGTTGGGATATTCGGTGCGGAGGACGGTGATCCGGTTGCCCATCCCGCAGGCTTCGAGTGTCCGAAGCGCTTCGCTCATGCGCGTCATCGAGCCGCAAAACATCGCCTGAACGGGATCGTTCACCAGCGCATTCTCGATGGGGACAACGAATTCGATGTAGGCCATATTCTTCTCGAGCCACCGCCGGATGCTGGCGTTCAAATCGTCCAGGTGCTCCAGCACGATTGCGCCCCTGGTTTCCTTATCAAACGTAAGAACGGTATTCCCACGGAACTCTTGCATCGCTGCGCACAACTCGCGGCAGATTTCCCGCGGCATCAGATCGCGATGGAAAGTCTCTCCGGCCAGCGACCGCGTTACGCCCCATTCGAGCTGATCAACCACAGATCAAAACCGAGCTGCCGGGCGATAGGCAGCGCAAACGTGTGACGCCTGCCTGTGACCAATACAATTTCGATGCCAGCAGTCATGGGCTTGGCGCAGGGCCGACAGATCGCCGGCGAGATCTGGAATTGCGGATTGAGCAGCGTGCCGTCGATATCGGAAGCAATCAGCCGAATGGAAGGTGTGAGAGGCTTCAGCACTCTTAGTCTAGCATCGGGACTCAGGTCTTAGGTCTGAGTTGCCAGGCCACGCTCCCAGCACTGTGATGCGAGGCCTAAGACCTGACACCCAAGACCTGACACCGTAAATCTCGAGACCTGTTATATTTTCCCCTTCCATGGGATCGCTTCTCTTTTTCTTGCACGGTTGGGGATTCGTGCTGCAGGCATTGGCCATCGTGCACTTCATCCGCCGCCGGCCGGACACGTACTGGATCTTCATCATCGTGTTCCTGGGCTGGATTGGCGCGCTGATTTACATTGTGGCCGAAGTCATTCCCGACGCCGGACTGCTCAGCACTTCTTTTCAAGCTTTCCCGCGCCGGCGGCGCATTCGCGAACTCGAGCGCGCCATCCTCGACAATCCTTCCGCCGGCAACTATGAAGAACTTGGCCTGCTCTATCTCGACGATGGCGACTTTGCCCGCGCCCGTGCCTGCTACGACAAAGCCATTTCGTCGCGAACCGACTCCGCCGATCCCTTCTACCGCCGCGGCATCGCGGAAATCGAGCTAGGAGACTTCGCCGCCGCCGTGCCGGATCTCGAGCGCGCCGTCGCCGCCGATCCCAACTACGATTTCCAGCGCGCCAAGGGCCTGCTGGCCCATGCCTACGCGCAGACCGGAAAAGCGGAAAAAGCCGAGGCTCTTTTTCAGCAAGCCACACAAGACTTCAACCAACTCCGAGACCTACTACAACTACGCGACTTTCTTCAGGCGCAGGGCCGAAACGAAGAAGCGCGGCAGTGGGCGCAGAAAATCCTCGACAAACGGCCTACGATGCCGGCTTATCAACGCCGCCGCGAGCGTCCCTGGTTCCGCAAAGCGTATGCGCTGCTGGCTCGGCTGCGGCTGCAGTAGGACTGGTCTTCGGCAACCCTCTGTCTGGCTTCCCGCTTTGGGAAAGTGGCTGTTTACCTTTATGCTACTGGGGATACCCTCCCCTGTGGTCTATTGGAATCATCGTGTTGGCGCAGAACATGCAAAGTAATCTCTTGGAATCAGTAGCTTACGGGCAAAATCTTGACAACGCATGACTTAGCTTTGCGCTAAGCGAGGATAAATTGCATTTGCGCACTTCCTCCGCCGCCATGATCGGATGTTGGGGCTGTGGATGGCAAGGCTAGATGTCACATGGACGCTGTGGATTTCCGCGAAGCTTGCGAAAATGGTACACCCGCCTTCTCCAGCCCGCGTATACTGTGCCGCTAGAAGTGGGCGACCCGGTCGAGGTAAGGAGGGGGATAAATGACGAAGACAATTATTGTCGCAGCAATCCTAATCGTCGTTCTGGCTGTGGTCGTCGGCTCAGCGATTGGGAACGGGTGCCCTACGTTTACGTACGTGAGTGGCAAACGGGCGTTTAAGGCCTGCCCCTTCGCCGTTACGTACAAAGGCGGAACGCTAAACCCTGACATCAAGCCGGGCGACACCGTGCAGCTTATAGCGGACAGCACCGGGATTATGATTGCCAAGCACAACACGATATTGGCTTACGTGCCCGGTGATTTCGTCTCGGGTCTCAGCTACGGGCAGGGCGGCTTGGTCACCGTGGTCCACGGTGAGCAAAGTGACGCTATGAGGGGGAGTTTTGTTCTGCTATCCACCAGCCGTGAGGTAGTGCCAGCACTAGAACGCGCAACTGGGCGACGCGCCGTGATCACAGCAGCAAACTGACCCGCGCAGGTCACCTCGCGGTCGGCGCGACTTTCTCGATAGCCGCTATCTGCGCTTTCCAACAGTAACCCATGCGCCGCCACGTTCTTCATAACTTGCTATGATCCGCCCTGGCAAGTAGTGCTCCTCGTCCTTTCCGCAACTGTGCTGGTACTCTTGTGGGGTAAATGGAGTGACGGACTCGGAGTCAACGCGGATTTTCTTTCCGCACTCGCATACATACTCTAGCGGCACCCACTTATCCGGGTACTGAATCGTAGGGTCCATGTGAATTGGCTTCGCGCTCATATTGTTTTGCCTCTATATAGAAGTATGCTCCAAGAGGTGTGAATCTGCCTCGTGTTCCACGAATGGGCGATCAACGCGGCGCTGAAGCGCAGCTCTTCCACGGTCCTTCAATCATTATCGGCACGACTGAAGTCGTGCCCTTCCCTATTGTCTTAACTTTAGTTGCGGTCGTTGGTGTCGATGTTGAAGCCCAGGATGGCGTTTACTTCGACGGGCTGGACGCCGCGCATGGCGGGACGGAACTTCCAACTGCGCAGGGCGGTTACGATCTTAATCGTCATGGCGGCGGGGCCGGGCTCGAGGACATGCAGATCCCTCAGGTTGCCGGACGCGTCGAGCCGGCATTTGATGACGACGCGGTCGTGGGGAAGTCCGGCGGGCAAGTCGGTGCGCACGCCTTGCGGTCCGACGATCGTTCCTTGCCCATGCGCGGCGGGATTCACCTCGGCGAATTGCATCACTACCGTGCCGATCGCCGTATCCACATAGACGCTGTAGTTGTCGCCGGGAAGTTTGCCGTAAAAATCAAACGCTCCACCGGAGCGCGACGTAGCGACGATGGTGATGGCAGGGCCCTCCTGCTTCTTCACCGTGGAGCGACTGGGACGACTGGGCTCGCTGCCACCTTCCGATCCGAAGCTGGGCAAGTTGACGACGGTTGTAGTGCTGCCGCCGCGAACGTCCACGCCGGGCACTGCGGGAGCGCCGGTGGTAGCGTCGCCAGCGCCGCCGGGACCAGGCGTGGGAGAAATTCCGCCGCGCGCATTGGGATCGGCGCCGGGACCGATTCCAGTCTTGCCAGAGCCCGAGCCTTCGCCGGTCAAGCCGCTGCCTGCGCCGTCGCCGCGACCGATGCTTGTGCCTCCGCCGGAACCACCGAGGCCCGGCGTGTCTCCGCCAGAGGGAGACATCGCGAGCGAGCCTTTGCCGCCGCTGCCCGGTGTTCCAACTTGCGAGCCGGGTTGCGCCGAGATCACGATTCCGGATTTGTCGCTATTTCCGCCTGCGCCTTTAGGAGGAGCGAGAACCGAGCCGACATCGCCGGGACCGCCGAGGCCGGTGCCTCTTCGTCCGGAGCCCGAGAGGCCGGAACCTGAGCCGACCGAGGGAGGTGGCGGAACAATATTGTCGGCGAGGAGCGTGCCGTTGCCAGATCCGCCGGAATTTCCCGAGCCAGATGGCGAGCCTTGGCCGGCGCCTGTGACCGATGGCGGCGGAGGGATTACATTCGTCCCGCCGAGGGACGCGCCTTGATTTCTTCCAGAGGCCGAGCCTCGCGCTGAGCCCGGAGCCTCCTGTCGAATTCCCGACTTGGGGCGGAGGCGGAATGACGTTGCTGCCGAGCGATCCGCCGGCTGCATTGCGGCCATTTCCTGAGGCGCTTCCCGAGGAGACTGTGGGCGGAGGCGGCACAACGTCCTGCGTGCCGAAAAACTTGCCGATGATGTTGCTCAACAATGAGTTGTTGCCCGGAGTTGGTGGCGGAGGAACCACGGTTGGCGAGGTGCCGCCAGAGCCGCCGCTTTCGAGACGGCGGAGGTCGCGGGCGGAATCGGCGGATGGCGGCGGTGCGATGACGGCGGGCGCGGGCAGATTGAGTTTCGCATTGCGGCCAGCCTCGCTCTCCGGCGCGGAGACGGGCGGAGGCACGACGGCAACGTCGTTCATCCGCACTCGCGATTGAGAGACTTCGCGGCCAGCAGTGGGAGCGGGCGGGATCACGCTGGCACTGAGTGCCGGAGCGGAACGGGCTTTGTCGCGTGAGACGCGCGTCGACGCCGGACCAATCACGTTAGGGCTTAATGCGGGCGCGGCCCGGGAGCGATCCCGCGAAACGTTGGGAGCCGGAGCGATGATGCTGGAGTCCAGGGTCGGCGCATAGAGTGTGTGCTCGGATCGGACGCTCGGTGCGGGAGGCACGACGGAGTCGAGAGTGACTCCTCCGCGAGACTGATCGCGCGTGACATTAACCGGCGCCGGAGCGATTACGTTAGCGGGAAGACTGGGAGCGGTGAGAGAAGAGTGCAGGCCTTCCGCCGGAGGCGGGCCGGGGTTGGACTTAACGGCGAGCAGGTTGGCGACTGCGTCGGAGGAGGAAGGAAGTTTAAGGTCAGGAGCGTCGACGACTTGCGGCGTCAGCGATCCGCCGCGAGCCACATGAATGGTCTGGGTGGGGTGATGCGCTTCCTGGCCGCCGGCGCGGCCTGTGGCTCCGGACTGGGCGCCGCCGAGGTCTTCGGTGCGGGGCAGTTCGTCGCCGGAGTAGTAAATCACCTCATAGGAACTGACTTTGGGCGCGGCGTAAGGACGGAGGCGGTCAATCTCCCGCGGCAGCACCATGAGCACGAAGAGCACGAACAGCTGCATCGAGAACGATGCGAGCATGCCCCGATAGGGCATGAGGGTGTCGGGAGCTTCGCCGGCCAGCCGGCCGCGCGAGCGCGAAAAAGCTGGACCGATGTTGGTGAAGAACTCGTCCCAGCGCGAGGACCACTCGACCAGCAGCTTCGGCTCGTCATGAAGGTGGGCGATCGCGGTCTCTTCGAGTTGGAGAGTTTCGGTCATCGGTCCAACGAGTGTCTGATTCTGGCTTCGGTGTGATGCCGGGGGGAAGCAAGCTGTTAGCTAGTTTCCTTCATTTTCATCCGGATTTCAATATGATCGCCCAATGCCGTTTCCGTCCTGGCCAGCGTGTGGCTGGGTAACTCCAGGACTGAGGCTGCCTGCATTCGGACGGGGGAGAAGCGCCAGGGCTGGAGATTGTGCTCGAGGTGTACCACCTTCCCGGCGCGGTCTAAATAGACTACGTCAATGGGGAACCGCATAGCAAGAGTATGAATTCCGCGGCAGGGCCGAATCCAGAGCCCGCAGCCGTTACCGAAGTCACCTGCGGGAGTTCCCAGCAGGCCGCGCAGCCGGGACCAGTGCGTCTGGGCCACGGCGAGATGGGTGGCGAGATAGAGCTGGCGAGTTTGGTTGAAAGCCTGGCCCTGAGGGATTAATCCCGGCATGACGACTCCTGATTCCTCGGTTCGACGCAGACCAGCCCTTCTCTAATTTCGCGAGCTTACTTCGTGTCGTTTACTTCGCGTCATTATTTTGCGTCATTTTGCGACAAGGGAGCGATAGGCCTGAATGAGCGCCGGACCAACCGTGACGGCGAGGAACGGCACCAGAATGAACAAAACGAGGGGAGGGACCATCTTGATGGTGGTTTTGGCAGCCTGCTCTTCGGCCCGCTGGCGGCGGGCGGTGCGCAAAGAGTCCGAGTGAACCCGTAAGGCTTGAGCCACGCTGGTGCCAAAGCGATCGGTCTGGATGAGAGTGCCGACCAGAGAGCGAATGTCATCCACGCCGGTGCGGTCGACGAGATTGCGCAGCGCCTCGGCGCGGGGCTTGCCGGCGCGCATCTCCAGGTTGACAAGATGGAACTCTTCGCTAAGGTCGGGATGGGCATGATGCAAGTCCTTGCCCACGCGCATCAGCGCCTGGTCGAGGGCCAATCCGGCTTCCACGCAAATCACGGTCAGATCGAGCGCGTCAGGCAGAGCGATGCGAATGCGCTGCTGGCGGTCTTTAATCATGCGCTTCAGGAAAAAGCGGGGCAGGAAGAAACCGAACGCGGGCACGCAGACCAGCAAGGGCAGGCTACCAAAGCCGGAAAAGACCACAACCCCGACGAGGCCGAGAACCGCAAAAACCAGGCGGGTGCCGAGATAGTAGCTGACATGGCGCGGCTCGCGAAGTCCGGCCTGGATCAACCACGCGCGGGTTCGGGAGACGTCGGAAGGCGACAGCGGGATGGCCTTGCTGATGGGATCGAGGGCCTGCTCGAGGCGCTCTTTCACCTTGGTCACGGGCTTCTCAGGCGCCTGGACGGGCTGCCCGCCCAGAGCACGGAGGCGGGCTCCCAGCACGGAACTGGGCGTGACCACGGCCGCGCCGAAGGCAAATACCACCAGCACGACGGTCACAAATACGACGATGGTGAGAATCAGCAGAGGCATTTCTTAAACCTGATCTCGCTAAATCTGATCTCGCTAAACCTGGCTCTCGTTAAACCTGAATCTTAATAATCTTACGGATCACGAAATAGCCGATGGTTTGCAGGGTGATGCTGACCACCAGCAAAATATGGCCAAGGGGATCATAAAAAAGTGGCTTCACAAAGTCCGGACTGAATACCAAGAGAATGGCCACAACTGTCGGCGGCATGGCCATGAGCAGAGCCATGGTGAGGCGGCCCTGCGCGGTGTGAACCCGCACCTGGCGCTGAATCTTAAAACGCTCGCGGATCACGTACGACAAGTTATCGAGGATTTCGGCGAGGTTGCCGCCGGTTTCGCGCTGCAGCATGACGGCGGTGACGAAGAATTTCACGTCCACCAGAGGCACGCGCTGCGGTGAGGTTCATGAGGGCGTCGCGTACCGGCATGCCGAACTTCTGCTCTTCATAGAGTTTGCGGAATTCGCTGGCCAGAGGCTCGGAAATTTCGTTGGAAATCATTTCCAGCGCGGTGGTGAAGGCGTGTCCGGCGCGGACGGCGCGGGCCAAAGTGTCGATGGCCTCGGGAAAAAGCTCCTCGATTTTTTCAAAACGCTTCTGACGGCGGTAGGACACAACGGCGTAGGGAAGGACCGCGCCGATGATCAGCGCGGCCCAGCCGATGGCAGGATTCTTGGTGACGATGAGAATTACGAGTCCGGCCAGAACTCCGATCGCCACGCACAACGCGAGGAAGTTGCCCGCGCGAAGCTTCATGCCGGCCTGCTCCAACGACTCCTGCATGGCCGAAACCCTTGCGGAGCGGCGCAGCAAAGTGTCGAGGGCGGGAATCTTACTGAGTTGCTCGTCGCGCACCAGCGCGAGTTCTTCGTCAGGATCGCGTTCCGGCGCCTTCTGTACGGTGGCCAGACGATCTTTGATAAGGCGGGCTTTCGCGCGTCGCTCGTCGAACAGAGAAACAACGGCAAAGGTTGCCAGGGCAACCACGAGGAACACGAGAAGAGCAATCACCAGCTCGGACATTGTTTGACCCAATTGCTGATTGTTGATTGCTGATTAGAAAACCCGCTCAACTCCTGCTTTTAGCTCAGCTAATCATCAATCAATCAATCAACAATTTCTCCTAAATTTCAGTCTTCGACTCAAACAGCGCCGGACGCAAGCGCGCGCCCGCAGTAGCCAGCCGGTCGGCAAACGCTGGGCGGATTCCGGTGGCGCGGAAGGTTCCGCGCACCTTTCCGTTTTCGTCGATGCCGCGCCGTTCAAACACAAAAATATCCTGCATGGAGATGGATTCGTCGTCCATGCCAGTGACCTCGGAGACCGAGATGACCTTGCGAGTGCCGTCCGACAAGCGGGCGACCTGCACCACGGCATGGATGGCGGAGGCGATCTGATGGCGCACGGCGCGCTCGGGAATGTTGAGATTCGCCATCGAAACCATGTTCTCCACGCGAGCGAGCGCATCGCGCACGGAGTTGGCGTGGACCGTAGTGAGCGAACCCTCGTGACCGGTATTCATGGCCTGCAACATATCGAAGGCCTCTTCGCCGCGGACCTCGCCGACCACGATGCGGTCGGGGCGCATACGCAGGCTGTTGATGACCAACTGCCGCTGGCGGACCGCGCCTTTACCTTCGATGTTGGGAGCACGCGTTTCCAGGCGGACCACATGCTCCTGCTTGAGCTGCAGTTCGGCGGCGTCTTCGATGGTGACGATGCGCTCCACGTTGGGAATGTAGCCGGAAAGCACGTTGAGCAAGGTGGTCTTGCCGGCGCCGGTGCCGCCCGAGATCAGCAGGTTCAGGCGCCCTTTCACCATGATGGAGAGCAGTTCGAGCATGGCCTCGGTCAAGGAATGGTTCTCGATCATGTTGCGGGCCGTGACCGGGTCGCGGCCAAAACGGCGGATGGAAAGGCACGCGCCGTCCAGGGCGAGAGGAGGAATAATCGCGTTCACGCGGGAGCCATCGGCCAGGCGGGCATCAACCATGGGAGAAGACTCATCGACGCGGCGGCCCACGCGGGAAACGATGCGCTCGATGATCTGCATGAGGTGCTGGTTGTCTTTGAAAGACAACCCGGTCAATTCCAGCTTGCCGGCGCGCTCTATGTAAACCTTGTCGAAGCGGTTGACCAGAATGTCGGAGATGGTGTGGTCCTTGAGCAGGGGCTCGAGCGGACCGAGGCCGAAGATTTCGTCCAGGATTTCCCGCGAAAGCCGCTCGCGCTCGGCGAAGCTGAGGGGAATGACCTCGCTGTTGACCGAGTTGCGGATGAGGACAAGAACTTCTTCGCGGGCGGAGTCGCCGGTGGAGCGGCCAAGCTTTTCCAGATCAAGGCGATCGAGGATCTTGCGATGCAGGTCTGCCTTTACCTGCTGGTACTCGCTGTGCTCGAAGGTCTGCAGATTAGCCATAAATGCTATACCGTCTTAATCCTATACCGTCTTGAATCTATACCGTTTTGAACAAGGACCAGGCGGCACGTTTCACGTCGACGTCATTGCGGGTCAATTCGTTCGCCAGCCCGGCGAAACAACGGGCAATCTCAGTGTGACTTTGCTCCATCACCGGCGAGCCTCGATCGATGGCCGAGGAAATCGCGAAGTACTGATTGGGGATGCGCCACAACAATTTGACGCCGGCAGCATTTTCCGCATCCGCCTCGCTGAAGCCCGGCACCTTGCGGAAACGGTTGAGGACCAGCCGCACGCGTTCGCGATGGCCGGTTTCTCCCAGGTACTGTTGCACGCGAGCCGCACTCCAGAGCGAGGCCACGTCGGTACAAGCCACCAGCAGTACGCACTCCGACAAGTTGGCGACCAGGCGGCTGGCGGCATCGAGGCGCGAGGAGTTGTCCACGACGACGTAACGATAGTGCGCGTCCAACATGTCGAACAGCCGGACAAACTCGGTGCTTGATGGTTCGATCTGGGCCGGCGCATTGGTTCCGGCCAACAACTGCAGACCGCCGGCGTGCCGGGTCATGAAGCTCTCCAGCAGGGAATTATCCATGCGGTGGAGATTGCGCGTGGCATCGGCCAGGGTGAACAGAGGCTTGAGATTCAAATGGAGCGCGGTGTGTCCCAGGGGGGCGAGATCCACGAGAGCGGTGTGGCCATGGGCCGCTTGCAGCGCCAGAGCAAGGTTGACGGCGACGGTAGTTGCACCGCTGCCGCCCTTGGCATTGACGACAGTGAACACCTTGCCGCGTGGACCTTCCTTCTGAACCCGGCGCTGGGCAGTGGTCAGGCGGACAAAGGCCTCCAGCAGATCGGTGGTGGTGGTGGGGCGCTCGATGAACTCGCGAGCGCCGGCGCGCATGGCACTCACAATGACCTGCGGCTGGTTGAGATTTCCGATGGCAAACACCGCACACTCGGGCAGTTCCTGATGCAGAAGCTCAATGGCACGCATGGCCGGCGCTGGATTATCGCCGCCGGGGATATCGACCAGCAGGACGTCGGGGTTGGCGGTTTGCACGCGCCGCATGACCGGGTCCGATCCCGCTACCGGGAAGCTGGCGCAAGTGTGGACCGTACGGGCCACGCTGGTGCCATCCACCAACACTTGCAGCACAGTGCGCTGCTCATTGTCTGTGGCCACGATAACGACTGAAAGGTCGGGCATAACCTACATCAACTCCAAACCAGTTGCCAGTGTCCAGTTGCCAGAGGAGTTCCTAGTGACTCCAAGTGCATCGACGTCAATACGGTTTCCACAAAGGCTTTTTCGCATCGAACTTGTCGTTGTTGATGAAAGGTTCCGGATTCTTCGGCCCGGCCGGGGCTTCGTTATTGGGCGAGAGCCGATGCACCGTGCACAGGACCATCAGTTCCGAGTTACTTTTCTGGATACTCTTACTTCTGAAAAAAGCACCGAGGATCGGAATGTCCCCCAGGCCGGGAACCTTGTTCCAAATATCGGTGACGCGATTGTCGATCAAGCCGGCGATGACGAAACTCTGCCCATCCTTCAACTCGAATTCGGTCTCCGCCTTGCGTGTGCTCAAGGCCGGGATGGTGAAGCCGGAGATGGTAAGCGCGTCGGCAAAATCCAGGGTGCTGACCTCGGGCGCGACCGTGAGATGAATGTTGCCGTTGGGCATAATCACGGGGGTGAAATCGAGCTTCACGCCAAATTCCTTGAAGGAGATGGTGACGGCGGTGAATCCCGCCCCGGGTTGCACGATGGGGAAAGGAAACTGGCCACCGGCGAGGAAGCTGGCTTTCTTGCCATTGACCGCGATCAGATTGGGCTCGGCCAGAATCTGAAGAAGGTTCTTGGACTGCAGCGCCTCAATCACGACGCCCAGGTGAATGTCAGGGCGGAACAAGAACATATTGAGGACGTTACTGACCGTTTGGTTGACGGCGATGGGAGGGCTTTGTCCTTGAGTCTGGCTGATCGATTGCGAGCCGAAACCGCCGTATTGTCCGGTGGTGGTGGTTCCGATTGTGTTGCCGGCGCCGGTGGAGAAAAAGTTGGCCCCCAGTTGGGTAGTCGCCGAGCGGTCGACCTCGGCGAACTTCACTTCCAGCAGGACTTCCTGCGCGCCCACGGGACCGAAGGTGAGCACGTTGATAACATTTTTCGAATAAGCGGTGGCCAGTTCTCCGGCGCGCTTGGCGACGTCTTCGGTAGTGACGTGGCCGGAGAGAACAATGGCGGCGCGCGAAGGCGAGACGGAGATCTGTTCCTCGGGGAAGACGCGATGTTCTTCTTCGGCGCAGGCGCTGACATCCACGTCCACGCGGAGGTCGAAACTGCGCGAGCGCTCGTTTTCGTCCCAGATGATCAGCGAGACTTCGCCGGGGGCTCGTCCGTGAACCAGGATCTGGGTGGGAGTAAGAACGGTTGGATCCGCGACGGCAGGATCGGTCACCGAGATGCGCTTGATTTGCTCGGTAGTATTGATGAGCAGAGATTTATCGACCATGACGCGCAGCGGGGCCGAGCCTTGAGGCTGACCCGATTGCGCCGGAAGCGTGGTCTGGGCGGCGGCCGGTGGAGTCGGTTCCTGGGGCGCTTGCAGTCGCGGGCTGTTGCGGCAGCGCTTCGGCCAGGGCAAGTCCGGGCAGGACAAACACCGCGAGTAGAGCCGATATTGTGACCGCTACGAAAAGTGTCGTGCGAACCTTCATCGTGTGATTCCTCTCCACATGAGGAAACTGCTATGCAGCCTACCGAGCGCGCGGACCGAAGGTGATTTCTGCCTACTTAGGATCTTCACCGCTTTGTTCCGGCAACGGGACGGTAGTCTTCTTGTCACCTTTATAAACGTCTACACTGAAGACCGATGGAGGGGGAGGTGGCTTCTCAGTCTTCTGCAGCTTTACGGGACGAACCGCCGCCCGGGGCGGAGCCGCGGGAACGGTGCCGCCTTTGTACAGCCCCCTGGCATTGGCGGGATCCACGGAATCCTGATGCGTGTCGAGCGGGTTGCGCAGAGAGAGTTGAATCTTGCCTTCGGAGCTGGCCAGAGTGAGGCGTTCGGCGTCCTCGGGCGAAGCCAGCAGCGTGATCACCGGGGTGGACTGAGCCTCGCCGGAGGCATTGCGTTCCAGGGTGTGGCCGGAGGCAATCACGGACACATTCTGCAGGACGGTGGTGGTTTGAGGTTCCGTGCTGCCGTTGGGAGTGCCGGTAAGGAGTACATCAACGCGGGTTCCCGGACCGACGAAGCCAGCGACGGAGACCACCTCATTCACTCGCACCGAGACGGCGCGCATCCCCGGCGGAATCAGAGAAGGCAGGCCGGATCCAGCATTTTCAGGAGCCAGCTTGCTGGGCAAAATGAATTCGCCCCGGATGATGGGAATGATTACGCCGCGGCCCAGCACTTGCGATTTCTTGCTGTAGGCGCTGGGAGGCACGCCAGAAGCGGGGAATCTGGCGATGCGTACGTCATGATCTTCGATTCGCGCTCCCACCTGAATGTCATCGAGGGCCACGATCACGTCTGCCCCGGGCTCGCCGGTGGACGGGCCTCTCCCCTGCAAGTTTTTGTAGACGAGGACGCTGACCAGGGCTCCCAGAGCCAAAGCCAGACCTCCAATCATCAACAAGCGAGTGCGGTTCATAGTACTCCGTCAGGCTGAGCAAACGCGGTTATCCTCGCCGTTACGTGACGAGGATTGCCTCTTGGGCTGCGCCGCAGATTCCTTATTGAATCGAACTGGCGACGTTGGAGAAAACATTATTTGCGTTAGAGCCGATGAGCCGAATGGTGCCCACGACGATCACAAGGATCACGGCGAGCATCACGGCGTACTCCGCGATGTCCTGTCCTTCGTCCTCGTGCCACAATCTCCAAAGATGATCCATACGTTCTGCCCTCCTAAGAACAGCAAGCTCTTGAAACAGCTTCCAAAGCAGATCGAAGGCCTATGGCCTCGCAGGGACTTGCGTCACCGCACCGGTCTGCAGAGAGATTTATGCCCAACTGATCACACTCATAATAACCCGCAAAATGCTCCGAGAGGGGTAATTTTCTTGCATACCCACGTTAACTACTGGGCTCTTGCCGTCTGGATGGCATGGGGAGGCGCACTCAGGACGACGGCTTGGGAGTCCTCGTAGGCGACCGTCCAACCGGGGGAGCTCCGCAAACCGGTTGCGAGGGCAGAACCCGGGGGAACGAGGACCGTGTCGATATTCCACCGCTGCAGGGTCTGCTGCCAGGCGCCTTTGAGCTGATAGGTTTCCGCGAACTGATCGAGCAGTTGCCCTCCGTAGAGGTCGGCCCGGCCATCAATGAAGACGCGAGTGGTGGGGTAAAGCTTCCAGATCAGATAACCGCCCCAGTCGTAGTGGTTGAAGATCGGCCCCGAGGGTGGGTGGGTCTGAAGAAAAGCCACGGCGCGGGGCAGGGAAGCTTTGCATCTCAGCCTGGGGCTGTCGCCGGATCACATGGACGGTTTGGACGGCGGCAAAGACAGCTATCGCCAGCACGATCGCGCCATTGAGGAAAACGGCGGGCAGGGGCGTCCGACGCAACGGCTGCGATCGGCTTGTGGACCAGTCTGGGAGCCGCTGGCAGATGAGCGGCGCCGCGATCAAAACGAACAACGGCATCATGCGGATCGAACACAGGCCCGCGTACAGGCTTACGAGTATCAGGAGCAGGTCCCGCGGGCGCACCTGGCGGCGAGACCAACTCAGAACTGCGAACGTACACAGCACCATCAGCAGGAAAGGCCAGTACTCGGCATGATGGAAATTGGGTGAGGCCCATTCGGCGATGTAGCTCTGCATGGCAGCGGACCGCAGAGTCTCGATCGGGTAGGAGTACATCCGCAGGCCGTTGGGATTGAGTGGCACAATCAGTAGGTCGAGGAGAAATATGAGCGCTGCGAACCGAAGGTGCGACGCGCTTTGCTGGGAGCGTCCGAGCGACGCGTTCGACTAACTCTCCCGCCAGGAACAATGCCGACAGAGCCAGACCCAAGGCAAACCCGGCGTGCAGATTCACCCAGAGCAGCGTCAGCGGGAGAGTCCACCAAAGAAGTTTTGGATTGCGCTCGGAACGCTCGAGAATCAGCAGCCAGAGGCTGGTCAAAAGAAGAGAAAGAACCTGAGGACGTACTCCCCAGACCGGCATGGTTGTCCAGGCGGCGTAGAGCGTGGCCACGCCTGCCACGATAGGGATCGGGGCCGCAGCGCAGATACAGCAAGAAGAACGCCGCGCAGAGGACCACGGCAAACACGACGATCAAGGCGCCAAAACCCATGGTGCGATAAAGCGCGTAGAGCAGAAGGTCGGTAAGCCACTCGTGCGCAACCCAGGGCTTTCCGGCACGCGTGTAGGAAAAAGGATCGGTGTGCGGAACGCTTTTGTGCTGGGCAATGTATTTCCCGGTTTCGAGATGCCACCAGACATCCGGATCGTTGACATTGCGCGCGGCCAGGGCGAACAGGCCGAGGAAGACGACTGCCAGGAAAGTGTGCTTTACAGTGAGCAGCCCTCTCATAGGGAATCCATCATAGCGGGTGACTGGCGCGCAAGATAGAATCGCTATCCATCGTGTCTGCAAAGAAGGGATAATCCTTGCCGGCCAGCGGATCCAAATTGCTGTGGTATTTTTTGCGGATCTTTGTCGCAGGGATGTTGTGTCTGCACCTGCTGTTTTTCATCAATCTCCGCGAACGCATCAAGCTTGGATATCCGGATTTCACGGTCTTCTACACGGCAGCGACGATCTTACGCGACGGACTCGGACATCAACTTTATGACGAGCGCGTGCAATATGAGGTGCAGAAAAAATCTGTGGGGCAGATCGCCTCGCGGCGCGGTCCTTTACCCTACATCCACCCGCCTTTTGAAGCGCTGATCTTTCTGCCGCTGAGTTGGCTGCCTTATCCCCGGGCATTCGCCGTGTGGGACCTGCTGAATGTTGCTGCACTTTTCGGGGTGGGCCTGCTATTGCGGCAGTCCGTGAATATGCTGCGCCTGATTCCGCCCTGGGAATTTGTAATTGCGAGTCTGGCGTTCTTTCCAATCTTTGACTGCTTCCTCCAAGGCCAGGACTCCATCTTGCTGCTGTTGCTTTGCGTGTTGGGATTCAACGCGCTGAAGAGAGAGGCGGACGTGCTAGCTGGCTGCTGGCTTGCCCTGGGAGTGTTCAAGTTTCAGTTCATACTCCCGATCGTTCTGCTCCTCGTGATCTGGAAACGAAGACGCGTGGCGATTGGGTTCACGTGTAGTTTCGGCACTGCTCGTGCTAATTTCGGCAGGGTTGTCGGGCTGGCAAAGTTTGCTTCACTATCCTGAATTTGTTCTGCAGATAACGAAGTCGCCGAGCCTGGGCGGGGTTGCCGCAGGTTTTGCCCCGAACCTTCGGGGATTGGCGCTGGGACTGCTTTCTCGCTTTTTCGCAGCCGCATCGGCACTGCGGTAGGCTCTGCTCGCTTCAGTCGTGGTGTTTCTTTTCGCGGCGATGAAAGGGCGCGAAGCTTCCACGCCGAAAAAGCTTGAGCTGCAATTCTCGCTGGCCGTCGCGGTATCCGGATTGATCGCCTGGCAAACCAATATGCATGATCTCAGTTTGCTGGTTCTGCCGCTGGTTTTGATTACCGACTATTGCCTGCACACGCTCCCGCAAAAAACGCGCAGGAGGTTCTTTTTGCTGCTTCCTGTGTTGCCTGTCCTGATCAGCCCATTGTGGATTGTGCTTTGGCTCGTGGGCGGCGCGGTGAATCTGATGGCGATTCCGCTTATATGGTGGGTGTGGAAGATTGGCAAAGAGATCTCGCGCGATCGAAGCGTCAGTCCCGGCTATGCCTAGGAGTCCGGATTGCGATAGCGCCGCGATAGCACCACAACCAGCATCGGCAGGTAAAGGAAAATAACGGCCCACCTTCCGACCTCGGTGAAGTTGTGCGGAGCGGAGTACCAGCGCCAGATGCCCGCGCCCCAACTGAGGATAACGGTGGCGAGAATCTCACCCCGTGATTTTGGAATGAGCCACAGGATGAAGGCGTCGAAAAACCACCGCTGCGGCATGCAGGCAGCCAATAGCAGCAGAATCGCGTCGCGGTCCCGATAGCGCCACAACGCCAGCAACAACAGCGGTCCGGGCAAGACCAGAAGCGGGACGAAGTGTTCGTAGTGCTTGATCTGCGCGATCCACAGCAGAGGCCACCTCGGCATCACTGCGAGGCTTAGCGCTCCGACGATGAAGCAGGCCACGATACCGCGTCGGCTCGCGCGCGTGAAAAACACCGGCAGCCCGATCTGTGGCTTGGCCATGGTTGCGGGCAGCAGGCTCGGAAAAAAGGCGCTGGCGGCGATGAGTGGAGACCATTGAACGGTGAGCAATCCGGCCCAGTAGGGGTAGGCGAGAAATATCATTAGACCGCGATAGCTGTGCCGCGTGAGCCCAAAGGCCAGCAGCGCGGAACTGAGTCCGTAGAAAAGGCCGGCGGCAATCTCTGGCTGCAAGCGGACCAGGGGCAGCGCGAAAAGCGCGGCCGTCAGGGGATACTGCTCCAGCGGAGTATCGTATGGATTTTGCCGGGCGAGCAGTCTTTGCGCAAGATGCAGAGCCCAGCGGAAATCAGCCGGCGTCCTGATGAAGGTGCTTCATCAAGAACCAGCAGTAGACGCCGCTGGCCAAGCCGATCGCCGCCGAAACTGCAATCCGCAGCTTCATGAGGAGTTCTTCAGAGCATAAGTTGTAACATGGACGGCCAGGGAGCCGGGCATTCGGCGCACGCGGCCGCAGTCGCGAGTTCCCTTACTCACCTTGCGCAGGAATTTTCAAATCGAAGTGTGGGTGGCGCTGCTGTGCGCGGGCAGCATGTGGTTCTATGTGCAGCGCGTGCTCATTCCCTATGAGAAAGCCGACTCGGCGGCGCACCAACGTCCGCGCGGCAATCTCTCCGATCTGTATCCGCGCTGGCTGGGGGCGCGCGAATTGCTGCTGCATCACCGCAATCCCTATGGAAACGACATCACGGCAGAAATCCAGAAAGGATATTACGGGCGCGAACTGGATCCGGCTCGGCCTGACGATCCCAAGGACCGGCAGGGATTTGCTTATCCGGTGTACGTGGTGTTCCTGCTGGCGCCGCTGATCGGTCTTCCATTTCATGGCGTGCAGATATTTTTTTACTGGCTGCTGGTGGGCGTGACGGCAGCGAGCGTTTGGCTGTGGCTGCGGGCGCTGCGCTGGGAGTTGCCGCTAATGTCCGTTGCCGCTTGCATCGCGCTTACGCTGGGGAGCTTTCCCGCAGTGCAGGGAATCAAGTTGCAGCAGTTGAGCCTGCTGGTGGCGGCATTGCTGGCGGCGTCTGTGGCTTGCGTGGCCAGCGGGTTCCTGTTCCTCGGCGGGGCGCTGCTGGCGCTGGCGACGATCAAACCGCAACTGGCATGGCCTCTCGCTGGATGGCTGCTCTTGTGGGCAGTCAGCGATTGGCGGGCACGGCGAAAATTCGTGTTTGGGTTCGGGCTGGTGATGGCTTTATTGCTGGCGGGAGCGGAAATTATCCTGCCCGGCTGGTGGCGAATGTTTGCCGAGGCCATCGGGCAATACCATCAATACACGCAGAACCAGTCCGTGCTCGAAGTGATACTGAATCAGGTCCTGGGCCCCGTCGCAGGTGGGGCCGTAGGGCGTGTTGGCGGACAGATCCTTGCGGTGCTCGCTGTTCTCGCGTGTGGGCCAGTGCTATGGAGGTTGCGGCGAGAGCAACCAGAGCGCTTCAGGATTCAGCGCTGCGACCGCGCTGGTGCTTGCGCTGACTGTGTTGGTGATTCCGATGTACGCGCCTTACAACCAGGTTCTTCTGGTGCCGGCAATCCTGCTGCTGGTGCGGGAGCGGGCGAGCGTTCATCTCGCGGTCACGCGCCCGCCGTTTGGCCTATGGCGTGGGCGCGCTGCTGGTGGGATGGCAGTGGGCAGCGAGCCTCGGCCTGACGGTAATCTACGTGTTGATCTCGCGGGCGTGGGCGCTCGATGGCTGGAGGTGGCCGTTCTTCGCAACATTTGCGCTGCCGGTGTGGGTGTTCGCACTGACCTTCTTTTATGCGCAAGACGAACCGCGCCGGGTGGCGCTGATTGCAAACAATGCAACCAACGGAACGGAGACCAGAGCATAAACATGCGCCTGCAAGGCGAGCAGGTGTAGCGGAGGCAAGAACAGGATCGCGGAAAGCGCGATGATCCACCGGCGCGAAGAACTCGTCAGTGTGGTTCCCGCGGCCTGGCGGAGCAGCAGTACCATCGGCAACAACAGCAGGCTGAGATCGTGCGGGTTGAGGTGATAGCTGACCAGCAGCGCAAACAGCACCGTGGTGGCGAATGCGCGGTCGAACTCGTCTCGGCTCGCAGACGCAGAGTCCCCGGGATTTCGAGGCGCTGCGAGCCGCGCGTGTCTCCAGTAGGTCAGCGTCATGATCAATGCTGCCACGGAAAAAATCGAAACGGCGGCGACCGCCCACGGCGATTGGTCACGGTGAAAAAAGAAGTAGGTCAATCCGCGGAAGTTGGCCATAGCCTGGGGACTGATTCCGGCGAATGGCTGTCGCTGCAGATGTGCGAGAAATTCTGGATAGGCGGTGAAGACTGGCCATCCGCAGATGGCCGCGGACAATCCTGCCAACGCGAGCGCAACCAGCCCGAAGCCTTTTGCTAGTCCCGGCTCGGGCGCTTCTGCCGGGCGTCGATCTGCCGGGCATCAAGGCGAGCACAAGCACCAGCGGCAGGACGAGTTCAAACTTGAAGAGTCCGAGGCCGAGCCAGCATCCCGTGGCAAACGCGCGGCCGCGGCGCAGGGCTGTGAACGCGAGAACCACCAGCCACAGCAGCAGCAGAGAGTCCTGACCCTGCACAAGGCAGAGCAACGCTGGAACGAAAGTCAGTGATGCCGCGAGCCCTATTCGCCAATCCCAGGGCAGCAACCCCTCGTTCGCAAGGTGGCGCATACTGGCGGCGAGAAATGCCAGGCTCAACAACGACCACAGCAGATAGGCGCGGCGCAGCGGAAGCCATGCTACGGCGAGATACAGGACCGCTTCAAAAGGCGGGTGAATGTAGAGCGTGCCCACTCTTCCGGTGTAGCGAGCCTGACATTGGCGTTGGGCAGCGGCATCGTATAGTTGGTGTCCGTGGCCTTCGGCGAGCATACGCGCGGCGCAATAAAAATCAGGGAAGTCGGTGCCCAGCAGTGAATCCGAGAGGCGTGCGCCAGCGAAGGCGGCCACGGAAAACACGAAGACAAGAAGAATCAAAGTCTTCAGGCTAGAGTCGAGTGGCCGCTTGCGAGTTGTGTCCGGAGGAGGCACGCCGCCGCAGTCTACCGAAGCTCTGGCGGAAGCGCCACAGGCAGTCTGCGTCTTGGCGATCAGTCCCGGCAGATCAGGAAGGCCCTTCCCGCCGGGGCCTGATTCCTGTCATTATGCTTATCAGCGCTGCTTCCGGGTAAACTTGGGTGGAGGCGGCGCTGCACCCCATGACCTTGAATGCGATAAGCCGTGGGAAGTCTTCCGGTTCTGGCGTGTTTCCCGCGCTGGTGCTGGTGCAGGGGAACGAGCAGCGGAACATCGTCCTCAACCGGACTCCGTTCAGCGTCGGGCGCAAGGTCGACAAAGATCTGGTGATCGCCGATCCCCGCGTCTCGCGCGACCACGCCCTCATCGTGCTGGAGGAAGACGGATTCTTTCTCGTCGATCAGGGCAGCAAGCACGGCACGTTTGTGAACGGAGAACGCGTTCAGCGGCAAAAGCTCGAGCGCAACGATCGCCTGGAGTTCGGAGCGCGCGATTCGACCTACGCCATCTTCAATCCGGCACATGGCACCTCGAACACGGCGCGCGATTTCCTGAGTCAGATTTCCGGGATCCAGCTGTCGCAGGATTCCACCGACCTCGAAAAGCTGACTTTGTTTCTGGAAGCGGCGCGCAAGTTGAACACCGCCGGCGTGCTTGACGAAATCCTGATGACCATGCTGGAGGTGACGCTGCGCCTCACGCGCGCCGAGCGCGGCTATGTCTTTCTCAAGGACGACGAAGGCAACCTGCGGCTGGCTGCGGGTCGCAACAGCAAAGGCGAAGCGCTGCTGGACGACAAAACTATTTCGCACTCCGCGCTCGACGAATCGCTGCGTTCGAATTCGGAGTTTCTGCTCACCGACACTGGCAGTTCGATGGACATGGCCGCGCGGCAGAGCATCGTGGCCTACGACCTGCGCACCGTGATTTGCATTCCTCTGCGCAAGCGGCAGGTGCAGGCCGTCCGCGACCAGCAAACGCCCGGGCCTGACGCCGCCTCGGAAGTAGCCGGGGTTTTGTACGTGGACTCGCGCTTTGCCTCGCGGGAATTTTCCGGCGTCGGCCACGACATTCTGCGGGCCATCGCGACAGAAGCCGGGTCTTTAATCGAGAACGCCCGGCTGGTGCAGGCCGAGGAAGAATCGCGGCGCTACCAGCAGGAACTCACTATTGCCGCCAGCATCCAGCAACGCCTCATGCAGGTGAAGATTCCGGATGTGCCTTTTGCCAAACTACGCGGCAAGAATCTGTCTTGTAAGGAAATTGGCGGTGACTTCTTCGATGCCATCAATACGAAAGAAGGCCTCGCCGTGGTGCTCGCCGATGTGAGTGGCAAGGGAGTCTCTGCGGCGTTGCTCGCGTCTACTCTGCAGGGAATGATTTATTCCCATTTGAGTTCGGGCATGCCTCTTCTCGACGTGGTCGCGGCCGTGAACCACTTCTTCACGGAAAAACTTGTGGGTGAGAAATATGCCACTGTCCTGTTGGCGCGTTTGCGGAAGGACGGCGACCTGGAATATGTCAATTGCGGCCACGTCCAGCCCCTGCTGGTCTGTGGCGGAGAGGTGATGCGTCCGCCGCACGGCAACGTGCCGGTTGGGTTGCTCCCCGATGCTACGTTTGAAAGCGCCCGCTGCCAGCTCAATTCGGGCGACCGCTTCATCCTGGTGACCGATGGTGTAACCGAAGCGGAGAATTCCATGGGCGATTTCTTCGAAGACTTCAGGCTGGAGGCCGCCGCCGCGAAGGCCCCTACGCTGGAAGGGATTTTCTCCGCGGTCACGGAGTTCTGCGCCGGAAATCCCCTTAGCGACGACTGCACCGTCGTGGAATTGGTTTACTCGACCGCCGGCATAGAGGCGCCGGCGTAGGGGCGAAAGGTGCCGGGCATCTTAATGCTGAGGTTGGCGCCGCAGCAGACATCCGGCGCGGCTTTGCCTACGCCACCGTTACGATGTAGTCCTTGCCTTCCCAGCGATTTTCCTGCAGCCAATAGAACGTGAATACGACCTGGCTTCCGCCAGGCAACGAAGCCGTCGGCAAGTCGAGCAGGTGGAGGCCCAAGCCGGTGTCGCGAGTGTTCGTATCGACGGAAGTTTTCCAGCCATCGAGGCTCCAATGCACCAGCGCGGGACTGAGCAGCTTGATGCGCAGCTTTTTGTTGCGAGGAATGGACCGGGGCTTGTTGTTAATCCTCCAACCAGAGACTTGCCGCACAGGCTTCTCCACCAGATAGCGTTGTACCGTCTGCGGAGGCTGGTCGAAGATCTTGCCGTCGCGCAGCGAACGGCGCAACTTCACGTACTCGGAATGCGCCCAAACCAACGGACACGCCGAACCGGAGGGCTTCCCCCGGAAAAGTTCGAGGGCGGGGATATCATCGGCATCCCAGACTTGCTCCGGCAGCAGACGGCCTTCACCGCTGGTGCAGTTCTCCATCATCGTGAGCAGGGCTTCGGCTTCTCCGGGACGGCCGGCGGCCAGTTCATAGTGGGCGCGTTCCCCGGCCAGCAGCGGCCAGGGGCGGCCGATCCCGGTGCCATCGAAGGGCGAGCCATCTTGGTGCTCGCCGTAGCCGTCGCCGTTGTAGCGATACCAGCACGGGCCCTGCGGCAGTTGCGACGCGCAACAACGCGTCGATGACGCGAACCGTATTGAGAATGCGTGGATCGTCGGGAGCGCGCAATCCGAATCGCACCAGCGCCAGCGAATCAGGACTGATGATGCGATACGCGCGCTCCAGATTTTCCCCGAGGGGGCGGTTCTTGATGGGAACGAATCCCTGTGTCGGCGAAGCCGCGCCATCGCTGTCGGGCGGAGCGATGCGCACGTAGTAGCCTTCCACTCCGATTTGCTGGGCGAGATCGCCGCCGGTGGCATAAACCCAGCGCTCGATATTGTCATTCCAGGCATCGGCCGTGTCGCGCAGGGTTGAGGCTTGATCAGTGTGTCCGGTTAATTCGGCGATGTCGGCTGCGGCCAGCAGCGCGGAAATTTCCACTGCCAGCGTGAAGGGAGAATAGCCCCCATCTTCTTCCCAGCGATCCTGCTGCGTGACTGGGCCGTTGCGCAGGATGAAGCTCGCGGCGTTGCGCACCATCGGCCACCAGCGCTCCAGTTTGCCCAGACCCGGCGCGGCTTCGCGGCGCAGCAGATCAAGCAACAGAATGGGGAAAGCGGTTTCGTCCATCTGAACGCCGCCCCAATACGGGCGCCCGTCGAGCCAGAGATTCTGCGCCCAGTTGCCCGCGGCTTCCTGCGTGGACTCCAGATAGCGAAGCACTCTTACGGCGTCGGTAACGGCGCCGGCCGCCAGCAGCGCTCCCGCGGTCTCAACCAGATCGCGGGGCCATACCAGGTGATAGCCGCCAAGGTCTTCATCGCCTTTGTTGAAACCCCATGGGATCGAGAGGCTGGCGATGATGCCTCCCAGAAAATCCTTGGACTCATGCGTCCGCAAAACTGAGGCCGAGGATCGGTAGAGATCGAACGGGCGCTTCGGCTCATCGAGTTTGAGCAGCTTGTCTTGCCAGTTTTTCCAGTGGAAAATGTAATGCTGGCGGAGTTCGTTGTAATCCTCAAGGAGAGTGGAGCGGACCTGCTGCCCGGCTTCACTCCATATCCCTCCGAATCCCAGAGCCAGCACGAACTCTCCGTTGCAGGCCGCGAGGTCGATCTCGCCCGTGCAAGCGAGGTTGCCATTCTCCGCGCGCTGGTATTCCCACTCCATCTGGAAGTGAGCGGATAGGTCCTGCCATCCGTCGGAGGCGCCGACGAATCCGACCGACATCTTTTTCCACGGCGCCGAGGAGCCCAGAGCCAGAGCCGAGCCGTCGTGCTCGGCGAAAAACATGGGCAGGCCTTTGTAATCGCCGACCCAGCCCGTGTTGTGGTAACCGCAGTTGGCCAGGTGCGGCGAGAGCAACGCGTAGAGATGATAGTCGGAGAGTTGTCCCTGCGAGCGGTTCAAAGCGGATTTTCTGCAGGACCACGTTGCGGTAGGGATCGGTGAAAATCTCTTTGCGAATACGGTAGCGGCCGCCGATCTCGGTATTAGTCAGTTCAAACGCCGGGACGCCGGGCTCAAACGGCTTGTTCTCGAACGTACAATGCCGCTTCTCCTCGGAAAAGAACGCCCGGCCATCGGTAACAAGAAGCCGAGATCGCGCGTGCAGGCCTGGTCGACCCGCGGAAAATACACTTCGTTGACAATTCCGTGACTTAGCGTGAACCAGACCTTGCTATGCTGATTTAGTGCAGTTCCGGCGCCGGTTTTAGCGCTCGAGGTCCAGCGGGGCGGAATCCCGGGCCAGCCGGGGGCATAACGCGTCGGTGAATCGCTCATAGAGTTGTCGTCCGGAGGGGAAACACCAGATACAGATTGATTCGCCGAACGGGGATCTTCCTGGTGCACTCGTGACGTAGGAATTGGATGGACGCGAGGTCAATTAGTTGCATCGAAAGCCGCATGAACAAAAAGTAATGTTGCGTTCCCGAGGAAACACGCGATAATGAGAAGATTCGATCCGATGTGCATGCCGCTTACTGCCCGATCCAGATCTGCCTTAGCACTTAGCATGGTAGCAGCCTTGGGCTTGATGCTGACGCTGTGCTTACCGGCGGGCGCCGCCGAACCACCCGACTCCAGCTTAAACACAACCCTGGACCACGGATTCCTAGGACTCTACAACCTCGATTTCACGGGCGCGCAAAAGGATTTTTCCGCCTGGGAGGCCGAGCATCCTGACGATCCGGTCGGACCGGTCAGCGAGGCTGCCGGATGCCTTTTCTCGGAGTTCAACCGCTTGGGCGTGCTGGAGAGCCAGTTCTTTGAGAATGACGCAGCGTTTGGCGCACGCTCGAAACTCAGCCCGGATCCCGCAGTGCACGAGCATTTTCAGACCGCGCTCGATCGCGCACAACAGCTTGCCCGCGCCCGCCTGGGCAAAGATGCCAAGGACCGGGACGCGCTGTTTGCCATGACTCTTGCCTCGGGTTTGCAGGCCGACTACGCGGCCCTGATCGAGAAGAAAAACCTCGCCTCCTTGCATTACACCAAGGAGGCTTCCATCTGGGCGCAGCAGCTTCTTGCCGTCTGCGACGACTGTTCCGATGTGCTGGTAGCGACAGGATTCAGCAAGTACATCATCGGCAGCATGACTGCGCCGGTGCGCTGGCTCCTGCGCATGGGCGGGCTACCGGGAGACAAGCAGGGTGGCATCGCGGACTTGAAGACGACCGCAGAACACGGCCGTTACCTCAAGCCTTTTGCTCGCATTCTGCTGGCGATCGCCTATGTGCGCGACAAAGACAAAATCCGCGCCCTCGAGCTGCTCACCGCACTGCGAGCCCAGTTTCCCGGAAATACTCTGTTTCCCCGGGAGATTGCGCGTCTGACGCCCTCGGTAACGTCTGCGCATTAACTGCGCCTGCCCATTCATCAGAAATTCACCCGTTTGTAACTGTGCTGTAACACAGCGCCAATAGAAACGAGCATATCCATTCCAAGGAGGAATCATCGCGTGATGCGCAGACTCACCCTGATTTTTTGTGCGTTGTGCACGCTCGCAGCCCTTCCGGCAGCAGGACAGACCACCCTGAACGGAGCGGGCGCAACTTTCCCCTATCCCATGTACTCGAAGTGGTTCAGCGAATATCACAAGCTGCATCCGGATATCCAGATGAACTACCAATCCATCGGCAGCGGCGGTGGCATCCGCCAATTGACCGAGGGCACGGTGGATTTCGGCGCCAGCGATATGCCCATGACCGACGAGCAGCTCAAGGAGGCTCAAGGCAAGCGCAAAACCAAGATTCTCAATCTTCCCACGGTGCTGGGTGCGGTCGTGCCCGCTTACAACATTCCCGGTGTGAGCGGGGAAGTGAAGTTTACCCCCGAGGCTCTGGCTGGAATCTTTCTTGGGAAGGATCACGAAATGGAATGACAAAGCCATCACCAGCGCCAATCCAGGCGTCAACTTTCCCGACAAGCCTATTATCGTGATTCACCGCTCCGAAGGCAGCGGGACTACTTTCATCTGGACCGACTATCTCTCGAAAGTCAGCTCCGATTGGAAGAACGACGTGGGCAGCAACGCCTCGGTCAAGTGGCCGGTCGGACTGGGCGGAAAAGGCAACGAGCAGGTTGCGGGGTTGATTCGACAGATGCAGGGAGCCATCGGTTACGTCGAGCTGATCTACGCAGTGCAGAACAATATCACCTACGGCAGCGTCCGCAATGCCGCGGGCACCTTCCTGAAGGCGTCGCTGGAGGGAGTAACGGCGGCGGCTGCGTCGGCCCCCAAAATGCCTGCGGATTTTCGCGTCTCGATTACAAACGCGCCGGGCAAGGACGCATATCCCATTTCCAGTTTCACCTGGCTGCTGATTCCGGAGCAATCGAAAGACTCCGCAAAAGGCAAAATCCTGGCCGACTTTCTGACCTGGATGGCTACCGACGGACAAAAGATGACCTCTGCGCTCAGCTATTCGCCCTTGCCCGACAACGTTGCCCAGAAGGTGAAGGAAGCCATTAAACAAATCAAGTAAGTATCTGAAAACAGTGGCCAGTAGTCAGTGTCAGGTCTAGTAACCATCGCGGGCTGATTTCATCTCGGGATACCGATCACGGACCACTGACCACGGATCGTTCTCTTATCTGCTTTGATTCGCCGCTCTGCGCTTCTGGGCCGGATGTTTTATACTAGTCGGTTGCAGATATCCCCGCGGCCGCTTTCGTTTGCCGTGAATGGGATCCCCCGTCGGCAAAGAATCGGCAAATATTAGACAAAATCGAACGATCGAACAAGTAAGACCCTCGCATGGCTCGCATTTCGCTGGAAAATCCAGAGTATTATCTCAACCGCGATACCTCTTGGCTCGCCTTCAATGGACGTGTGCTCGAAGAAGCCGAGGATGAAGGCAATCCGCTTCTGGAGCGGCTGAAGTTCCTGGCCATCTCCGCCAGCAATCTGGATGAGTTTTTCGAGATTCGCGTGGCCGCCATGATGCAGCAGATCGAAGACGGCTACAACGAAGCCGGTCCCGATGGACTGACGCTGGCTGAGAAGCGCGAGATTCTGGCACGCCTCACCCACAAGTTCGTGGATGAACAATACGAGTGCTGGAACGCATTGCGCCCGGCGCTGGCGGAGCACGGCATTCGAGTGCTCTCCTTGCACGAACTGGACGCCGAAGCCCGGCGCTTCGTCAACGAATATTGCGAAAAAGAGTTGGACCCTCTGCTCACTCCGGTCACCGTGGATCCCAGCCATCCTTTTCCCCGCGTGATCAACAAGGCGCTGTGCCTGGGTTTTCTCTTGCGCCGCCGGCGCCGCTCCGCGCTCACCTATACCGGCGTTGTCTCCGTTCCCCGCGCGTTGCCTCGCCTGGTGCGGTTGCCCTCGGACACGACCACCGACTTCATTTTCCTCGCCGACCTGGTCGCGCACCACGCCCAGAACATGTATCACGGCTACGACATCGTTTCCTCGGCTCCCTTCCGCGTGACCCGGAACAGCAATCTTTATCTGCAGGAAGAAGAAGCGCGCAATCTTCTCGAATCCGTGCGCGCCGAGTTGCACAACCGCCGCAAGGGCGACGCCGTCCGCATGGAAATCGAAGCCGATGCCGATCCCGAGATCATCGACCGCCTGCGCACCGTGTTCGAACTCGATCCCTGGCAGGTTTTTCCGGTAAACGGCCCGGTCAATCTTTCGCGCCTTTTTAATGTCTACGAACAGACCCCGCGCCCCGATCTCAAATATCGTCCCTTTGCTCCGCGCGAGTTGCGCCTTACCGCCAAGTCGCAAAATCTGTTTGAGGAACTGCGGCGGCACGACGTTTTGCTGCATCATCCCTTCGACTCCTACGATGCGGTGGTGTCGTTCATCGAGTCGGCGGCGGAGGATGAGCACGTACTTTCGATCAAGCAGACGCTCTACCGCACCAACGAACACTCCTTAATTGTTCCTTCGCTCATGGATGCGGCTTCGCGCAAGGAAGTCACGGCGGTGGTCGAGTTGAAAGCGCGTTTCGACGAAGCCCACAACATCCGCTGGGCGCGCGACATGGAAGATGCCGGCGTGCAGGTGTTTCACGGGCTGGTCGGCCTGAAGACGCATTGCAAACTGTCGCTGCTGGTGCGCCGCGATCCCGATGGGGTGCGCAGCTACGCCCACATCGGAACCGGAAACTACAACGCCACCACGGCGCGCATCTATACCGACCTCAGCCTGTTCACGGCGAATCCGGAAATCACCCGCGCCGTGCACGATGTCTTCAGTTTCCTCACCGCTTACGCCGAGAACCCAAGCTACGACCCGCTGCTGGTAGCCCCGCTCGATCTCGCGGAGAAGGTCATCGCGCTGATCGATCGCGAGGCCGACCACGCGCGCCAGGGCCGTCCCGGACGCATCATCGCCAAGATGAATGCGCTGCTCGACAAGAATATGGTGCAGGCCTTGTATCGCGCCTCTCAGGCCGGGGTGGAGATTGATCTCATCGTGCGCGGCATCTGCGCGTTGCGTCCGGGAGTGCGCGGCCTCAGCGACCGCATCCGCGTACGCAGCATCGTCGGACGCTTCCTCGAGCACAGCCGGATCTACTACTTCGGCAATGGCGGCGACGAAGAAATCTACATCGGCAGCGCCGACTTGATGCCGCGCAATCTCTACGAGCGCGTGGAAGTGCTGGTGCCCCTGCGCGACGAATTCCTGCGCGAGCGCGTGCGCCGCGAGATTCTCGACGCCTACCTGGCGGATAACCGCAAGGCCCGCATCCTGCTGCGCGACGCGACGTATATCCGGGCCTGGCAGCCCTTGCACGGCAAACGCAATCGCAAACCGCCTGTAGGCGCGGCCGCCTTCAGCGCTCAGGATTATCTGATCAGCGTAGCCGAAGGCAGGCAGCCGGCGGGCTTCGCTCCGCCGCAGCTCGCGGCAGGAAAGCGCAAAGCTCCCGCCGGTAAGAGAACGATAACCTCCGATGATCATCTACTTCCTGCGTCACGCCAGCGCCGGCGAGCACTTCGCCAACCCGAAGAAAGACGAGAAGCGCGCCCTCGACAAGGAAGGCATCGAGCAGTGCGGCTACGTGGGCCGCGCGCTGGCCGCGATCGAAGCGCAGGTCGATGTCATTATTTCCAGCCCGCTGAAACGCGCCACGCAGACCGCTTCGCTGGTCGGCAACGAAATGGGTTACGAAGGCAAGCTGCAAATCGAGACTGCACTGCGCCCCGGAGGCGACCTTCGCCGACTTCCGCCGCCTGCTGGAAAAATACGCGACCCAGGAATCGATCATGGTCGTCGGGCACAATCCCAACCTCAGCCAGTTCCTGGGCACCGTGATCAGCGAGTCCGGCTGCGAAGCTTCCGTGGAGTTGAAGAAGGGAGCCGTGGCCAGCGTCGACATGCGCCGCAGCTCCGGCACGCTGCAGTGGTGTTTGACGCCGAAAGCGCTGCGCACTCTCTACACCGCCGCAGTGGAAAGTTCCCGCCCGAACACTTCGCGGAAATAAGCGCGATCCTTCTCGATCGCCCACAGCTCCAGGTCCACTCCCATGCGCCGGCGGGGAACCAGCGTCGAGTCGCACATCAGCGGCGTGCTGGCTGACCCGCACCTTCTGCACGGCGCGGCTGCGCCCAAGGTTCAGGGCGCGCGCCAGCCGCAGCAGCAGAATCGCCTTCTGCACGCCGGCCCGGTCCGCGGGATCAATCGCCTTCATGGGCGCTTCTTCCATCGCGGGCCGCGACTTTCCCAGATAGCGCGCGATGGCCGCGATGATGCGCCGCTGCTGCGGCGTGTAACCCAGAATCTCCGAGTTCGAAATAATGTAGTAGGTATGCCGGTGATGGCCGTTGCGGTTCACGTAGTCTCCCACCTCATAAAGCATGGCGGCCGCCGACAGCCACTCGCGAAATTCCGGCGCCAGCCCGTGCACCGAACGCAGCGCCGAGAATAAAAACATGGCGGACTCGCGCACATCGAGCGCATGTTTCATGTCCACGCCGTAATGAGCCACGGCTCGCGTGATCGATTCCCAGCGTTCCGATTCAATCTGTTTTCCCGAGCGCGTGCTGCGGTCGTGTTCCGCCGCCATCTGCGCCAGCAGGCCATCGCGCAAGCCCGAGCGCCGAATAGCGAAATCCTTTGAGATGGCAGCGGTCAAGCAGTTCGTGGTAAACCATGGCGCCGGCGACGATAATTTCCGCTCGCCGCAGACCGATGCCTTCAATCTGGCGCCGTTCGTCCACCGGCAGGCGCGCCAGCCGCTTGGCGATTCGCGTCATCTCCGCGCGGGAGACGACCATGCGCTGCCGGCTCCCGATTCTTCCGCAGATGGCTGGCCGCGGCCGCCAGCGCTGCCGCGGTTCCGGACGTGGCAATCACATTCTTCACTCTCGCCGCGACCATCCGCGACGCGATGCGGTTCACTTCGCGGGCCACGAATCCTTGCAGCCGTTTCAGTTCGCCCTTGCGCGGCGGATCGTGGCGCAGAAATTCATCGGTAAGGCGCACCGCGCCCAGCGGCAGGCTCACCGTGTCGCGGATCTGGCCGCGACCGGAAACCGTCAGCTCGCAACTTCCGCCTCCCAGATCCATCATCAGCGCGGGCGAACTGTCCACGCGGAGATTCGAGACCAGTCCCAGATGAATCAGGCGCGCTTCTTCCAGTCCGGAAATAATCTCGACTCTCCATCCTGTGGCCGAACGCACCCACTCCAGAAACGCCTGCGAATTGCGCGCATCGCGCAAAGCGCTGGTCGCGACCACGCGCACCGGGTCGGTGACCACCTGCTGCGTGGCGCGATGAAAACGGCGCAAGCACCTTCACCGTTTCGGCCATCGATTCGGGAGTGAGAAAGCCGGAACGAAACACGCCTTCGCCCAGGCGCGTGACTTCGCGGTCTTCGTGGATGGAACGCAGCCGGCCACGCGTGAGGCGCGCGATCTTCAGCCGGACAGAATTGGAACCGATATCAACCGCGGCAAAGGTTGGCATGAGGCAAGGCCAACAGTTTACATGCCAAATGCGACGGTCATCCGTCAGATCGCGGCAAGGTGCAGCGATCAGCACTGTGAACCCCGTGTCCCCGTGCGAAAGCATTCTAGGCGAAGTATACGCTGCTGAGAGCGACTGCCGGCGATTTTGAGCCGAGCGATTCAAGCCGCTGAGCCGTCGGACGGCCGGCTTCTGGCTGCGTCGAGCGTGCTGGCGGGTCGCGCGCGGGTTCTGAGCAGGACGCGGTTTGGTCCGCATCGTGCGAGAGCACCGCGACCGCGTGGCGAAACTTCGCTCCGGTTACGTTGTGCAGCTCCGCCACCAGCGGCGATTCGCGCACGTCGCCGAGATGCTTGCTGGCGGTCTGCGTCAAAGTGAGCCAGTCGTGCCAGTCGCCCAACGCATCCTGCACGCGCTTGACTCCCGGCGATGAATTGCTCTGCTTCGGGTAGACGGCTCGGCGAACTCGGCGGCGTAGCGCGCCCGCTTGCTCAAGATGCGGTATTGGTGCAGCAGAGCTTCGGTGACCGGCGCGTCGGCGCGCTCTAATCCCTTGCCAGCATCTCTCGCGCCACCGCCAAAGGATCCCGGCTTGCTTCCGGATTAAAATTCTTCGCGGCGCGCTTCAGGCGCTTGCGAATTTCGCGAACCGTGTCTTCCTCGACCGCCTTCCGCAGCTTCTTTTCCTGCTCGGCCGCGAAGTTCGATCAGGTGGTTCACCAGTTGCGTTTTGCGCCGCGGTTCCCGCGGAACCTTCAAGCTGCGCAACGCCGCCAGTTGCACATCCAGATCGCGCACTTTGCCGGCGCGTTTGCGGATTCGTCCCAGCATCTTCAGCAGTTTTTTCTGACTGCGGTCCAGCTTCGGGAGAAAGTTCACCCAGCAAGTATCTGCAGGCGGCGCGTGCCCGTGCGGAAGCGGTGCACGTTGTCTGCCCGTGGTTTCGACGAAAGCTTGACCAAGTCCCGTTCAAGCTTCTGAAAAACAACTGCGGCTGCGCTTTGGATCGATCGACATAAGACAAAACGGAATCGAATCGGGAGATGAAAATACAGCCTTGCCGGGCGAAAAGCGCAACCCTGAAAAGCATCGTCATTTTAACATCCTGTTAACAGGATTCTGCTACGGTGAGGACGCGAATGGCCAATCCCGCCTTACCATCGGCCTGATATGCCTGGTCCGCAACCTGTTGAAACAACGAAGGTTAGCGACTTCCCGCCCGCGGCCGGCAGGCCGCGCCGTCGCTGCGCGGTTTCGACGGCGAAATCGGCGACCGCATCTTCAAATTCGCCATGTTGCTGTGCGGTTTGGCCGTGCTGGGCACGCTGGCGCTGATCGTCTACGAATTGATGTTGCGCTCCGGACCTTCCTGGCATGCCTTTGGATTTAAGTTCTTCGGCGGCCGCGACTGGGATCCGGTGAACGAACAATTCGGCGCGCTGCCCTTCATCTACGGAACCCTGGTTTCGTCGTTTCTGGCACTGCTCATCGCGGTGCCGCTGTCGATCGGAGTCGCGGTCTTCACCACCGAGATGTGCCCGCCGGCGCTGCGCGGGCCGCTCTCGTTTTTCGTGGAATTGCTGGCCGCGATTCCCAGCGTAGTTTATGGATTGTGGGCGATTTTTGTGCTGGTTCCGCTCCTCAGCAACTACGTCGAGCCTTTCCTCATCCGAAAACCTTGGGCTGGACTGGATTTTTTGACGGGCCGCCCTACGGCATCAGCATGCTGGCGGCGGGAATCATTCTCGCGATCATGATCATCCCGATCATTTCTTCGATTACGCGCGAAGTGCTGATGGTGGTGCCGCAGCATCAGCGCGAAGCGGCGCTGGCGCTCGGCGCCACGCGCTGGGAGATGATTCGCGTCGGGGTGCTGCGCAATGCGCGCGCGGGAATCATGGGCGGCATCATTCTGGGCTTGGGCCGCGCCCTCGGAGAAACCATGGCCGTCACCATGGTGATCGGAAACCGTCCCGAGATTGCGAAATCGTTGTTTGCGCCGGGATACACCATGGCCAGCGTGCTGGCCAATGAGTTCAGCGAGGCCACGGGCAACGTCTACCTCTCGGCTCTGATCGAAATTGGCCTGGCTCTGTTTCTGGTCACGATCGTGGTCAATGCGCTGGCGCGTTTGCTGGTCTGGACAGTCACCCGCGGCCAGCCTGCGAGGGCCAATGCCTGAAACCAGCCAAATCGTCCGCGCTGCACACCGTGCCGCCGATCGCCTTGCGGCGCCGCATCACCGACCATGTCATGACCGGCGTGGCGGTGCTTACGGTCATCCTGGTGCTGGTGCCGCTGTTCGCGATTTTTGCCTATCTCGTCTACCGCGGCATGGGATCGATCAACTGGGCCTTTCTCACGCAAACTCCGAAGCCCGTGGGCGAAGTCGGGCGGCGGGATGGCCAACGCGATCGTTGGCTCGGGGTTCATTCTCGCCCTGGCCAGCATTCTGGGCGTTCCCGTGGGAGTCGGCGCGGGCATCTACCTCGCGGAGTTCGGACGCAACCGCTTCGGCGACGCCATTCGCTTCACCGCCGACGTGCTGAACGGCGTGCCTTCGATCGTGATCGGCATCGTGGCCTACGCCATCGTGGTTCTCTCCCAGCGGCACTTCTCCGCGCTGGCGGGCGGAGTGGCGCTGGCCATCATGATGATTCCCACCATCACCCGCACCACCGAAGAAATGCTGCTGCTGGTGCCGCAGGCGCTTGCGCGAGGCCGCTTATGGGCTGGGCATTCCCGCGCTGGCGGACCACGCTTTCCATCACCCTGCGCACCGCAACCTCGGGCGTGATTACCGGAATCATGCTGGCCTTTGCCCGCGTCGCGGGCGAGACCGCGCCGTTGCTCTTCACCGCGTTCGGAAATCAATTCTGGAATCTGCGCGTCAACCAGCCGACCGCCGCTCTGCCGCTGCAGATTTTCAACTACGCCATTTCTCCCTACGACGACTGGCACCGGCAGGCCTGGGCGGGAGCGCTCGTGCTCATCATTCTTATCGTCACCGCGGTCGCGGCGGTGCGCTTCGCCGTGCGCCGTGGTACTTTCGGAGCGGCATAGTCTATGGGCGTTGGAATCCAGGTCGAAAACCTGAATGCCTGGTACGGCAAGAACCAGGCGTTGTACGACATCCGATTAACGGTGGCGGCCAACCACGCCACGGCGCTGATTGGTCCCTCGGGCTGCGGCAAGTCGACGTTCATCCGCTGCCTGAACCGCATGCACGAAACCATCCCCGAGGCGCGAGTGACGGGCAGTGTCCGCATCGGCGACATCGACGCCTACAACGGCACTTCGGCCACGCAGCTTCGCCGGCGGGTGGGCATGGTGTTTCAAAAGGCGAATCCATTTCCCACCATGTCGATCTACGACAACGTCGCTTCCGGTCTGAAGCTCAACGGCTTTCGCGATCGCCGCAAGCTCGACGAAATCGTGCAACGGTCACTGGACTCCGCCGCGCTGTGGGATGAAGTAAAAGATCAAGTTCACAAAAAATCCGGCGCCAGCCTTTCCGGCGGCCAGCAGCAGCGGCTGTGCATTGCGCGCGCGCTGGCGGTCGAACCCGAGGTCCTGCTCATGGACGAGCCCTGCTCGGCGCTCGATCCCATCTCCACCGGCAAGATCGAAGAGTTGATCTTTCAGCTCAAAGAGCGGTATACGATCGTGATTGTGACGCACAACATGCAGCAGGCGGCGCGCGTCGCCGAGTTTACCGGATTCTTCCTGCTGGGCAAGATGATCGAATTCGACAAGACGGAAAAAATCTTTACCAAGCCGTCGGACAAGAAGACGGAAGACTACATCACCGGCAGATTTGGATAAAGCCGATTTCGATAAGGCAGATTCAAATTAGAAAGGTTCGGATAATGCGCACGCGCTTTCAGCAGGGCCTCGACGATCTGCGCCAGAAGTTGCTCCGCATGGGTGGACTGGCGGAGCAGGCGGTGGATCGCGCCCGGCAGGCCTATATCGATCGCGATCTCACCCGCTGCCAGATGGTTCTCGAAGGCGAGAGCCTGATCAACACCGCGGAGCGCGAAATCGACGAAGCGGCTTTCGACCTGCTCGCCATGCAGCAGCCCATGGCCGTCGATCTGCGCTTTATCCTTGCCGTAACCAAAATCAATTCCGATCTCGAGCGCGTCGGCGACCAGGCCGTCAACATCGCCGAGCGCGTCATGGACATGGTCGAACTTCCCGCCGCCGATTTGCCGGTCGATATCGCGCGCATGGGCGCGGCCGTCAGCGCCATGGTTCGCCGCGCGCTGGAGTCCTTCATCGAAGGCAAAGCCGAACTCGCCCAGGCCGTGCTCGAAATGGATAACGTCGTCGATCGCATGAAAGACGATGCCTTCATCCAACTGGTGAAGACCATGAACCAGCGTCCTGAAGTGGTGCGGCAGGCTCTCGACGCGCTGCTCGTAGCCCGCAACCTCGAACGCGTCGCCGACCACGCCACCAACATCGCCGAAGATGTGATCTTCTGGGTGCAGGGCGCCGACGTCCGCCACAACGTGAGCCGCAGAGGAGCATCCCGACACTCCGACCCATCACGAAGGCTCAACGCGCGCTTCCGGAGTCTAGGAGTCGCCATAGCTCTGTCATCCTGAGCGGCTGTCAGTCGAAGGACCCTTGCAGCGTTCCACGCACCGTCACCTCGCGAGGAGTTTCAGTAGCGCCGCGTTGTCCGTCTTTGACCGCAGCTTCCGCTGAATTACGCTCATCTCTCTTCATCTTGCAGACTAAATCCTGCGGAGGCCCCGTGACTCGATTCTCCCGCATTGTTCTCCTGTTTGCCTTCCTCGCCCTTCACGATTCGCTTCCAGCGCAGGAGCAGCCACGCCGGCCTCATCCATCCCATTACCCACCAGCAAAACCTTGACCATCCCCGCTCCCGGCCGCATCGGCAGCACCAACAGCTTTCCCGCCACCATCGCGATCAGCCCTGATGGCCGCTACGCCGCGCTTCTGAACAACGGCTATGGCACGCAGGAAACCCTGGCCATGCAATCGATCGCCGTTCTCGATCTGAAGACCAATCAGCTCTCCGACTATCCCGACAAGCGCTTCGGCGAAGAGGTGCACCAGAGCTATTTCCTGGGCCTAGTCTTCGGCTCCGATGGCAAGCATCTCTACGCGTCGGTGGGTTCAATCACTGATCCCACGGGACAGAAGCCGGGAGACACCGGCAACGGCATCGCAGTCTACAGCTTCACCGATGGCAAGGTCGCGCCCGAGCGATTCATCGCCATCGCGCCGCAACCGCTCGCCGCCGGGAAAAAAGTCGCCATCGCTTTACGGAAAACGCCGCCGGGAACCGCGATTCCGTATCCTGCAGGATTGGCGCTGATTTCCGCCGGAGGCAGACAACGACACAACAGACCGCCTGCTCGTGGCCAACAATCTTTCCGACAACGTCGTGCTGCTCGATGTGGCGACCGGCAAAGTGCTGCAGCGTTTCGACCTCAGCACAAGCGATCTGGTTCCGTCTTCATTCCCCTATACTTGCGTCGCCACGCGCGATGGCACGCCGCGCCTGGTGCAGTCTCTGGAATGCTTCCCGCATCGCCGAACTGGATCTGACCAGCGGCAAAGTCGTTCGCTGGATCAAGTTGCAAGAGCCCGACGATCCCATCGCCCCCGGCTCGCATCCCACGGCCATGCTGCTGAGTCCTGATGAAAAATTGCTCTATGTCGCGTTGTCGAATGCCGATACAGTCGCCGTGATTCTCAACCGCAACGGGCGTGCCTTTGATTCCATGCTCATACGACGGTTCGCAACCAACGAGTTCGCGGGAACCTATCCCATGCGCTCTGGCGCAATCGGCCGATGGCAAGCGGCTGTTTGTGGCGGATGCGTCCCTCAATGCGGTCGCCGTGTTCGACATGTCAGATCTGAGCTCTCGCAGCCGCGACGGGGCACCGCTGGTCGCTGCAGTGTCCGCCTCGGTTTCATCCCCACCGACTGGTACCCCAGCGCGCTCGCCGTTCAAGGCGACGATCTCCTCATCGCCACCGCCAAAGGCCAAGGCACAGGCCCGAACAAAGGCATGGGCAAGACTGCATACGAGGTCAAACACCACGATCATCCGTACATTCCCACGCTGCTTCGTGGCTCGATCGCGCGGCTGAACATTCCCTCCACTCTCGGCAAGCTCGAAGAACTCACCCGCACCGTCGAGCACGACAACCTGCTCCACAACAATCCCGGAGCGATCCATTTCGCCGGCGGCAAGAATCCCATCAAGCACGTCATCTATGTCATCAAGGAAAACCGCACCTACGATCAGATTCTCGGCGATCTGAAAGTCGGCGACGGCGACCCGTCCCTCACCATGTACGGCGCCGACATCACTCCCAACGAACACGAGCTCGCGCTGCAATTCGGCGTGCTCGACAATTTCTACGACAGCGGAGAAGTTTCCGGCGACGGCCATCTCTGGTCAACCGCGGCCATCACCAGCGACTACAACGAAAAAACCTGGCAGATCGCCTACCGCGGCAAGGAGCGCACCTATGACTTCCAGGGCACCGTCGCCGATGAATATCCGCTCGACCACAACCAGCCCGATATCGACGATCCCTCCACCGGCTTTCTTTGGGACAACGTCGCGCGCCACGGACTGACCTATCGCGACTACGGCGAATTCGTGAATGCCGAATGGTGCAACAAAACCCGCAAAGCATCGACGCCCAAGCAGGGCACTCCTTCGGCGCAGGAGTCGACTTGCCCGCGCACCGAACTTCACCAGGGTGACGCTCTGCCGCCGAATGTCGGCGATCCGCACGCCGGCCCGAGTCCGTTCCCGTGGGCTGTGCCTTTGTTCAATGGCGTTAAGCCCACGAAGGCGGTGCTGCGCGATCACTTCGACCCGCTCTATCCCGATTTCAACACCGACTATCCCGACCAGCTCCGCGCCGATGAATTCCTTAATGAATTCGCGGCCTACACGCGCGCCCGCGAAGTCGAACGAAAGCGCCGAGTTCCAGTTGCCGGCATTTGTCCTGCTCTATCTTCCCGACGATCACACTGGAGGCACGCGGCCCGGATCGCCCGCGCCCGGCGGCCTCGGTGGCCGACAATGATCTGGCTCTTGGGCCGCGTCGTCGACGCCGTCTCGCACAGTCCCTACTGGGATGACACCGCGATCTTCGTCCTCGAAGACGACGCGCAGGACGGCGGCGACCATATCGATGCCCATCGATCGATCGCGTTCGTGGTCAGCAAATATTCGCCGGGAACGGCGGCCGAGCCCTACGTCGATCACCGCTTCTACACCACGGTCAACATGATTCACACCATGGAGATGCTGCTCGGGCTGCCGCCCATGAACCAGAACGACGCCTACGCCCCGGCGATGGGACCAATGTTTTCCGGCAAGGGCGACCAGCCAGCATTCAAAGCGGACTATCGCAACCTCAAGAACGGCCTGATCTACGAAACCAACAAGCGCGACGCCCCGGCGCAAATGAATCGGCCAAGATGGATTTCTCCCGCCCCGACGCGGCCGGAGCCGCGAAGCCTGAATGAAGTTCTCTGGCGCGACCAGAAAGGCGACGCGCCCGTGCCCGCGCCCAAGCATACGGTCTTTCCCGTCGGCGGCGATTAGAACTGCGCGAGTCGCATCAAACAGAATGGCGTGCTGGGTCCCGCAGCGACGGCACCTGCGCGAGAAGTGTGACCAGAACGGGAAAATATTCCGACGACCCAAACTAGAACCCGCAACCCACTCTCTGAACTAATTCAACTTCTTGCCGATAGATCTGGCATGAGCGCTGCTGTTCCCGAGCTTCGGAAGCCGGTGATGACGCTGGTGGAAGCGTCGTGGGATGACCGAGATGGAACGTCGCACACAGTTCCCGCGCGCATGGAAGACAAGTCTGCCGGCGGGGCATGTATACGGATCAAGACGGCAATCGAGCGTGGGATCAAAGCTCAGAATTCGAGTGGCGCTTCGAGCAGTTCTCCGGCACCGCCAAGTACTGCCGCCGCGAGGGCTGGGAATATCTGGTAGGCATTCAGCGGGATGCCGCCAAGAGTTCCGCTGCCGAACGGCCTGTCCCCACGGACGTCCCACGCGCAGGAAAACTCGCGAAACAGCGCTCTTCCGGTTCCGAGCGCCAAAATCCAGAGCCTGCCGATGCCGCGAGCAGACAAACCCATGGAAATTCCCCCAGCCGGGCGGAAAGCAGAAGAGACAGTGAAAGTGAACAGAGGAAGAGGAAGAGGGAAACGTGCCAATCGCACGCATCGCAACCTCAACCACAACGACGTCACGCGAAGTCGCCGCAGTCGACCGCGGAGATCGGCTTAGTACTTCGCAGCTTGAAAATGTAGATGCTCTTCGACGGTCTCAACTTCGAACCAAACGGCCGTCCAAAAGAAACCGGCGAGGAAAGGAAACCTATGCAACGTAAATGGCTCGAAATGGCGCCCTGGCGCAATAAGCAGGAGAGCTTTAGCGCAGGCGGCGCCGGAAACGGCGAAGCCCGCGGCCCGGCACGCAGCAACGGCAAAAGCCATAAGGAGAATCTCATGCCGCAACTCACTCAAGCCACGGAAAAGCCTTCGCCTTCTGCGCGAGAGGTCCCCGGCTTTCAGGTCGAACTGTTGCCCATGGAAGAAATTTACCGCGCCGCCGGCATCATTAACCCGCGGAAGGGGTACAGCATCACCAAGGTGGTTGAGATGCTTCACAGCCAGCACATCCGCGGATTATCGCAGGAGATGAAGCGAGCTGCCGTGCTTATGGCTCTCGATGCCGCCGAGATCTCTCTCGACCAGTTGCAGCACGACGCCAAGGCGCGCCAGGAAGCTTTGGATTGCCATGAGGCCGACCAGAGGAAACAGGTCGAGGCAGAGTGGGCGCGCAAGGCCGAGGAGATTGTCCAAATCCAGGCCGAACTGGAGAGCATCCAAGCCCACTATACGGCGCGCATCGGCCGCAACCTCGAGGGTGTAGCCAAGGAGAAAGCCACGTTCAACGCCTGGTTAGGTGTAAAAGAGAAGGAAACCCAAAACATGTCGGAAGCGGTGGATTCGTGTCTGAAGGCGCCCGTCCCCGAGCCCGCCAGCCCTTCGCCCTCGGACCCTGGCAGCGCCGCCGCAGAAGACTCCACACAAGAGTCGCAAAGCGACAGCATTCACTAGCTCCGGGCGTGAGTGCGGGAGCAATCGAAGCGAGAGGAAGCGAGTCGCGGTAGCGACGGCACCTGCGGTTCATGCCCGATTCTGCGGTCAATCACGACCTCATTGTCTCGACCCCGACAATTTGCCTCGCATCCTTTATCGCGCTGATCCCCACAAATTCCCTTGACTTCGATCCCCAAAGCTGAAACCCTATCTCTATGCGCATTGGCTCTTTGACATTAGAATAGCAATGAGATAACTCCCGCAAATCCAATATTTTGCGAACGGGCGACTGATTCCGCGGAACTTAGCCAAACGAACACGGGCTAAGTCCTGTGAATGGAATATTTTGCGAGTAAGTTTCTTGTTTTCAATATTTTAGCCAGATTCGACACAGGCTCGATAGCTGTAACCCACTGATTCCAGATATTTTGCCAGTTTTGATCCGCGTTTTTTTTTGATCTGGAACAGAGCGCGTGGCGAGGTCCCGAAAGCTGGAGCCCGTGCGCCTGCTTTACACTAAATATGTGAAGATTGCGCTCGGCCAAATCAACCCCACGGTCGGAGATTTCTCCGGCAACGCGGCCAAGATCGTCGACTATTCCCGGCGCGCGCAAGCCAGCGGCGCGGGGCTGATTCTATTTCCTGAGTTGTCGGTGTGCGGATATCCGCCCCGCGATCTGGTCGAGCGGCCATCTTTTGTCGCGCGCAATCGCGAGACCGTCGAGCAGATTGCCGCCGAAACCAGCGGCATCGCCGTCATCTGCGGGTTAGTGACTCCCGCGGACTCAGAAACCGGCAAATCGGCCATGAATTCCGCCGCGCTCTTGCAGGACGGCAAAGTCGCCTTCCTGCAGTCGAAGATGCTGTTGCCCACCTACGACGTCTTCGACGAGATGCGCAACTTCGCTCCAGCGAAGAGTCAGGACTTGTTTTCCTTCTGCGGCAACCGCATGGCGCTCACGATTTGCGAAGATGCCTGGAACGACAAGTTGTTCTGGCCCAAGCGCCTGTACACGGTCGATCCCATCGAAACGCTGATCCGCGCCGGCGGAAACTTCGTGCTCAACATCTCCTCCTCGCCCTTCTGGATTGGCAAGCGCGAGCTGCGCCGCGACATGCTCGTCGCGATCGCGCGCCATCACAAGGTTCCGGTCGCGCTGGTCAATCAAGTCGGAGGCAATGACAGCCTGGTCTTCGACGGCTCCAGCATCGTACTCAACGCGGAAGGGAACATCATCGCGCAGGGAAGCTCGTTCGAAGAAGATCTCATCTACTTCGATTCCAAAACGCTCACCGGCGATCTTCATGATCAGATCGAAGGCGAGGAAGCCAGCGTGTACGCCGCGCTGGTACTCGGCACGCGCGACTACATGCGCAAATGCGGATTCCAACAAGCGATCATCGGCCTGAGCGGAGGCATTGATTCAGCGCTTACAGCCGTAATCGCCGCCGACGCGGTCGGACCGGAGAATGTGATCGGAGTCGGCATGCCGGGTCCGTACTCTTCTCCGGGATCGATCGACGATGCCCGCGCGCTGGCGAAGAATCTCGGCATCCGCTTCGAGTTGCTCTCGATCAATCGCGTATTTGAAGCCTACCGGCAGACCTTGCAGGAAGTTTTTGCGGGACGGAAAGAAGATGTCACTGAGGAGAATATTCAGTCGCGCGCGCGGGGCACGCTGCTGATGGCGCTGTCTAATAAGTTTGGCGCCATCGTGCTTTCTACGGGCAACAAGAGTGAACTGGGCGTGGGCTACTGTACACTTTACGGAGACATGGTGGGCGGCCTGGCGGTGATCTCGGATGTGCCGAAGACGCTGGTCTACCGGCTGAGCCATTACGTGAATTCGCGCCGCCCGGTAATTCCCGAGGCTACGCTGGAGAAGCCGCCATCGGCGGAGTTGCGGCCCAACCAGAAAGACAGCGACTCGCTGCCGCCCTACGAGATTCTGGACGCGGTGCTCGAAGATTACGTGGAAGCCGCACACTCAGCCGAGCAGATTGCCGCCGATCACGGCTTTGACCTCGAGGTGGTGCGGCGCGTAGTCCGAATGGTGGACCGCGCCGAATACAAGCGCCAGCAGGCGGCCCCGGGCATCAAGATTTCGGCCAAGGCCTTCGGCTACGGCCGCCGTTTTCCCATCGCTGCGAAGAGCGAGGTTTGAAAGGGTTCTTCGAAGAATCGCAGCATATCCTGCTCTACAATAGTTACTGAAGTGAAAGGAAATCATGCGCAGTTTTATTAATCTGATTCTTGTTCTCCTGCTGACGGGCAGTCTGGCCGCACCGCAAACCCCGGCAACTGCGAAGCCCGCAGACAAGCCAGCCTCGGGAGCGGCCGTCAGCCTTCCTTCGGAAGCCACTGTCGACTCCTTTCTGCAGCAGACCTTTGGGTATGAAGCGCAGGTGAGTTGGAAGATTTCCAGCATCAAGCCCGCGCCGGCGCCGGGTTTAGCCCAAGTGGACGTGATTCTGGCCACGCCCCAGGGCCAGCAACTCAGCCGGTTTTACGTCACGGCGGATGGCCAACATGCCGTTGTGGGCGACATTATTCCGTTCGGCGCGAAGCCCTTCGATTCGGCGAAGAAGACTCTGGAGAAGGGCATTAGCGGCCCGTCGCGTGGACCGAAAGACGCGCCGGTTACGATTGTGGAGTTCGGCGATTTGCAGTGTCCTGCCTGCAAGGCAGCGCAACCCGCGATCGAGGCGCTCATCGCGGCTGAACCCAATGCACGCTTCGTCTTTCAGAACTTTCCCCTGGAGATGCACAACTGGGCGGCAAAAGGAGCCGCTTATGCCGACTGTGTTGGGCGGGCGTCGAACGATGCGTTCTGGAAGTTCATCGCCAAGACCTACGAGACGCAAGGCGACATCACGGCCGAAAACGCGGATGAAAAGTTGACCGCGCTGGCCGATGGCGCGGGCGTGAAAGGCGCGGACATTGCAACGTGCGCCAGCACTCCCGTAGCTACGGCGCATGTGGACGCCTCCATGGCGCTTGGGAAATCGGTCAACGTGACGGGCACACCTACCCTTTTTATCAACGGTCGCAGCATCGGAAATGTGGCCAGCGTTCCGGCAGACACGCTAAAGGGTCTGGTGGAGTTTGCCGCGAAGCCAGGGAAGTAAGGCGGGTTTCCGGCTTCTTACTTCTCGCTCACCCAGATCTCATCCGTGGCCAGGTCGCGGCTGGCCGTTACGTGCGGCGTGATGACGATCAGCAATTCGTCATCCTCTTTCATGCGGGTGTTATCGGTCGCGGCCCAGTTAAGGCCGGGAATGGCTGCAATTCCCGGGATGCCGCTCATCGAACGCTGATCGTTGGTGGTGATCTCTCCCGCTATCACGGCTGGCTCGCCATCGCGCAGCCTTATGCTCCCCTTGTATTCCTCGTTGGAAAGTACGGGCACACCATTCGCGCTCTGCCCGGTCAGCGAGCGCACTTGCAGTTCGAGGGTCAGGCTCACATCTCCATTGCCGTGGATGGCGGGCTTGGCCTTGAGGCTGAGGCCAAGATCCTCGTAACTGACAGAGGGAAACGGAGGGACGTAGCTCTGATTGCCCAGCACGGCGGAGATTGCCGACGAGTTAAAAATGGGCGCGTAGGTTCCGTTCAGGATGGGATAACGCTCTCCCAGATGGAAGGTGGCATCGTTGCCCTGGCTGGCACGCAGAGTAACGTGGCTGAGGCTGCGTGACCACGACTCATTGAGGGAAAGAGCAGTCGTAAGGTGATCGAGGCTCACTCCGGAGAAAGTGAGGCCGTTGCCGAAGGTAGCCAGAGGCTGGCTAAAAGGGGCCACTAGTCTGGTTTTGCAGTTGCGCGAGAAGCCCGGACAGAGCCGAACTTCCTGCGGCGTTGATGCCTCCGGAAGAAATCAGTTGATTGACGAGCGACGTAATGCTCTGCCCGCCCAGCGCCGCCAGAGCTGCCACCGGGATGTTGAACATGTTGAAAGTGTCCGGAATGTGCATGCCGATTTCGCGGGTGAAGGTGTGACTGATCTGGTAGACCTGAACATCGAGCGACACCTGCGGGCGATCGCTGGTCAATTGGCGCAGCAACTTCGTGCAAGCCGCGAGCGTGGCCTGCGGGGCGCGCACTTCGACGGTCCCGATCTTGTCCTGAAGTTATTTTCTGGAAGTCGCAAATGTTGCGCAGGGAAGTGACCAGTTCGGTGGCCTGCTGCGGCGTGGTCGCTCCGGGCACGGTAAAGGTCACGAGCGACATGCGGTCAAACTGTTTGTGATTTTCCGGACTATCCGCCGCGATCAGCAACTGGTGGGCGTCGAGCGCGGTCCACATGGTCTTGCTGACGCGACATGCCAGGCGGAGGGCGGTGAAGAAGTCAACATCGTCGACGAAGAAACGCACCGCCTTGGATTGCACCGAATCGTCAAATTCAGCAGTCATGCCGTAGGCCGAGGCCAGTTCGGTGAACAAGCCGCGCACATCGCCGCGGTAGTGAAACGTGGCCTGCTCGGAGTTCGGTTGAAGATGGATCTCGCTGGAATCGGCGAGCAGCGCCGCCATTCCGCCGATGGCGGGCGCCGAGGGGTCGCGCAGCGAATCGGCGAGGCGCTGCTGGGTGTAGGCGTTGTCAGGATCAAGTTCGAGCGCGGCTCGAAACTCGGCTGCGGCGTGCTCGCGCTGGGCGTCGGCGAGGAATGCATCGCCTCGCTCGGTGTGCTGAAACACCAACTGCGCCTTCGTCATCTCCCGCGCGGAGAGGAATCGCGGGTCCCGCGGAACCAGCCGCGAGGCCCGGTCGAACTTGGCAAAGGACTCTTCCAGATGTTTGCGATCCTGAAGTTTCACGGCTTGGTTATAGGCGCTGCGAGCTTGCTTGAGATCCTCCTTGGAGGGAACGCAGTTGATGGCGCCGGGCTCGCCGCTGCCGCAAGAGATTTTCGGAGTGTCGGCGGGCGCATCGTTCCCGGCAAACGCCGGAAGGCCCGGCATTCCTGCCAGCAGACACACCGCCAGAGTGGACCGCAAACGCCGCATTCGTTTCGATTTTAACCTGCCGCCTGCTCCCTGCGAATAGCTAGTAGTGCGCGTACCTTCGGTCTAAACGGGTGAGGGAGACGAAGCAGACAGCATTCTGAGAACGGGGAAGCGGGGCTTTCTTGCAGAATGTTAAAGGAAAGGAGTTTGGCGATACTACTCCGTCACTCACGCCAGTCGACCAGTTGAAGATTTCGAGGGCGTCGATAAATCCGTTACTCCCACGAAACACCTTCGCCGAGAGCGCCGTGCACACGATAAAGACCACGGCCAGTGCCGCTACGTCGCCCATGTGAGCCGACCACGCGTCGCCCTTCCAAATCCCTTCGAGCAGTGACACCGTGTAGGTTAGCGGCACAACTCTGGCCACTGCCTGGAGCTGCTGGCGGCAGCGATGCAACCGGCACGAAGAGTCCCGAGACAGCGATCATCGGGTACATGATGACGGCGCCGATCGGCTGCGCAAAGCGCGCCGTGGGAACGATGCTGGCGATGAGAAAACCGATCGACAGGATGCTGCAGGTGCTTATCAGAAGCGCCATCGTAAAGCCGAGCAGCGGAACATGAATTCCGACCGGATAGTAGCGTTTGCCGGCGAGCACCATTAAGGCCAGCGTAGCCGCGGTGAGCAGCAGCTTGACGAGCACGTGGGCAGTGAGAATGGTCTGGGGGCGCAGCGGAGTGGCGCGGAGCCGTTTGAGAATGCCCCCCTCGCGGTAGATCGAAATGATGGTGACCAGCGACAGCACGGCGCTGATGGCGATCAGGACCGAAGCGAGTACCGGTAGACCGACGGCGATAAAACTGCTGGCGGGGAGTGAGGCCGGTCCGAGGCTGTGGCCGACTATCCGACCGGCTACGACGAACACCAAAACGGGGATACCGATCGTCCCGAACGCCCCAAGCGGCTCGCGCAGGAATATCTTGATCTCGATCCAGGTCAATTTCCAGAGTCCACGCAGCATCATTGATCAAGCCTTAGTCGCGAATCGAGTGACCGGTTAGTTTGAGAAAGACATCCTCAAGGTTGGGGAGAATCGTGCGGAAGTCCGTGACCCGGATGCGATTCTCGGAGAGACAATGAATCACCTCGGTGACGAGATCGTCGCCTCGGCCCCGAATCGTGAACTGCGAGTCGCTGCAGATTACCGCCTCGACTCGCGGGATGGTTCGAAAGCGCTCTACAGCAGTTAGGTCGTCAGTGGCGAGGATGACTGTTCGCTCAGGGCAGTGCCGGTTCACGAGGCTCTGCGGCGTGTCGATGTCGATGATGCGTCCGTGTTCGATGATCGCTACCCGGTCGCACAACCGTTCAGCCTCCTCCATGAGATGAGTGGTCAGGAAAACCGTCTTGCCGCGCTCGCGGATGCCGCGCACGAGTTCCCAGATGGCGCGGCGCGCCTGCGGGTCCAGCCCGGTGGTCAGCTCGTCGAGAAACACCAGTTCGGGATCGTTGATCAGCGCAAGCGCAATGAACAGCCGTTGCTTTTGGCCGCCCGAGAGGGTCATAAACCAGGCATTTCGCTTGTCGCTAAGCCCGAGTTGTTCGAGCAATCGCTCGCCGTCGATTGCATCCTTCTGGTAAAGAGAAGCCCAAAGGTCGACCGCCTCCCACACTTTGATCCGCTTCTGCAGCTGCGCCTGCTGGAGCTGAACTCCGATCCGCTCTTGCAGCTTGTATACGTCTTTGAAGGGATCAAGACCCAGTACCGAGATGGTGCCCCGATCGGGCGTGCGCAGACCCTCGATGCACTCCATCGTAGTGGTCTTTCCCGCGCCGTTGGGCCCGATCAAACCAAAGATCTCGCCTTGGTTGACCTCGAACGATACTTCGTCGACCGCCAACGTGGAACCGTAGGTTTTGCGGACTGCGGAAACTTGGATGACGGGACGCATGAATGTTTGCAAAGAATCTTGGAATTGCTTATCCCGTTTAGCTCAGCATCAGGCGCTCGATATTCCGCGCCTTGCCGGTCTTCTCGTCGCAGTCAATGATCACCGCGCACAGGCGGACATCGCCCGTGGCTGGCTCGAAGCGCACCGGCATGCCGTTGAGGAACTTGTTGACCACGAGTTCTTTCTTCACGCCGATCACGCCGTCATAAGGGCCGGTCATGCCGACGTCGGTGACGTAGGCCGTTCCCTGGGGAAGAACGCGCTCATCGGCTGTGGGTACGTGGGTGTGCGTGCCTACGACTGCCGTGACGCGCCCGTCGAGATACCAGCCCAGAGAAATCTTTTCCGAAGTTGCCTCGGCGTGAAAATCCACGAAAATTATCTTCGCGTCGACTTTCTTTAAGAGTTGGTCGGCGATGCGAAAGGGATCGTCGTTCGACGCCATGAACACGCGTCCCTGCAGGTTGATCACCGCGTAAGGGATTTTGGCCTTATGACCCTGATACAGGCCCCAGCCGGGCATGTCTGCCGGATAATTCGCGGGACGAAGAACGCGGCGCTGTGGACCGTGGCCATTGCCTTCGACCATCTGGAAGTAATCGAGGATTTCGCGTTTGTCCCAGACATGGTTGCCGGTGGTGATTACGTCGATATTCAGCTCGAACAGTTCCTCGGCGAGCGCGGGAGTAATGCCGAAACCTGCCGCCGAGTTCTCTCCGTTGGCGATGATGAGGTCGATGGCGTGGTCGCGAACGATGCCCGGCAGCCGGTCTTTGACGATGGTTCGTCCCGGCCGTCCGAAAATGTCGCCGATGAAGAGAATCCGCATGGGTTGCGGCGAAGCCGCGAGACGCCGGCCTACGCCAAACTTCGATGGTAACACGCGAATTCAGGCGGGCTGTTCCGCCACTCGTTTAACCTCGCGCAGCATGGCCTTGCGGATCACCCCGGAAAAAGGACTGACGAAGAGCCAGTACGCTCGAAACTTCAAGGTTGCGGAACGGCCAAAGGTCTGCACCCGCGTTTCGGTGGTAAGCCGCGTGCCCTCATCCGCGGGCGTGAGTGAGAAGCTCCAAACAGCCTTGGCAGAGCCTTCGCGGTGAAAATTCGCGAACTCCGCAGCGGTGACACCGCGGACGATTCCGCCGTCGGGCCTCCAGAAGCGGCCTGCGATGCCCAGCAGCACCTCGCGCGGTGGGACTTCTGCTAGTTCGACAAAGGAACCGCGCACGCCGCCCTGCGCTTTGGCGTCCGGGGTTTGGCCGCGGCCGATGCGATATCCGCGCAGGCGCATGAGGCCCCGAACGATGGGAAGGTCCGAGAAATTGGCGTGCTTCAGGGCGGCGTAGGTTTTCTCAGCCGAAGCGTGGACGAGAATCGAATAGCTGGCGCTGACCTGATACTGCGGCAGCCATTCGTCGATTGCCGTCACTTTGCCAGCTCCGCGGTGCGCAGAAAATCGTAGTTGCCCGCCGGGTTCAACTTCAGATTCGTCACGCGCTTGTTGTGGACGAGAACGTTATCGAGATACCACAGATCAATGTAAGGCAACTCTTCCGCCAAGATGCGCTGAAGTTCGGCATAGATCGGCTTGCGCACGGCGGGATCGACCTCGCGGCGGGCTTGATCGATCAGCGCATCCACCTTGGGATTCGAGTAATAGCCGCGGTTCGCGCCGTTCGGCGGAAAGCGCGATGAGTGAAAACACAAAGTGAAGATATCGGGATCTTCGTTGCCTCCGATCCAGCGCAGCCCGTAGAGCTGGAACGCCCCGTGAGTAACGTCGGAGAAGAACGTGCCGAACTCGAAGCTGCGAATGTCGAGCGCGATCCCGACCTCGCGCAACTGCTCCTGCATCACGGCCGCCATGAGGCGAGTGTTCTCATTGATGGACGTCTTCATGGTGATGTGGAAGCGGACGCCGTTCACGGCGGGATAACCGGCGTCGTCGAGTAGCTTCTCCGCTTTGCCGGGGTCGTGATCGTATAGCGGCACGTTGCCGTTGAAAGCCCAACTTTGCGGCGGAAGTACGCTGCGTGCCGGTTGCGCCTCGCTGCGCCACAGATACTCGATCATCGGGCGGCGATCGAGAGCGTAGGCGATGGCCTGGCGCACACGCACGTCTTTTAGGATCGGATCGCGCAGATTGAATCCCAAGTAAGCCAACACAGTTCCGGGGGCGGATTCGACGGCGAGGAATGGTTCCCGCTCTAAAGTCAGAACAGTATCGGGCGGGAACGACGCATTGATGATGAGGTCGCCACTCCCTTTGCGCAGTTCGAGGGCTTGGGTGGTGGCGTCGGGGACGACTGCGAAGCGCACGCGAGCCAGCTTCGACTTCTCGCCCCAGTAGTCGCCGTTGCGTTCGATGACTACTTCCTTGTCGGTCTCGGCGCTCACGAACTTGAACGGCCCGGAACCGATCGGATGCGCTGTCATTTCATCGCCGCTGCCGTAGGGCACAATCCCGATCGCGTTATCGGAGATATTCCAGAGCAGTGCCGCGTCCGGCTCCTTCATGTGGAAGGTCACAGTGAAGTCATCGGGTGTGTCGATGCGATCGACGAAGCGATAGGCCGCCGTCTTCGTACTCCGAACTTTGCCTTGAAGCAGGGAATCGAAGGTCCACTTCACGTCGCGCGAGGTAAGCGGACGCCCGTCATGAAACTTTACGCCGTGATGCAGGTGAAAGACGTAAGTCAGCGGATCGGGAATTTCCCAGCGCTCGGCGAGTCCCGGCGCCACGTCCAGGTTGTTGCCGCGAGAGAGCAGGTCGTCGAAGATCAGATTGTAGATACGCTGCGACTGCGCATCCTGGCCTACGCGCGGGTCAAGATTTGTCGGACTCGATTCGATGATCATCACCAGAGTGTTGGGATCGGGCTTGCTGGAGCAGGAGAGCAGGGAGAGAGTTAACCCGAGCGAGGCGATAAGTGGCGAAGCCCGGCGCATCAGCGGCAGTCCCGGCACATCTGGTGGAGGCTGTTTACGGTTCTCCAATTGCGTGTAGTTGTGACGACCGCCAAGATTCGGTCAACGGGACTCTTCATCAGAACACTTTGGGAAACTCCGTTCGGGAGGTAGAAGTAGATCTCTCTGTCCACAGAGCGACACTGGTTCGGCGCCGCGGTCAGGTCTGACAGCTTTTTCAGAGCGGCCGGCGCTGGAGCCTCGGAGAGGAACATGACGTGGAGTTTTTCCTGGTCGATTCCGCTCTCCTTCAGGAACGGGTTACTTTCAATCGTCCTCGGCCATTTCGTCGCTGCTTCGTGAGATGACAGAGACCGAAAAACCAAAATCGCTGAGGATCTTCTCTTCGATTTTCCTCGACAAGACGGAGGTAGAAGTCTTTTTGGTCTTGAAGACTGCATTTCCACTCTGGATGTAAGTCTCGACTTGCTCGAACCCCAGCGCCTCGAACGACGCACGCAGTTTGTCCATCTTGATCCGCTTGTGTCCGCCAACGTTGATTCCGCGAAGCATTGAAATATAAACGGGCATAGAAGCCTTAAGGATACGAAATCTTACCAAGCACTGCGGCGCGCCTTGCCCCCGTTGCCGAAGGAACGTTGGACGCCCGCCGGTGCCAGGTTTCGTGCGCCAGAACCGCGAAGGCCACAGCCTCTTTTGCCGCCGAGGGCAGGCCAAATTCGTCGGAGAATCGCAGACGCAGTCCGAGTGGCGCGAGTTCGCTTGTTAGCATGGCCACGAGCGTGGAGTTCTTCGCTCCGCCACCGGAAAGAATCATTTCATGAAACGCCTGCTTCCGCGCGGAGTTTGGGTTCCTTACGACGAAACGCCGCACCGCATCTGCGATCGATTTCGCGGTCAGCGCTGTGGCGGTGGCCACGACATCTTGCTTTTGGCAACCTTTGCAACTTCGTAGAAAGTCTCGCACAAAGTCGCGGCCGAATTCCTCGCGCCCTGCGGTCTTGGGAGGCTGTTTCTTGAAGAAAAGCGCGCTGTAGGGTTTTGCGGATGATGTTATCGAGCACCTTCCCGGAAGCTGCGATTCTGCCGCCGCGATCGAACGGCTTTGCGAAGCAGCTTCTCGGTGACGGCGTCGATCACCATGTTGCCGGGGCCGGTATCGAAGGCAATCACATCGCTGGCAGTCGCGCCCGCTGGGATAGCGGTAAGGTTTGCAATGCCACCGATGTTTTGCACGATCCTTCCTACGGCGCGCCTCGCGGAACAACATGTAATCGAGGAAGGGAACCAGCGGCGCGCCTTTGCCGCCTGCCGCGATATCTGCCGGACGAAAATCTGAAACCACCGGCACGCCGACTTTCGCGGCGATGATCGCCGCCTCTCCGGTCTGCCAGGTGGCTGCCAGCTTGCGCCCGAGAAAGCGCTGCGGCTCGCCTTGATGATAGAGCGTTTGCCCGTGGCAGCCGACCAGATCTACTTTGACGCGGAACTGCGCTCGGTGGCGAGCACGGCTTCGGAATAAAGTTCGCCCAGCAGGAAGTTTAGCCGGGAGAGATCGGCCACGCTGGCTTGCGAAGCGTTCATCGCGGCCAGCACGGCAGCGCGGACCTTCTTGGGGTAGGGATATTCGGCGTGCCCGAGCAATTCGAAGCCGTCGCGGCGGCGCTCGCCCAAGCGCACGAGTGCCACGTCGATGCCATCGGCGGAGGTGCCGCTCATCACTCCGGCCACAATCATTTCTCTCTTCCTCTTCATGTTCGTGGGGGCCGGGCGCTTTGCTCGCTATCGTTCTCCGCACGATTCAGAGCTTCCAGGCGCACTTGCTCGCCGAATTCCCATAGCTTGCGAGAGAGCTTTTCGATGGTTGCGGCAGAAGGCGACTTCGCCTTGCGCAATATCTTCGCTGATTTTCTCTTGAACGCCAGCACTCGTCGCGTCGCTTCTTCGACGCGCCTGGAGAACTTCGAGTCGCGCTCCATCGTCTTTAATAACTCTTCGTGAGCTTGCGTAACGTAGTCTTCGCGATGGCAGATCAGGAGCAAATCTCCGCCGGCGCGGATGTGCTCGACCGCAGCTTGCCCTACTGGCGCCGCCGCCAAGACTCCGCCCATTTCGAGGTCGTCCGACACGATCAGATTGCGGTAGCCGATGCGTTTGCGCAAGGATATCTGTAATCCACATCTTCGAGAGCGATGCGGGAGTTGTGATCGTGCGTGACCTGCGGATACGCGGCGTGCGCGATCATTACCATGGGCATTTGCGCACGGAGCATGCGGTAAGGGAGCAGGTCTTCGGTCAAAAGTTTTTTCAGCGGCTTCTCGATCACCGGCAGGCCGTGATGGCTGTCGAGCTTGCCCTCTCCGAGGCCGGGAAAATGCTTGCCGCATCCCAACACGCCCGCAGTGCGCAGCCCGGCGAGAAACTCGCGCGCATAGGCGGCTGTTTCGCGCGGGTTCGTCGAGACCACTCGGGAACCCAGCACGGAGCGGGAGGCTTCGAATGCCAGGTCTAGCACGGGCGCGAAGTCAACGTTGAAGCCGCAGGGCGCGGCAGTTCTCTCCGATCACCTGTCCATGCTTGCGGAAGAGTCTGCGGTCGCCGGTGGCGAAGACTTCCGCGGCTGAGGGCGCTGGTTCGAGCACTTCGCGAAAGCGGTCAACGCTTCCGCCTTCGAGATCGACGCAGGTAAACAGGGGCGTCGAAACGCACTTCTGGCAGTCGCGCAGCAGTCGCCAGGTCTGCTCGGCAGTCTTTATGTTTCGCGCGAACAGGATCACGCCCGCCGGCTGCAGTCGCCTGAGCAGGGAAGCTGAGCCTCGGCGTCATCTCTGTGCCGTCGAAACCGACGATCAGGAGCTGGCCGATCTCCGGAATCCGTTGCGTCTTTCGTTGAGCGTTCATCCAATGAAATTTCCGACCTCTATATCCTGTGTCGTATGCGGTTAGATTTCTTTTTTCAACTCCGCCAGCAGATTCAGCGCCTCCAGAGGCGTGAGCCGGTTCAAGTCTACTTCGCGCAGCTTTTCCAGGACCGGTTGCGACAGCGCCGTGAAGATGGTCAACTGCGTCGGTGGAGGCGTGGCTCCGGGCGAGAGATGATCCGTCGCCAGCCGCTCGACCGATTCGTGCTCGGCCAGCACTTCGCGCGCCCGCGTGATCACTTCATTCGGCAAGCCGGCCAGCTTGGCGACTTCGATGCCGTAGCTGCGGTCGGCCGCTCCCGGCTCAACCTTGCGCAAGAAAACTATGCCGCCCCCGGTTTCCTTTACCGAGACGTGATAGTTCTTCACTCCCGAAAGCTGCTCGGCTAATTCCGTCAGCTCGAAATAGTGCGTGGCGAAAAGCGTCTTGGCTCGCACGCGCGCGTGCAGATACTCAATGGCTGCCCAGGCAATCGCGAGTCCGTCGTAAGTCGAAGTGCCGCGGCCTACTTCGTCTAGAAGTATCAACGAACGTGGCGTTGCCGTGTGCAAAATCGCCGCCGTTTCCGTCATCTCGACCATGAAAGTCGAGCGTCCGCGAGCCAGATTGTCGCTGGCGCCGATGCGGGTGAAGACGCGGTCGACCACGCTGAGCCGCGCGGAGCGCGCCGGGAACGAACGAACCCATCTGCGCGAGAATCACGATCAGCGCGGTCTGGCGCAAGTAAGTGGACTTGCCGCCCATGTTCGGCCCGGTCAGCAGCAGAATTGTGTGCGTGGTCGCATTCAGGTAAAGATCGTTGGGGACGAAGCGCTCGCTGCCTCCAGCCATTTCCTGCTGCTCGATTACCGGATGGCGGCCCTCGACGATCTCAAGATCGCCAGCTTCACCTTCTGCCGAAGCCTTGTCCGCCGAAGGTATGAACTGCGGCCGGCAGTAATTTCGCAGCGCCGCGATGTGCGCGAGCGAAGCCAGCACGTCGACCTCGGCCAGCGCCAGCGCGGTCTGACGGATTCGCTTCGCCTCGGACGCGATTGCAGTGCGCAACTCGGTGAACAGGCGGCGCTCGATCTCGACGATCTTTTCCTGCGCGTCGAGAATCTTGGCTTCGTACTCTTTCAGTTCGGGCGTGGTGAAGCGCTCCGCGCCTACCAGAGTTTGTTTGCGTTCGTAATCCTGCGGGACCAGGTGCAGATTCGGCTTCGATACTTCGATGTAGTAACCGAAGATGGAATTGAACTTTACTTTGAGCGAACTGATCCCCGTGCGCCCGCGTTCCCGCTGCTCGATCTGCGCCAGCACCTGCTTGCTGTTGCGGGAGAGTTCGCGCAACTCGTCCAGATCGCGATCTACGCCTGGTGCGATCACGCCGCCGTCGGCGAAGGTCAGCGGCGGTTCCGGCACGATCGTTGTTTCAATGCGGTCGCGCAAGTCGCCTAATTCGTCGAGCGATCCATGCAGAGTGCTCAGCCGCTCCGACGATAACCGTCCCACTGCGGCTTTGATGGCCGGAATCTTCGCCAAGCGACGCTGCCAGCGCCAGCACATCGCGCGGATTCGCAGTTTCGAGGGTCACGCGGCTCAAAAGCCGCTCCAGATCGAGCACGCCATCGAGCGCGCGGCGCAGTTCTTCGCGCGCGATAGTGTTCTTCACGCCGGCTTCCACTGCATCGAGACGGGCACTGATTTCGGCAAGATCGAGCGATGGCCGCAGCAACCAGGCGCGCAGCAGGCGCTTGCCCATGGGAGTGACCGCGGCATCGATCGAGCGAAACAGGGTGACGCCCGCATCCGTGCCGGCAAACAGCGGCTCAATCAGTTCGAGATTGCGGACGGTGACTGCATCGAGCACCAGGCAGTTCTGCCGCTCGTACCAGCCGATACGGTCGACGTGGTCGAGCGATCCGCGCTGGGTCGAGCGCACATAGTAGAGAATCGCCCCCGCCGCGGCGGCCGCGGCGGTACGGCCCGCCAGGCCAAATCCCTCGAGCGACAATACTCCGAAATGATTTTCCAGCAGGGGAATTGCGTGGTCGGGCGCGAAAATCCAGTCGTCGAGCGGAGTCTCGGCACACGTGAGCCCAGGCGCCCGAGGCTGAGGCGCTTGGGCGGGCGACGGCTGCGTGAGCAAGGCTCGGCTGGTTCTAGCGTCGAACAGCGGGGCCGCCGACCCGTATAGCAACTCCTTCGGGCGTAGCTGCTCGAGTTCCTCTTGTACGCGCCGCAGAGCACCTTCTCCGGAAAACTCCGTCGCGCGAAATTCCCCGGTCGAAAGATCCAGGGCGGCAAACCCCACTCGCTCTCCAACCTGAGCCAGGGCAGCCAGGAAATTGTTTTCTTCCGACCCCAGTAACGAATCGGCTGCCGTCCCGGGCGTGACCACCCGCGTCACTTCGCGCCGCACCAACTTCTTCGCCAGCCGCGCATCTTCCATTTGTTCGCAGATGGCCACCTTGAAGCCTTTGCGAATGAGCTTGCCGATGTAGCCCTCCGAGGCGTGGTGCGGCACTCCGCACATGGGCACGGCGACGCCTTTCTCTTTATTGCGTGAGGTCAGCGTGATCTGCAGCTCTTTGGACGCAACAATGGCATCCTCAAAGAAAAGCTCGTAGAAGTCCCCAAGGCGGAAGAACAGCAAGGCGGTGGGATGTTCTTTCTTGACGGCAGCGTATTGCCGCATCAGCGGAGTGGACGGCTCAGTCATCGCTTCATTCAGGACAGTGGGATTGCGCGGATTATAACAAGTCCTCACGCTTGACTTCCCCTGCTCGAGGTGCGCTGGCGGAAATGGCAGTTGACGCAGGTTCTCCCGCAATGTTTAGCTGATACATGGAACTCCGCAAAGATCCCATTACTCGCTCCTGGGTCATGACGGGAGATGACCCCGCCGAAGGCGCGCCACGTCCTGAAACCGTCTGCCGTTTTTGCCCAGATTCGCCCGCAGCTACGCAACTCATCGCCGCGGTACCCAGCACGGTGGGTTGGTCGGCGCAATCGGTGGTGCACCCGACACCGCTCTACCACATTGAAGGCGAGCCCGGACGCCGCGGCGACGGAATCTACGACCGCATGAGTTCAGTGGGCGCTCACGAAGTGCTGGTCGAGAATCCCAGGCATGACCGCCAACTCTGGCAGGCCAGCGACGAAGAGATCGGGCTGTTCCTGCGCCTTGCCGCCGAACGCATCATGGATCTCAAGCGCGATCCGCGCGTAAAGTACGTCAGCCTCTTCAAGGATTATGGCCCCAACGCCGGCCAGGAATTCGCTCATCCCACGTCGCAGCTCACCGCCACGATGTTCGTGCCCCGGCGCGTGCTTTACGAGCTGAGGGCCGGACGCGAGTATTTCCAAAGCAAAGAACGCTGTGTCTTTTGCGACATTCTCACCCAGGAAGAGCGGCAGGCCTCGCGCGTGATTGAGGCCCGCGGCGATTATGTCGCCCTCGGACCCTATGCGCCGCGCGTGCCCTACGAAACCTGGATCATTCCCCGCAACCACGATGCCTCGTTCGAGCGCACGGGATTATCCAAGCCCGGGCTGCGGACCAACCTCGCGGCACTGCTGCGCCGAACGCTGCAGCGGGTTCGTGTGCTCACGGAAGGCTTCCATCTGGTGCTGCACACCTCACCCAACAGCCTGCATCCCTCGAAGACTCTGGGTTATTGGAAGACCATTGACGACGACTACCACTGGCACATCGAGATCATGCCGGTCATCGCCGCGAAGGCCCGTTCCTACACTTTCAAGGAGGTTTACTACTCGCCGGTCAGCTCCGAGACTGCAGTTAAGCAATTGCGGGAGGCGAGGATTGATGGCTGAGTGATTCACGTGGTTTTCGCGGGCGGCCGGAATCCGCGTCTCGCCCATCACCTACCCCGTGTACATGCCCAAAGGCGAAGTCCGCGTCGAGGACCCGGACGGCCACACTCTGATCTTCGGCCAAGCCGGCTGATCGAGGCTTCGCGGACGCCGCGGATTGTTTACAATAGGAGATTCGTGTGCCCGGATGCGCGGAAGCCCATCGTGGGGACGAAGAACATTTTGGAACAGTCAAACCAACTGGGACCGTCAAACCACAAGCCTGGTGCCTCAGCGGGGGTGTCCCCCACCGTGTACTGGCGGGTGGAGGGGAGTCTGCTGGACCTGACGGTGGTGGAGCCGGTGGCGTTCTTTACCTGGAACGCGCAGACCTTCGCCGAGCGGTGGTGGCGGCGGGGGCTGATCTTCGTGATGGCGGCGCTGCGTCCGTTTCTGTATTCGACGAACCGTAAGTTTGCAACGCGCGTGGTTCACACGGGGTTGCGAGGTGTGACACGCGACCGGCTGGATCTGCTGGGCGAAGAATATTTCCAATACAAACTGAAACCACGGCTCAAAGCGCACGGGGTGGAGCGGGTGCAGGGGCTGGTGCGCGCGGGCGCGGACGTGGTGCTGGTGAGTCAGGGGCTGGAACACGTGATGAAGCCGCTGGCGCAGCATCTTGGGGTGAAGCGGGTAGTGGCGAACCGGCTGGAGTTTCGCGATGGTGTGGCGACGGGAAGGCTGCTGGAGCCAGTGATCCGGCCGCGAGGAGGATTCGCGCTAATCCGGGAGCAGAGTCCGGATGGGCGGCGAGCTCCGAAAACGCTGGCGCGGCAACTGGATATCACGCTGGAGGAACTGCGGGCGGCGGTGATCGGGGCGGGTAGGGAACCGGCAACGCAGGAACGTCCGATTGTGCATTTCGAGGGACAACGACAAGCTGCGGGATTCTCAGTGCGGCGTGCGCTGGGGGGCAAGCATGTGATGCTGATCGGCGTTACTGGATTTATTGGGAAGGTTTGGCTGGCGAACACGCTGATGGATTTGCCGAAGATCGGGCGGATTTATCTGCTGATCCGGCGGCAAAAGTCGAATCCGGCGGTACGGCGGTTTGAAAAGATTGTGGAAGAATCGCCGGTTTTTGATCCGCTGTTTGAGAAGTATGGAGCGGGGTTTGCGGAGTATCTGCGCGACAAAGTCGAAGTGGTCGAGGGAGACGTCACGCAACCGGGGCTGGGTCTGGATGCGGAGGTGGCGCGGCAACTGCATAGGAATCTTGACCTGATTGTGAATAGTTCGGGATTGACGGACTTCAATCCGGATTTGCGGGATGCGCTGGCGACGAATACGGATGCGGCGATGAACATCCTGGAGTTTGTGCGGGGAACAGATCACGCGGGACTGCTGCATCTTTCCACCTGTTATGTGGCGGGTGAGCGGGATGGGCGGGTGACGGAGAAGCTGATTCCAAATTACACGCCGCATCGCGTGGCGAACTTCGATGCGGAGCAGGAGTGGCGCGTCTCTGCATGAGGTGATCGCGAAGGCCGAGGCGCAGGCTGAGGGCGCGGAAGTTACGGCCGGATTGAAGATGCAGTCACTGGCCAAGGAACATGCGGCGAAGGGGCTGCAGGGCGCGGCTTTGGAGAATCAGATCCGCAAGAACCGGATCCGGTGGTTGAAGACATATTTGACCGAAGCCGGGACGCAGCGGGCGAAGGAGTTGGGCTGGCCGAATACTTACACGCTGACCAAGAGCCTGGCGGAATCGCTGATTGTGAAGTACGGAGCGGGGTTGCCGATTGCGGTGGTGCGTCCGGCGATTGTGGAGACCTCAGTGGCGAAGCCGTTTCTGGGGTGGAATGAAGGGATCAATACATCGGCGTCGCTGTCTTATTTGTTGGGAACGTATTTCCGGCAGTTGCCGTCGAACGAGAGCAAGCGGCTGGACATTATTCCGGTGGATGCGGTGTGCGCGGGGATGACGCTGATTGCGGCGGCGATTGTGGAACGGCGGCATGATTCGCTTTACCAGTTGGCGACTTCGGTGACGAATCCCTGTGACATGGGGCGGTCGATCGAGTTGACGTCGCTGGGGCACCGCAAGCATTACCGCGCGCAAGAAGGGTTGGAATCATGGCTGCGGCTGCGGTTTGATGCGATTCCGGTGTCGAAGACGCGGTACCAGCGAATGTCGGCGCCGGCGCAGAAGGCGATTGTGAAGTCGATTCAGCGAATCATGTCGCCGCTCCCTCTGAAGAAAACGCCGCTGGCGAAGACGGAGAGAAATCTGGAGCGGGTGGAGAAGTTGATTGAGCTATTTGAGCCCTTCATCCTGTTTAACGAGCATGATTTCGCGGCGGACAATGTGGAGAAGCTTTCGCACGCGCTGGTGGAGGAGGAGCGGGAAGAATTTGGTTATAAGGCGCGAATGCTCGACTGGTGGGATTACTGGATCAATGTGCATATTCCGGCGCTTGCGGCGCTGGACTTATCCTTTGATCGAAGGCCGGCCGCTGGAGGCGCGTCCGGTGCGGAGTTTGCTGAATGGGGAGACGGTGAAGACGGGCACCTGAAACGACAAGAAACAGGACTGGTGAATGGCGATATTTCTGACGGGATCGACGGGATACATCGGGGCGCATGTGGCGGCGAATTTGCTGCGGGATCATGGCGCGGCGCTGAATGTGCTGGTGCGGGCGCGGGATGTGAGCGAGGCCGAGGGGCGGCTGTGGCAGGCACTGCAATTGCATCTGGAGTTTCCGCAGTTTTATGAATTTCTGCAAACGCGGGTGCGCGTGTTCCGTGGAGACCTGACGGAGCCCGGGTTCGGCTTGGATCGCGATGAATACGACCGACTGGTTCACACCAGGATTCGGTGATTCACTGCGCGGCGTCGCTCAATCGGAAATCCGAGAAGAGTTGCCTGAATGTGAATCTGCGGGGCACTTTGGAAGTGCTGACGCTGGCGCGGCACGCCGAGCATTATCACGGGCTGAGGCGCTTCAGCCAGGTCAGCACGGTGGCGGTGGCGGGGAAACGGCAGAATGAAGTGGTGACGGAGGACCGGTCGATTGATTGGGAGCGGTCGGATTATGATCCGTATGCCCGGACCAAGAAATTCTGCGAGCACATGATGTGGGTACTGCTACCGGAGACGCCGAAGACGGTTTTCCGTCCGAGCATTGTGCTCGGCGACAGCCGCTATGCGGAGACCACTCAATTCGACATGGTCAAGGCCTTTGTTTTTCTGGCCGGGCTTCCGGTGCTGCCGTTTCGTCCGACGGACAAGATCGACATTGTGAATGTGGATTTTGTGGCGGAGGCGATTTCGACGCTGCATCAGAAGGAGCGTCCGGAGCACGACATTTATCATCTCTCGTCGGGAGTGGGGTCGCAGACGTTTCGGGAGATCACCAGCGCTTTGGCGGCAGCACAGAATAAGCGCTCTCCGGTGTTTGTGCCAGTAGTGGAGCGGCCGTTTGCGGGATCGGTGGATTTTCTGGCGAACCGCAAGGGAGCGATTGGGAAAGGCGCGTCGCTGATGAAGGTGTTCATGCCGTATCTGGTGTGGAACACGGTGTTCGACAATACGCGGGTGACGAGGGAGTTGGGGAAGAAGCCGGTGCCATTCTCCCAGTATTGCTATCCGCTATTGAAGTTCAGCCGGGAGAATGATTTCGCGTACAGATACCGTCCCTGGCCGGCTGCGGCGGGAGGAACAGCGGCATGATGGACTTCATTCTGGAAGCCTGGGTAAGCAGTGCGATCGAGCGAGCCAAGGCAGGATGGATGCTGGGCGTGGGCGAGCGCTGGAAGCCGGGCGAGCGGCTGAAGCTTTTGTTTGCCGGCTACAACGGCACGCGGAATATGGGATCGGATGTGCGGGTGGAAGAGATGCTGCGGCAGATCCGGCACATTCTGGGCGCGGAGCGGGTGGAGTTCAGCGTGATGAGCCAGAACTTCGATTTTTCGCGGGGATACTTCGAAGGCACAAAGCAAGTGCATCTGCCGGATATTTTTCCGCCATTTCTGGCGAATGAAGTGCCGAAGCATGATGGAGTGGTGGCGTGCGAAGGGTCGATGTTCAAGAGCAAGTTCGCGAATGCACTGACGACGATGATGATCGGATCGCTGGGAATTGCGGCGGCGCAGAATAAATTGTCCGTGGGCTATGGCGCCGAAGCGGGGCACATGGATCCGCTGGTGGCGAAAATGTGCGGTCGGTATTGCAGGAACTCATTTGTAATTACGCGCAATGAAGAGTCGCGAGGAGTATTGCGTGACCTGGGTGTGCCCACGGAGTTGGGGACCGATACTGCGTGGACATTCGAACCCCGCCCGCCGGAGTACGGGCAGAGCGTGTTGAGGAAACTGGGCTGGGACGGGCGAACGCCGGTGCTGGTGGTGTGCCCGATTAATCCGTTTGAATGGCCGGTGAAGGCTTCGGTGGCGAAGCTTGCGTTGCACAGTTTGGCCGGAGCATACAAGGACAGCCACTACCGCGGTCCGTATTTTCATACGGCGGGGCCGGCGGCGGAGCAGGCGTATCGGAAGTATTGGACGGCGATTGCGAATGCGGTGGACGCATTCCGCAGGAAGACGAATGTTTTCGTGATTCTGGCGGCGACCGAGCGGCTGGATGCGCGTCCCGCGAACCGCATTTCGGAAAAGCTGGGCGGCGTGCCGGTGCTGACCTCGGACGAGTACAACATGTATGAACTGGTGAGCGTTTTGCGGGCGTGTCACATGATGGCTTCGTCGAGATATCACGGGATTGTGACGTCAATGCCGGCGCTGGTGCCGTCGGCGGGAATCACGATGGATGAGCGTATCCGGAACTTGATGCGGGAGCGAGGACATCAGGATTTGCTGATGACGGTGGACGATCCCGAGCTTGAAGGGAAACTGCTGGTGGCTTTGGAAAAGCTGAGTTCCGAGGGCGAGGCGATTGCCAGCGGGATTGCGCAGACGGTGGTGAGAAATTTGAAAGTGATGGCGCGCATGGGTGTGTATTTTGAAGAGGAAGTGCAGAGAAGGTATCCGGAGTTTGAGACGCGCCGGGGCGAGTGGAGTTGGGAGGATTATTTGCCGCCGATGGGCACAGGGCTGCGAGGAGTTGATGGCGGCTTACAACTAAGGAAGTCTGGCGAAGTTCGCGAAGAAGATCTGAGTGCGGTCTCGCAATCCATACTTTGAGCACAGTGATTCCATTCATCGGAGAAATATTTTCGCAACTGCAGGGGGCTGCGGACACGCGGGTTCTTGCCGAGATTCGTGACGGCGAAATCACCGGTGTAACCGGCGGCGAGTTGTTGGAACTGGTCCGCCAGGCGCGAACTTTTATTGCCTCCAGAGGCTTGCAGAAGGGCGACCGGTGCGGGTTGCTGGCGGCGAACAGCATTCGGTGGGTGGCGATGGATCTGGCGCTGATGGCCGAAGGGCTGATCGTGGTGCCGCTGTATTCGCGGCAGGCGCCGGCGGAGTTGGTCGCGATGATGAAGGACTGCACGCCGTCGCTGGTGTGCTGTGGGGACGCGGCGTTGCGGGATGGGATCGCGCAGAGTTGGGGGGAAGCGCCGCCGCAGTTTTTGTTTGACGAGATTTTTAAGGGCGCGGACGGAGTGCAGTTGGAGCGGCCGCAGGTGGGAACGAACGATCCGGTAACCATCATTTATACGTCGGGTACGTCGGGCGAAGCCAAGGGAGTGGTACTGACGGCGGCGAATGTCGGTTTCATGCTGGAGCGAACGGCGGAACGATTAGAGCAGCTCATGTCAGGTTCGTCGTCCGAGGGCGGGCAGGATCGTGTCTTTCATTATTTGCCTTTTACGTTTGCGGCGTCCTGGATCGCATTGCTTACGTTTCTTAAAGCGGCGGAGCCTGGTCACCATCAATATGGATCTGGCGAAGATCGCGAATGACATGCGCGTGGTAGCTCCCGATTATTTCTCTGAATGTGCCGCAGTTGCTGGAGCGGATGCGGCGGGCGGTGGATGAACAACTGTGGAAGACGGGCGGCATGGCCCAGGCGATTTATTCCCGGGCCAAAGGTGCGTGGGCGCGAAGGCAGGATGGGCAGCCGAGAGTCGGGCGACGCGATGTGGCTGGGGTTGGCGAATGCGCTGGTGTTTCCGGCGATCCGGAAGAAGATGATCGGGAGGAATCTGAAGGCGTTGATTTGCGGGTCGGCGCCGCTGAGTGAGGAGACTCAGCTCTATTTCATGATGTTGGGAATTCGCGTGCTGCAAGTTTACGGGCTGACGGAGACGACGGCAATTTGCACCATGGATGATCCGAACCGTGTCGAGGTGGGGCGCGTGGGCCCGGCGATTCGGGGCATGGAGATGAAATTGGGCGAGCTTGACGAGATACTGGTGCGCGGGCCGAATGTTTTTCCGGGTTACTGGAACCGGCCCGAGCAAACGGAAGAGGCTCTGCGCGACGGATGGTTTCATACCGGCGATCAGGGTGAAGTGAACTGTGGCGGGGAACTGGCGGATTGCGGGGCGGATCAAGAACCTGATTGTGCTGGGATCGGGACACAAGATTTCGCCGGAACCGATCGAGAGCGCGATTGCAAAGAATTTGCCGGAAGCGCAGCAAGTAGTCGTGGTGGGAGATGGGCGCGGATTCCTGACGGCAATCGTGACCGGGAACGTAACGGTTGAGCATGTGCAAGCGGCGCTGGATGTGGTGAATCCTGAATTTCCGCATTACAAACAGGTGCGGGCGTTTTATCGTGTGCAGGGATGCATTTCACGATTGAGAGCGGTATGCTGACGGTGAACGGGAAGCTGAAACGCGACGCGATTGCGGCGCGGATGAAGGGTGAGATTGAAGAGATGTATCGGGTTAAACAGGCAGTTTAGTTAGGGTGACGGAATGCTGGGAACTACGAAGGAGATTAAGGTGCACGAAGGAGAACGCGCTTGCGAATCAGCGCGCAGGGAGCGCTTTGTCCTGGAGGGTTGCCGACGGTGTGATCGAGCTTGCGCTGCACCGCGAGCCTTGCAACGAGCTGGGGTCGGCCTCGCTCGATGAGTTGGAGAAATTTGCAGCGGCTTTGGTGGATATGCAGGCAGGGGCGCATGCGCTCATTATTTATAGCGAGTTGAAGGCCGGGTTTTGCGCCGGGGCGGATTTGCGCGAGTTGTACGGGCGGTCCGAGACCATGGACAAAGCCGAAGCTGTGAAAGGTGTGCGGGATTTTCTGGAGCGGATTCACCGCGTGTTGAATCTGATTGATGCCGACGCCTTTGACAACGATTGCGGCGGTGCATGGAGTGACGTTCGGTGGAGGGTTCGAGCTGGCGCTGGCTTGCGATTTGATCATCGCGGACAAGATGGCGCGGTTTTGTTTTCCAGAACTGAGGCTGGGGTTGATTCCGGGGTTTGGCGGGATTCCGCGACTGAAGCGGGATTTGGGCAATGCTGTGGTGAGAGATCTGTTGCTGACGGGGCGAAGCTTAAACGCGACCAAGGCGCAGCAGATCGGGCTGGTGAGCCAGGTCGTGGGCGAAGGCGAGGCTTTACGGGCGGCGCGGGCTACAGCCATGCAGTTGGGAAAGTTTGACCGCACGACCGCGGCGGCGGCGAAGAAATTTATCAAGCCGATCCCGCACGAGGAGCTGCGGCGAGAGATCGACATTTTTTGTGAGCTGTTTGCGCGTCCGGCGGTACAGGCTGGGTTGAAGAAGTTTGTGGAGAGTACGGATGCGCAGCCTTATCTGCCGTAGGTAACGCCGAGTACCTGGTACTGAGTAGAAAGCAGATTCCGCACCGGACCTTCGGCTGGGTTCGCAATGACAAAGAGTTTAGGTGAGGAAAGAATGCCAACTGCCGAGCACACGCTTGACGAAATATTGAGTCTGGCCGCGGCGCACTTCAAGGTGCCGCGAGAGAAGCTTTCTCCTGACGACGACTTCTTCAAGACGCTGGGGATTGACAGCCTGCAGACGCTTGATCTGTTGACCAAACTGGAAAATCATTTTCGGGTGGAGCTGCCGGATTATGAGTTGCAGGGAGTCTCCGACTTTCGCACCCTCGCGGGGAAGATTCAGGCGCGACTCTAGCACTACCAATTGTTGGTTGAGATGATTCCTGATTGATGACTTGCAAGCCATTCGGGGAGCCCTGGTTGTTCATATCAACATATCGTCAATCTGCATCTCAGCGAATTCTCCTATGCTCGATCTCCAGAAATATACCTGCCTGGGCGCGGCGTTGCGCGATGCGCTGGACCGCTTCTCCGGCGAGACCTGCCTGATTGAGGCGGACCGCGAGCGGGAGAAGACGCTGTTGACCTACTCTGATTTCAAGGAAATCAGTCTGCCCCTGGCGCGGGCGCTGGAGGACGCGGAATTCGATTCGGGGATCGGGCGGCCATCCTGATGACGAACCAGTCGAAGTGGCTGATTTCGGCATATGCGATTTTCTATAGCGGTGGCGTGTTGGTCCCCCTGGATTACAAGCTAACGGCGGCCGAGCAACTGCAATTGCTGGAGCACTCAAAGGCCAAAGTGCTGGTCGTGGAGTACTACCTGTGGCGGGCGATCACGCAATCACCGGAGTTTCACAACATCAAGACTAAGCTAGTGCTGGTGACCGAAGCGCCGCTGGGAGCGGACCTTGTGGGGGGATTCCGTTGGGAAGACTTCAAGCGTAAGGGCGCGCCCGATTTTGTGATGCGGCGGAGGGACGATGTGGCTTGCATAGTCTACTCTTCCGGCACGGGCGGGCGGCCGAAGGGATGCGTGCTGACGCACGAAAACTATCTGGAGCAGTGCCGGGCTTTGACGGCGTGGTATCCGTTCTGGCCGGGGGTGCGGTATTTGAGTATTCTGCCGACAAATCACGCCATCGATTTCATGGTGGGATTCATTGGGCCATTTGTGTGCGGGGCGTGCGTGGTGCATTTGCGGACGCTGCGTCCGGAATTTGTGCGGGACGCTTTTGTGCGTTACCGAATCACTTATGTGGCGCTGGTGCCGATGATCGTGAAAAACCTGGAGCGCGGGTTGCGGGCGAAGTTCGACGAATTGCCGGCATGGAAGCGCACGATTCTGAATCGAATGATTGGGCTCAACAAACTGCTGACGCGGCGCAGGCCGCTTGTGAAAGTGAGCCGGGCGCTGCTGCCGCAGGTCCACCGTGCATTTGGCGGAGAGCTGCTGGCGATATTTACAGGCGGGGCCTTCATGGAACCTTCAACCATGCAGTTTTTTTACGATCTGGGAATTCCGGTGGCGAACGGTTACGGGCTGACGGAGGCGGGAACGGTGCTCACCGTCAATGATCTGAAGCCGTTTCGCGCGGACACGGTGGGCAAACCGTTGCCGGGGGTGGAATTGCGGGTGCTGAGTCCGAATGAAGAAGGAATTGGGGAAATTGCCGCGCGGAGCAAGACCGTGATGTCGAATTATCTGGACGATCCCGAGTTGACGGTGGAAACGATTGTCGATGGATGGCTGCTGACGGGCGATTTGGGGCGGTTCGATCAAAGCGGGCATCTCCAGCTTTTCGGTCGGAAGAAGAACATGATTGTCACCGAAGGCGGGAAAAACATTTATCCCGAGGATATCGAGACGATTTTCGACGGACTGCCAGCGAAGGAGTACTGCGTGTTCGCGGCGAATTATGTGTGGCCGCAAAAGGAGCTGGGACGGGAGATGCTGGTGATCGCGCTGCGGCTGGAGCAGAATCAGCGCTTCGACAGTGCGCTGCTGGCGGAGATCGCGACCCGCAATCGGCGACTGCCGGACTTTAAGCGGGTTGGCGGTTATGTGATCTGGGAGAAAGATTTTCCGCGGACGGCGTCGATGAAGATCAAGCGGCAGGCGCTGGCCGATGAAATGGGAAAGACGCTGCAACGGGAAGCGGTGGTGGGGCTGTGAATGGGCGGGGATCGTATCTGGCGATCGTGAATCCGGCCGCAGGCGGCGGGCGCGGACGAAAGATCTTGGGTTCGGCATTAGGGCGGTTGGGAGCGGGCGGGGTTGCGGTTGACGTGGAGGAGACGCGCGGCCCAGGGGACGCCACGCGACTGGCTCGCGAGGCCTACCGACGCGGACAGCGGCGTTTCATTGCGGTGGGTGGGGATGGGACTTCGTATGAGGTGGTGAACGGTCTTTTTCCGGAGGCGAGTGCCGGCGGTCGACCGACGCTGGGGTTCTTGCCGCTGGGGACAGGGAATTCCTTTCTCCACGATTTCAGCGACCGCGGGGTCGAGCACGCCATCGAGTCGCTAATAGCGGGGCGAACGCAGGCTTGCGATGTGCTGCGCTTGCGGCACCGCGGCGGAGAGATCCACTACATCAATCTGCTGAGCGTGGGGTTTCCGGCCGACGTGGCAAACTTGCGGGCGCGGCGCTTCAGGGACCAAGGAGAGCTGGGGTATGTCATTTCGATTTTTCTGGGACTGGCGCGGTTGCAGAGGCGGCCGTTTCCAGTGCGGGTGGACCTGGAAACAGAATTTGACCGGCGGCGATGTTTGTTCCTCACCTTCAATAACAGCAAGTTTACCGGCGGAACGATGATGATCGCGCCGAAGGCCGAGGTAAATAGCGGACTGATCGAATATGTCCGATGGGGTGCGATTGGGCGGCTGGGCCTGATTCGGAACTTGCCGAAACTTTACGATGGCACTCACATTCAGCATCGCTTGGCCGAGCGAAGAGCCGTGACCCGAGTGGAGTTTGATCTCGACGCTCCCGTGGATCTGATGGTGGATGGGGAAGTGCTGACGCTGCATTGCGAAGCGTTGGATGTTTTGCCGGGAGCGTTGGACGTTGTCGCGTAGGGCCGGAAGCACAGCAAGGGACAGTATTTGCGATGAGTGTAGCTTCTAAACTCGCACGCTGGGCGCCACGGCTGACAGAAGCGACGGGCCTTCTGCTGATCTTGTTGGGGATAATCCATCTGATAGCAACGCAGTTTTTAGTCGGATGGTTGAGCCGCCAAATACGTTCTGATCAAGCCTCGCTGGCGATTGCCGCCGTGCGGCTAAACCATATTCTGGTTGGGATTCTGCTGCTTCCTTTGGGAATATCCACGTTTTGGTCAGGGAAAGCTCTTGGACAATCGTGGGGCTTGCGCCTGGCCGGGCTGAATGCGCTCACGCTTCTTTGTCTTCCTGCACTGCTGGTCACAACCATGCCGCTTGAATCGCTGGATGCGCCACTGTTTCGGATGGCTATTCTGGTCGTAATTGCCGCGTGCCTTGTTCAGATGCTGGTTCTTGTGGGAGTTTGGAGAAGCCGACAGAAACAATCGTGAGGCAGGCCTGCTCGATGACCGTGGTATAAAAAGAATCATGTCTGAAGCGAGGCGAAAACGGCAGCAGGAGCGGGTGGGGAGGCCGGAGGCAACTCCGCAGTCGCGGAAGAAGAAACTGATCTGGGGCGGGATTGTGGTGTTGTTTGTGGTGGCCTATGCCGCGGGTTGGGAGTACCGGAATCACCGTTACGACGGATTTGCGAAATGTCTGGCGACGAAGCAGGCCAAGATGTACGGGTTGTACTGGTGTCCGCACTGCGCTGATCAGAAAGCGATGTTTGGAAAAGCATTTCAGTACGTGCCTTATGTGGAATGTGCGGTCAAAGGCTCTAATCAATTGACACCGGCGTGCACGGCGGCTGGCGTGAAGTTATTTCCGAGCTGGCAGTTTGGGGAGAGTAAGCCGATCGAGGGGGTTTTCCCCATGCAGGAACTGAGCGATAAGACCGGGTGTAGTTTGCCGTGAGTGCAACGGGACGTGAACCTGCCGAGGCGAACGCGACTTCCATTCAGAGCAATCGGGCCCTGTTTCTGGCTATAGCGGTTTTGTCTGTGGCGGGAGTGGTGGTTTCGGCGGTGTCGCTGCAGCGGCACTACGCGAAGTCGGCCACGACGTTCTGCGATGTAGGGGAAAAGTTCAATTGCGACATCGTGAACCGAAGTGAGTATTCGAGCCTGATGGGAATTCCGGTGGCGGCGATTGGCGTTGCCGGCTACGGGGTGCTTTTGACGCTGGCGACAGGCTATCGATCGCAGGCACAGACGCCGCTGCGGTTGCTGGCGGCGGCATTGGCGGGATTAGGCTTCGCACTGTATCTCACATACGTCGAGGGGTTTGTGCTCGATACCTGGTGCATTCTGTGTTTGAGTTCTCTGGGGCTGATTGCGGCAATCGCAGCGCTGGCGGGAATGGTAAAGGCGCGGGCTTAGGGTTATCCATCACCTCGGAGCTTGAGACAAAATACTCTTCTGATGGGAAAAATCCAACAAATCCAGAGTGGGGCTGGGACGGTTGCTGAAGTCATCCGCGCGACGAGAGCGGCCGGCGATCTGCGGCTCCATGAATTTCGCAGTCGGGTCTTCCGGAACACGCGTTTCTTGCGAGTGTGGGTGCCTCCGGGGTATGACGACGCGCAGAACGCAGGCCGACGGTACCCGGTGCTTTATTTGAATGACGGGCAGAATCTGTTCGAAGCGGCGACGGCATTCGCGGGAATCGAGTGGCAGGTGGATGAGACCGCGGACCGGTTGATCCGCGAAGGGGCGGTTCCGCCCATGATTTTTGTGGGCTTGGATAACACGGGCAAGGACCGGATTCGCGAATACATGCCATACCGGTCGATGCGTCCGAGACTACTGCGGGTGCAGGGGCGGTATTATCCAGATTTTTTGACGAAGGAAGTGATGCCTTTTGTGGAGAGCAATTACCGCGTTGCGAGCGGTCCGGAGAATACCGGGTTGGGCGGATCGTCGTTGGGAGGGCTGATTGCGCTCTACACTGTGATGGCGCAACCGGGAGTGTTTGGGCGGTTGCTGCTGGAGAGTCCGTCGCTGTGGGCTTCGGGTCGGCAGCTTGTCAGGGAGAGCCGGTTGGTGAGAATTTGGCCGGAGCGAATATTTCTGGCAGTCGGAACGGCCGAGGCAGGAAGCGCGGAGCGCAGCCGGACCGTCGTAGACGATGTGCGCGAACTGGCGGCTATCATTCGTCGAGCGGTGCTCAGTGAGAGACGGTTGCGGCTGGTGATCAAAGATGGCGCGGGGCACAACGAGGCAGCGTGGGCGGAGCGGTTCCCTGAGGCACTGCGGTTTCTGTTCGGGCAACAGGTCTAGGTCATCGAGAATTCAGTACCGGATTTCCTGCCGAGGTTCCAGATCCCATATAAGAGAGCGGCCAATACCGGGACGGAGAGCTGGAAGTGTGTCCAGCGCGCGAGTGGGCCGAGCAGCGGAAGCACGAACGCCAAATAGAAGAGAAGTCTGAACTGGAGCGTGGCGGGCTGGTCGGGTTGAGAGATGATCCAGTCGGAGACTAGCAGGAATGCGGGCGCGAGGATGACGAGGTCATAGACCGTGAGATGCGGAGCGAGAAGAACGGTGGCCAGCAGCAGCGCCGAATAGCGCAACGACAACGAAAGATGGCTTCGCCAGCAGGCTACGGTTAAGGCCGATATCAGGAGTGCGGTGGTGAGGTGGAGCGCGAGGGAAACCGACGGCCAGGGGACGAGCATGGTCCAGAAGGTGCGCAGGGAGTGGGTTTGATAGGGTTTGGGCTCAAGCAGTGGAAGCAGGCTGGGCAAATTGAGGAGCGTGCGCATCCAGTCGCGAAGCGGACCCGGACCGTAGTAGAGCCAGGCTGCCGCAAGCTGGGCTGTCGCGGAGAGAAACGCCGCGGCGATCACCTGCCAGTTGAGTGTGACCACAAAAACGAGCGCAGAGGCGAGGGCTAGTTGGGGTTTGAAGATAAGACATCCCAGGGCCAGGCCGGCGATAAATTCGCGCTGGGCGCGCAGGGCTAAGAACGCGACGGTGAAGCAGGCGAGAGCCAGAGCAGAAGTCTGTCCCCAGGCGATAAGGTGCCAGAAAGCAGGGAAGGCTAGGGCAAGAATCACGACGGTTGTTTGTTGTTTTCGCAGATTGGGGCAGGCGCGCCGGACGGCATAGCAGCACACGCCATAAATAAGCGAACTCAGGGTCAGCCAGAGGATCAGTGCGCAAGCATAAGACAGGCGGGCGAACGGCGCGAAGAAAATTGACACCTGCGGGGGATAAAGCGGCAGGTAGCGGATTCCAGCGGCAGCTGGAACGCGTTTTGTGATGAACTCCGATTGCAACTGCAAGTTGTACAGATCGTTGCCGCGGTGATTCAAAGCGAGCGATCCAAGTGTGTAGAAGTGGAGAAAGTCCGTGCCCTTGAGGTTGCCGGCGCGATCAAGCAGGCCGGGCGTGGCCATATTCCAGACGTAGACAGACCAGAGGCACAGCGCGAGGATCAACCCGTGGGCGCGCAGACGATTAGGGGGGAGCCAAGTAGCGACTTTCAGCGTTGTCATGTCCGGTGCCTGCTCATCAACCTGCTCACCAGCAGAAAAGGCAAAATGAACGGCAGAAAGAGAATAGCGACCGACGGCAACAAGGGTATTTGGCTGGAGGGGTAGGAGCCAGGGGAAATCAATAGCAACAGCGCGACTGACGCGATTGAAGACCAGGCCAGGATTGCGATAAGAATGTAACGAGCGGTGGGTCGCAGACTGGCCCAGTCGCGAAGAAGAATGATCACCGGCGGAATCAACAACAACTGATTGAACAGCGGAAACAACGGCATGGTGAGCAAAGAGCCGGTCAGGAACATCGCCAGCACCATGGTGAACTGTTGTGAATCCCCGGCTTCCTTTCGATTTTTCCAGGCAAATGCCAGAAGGGTCACGATCACCGCTGCCGCAAGTATTTCTCCGAGAATCTTACCTAGCGCGAGTTCTAACAGAGGCGGGTGGTACGTATATTTTCGATAAGCCTGAAGCCCATCGAAAAAGTAACGCAGCCATCCCGGCAGAACCAGTTCCCCTGCTCCAATCAGCGCGGCGAGTGTAGCCGCAAAGCCTGCTAACAGGCGCCATCGCTTTCGCCAGTCACCTACCACCCAACACAGGAACCACACCAGCGGGAGGAGCGCCATCTGCGGTTTGACGGTCAAGACAGCAAGGACTATGCCGGCCGCGCCCAACCGATTTCTGGATACGCACCATGTGGCCAAGGCCAGAAGAAACCCCACCCCCAACCCGAGTTGACGAAGCCGCAATCCCTGCACGATCGGAGGGGCACTGAGAACGAATAGAATTATTGCGGCTGTGATCGGCCAGGATGGAAGCCAGCGCGCAGTGTCGAACCAGAGAAGCACGCCGGTGGCGGTCAATAGCGCAAGAACGATTGGAGCCCAAGTCTGCGCCTCGGCGAAGGTCAGTTTCACCGTAGGAGCCATTAGGAACACGACATACACGGGATATGCAAACCGCTGTTCGTCCACCGCTGATTGAGCGGAGATATCAGCGCCTTGCGTAAGGATGCGCCCGTAAAACGCCATCTGAATTTCATGGCTAACTTCTGGCGAATAGGGATTACGCTTGTAGAGAAGGAGATCCCGCGTGCCTACCCATGGGGAATACAAGTCGCCGAGTTCGGCTTTCAGTGTGCCGATCTCAACGTTCACGTGGTATTCCCACGGGTCCAGAACGCGATGGACATAGAGCCATGTAGTCCCACTGACGAACAAGCTCAACAGAAGCCAGAGGAAAGACCTCATGTACGGTTGTCCACTCCGCGATACTGGGACTGGCTCGCTGGCCGGCCCCGGCCCGGTTTGACTCAGCGCCACTCTGCCCCCATGTTGTCATCGGTTATGATGAGGCGGTTCCGCAGCCGGCTTCGAAGCTGATCGTTGGTTTCAAATGAATTCAAGCTGCGTCCGGTGGGATCCTCCGGGATACCCACAATCTCGTCGAGTTTCTCCATCTGTTTGGGATCGCTGGCACTGACCACATGCCTGCCATCGATAACGTAGCTCAAGAGCACCGCTCTCCATCGCTCGCGATCAAATCCCAGCGGGGAATCGCTCACGGCTATGCTGTTCAGGAATCGCAGGGCGTAAGGGTATTGGCTTAACGCGGTCGCCATCACATCTTCTGATCCGGTCGCGTTATAGAAGAGCACACCGCCGGGATTGAGGTGCGCCCTTGCAATCTGCAGAAATTCAACTGAAAGCAAATTGCTGCTGTGGTTTCTCCAATAAAAGCTGGTGTTCATTACGATCGCATCATACTTTGCCATCGGATTCGACAATAACCATCTGCGTCCATCATCGGTCACGATGCGCACTTTCGGATTACGAAGAAGACTTGCTACGGCTGGCTGTTCTGGAATGAGCTTCAAATACCCTGGGTTGATCTCGACCACCGTAATCTCCTCGACTTGCGGATGATTGGCCACGACCTGCGCCCACGAACCCGATCCGAGACCGATCATCAGGACCCGATGCGGCGCAGCTTGAAACGCGCTGAGCCCATACGGACGGACAATCATATTGACGTCGCGCAACAGGTCGATGTTGAATCGGCCATCGTACACGCCGCCTCCGAACACGGTTCCATCGGGAGTGACCCCGATGACGCCACTGCGAGTTTCGACGACTTGCTGAAAGTGCAAGGCTGGATATTTGTTCTTGAAGAGCAAGCGTTCATACAGAGTCCTGAACAAGGGCCGGGAGAACACAATCGTGAGCAACAGAGCGGTTGCGCCGAGCGCAAATCCACGTTTCAATCGAACAAGCGGACGAGCGGAAGCTGCAAAGACTGCCGCAGCGAACAGAGCGCCCCCGATCAGAAGCAATACCGATATCTGGTACACGGAAAAATAATCCAGCAAAACGTAACCCACAACCAATGTTCCAAATGTAGAACCGACAATATTCGCTGCGTACAGATAGCTCAATGAAGCTCCTGCCCGGCCTGCCGGATTCACAGAAACATACGCGACCAGGGGAAACGTTGCCCCGAAGAAGCTGGCGCCGAGGCAGACCAATAGCAGGAGAATAGAGCCAGCCCAGCCAGTCCCGAGGTGGTCGGAAGACGTAAATTTGAGGGCCCAGGCAGAAAGCGGGCTCACGCCGAATGCAACGATAGCAGAGGCAAAGATGGTTGCACTCAATGTGGGTACTGCGTTTTCACGGTGATGATTGTGCGAGTATTGCCCGATGAACCGTGACCCCAAAGCCAAACCGAAAAGATAAGCGCCCAGCAACGATGCGAAAGCAGTTGCGGTGTCACTTGAAGCGAATGCCAGCACGCGGTACCAGATGATTTCGTAGGAAAGCGCCACGAAACCCGAGAAAGCCGCACAACCGAGAGCGAGAGAATATGGCAGGAGGATGCTGGTAGCGCCGGCATCAACTTCTGAGGCGCGATTAACGCGCTCTCTGCTTGGCTGTCGCCAATACAGACCGTAAGCCAGAGCGCCAAGCGCTACCAATATATTTACTGAAGCAGCGAACCGGACGGAACCGGACTGCCCAAAGCGCCGCATCAACCAAGTTGCCGCCAGGAAGCAGGCGAAACCAGATCCTAGATTGTTGGCGAAGTACAGACTACCAACAGAAGATCCTACGTTGTGAGATGACCGCACGAAGTATTCGACGAGAAGCGGCAATGTCGCTCCCATGAGTAGCGTTGCGAGGACAATCACCGAGAAACTCACCAAGGCCGTCTGCAAAAGCGACTTGCCCGCCATGAATTCGCCAATGCGATGGAAGAGCCTCAGCGAGACAGCTCCGAAGATCCCCGTCAGCAGTTCAGCAACGGCAAATAGCATGACTGGCGCGAGCCGTCTGCTACTTGAAAGTGCACCTCCCGCCAAGCTTCCAAGTCCCAGTCCCAGCATAAAACCGCTGATCACGATTGTGACCGACTGAATATTAAGTCCATAGATGGCAAACAGCGCCCTTTGCCAGACTATCTGATAGATGAGCGCAGGAAATCCGGAGCAGAAAAACAGCAAATGAAGCCAGGGAATGGGTCGGCCAAGGTTGTACCTCTTCACCATCGGAGCTGCTCACCTTCTAGAACATGGGCATGCCGTCGTCGAGGCGTCCGCCGCGCTGCAGCTTTCACGATATACTCGATGCCCGAGCACGTCCGTGCTCGAAATCAAATTGACCATTAGCAGATCTGGCACCGGCCCGATTCTCCCGCAGCCCGCGCAGATTCCGTTCTCGGTCTTCCTGGTGCTGGTCGTCGCCTACACGGCGATCGCCCCGAATTTCGATCAGCCATTCATTAGCTACGCCTTCGCGGGCTCGGTGTTTTTTCTAGTGGTCGCATGCGCGGGAATGCGCGCCTGGGCTATGGCAGTAATCGCGGCTCTGGGCTTCAGTTTATGTCATAGGCTTTTTCCGCAGGGTGGAAATGTTACTGGTCCGTCGCTCAGTCTCTACGCAGGCATGCTCGGACGTGGTTGCCTGGCGGTTCTGGGTTGGAAGACGGTATGGGCGACTCCTGAAGAAAGCGGGCGTTTCCTGAGATGTACGGTGGTAGCAGTCGCCATCGTCGCGTTTGTTCTCGCTTCTCTGGTTGCGCTGAACCTCACGGTGAGTGGGCGCGCGCGGGTCCTTGATCCTTATCTGTATGTGTTCGACGGCAGTTTGGGTTTTCAGCCCAGTTTTGTGCTTGGACAACTCTTTGCGCGCTACAGGCCGCTCGCTGCCGTGGCGCGAGGCAGTTATTTTGCCCTGCCGCTTGTTATCGCTTTGGCCAGCGCTGGCTATTTAAGGTCCGGGTCGCCTTGGCGGCCGCTTGCAATCCTTACGTCCGCGGGTGTGTTCGGCTACCTTCTGTACTGGGTTTTCCCTGCGACCGGACCTCTTTACGTGGCCGGGGCGACCTTTCCAAATTTTCCCCACTCGTTTGCCACGCTGGGGCAGCTGCACCCACATCCGATCACACTGCCGGTTCCGGCGCCGCGCAATGCGATGCCATCCTTGCATATGGCGTGGGCGCTGCTCTTGTGGTCCTGTTGCCGGCCATTCCCGCTCCTTTCGCGAGGATTCGCCTTGGCCTATGTTCTCTTGACTGTTGTGGCTACGCTGGGAACAGGGGAGCACTACCTGGCTGATCTGGTGGTAGCAGTGCCGTTCTCTCTCGCGGTGGAGGCGCTTTGGACGCCATCGCAGGGCATTACGCGTTACGCTGCGCTGGCTGGCGGAACGAGCTTGACACTGATCTGGCTTCTGGCGCTTCGCTACGGCTCGGAGATCTTCCTATTGACACCGATCATTCCTTGGGCATGCGTGATTGCATCGACAGCTACCTCGCTTGTTCTGGAACGGTTTCTCTACTTTCCGCAACCGTCTCGCCCAGTTGCAGAGGACGCGAGCAGACTTCAGTGAGGCCCAGGCCGCACGGATAGACGAGGTATATCGGGAGATCGCGAGACCGTACAACGTAAGTGCCGCTGGCCACGGCGGCTACGTCGGCGAAGTCGTCTAAAACGATTCCGTTGCCCGGCGTGGCGCGAATGCGAAACTGACGCGACGACGGCTCATAGTTTGCATAGCTTAAGCAATGGCCAATGCACGCGCGATCCAGGTCATGGTGGAAGCAGAGCGAATACAACGACGCGTCGGGAAGGATGCTGACAAGGCGCCGTCCCTGAGGTAATGCGCTTACCGCTGTATCCAGCTCGTCTTCCATCTGGTTAAGCTTTCGCTCATCGGCAAACTCAAGCGTGAAAAACAGTACTGCGACCACAACCAAAGCAGCTCTCGTCAGGCGCGTGGTGGGAGCAGTCGCGAGAAGGGTGCACATCGAGAGACCAGCCGCCAACGACAGGCGTTCGGCTATAAAGCCGAGAGGATGTCCGAACTGGGGAAACATCACGCGGTCGGGGATCAGCACCACGGCGGCTGCATTCAACAGCCAAAGTTGAAACGGGATCGTCAGGAAAAGGTGTGAGATGCCCATGCCTTTAACCAGCTTGCGGAGCAACAGCAACCAGACCGACAGAAGGGCGGCGAGTAGGAGCACATACTTCGAGCCAAAGAGCGCGATTTGGTTTGCGCCAGTGACCATGGTCGCTTGATCGAGAGACCAGGAATAGACGTATCGATGAGTAAGAATGTAACGAGCCGTCACAAGAGCTGCTAGTCCGAGCAGGAGCAGTAAGGGCCGGCGCCTTGGCTGGAGCCGAGGCGCAACCGCGGCATATGCGGCTGTGCCGACGGCCCAAACGACTGGGAAGGGATGGGCGATCCAGGCTACGATCAGGAGCGGGGCAGCTACGGCGTGAACTCGCCATCCTTTTCCCCAAGAGATCGCGAGATACCATAGGCACAGACCCATGGATAGATAGAAGTTAAAGAATCCCATGCGAAAGATGAAGCCGTAGGCGAGCATCGCGATACAGGGTGCGGCAAACCACCAATTCACGCCAGCCACGCGAAAGATGAAGAGGATGGCTCCCCATCCAAACACGAGGACTGAGATTGACACGGCAAGACGTTGCGCGGGGTCTGGGCCCACACGCACTAACAGCCACTCCAACATTAGATCGAACAGAACGTTGTTCGATTGGGAAGAAATCCACAGGCCCGGCGATTTGTGTTGATGGATCTGACTAGCAAGCCATGCGTTATAAATATGGCTCGACAGATCTGCAGACTGAATGCGCGATTGCCAGAAGCAGGGGATCAATAACGCGATGGAGAACAACGGAACCGCGATCCAGTTCCGGGCCCTGTGCCAATACAGATTTGATCTCCCGAGGCGCATACCGGGAGCATTCTATCTCTCCGGCTTCGAGATCGGGTGCTTTCCGCGGCAATCCGTTTACAATCTGGACTAATCATCAACTTAGGGCAATTCTTCTTCGGGAATCGTCGTTTAGTGATCGAGAAATCTGGCACAATTAGATCAGCAGCGATGAAACATCTGCGAACTACAGGATGGTAAACGTGAAAGCAAAAAGAGGTGTGATCGGAATTCTCACCGGTGGCGGGGATGTGCCCGGCCTGAACCCCGCCATCCGCGCCGTAACCATCCGCGCGATGCGCGAGGGTTGCCAGGTGATTGGGATTCGCCGGGGATGGGCCGGGCTGGTCGACATCGTCCGCGAAAAGGACTACGACAATAGCGAGAACTTCCAAACGCTGTCCGAGGATCTGGTCAATCGCACCGGCCGCACGGGCGGAACGTTTCTGCACACCTCTCGCACTAATCCCACGCGGGTCGAGAAGGCACGCGTCCCACCTCACCTGCAATCTGCTTATCACGCCGAGAGGAACGATCTGACCGCAGAAGTGCTGAAGAACCTGGATTGGCTGGGCATCGACTACCTCATCCCAATCGGCGGGGATGACACGCTGAGCTATGGCGTACGCCTTTATCAGGAAGGCGTGAAGGTGGTCGCAATTCCGAAGACTATGGACAATGATGTACCCGGCACTGACTACTGTATCGGCTTCAGCACTTGTGTGACACGCACCATTTCCATGACGAACAGCTTGCGCACCAGCGCAGGCTCCCACGAGCGTTTCATGGTGCTTGAAGTCTTCGGCCGTTATGCCGGGTTCACCGCCATGCTGCCCACCATGGCTGGAGCAGCGCACCGCTGCGTGATTCCGGAGCACCAATTCGACATCGAGCGGCTCACCGAGTTATTGGTTTCTGACCGCAAGAAGAACCCCAGCCACTATTCCGTCGTCCTGGTTTCGGAGGGAGCGATGTTCAAGGGGGGAGAGATGATCTTCGAGAAGGAGACCACGGATGCCTTCGGCCACAAGAAACTCGGCGGCATCGGGGACCTGGTGTCGGAGAAACTGAAGGAGCTTTCTCCCAAGTACAACAACGGTAAGACAATCAACACCCTTACTCAGAAACTCGGCTACCTGGTCCGCTGCGGCGATCCCGACGCAATTGACTCCATCGTCCCGATGGCCTATGGCAACCTCGCGTTGGATCTGCTCCTGGGCAGGATCCACGGACGGCTCGTGGTCCTAAGGAACGGCCGTTACGACAACATGCCCATCGACACGGTTACTGCCTCGAAAAAAGTTGTCAATGTAAAGGAGCAGTACGATACTGACCGCCTCCGGCCGCACTACAAGAGCTTCGAAATGAAGCCGCTTTTCATCATGACCAGCGAAGCGGGATAAAACTCATCGGGCCGCGGGCTCTTGCAGCGGCGAACTGATCATAGCTTTTAGCTCTTGAACCCGATGGCTGCGGTTTCCATCTGGTCGTGGACTTCTTCGGCGCGGCGGAGAGCGGATTGCACGTTGTCGCAGATATTCTCGGCGCCAACCACCTCTTCAAACTCAGCCTGATGAATCAGGCTCGCGGGTTGCTCCCGCGCGCCGCAGAGAATCAAGGTTCGATTGCTGGCGTGCAGTTGGCGGGCGACCTCTTCGATCGCGAATAATCCGGTGGCATCGAGCGCGGTCATATTGCGCAGGCGAAGAATCACGACGGGCGGCAGCGTGTGCAGATCTTCAGTGACGGCGTTGATTTTGTCCGTGGCGCCGAACAGGAATGGTCCGTGGATGCGGAAGATGGTGGCGTAGTAAGGGATGTCTTTGTCTTGCAGGATGTGCATGCGGCCGTCTTCGACGTACTCGTCGGTGACTTGGGAGACGGTGGTGGTGGCGGCAACGCGGCTGATGAAGAGTAGAGCGGCGAGGATCATGCCGGCCTCAACGGCTACGGTAAGATCGGCGAAGACTGTGAGAGCGAAGGTAACGAGCCAGACACTGATGTCGGTCTTCGTCAGTTTCAACAGCTGAGGAATTTCGCGCCACTCGCCCATGTTGTAGGCGACCACCATGAGAATTCCGGCGAGCACGGCCAGCGGAACGTGGCGTACCAGAGGCGTGGCGAACAGCAGGATGCAGAGCAGAGTGAGCGCGTGAATCATGCCCGCGACCGGAGACTGCGCGCCCGAGCGAATGTTCGTGGCGGTGCGGGCAATAGCGCCGGTGGCGGGGAGTCCGCCAAACATGGGGGAAACAATGTTGGCCACGCCCTGGCCGATGAGTTCGACGTTGGGATTGTGGCGGTCGTTGTTTCGGCCCTCATTGCTCATGCGGTCAGAGACCACAGCCGACATAAGAGATTCGATCGCGCCCAACATGGCCACGGTGAGCGCAGGGCCGAGCAAGCCGTGGATCAGGTCGGCGCGGAAACGTGGGATCACGAAGTGCGGCAGACCGGCGGGGATTCCTCCGAAGCGCGAGCCGATAGTTTCTACCGGCAGTTTGAACAGGATGACAGCGGCCGTGCCGAGGAGAAAAGCGACGATCGCACCCGGAATGCGATTGGATAGGGCGCGGCAAAGGATCATCACCAATACGGTCCCTGCGGCCAATGCGGTCGCGGTATAGGAAACAGTGTGGAAGTTGCTGGCCAATGCCTCCATCCGTTGCCAGAAGACGCCAGGCACTTTGGTGAGCTGGAGGCCGAAGAAATCCTTGATCTGAGTGCTCGCGATCAGGATCGCGATGCCATTGGTGAAGCCGATCACGACCGGGCGAGGGATGAACTTGACCGCGGTGCCCATCCCGGCGATGCCCATGATTATTAGCAGGATGCCGGCCATCACTGTGCACATGAAGAGGCCATCGACTCCGTGAAGCGCAACAATGCCGGAGATGACCACGACGAAAGCGCCAGTAGGCCCGCCAATTTGGGTTTTGGAGCCGCCCAGCAGGGAAATCAGGAACCCAGTCACGATAGCGCAGTAGATGCCGGCCTGCGGGGTTAGTCCGGAGGCAATGGCAAAAGCCATGGCCAGCGGCAGGGCGACGAGGCCTACAGTGACGCCGGCAACCAGATCGTGGAGAAATTTGTTGGCGTTGTAATCCCGCAGACAGAGAACAGACTTCGGGAGCCAACGTTCGTCAAGAAAAATACCAGCCATTTTCTTATTATGCAGTATGCATCGGCAGAAAAAAGAAAATCGATTACGGTAGAACTCACAAAGGAACATGGCCCACGTTGCGCGGCAGGCCAAGTTTCGGCACAATGCTGCACTGAATGAATAAGACTCTGGCGATTTTGGGATGGGGAACGATTGCGTTGCTGGGCGCTGCAGCGGTGGGCGCGATCGCTGTACATCGCGGCGAACCCATCAACGCACTTTGGCTGGTCACGGCCGCCACCTGCTGCTACGCGCTCGGATACCGGTTCTACAGCAAATTCATCGCGGTGAAGATTCTCGCGCTCAATGGCCTGCGCGCAACTCCGGCGGAGCGACTGGAGAACGGACGCGATTTTCTCGTCACCAATAAATGGGTGGTGTTCGGGCATCACTTCGCGGCGATCGCGGGGCCGGGGCCGCTGGTGGGGCCGGTGCTGGCGGCGCAATTTGGGTATCTTCCGGGGACGATGTGGGTGCTGGCCGGCGCAGTGTTCGCGGGCTGCGTACAGGACTTCGTGATTCTTCTTTTCTCGGTGCGGCGGGACGGCAAGTCGCTGACCGCGATGGCCAAGGACGAAATCGGGCCCGTCGGAGGATTCGTAGCTTACGTGGCGGTGATCGCGATTCTGATCATCCTGCTGGGAGTGGCGGCGCTGATCGTCGTGAACGCTCTCAAGTCCAGCCCATGGGGCACGTTCACGATCGCAATGACCATGCCGATCGCGTTGCTGATGGGCGTGTATTTGCGGCGGATCCGTCCGGGAAAGGTGCTGGAGGTGTCTGCGCTGGGGTTTGTTCTGGTGCTGGCGGCGATTTGGGGCGGGCAGTATGTTTCGCAGAATATGGAGCTGGCGCGGGTGTTTACGCTTAGCGCGCCCACGCTGGCGATTCTTATCATGGTTTACGGGTTTGCTGCGTCGGCATTGCCGGTATGGCTCCTGCTGGCGCCGCGCGACTATTTGAGTACGTTCGTGAAGCTGGGAACGATCGCGCTCCTGAGTGTGGGGATCGTGGCGCTCCATCCCACGCTGCACATGCCGGCGCTGACGCGGTTCGTGGATGGAACGGGTCCCGTGTTTGCGGGGAAAATATTTCCTTTCGCCTTCATCACGATTGCCTGCGGAGCGATCAGCGGATTTCACGCTCTCATCTCAAGCGGAACGACACCCAAACTGATTGCCCGTGAGACCGAAACGCGCATGGTGGGATATGGCGCGATGATGTGCGAGTCGGCAGTGGCGGTGATGGCTATCATCGCGGCGTGCGTGATGCAGCCCGGAGTGTATTTTGCGATTAACAGTCCCGCGGGCATCGTCGGGCAGGCCCCCGCGACGGCGGCGGCGACTATTTCCAGCTGGGGTTTTCCGGTAACCGCGGCCGACATGCAAGCGCTGGCACACGCGGTCGGCGAACTCACACTTTACAACCGAACCGGCGGAGCGCCGGCGTTTGCCGTCGGAATGGCGAGCATTTTTTCTCACAGCTTGGGCGGCGAGACGTTGATGGCTCTGTGGTATCACTTCGCTCTTATGTTCGAAGCTCTTTTTATATTGACCGTGCTCGATGCAGGGACGCGAGTGGCGCGCTTTATGGTGCAGGATGCGCTGGGGCATCTGTACAAGCCATTGGGTCGAACCAGCTGGTATCCGTCGATTCTGGCGACCAGCGCACTGATCGTCGGGGCGTGGGGATATTTCTTGTGGCAGGGGGTGAAGGATCCGCTGGGTGGAATTAATTCGCTGTGGCCGCTGTTTGGCATTTCGAATCAATTGCTGGCAACGGTGGCCCTGTGCGTAGCTACAACGATCATCATCAAGATGCACCGGGCGAAGTATGCCGCGGTGACGCTGGTGCCATTGGTGTGGCTGGTGGCCGTGACGTTTACGGCATCGTGGCAGAAGATGTTCGATCCCAATCCACGAGTGGGATTTCTGGCGCAGGCGCATGTGCTGGCGGCGGGCCCAGTTCCACTGTCGGGCGCAACGGCGCGTCTCATCTTTAACAATCGCCTGGATGCGGCGGTCACCGGAGTACTCGTGGTGATGGTGACCCTGGTGCTGGTGGAATCACTGCGCCAGTGGATGGGAATTCTAAGTGGGGCAAGAGAAGCGCCGGTGAAGGAATCGCCGTTCGTACGGACTCGGCTGGCGGAGGAGCAGGGATGACGCTAATCGTTTCCACTTGGCATATTTTCGTGGCGACCCTGCGAGAGATTTTTGATGAAGCTGCGTATGCGCGGTTTCTGGACCGGGCGGGGATGGCTTCGTCGAGCGAGGCCTATGCGGCGTTTCGGCGTGAATTCGAAGAGGTCAAAGTGCGGCGGCCGAAGTGTTGTTAGCTTGCTCCTTGTTAACTCAGCGAATCTCCTCCCTAGGATCTACACCCGTTTCCGCGCTACACTGCACTCACATGCGAGTTTTGGGGATCGATTGCGGCGGGGAGTACACCGGGTACGGGGTGGTGGAGATGCATTCCGGGGGACGGTTGGTGTGCCTGACGTGCGGAGCGATCAAGCTTTCGACGCGGGATCCACTCGCGCGGCGGCTGGCGCGCATTTATGACGAACTTGGTGTGCTCATCTTGCAGCATCATCCCGACGAAGTGGCGATCGAAGGAATCTTCTACGCGCTGAATGTGAAGTCGGCATTGAAGCTGGGGCAGGTCCGCGGAGTGGCCATGCTGGCGGCGGCCACAGCCGGCCTGGAGGTCGCGGAGTATTCTCCGCTGACGATTAAGTCTTCGGTGGTGGGATATGGGAGGGCGGAAAAGCAACAGGTGCAGCACATGGTGACGCGCCTGCTGGGATTGGCGGAGGCTCCGGAGCCGATGGACGCCTCGGACGCGCTGGCTATCGCGATCTGCCATTTGCATACCGCAGGCACGATGGAGCGGCAGAGAGCCGCAGCCCGGTGATGATTTGGGCGATTCTTGTCGGAGCATTCTCGATTCGAAAGTCTTTGATTCAACCTTCCTTGATTCGAGCTTTTCCAGTTCCAGGCATGCGGCGCTGGCGGGTGCTTGCCACGGGAATGCTGGCCATGGCCGCGATATCTGCGCCGTTGATTTCACAACAGGCAACAAGCGACGGGGCGGCACCGGTCGCAGTGGTTACGTTTACCCTCGATTTTCCCCAGTCCAATCCTGAGCATTACTCGGTGGCGGTGGACGCAACCGGACATGCGCGCTATGAGTGCACCGGAAAGGTAGTGGAGGATGCGGACTCGCAAGCGTATCGGGCGGAATTTGAGGTGTCGGCCGAAAATCGCAAGCGGATCTTCGAGTGGGCGAAGCAGGCGCAGTATTTCGCAGGCAACATTGACTCCGGCAATCACAAGGTGGCTTTTACTGGCACGAAAACCCTGAGCTATCAGGACGGCCAGCGCTCCTCTACGGCCAGATACAACTATTCGAATTCGGCGGCAGTGCGGCAGTTAACTGCTCTTTTTCAAAACATGGCCGGGACGCTGGAATATGGGCGGCGGCTGGCGTACTACCATCGCTATCAGAAGCTGGCGCTGGACGAGGAGCTGAAGCGCATGGAAGAGCAGGCCAAGAGCGCCGAACTGAGCGAGATACAAGGAGTCGCGCCCGTGTTGCAGGAGATTGTTGATGATACTTCGGTAATCAATGGGGTGCGAGCGCGGGCGAAGGAGTTGATCGAGATGGGGAGCGGCGCTGGCACCGGGCATAAATAGATAAATAGGCACGGCCCACCCCGCCCATAGCGCATTCATCAAACGTCCAATATCCGCCAGGATGATTTTCCGTTGCGCGCCGCTAACGAACCACTATGCCAGCATAGCCTACGACCAGATCGCGGTCGCCGGAGGTGTCACCGGAGGTTGCGTATTTGACCAGCTCGGCAGAGGTTGCGCCGAGCTTCTTCACTGCGGTGAGCATAGCGACCGCCGGACCGAAGCCACACATGCTGATGTGCTGCTGAGTGACCACGTCGTAAAGGGCGCGGGCTTCGAGGGCGAGGATGGGCTCGATCGCGCTGTGGTCCTTCACCCGGGTGATGGCGTCGGATTCGTAATGATTCATGTCGCTGGAAGCGACGATCAGGACCGCGCCATGGTGCGCTGCAATCACGTCCCCAATCGCGCTCCCGAGTTGCTCAAGAGTCTCAAAACTCCCAGTGCCCACGGCAATGGGAACAAACTTAAGCTGGGGTTGCAGGGTTTGCAGAAAAGGTAACTCGACTTCAATGGCATGCTCGCGGCGGTGGGCGGAAGAATCTTCGTGCAGCAGCGGGCAGCGCTGCTTGAGGGCGCTGGCGAATTCACCGTCGATGGCAACGTTCCCCAGCGGCGTCTCCCAAACGCCTTCGCTGACAATTGCCAGGGCGCGGCCCACGCCAGTGTGGTTGGGGCACATCACCAGACAGAGTTGAGGAATCTCCAATGCAGCGAACACCGCGCCCGCCACATGGCCCGAATACATGTAGCCAGCGTGGGGGACGAGGCAACCGAGAGCGCGAACAGGTTCCGCCCCGGGAATCTGCGACAGGTAGGTGTGGACTTCCTCGCCGAGAACCTTCGGATCGCGCGGGTAGAATCGTCCAGCAACCGCGGGATGGCGAATTGAGGTCGCGGACATAGATATTGACCTTCCTCGCCGCAAGGGAAGTCACTACCGGATCGAGCGCCAGCTGAGGTTATGCTACGAGCCATCGCGGGCGTTTCGCAAGGCGCGAAACAGCGCGGCACTTTCTTCCAGAGTCAAAGTTTCAGCGCGGGCGGCGGGTTTCACTTTCGCCTGAGCGAGCGCGGCGCGTAGCCGAGGTTCCGAATAGTTGAACTTGAGGTTGTTCCACAGAGTTTTGCGCTTCTGTCCAAAGGAAAGCTTAAGGAAGTCGATGAAGCCATCTTTGATTTGGCCATCGCTGGTGCGGCCATCATCGTCGAGGCCCAGCTCTTTCTGTCGCGGTGCCATGGTGAGCCGCAGCGCAGTGGAATGCACTTTTGGTGGGGGCGTAAAGGCTCCCGGCGGGAGGGTGAAAAGTTTCTCCACGCGGGCGTACAGCTGCGCGGTGGCGGAGAGCAGGCCATAGTCGCTGCTGCCGGGCAGGGCGGCGATGCGATCTGCCACCTCACGTTGCACCAGGATGACGATACTTTCAAAATATTTCGAGTAATGGAACAGCCGAAGAAGAATGTCGGAAGTGATGTAGTAAGGAAGATTGCCAATGACCTTCACCGGCTCGGGCTGGAATTCGATGCCGGGACGGCGCAGGCCGGGCTTGGGACCGAACAGGGAATCGAAATCGATGGATAGAATATCGGCCTCGATGATCTCGACATTGGCGAACATTCCGAAGCGGAGGCGAAGCTGTGCGGCCAGCACGCGGTCGAGTTCCACGGCGATCAGGCGGCGCACGCGCTTGGCCAGAAGGGAAGTGAGGATGCCGCGCCCGGGACCGATTTCAAGCACCGTGTTTTGCGAAACCTCGCCGAGAGCGTCGACGATCTGCAGGGCGAAGCTGTCGCTGGTAAGGAAATGCTGTCCCAACTTTGGCTTATGTTGAGGACGGCGAGCGGACACGACCTTCGGCACGTTGACCCTCATTTCCTCGGGCATATAGACTGGCTATGTCCCGCAACATATTCCATCATAACGTGCGCCCGCGAAAAGCGGGTCTTGCCCGGGAGGGTTTCATGCATATCGCATTCGTAGCATCGGAAGGTGTGCCATTTTCAAAGACCGGCGGATTGGCCGACGTGGTGGGCGCATTGCCGCGCGCGCTGGCATCGCTGGGGCACCAGGTGAGCGTGTACTTGCCGCGTTACCGGCAGACCAAGCTGGCTGATCCGGCGACCGTGGTGCGCAGCATCACCATTCCTTTTGACGACAAGTACAGATTTGCCTCGGTGGTGACGGACGGAAGCCAATCCGGGGTGCGATTTTATTTTATCGAGTGTCCTGAGTACTTCGATCGCGACGCACTTTACGGCACAGCCGCGGGGGACTATCCCGACAATGCCGAGCGTTTCGCGCTCTTTTCGCGCGCGGTGCTCGAGGCGACAAAGATTCTGGGCGTGCCGAACGTTTTCCATTGTCACGACTGGCAGTCGGCGCTGGTGCCCGTCTTGCTGCGCACGGTGTATGCCGAAGACCCCGCGTTCCGCGATGTGGGAACAGTGTTTACCATCCACAACATGGGCTATCAGGGACTGTTCCCGCCGGAGACTCTGCCGCTGCTCATGCTGCCCTGGGACCTGTTCACCATGTCAAAGATGGAATTCTTTGGGCAGGTGAACTTTCTGAAAGGCGCGCTTACTTATTCCGACTACATCACGACCGTGAGCCGGAAATACAGCCAGGAAATTCAGACCGCCGAGTATGGCTTTGGACTGGAAGGCGTGCTGCGCGACCGGGCCGCCACCGTCACGGGCATTTTGAATGGCGTGGACTACGACGAATGGAGCCCGCAGGCGGATAAGTTCATTGTGGCGAAGTTTTCGCCGCAGGATCTTTCGGGCAAAGCTGCATGCAAGCAGGATCTGCTGGCGGCGTTTGGCGTGAAGAATGCCGATCCGAAGATTCCCGTGATCGGCATCGTCTCCCGCTTCGCCGCGCAGAAGGGCTTCGACCTGATCGCGCAGATCATGGACCGGCTGGCGCGCGAAGAGATGATCATGGTCGTTCTCGGCTCCGGCGACAAGCAGTATGAAGAAATGTTCGCCCGCCTCAATAAACAATTCCCCAACAAGATCGCGTTGAAGGTCGCCTATGACAACGCCGTCGCACACAAGATTGAGGCTGGGTCTGACATGTTCTTAATGCCTTCAAAATATGAACCTTGCGGGCTAAACCAGATCTATAGCTTGAAGTACGGCACCGTACCCGTAGTTCGCGCAACCGGCGGCCTCGACGACACCATCGAGCCCTGGGACGCGCGCTCCGGCAAAGGCACGGGCTTCAAGTTCACGGAGTACAACGGCGAGTCGCTGCTGCTGACCATTAAGCAGGCGCTGCAAGCCTTCCGCGATCAGACTTCCTGGCAGGTACTCATGCGCAATGGCATGAACAAGGATTTTTCCTGGAACGCCTCGGCGCGGGAGTACGGCAAGATCTACGAGCGGGTAAAGCAGATGCGAAGTGTGGCTGTGCCGGTGCAGGAGAAGGTGCTGGTGTAGCTGATGCGGGCATGTGATGGAGAAGAAAGAACATGTCACTGTTAAGCACCACTATGTACCTGCATGCTATCTCGCCCGGTTCACGCTCAATGGGAAGCGTTCCTCCCGGTTCTATGTTCACCCCGTTGACGGGTCACCAGTTCGTGAGAGTACTCCGAACGCGGAGGGGTGCGAGAATCACTATCACACCATAGATGTGCCGGGATTGGAGCCTGATCACCTCGAAGGGATCTTCGAGAGATATGAGGCTCCGGCGTGCAGCATGTTTAGGACTCTCTCGGAAAACCCGGGAAAAACGCTTGATTCTGACAAAGACCTCGATACCGTCGCGATGTTTTTTGCCGTGCAGGCGGCACGGCTTCCGCAATCAAAGGAAAAGTTTGAGAAATGGGTCGTGAACGATGCAACCGAGTTCATGAACAAATCGCGCACTCGACCGAATTCCGACAGCAAGTTGAGACGAGGATAGGAATTACGATCAGTCCGGAGGAGCACGATGGTCTCCGGAATGCGGTCGAAAGCGGCGCAATTAGGTTTAATGCTGACAAGAACCACGTAATATTCGGCATACTCAACCTAATCGAGGCCTTCCTAGACACGATTGACGGGATGTTCTGGACGCTGCTTTACTGCGGCGGACCGGACTGGTTTGTCTGCTCGGATCATCCGGTAGGGATGTTCTACAAGCTTTCTGGAACAGTTCACGACCGGCAGGGAGCGGGTTGGACTCCGACGATCGAGCTAGCAACAAACGTGCACCATCTCTATCTGCCGCTGGCGCACAATGTCGCGCTGGTACTGCACCGCGAAGATTATGGGAACGGCGGCGTGTGGGCTGACCAGCGCATGATCGGGGTCGTCAACTGTCTAACGGTCGCAAATGCCAAACGATTCATATTCTCCCTCGGTCCTGACTTCATCTGCGGTCTTCCCGATCGTCGTTTAGGGAATGCAAAAGAGACCATCGAAACACTGCGGAGGCGGTCGTGGTAATATCTCGACAGCGCAAAGGGCGCATCCGGTCCGCGGAAAGGACAGAAGTCCACCTGGTCACAACAATTCAGCTTTACGAACTTACTTTCTGCCCGTAAATGCGGACCTCGGGCCTACGAAAGGAAGTTCGCCATGCCGGTAAGACGCCTCCCATCGAATCCCAACCTCGATCATCTCAAATATCAAGCCAAAGACTTGCTGAAGGAACATGCTGCGCGCGACGCGGGAGCGGCGCAGCGCGTGAGGGAATTTCATCCGCGCTTCCATCGCGCCACGGACGCCGACATTTTCGGTGCTCACCTGAAGCTCAGTGACGCGCAACTCACTATCGCCCGCGAGTCCGGATTTCAAAGCTGGGCAAGACTGAAAAGGCATCTTGAAAAACCAACGCTGACGGATCACTTGAATCTGCCGCACCACGAACGAATCGAAGACCCGGTTTTCCGCCGCGCCGTAGATCTTATTGACGCAGGGGAGGTGGCAGGATTGCGTGGTTATTTGAAACAGCATCCGAAGCTGGTGCACCAGCACGTCGCATTCGAAGGTTGGAACTACTTTCACAAGCCCACGCTGCTGCAGTTCATCACCGAGAATCCGGTCCGCCACGGCAAGCTGCCAGCAAACATTGTCGATATAGCCGAGGTGATTCTCGATGCCGTTCCTGCGCAGTCTGAAATCAACGAAACGCTGATGCTCGTTGCCACCGGCAGCGTGCCGCGCGAATGCCGCATGCAGCTTCCATTGATCGATCTCCTCTGCGATCGCGGAGCCGACCCCAACAGCGCCCTCCACGCAGCCGCGTTGCACGGCGAGTTGGAAGCGGTGCACGCTTTAATCAGGCGCGGCGCACGGATCGATCTTCCCGTCGCGGCCGCTCTAGGACGCACGCAGGACTTCCGCCGGCTCCTTCCCAAAGCCGGCAAAGACGATCGCCATCTGGCGCTCGCCCTGGCGTCGCAGTTTGGACATGTTGAGATCGTTCGCTTGTTGCTGGACGCGGGAGAAGATCCAAACCGCTATAGCCCGGTCGGCGGCCATTCGCATTCCACCCCGCTGCACCAGGCCGCCGCAGCCGGCAACGAGGATATGGTCAGACTTCTTGTGGAGCGCGGCGCAAGACTCGACATGAAGGATGTCCTTTGGCACGGTACCCCCGCCGGATGGGCAAGGCACGAAGGCAAGTTGAAAGTTGAGCAATATCTTCGAGCGCGGGAAGCAAAGAGTCCGGAGCAGTAGTAAAGCGTGAGCCATGTTGTGTTGACGCCGCGGCTGCTAGAATTCCGTTATCATGGCCGCGGCGTCACCCATCCCGGCTTTCGCCCGCACCATCTTCCACGTCGACATGGACGCCTTCTTCGTCTCCGTCGAGGAGCTGTACGATCCTTCACTGAAAGGCAAGGCAGTAGTCGTCGGAGGCCAGCGCCACGAGCGCGGTGTGGTTTCGGCGGCATCGTATGAGGCGCGCAAGTTCGGAGTGCATTCGGCTATGCCGCTGCGCACCGCCGCCAAGCATTGTCCGCACGCCATCTTTGTCGATGGGCATCCTGAGCGTTACCGCGAGTGCTCGGAAAAAGTCTTCAAGGTGCTGATGGCATTTTCGCCGCAGGTGGAAATGGCTTCGATCGACGAAGCCTACCTCGACATGACAGGAACGGCCCGCCTGCACGGCCCGCCGCTGAAAGCCGCGCACAAACTGCATCAGCGGATGAAAGATGAAACGCAACTGAATTGCTCGATCGGCATTGGATCATCGCGCCTAATTGCAAAGGTTTCCTCCGCGCAAGCCAAGCCCAATGGCGTGTTGTGGATTGTGCCGGGAGAAGAATCCAAGTTCCTAGCACCGCTGGATGTGCGCGCGATTCCCGGCGTTGGCAAGGTGATGGAGAGCCACCTTCATGAACTAGGTATCAAGAAAGTAGGAGACCTGGCGCGGCTGGACGACTCCGAACTCAAAGAACGATTTGGCAAATGGGGACTGGCGCTGGCGGGCAAAGCCCGTGGAGAAGATGCCGGCGGATGGTTCGATACCGAAGTCGGCTCCGATACCGAAGCTAAATCGATCAGCCACGAGCATACTTACAACGAAGACACGGCCGATGCGAGCCAGCTTGAAGCCACGCTGATGCGGCTCTCCGAGATGGTGGCGCGGCGCTTGCGGGAAGCAAAGCTGCACGCGCGCACCATTCAACTCAAGCTGCGTTACAAAGACTTCACTACGATCACGCGCGCTCATATTTTGCCGGCGCCCACTCAGCTTGACGGCGAAATCTTTAAACAGGTGCGCACGCTGTTTCGCAAGAACTGGAGGCCGAACAATCAGGTTCGGCTGCTGGGAGTGCAGGCGTCGTCGTTCGAGGTGCAGGCGGAGCAGATCAATCTTCTCGAAGGCGGTCGGCAGCAGCGTTGGAGGGATGCGCTCGCCGCCGCCGATCGTCTGCGCGACAAGTTCGGCGAATCGAGCGTCAAGCTGGCCGCCGGGCTGCGTGGAAACTTCCGCGAACGCACCCACGAAAACCCGGCTGGCCTGCCGGGCAAGGGCAAGGCGAAGACCGAATAGTCCCAGACGTTGCTCCGGAAGTTGACCGCACTACCGCCGGCACACTAAGATTTCCCGTCACTCCTCAGTGATTAGCCATCGTCAGGAGCTCAAAATGCGCCCTCGTCTTCGGAAGATGTTCGCTCTCGCCGTCTTTTTCTTGCTTCTTGCCTCGCTCTTGCCTAAAGCCTCTGCGCAAAGTGATCCCCCGCTGCTGCTGCGTTTTCCGACGGTCAGCAAGACGCAGATCGTCTTCAACTACGGCGGTCACCTCTGGATCGTCAGCCGTGAAGGCGGCGACGCGCGCCGGCTAACCTCCGGGCCCGGAGTCGAACTCATGCCCAGCTTCTCTCCCGACGGAACCATGATTGCCTTCACCGGCGAGTACGACGGGAACCGCGACGTATACGTCGTTCCGGCGACGGGAGGTGTGCCGCGGCGTCTGACCTTCCATCCCGCCGACGAATACGTTCTGGGTTGGACGCCTGACGGCAAGAAGATTTTGTTCGCGTCCTGGGGCAGCAGCTTCCGGCACTTCGAGGACCAGCTCTATACCGTGCCGGTCGAGGGCGGATTTCCCACGAAGCTGCCGATCCCTATTGGCGAGGAAGCCGAGTTCTCGCCCGACGGCACGCATCTGGCATATCTACCCCATCTGCAATGGGAGGCAGCGTGGAAGCGCTACCACGGCGGCCAGACCACGCCCATCTGGATTGCCGATCTGAAAGATTCCAGCGTGGTGAAGATTCCCCGCGATAACTCGAATGACCACTTCCCCATGTGGGTGGGCGACACCATTTATTTCCTCTCAGACCGCAACGGACCGGTGAGTTTGTTTGCCTATGACACCAAGAGCAAGGCGGTGTCGGAAGCCCTGCATAGCGACGGATTGGATTTCAAGACTATTTCGGCGGGGCCGGATGCCATCGTCATCGAGCAATTCGGCGCTATCAAACTCTATGATCTGAATACGCACCAGGTGAAGAATGTTTCCATCCACGTCAGCGGCGACGTGGAAGCGGTGCGGGCGCACTTCGCCAAGGTCGAACCGAAGCGCATTCAGAATTTCGGCATTTCGCCCACCGGCGCGCGAGCAGTGTTTGAGGCCTGGGGAGAGATTTTCACGGTACCCACCGACAAAGGAGATATTCGCAATCTTACGCGGAGCCCTGCGGCGGCGGATCGCGATCCATCCTGGTCTCCTGACGGAAAGTCGATTGCATATTTTTCCGACGACTCGGGCGAATATGAATTGTGCATACGCGCGCAGAACGGCCTGGGCGAGGTTCGGCATATCAACTTGGGAAATCCGCCGTCTTTTTTCTACACTCCCACGTGGTCGCCCGACAGCAAGAAGATTGCCTACTCCGATAAGCGGCTGAATCTGTGGTATATCGATCTCGATAAACCTCAGCCAAAGCTGGTCGACACTGATTACTTCGGAGGTTTCGGAGCGACACAGCTCAACCAGACCTGGGCTCCGGACAATAAGTGGATCGCCTATACCAGACAATTGCCCAGCGGCCTGCATGCGGTATTTCTCTACTCGCTCGATCAGGGCAAGGCGTTCCAGGTCACAGATGGCATGAGCGACGCGCTGTATCCTGCCTTCGATAAGAACGGAAAGTATCTCTACTTCACGGCATCGACCGATGTGGGGCTCTCCACGGCCGGACTCGACATGTCGAGCGAAGAGCACCGGGTGTCGCGCAGCGCGTATGTGGCGGTGCTCAGCAAGGATTTGCCGTCACCGCTGGCGCCCGAAAGCGACGAAGAAAAAATCGGCACAGACAAAGACAAGGAGAAGTCTTCCGAGAAAGAAAAAGATAAGGACAAAGGCAAGGCAAACGACAAAACTGCTGCCGACAAAGACAAAGACAAGGACAAAGACAAAAAAGAAGAGCCCGTCATCGTCAAGGTTGACATCGAAGGGATCAGCCAGCGCATTCTGGCTTTGCCGATTCCCGCGAAGAATTACATCAACATGTTTTCAGGGAAGTCGGGCATCCTGTTCCTGCAGGAGGTGCCGGGCGCCCTGAGCGAAGAGGAATATCGAAACCTCACGGGAACGATCCAGAAATTTGATTTGAGCAAGCGCAAGGTGGATAAGTGGGTCGAAGACGTGAATGACTACACGGTTTCTTTCGACGGCACGAAGATCCTCTACCGCAAAGGTGAAGCGTGGGCAGCGGCGTCGGCCGATGACGCGCCCGCTCCCGGAGGTCCGCCCAAGCCCGGCGTGGGCCCCCTCAAGCTCGACGGCTGGGAAGTTTATGTGGAGCCGCGGGCGATGTGGAAGCAGATTTATAACGAGACTTGGCGCATTCAACGGGACTTTTTCTACGATCCGCACTATCACGGTCTCGATCTCGACAAAGCGAAGAAGAAGTATGAGCCTTATCTCGAGGGCATCGCATCACGCGGCGAACTCACCTACCTCTTCGAGGAGTGCCTCGGCGAAATAACAGTTGGCCACATGTTCGTCGGCGGCGGAGAGATGCCGGAGACGAAGAAAGTGAAAGGCGGATTGCTGGGCGCTGATTACACTCTGGAGAACGGCCGCTATCGGATTGCGAAAGTGTATGACGGAGAAAACTGGAATCCGGGCCTGCAGGCTCCGCTGACCCAGCCGGGCGTCAACGCCAAAGCCGGTGACTACATTCTGGCGGTCAACGGACGCGATCTGCACTCGCAGGACAACATCTACAGCTTCTTCGAGGAGACTGCCGGAAAACAAGTGGTGCTGAAGATCGGCGCAAACGCTGACGGCAAGGATGCACGAGAGGTCACCGTCGTGCCGGTTGACAGCGAGGAGAATCTGCGTCATCGGGCGTGGATTGAAGGCAATCGCCGCGCTGTGGATCAGGCAACCGGAGGCCGCGTCGCCTATGTCTACGTGCCCAATACCGCTGGCGGTGGTTATACCAGCTTTAACCGCTATTTCTTCTCCCAGGTGGGCAAAGAAGCGGTGATCATCGACGAACGCTTCAACGAAGGCGGCCAGCTCGCCGACTACATCATCGACTACTTGCGGCGGCCCATCGTGAGCAAGGTCGTAACCCGCGAAGGCCACGACTGGTCGAGCCCATCGGAGGCGATCTACGGGCCGAAAGTAATGATCATCAACGAGATGTCAGGCTCGGGTGGTGACGCCTTGCCGTGGTATTTCCGCAAAGCCGGACTGGGTCCGCTGGTCGGCAAGCGAACCTGGGGCGGGCTGGTGGGAATTGGCGGATATCCCGAACTGCTCGATGGCGGCTACGTCACCGCGCCGCGGGCCGCAATCTATGGCCTCAAGGGCGAGTGGGAAGTAGAGAATCACGGTGTGGCTCCCGACGTTGAAGTTGATCTCGATCCCGCCGCCTATCGCAATGGACACGACGCGCAACTCGATAAAGCCATCGAGGTCGTGATGCAGCAGTTGAAGGAGCATCCGCTACCGCAGTTCCAGCGGCCGGCCTATCCGAATTATCACGAGAAGGATGGGCTAGGAGCGAAGTAAGCAAGTTGCGAGTACCGAGTACCTGGTACCGAGTCGAACCCGCATTTTTCGGTACTCGGGACTAGGTACTCGGTACTCACAAAAAACAAAGGCCGGGTATCCCGGAAGGTGATTCCGGATCCCGGCCCTCGTCTTATTGCAACTTGGACTGTAGCGCCGCCGTCTCGGCGGCTGGGCCGGCCAGAGGCCGGCGCTACAACTAGAGCCTTAGTTCGCTCCTGGAGTCGTGTTCGCAGCGGAGGTGGCCGGCGCGCTCGGCGTAGTCGAGGCGCCATAGCGTGCCAACCGCGGATAGAAAGGTGTGACTTCAAACGGCATCTTGTCGCGCGCCGAAGTGATGGCGACCGGAGCCGTCTTTACCATTTCTGCCTTGTCGTCCCAGGGATTGATCTTGACGCGCCCGCCGAGCGGGAGAGCCGCAACCTGATCCAGTTTGTTGTTATCGAGCGCCGGACCCTTGCTGGCCAGAGCGGAAAGCCGGTCGATGCTTCCGTTGGATGCAAGCGAATTACCCAGGTGCGTGGTCAAAAGGGCGTTGAGCTGAGGAGCGCGCGCTTGCAGCGCCTTCAGGAACAAGCCGACGTTGTCGAGTTTCTGCGCGTAAGGCGAGTTATTCAGCAAATCCACAGCCTTTTTGTCGGCGGCGGCTTCTTCTTCCGGAATGTGCTTGAAGCCCAGGTTGTTGTAAGTGGAATCGTCAGAGAACAGCATGCGATCGTTGAAGGCATACTTGCTGCCGAGATTGTGGCCGAGCACGATGTGCGCGAGTTCATGAGAAAGCACGGCCGCCAGGCTGGCCTCGTCAGGAAGCACGTCGATTAATCCCCGGCTGATCACGATGGTGTTGCCCACGCTGAAGGTTTCGAGAGGAGCCGTGAGCAGCACCCGAGTGCGTACCGGACGCGGCAAGTCGATGTTGTTTGTGACCTCCAGGTTGTTGACCACGGTCTGCAGAATGTGGTCCACGTCGCCTTCGGGCGCGAGCAAGCCAGCGCGGGTGAGGCGCTCGATCACGTTGTCTTCCGCCTGTTGCTGCCATTGCCGTTCGGCTTGTAGCGGTGACGCATCCTGCGCCGCGGTGCTCTCGTCCTTCACGCTGTCCACGCGAATCTGCGTCAGTTCGTCGTCCTTGTCGCCCTTCTTCAGGTCGTAGCCCCAGATGCGGGTCTGTGCCTTGAAGGCCATTTTGTTCTTCACGCCAGCGCTGAAGTCGCCTTCTTCGCTGTAGATGTAGGCGGGCACCCAGTAGCCCGGAATCAGATTGAGGCGCCAGCTATCCATGTGGAAGAAGAACGAATTCTTCGGTGCCGGAGCATACGTGCCGTTGAGGCGGACAATGTTGTAATCCTGGTCTTCCACCCAGACGCGACCCTGGAATCGTCCTTTACCCGAGCCCTTTTTGGGCTGGACGTCAAATACCAGGCAGCGCACGTCGCCAAGAAATTCGCGGCGGATGTAATGGAAATCGTAATGCGAGCGGTCAAAGTCAGTGCGGTCGGCGTAAACCATCCAGGAAAACCCCAGAGGCTGGTACTGCACCTTGAAGAGTTTGTTGAAGCCGCCCATCAGGCGCGTCTCCATGCCTTTGTCCTGCTCCTTCAAGTAATCCTTGCGGTCGACCGACTCGCCCATATCCATGCGGCCGAGAAAGTAGTGGTCAGCGCTGGGCACGGGACCAAGCTGTGGATCCGCGGTCAGGTTCTGCAGATAAGTCTCGACCACCGGAGTGCGCGTGGCGAGCGCCTTCATGAGCCCGTGTTCGCGTTCGATGAAGCGATCGACCACCTGATCCATCGTGGTAGGCTGGGGCAGTGCCGACGGAGTTGGCGCCGGAGCGGTTGACGCCTGCGCCTGCGTGGCTGCGGCAGCATCAGGCTGCGTCGACGGTTGTGACTCCGCCGCTTGCTGTGCAGCAGCGCCGACCGAAACCAGCAGTGCGGCTGTAAACATCCATTTCCAAGTACGCATGACTCTTTATCTCCAAGGTTGAAACAATGTCTCTTTAAGAACCTTTTATTTCCGTGAACCTGCTTGCCTCAATTCGCCTCGCACATTCATAACCGCGAAACGAATCTTCTGACCTAAAGTGTTCCCAGCACGCGAACTTTAGTACGCCATCTGAAACGTCACGTGCACGATCGCTGTCGAGTCCACCGGCTGCCCCATGCGCTGTGCCGGCTTGAAGCGCATCTTGTTGGCGGCCGCGGTCGCGGCTTCATCCAGACCATGACCCAGCCCCCGCACCACCCGATTCACATGCAGACTTCCGTCGGCGCCGAACATCACTTCCAGCAGAACTTCGCCCTCCAGCTTCAGACCCCGGGCTTCGTCGGTATAAACCGGCTGCGGTTTGAACGTGATCTCTACGGGAGTCGTTGCCGGTCCCGCTCCTGCCTGAGCGATCTTGGGTCCGTGAACCACCTGCTCCGACGCAAATCCGCCGGTTGCAACCCCAGCCCCGCTGCTGCGGCCGTCACCCTTGCCTCCGGTTGCGATGCCGTTGCCGAAGTCGGCGCTGGCTACCGTTCCCTTGATGCCTTTCGCCCCGCCCGATCCGTTGCCTTGTCCCGGACCTGCCGGCATGTCGAACGAGCCAGCCTGCGCCGCGTACAGCTTGGCGCCCTGCTTGCCCGTCCCTTTCAAACCATTGGGATCGCCGAAGCCTCCGGTCTGCACCTTCTCCACCGGCGCATTCACCGTGGGAGCTACCGAGCTGCCCGAAAAATCTCCCACATGCAACAGTTGGGGCCTCGCTCCGCCCGCGGTGATCTTCAACTGCGGAGCGGCGAATTTGTTCATCACCACTTTCGGCGCCTCAACCGGCTCGGGAGTCGGTGCGCGATGCACTTCGCGCGGCACAATCAATTTTGGTTTTTCGAAAACCGGGGCCGGAGGCAGCAGCTTCGGCTTCACCACCGGCTTCGCCACCTTTACTGGCGCCGGCTCCGGCCTCAATGCCGGCATCGGAATCACCGAAGTGACGCGATACTGCCTGAAACTCATCCTGTCCGGAAACAGAATCCCCATGTTCACCAGCAGAAAAGTGAGCAGCACCACCAAAGCGTAGCTGGCGGCCAGCGCGCGCCGGTCAATCTTGCGCTCCGGGAGAATGCCGAGCTTGAAATTATGTTGATACGTAGCCATGTATAAACTCCAAGGGGATCCTGGCCGAGGGAGCGGACCGGGACTGGAGTTTTCACCTTACGGGAGATCGGACAGGGGGTAAACGTGTCCACGGCTCTTGACCTAAGGTAACCGGAAAAGAGCACTTGCAGGACTCGCTCCGAAACGGGCCAGGGACGCGGCTCCGCGCCGGATCACGATCGCGAATGCGCCCGCCGCTGCCTGCGAAACCAGGCAAAACCGGTACGCAACCGGGAAGGACACGAGTTCCACTCGTGCCGAATCGGTCCTGCCCGTGTGGAGCGGACACTCTTGTCCGCTGCTTTTGATCTTGACTTTGCAGAGTGCACGCACGGACGCCTGCCAGACCGTGGAAGAGCGGAGCTTCAGCGCCGCGTAAATCCGGACGAGCAGGCTCGTTGCAACAGAAGCAAAAGACCGGACATTTTCGGTTATGACTGCCCCGGCAAAATGGGCCAGCCCCCCGAGGTTGATCCGAGGGTGGGACACGTCGTAACATTTTCCGGAACAATTAAGCCCGAATCCCACGGCCTCGGCTACTAATCCGTGCGTGAGAGGGAACCAAGGAGAACAAAATGAAATCTACGCAATCCAAACCCAGCATCGTGTTCTGCCACGGCCTCTGGGCCGACGGCTCGTGCTTTAGCAAGCTAATCGTTCCCCTTCAGGCGGAGGGGTATGAGTGTATTGCAGCGCAGTACGGCCTCAACACAACGGCAGAGGACGTCGCCTTGGTGAAGGCAACGATCGGCCGGGTCAGCGGCCCGGTCATCCTCGTCGGCCACTCCTACGGCGGAAGCGTCATCACCGGCGCCGGAGCCGACGACCGCGTTGCCGGCTTGGTTTACATCTGCGCGCTCGCTCCGGATGCCGATGAGACATCGCAGACCCAGCAGTCTAAGTTCCCGACGACGGACGTCTTCTCCCACATCGAAGTCGTGGATGGACGTATCTGGCTGCGTCCCGAGGGCACGAAGTATTTCTGCGGAGATCTTTCGGAGCAGGAGCAGAAGCTGGTTTGGGCGACTCAGGGCGTGCCCGCTCCCGACCTGTTCAACGCGAAAGTAGGAGGAACCGCCTGGAAGTCGAAGCCAAGCTGGTACATCGTCGGCAAGAATGACCGCACTGTGCATCCCGACCTGGAGCGCTTCTTCGCGAAACGCATGGGCGCCACCACAACGGAGGTCGCCAGCAGCCACGTCCCCATGCTCTCTCAGCCGGAACGGGTGATCGATGTAATCCGTGCCGCAGCAAATGCAGTTCAAAAAGCCACGGTCGCCGCGTAGAGTCCTCAGGGACTTTGCGCGGGACGCCCGCAGCCTCAGTAACTGTTCGGTTGGGTTGTGATGATCTGTCGTCCGAAATTCGGGGGCAAACGGGTGGAGTGCTCCCGTCTGTCCCCTGATTCCGTCCCCAGTCCACTAGCCGTGTTTTGCTTCACTGACCGGGCCCATGACGAAGATGGTGTTGCCGGACGGGTCGAGCAAGTCGAAGGTCCGCGCGCCCCACTCTTCATCCTTTGGCGGGCGCAAGACGTCCACCTTCGAACTCCATTCACGGTAGCAGCGATCGGCCTCATCGACTTGAGACGCGACACAACCAGTTCGACCGTGCCCTTTCATCGGACTATCGAGGGTTATTTCGATCGTTCCGCGCGCTACCCCAAGCAATCCGGAATGGCCGTCCTCGGACACCTCGAACGTTACGTGGAACCCCAGCCGGTCGATGTAGAACGCCTTAGCCGCTGCGAGGTCTTCCGTTGGAAGAATGGGGATGGCTCTCTCCATGATTTCAAAGTATCACTTTTCTGGGCGACGGTTCACGGGGGAATTCGGGGACAGACGGAACTGTCCCTAATTTCCTGCGGCCGATCTGGAAATCCGGAGCGGATTAGAATTGGGGTCATTCCCGTCTGCCCCAGGTTTTCCTACCCCCCAAAATATTTCGTCCAACCTTAAGGCGCAGTATAATCATCTATCGTTGTAGGGTAAGGTGGGGTTAATGTCATCGAACGGACATCCCCGGAACAGCAGGCGTGAAGCGATCTGGACTCAGGCGTTTCTTGCGTCCGCAGCGCTGTTCGCCCTACTGGTATTTCGAACGGCCCCTCCGGACTTCCCTAGGCCACCATCTCTTCACCACTCCTCGGTCAATGCTGTCTCAAGCCACAATCAGCGACCTAATTTCGATTCGGACGGATTGCAGTGGAGCGCTCCTGTCGGTCATTTTCTGCCTTTCCCGCCCGTCGCGGATTACGCACATCTAACTCCCGTCCCACAATTGTGGTCTGCCTTACAGAGCAAGGGCTTCCACTATAACCGCCCACCTCCCGCTAGCTAATCCTTTCCAGTTCAACCATCGATAGCACCCACGATCTTCACAGATTTTCAGGTCGCGTGGTCGCGCAAGTACGGGAGGCTGCTCATGGTTCATCTTGAGCTGCGGGACGTACGACTGGCGGTGAAGGCTAGTTCATCGTCATATTTCCGTGAATTGAAGCGAGGATTCGGAGGTTCTCATGGCTCAATTGGTGCGAAGACACGCAACGGCGGGCGCAGATCGTTCCATGCGCCGGGACCCAACCCCGCGAGTAAAGTTCACTTCTTCCGGGATTGGGCTCGCCGTCTTTCTCGCCAGCGAGTTCATGCATTACCGAGGCCGGAAAAGAGCGCGAACGCTTGCGGTATTCCCAATCACAAAGCAAGTCAACTGCCAAAGACCAGGAGCATACAAATGAGTGCCGTTAAAGTTCTTTGCGTTGAGAACCATGTCGAGTATCTGGATGCCTTGAAGTACATGCTGGAAACGGCTGGCTTCGAAGTTGTGTCGGCAACTACGGGAAGCCAGGGTCTCTCGATGCTCATGAAAAACCCCATCCAGGGCGTTCTTTTGGAATACGACCTGCCCGATGCCACGGGGGCCGCAGTGCGGGCCGAGATGAAGCGCGTCAAACCTGACGTGCCGGTCCTCCTGTTTGCAGGGATCGGGAGCCAGACGCCATTCTTGCTCCGTTTTTTCGACTCCTATCTCCGAAACGTGGAAAGACCGGAAGGGGCCTTTCAAGATCTGGAAGCGTAGGTGACACTTGCCCCGAGCACAACACATGTTCGCGAATTATCCAGTAGGCCTGCCCTCGAGGCGGCCTTGCAGATTCAGCAAGCGGTTCAGCTTACGAAAGGATTAAATCAACATGAAATCCACGACAGCTTCAGGAAAAACAACGGCAAGGTCCCTTTCCGGGATCCTTCTGACGGTATTCGCTGTGATCTGCTTAGCGAGCGCCGCTAAAGCGGAAGAACCAGCGAAAGTGATTGCACACATAACGCTCCCGGGAACACCGGTTCGGCAGATGTTCTTGAGGCAGCACGATGACAAACAATACCTCTATCTTCAGCAGGGAGCCCATTTCACGCTGGTGGATGTTACGGATCCCAAGAGCCCCATCATCGTCGAGCGGGTTGCCTCGGAAGGCAGCCTGGAATGGATTCAATCCGGCCTCGCGCTTACCGTAGTTTCGGAGCACGGATCAACAAGCCAGCAGCCCAGTACGCTCTCTACTCAAGTCGTGAATGTGATGGACCTGAGCGATCCCAAGCATCCGCGGACCGTTAAAACCTTCAGCGGAGTTACGAGCATTTTGCCGGATGACACCCGGAAGCTGGTCTTTATCGCCAACAGGAAGGGTCTCACGGTGCTGAGCCACGAACAGCCGTACATTCGGCGCTCGTGCACGTCCGAAGACGCGATGATGGCGGATGCAGAGTGCCGGTAGCTTCGCGGGCTGAGTCGAGCTCAGATGAAGCAGATCAAGTGTTTCTTTCCACTCCAGGGTGAAATACTCGTTGGAGTCGCCGTCTTATACACGGATCCATTGGCGCAGCTTCATAAGAGTCTCAAGGAGGAAAGTAAATGAATACACCGACCCCTGACGGGCGGGAGCCACCCTCTTTCGGAATTGGACGGTTCCTATTTGTAGCCGTCTTGGCGGTCATCCTTTTTCTGCTCGGTCAAAGCATGGTGCGTCACCGCTTCTTTCAAGGCGGCCGCGAACACCGGAATGGCTCCATAGGACAATAGCAGCCACCGAAACAAGTCTTGATCGTCGCTCGAATGATGCGAGGGCTACACGTTTCTTGACGTGAAGAACTCATGTGGGCCGAGTCATCTTCGGGGGAACCGGGGACAGCAGAACGGGACGTTCCCCAATTTCTATGTTCTGAAAAGACGCATGGCAAATTTCCACAGCCCGACTGTGACATCTAACCTTGCGCACGGCCCTCACTTCGTATCAGAATTGTCTCAGCAAGGGCAGTACACGCAGTGCCAACGAAACGGAGGCCCCGACCAGAAAATCAGTCCCTAACTGCTGTGTTATCTAGATTATAAGCTCTAAGTCCTTTGTTTGACGGATTTTGCGGGCCAAAACATGCTTAACTCGATGATTCTAAAGATTAGGGGGGGGAGGGGGTACCCTGTTATCAAATAGTAAGCGCCGCCTGCGAAACCAGGCGAACACCGGGACGCCAGCCAGAATAACCAGCAATCCATAAAAAGAGTTCGGCCAGTCCTCGCGGAAGGTGTAATAGAGAAGAATCGAGGCCGCGGCAATGAACAGCGCAGGGACGACAGGGTAGCCAACCATGCGATAAGGCCGGGGAGCATCGGGATCGCGCCAGCGAAAAACGAAGACCGTGCTGCCGGCAATCATGTAGAACAGCCACTCCGCAAAGATGGCCAGCGAAAAAAGCTGCCGGAAATTACCTCCCAGCAGCAGCAGAATGATCGAAAGCACCATCTGCAGCACAATCGCACCCGACGGCGTATGAAAGCGCGGATGCACTTCTGCAAGAGCCGAGAAAAAGTATCCATCGCGAGCCACAGCAAAAGGCACGCGAGCCCCGCTCATGATCGTGCCATTGAGAGTCACCAGCATCGAGATCGCCATGCCCGCAGACACAATGCTCGCTCCAAATCGTCCCATGACCAAAGCAACCGCATCGGAAGCAGGCCGCGGCGAGGCTGCAATCGCACTCGCCGGAAGCACATATTGCACGCCTGCATTCACCAGCACATACAACACTCCGACAGTAGCCACGCCCGCGATCAGCGCAATCGGAATATTCCGCTCCGGCCGCTTCACTTCGCCAGCGACCATGTTCAGGTCATTCCATCCGTCATACGCCCACAATGCAGCAACCAGCGCCGCCATAAAGCCGGCGATCCCGCCCTTGGCTCCGGTGAATGTGGTGGCAAAGTTGGTCCAGCCGCGTCCAGGTGCGGTTCCGGCGCCGCTGAAGCAGACCACCACAATGCCCAGAATGATCGCCACCTTCAGCACCGTAAACACAAGCTGAAACTCACCCGCCTTCTTGACGCCAAGGTAATTCAGAACAGAAATAAAAATCGCCGCGGCGATCGCGACAATCTGGCCCCAGGTGACGGTAAATGGAAAAGTGATGGCATGAGCAGGGAAGAAAGAAAATATTGGAAATGTACCCAGAATGCGAACCAACCCGGTAGCGATAGTGGCCACCGATGCGGGCTTCGCGATGACGAACCAAGTCCAGGCGTAGAGAAATCCACCCAGCGGACCGTACGCGTCGCGAACATAAACGTATTCGCCACCAGCCTGCGGCTTCATGGCACCGAGTTCAGCGTAGGTGAGCGCGCCAAAGAAAGAGAGCAGTCCACCGACCAGCCACGCCAGATACACCAGCTTGGCTGACCCTACAGCCTGCATCATCTCGGCGGGAACCAGAAAGATTCCACTACCGATGATTGTCCCCACAACCACTGCGGAGGCGTGACTGACGCCCAGATCGCGGGCAAGCTCGGGACGGGAAGTCGTCAACTCAGCCATGGCTGGAGTGTGTCAGTATACGTCAGGGCTGTTTTCTAACAAGCAAGCTTGCGGTGTATCCCACCGCGAACGTCACCATCGTCCCAATCATCACCCACCATGTCCACGGAACGCGCGTTCCCCACAAATACAATTCCACGCTGAACCCAAACAACATTCCGACCATCGCGCCGCGTTGATTGGCCCGCTTGGTCAACACTCCGAGCAAGAACACTCCGAGCAGCGCGCCGTAAGCTACCGATGCGATTTGCAACCCCACCTCAATCACGCGCCCGACCTTGTGCAGCGAGAGCACCGCCAGTGCAAACAGGAGCAGTGCCCACACCAATGTTGAGAATCGCGAGAGGCGCATCTTTGTGCGCTCGTCGGCCTGTGGACGGAAGCGCACATAGAAATCCATGATGGAACTCGACGACAGCGCATTCAGCGCCGCGCTCAAGTTCGACATGGCCGCGGCCAGAATCGCGGCGATCAGCAGCCCGGAGATTCCGTGCGGCATCCGGCTGACGATGAACGTGGGATAGATCCGGTCCGGCTTTCCAAGACTTGCCGAGGGCACACGATAGTAGGCCCACAGCATGACTCCCACGATCAGGAACAGCGCAAACTGAAACAAGATCGCCACGCCGCTTGAGAGCAGCGCCGTCACCGACTGCTTCTGGCTTCGCGCCGCCAGCAACCGCTGCACAATGAGTTGGTCGGTTCCGTGGCTCGCAGTCGTAAGAAACGCGCCGCCGATCACGCCCGCCCAGAAGGTATAAGGGATCCAAAAGCTGGGAGTGAAGTCGAACACCTGCAGTTTGCCCGCGCTGGCGGCTGCGGCATGAATCGCGCTCCATCCTCCGGGCACGAGATGCAGTATCGTCCACAAGCCCACCAGCGTTCCGCCGACATAGATCACGGTTTGCACCACGTCGGTCCAGATCACCGCCGCCAGGCCGCCTTCAAACGTATAGATGAGCGTCAATGCAGTAATGATGGCGATCGAGGTTACTTCGCCGGTTCCGAGCGCGATTGCCACCACAATCGACACGGCATAGACGCGCACACCTTCCGCCGCCATCCGCGTCAACAGGAACAGGCCCGCAGTCAGCGAGCGCAAGCCGCGCCCAAAGCGGCGTTCAATCAATTCATAGGCGGTGTAAAGATCGCCGCGAAAATAGTGTGGCAACAGCACAAAACTGATGATCACGCGCCCCACCACATATCCCATCACCACCTGTAGAAAGGTGAGGTTGGTGTCATAAGCGAGTCCGGGAATGCTGATGATGGTGAGCGTGCTGGTCTCGGCCGCGACTATGGAAAGCGCGATTGCCCACCAGGGAATATCCCGCCCAGCCAGAAAATAGTCGCGCAGCGAGCGTTGGCGCTTGCGAAAGCACAGCCCAAACAGGGTGATCCCCACCAGATACAGCGCGATGATCGCGAGATCAAGTCTGTCAAGGCCCATAACCGGGATTCTGCTTGATGTGCTTGGCGTTCTTTGCGGCTTTTCTTGGCGCGCTTTTGCGGTTAAAGGCTTTGATGCATCCAGAGAAAAGCTTTTAACCGCAAAGAACGCGAAGAACTTCCGCGAAGGTCGCCAAGAAAAGCCAACGACAAGATTCGTTTTTAATTATGGCGGCAATCGAACTCCTATACGAGTACGTCTTTATGGACGGGGGTCGAGTTTGCGAACAGTCCGTTACCTGCGTACTGAGAACCGAGAACTGCCGTGTGATAGAACTAAACGCGTGCCCTACTACTTAGGTATTGACGGCGGGGGCAGCAAGACAACGTGCGCGGTGGGCGACGAAGTCTCGCTTCTCGTCAAAGTCACCGTCGGACCCAGCAACATCAATCGCGTAGGCGAAACGCGAGCTCGCGAGGCCCTCCACAGGGCTATTCGCGAGGCCTGTGCTGCGGCGCATATCGTGCCGCAGGAAATCCAATATGCCTGCGTTGGCGCCGCGGGCGCCGGACGTGAAGAGAATGCCAGTGCCGTACACAATATTCTTTCAGAGATAATTTCCGGTGGAATCGAGGTCGTGGGCGACATGCAGATCGCCCGGGCCGCGGCCTTTGGCGACGAACCGGGTGTGATTGTTATCGCTGGGACCGGATCAATCGCCTACGGCCGCGATGGACGGGGCAGGACTGCCCGCGCCGGCGGCTGGGGCTTTACTATTTCTGACGAGGGCTCGGCGCACTGGATCGGGGCCGCCGCGGTCAGCGCTCTACTGCGCACGATCGATCAGGGTGAGGATGCCCAGGCGAGGGCGGAAGCCTCGCTGCTCTTCGACGGAATGAAAACGGCGTGGGGTTTGCTTTCGCTTGACGATTTGGCGGGCGCCGCAAACTCCGGTTCCCGCTTCGCAAAGCTGTTTCCCGCGATTCTCACCGCTGCCGATGCCGGCGACGCCTTGGCCCAGCGCGTGCTCGCGCAGGCGGGAAGGGAACTGGCCCAACTTGCCGCGATCGTGGTTCGCCGGCTTTTTGCAGAACGCAACGGGAACATGCCCACCGAGTTGCTGGCCATGGCCGGCGGCGTCTTCAGGCATTCCCCAATGGTGCGCGAAGTTTTCTGTGATGAACTTCGCAGATTCGATCCGCGCCTTGGGGTGAATCCGCAGGTCGTCGAGCCGGTCGCGGGCGCTTTGCAAATGGCGCGCACCGGCAAGACGAGGATGATGTAAGAATCGATCGGCCGTCCGGCTTCGACGCGAGTCAAACCAGAATCAGCGCCCGCCGCCAATCTCCAAAATAGCGCCGGTTGTGTAAGAAGCGGCGGGAGAGAGCAGCCACAGCACTGCTTCGGCCACTTCAAGTGGCGTACCCGGCCTTTGCATCGGAATGGTCGGCGCCAGTCGATCGAGCCGGTCGGGTACGCCGTTAGCGGCATGCAGCCCAGTTTCGATCAGCCCGGGAGCAACCGCATTTACGCGGATTCCCTCCGTCGCGACCTCGCGCGCCAGCCCAATCGTGAAGCTATCAATCGCGCCCTTGGACGCAGCGTAATGCACCCATTCTCCGGCGGAGCCAATCTGCGCGGCGCGGGAGGAAATATTCACGATCATGCCGCCGGTTCCGCCGTGGCGGCTTGACATGCGGCGCACGGCCTCGCGCGCACACAAAAACGCCCCGGTTACATTTACCGCCATCACTTGCGCGAGAGTGCTTGCGCTCACCGAATCCACGCGCGAGAATCCGCCAGTAATGGCAGCATTATTTACTAAAGCCTTGACTGGCCCCAGTTCGCGCTCGGCAGCTTTAAAGAGCCGGACGACATCTCCTTCGCGGGCAAGGTCAGCTTGAATGGCATAGGCCTGTCCGCCGGCGGAAACGATTTGTTTGACCACCGCGGCAGCTTCGGCTGTGCCGGTTGAAAAAATCACCGCCACGGAATATCCGCGCTCGCCCGCCAGTTTGGCGATCGCTGCGCCGATCCCGCGACTCCCACCCGTGACGACCAGTGTGCCGTTGCTCGCCTGAACGCTCATTCGACCAGACCCTTCCCCAGACAATGTAACAAAACCGCTTCTCCTGTCGGTTTAGCGCAGTCGGTTCAGCCCAGTCGGTTCAGCCAAGCGCGCGGACCTTCGTAACCTGCTCCAACCATCCTCTTATCCTAAGATCTCTATCACGACGGTCTCTATCAAGCCATGCCCGAAATTCTGCAGTCACTTCTGGATGAACTCGGATTCGACGAGCCGTGGAAGCCGGTTTCGCGGCCGGCGCTAGGCGCGTGGATCGTCTTTTATGTTGCCTTCCTCGCCTACGCTTTCTCGGCGCACGGAGGATTTCTGTTCATCGACCTTGCCAACCTCATCATCCACGAAGGCGGCCACAACCTGTTCGGATGGTTCGGCCCCACGATCGGCCTCTGGGGAGGCACGATGCTGCAATGGCTGGTCCCCTTCCTTCTGGCCGTGTACTTCTTCAGGCAACGCGAGAGCGCCGGCTTTGTCTTCTGCCTGTTCTTCTTTTTCGAAAACTGGCTCTACACCGCAACCTACATGGCCGACGCGCGCGCCGTGGTGCTGCCCCTGGTCACTACCGGCGACCCTGAATTTGCCAAGCACGACTTCAACGCTATCTTCTCGAGTCTCGGGGTACTGGACTACGACACCACGATAGCCGCTGTGGTTCGCGTTCTGGGCTGGTGCGGAATGATCGCCGTGGTAATTTGGTTTGCCCGTCAAAGAACCGCTCGCAAAGCATTAAGCCCGCTGCAAGCCTCGGACGAAGAGTCGGCCAAGTTCCAACAATTCCTTTCTAGAGAATCCAATCGGTGACTTTTTCGCAGGGGCCGGTTAACTCAGATTTCCGGCGCCGGCTTTGATTGACACCAGCACTTCAAGACGATACAGTGAGTCGCCGTTTGCAAGCATCCTAATCACCCAAGGAGAAGAAGAAATGCGTGTGCCACTGGCGCTACATGCGGTTGTGTTGTCTTTAGTTTTGGTTCCTGTCCTGTTTGCGCAAGACGCGGTAAAAGTCGATCCCAAGCATTACACGGTAATCAGCGAGAACGCCGAGGTGCGGGTCCTCAAGATCCACTACGGAGCGCACGAAAAATCGGTGATGCACAGCCATCCCGATTCGGTTGCCGTATTCCTCACCGATTCCATGGCGCAGTTCACTCTCGCCGACGGCAAGAAGGAGAACCACACCTACAAGGCGGGCGAGGCGCTTTTTACTCCGGCCGGCACGCACTTGCCGGAAAACACGGGCGACAAGGGGATGGACATAATCCTAGTCGAGCTGAAAGGCAAGTAGGCCACGGCTAAATTAGGCGATAAGTTAGTCCGTCTGGAGAGTGGTCAGCGTTCGACCTCTCTGACCACTCTTCCTCGCCGCGAAAGCTTTTAACCGCGAAGTTCGCTAAGGAAAGGCCGCGAAGGGCGCGAAGAAGAACGAACCCTGCCTGACAATCAGCAATCAACAATCAATTCTTACGGCACCCAGTCCGCAATGAAGATATTGGTCTCGTGTGGCGCTTTGGCGTTGCGGTTTGAGGCCCACACCAGCTTCTTTCCATCGGGGCTGAACATGGGGAAGCCGTCGAAGCCATCGCTGTAGGTGATGCGCTCGAGACCGCCGCCATCGGAGTTAATCAGCCACAACTCGAAGTTGCCCATGCCACCGGTCGTGTGCGTCACCGGGTCGTAATTCGACGAAAAAATGATGCGCTTGCCATCGTTAAGGAACGACGGCCCGAAGCTGGCCGCGCCCAGGTTGGTGATCTGCCGCTTCCCGCTGCCGTCGGCCTTCATGATCCATAGCTCCAGCGACGTCGGCCGAATCAAGTTCTGCTGCAATAGTTCTTTGTAGTCGCTGATTTCTTTCTCGGTCTGGGGATGATACGCACGATAGACGATCCACTTGCGGTCGGGCGAGTAGTAAGGGCCGCCATCGTAGCCGAGTTCATGGGTTAGCTGCTTGACGTGCTTGCCGTCGGCGTCCATGGAATAGATGTCGAGGTCGCCATGGCGTAGGGAAGTGAAGACGATCTTTTTTCCGTCAATCGAAATCGTTGCCTCGGCGTCGTATCCCGGCGCGTTCGTGAGCTGCTTGAGGTCGGAGCCGTCGGGGTTTGCGGTGAAGATGTCGTATCCCGGATACACGGCCCAGACGTAGCCTTTGGAAAAATCGGGCCTCGGCGGACACTCGGGGCTGGCCAGGTGCGTGGACGAGAACAGAATCTTCTTGCCGTCGGGATAGAAGTAGCTGCACGTGGTGCGTCCCTTGCCGGTTGAAACCATGTGCTGGTCGCTGCCGTCGATGTTCATGATGAAGATCTGATCGCATTTCACGTCGCCGTGAGACGACTGGAAGATCAACTTCGTGCCGTCGGCGGAGAAATACGATTCGGCATTCTGTCCGCCGAAAGTGAGTTGGCGAACGTTGCGCAGATGCTTCTCCTGCGGCGTGGCGAGATCGGGCGGGTTGACTGCCTGCGCGGCAGCCGTGGCCAGCATCGCCAGCGCTCCGGCGCCAACAAACAGCGACTGAAAATATCGGGTCATAGAGCAGGTAGTGTAGCAGCAGGAAACAACTTCTCATGCAAAACGGGGAACTTTTGTCTTGCCCTCTTCGTTACTAACCATCGTATACAGAAAATGTTTGCGAGGAAGCACCCTTGAACCTAATTTCGAGAAACACTTTCGCGCTCCGCGCGATGACAGCGGCTGTCATCCTGGCTTTAGTAATCGTGTTCATTCCCGCTATGCCCGCAACCGCGCAGCAGGCTGAGACTTTCGCCGACCGCCTTGCGATCAACCGCTACCAGATTGACGTCAAAGATGGCCGCTTGTCGGGCGCCGGCGCCACGGTTCTGGAATCGGCGCTCGCGGATGCGCAATTTGTGCTGGTCGGAGAGGATCACGGCATGGCGCAGGTACCGCAGTTCGATGCTGCGATCTGTGCTTTGATCGGCCCCGCCGGATTTCACAATCTGGCAATCGAAGTTGGACCCACCGCCGCCGGTGAGTTGGATAAATGGGTTGCGGCGGGTGACGGTGCCAGCCAGCTCGCCGCATTCGAGAAGGAATATCCCGAAACCATCGCCTTCTACGATTGGTCGGAAGAATATGAAATGCTCGCGCAGTGTTCCAGTGCCGCTACTGGAGGCAAGTTCCACATTTGGGGGCTCGACCAGGAGCTGATGGGCGCTTCGCGCATCTTACTGACCCGAATTCTGGAGCAGCATCCCGGTCCTGAGGCCACGGAGGAAGCGCAGCGGCTGCTGCAGAAGAACGATGACGCCCGCACCAAGGCGGCGAAGAGCGGCAACCCCGGGGAACTGTTCATGCTTGGCGCCTCGGACGAAGAACTCGCCCGCTTCAAAGAGTTGCTGGGGCATGAAGGCAACGCAACTTCTCAGGGCCTGCTGGCCGCCTTGATTGAGAGCCGCCAGATCTACCAGAACAACATGAACGGCAATGCTTTCGATTCGAACCGGCAGCGCTCGTTGCTGATGAAGAGCAATTTCATTCGTGAGTATGGGAAGGCCAGCGAAACCGAAGGCAAGCCGCCCAAAGTGATGCTCAAGTTCGGCGGCTGGCACTTGTTCAAGGGCATCAATCCGCTGCACAACAATGATCTGGGGAATTTCGTTACCGAACTGGCGGACTACAACCGCTCGAAGTCGGTGCACATTCTCATCCTGGGGATGAAAGGGAAGCAACTGCACTTCGCCGGAGTTGGGCAACCCATGCAGGCCGCGGAGTTCAACCTGGCCGAAGACAAAGACTCGGATTTTCTCTACCTCAAGCCTCTGTTCGACAAAGCCGGGAGCGATGGATTAACCATGTTCGATCTGCGCGCATTTCGCAAACACTTCAGCTCGCTGGGGACGGTCGACAGGGAAATGGAACGCCTTATCTTCGGCTACGATTTCCTGGTCGTTATCCCGAACGCAGCGGCGTCGAAGTCGATTCAATAGCGGAGTACCGGCACACGAACCTAACCCTCTGGGTAAGATAGGTCCGCATCTTCCCGAGGCTGCCGATAGAATCAACTATTTCCGAAAGTGATTGCTGATCGTTTCCGCCTGACTCCGGGTCACGACAGCCGAGAGTGCGGCAGTGTCGGCTTGCTTTACTGCCTGCAGGCTGCCGAAGTGTTCAAGAAGACGACGAGTTGTACTCTCGCCTACTCCTGGGATCTGCAAGAGTTCCGTGGAGCGGTCGCGCATCTGTCGGCGTTTGCGATGGAAGGTTACGGCGAAGCGGTGAGCCTCGTCGCGAATGAGTTGAATCAAGTGCAAGACGGGCGAGTGATGATCGAGCGCGATGGGATCTTTCTCCTGCCCATAGACGTAGAGAATCTCTTCGCGCTTGGCGATGGCGGCGAGCGGCTGATTGATGATCTCAAGCGACTCCAGCGCTTCGGCTGCGGCGTGGAGTTGGCCCAGTCCACCGTCAATGAGGACAAGGCTCGGCATCGGCTTCTTCTCTTCCTGAAGTCGCTTGTAGCGGCGCGCGACTACCTCGCGCATGGAAGCGAAATCGTCGACGCCCTCGACGGTGCGGATGATGAACTTGCGGTAATCCGATTTTTTCATCTTGCCGTCTTCCCACACCACCATGGAGGCGACGGTCTCAGCGCCCTGAATGTGCGAGATGTCGAAGCACTCGATGCGTTTGGGCAGTTCGGGCAGGCTGAGAGAATCCTGCAGTTCCTCTTGGATGGCTCTGGCATTGGGCTTGAGCACACGAAAGCGCTGATCGTAGGACTGTTTGGCGTTGGTGCCGGCAAGATCGATGAGGGCGCGCTTGTCCCCGCGTTGGGGGACGAGGATGTGAACTCTTGCAGCGCGGGCGTTTTCACCGGCGATCTGTTCGGAGAGCAAATCCTCCAACTCTTCACGATCTTCAAAATCTACGGGGACGTAGAGATTGCGGGGCACATAGGGTTGGCCGATGTAGAGCTGTTTGAGGAGAGCGGAGAAGAATTCGCCAGGGTTGAACGACCTATCCGTAGAGACGTTGCTTGCAACGTCTCTGCCGGCGTCGCCCTGGCTCGTGGTCCCAGCATCAGTGTTGCCGCTGCCCGAGACGTAGCAAGCTACGTCTCTACGACGCTCCTCCTCGGTCTCGGAGAAGGCGAACTCGGGCAGGTCTTCCCAGAAGAATTCACGGCGGTCTACCACTCGGCCGCCGCGCATGTGAAATAGATCTACGGCCAACATGCCGTTTTTATAGTGATATCCGAAGACGTCGGCGTCATCGCCTTCGGCGGCGGCGATGCGCTGGCGCTCTTGAAGTTGCTCAACCGTTGAAATCAAGTCACGATAGCGGGCGGCGCGTTCATACTCCTCCGCCGCGGCCGCCTGCTCCATGCGGGCGTGCAGTGATTTGCTCAAGTCCGTCGGACGGCCTTCCAAAAACAGCTTCACATCACGCACGGCTTCCTGATAAGCATCGGGCGTGGTGAGATCTTTCACGCACGGGCCCAGGCAGCGCTTGATGTAGAACTGCAGGCACGGACGGGGATGAAAACGCGTGAGGTCGACCTTGCACGACGGGATCAGGAAATTGCGGTGGATGAGATCGACGATTCGATACGCGAGATTGGCGGGGAAGTAGGGGCCGTAGTAGACGCTGCCGTCCTTGCGCAGGCGGCGGGTCACGTAGACGCGCGGCCAGCGCTCACCCAGGGTGAGCTTTACGTACGGGTAAGTCTTGTCGTCGCGCAGCAGGATGTTGAAGCGCGGCTTACGCTGCTTAATGAGATTGTTTTCGAGTGCCAGCGCTTCTTTGTTGTTGGCGACGACTATGTAGTCGACGTCGACGGCTTCGCGCACCAGTGTGCCGGTCTTCGAATCCTCCCAGCGGCCTTCGTGGAAGTAGCTGGCGACGCGGCTGCGCAGGTTCTTGGCCTTCCCTACGTAGATGACTTCGCCCTCGGCATTTTTGTACAGATACACTCCGGGCTCGGTGGGGATGGTGCGGATTTTAGCGAGCAGGTCCATTGCGAGAGCTATACTTCCATTTTAGCGGTGGGCATCGATGTTTGGGGCCGGGGCAAAGCTTCTAACCGCAAAGGCCGCTAAGAAAAGCCGTGAAGGACGCTAAGAAGGTCGAAATCCCTCCGCGGCCTCACCGTATAAAATTTCCATTCCCTATGTGGGGTTTGCGTTACCCAGACTCTGATAAGTTAAGGGTCGTTACGCGGTCCTGGTTTGCATCTGGTTGAAAACGTATATACTTATGGCTGGTGCTTCGCGGGGGCGAAACTGGCATGTCCCGTGCAGAAGCAACAGGCGGGATTGTAAACATGAATTTCCCAGGGCCTGAAACATATTGACGAATTACGCGCGCGGGGCATCCCGATCGCGCTGAGACAAGATAAGGAGCTTCTCCCATATGACCCGCACTTCGTTAACGATTTTCCTCGCAGTCAGCATGGCGGCCACCGTGGGCTGCACCAGCAAGAACTACGTAAAGCAACAGACCACGCCGCTGATTAACAAGACCAACGAACTAGATGACATGACGGCCAAGAACAGCAAGGACATCAAGGACGTCGATGCCCGAGCACAGGCCGGCATTGCGGCTGTGAATGCCAAGACGGCCGATGTGGAACAGAAAGCGCAGGCCGCCGGACAGTCCGCGGCAACGGCGCAGCAAATGGCGGACGCGGCCAACAATCGCGTAGGCGTGCTAACCAACACGGTCGCCAACCTGGACAATTATCGCCCGGTGGCGGAAACGTCAGTGAAGTTTGGCTTCAACCGAGACAATCTGACGCCCAAGGCGATGGAAGCGCTTGACCAGCTGGCCGGAAGTATCTCGAGCACCAAGGGGTACATTATTTCCCTCGAGGGCAGCACGGATTCGGTGGGTTCGGCTGAGTACAACTATGACTTGAGCCAGCGCCGTGCGGACTCCGTGATCCAGTATCTGGCTGCGAAGTACAATGTGCCGGCGCACAAGATTTATGTGATCGGCCTGGGCAAGGACAAGCCGGTGGATTCGAACAAAACCAAGGAAGGCCGCGCGGACAACCGCCGCGTGGATGTTCGCCTGATGACCAACACGGTGGGCGACACGCCGCAGCCCGCGGCAGCACCGGCAACGACCGGGCAGAACAATCCGTCTTCGATGTAGTTCCGAATGTTTTTTTGTCCTCCCCCCGAGGACTTCGCCAAACAGGCCGCTCAAAGCCTCCCCCTGAGCGGCCTGTATTTTTTTGGCCGGTTCCAAAGAGTCTGCTCCCCGCGCTAAAATAGGGTATGCGACGTTGGCTGTCGATCGTTGTGCTGCTGGGATCAATTGGTGTGGTTTGGGCTCAGCAGGAGCGGGCGAAAACGCCGCCGCCGTCTTCCTCCGAGAATCCAGACTCAGCTTCGGAGTTGAGCCGGGACACCACTTTTCCGGGGGACCGTCCGGCTAATTCTGCGCCGGCCAACAGCGATGCTACGAAGAAGCGTGCGCCGAGCATGGAGCCGCCGCGCTCGGATCGCGTGGGGGTCGACGACCTGGGTCCTGCGGTTGGAGAAAGCTCCAGCAAAGATACGCAGTTGGATTTAAGCCCTCCGACGGACGATTCCAAGGTGCATCCGAAAAGCTCGGCAGCGGTGGCTGAAGCGGAGGCTGGCTTGGGAGGCGGGATCACCGAATTGCACAGCTGGGATCCGCACAAGGCCGCGAAAAACGTGGAAGTAGGCGACTTCTATTTCAAGCGGAAGAATTATCGCGCCGCCGAAGATCGCTACCGGGAGGCGCTGCGCTACAAAGACAACGATGCGATCGCGACGATCCGGCTGGCTGTGTGCCTGGAAAAGCTGGGAATCCTGGACGATGCCCGGGCGGAGTATGAAAGTTACTTGAGGATTCTTCCGCACGGTCCGCAGGCTTCTGAGGCGGAGAAAGCGATCAACCGGCTGAAAGCTGAAACGGGATCGAAACACGCGCAATAGCGGGTCTTAGGTGTCAGGTCTTCGGGTTTTTCCTAAGACCTGACACCTGAGACCCTTTTTTGCCCCGGCCCTTGGCCGCAAGTCTCGCGTCAGCTCCGGTGCCTGGCGCACCGTTGCTTACCTTGCTGCGGGCGGCTTCGCCGAGGATCAGATTCGCGGGCCACCTCGGGCCGGAATATATCTTGCCCTTCGAGCGGGCGGCCTCTGCAATGATGGCTTCGACAGCGTCGCGGCAGGAGTGCACCATTTGGGTGCGCAGTGGACCGGAGGCCCCTCCCCGGATCATCAGCATCGCGGTGCCATGCATCAGGGACCACACTGCGAGCATAAGGCGAGTGTGCTGGCGGGGACTACCGCCCAGGCGCTGCGTCAGGCGCAGGCGCATTAGATTGAAGGAGGGCCAGGGTTCGTGCAGGGAGGGAGGCTGGGCGAATCCGTCGAAGAGCACCTCGTAAGCGTGGGGATGCTCGAGGGCAAACTCGAGATAGCGTTCGCAGGCCTGAGTGATGGATCGGGTACCGCTGAGAGCGGCAAAGAGATCGACGCGGGTTTGGATGCGGACCGCGCGGAGAATGTCGTCGCGGTCACGGTATCGCTCGTAGAGGGTCGGAGTGGTGGTGCCGGCCGCCCGGGCGACGCCGCGCATGGTGAGGGCTGCTTCGCCGCCCCGGGACCAAAGCCTGCAGGCGGCGTCAAGGATGCGCTGTTCGAGTTGGGGATCAGCTTGCCTGGGCAAGGTCCGGCCTCCGTAGGGCCTCGGTGATTTCGCGATCGAGCTCTATCCGGTCGATCATTATCCGATCGATCAGCGTCCGATCAGTCTCCGTCCGATAGATCAGTGCCCGATTGGAATTACTTTGACTATGTATAACTAACATCGTACAATTTATCCACACTAGCCGTAGGTTAATCCGCAGGCTGTGTCGTGCCGGAGCCGCCAAGGTTATTGGTTTACAGCCTTCCCCATATGAGGCGGTTCCGGCAGACGCACGCCGATATTCCATTCGACCCGAGGAGTTGTAGATGGTAAACGATGAAGCGAGCAAGCAGGCAGGAGTTGGCCGCCTGATCTCCGACCTCCGAGCCGCGAAGGTAGAGCTGTTGAGCGCGCAGTGTGCCGCGGACCGCCTCCGCCTCCAGTATTCTGTCGCAGACATTGTTTTGTTCGGCGAACCCCAGACGCTGAAACGCGCCATCGCCTCGGCTGGCGCCCTGTGCCGCTTCTTTGCCGCCATCGAGGACCAGATGAAGCAGGCTGAGCCGCGAGAGTAAAGTTCCAACCCAATCTCGCTTTTCTTTGAAGCCATCCCGACAACGAGCCAGTTCAAGCTTATTTCTCCACGCGGATAAACGCGCCGGTGGAGGCGTTGACCGCAACCGTCAGCCTGGCGGTTTCGCGAGAAGCGCCGTAGATGACGTGCCAGGTCAGCTCGTTGGTGTTGTGGTTCCAGTCGCAGACGTAAATGACATTGGTGGTGGGATCTTTTTCGAGGATCTTGTCGCCGCCGTGTTTCTGGGCCTCGGCAAAGGCCTGCTCAGAATCCGCCTTGAGAAAGGCGGGATCAAAAACCTGAGTGGACGCATTGCTGGGGTTGTAGACGTCTTCATTGCCGGGAGAGACGCCGCGTGGAGGAGCGTCAGGGGCATTGCTGCCGGACCAGAAGAAAGGCTTGACGCCGTGTTGTATGGCGGAGGCGAAGCTGGCACGCCAAATCGCCGACTTGCCATCCAGGCCGTTGCCTTCGGGTGAAGGGGTGGATTCGATGCGGAAGGGCTTTACGTCGGCGGCGTAATTGCGAGCAGCGATAAATGTCTTCTGAAAGGCAGCGCGTCCCGTAAGCAGCTCTGGAGGCTTAGGTTCCGGCTTGGCCTGGGGCGCCGTGGCGGGGGTGGGGCCGGAGTTGCAGCCCACCAGCGACGCTAGAATCACAATTACAATTACAAAGAGAGCGGTGATCGGTGTCCGCTGCACAAAGTCCCGCATTTTCATGGCGACCTTCCTGCTATAACTGGAATGATTTAATGGACGCGCAACATTCTACCTGAAGCGCGCGGAAATGCGAGAGTAGTGTCATGGATTCTGGCCTGGAGAAGTTGAAGCAAGCTCTGGAGTCGGCGGTGGACGGCTTGTCCAGCGAGCAATTGAGCTGGCATCCCGCTGACAAGTGGTGCGCGGCAGAGGTGCTGGAACATCTGTACCTGACCTACACCGGAACAATCAAGGGATTCGAGAAAGTGATGACGGGTGGCAAGCCGCTGGTAACGCGGGCCTCCATGACGCATCGCGTGCGGACCCTGGTGGTGGTGGGACTGGGGCACATGCCAGCCGGACGGAAGTCACCGGCAGCATCGCAGCCGAGAGGCTTGCCGGCGGAGAAAGTGCGAAACGAGGTGGGGGAAAAGATTGCGGCGATGGATGCGATCATCGCGCAGTGTGAAGCCCGCTTCGGACGCCGGGTCCGGCTGCTCGACCATCCGATTCTGGGTCCGTTAACCGCAGCCCAGTGGAGAAAGTTTCATCTGGTGCATGGAATGCATCACCAGAAGCAGCTTCTCCGGCTGCGGGAGAGTGGACTTCAGGGCTGAAGCCCGATTTACGTCTAGTCAATCATGGCGGATGGAACCCCAGCCTTCCGGGCTTCTTCCTTCATGTCGTCGAGTTTCTGCTTGGCGTCGTCGAGGGCTTTCTGTTTGTCGACGATTTTTTGCTTGTAGTCCGCTTCTTCCTTGTCCCACTGGGTCGAGTTGCGCATGCGGTTGCCGACGTCGGCGTACATAGCGGCAGCGCGAAGCTGGTATTCGCGTTGCGTCACGTCGAGTTCGCGGCTGGCGAGGTCGATCGCATCCTTCTGCCCGGTCAGCTTGTCCTGCCAGGCTTTCCAGGCAGCTTGTTTCTTGGCCTTTTCGTCATCGGAGGAAGAAGCAGCTGGTTTGGCCGCGGCGGCGTCTTTGCTCTCGGCGGATTTATCGCTGGCATCGGCGGTGGTGGTTGCGGGCGGCTGCGGGCCCACGACGGAGAGCTTATCGTCCATGGGAAGGTTGTCGTTATCGAAGACCTTGGGCTTGGCCTTGGCGGTTGCAGGTTCCTTGCGAACCTTGCGCGCATAGTCGCCGAGAGAAGATTGATCGGGCGACGATTGGCCCGGCGCCGATGACGTGGTCTGTGCTCCGGCCGGAGCACCGAGCCAGATGATGGACAATGCAAGTACGAATCCCACTCCGATGTATTCGATGCGCTTCATAGTTTCATCCTTATGGTTGCATTTGCCTTGCGGCACGATCTCGAACCTGAATTCTTAAACTGAGTCTTTAACCAGAATCTTTAACAAAAATCCTCAAATATCGTTGCCCGCCGCCCGGGCACGAGTTGCCGTGTTCGCGGCGGCGCCTTTCGCTTCGTCTTTCGCGATCAGAAATCCTCCAATGTGACGGTCGAGACGAGCTGCCTCGGTGGCGATGTCGGCGGCTAATTCCGGAGCCAGCTCAGGATCACGGTTCCGCGCCAGCTGCTGGGCGTATCCCGAGATAGTAGCCAGAGAGGTGCGCAGCTCCAGTGCCATCTCGGCAGAAATCTCGCCATGCAACTGTTGCTGGTGGCGAATGCGTTCAAACTCGCTGCGATCGCTGATCAGGCAAGCGGCTCCGAGCAGGCTGCCATCCACGGCAGGAACGGGCGAGACGGTGACCGCGATGCGAAGCTTCTGGCCAGTCGGGGCGGTGTAGTCGGCCTCAAGTTGGCGGCATTGGCTGCCTTCACGCAGCACCGCATTGACTTCGTCGGTGAGTCGACCGGGTGTATCTCCCAGCCCATCGGCATAGACGGAAGAATCGGGAGAACAAACTAAAGAGCCGCGAAAAACATCCTCCGCGCTCATGCCCGCAGGAGAATTGAAACCCAGGATCTCCTTGGCGGCGGGATTGGCCTGTCGCACCAGGCCGTTGAGGCCGAAGACCAGCACGCCGGAAGAAAGATTGGAGAGCACCGCCTGACTGAAATTCTCCGTGGTGCGGGCGCGGCGTTGTTCGGCCAGAGTCTGCTGCTGCAGTTCGTGCTTCTGCTGCTTAAGTTGCTGAATGACGGTGTTGTAAAGATGCAGAGGCAATTTTTCCAGGGTCGGGGCGTCCGAGGAGCCGAGATCGGATTCAGCGGCGATGTTCCGGCGCAAAGCGCGCATCAGCCAGATGGCAAATACAAAGGCGCTTGCGGTCGCGAAGAAAACCAGCAGGGCACGCAAGATAAGCGGATTGGCAAGCAGCCTTACCACCAGAACCTCCCGTACCAGCGCAAGAACTGGTTGCCCAGGAAGAGCGCGAGCAAAGCCATGCTGCCCAGGAAAACACCGAAAGGCATTTGATAATGCCGGTAAACCATTTGCGCGGATTGCCATCCGCGGCGGCGCGCGGCCTGCAGGTTTTCCAGGCGGTGCCGGAAACGATGAGTGCGCTTGATCCACACCACGAGGACGGTAGTCAGGCCAAACAGCGATCCGGCAAGCGATGCGGCAAAGATGGTGAAAATGGTGAGCTTCATGCCAAGAAATGCGCCCACCATGGCCATCAGTTTCACGTCTCCAAAGCCCATGCCTTCGGCTCCACGCCAGCGCAAGTAGGCTGCCCCCGCGCCATAAATGAACGAAGCACCCAAAGCCGCGCCCAGCAGGGAATCGAGCAGGGAAAACAGGCGAGCGGCGAGGTCCGCGCTGAAGGGAAGATTGATGATTCCGGGCAGAAACTGCGAGGCCACGTCCCGCACCGGAACCAGCAGACTGAACAGCAGACCGAGAGCGAGGCCGGGTAGCGTCAGCTTGTCGGGCAGCAGCTTGGTTTCGGCGTCGGTGAAGATGAGACCCAGGAGGAGAAATCCGAAGGCGCAGTATTTCAAACCAGCGAGAGTGAGGCCGCAATAGGCATAACAGCCGAGAAACAGGGCCGCGGTGAGCAACTCCACGAATAGGTAGCGCGGCGAAATCCTGGCTTTGCAGTGGCGGCAGCGACCGCGAAGAAGCAACCAACTGACGACCGGCAAGTTGTCATAGAAGGCGATGAGGCGCTTACAGCGGGGGCAGGCCGAGCGCGGCGTCACCACCGACAAATCCAAGGGCAGGCGGTAGATACACACGTTCAGAAAGCTGCCGAAGGCCAGCCCGAGGAGAAAAATCGCGAATGCATAAAACGGGTCCACTGAGTTTTTAGGCGTTCTTCTGGAAGTGCGATCGCGCTTCGACGCGCATCTTCCTGAGAACGCAAATATTCCCGGTTCTTGAGTGGATTATAAGGCGACGAGGGCAGGGAGGACTAAGGTACTGAAGTCACTGTCCGGAGGGACAATGGGCAGCATGCTGACTGGCGAGGGCAAGATTGCAGCAACCTTGCCTGGGCCGGCTTCCGGGTTCGACCTCCGGGCGTTGTCCCGCATTTATGCCGGGAAAATGCTGATTCGGGCGCATGGAGATTGCGCCGCGAACCGTGGCATCCGTTGCGAACCGCAGGCTATTCCGCCTTACTTGGCCTGCAAGGTCTCTATGTACTGGACCAGGTTGGCGATGCGTTGCTGCACCTCGCCTCCGTTTCCCCTGCTGATGCTGGAGAACAACGGACCCCAAACGGGCATGTCCTGGCTGCCGTGAGCTTGGGTTTGGGCCTGTCCACGGATGACGGCTGCGACGTGAGTGGAGGGATACTTTCCGCCATTCTTCTGAGCCAGGGTGGTCAGATCGGCTGGAGGCGTCTTGAGAGCAGGCGCCGCTGGGCCGTTGCCTTTACCGTCTTTCCCATGGCAAACGGCGCAATAGTTGACGAACATCTCCTTGCCGGAAGTAGCCGACGTTGGAGTAATGGAAACATGTTTCACGACTGGCGGTTTCTGAGCTGAGGATGGTGCATTCTGATCCTGGGCGCCGGCGAAAGAGACAACCGCTACCAGAATCGCGGTCACACAGCAAAACTTCATGGTGCGCATAATTCCTCCTGCATGCTGACGGGCGTATTGCACAACAGAGCAGTTTAGGATGTGGATTGCGATTTGACTGTGACCACAATCACGAAGGTTTGTGGCGGGCAACCTGAACGCTTCGCCTCATGGTGAAGCAACGTGCAACAACAAAACGGCGAGTTTGACCCCGAAAAGGAACTATGCCAAACTGCTTCGCGTCATATTTATGACCCGCCGTAGTGCCACCATGGTCAACGCTTGGCGCTTGTTCTACGTGTCATCCGTGCTGTGCTGGCTGCTTTCGACCTCGGCGCGGGCGCAGCGGAGCGTCATGGACAACGCGGCCAACCGGCACGATGTTGTGACCGACTACCACTCCGATGTCGGAACCGGCGTGCTCGTCTTCACGGTATTCTCCGTAAACACCCGAACGCATCTCGACCAGCAGGCACTGCTGCGGCTGGTAAATCAAGCAAATCATGCAACAACTTGGCAGACCACTGAAGAAACGTCGCAAGGAGTATTCACCAACGTTCCGTTCGGAAGCTACGCGGTCGAAGTGAGTGCAGTCGGTTACCTGAGTACGGAAAAGGAACTGCAGGTGATCAGTTCCCCGCGGCCGGCTGAGATCGACATCGTGCTGCAGCGCGATCCTTCGGCGATTAATCTCGACGTGTCCGATCGCATTCTGTCGGCTAAGGCGCGAAAGGAAACGAGACGAGCGGTTTCAGCGCTGAAGTCGGGCAATTTCAATAACGCGCAGAAGCAGCTCGACGAGGCTTACAAATCGGCTCCGTCCAGCGCCGACCTCAATTTCCTGCTGGGATACTTGTATTTCCAGAAGAGAGACTTCGAGAAAGCATCGAATTATCTGGGTACGGCCACGACCTTGAATCCCCACGATGCGCAAGCTCTGACGCTGCTGGGACGGGCAGGCCTGGAGCGGCAGGATTATGTCGCGGCTAGGTCGGCGCTGGAACAAGCAGTGGCGGCCGATGCCGAGAACTGGCTTCCGCATAACCTGCTTGCCGATAGTTATTTGCGGCAAAAGAATTACGACAAGGCGCGAGACGAGGCGCAGGTTGCGATCGCCAAAGGCAAGACGCAGGCGAGTCCGGCACAGCTTGTCCTGGGGCAGGCGTTGGTCGCCTTGGGCCTCGACCAGCAAGGCATCCAGGCGCTGGATACTTTTCTGAAGGAGTCGCCACGTCACCCCATGGTGGGCCAGGTGCGCGGTCTAATCGCCGAAATCCGGGAGCATGAATCTGCCAGCTCGTCGACCGACACTGCAGTGAAGAGTAACGCCGCCCTCGCAGGCATCGACCCGCTGCAGGCGCTCACAGCGCCTCGACTTTCAGTGAAATCCTGGCAGCCGCCCAGCATCGACGAAACCAAGGTCGCTCTGGTGCCCGGGGTCGCATGCCCGTCGGAGAAGGTCGTGGAAGAAACCGGAAAGCACGTCCAGGAACTGATCGACGACGTGACCCGCTTTGCCGCAGTCGAAGATATTTTCCACCAGAGCCTCGACGAATTCGGCAATCCCATTCGAACCGAAACGCGGAAATACAATTATGTGGCATCGATTTCTGAACCTGAGCCGGGTTCACTTGCGGTCGACGAGTACCGCGCCGATAAGCTAGACCTGAAGGGCTATCCCGACCAGATCGCCAGCACTGGGTTCGCGGCGCTGGCGCTGGTCTTTCACCCCGACATGCGCGACAACTTCGACATGAGATGTGAGGGACTGGGAGACTGGCGCGGTCAGGCCATCTGGCTGGTGCGCTTCAGCCAGCGACGCGACAAGCCCAGCCGCATGCACAGTTATAAGGTCGGCAATTTCGTGCATACCGTGGATCTGAGAGGACGCGCCTGGATTACCGCCGACAAGTTCCAGATCGTGCGCATCGAATCCGAGCTGGTTCGCCCGATGCCGGAGATACAACTTCTCAGCGAACATCAGGTTGTGGACTACGGACCGATCCAGTTCGACAAGAAAAATACGTCACTCTGGCTGCCCAAGAGCGCCGAGATTTACTTTGATTTCCGCCGCCATCGCTACTACCGCCGGCATAGCTTCGATCACTACATGCTGTTCTCCACCGACACTGTGGAGAAACGCGACGAGCCCAAGGCTGTCTCGCCGGACGGCAAAACTAATCCCATGCCTAACTGATCTGTGAAGTAACGTTCCTTATTACTCGGTCGTTCGCTCCGCTGCCGGAGTTCTCTTCGGATATGCAGCGCGCCCGAACATCAGGCCGGTTTCCACCTCAACCGGCTGGCCGCCTCGCCGGTACGGCTTGAACTTCCACTGCCCCAGGGCGTCGGTGATGGCTTTTGCCTGATCGGGGAACGCGCTGAGAAAGTGAATGTGTTTTATCTTGCCTTGCTTGTCGATGATGATTCTTACCGGAACTGCATTAAACCTGCGCTCGGTGAAGACTGGGTCAACCCGTGTGATCAGGTTCTCGTCTCTGGCGTAATCCTCGACGCACACCGGGGCAGAGCCTCCGCCTGTGGGACCGGCTTCCGCGGTCAGCTTCATCTTGTTCAGGTCAAGGACCAGGTTTTCCAACAGTTTGGTGTCACGGCTGCTTAGCACTATTTCCACGGTATGACATCGAATTTCGGTCGCCAGAACATACCAATGAAGTTCCGCTATGGGAGACCAATACGCAAAGAAGGTAAAAGGCCGCTCGGCGATCTTGGTGGGCGTTGGCGGCATTTCCACTTTGTAGTCGGCCTGAAGATGGTCCCTCGAGTAATTGATGAGATCCAGCGCGTTCGACCCGGAGAGTGGGTTGAAGAACATGTCCTGAGCGGTGACAAGGATAGTGGCGCGGGCGCCTTTGAATGTATCCACCGGCCTCAGTTGCGCGATCACGTAGCGGCCGCTATCCGACGGAGGCGGGCCTTTGTATTTCTCTTCCCAATCGGGAGGAAGAGCGTAAGTCATTCCGAAATACTGGGCAGTGAAAACATGGTTGGTCACGCTTCCGCCTTCCGGCACGGAGGTCACCGAATCACTTGCGCTCGACCATGCGCCCTTGACCAGGATGACTCCCGTGGGCACTTTCGTGGCGGACTGCACGTTGTCGGAGAAGTCGCCGCCGTTTCTGGGAGGGTTTTGCGGATTGGCATTTTGGCCCCAAGCCAGCAAGGGTAGCGCAGCCATGAGTACGACTATGAACCGTCGGAAGGTCGAGAGCATGTTCCTCCTTAGTGTCACAAAATTAAGGATGTCATCCCGAGCGAAGCGAGGGATCTCGGTTCTCGACTGCGCGATCGGCGGCGCAGGGGCAGGCAAGAACCAAGATCCCTCGCTTCGCTCGGGATGACAAACCGAAAATAAGAATGACAAACCCAAAGCTCGAGAAAACTGGCGAGGCACTCCGCGCCTCGCCAGAAGCTTTCGCAAAACCAATTACAGAGAACGCAGGAAATCCAATATGTCCTGCTGCTGCGTGGGGGAGAGTTCGAAGAACTGCTCCTCCACGGTGGTGGCTTCGCTGTTATGGCTCGCGTGGTCCTGGATCGCGGTGATCAGGTTTGTGGTGCGGCCATCGTGCAGCAGGAATATCCGCTGTCCCAGGCCCCACAGCGGAGCAGTGCGGAACTGGCTGCCTCCCGCGCCACCCTGAGAGACGTTATCCGCCAACAAAGTTCCCATGTTATGGATCTCAATATCAGAGTACGCATTCACGGGAACCTTATTCAGCGACGAGGTGAAGTTCGACGCCTGCGTAGTGCCTGGAGTCGGATTGTGGCAGACCGCGCAGCCGGTAGAGACGAACAATGAGGCGCCAGTTGATATGGTTGACGCGCTGACAGTCGATCCGTTCAGCACAACGCTGCCGGTCGGAGGCGGCGCCAGAAACCGCATAAAGTTCGCGAACGCCGAGACGTCATCGAGAATCGCGGGGCCCGTCGATCCCGGATTAGATGTGTCTTCCGGGTAACCGGCTCCGCCAAGGTTCAAGCAGGTCGACACCAGCCCCGTATCGCCGGTACCGCCAGCGCCATCTTCCCCAGGCAATGGACGGTCTTGAGGAAACAGCTCATTGCTGATCCCCATCTCCACGTTGTAAGCCTCACCGGCAAAGATGTGGAGCGACTTGTTCTGCGCCTTCCAACCAAAGCGGCTGATGGTGCCGTCGTTGCCGTTGTGATTGAATGTGCCGGCAATGCCAAAGTTGTTGTTGAGATTCTTTACCTGGTTGCTCAACAGGGTCGAGTCGTCCAGGTTCTCGATCAGGCCCGAGCCAAAGGTTGGGGTGGGAATCCGAAAGATGATGTTGTTCTCCGCCACGGCCGTGGCGAAGCTGGGCTGCGGCAGCGCGGTGGCGCTGTTGCAGGTGCCGGCATCGGAGCGGCCAGTGACGGTGAACAGGGTTTCCACTCCTCCGTTTGGAGAGTTGGTGTTGACCGAGCCGTTGCTGTTAAAGAAGAACGGGAACCGCGCTTCAAGGGTAGGGCCATTCGCTGTAATGAAGGACGGCATGGTGTTGCCGGGCGCGACCCCGTTGCTGGTGAACTGGAATTGAGGATTGGTGGCGACGCCTGTTCCGCCGACCGCGGGTTGAGCGTGACAGGAACTGCATTGATTTGAGTTGAAGCGCGGTCCCAGACCGACGTTGGCGGAGTTAGAGACCGTCTCCACCGCCTGGAAGCGGGCTTGACCGTCAGTGAAAAAAGATAAGATTCCCGACGGGCTGTTCGACAACACAGAAGAAAGCGCCGCGCCAGTGCCGCGGTTGCCACTCTGAACCCCAGGGTCGGTTTGAGCCAATGCCATTCCGGCGAGGAGCAGCACTGCCATAGTCAATACTGACGCGAGCTTACCTGTCTTGATCACGACTCCTCCTTGTAGGGTGCCTGGTGCTGCATGGGATGGGTCGCCACTTCGAGACCCTGGTTGAGACGACCGGGGACCGATATCCCGGGGGAATGAGCGGAGGGAATGGACGTCACGTTTCCCCGCCAGAGCGAGGAATTCCTTTGAGCGGAGCAAGGCTCCTCCTTATTTCGAGTGTGAGTTACGGCCAGGGACCGCAATGGCGCGGAAATACACACGCGAGTCCGGACAGTGGGCGCAGGGGATGTCCGAAATCAGTTCGCGCACGTTAGCACAGAACTGGTATGAACACGGTGAGAAAAACGCAGGCTGTTACGGAGTTAGAACAGACCGCACGATGAGGACGTTGGGATGGTTATGTATTTCTTATGTTTACGGGATGATTTTCACAAAGCTTTTGAAATGGCGCATGTTACAAGGAAGCAGCTCACGTGTTCGGAAAGCCGAACTTGGTTCTAACGGATGAACTTGTAGTCGACGATCGAAGCCGCTAGAGGATTGGCGCCGTTTTCCGTATCTTGATCCTTATCCTGGGTTTCTGTTGCATCCTGGTCTCCAGACCGGATCACGCGACCCTGACAGAGCACGTTGCGGTTCTTCTGGCCGGAAATCTCCTCCGGCATCTCAAAAACCATCTCGATCAAAGCGTTCACCGGCAGTTGCTGCGGCCCATGAAACAGCACGCCGGTCTGGCTGAGGTTTTCCATGGTGCCCTCGTACCACGTACTGGTGCTGTTGACCCGGTAACGAAGCGCGGTATCCAGCTTCAGGCGGCGGGCGCGCGGGGTCCAGGACGGCCGCTTCTGCCGCGTGTGGCTGCGCCGGACGACGCTGTCGGGCTTGGCATGCTCCACGCGCCTGGTGCGGCGCATGGTGCTCCAGTCATACTTGTACTCGGCTGCGCACAACATGCAGACCTGGTAGTAGTCTCCGTCAGCGCCGCGACGGGGCCATGAGAACTCGTGAGAGCAGCGCCCGAGCATAAGAACATCCATGATTTTTTGCGGCATGATGGTTACTTCCGGACCCAGCGCCCGAAGCCACATCATCTCCCGGACCAGGTTTCTTGGGTAGGTTACTTTTGTGTCGGTAACCAGGGTGAACCCAAAGACAAGCCGTTTTGATGCAGGCACTTATGCTATGGAAGGCTTTCTGGAGACAGAAAGAGCAAAAGGCTGCCTCACGCGGACGGAGTGTATTATCGCAGCATGGGAAATGCCTCTGTGCGAGATGTGACCGTCTTTATCCTTGCCGGGGGCAAGAGCACGCGCATGGGCACTGATAAGGCGTTTGTGGACTATAAGGGCCGCACCCTACTCGCCCGTGCGCTGGACTTGGCTCGCTCGATCACCCCCGATGTGCACATCGTGGGTGATCCCGAGAAGTTTGCGCCGTTTGCCCCGGTAGTGGAAGATATATTCCGCGACTGTGGGCCGCTGGGTGGAATTCATGCCGCGTTGCGAGGCTCGTCGAACGAACTCAGCCTGATGCTGGCCGTGGACACGCCGTTTATCTCATGGGCATTTGTGCAGTATCTGATCAGCCAGGCGCAGGGCGCGCCTGAAGCGGCCGCGGTGGTTGCACGTGACGGCGCTGGCTGGCAGCCGCTGTGCGCCATTTATCGCCGGGAATTCGCCGGCGCGGCGGAGAGCGCTTTGCTCGCCGGACAAAACCGGATCGACTTGCTGTTCAATGCGGTACGAACCCGCGTGATTGAGCGGGAAGAACTGGAAGCCGCAGGATTCTCGCGCGCTATCTTCCGCAATATGAATACGCCCGAGGAATTGGCAACCGAGAAGCGAAGGGCCTGAGCATTGTTACACTAAACTTTATATTGAATTTTCGAGAGACAACCGATGCCCGATCCCGTCCGCCCCTACATCGAGTTCCGCGAGGTTTCCAAGGCTTTTGGCGACAAGGTAGTGCTCGATCACGTCAGCTTCGATGTCATGCCCGGGGAGACCGTCTGTATCCTGGGGCGCAGTGGCGTGGGTAAATCGGTTTCGCTGGCCCTGCTCATGGGTTTTCTAAAGGCGGATTCCGGGCGGGTGATCGCCGCCGGCCAGGATATTACCGACTTTACAGAGGAGCAGATGGAAGCGATCCGAAAAAAAGTCACGATGGTCTTTCAGAACGGAGCGCTGTTTGATTCCCTCACGGTTGGCGAGAACGTGGCATTCCCCCTCCGCGAAACCCGGGACCTGTCAGAAGATCAGATTTACGAGATCGTCGAGGGATTGTTGAAGATGGTGGGAGTGCAGGAGATGCGCGACCTGCTGCCCTCCGATCTTTCGACCGGCATGAAGCGCTCAGTCGCCATCGCGCGGGCGCTGGCGGCGCGCCCGGAATGCATTCTCTACGACGAGCCTACCACCATGGTCGATCCGCTGATGGCGCAACTGCTCGGCGACCTCATCGAGCGGCTCAAGCGTCAACTGAACCTGACCAGCATCGTGGTCACCCACGACATGCGGCTCGCCGAGAAACTCGCCGACCGGGTCGTTTTCTTGTACGAGGGCAAGGCGATTTTCTTTGGTCCTTACGCAGAGATGGAAAAATGCACGGAGCCTATTGTGCAGGAGTTCCTCCAGCTGGACGAGCTGAAAATCGAGGCCTAGAAGCCTGAATCGAGAAAGTCGTATTGCCGACTAAGCCAACTCGCGCGCTGGCCCAATACTTCTACTTTTTCATGTCTCTTTTGATTGCGGTGGTCGTGGTCTGCGGGTTCGGGCCAACGGTCGACCAACGGTTCTTCCATCCGAGCCATCCCAAGCCATTCCTTCTATCGATCCATGCCGTCATCTTTTCGGCATGGGTGCTCTTGTATGTCTTCCAGTCTGCCCTGGTCCGCACCGGCAACGTCCGCATCCATCGCGCGCTCGGGTGGTTCGGCGTGGCGCTCGGCGTCGCCATCCCCATAATCGGCACCATCACCGCGGTCACCATGCGGCGCTTCGATTTACTCGATCCCGATCTCGCCCGCAGGGCACCCCTGCTCCGGACCGCCCTCCTGGACTTAACATCCTTCACCATCCCGTTTGCCCTGGCCATCTACTGGCGCACCAAGCCCGAGATCCACCGCCGCCTCATGCTCATCGCCTCGTGCGCGCTCACTGCCGCTGCCTTCGTTCGTTTCCCCGCTATGCTTCACGCGTGGCCATGGTTCTACGTGGGCGTTGACCTCCTGGTTCTCCTTGGCGTCTTGCGCGATCTCGTCGTCAGCCGCCGCGTCCATCCCGTCTACCTCTACGTGCTGCCCGTCTTCATTCTCGCTCAGTTCACCGTGATGGACACAATCCTGCACTTTTGGCCCTAAGTGCCGTCTGAAGCTGCTGAAGCCAACATTCCTATTTCTTCGAGGACAGTTTGGCGTAACCCGTGCAAGCCAAGACAGGGAGTCGCGGATATTTGTCAAAGCGGTGATTGGCAAACGACAGTTGGCATTGCAAAAATGTCGATGCGCGGTCAGATGTGATTAGCCGGGCGTGGGTACAATGGGCACATAGACCAGGATTGTTTGCCGAGATCGGCAGAGGTTCGGACTGTCCGTCTCTCATAGCAAATTGCTGCCGGGCGGCAACCTTTAATCAATGGCCACTGACCACTGGACACTGACCACTGCTCTCAGAATCCTTGCCGCACCAACTCTTCCACAGTAAGCGTACTTTCTTCGGGTTCGCCGGTCATCATCTTCTCGACATACTTCGCGATCAAGTCGGCTTCGAGATTCACGGGATCGCCGGGCTTGAGTGAGTGGAGGTTCGTCATCTCGACCGTGTGCGGAATGATGGCGACGGCGCAGATCCGGCCCTCTAGCTTCGCCACCGTAAGGCTGATGCCCTCGATACAGACGGAGCCTTTGTAGACGGTGTACTTCTCCACGTTACAGGGCAACTCGGCGCGCAGCCACCAGTTTTCCGAGTCGGCGATGCGCTCGAGCGCGATGAGTTTGCCAACGCCATCTACATGGCCTTGTACAATGTGCCCGCCGAAGCGGCCATTGGCCTTCATGGGCAGTTCCAGGTTTACCAGTGCGCCCTCGCGCGTGCGCGAAAACGACGTTCGCGCCCACGTCTCCGGAGCCAAGTCGGCGCAGAACGAACCTGGCTTTATGTCGAGAGCAGTGAGGCAAACTCCGCTCACCGCGACGCTGTCGCCGTTGTTCAGTTCCTCGGGTACGTTCTCCGCCGCAATAGTGATCCGGCGATTCTCGCCGCGTTGTTCGATGCGGGCGACGCGACCGACCTCTTCAACGATGCCAGTAAACATGAGGACCTCGCAGTAACGAAACATCATAAACCTACAACCGAGGGGGACAGCAATTGGCAGTTAACTGGGCGCCCATTGCCAACTGCTGGCATTCTGCGGCGGAAGACTTATTCCTCGTAGGGATCGCGCAGATAGCCCTCTACGGCGATGTCTTCTTCGAAACGATGCAAATGGAGACGCGCTATTTTCAGCGGCTCGTTTACTTGGTCGACGCCAGCGCCTGCGGCGAACGGGACTGACGCCGTGGCCGCCATGATCCTCGGCGCGTAGTACAGGAACACCTTGTCGACTACTCCGGAGGTGAGCGCCGTCCCGTTCACTGTCGCTCCACCTTCGATCATCACACTGGTGATTTCGAGTTGTCCAAGGCGGCGCAAAATCGCATGAATGTCGGGGCGGCCATCCGATGCCGGTGTGAGTTGCTCCACTCGAAGGCCGCGCTCCTCCAGTTCAAGTTTTTTCTTGTTCTCGAACGAGGAACAAAAGATCAGCACATCGTTCGTTGAGGAGCCCTGACTCGCGACGCTCTGCACCAATCGCGACTCCAACGGCAGTCGCAGATGCGAATCCAGGATCACGCGCAACAACGGGCGCCGCCGCGGATTGCCGCTGCGATCGGTGAGCAGCGGATCATCGGCCAGGATCGTTCCCATGCCGACGAGAATCGCGTCGCTTTGGTGACGCTGTTGCTGGACGTGCACACGCGCACGCATCGCCGGTAATCCATCCGCCGGTGGGAGTTCCCGCCGCGCGTTTCACCTCCGCCCCAGGAGACGGAGCGATCTTGCAATCGAGCGTCATCGCGGATTTCAGGGTCACCAGAGGAACGCCGTGGCGGATGTAACGGGCGAAAGCCTCGTTCAGACGGCGGGCTTCCGCCTCGAATCGCCCAACTTCCACCTGGACGCCTGCGGCGCGCAACTTCTCAAAGCCGCGCCCACTCACCTTCGGATTGGGATCGGGCATAGAAGCAACCACACGACGAACTCCGGCGGCGATCAAAGCGTCAGTGCACGGGGGCGTGCGGCCGCGGTGCGAGTGTGGTTCGAGATTGATGTAGAGCGTGCCTCCGCGAGCCTTGCCCCCAGCCTGTTCGAGGGCGCTCACTTCGGCGTGCTTCACGCCATCGTAGGTGTAAACGCCCGTGCCTACGACGCTGCTCTGCGTGTCGACGATCACGGCACCAACATAAGGATTAGGTGAAGCCAATCCGATGCCTTGGCGCGCGAGTTCAAGCGCGCGCTGCAGGAACTGGTCGTCTGTAGAGTGATCGGGCATGATCAAGGAGTAGGGAGAAGTCGCATTCGATCGAAGGCGAGCATTCTTGAACTTGCGGGCGCCTCTATTGACGCCGAGGTGGAAAGGCGCGATAGGAGTCGTCCTCTGGCTCAGCGACGGCTGCGCCACTACGGCCTTTCGGGCCGCGCCGCAACGGCGCCATCGTGTAAGCATAGGGGTCGCCGGGAGCTTGCGGCGGCTTCTTGCCTAACAGTCGGCGCAGAGAATCGAGGATTATCCTGAATCGCGAGCGTCCTTCACCAGCATCCAGCATAGGATCTCCTATTCGAACAGCGAGTCCACAAACTCTTTCGGGTCGAAGGGCAGCAGGTCGCCCACCTTCTCACCAACGCCGACAAATCGCACCGGCAGTCCCAGCTCGCGCGAGATGGCGACCACCACTCCGCCCTTGGCTGTGCCGTCGAGCTTGGTTAGCACGATGCCGGTGACGCCTGCCGACTGCGTGAACTGGCGCGCCTGCTGCAATCCGTTCTGGCCGGTGGTTGCGTCCATTACGAGCAGCGTCTCGTGCGGCGCTCCGGGAATAATGCGCTGGGCGGTGCGGCGCATTTTGTCCAGTTCCGACATGAGGCTGGTCTTGGTGTGCAGGCGTCCGGCAGTGTCGACAATCACGTAATCCATCTTCCGTGCCGTTGCGGCTTGCAGCGCGTCGAATAACACGGCCGCCGGATCGCCGCCGGGCTTGGTTTTGATCACTTCGGTGCCCGTGCGCTGGCCCCAGATTTCGAGTTGATCGATGGCCGCCGCGCGGAAGGTATCGGCCGCGCAGAGCAGCACACTCTTGCCGTCGGACCGAAATACCTGCGACAGCTTGCCGATCGTCGTTGTTTTGCCAGTTCCGTTTACTCCAACCACCAGAATGACTTCAGGCGTGCCGTCCACTCGCTGGAGGGGCGGGGAATTCGAAGCACTCAGAATGGCCAGCAGTTCTTCCTTCAGCAGACGCTTCAGTTCCGGCACATCCTTGATCTGTTTGCGGTCGGCCTTGTAGCGGAGCTTGCCCAGCACTTCCTGGGTGGTCGTGGTGCCGAGGTCCGCGCCGATCAGCGTAGCTTCCAGATCGTCGAGCGTGGCGCGGTCGATCTCCTTGCCAAAGCCAACCACCTCTTCGATGCGCTCTGCGAGATTCTCGCGGGTGCGCGTGACGGCCTGCTTCATGCGCTCGAAGAGTCCAGTTTTGTTTTCTTCGGTGCTACCGAACAGAGTTTGAATCATGAAGAAATCCCAAGGTTTGATTATAGCGGTCAAAAGCGGGAGCGAGGACGCTCCCGCAGCCTGCCCTGAACTTGCCAAAGGGACAGCCGCCAGGACGGCGGCGCTACGCCGAGCTTAGACGCGCGTTCGTTCGAGGTTGCCGGTTTCGGGGGCGGGAAGCGCCGGGGCAGCGGCCGGGGCGTTTGTGGCTGCATCCGCGGCGGCGGCCGCCCGCTTGATTGCGATGCTGCGCTGGATACGAATCTCGCCGCGACCGTAAACCGCCACCAGCGCCGCTACGGTCACGGGATCAAGTCGTTTGCCGGCAAGATTGTTGATGATTTTCAAGGCTTCTTCCGGAGGAAAGGCGTGCTGATAAGGACGATTGGTGGTTAACGCATCGAATGTGTCGGCCACCGCGATCACTCGCGCCAGCAGCGGAATCTGATCTCCCTTGAGGCCGTAAGGGTAGCCGCGGCCGTCGAGAGCTTCGTGATGAAGCTCAATGCCGGGGAGCATTTCCGCAAGCTGGATTACCGGCCTTAGCATGTTGGCACCCTTGGTGGTGTGGGTCTTCATGACCTCGAATTCTTCCGCATCCAGAGCGCCCGGCTTCTTGAGGATGCGGTCTTCGATACCAATTTTGCCGACGTCGTGGAGCTGCGCGGAAATCTGCAGCGTTTCCATGAAAGTGGAGGGCAAGTTCAGTTCTTTGCCGATCATTAACGAATAGCGCGTGACCCGGTCGGAGTGGCCGCGAGTGTAGGGATCCTTTTCGTCGACTGCGCCCGCCAGCATCTGAATCGATCCCAGAAACAGCGCGCGATTCTCT
>CAWKNF010000016.1:0-116418 GCA_963850805.1 uncultured Acidobacteriaceae bacterium | reverse complement strand
CGACCCTCCGGTAGATGGGCTTGAAATAGGTCTTGACCAGCCTGTCAAGATGCTCGGAGTGTCCTTCGCGCGCCCGCATCATCTCGCGCTGCATCAGCTCGGGATAAATCTGGTTCGAGGCAATGAAATCGAAATACGCGCCCACGTAGGCCATGATCTTCTCGCGCGGAGGCAGGTCGCTGTCGAGCACCCGGAAAACCTGCGATTTCATCCCGGAGAACGCGTCGTCGAGCACTGCGCCGTACAGTGTTTCCTTGTCCGTGAAGTAGTAATAGAGCAAGGCCTTGTTGACTCGGGCCTCGCGCGCGATGGCGTCGGTGCGGGCTCCGGCAATGCCGAGTTCAGCGAACTCCTTCGCTGCGGCCTGCAGAATGGCGGCACGGCTCTCCTCCGGCTGCCCGCGGGAACCCAGGCGGGGAAGGATGGCGATGCCGTAAGAGTTGAGCCATGCTTAATTAACCAGTTAGTTAGATTATTATTGCAGAATTCGGAGGAATCGCAACCGACGGATCAGATAGGAACCGGCTTCGAGACTAAACTGCTCCGCCCGCGATCGACGGCACCAGCAGTACTTCGTCCCCATCCTGAAAGGCATAACCCGGCCCGCCCAGGAAGCGGATGTCTTCTTCATTCACATAAATGTTGAGGAAGCGGCGCACCTGTCCGGCCTCGTCGCGCAGGTGAGGTTTCAGTCGGGAAACTTCTCGTCGAGGACGGAGAACAGTTCACCCAGATTCGTGGCCGCACACGCGATCGAGCCTACGCCCGCCGTGTGCCGCCGCAGTGCGGTCGGAATTTGTACGGTGATCGCCATTTCATCCTCCGCTATGCGCCCACGGTGGCCGCAGCTTCTTGCGCCACTTCGACGGTGTCCAGCGTTTCGTGCAGATACTTCTCGAACTCGGCGAGCTTGGGCGCGATCGGCCGCTCGGTCTCATAGACGCCGGCCAGCACATCGGTCGTCTTCAAGCCATTTCCGGTGATGCACAACACGGTCGTCTCCTCGGGCAGGATGCGGTCCTGCCGATAGAGCTTGCCCGCCGTGCCCACGGTCACGCCGCCGGCAGTTTCGGTGAAGATGCCTTCGGTCTCCGCCAGCAGTCGGATCGAATCGATCACCTCAGGATCGCTCACGTCCTCGCTCCATCCGCCGCTCTGCTTGATGGTCTTGATGGCATAGTGCCCGTCGGCGGGATTGCCGATGGCGAGCGAACGCGCAATGGTCGCCGGCTTCTGCGGATCGATCTCCGAGCTGCCGGTCTTCACCGCCGTTGAAATCGGAGAGCATCCCGTAGCCTGCGCCCCGAAGAACTTCACCGGCTTCTCCTCGACCAACCCCAGCTTGACCAGTTCATCGAACGCCTTCTTGATCTTCACGATCAACGACCCGCCCGCCATGGGGACGACCACGTTGTCCGGCAGACGCCAGCCCAGTTGCTCGGCGATTTCGAAGCCGACGGTCTTCGATCCCTCGGCGTAGTAGGGCCGCAGGTTCACGTTGACAAAGCCCCAGCGGCGCTCTTCGGCAATCTGCGAACACAGGCGATTCACCTGGTCGTAGTTGCCCGCGATGCGCACCACGTTCGCGCCGAAGACTTGTGTGCCGAGAATCTTCGCGGGCTCGAGATCGGAGGGAATGAAGATCCAGGCCTTCAGACCCAGGCGCGCCGCATGCGCCGCCACGGCATTGGCCAAATTTCCAGTCGAAGAACATGCCACCGTGTCGAACCCGAACGCCTGCGCGTTGGCGAGCGCGACGGCCACCACGCGGTCTTTGAAGCTCAGCGTGGGCAGGCAGACGGCGTCATTCTTGATGTAGAGATTCTGCGCGGCAGTCTTTGCGTCGTTACTGCGCCGTTACTGCCAGTACCGTTGGCGCCGGCCAGCCGCGCCGCCAGCCGTGGCGCCTGGAACAGCGGTGTGAATCCCACCGGCAGCCGCGGCTCGAAACCCTCAGGCAGCGGCAGCAATTCGGCGTAGCGCCACATGTTCGGCGGCCGCTGCGCGATACGCTCACGACTGGACCTCCGCGGGTCAAGGGATCCCTCGCCCAGCACGTATCGAATCCAGTCGTAGTCGTAAGCGATTTCCAGAGGAGAGAAACATTCGTCGCAGATCGAGCGGGGCTGGTTTCCCCAGCGCCGGCCGCATTCCCGGCAGCGCAGTTCGTAGTGAGCTTGAGGGTCGTATTGAAGACGTCGTATGGATGACCGCCGTATTGATGACCGTCGTGTTTCGACATCGGGCTACTCGCTTTCTGTGGAGTCTCGCACCCTTCGAAAACCGGAGGTGGGACTCCCGCGAATAGCTGAGGACGAGCCGGAGAAAAGAGCCCTAAAATACAAAGGCCTCTTTTCCCCGGAAATAGGAAAAGAGGTTATCGGAATGCAAATAAAACTAAGCTTCGCATCCGAATCTCATGTTCCCCGTTTCCGGGCGGGAGTTGGCACCTGGCGGTCAGGATATATGATCCCGATCCGGTTGCCGTGGCGTCACAGGGCTCGTCCCTCAGCCACTCTGCATGAAATTCAGCCTGCCCCGAAGGGCAAACTTGTCTCCACAATGCTACACGCGTCGGTGGGGTTCGTCAACCAAGAATTAGAAACCTGGCCCAAACTGAACTCAGACGCTCTTCAATCGGTCGTGCCCTCACCGGCTGTACTGATTCCTCTTCTTATCCGCATGCCGCTCCAGACCGAACCGGATCAGCCTGTCGATCAAGTCCGGATACTTGAGCCCCGATGCCGCCCACAGCTTGGGATACATGCTGATCGCAGTGAAGCCCGGCATGGTGTTGATCTCATTCAAATAAATCTTCCGCGTCTTCCCCGGCCCAGGCTCCATGAGAAAATCCACGCGCGCCAGCCCCGAGCAATCCACCGCCTGGAAAGACCGCACGGCTAGTTCCTGAACTCTCTTCGTTTCCGCCTTGGTGAGCTTCGCGGGAATGATCAGCTCGGAACCTTCGTCGAGATATTTGGCGTTGTAGTCATAGAACTCCTTCACCGGAACGATCTCACCGGGGATCGAAGCGATCGGATCGTCGTTGCCGAGCACCGAGCACTCGATCTCGCGCGCTTTATTCTTCTTCCCGCCGACGCCCTGCTCGATGACAATCTTGCGGTCGAACTTCGCCGCTTCCTCAATCGCGGGGCCGAGTTCCTTGCGATTGTGTGCCTTGCTGATCCCGACTGACGATCCCAGGTTCGCCGGCTTCACAAATACAGGATACTTCAGCTTGCTCTCGACGAACTTCTGGACTTTCTTCGGTTCGCTCTCCCATGCGCTGCGCAGAATCGTGACGTGCTTCACGATGGGCAGTCCTGCGGCAATAAACAAAGACTTCATAATGTCTTTGTCCATGCCCGCAGCCGAGCCCAGCACACCCGCTCCCACATAAGCGATGTCGGCCAGTTCAAGCAGACCCTGAATGGTTCCGTCTTCGCCGAACGTGCCATGCAGCACCGGAAAAATTACATCGACGTTGATGGCGCGATCGCTGGCGCGACGCGTGAGCGCGGCATCCGTCTGAAAAGGAACCAGCCCGCTCCGCCGGTGCACCGGCTCCGGTGGCACCACCACCGACTCACCTTGAGCCAGCACCGCCGCTGCCTGAGTAGTTTCAGGATCGCCCGCACGCAGGTGCCGCGGCTCGAGCACCAGTTTGCCGTGCAGTAGGTTCTCGGCATCCCCAGCAGTCAGCCAGCGGCCATCCTTGGTGATGCCGATGGGCACGACCTCATATTTACCTTTGTCGATAGCCTGTAGAACCGACGCAGCCGAGAGCAGTGAAACCTCATGCTCTCCGCTGCGCCCTCCAAAAAGAATTCCAACTCGAAGCTTTTTCATAAACCTTTCAGTGCAGGAAGCGGATGGACCATCGTTAATGCCGAAACTATGTCAGTACTGTCATTGCTGGCCCAGAAAGTCCAGCAGAGCACGATTGAATTCTTCCGGCTTTTCCAGCTCGGGTATGTGTCCACACTCCTTGATGGCAACGAGCTTCGAACCGCTTATCCCGGCGTGGAATCGCTCACCCATCGATAACGGAAGCAGCGCGTCATTCCCTCCCCAAACCACAAGCGTAGGCACATGCACCGATGAGAGCTTCGTATTTTCAAGCTGATTGGTGGTGGTAAAGCCGTCCAGGATTCGCCGGATGGTGTAGCCGTCGTTGTCCTTCAAGTGTCTGGCAAATACCGCGGCAGCAACCTGATCTGTGACCATGGCTTGGTTGTAAAAAACAACGCCGAGGACTTTCTTCGTGTCGTCGATGGAAGCCGGGTTGAGATTAACCGTCGGCGGCGCCGACTCGAAGGAAATCCCTGCCGCATCCACCAGCACAATCTTCTCCACCATCTCCGCGTGCTGAAGTGCGAAATCGAGGGCAATCCAGCCACCGAGCGAATTGCCCACCAGCGTGGCCTTGGCGATCTTCTGCGTCTGCATGAAGCCGTAAAGAAAGTCGACGAATGTGGCGATCCTGTAATCGATCAGAGGCTTATCCGAATGTCCGAAACCGATCTGGTCGAGAGCGATTACGTGATAGTGCGCAGAAAGCGCACCAATATTGGCCACCCAGATGGCGGCATTCGCTCCCAGTCCGTGCAATAGAATGACCGCCGGACCTTGCCCAGCCTCGTAGTAGTGAATACTCTGCCCAAAAACCGTCGTAGTCTGTTCTGCTGGCATTTGCGGCATCTGAGCAGCACAAGCCACGGCCAGAACGGGCAGGATGATCAACGCCAAAAGCGTTCGCCGAAGTTTCATAATTTTCCTCATTCGGTTCAAGGCTTACAGAATCTTCTTTCCAAACGCCGACAGCGCCAACTCCACCGCCAGGTCCGCCGTCCGGTTGTGTTCATCGATCACGGGATTTACCTCGACGATCTCGAAACTCAACATGCGTCCGTGATCGGCAATGATCTCCATCGCCAGGTGGGCTTCGCGATAAGTAGCGCCGCCGCGCACCGGAGTGCCCACCCCGGGCGCGTCCTCCGGATCGATCCAGTCCATGTCGAGCGAAATATGATAGCCGGCAGTGCCGCGCCCAGCCATGCGCAAGGCTTCTTCCATCACCGTACGCATGCCGCGCTCGTCGATATCGCGCATCGTGAAAACACCGATTCCGGCGCGGCGAACGTTTTCTTTTTCTATCGCGTCAATGTCGCGCACTCCCACCAGCACGCAGTTCTCCGGCTTCACCTTAGGAGAAAAATCAAAGATGTTCGCCAGTTCCGCCGGACCCAGCCCCAGCAGCGCCGCCAGCGGCATCCCGTGCACATTGCCGCTCGGCGAACTCTCCGGCGTATTGATGTCGGTATGCGCGTCGATCCAGATAAGCCCGATCCGCTGGTTCTGCCGGCGATAAAACTCCGCCACTCCCGATACCGTGCCCGCCGCCATCGAATGATCGCCGCCCAGCGCCAACGGAATCTTGCCCGCTTCAAGCGTCTTAACCACTAGCTCCGCATGCTTGGTGCAGGTTGCCGTGATTTCCTTCAAATACTTGGCGTGAGTGTCGCCTTCTTTTTTCTGCTCCGGGATGGCCACCGCAACGTTTCCGCCGTCTTCGACTTCGTGCCCCAGCGCCTCCAGCCGCGCCTCAAGTCCTGCCACTCGTACGGCCGAAGGCCCCATATCGACGCCACGCCGGGACTGGCCCAGATCGAGCGGCACTCCGATCACCCGAATCTTCCTGGGAGCGATGTTGGTGGTGCTTATTGTCGTCATAGGATTTTGTGATTGGCCAATCGGGCGATTTGGCAATTGAAAACCGAACCTTGGGTTCTTAGATCGCCCAATGACTCAATCGCCCAATGACTCAATGCTTCACGGATACAGCCGGTGCAGCATTCGCGGAAACGGAATCGTCTCCCGCACGTGTTCAAGTCCGCAGATCCAGGCCACCGCCCGCTCAATGCCCATGCCAAAGCCGCCGTGTGGCACGCTGCCATATTTGCGCAAATCCAGATACCACTTGAACGCTTCTTCTGGCAATCCATGCTCATGTATTCGCTGCACCAGCAACTCATGCGAAGCCATGCGCTGCGAGCCGCCGATGATTTCGCCGTAGCCTTCCGGCGCCAGCACATCCACGCACAAAGCTAAGTCGGGCCGCTGCGGATCGGGCTCCATGTAGAATGCCTTCACCTTCGCTGGATATCGATGCACCATCACCGGCTTGTCGAATTGCGCCGAAAGATAAGTTTCGTCAGGCGAGCCCAGGTCGCCGCCCCACTCGAATTTTGTTTCCAGCGCGCCCTTGGCGTGGCCCTCCTGCAGATTCTTCACCGCGTCGTCGTAACTGATTCGCGGGAAAGGCGGCTCAATCTTTTCGAGCTTCGACAAGTCGCGGCCGATCGCCGACAAATCCCCACGGCGCCGCTCCAGGCAGCGCTTCACCACGAAACTGATCAGGCCCTCGGCCAGATCCATCAGGTCGTCGAGTTCGGCATAGGCAATTTCCGGCTCGACCATCCAGAACTCAGTGAGGTGACGGCGCGTCTTCGATTTCTCCGCGCGAAATGTCGGCCCGAACGAATACACCTTGCCCAGGGCCATCGCCGTGGCTTCGATGTAAAGCTGGCCGGACTGCGTGAGGTAGGCCTGTTCGTCGAAATAATCGACGGGGAAAAGTGTGCTCGTGCCTTCGCACGCCGCCGGAGTGAGAATAGGCGGATCGGTCAGCGTGAATCCACGCTCGTCAAAGAAATCGCGCACGGCTTTGATAATCTCCGCGCGCACTCGCAAAATCGAGGCCTGCCGCTGCGACCGCACCCAGAGATGCCGGTGCTCCATCAGAAATTCCGTGCCGTGCTCTTTCGGGGTGATGGGATAAGGATCGGACTCCGGCACCCGCTGGACCACCTGCACGTTCAACACATCGAGTTCGTAGCCGCCTGGCGCGCGCTTATCGGCGCGAACCTTGCCTTCGACGATCACGCTTGACTCCTGCGTCAGCGTCTTGATCGCCTCGAACACCTCCGGCGTAACCGCATTCTTCGGCACCACGCCTTGAATCACCCCCGAGCCGTCGCGAAACTGCGGAAACAGCAACTTCCCGCTCTCGCGCAGGTTGTAGAGCCAGCCACGCAGCGTGACCGACTGCCCCTCATGCTTCCCAATTTCCGCGATGGTAGTAACAGGTAACATATGATCGTGGTTTTCAAATTACCCAATTACAAAATTACTCAATAACCAAATTTCTAAATTCGCTCCAGCTTCTCGAACGTTTCTCCCAGCTTCTCCAGCGGATTTAACTTCTCGTCTCCCTCCAGTTCCAGCAACAAGGGCGGCGTCTGCGGAGCGGAGCGCAGCAATTCCATCGCTTCTTTCCAGTCGATCGTTCCTTGTCCTGGCCACAGGTGCGAGTCCTGAACTTTGGCATTGTCGTGAACATGCGTCGACCAGATCTGCTTCCTCACAATCTCGAACGCCTCGCGAACTGAACTCATCATGTGGGCGTGCCCGAAATCGAAGCAAATTCCCACATCGTCAAAATGCGCGGTTTGTATCATCTCCATGAGCTTGTCCGGCGTGGAAAGCTCGTTGGGAATATTTTCCAGCAGAATGCGGACGCCGAGCGGCTTGGCAAACGCCCGCAAATGCTCGAGAGACGTCATCGCCGATTCAAACTTTTTCTCGCTGAAACTCTCATTCGGCAGGCCAAGATGCTGCACCATAAAACGGAACGGAATCTGCTCCGCGATCTCCAGCGCCCGCTTCACCTCATCCATGGCCTCAACCAGTCCCGCGCGATCAGTGGACGCCAGGTTTATCGGCGGTGATCCGGCGCGACCCCACTCGTAATCGGCATAGAGCGGCGAATGTACGGAATTCAGCGGAATTGCGCTCCCGCGAAACCACTCGGCAATCTCCTTGACGTGAGCCTTGCGGTTGGCGTAATCGAGATGCTGCCGCGCCGCGAATATTTCGATCGCCTGCACTCCGCTGCGAGCCAGGCCATCCAGAATCCCCGGATGCAGCCGCTCCCTCACGAACAAATAGGTCGATACCGCTTTCAACATGCCCGGTCCTTATCGCGAAATTGTTGATTGACGATTGCTCATTGTTGATTAAACCCCAAATATAAACAGCTTCGATTTTCATTCGTCAATCATCAATCAACATTGTCTTAGTATCCCACGGCCTTTCCGTTGTTCCGACCGTCGCTCGCGCCCAGCCGCTCGCCAGTCTTCGCGTCGATGGCGATGCACTCCGCATCGCTCCAGTAGGGATACAGTTTCCCACTTTCGTACACGCCTATTTGCACGTTGTATCCCATTTTCCTCAACGCTTGCACGGTATCCGGCGAAACCCAGCGCTCCACGTTCAACACATCCGGCAACCACTGATTATGAAAGCGCGGAGCATTCACCGCCTCCTGAATATTCATCCCATAATCCACCACGCCCATCAGAACATTTGCCACCGTCGTAATGATTTTCGAACTGCCGGGCGAACCCAGCACGAGAACAGTCTTTCCGCCATGCACCACAATAGTCGGCGTCATCGACGATAACGGTCGCTTCCCCGGTCCAATAGCGTTCGCTGCGCCCTGAATCAACCCATCGGCATTCGGCACGCCCGGCTTGGCGGAAAAGTCATCCATCTCGTCGTTCAACAAAAAACCCAGGCCCTCCGCCGTGACCCGTGATCCAAACCAGTCATTGATGGTCGTCGTGACCGCAACCGCGTTTCCCTCCGCATCCACCACGGAGTAGTGCGTGGTATGCGGCGACTCATGATTCGCCACCGGCTGGGGATGAGAAGCGGCATATTGCTCAAGCTCGCTGAAAATTGCAGGCCGCTTCAACTCTTTGCTCGGGCTGGCGCGGTCTTCATCGATAGATTCGCGCCAGGCCGCCGCGTATTTCTTGTCGATGAGTTGCGCCACGGGAATCTTTGAAAAGTCAGGATCCCCCATGAACTCCGCCCGATCGAAAAACGCCCTCCGGAATGCCTCCGTTGTGAAGTGAATCGACTGCGCCGACCGGTCGCCCAGCTTGGCCAGATCGTATCCTTCCAGAATATTCAGCGATTCGATCAGAACCGTCCCACCCGAAGATGGCGGCGGCGCGCTGATGATTTCATATCCGCGATATGTCCCCCGAACCGGCTCGCGTTCTTTCACTTCATAATGCGCCAGATCGTCAGCCGTGATCAGCCCTCCTCCTTTTTGCATCGCCGCCGCCAATTCCCGCGCCAGAGCGCCGTGATAAAAGTCATCCGGCTTCGCCGCAATCCGTTCCAATGTCCGCGCCAGGTCAGGCTGGCGGAAAATCTCGCCCGGCTGATAGTAGTTGCCGTCCCGCTGAAAAATGCGCCGCGACTCGGGGAACATCCCCAGGTATTTATCATTCTGGAAATCCCGAGCCTCTCCCCACGTCAGCGCATACCCCTCGCGCGCCAACCGGATCGCCGGAGCCATCACCTGCCTTAGCGTTAGCTTGCCGTATTTCTGCTCGGCGTAAACCATGCCCGCAACCGCTCCCGGCACTCCGATCGCCCTGTACCCGTACTCGCTGGCACCCTCGATCACGTTGCCCTGCGCATCGAGAAACATGTCTGGCGTTGCGGCCGCCGGAGCTTTTTCGCGGTAGTCGAGGAAATGCACTTGGCCGTCGGACATCCGCACCAGCATGAATCCGCCGCCGCCCAGATTTCCCGCCGGCGGATGCACCACCGCCAGCGCGAATCCAGTCAGCCACTGCGGCATCAATCGCATTGCCGCCGGCCTGCATGATCTCGACTCCCGCCCGCGAGGCCAATTCGTGAGCGCTGACCACGATGCCATGGGCCGCATGCACTGGCTCCGTGGAAGCGCCAACGAAAGGCGCGCCGCAGATCGCCACGGCCGCCATCAGCAGCAAAATCAATGATTTGTACCGGAATCGCATGAACGTCGAAGATGTCCAGGAACGGGCGGACTCTTGAGGCTAGCCGACGGCGGCAAGCAGAGTCAAATCAAGTGTGGGGCGGGTAGTGTCCTGATTTGGCTATTAGGACACTACCGTGGGGCGGGCGCCCTCGCCCGCCAACTCCATCCCCGAGAAGAATCTCAAACCCTCTTCGTTTTCTTCGTCTTCGGATGTGCACGCCTGAGGAGCTCGCTTTCTTCTTCTTTCCCGGCGCCTTCGCCGCCACCATCTCATACGACTGCCGGATCAACTCCCGCAACTCCTCCCACTGCACCGCGTCCAGCCGGTCCAGCATCACCCACTTGTAGCGCCCCACATACGGCGCCGGATGAATGTCCTCGCGCTCGATCAGTTCCGCGAAAATCTCTGGCGTGCACTTGAAACAAAGCCGCGGATTGTCCAGGCCGACGATCGCAAAAATCTTCCCGCCGATTTTGAAGCAAAGATCGTCGCCCCACTGCAAGTTCTCGGTAGCTTGAGGAAAAGACAGGCAAAACTCGCGGATCGCATCCACATTCATGTCGTCTCAATTCTGAATCGGATTCTCCCGGCTGTAAATCAAAGTTTTAAGGAGAGATCGAAATGCAAACCCGCAAACTTGGCAACTCCGATCTGCACATCACTCCCGTGGGCTACGGAGCCTGGGCCGTCGGCGGTTCCGGCTGGCAATTCGCCTGGGGATCGCAGGATGATAACGACTCCATCGCCGCCATTCACCGCTCCCTCGAACTCGGCGTCAACTGGATCGATACCGCCGCCGTCTACGGCTTGGGACACTCCGAGGAAGTCGTTGCCCGCGCCCTCAAAAGCTGGCCCGGTCCGCGGCCCTACGTCTTCACCAAATGCGGCCTGCGCTGGGATGCCAAGGGCCAGGTGCAGAAAGTCCTGAGCGCCGATTCGATTCGCAGCGAAGCTGAAAACAGCCTCCGTCGCCTTTCCGTCGACGTGATTGATCTCTACCAGATTCACTGGCCTCCCGATCCCGATTCACCCGCGCTCGAAGAAGGATGGTCCACGCTCGCCGCCCTGCAACGCGAAGGCAAGGTTCGCTGGATCGGGGTTTCTAACTTCAACGTCGAGCAACTGAAACGCGCGCAAGCCATCGCTCCCGTAACTTCTCTGCAGCCTCCGTATTCCTTGGTGCACCGCGAGGTTGAAGAAGACATCTTGCCTTATTGCCTGCACAAAGGAATCGGCGTGATCGTCTATTCACCGATGGCCTCCGGCCTGCTGACCGGCGCCATGACTCGCGAGCGCGCGGCCAGGCTTCCCCAGGACGACTGGCGCAAAGGGCATCCCGACTTTACGGAACCGAACCTCTCACGCAATCTCGCCCTGGTGGATCGCTTGCGCGAAATCGCGAAGCGGCACAACCGTTCTATCGGCGAAGTCGCCATCGCCTGGACCCTGCACCATCCCGCCGTAACTGGAGCCATCGTCGGAGCGCGGAATGCCAAGCAAGCCGAAGGCGTCATGCGCGCCGGCGACCTGCGCCTTAACGACAAAGAAGTGAGCGAGCTCGAGGATTTTCTCGAAGAAGCCGCCGCGTGAAACCAACATCACCACGGAGGCAGGAGCAAGAAAAAGAAGCGTTGTCATTCCGAGTCATTCGCAGCCGCGCGAAAGCGTGGCGAGAATGACGAGGATCTGCGGTCGCGTCCCGCGCGTTGGACCTTGCTGACTTGAAGAACGCTTAACCTTTCCCGACGTCCTTGATCACCGTCACCTTGCTGTAAGCCACGCGAAATCCCAGCCGCTCGCAGTTGCGCTGCGAGACCGTCCCGCCCTGGGTGACCACAACCGCATACTCGCAGCCCGCCTCGGCCGCTGCCGCCAGGCGGGCACGCAGCAGCGCCGTCTGCAATCCACGTCCGCGAAACTCCGCCAGCGTTCCGGCCCCGCACACCGCGAATATCCGGTGCTCTGGAATGACGAGCCCCGCCCCGCAAGCCGCCATTTTGCCTTCGACACTGGCCACAAACGTCACAGCGCCCTCCATCTGGTAGAGCGGCGTGAGCAGGCCCGTAAACGCCTCGGGTGCGCCATCGGGAAAGAATGCCCGCTCTACGATCGCCGACTGCGCCTCCGCCTCCTCCCGCAAGGCCGCGGCGAATCTCGCACCCGGTGGGAGCCGCCGCGAACCTCTCGTCGCGATCCAGCTCGCCGGTAGAGCACGTTATTCAGCTCGGCGATGCCGTAGCCGCGCTCCTTGAACATCTCAAACACCGGCGCGTCGTGCAGCGGACACAGATCCACCTGCGATGGAGCCTGGTGCGCGCGATAGAACTGCTCCACCCGATCCAAGTCCTCGGCAGTAAACGGCCGGTCCAGACCCGCGCCAGTCGCCCTGCCGATCGGCGATCCCAGCCCGGCGAAAATCATGTGCCCGCCGCAGATCTCTTCCTCCGCGGCTCCAATCGCAGGCCGGCTCTTCTGGAACTCCCGCGCATAGAACACCTGGGGCATCTCTTCGCACGCCTCGAAACGGCGCGCCAATGCTTTATCCACGAATTGCATGTGAAGAATCCTTTCTGGATTGAGAAAACAGGAACTAGACGGAACGACCGCGCGCACACTCCGGCGTCATCGTTCAAAGTTGCAAGTTTGCGGAGCTAGCGAACGGCGGTCATAGGCAGGTAAACAGACTAATTTGGACGCCCGAAAATTTCAAGAAATATTCGGCCCACTCCGGCGCACATCCACGGTGTGGGGAGCTGAAAGCTGATGGCTGATCGCTGACAGCCAGTTCTTCAAACCTGCTCTCGAGCTTCAGCCAGCGCTACGCTTAGCTCCATCTTTTTCTTGTTGCGGTAGATCGTGACCTTCACCGTGTCTCCGGCGCGATGGCTGTTCATCATCTGCGACAGGTCCATCTCATCTTCAACTTTTTCGCCGTCGATGGCCACGATCAGGTCGCCGCCCAGCATGATGAGCTTGTTGCCCAGATAGGCGCGTTCGGTGCCGCCGCGCAGGCCGGCCGCGTCGGCGGCGCCGCCGGGGGTCACTTGCAGAATCAGCAAACCGTAATCCACGGGCAAGCCCATTTCATCGGCCAGTTCCGCGCTGATCGGAATGGTGCGCACTCCGAGCGCCGGCCGCCGCACGCGGCCGAGCGTCATCAGATCGTTGAGCACGGCCTTCGCGGTGTTGATGGGAATGGCGAAGCCAATTCCCGCATTCTGGTTCACGCTGGAAAGAATCATAGTATTGATGCCAATCACTTCTCCGTGCCAGTTCATCAGCGGACCGCCAGAGTTGCCGGGATTAATCGCGGCATCGGTCTGAATGGCGTCGCCGATGGTCGCGCCATTGGGCTCGCGTACAGGACGGATGGAACTCACGATGCCGCGCGTCATCGTCCCCGCAAGGCCGAACGGGTTGCCGATGGCGTACACCTTCTGCCCCACCTGCAAGTTGCGCGAGTCGCCGAGCACCGCGGGAACCAGGTCGGGCGCCTTGATCTGGATCACCGCCAGATCGTGCGCCTGGTCGGTGCCCACAACCGTCGCCTTGTACTTCTTGCGATTGTGCAGTGTGACTTCGACCTGGCGCGCGTTCTCGATGACGTGATAGTTGGTGAGGATGTGGCCTTCTTTGTCGATGACAAAGCCCGAGCCTTGGCCATCCTGCGGCACCAGGCCGTAGAAGAAGTCGAAGGTCATCACGCGCGAAGTGACGTTCACCACCGACGGAATATTCTTCTTGTAGACGCCGATATTGTTCTGCTCTTCGCTGTCGAGCCCTTCGCCTCCGGAAGCCTCGGTGATCTCCACGCGTGCGGGCTGGCTCAACCAGTTCACTGGATTGGAGCCGGCGAGTCTCGCATTCGAACGCCAGGTGGTGAAGTAGAAGAATGCGCCGGCGATTACCAGCGCGAATATTGCGGGTCGTATGAGTCTCATAAGTTCGAACCTTCGGGGCCGCGAACGGGATTCGGAGAAAAGGCCCTGATTCGATTCTACGTTCGATTCTAAACAATGTTCCACTCAGCGGCACGATGAACGGGGTCCTCGAGCCTGTGGATTTCTGCCTGTAAGTAATTTTCTCAACGGAGGTGATGGAAGACTGCGAGCGAGATCAGTTTTTGTTTCTTTGAGGGCGTCGAGCGTACCCCTCCCCCCACGGTCTCTTGGAATCATCGAGTTAGAGAGAAAATGACATTTAATCTATGGGCATCAATCACTTGCGGGTAAAATCTTGCGTTCACAAGAGTTAGGTCCATTATGGCCGAGTGCGCATCTGCCGCCTTCGCCTTGGGATAATGGACTCTTTCGATGTGGAGGACAAGGTCAGATGTCACACGCTGGATGTGGAAAGTCGGGGGCGTGGCGGCGTTGTCAGGACTTGCGGTTGGCTTCGTCGCGCAGCTTTTCCCATAGCTGCCGCACCTGCTCGCGCGTCTGGTCGAGGGAGCCGGAGTTGTCGATTACGTAGTCGGCGGCTTTGATTTTTTCTGCTTCGGGGAGTTGCGCGGCCATGCGGCGTGCGACTTCTTTACGCGCGGCTTCGAGAGTCTATCTTCTGGCGGGCGGCGAAGCGGGCGATGCGCTGCTGGTCGCTGCACGTGACCACGATCAGGCGGTCGAAGCGTTTCGCTGCGCCAGCTTCGAGGATGAGCGCAGCTTCCACGATGGCGACTGCGCGGGAATCTTGCCGTCCCATCTCTTCCATCCATTCTTCCTGGCTGCGAATCACGGCGGGATGCACGATGCGGTTCAACTCCTGGATGCGGGATTCCTGGGCGGGTTTGGCTGAGCCAAAGGCCTTTTCCGCCAGCTTGGCGCGGTTCACGCTGAGGTCGGGATTGAGAATTCCGCCGCCGAAGTGGCGCACTACTTCGTTGTAGACGGGCTGGCCGGGCAGCATGAGTTGGTGGGCAATGCGGTCGGCCTGGACGAGATGCGCGCCGCAGGCGACCAGCATTTCTCCGACGACCGATTTGCCCGAGGCGATGCTGCCGGTGAGGCCGACTTTCAGCATAGGCAGTGGCCAGTGGGCAGGGAGCAGTGGTCAGCGGTCAGGGGCCAGGGGTCAGTAAGAGTGGCTTGCATAAAATCCTTTTAGGAAGTTTCCCAACGTCTTCAAGGGCCAGCCGAAGCCTAGGTCGGAGCCACCGATCACTGATCACTGACTACTGGCCACTGACCACTGACCACTGCTCTCTGCGCATTTTCGCGGCTTTCACGGTGTTGAACATCAGCATGGCGATGGTCAGCGGACCGACGCCGCCAGGGACCGGGGTTAGCAGCTCCTGCGACCTCGGCCACTTCTGGATGCACATCACCAACCAGCGTGGATCCCTTCGCTGCGAAAGTCTTCTTCGCGCTTGGCGTTTTTGTACAACCTTCCGCCGAACAGGCGTTGGAAAACCGCTGCGTCTGTCATTTTGTTCATGCCGACATCAATCACCGTCGCGCCGGGCTTCACGAATTCGCGGGTGATCATGCCGGCGCGGCCGATCGCGGCTATGAGAATGTCGGCGCGGCGGCAAACTTCCGGCAGATCTTGAGTTTTCGAATGGCAGACGGTAACCGTGGCGTTGGCATTGAGCAGCAGCATGGCTGCGGGCTTGCCCACGATGTCGCTGCGTCCCACGACGACGGCTTCCTGGCCGGCGATCGGGATGTGGCTGCGTTGCAGTATCTCGATGACTCCGGCCGGCGTGCACGGCACCAGGCCGGGGCGCTGGGTCGAGAGAAACCCCACGTTGACGGGATGGAAGCCGTCAACATCTTTCGCCGGGTCGACGGCCATCAATATCCGTTTTGCATCCACTTGCGGGGGCAGCGGCAACTGCACCAGGATGCCGTCAATCTCATCGCGGCGGTTGAGGTCGTCAACCAGAGCGAGCAGGTCGGCAGTGGTTGCGGTTTCGGGCGGCGTGTGCTGCTCGCTGTAGATGCCAACCTCTTCGCTGGCTTTGACTTTGCCGCGCACGTAAATCTCCGACGCCGGATTGTGGCCAGCGAGGACGACGGCGAGGCCGGGGCGCACTCCGGCGGCGGCCATGGCCTTCACGTCCGCAGCAACTTCGCTGCGGATGTCGCTCGCGATCTTCGTGCCGTCGAGAATTCTGGCGGGCATTCGGGCTCCGGGCTTCGGCTTTCGGGCGTCGGCTAGAAAATCTTACACTGCCGGGGCCTCGGGGGAAATCACTGACCACAGGGACACAAGGCGGTGGTCAGGGGTCAGTGGTCAGTAAAACCAGAGCGCACCTACTGAACACTGACCACTGATCACTGACCACTGGCTTGTCGTACAATGCTCCGACATGATTGCCAAGGATTTGTTGGAAATTCTGGTCTGTCCCGCTTGCAAACAGTCACTCGACTATCGGGAGAACCCGGAGAGCTTAAAGTGCAAGCAGTGCCGCCGGGTCTATCTGGTAAAGGACGACATCCCGATCATGCTGGTGGACGAGGCGACCATCGAGGGCTAGCATCCTGAATCGCCAAGCCTGGATCGCCAAGCTTGAGTCGCCAACCGTCCGATTCAGTACTCAACGGTGACGGCTCTTGCTCCCCAGGCGCATGCGTCGCGGTTTGCCTTGTCCGCTTAGAGACCTACCTGCTCTGACCTCTGCTTCGCAGTGGGTGTTCTTCCGGCAAGTATCTTCGCCGATGGGGAGAGGCTGCTGTCCTGGGTCGGCCGTGTTTTCCCGAAATGACACTCTATGTCTTTTTCTGGGACGGCTGGCGGTTACCAATCAAGCCTTAGGAAACCAAGAGTTCCGTGGAGTTGTCCGCAACTTCCGATATTCACAGGGGTTTATGAATCCAAAGCAGCCTGCTTTCCGTATTTAGAACAAGAAGGCAGCTGCGGCAACCAAATTGCATGCAACTTGCATGGCTGCCGATGAGTCTAATAGGCAAAAGCGGTACAAGGTCGGAGTCGGAGGTGATGACGGCCATGTTTGAAGAAACCAGGTCTGAAACGGCAATGAACGATCGAGCCAGTAACGATAAGGATAGATTCACAGCAACCGAGCTGGCGGCGCTGCGCAGCGATCTGCTGCAGGGTGGCATGATCGACTCGTACGAAGCGGCCGAATTGCTGCAAGTCTTCCTGATGGGGCGCGGTTATGGGGTTTCGCCCAAGGCGGCGCTGGATGCGGCCGGTCGCGTGGAGATGGCGGGGTGCGCCCTGCCGGTCCTGCAGTATGAACTGGAGAACCTTGCGCTGGTGATGTAAGAGTTTGCACGATTTTGACATTCTGGTCGGCTGATGGAAGACGAATAGAAGGTTGGCCGAACCAGTTCCACAAGAGAAGAGCCGGGCCAACCAGCCCGGCTTTGTGGTTTTTTGGGCGTCTTGCGGCGTGCTCGATGGACCCGAAACAGGAATGCAGCGGTTGTTCTATTCGCAAACGGAGCGAGCCATCAGGATGATAAGGGCTTCGGGGTGGGCTGATCTCACTTCTTCTTCGCTGCCGCAGCAGCGCGGTTAGCGCGCTCTTGCATAGCCAGCAGCACTACCTGGAGCATGTCGTCCTGGGGGGCGGGTTTGCCGGTCCAGATCTCGAATTGGCGGGCGGCCTGGTGGACGAACATTTCTATGCCGGGGATGATTTGCGCTCCGCGCTGTTTTGCCAATTGCAGCAGGCGGGTTTCGGCTGGGTCGTAGATCATGTCGAAGACGTAGCGGGCGTTGATTTCTTTTTCCTGCAGCGGAGTTTCGCGAGTGTTGCCCATGCCGACCGGCGTGGCGTTGATGATTACGTCGAAGGCGAGCTTCTTCAGGTCGGCGCGTTTCACGGAGCGGGCGTGGGCGCGGCGGGCCAGCTTTTGTCCGGCGGCTACGTTGCGGTTAAGAATGTAGACTTCCGCTCCGCGTTCTTTCAGGCCGAAGACGGCTGCTCGGGCCGCGCCTCCAGCTCCTAATACCAGAATCTTCGCGTCATGCAGAGTCGTCAGGCGGCGTTCTAGCGGACGAACTACTCCGGAGGTGTCGGTGTTGAAGCCGTAGAGTTTGCCGTCCTGGGCGCGGACTACCGTGTTGCAGGCTCCGATCTTTGTGGTGTGAGAGTCGGTATTGTCGAGATAGGGAAGGATGGCTTCCTTATACGGCATGGTGATGCTTAGGCCGTGGATGGGAATCTGGCGCACGCAGCTGAGCAGGTCCTTGAGAGTCTTGGCATGCAGTGCCAGATAAACGGCGTTGACGTTCTCGCGGCGGAAAGCCGCATTCATGATGGCGGGCGAGAGCGAGTGGGCTACGGGGTCTCCGGCTACGCCGTAGACGCGGGTGGCGGCATCGACGGTATCGATGCGATAGACGCTGCGCAGGTCCTGCGCGGTGGCCTGGCCGGGCGCGGTTTCTTCTCCGGGACCGACGGCGGCGAAGGTAAAGACGCTGCCGGCGCGGACTCCGAGCACACGGCTGATGATGCCTTGTTCGCCCATGCACAGTCCGACTAGAGAATGGTTGTCGGCTTCGCGGCTTAGAAATTGGATCATGGTTACGTTGTCGGAAAGAGTTGTGGCAGTGCCGACCACTTTGTAGAAATCGGCGGGGAAGGCGCGCATCTTCTCCAGCGTTTCGTCGAGCTTCTTGGTTCCGCGGAAGTCGTGGTAGGAGAGGATCAGAGCGGAGCGGGCGCGCAGCTTCTGCAGTTGCGCGGGCTTGCACTTTTGGGCAGTTGAGAGTTCGACGTCAACCAGTTGGCAGCCGAGGGCCGAGGCTTTGGCGAGGATGTCGAGTTGGGAAGCGATAGAGCCGCGGAATTTGCCCCTGCTGGCGACGCGGCGGCAGGTGGCTATGACCACAGTACCAGGATGAGTTTCGAGGAACTGCTTGACCTTGGGAAGCGCTAGAGCCGGCTTCGAAATGTAGTCCAACCTGAACTCCAGGAAGGGGTTATCTCGAATCAGGGCCTCAGCCTTTTCGACCAGTCCGGCGGGGTCGGGAGCGGTGACCGCGACGCAAACCCGCGGCAGGCGCAGGGGAAGCAGGCGGGGTGCATAGCTGTTGGCAGCAGAAATCATCTTGAATCAACGGTTTGAAGCATTGCTGCTTTTCATGGTCTATCTGAATTAGGTTCGGCGCGAATCTTACAGGGGCTTAATTCCAGATGCAACAAAGTATTCACAAATTCCACGAAAAACCTATTTCCACAGAGCGCCTGACACCCTCGTAACCTTGACCCCCTCTTACCCCCTTGTTACCTTCCAACAGAAGCCTTGTTCCGCGACATTTCGCTAGAGACGGGGCATCGTGTGTCCCTTCTCGGAGGTAACATGAAGAAAATAGGACTGTTAGTGTTGTTGGTTGCGACAGCAGCCTGGGGGCAATCGACGGCCGATGCAAGTGCGGCGAGCCCAGCCACCCCAGACAAGACGGTTTTGACGTCCGCCAACTTTCCCACTCAGCGGGTGCAGATGCCCACGTATGCCGATTTGTACTGCGCTGGGTTCATCAACCGCGAGACCCTGCCCGACGCCAGGTTTGTCGCTGGCGGGTTGGATACTCCGTTTACTACGAAGTTCGTCAAGGGTGACGTCGTCTATTTGCAGGGGACGGGGTACAGCGCCGGAGCTGAGTACGAGATTGTGCGCGCTTTGCGCGACGTTAACGAGTATGAGATGTTTCCCGGCCAGCGAAAGCTGCTCAAGGAGACGGGACAGCCGTACATGGAAGTGGGCCGCGTGCGCGTGATCGACACGCGCAGCAAGGCAGCAGTGGCGCAGATTGAGTACTCCTGCGATCCTATTAATCCGGGAGACACGGCGATTCCTTTCGCCGAGAAATCGATGGTGCCATTTCACGAGCCGTTTCGTTTCGACCGGTTCCTGCCCACGGGCAGCAAGGTTTCCGGGCGCATCGTGATGGGAAAGGATTTCGACTCGGTAGTGGGAACGGGGCAGAAGGTCTACATCAACCTGGGATCGAACCAGGGCGTGAAGGTGGGCGACTACTTCCGCGCGGTGCGGAACTATTCGGAGACGTTGCGCGATCCGGTGGATTCGCTTTCGTTCAAGGCCGCAATCAGTGAAGACACGCAGAAGAAGCAGCCGTCGGTAGATTCAAATATGTTCACCAGGACGAACGGTCCGGTGCTTCACATGCGGGATCTGCCGCGGCGCGCGGTCGGCGAGATCGTCGTCATCGGGACCACGGCCACCACGGCAACTGGAATGATCGTGTTTGCCATGGAAGACGTGCATGCCGGCGACGGTGTGGAGTTGGACGAACAGAGGCAGTAAAGCAGTGGTCAGTGGTCAGCGGTCAGTGGCCAGCGAAACACTGGACTGGTTCGGGCAGTTCGCTTCGTAAGCAGCACAAACGCAGTTGGGCCGGGGACGGGTTACCGTCTCCGGTTTTGTTTTGCACTGCAGTGGCTAGTGGTAGTGTTCAGTGATCAGTAAAAGTCGAAGACCACTCTGGTGATTTCCACCTTCCAGCCATGAAAAAAATCTGCGAGCTTTGCGCGCAGCCACCCGACAACGGGCTCTCACCGACCACTGGCCACGAGCCACTGACCACTGGTTTGGTTACTGACCACTTTTCTCGCCGAAGACTTCTGCGGTAAAGGCTTCGATGCTTGCGCCTCTTTGCCAGGCATCCTGAGGCAGTCCAGCCTTGCGGCAGGTTTGCTCGAGGAAAGTCTTGCGGTCCCAGACCCGTTCGACGGGCACCTGGGGCAGCAGCAGGCCGCGGCGGCCGTGCCAACTGATCAGGAGCCCGTGGCGGCCCACCACGATTTCTTCGGCGGAGATCGGTTGTGCGGGCGAGAGAATGCTTAACTCAACTTCGAGATGCGGAGCCTCTTCCGGCGTGACGGGCGGGAAGCGGCCGTCGTCAAATGCGGCGGCGCGCGCGGTCTCCGCCACGGCCCGGAAAACCGAACAGGCGGGCAGAATGTAGCCGACGCATCCGCGCAACCCTGCGTGGAGATAGAGCGAAGTGAAAACGCCTCGAGGTTCGGCGAGGTGAGGCGTGGGAGGATCGAGCGAAATCTCGCGATGCGGCAACGCCGAGGAAATGGAATCGTGCGCCAGCCGCAACAACAGGGCGCGTTCTTCCAGAGAGAAGTGCTGGCTAAAGGATTCCTCGCCTGATAATTGCTGGCTGGAATCCGCGCCGGTTGCGGGTTTGCCGCCTTCAGATTTGTTTGCTACCGGGGCGGCAACCGCCAACGACGAATTATGTGGTGGGGGCGACATCGGCATCTGCCGGCCGCGGAGCCGGTTGGGGCTTGCTGCGCCGGCTGAGAATGAAAGCGCGGCGGCGGCGCTTGGACACGCGCCGGTCAATCTTCGACCAGAACGCGGCGAAGTAATCGACGGCCGAAACCAGCGAAACGCAGACCACGAACCAGATCGCCACGTAGGCGATCCAATGCACCGGGAAGATGAAGTTTCCGTAAACCGGCCACTCCTTCCAGCGGTGGTCGAGAATTACGGCGACCACGGAAACGATCTGCACCACCATCTTGAACTTGCCCAATTCGCTGGCTTCGATGGTAAAGCCCCCGGAAGCGGCGATGGAGCGCAGACCGCTCACCAGAAACTCACGGCCGATAATGATTACTGCGATCCAGGCTGGAACCAGGCTGGGATTGAACTGCACCAGGGTCACGAAGGCAGCAGCGATGAGAAGTTTGTCGGCCATGGGATCGAGCAGAATGCCCATGGTGGTGATCTGGCCGCGCCTGCGGGCCAGGTATCCATCGATGCCGTCTGTCATGGAGGCGGCAATAAATATTGCCGAAGCGAGCAACTCTTTGGCGCCGTGTTCGCTGCTGAAATGATTGGAAGATAAAATCCAGATCAGCAGTGGAATGCTGCAGATGCGGATCAACGTGATGGAATTGGGCAGGTTCACCGCGGCTCAACAGCGTTCCCGGGAGATAGCTAGATTATCCTCCACGGTGAGAGGGAACGCAATCGTAGGAAGAAACTAAAGAGTGCAGCGAGCGCGGCGGTTACATCACCGGAGATTGAACTGGGGACGCGAACTACGCGTCCCCGGTTCGGAGCGGGAAATTTCGTGGCCCTACGAGCCCGTCTTGCCGAGGGAAGAAAGAAGGCTTTCCCCCATCTGCAATAGATTGGAGTGATCGGGCACAGCACCGTTTGGTGACAGCTTGTCGATGACCGTGGGCAGCAATTGAGCCAGAGTGGAGCTGGCGGCTTCCGGAGAGATGCCCAGCTTCTGCGCGTATGCCTGCACTTTCTCCGATCCGAGTACTTGCTGGATTTGCGCGGCCGTGATCGGCTGGTTGGCACCGGTGCCGGTCCAGGAGGCAACCAGACCGCTCATGCCGTTCGCGTGAAACGACTCCACCAGACCATTGATGCCGCCGGGGTGGTTCTGGATCATTTCCAGCACGCCCGCCGCCTCCGGATTCGACCCTGCTACTTTCGACACCGCCATGCTTTCAAGATTGTCCAAGAGACCCATACATCCTCCTTAGATTTTCAGAACACGATTTCAGAACACAAAAACTTGTGTAAGAGCAAGAAAGGGCCGGCTCAACAGTATTCGGAGCGCCGGCCCAACCGGTTCACTAACTCTGTTTCGCAATGATCTTGTCTTTGATCTTGTCGTAGGTGGCCTGGGGAAGGACCTTCTTCTTCACCAAGTCGGTTTTCGCCTTGTACGGGCGGCCTGCAATGATCTTCTGCGCGTACGCCTCGCCGATGCCGGGGAGCGCATCGAGTTGATCTTTCGTCGCGCTGTTGATGTCGAGCAGGTCGGTGGAGCTTGCGGCAGTCTTGGCAGTCTTGGCGCTTCCCGCCTGGGCAACGCCGCGAGTCGCGGTCATGCCGAGCAGTAGGGTTAGCGTGAACAGGGCAACCAGAGTCCGTAAAATAAAATTCTTGCGCATGGCTTTCTCCTTGGAGTTAGTCGCTAAAGCTAGTCGCTCTTGGCCTGGACGTAACCTGCCTTCTTGGCTTCGTCCTCGCTCATGAATTGGCCCTTTTTCGTCTTGCCGTACCACTGACCGCCTTTGTGGTAGACCTTTGACTCGGTATTCACCCACACCTTGCCCGAGGACTTGGCGGCGGCGATATCGGCGTCAGACGCATTGTTGGCCGGAGATTTTGCAGTGGAAGATTTCTTCGCCGTGGCGGGCTTGGCAGCGGGAGCCGGCTCCGCCGCGGGAGCAGTCGCTGTCTTCGATTCAGCCGGCTTTGCACCGGCCGCTGGGGCGGCAGCGGGAGCCGGGGCGGCGGCTTTGCTCGAATCAGCTTTCTTGCTTTTCTTCGATTTCGTGGCGGAAGTCGCGTCCGCAGCCGGAGCAGCGGCAGCATCTTTATCTTTGGCCGCGGCTTCTGCTTTCTTGGATTTCTTTGATTTTTTCTTGGTGGTAGTCGAGGTCTGATCGGCTGTGGAACCGGTCTGGGCCTGCGTCCAGCCCATGTTTACGCACAGCGCAAGCAAGAGGCACAGGGACGCGCCCCACTTTATCGTTGCATGATTTTTCACAGGAATTTCCCCCAATTTGGTCGCAAGCTGGATCGCATTAGGTGATCAGCATTGCGTGATTTGACCCGAGTCGGCGCAACTGGACGTAGGAGTGATTAAGGAAACACGTCCCGTGTGCGCGGCACCGAATGATCGCAGCCCGCAGGCGGAGAGTCAAGCCGAAAACGATCCCCGCCGCCGGACAAGGCTCACCAGGTCTTCAAGCGTAGATTCCGCGCTGTCGGATAGTGTAGGCTACGCGATCAATGGCCAGCATGTAGGCTGCTATACGGTTGTTTACCTTGTGCGTTTCCGCGTAGCGGACCACATCGCCAAACGAGGAGATCATGATTTCCTCCAGTTGCTCGTTGACGACGGACTCCTTCCAGAAGTAGCCCTGGCGGTCCTGTACCCACTCGAAGTAAGAGGTAGTGACACCGCCGGCGTTGGCGAGAATGTCTGGGATGACGAAGACGCCCTTGTCGGTTAAGACATCGTCCGCGGCAGACGTGGTGGGCCCGTTGGCGCCTTCGGCCAGGATGCGGCATTTTACGCGATCGACGTTGCGCGAAGTGATGACGTTCTCGGTGGCGGCGGGAATGAGTATTTCGCATTCCGTCGTAAGCAGGTCGGCTGTATCGGCTGGTTCCGCCCCCGGAAAACCGTGAACGGTTCCATTCTTCTGGCGGAATTCGACCAGCGCATTCAGATCGATACCATTCCTGTTGTAAAGACCGCCGCCGACTTCGGCGATGCCCACAATTTTGTATCCCCCTTGATGCATTAGTTGGGCGGCGTTCGAGCCGACGTTGCCGAAGCCCTGCACAATCACGCGGCTGCTCTCGCGCGACAGGCCGAGTTTCTTGATGGCTTCGTCGCACACCACCATCACGCCGCGGCCGGTAGCTTCGCGGCGACCGCGGGAGCCGCCGATGTTGATGGGCTTTCCGGTCACGCACGCGGTCACGGTCTGCCGCATGTGCATGGAGTAGGTGTCCATCATCCAGGCCATGATTTGTTCGTTGGTGTTGACGTCGGGAGCAGGTACGTCTTTTTCCGGTCCGATGAATTCGATCAGCTCGGAGGTGTAACGCCGCGTCATGCGCTCGATTTCGCCCATCGACATCTTGTGCGGATCGCAGATCACGCCGCCCTTGGCGCCGCCGAAAGGAATGTTGACCACGGCGCACTTCCAGGTCATCCAACTGGCAAGAGCGCGCACTTCATCGAGCGTGACGTCGGGCGCGTAGCGGATGCCGCCCTTGCCGGGGCCACGCGCAATCGAGTGCTGCACGCGAAATCCGGTAAAGACTTCGAGGCGGCCGTCATCCATCTGGACGGGGATGTAGACCGTAAGTTCACGGTTGGGATAGCGCAGAACCCGCCACAAGCCCTCATCAAGATTGAGCTTCTGGGCAGCCAAATCAAAGCGCGCCCGCTGCGACTCCCACGGATTGCTTTCCTTGTCGACGTGCGGGGGGGTGGTGAGCGTAGTCATAAATGAGTCTCCGGAATGAGTGCGATTCGAGATGTTGGCCGGCGCCGGGACGAGTTCCCGGAGCGAACGGGCAAACGTTCAGAGTATATGAGTGGGGATGGCGGGGAAGCAAGGAGGAGGGTGGCGACGGGCCAAATTCCACCCACTACTTTCTCTGCGAATCCTGAATGAGCACCAGATCAGTCCGCGAATCTCCCCGTACTAACGCCAGACCCTTGCCGTCAGGCGACCATTGATACGAGTAGATCTTCAGCGCGGTGAAGTTCGTCAGCTGCCGGCCGGGACCGCCGTCGAGAGGTTGCATCCAAAGATTGTCTACTCCCTTTTCGCGGATCGGATAGACAATCCCCTTGCCATCTGGGCTGAAGCGCAGCAGCCCGCGATGGCGCGGATCATACTCGAAGGTGCGCAACGCATTGCCTGACTCGACAGAGACTAACGTGATGTTCGGTTTCTGAGACTTGAAATCGTAGGTGCCCAGTACTGCCGTCTTCCCGTCGCGCGAAATGTCGTAGCCCTCGGCATTTGCCGCATACCCGCTAAAAATGCGTTCCGGCTTGCCGCCATCGACCGGGACCTTCATGTAAGCGGCGGCAACCCTGTCCACGTAGAAGACCTCCTTTGCATCGGGCGAGCACATCGGGAGCATATCCCCCTTGCCTTCGGTGATCCTACGCAGGCCGGTGCCATCGGCTTCGCTCCGCCAGATGCTCACGCCGAGGGGTTTTATCATTCCCCGCGCGAAAAAGACGTGACCGTCGTTGCATCCGCTCGGCTGCATCGCCCCGGAGTCCTTTTCGTTGGCGATTTCACCCTTGATTGCACCATCCGCGTCCATCACGCGGATGGAGGGCTGCTGTTCGGCAAGCAGACGCCCGTCGCTTGCCCACGAGATCGTGGATACGGGATCTCCAGAAGTAACCTGTTTGGCGTCGGAGTAGTCGGCCTTATGGCCGGAACTGACGTAAACGTCGCGCACCGATTGCTGCATCACAGTTGCAATGGTTTTTCCGTCAGATGACACGCTCAGAGTCGCGTAGTCATTAGTGTCGGCGGTAAGGGGACGAAGTCTACCCTCCGGATAACTGACCAATCCAAGTTGTTGCCGGTTAAAGTTAGTTTCCGCACTCTGCACGATTACTGCCAGCGCGCTGCCATCGGGCAGCCAGGCCAATTTGGTGATAAGAGTGAACGGGGGCCTGGAGATTGTCTTCTGCTCACCGGTCCCCGGATCGATGGAAATCACCGCGATCATGCTATCGCCTGTCTGATCCATGATCGCGCCGGCAACCGCTTTCCCATCCGGCGACCAGGCTGCATCGAACATCAGTTTGGCCATGGGTGCGCTGAAGATGCTTTTCTCCTCGGAGCCGTCGGCATTCGCAATGATCAGATGGTATTTGCCTGGATCCGGATCGTTGGCACGCAGGAAAACAAAGCGTTGCCCATCGTGAGAAAAGCTGGGATTCGAGTCGATATCCTTGACCAGCAACTTAGGCGTTCCGCCCAGCACGGGAATCCGGTAAAGATCGTATTCCTGCGAGGCCGGACCGCTGGCCAATAGCGTGTGCGAATAATAAATGTGGCTGCCGTCGGGCGAAAATCGCAGCGCAGAGTATGCCACATGCTGCGGCGGAACAATCTGCACATTACTCTCGCTGGAGAGATGGCGCAGCCATAGCGACTCGTTGCCCTCGGTATTCAATACGTAAGCAAGATAATTTCCGTCGGGAGACATGGCGCCGATCTTCGCATTGTGGGTACCGCTGACTTTCGTGACCTTGATGCTCTGAAAGGCCTGACGCCGAGCCGCGAAAAATAAACTATAAACACCGAACGCAGCCGCGGCCACCAGTAGCAATGCGATCAGCAGGGTCACTCCGATTCCAGTCCTATGCTGTCGCGCCGCAGCCGCCAGTACCGAACCGCTGGAAGCGCGCTCACTTTGCGCTATAGGCACACCGGCGCTGGAAACCCGGACGGAACCAGACTCCTGCGCAGGCTCCCTGCCCGATTCCGTGTCGCGCCGCAAACGCTTCAGATCGCTGACCAGTTCCGCGGCCGATTGATAGCGCAGATCACGGTCCTTCTCGAGCGATTTGCAGATGATGTCTTCCAGCCTGGGCGGAAGATTAGGATTCAAGCGCAGCGGCGGGACCGGCGTCCGATTCAATATGCCATCGAAGATGGTAGCTGCCGTATCACCCGCAAACGGCAGCGTCCCAGTCGCCATTTCGTACAGCACCGTGCCGAAGGAAAAAAGGTCCGTGCGCGAATCCAGATCTTTGCCCTTCGCCTGCTCCGGCGACATATACACGACTGTGCCGACGGCTGTGCCCGGGCTGGTAAGAAATTCATGGCTGTCGGAGATCGTCGCTGCGGTGGCTCCATCAGAGATTTCTTTGGTCAGCGGCTCAAGCTTGGCCAGTCCGAAGTCGAGGATTTTCGCGTGCCCGCGCTTGGTAACGAAAATGTTCGCGGGCTTGATATCGCGATGCACAATACCGCCGGCGTGCGCGGCATCCAGCGCGTCTGCGACCTCGATCGCCAGAGAAAGCAAGGTTTCAGTTTCCAGCGGACGGCCGCCGATGCGGTGCTTCAGCGTCACGCCGTCGAGATACTCCATGACAATGAAGGTGTAGCCGTCCTGCTCGTCAATCTCATGAATTGTGCAAATATTGGGATGATTAAGGGCCGAAGCCGCCTTGGCCTCGCGCCGAAAGCGGGCGAGGGCTTGCGGATCTCTGGCTACCTCGTCCGGCAGGAATTTCAACGCGACAAATCGATCGAGTTTCGTGTCTTCAGCCTTGTAGACAACGCCCATACCGCCGCCGCCCACCTTCTCAACGATGCGGTAGTGCGAAATGGTTAGGCCGATCATGCTCTGACCGATCACGGAGGCGCTCACTGGAGCGATCTAATCTTAAGGACGCGGGGAGGGGGAGTCAAACGGCCCGGAAGAGAATTAGGATCTGAGTTGAGTCAGCAGTTCGCGCCCGACAAATTAATCTCCATCCCTTCAGCCGCGGCGCGGACCTTGGGATAGTAGTTGCGAGCTTCCTTGACCACCTTGTCGACTACGGCGTCGGTGTGCTCGGGATCGTGGTGGAATAATACAAGTTCTTTCGCGCCGCTCTCCATCACGATGTTGACGGCTTCGCGCCAATGGCTGTGCCCCCAGCCGCGGCGGTGCGCTTCGTATTCCTCGGGGAGATACTGTGCGTCATAGATGAGCACGTCCGCGCCTTCGGCCAGCTTGCGGACGGCTTTATCGAACTTAGCGTCGCCGGGTTCGTTGTCGGTGGCGTAGACCAGGATTCCATCTTTGGTTTCGAGGCGGAAGCCCATGCATCCCTGGGGATGGTTGAGCCAGGCCGTTTGCAGTTGGACGCCATCCTCCACCGTGATACGTCCGGCCTCGATGTCATAGAAGTCGCGATGCGCCGTCATCTGATCTAGTCTCACCGGGAAATAGGGCGCGGCCATCTGATCGGCCAGGACTTGTTTGAGATGGCGGGTACGGGTGGAGCACTGAAAGAGGAAACGGTTCTCCGGGTTGGAATACAGCGGACGAAAGAACGGCATGCCCTGAATGTGGTCCCAATGAAAATGTGAAACGAAGACGTGGGCGGAAAATGGCCGGTCGCCAAACTCGCGTTGCAGTTGCTGGCCGAGCACGCGGAATCCGGTACCGCAATCGAAGATGTAGATGCGGTCGCCGAAGCGCACTTCGACGCAGGAGGTATTGCCTCCATAGCGCATGTTCTCGGGTTGAGGGGTCGGCGTAGAACCGCGTACGCCCCAGAACTTAATCCGCATAGGCTCGTTGACCGCACGAGGGCCCGGTTGTTTGGTATATCCCCTGTTATCTTCGGACTAAGGAAGGCGTCCGTCAATTGCCGGATTGGTTCATGGTCCGCTATTTCGGAGAGTGACTCTCCGGTTATGCCTTGAAGGGGAATGCCGCAAGCGCCTCCCCTATAATGAACCGCTGGCCGGTTGAGTCCGGCGAGTCTTCATTTCATCATGATCCCCGAGTTCAATGAATTCTTGCGTCTGGCGCGCTCGGCGACGCTGGTGCCGGTGGTGAAATCAGTGAGCGCCGACCTGCTCACGCCGGTATCCGCCTTCCTGTCGATTGCTGAAAACGAACCGCACGCGTTTCTGCTGGAGTCAGTCGAGCGCGGCGAACAGATCGGACGCTACACGTTTCTGGGAGCCCGGCCTTACACGCGGCTGCGGGCGCGAGGCTCCGCCATCGAGATCGAACGTGGACGGAAGCGCGAGCGGCACCAAGGAAGCGTTTTTGAGTTCGTGAAGCTTTTGCTGAATGAGCATCAGCCGGCATCATTGCCGGGGCTGCCGCCGTTCACGGCCGGAGCGGTCGGATACTTCTCCTACGACGTGGTGCGGCAACTGGAAAAGATCGGCGAGCGATCGAAGGACGATCTTTCTCTGCCGGATTGCGAACTGATGTTCTTCGACCGGCTGCTGGCTTTTGATCACCTGCGCCACCAGATTCACATCGTGGCTTCGGCGGATGTTTCGCGGGAAAGTCCCCGGCGCGCCTATGACCGTGCAGTACGCGATATTGCCGCGATCGAAAGAAAGCTCGCCGCGGGATTGCGTCCGGCGATGTGGCGCAAGTCCACCAGGGCAAAGCTGGGGAAGCTCAAGATCCACGCCGGAACGACTCGGGAGAAATTTCTGCGCGGTGTGGAGCGCTGCAAGGAATACATTGCGGCGGGCGACATTTTTCAGGTGGTGCTTTCGCAGCGGCTCGATTTCATCCCCGGAGTCGCGCCGTTCGATCTCTACCGCGCGCTGCGCCAGGTGAATCCTTCGCCGTATCTTTATTTTCTGCGCATGGGGGAGACTCAAATCCTCGGATCTTCGCCCGAGATGCTGGTGCGCGTTACGGGACGCAAACTGGAATACCGCCCCATCGCCGGGACGCACCCGCGCGGGCGCGACGAGGCCGAAGATCTGCGCCTGGAAGAACAGATGCGCAACGACGAGAAGGAACGTGCCGAGCACGTCATGCTGGTCGATCTGGGCCGTAACGATCTCGGGCGCGTGAGCGAGTACGGGTCGGTCAAGGTGAAAGATTTGATGTACGTGGAGCGATACTCCCACGTGATGCATCTGGTCTCGGCGCTGGAAGGCACGCTGCGCAAGGATCTCAATGCGCTCGACGCCTTCGCGGCCTGCTTCCCTGCAGGCACGCTGAGCGGCGCACCTAAAGTCCGCGCCATGCAGATTATCGAAGAACTGGAGCCGGTGCGCCGCGGCATCTATGGAGGGTCGGTCCTGTACGCCGATTTTGCCGGCAACCTGGATTCGTGCATCGGCATTCGGACCATGCTGATGCAAGGCAAGCATGCGTACTTGCAGGCAGGAGCCGGGATTGTGGCGGACTCTGATCCCGCGCGGGAGTTCGACGAATCAATGAATAAGGCGCAGGCGCTGCTGAGGGCGGTGGAGTTGGCTAGGGCAGGGACTGGGGATTAGGGGTCAGAGTCAAAGCCCTGACGCCTAATGCCTAGCCCTGTCCTTAATCATTTTCCCGATTTGACAAAATCAACAGGACCCCAGTGATGGTGGTCACATCGAAAGAAATCTGCGCGAGTTGATACTTTGCACATGCAGTGCTTGACAATGCATTCCGTGCAATCCTATCGGGATCTCATTGCCTGGCAGAAATCGATGGATCTGGTGGTTGAGATTTACCGCTCTACAAAGAGTTTTCCAAGGGCCGAGACCTACGGATTGATCGCACAATTTTAGGCGCGCAGCGGTCTCAATTCCCAGCAACATCGCTGAGGGCCATGACCGATTGTCAACCGGGGAATTCAGGCAATTTCTTGGACATGCGCGCGGATCCCTGGTGGAGGTCGAGACTCAGACTCTCATTTCGCGAAGCCTCGGCTATCTGGAACCCAGCCAATCAACCGATCTACTGAAACGTACTACTGAAATAGCGAAAATCCTTAACGGACTGTTGAGTTCCCTAGCGCGACGGAAATAGAGTGTCTGCGGAGTTCTGATGCCTAAGCCCTACCCTAATCCCTATATCCCCAGAAAATTCCCCACCAGCTTTTTCCCGGCATCCGTCAGCACGCTCTCGGGATGGAACTGCACTCCCTCGACGGCGAACTTTCTGTGGCGCAGGCCCATGATGGTTCGGGATCCATCTTTTTCCGTGGTCCACGCACTGACTTCGAGTTCCGCGGGCAGATTTTTTCCCTCCACGATAAGTGAGTGGTAGCGAGTGGCCGTCATAGGCGTGGGCAGGCCTTGAAAAATGGTTTTGTTATCGTGCGTGACCGCGCTGGTCTTGCCGTGCATCAGGTGAGGAGCGCGCACCACCCGTCCGCCAAACGCTGCCCCAATAGCCTGATGCCCCAGGCAGACGCCGAGCACTGGCACTTTGCCGGCGAAGTGCCGGATCAGAGCGATGCTGATGCCCGCGTCCTGAGGCGTGCACGGACCCGGCGAAATCACGATGCGCTCCGGTTGCATAGCTTTGACGTCGGACACCGTAACCTGGTCGTTGCGGCGCACCTCGACCTTCGCGCCAAGTTCCCCTAGATACTGAACCAGGTTGTAGGTAAAGGAATCGTAGTTATCGAGAACGAGGACCACGGGAACCGTCCTACCTTGCAGTTTACACGCCGCCATTCTATTGCCGCTCTCCCCATCGCTGCTCCCTCGCCGAAACGGGCCACGCCCCGGCCCAAGGGTGGTATTGACGGGAGATGCCCTTCAACGTCATCCTAGAACATACTTTGTCGCCACTTCATTAGCTTGGAGTAACGCATGGCAGAAGCCCAGCAGGAGAAGAGGGCTGCACGACGCTTCGCGCTCCGGATTCCGGTAGCCGTCGCCCGGGGCGAAGACACAAAATATGGCGAGTCGGCCGAGATCCGCGACGTAAGCGCGCGTGGCATTAGTCTTTACCTAGACTCGCCCATCGAGCAGGGGTCTCCCATCGGCTTCACGCTCACGCTTCCACCCGAAATTACGCTTACGGAAAGCATTCGCGTGCAATGCAAAGGGCGCGTGGTGCGAATCGAGGATAAGGCCGCCGAGGGCAAAATGGCCGTGGCCGCTGTCATCGAAGAGTACGAATTCCTGCCCCAGAGCTGAGGCAGGCTCGTGGCATTCCGCGCCTGATCGCACCCGTCAACTGGTGCGCCACTTCTCTCACTTCCTGACAAGTGATAAGGTTCCTCTTAAGGGCTAATCTGCTCTTCGTTGTCTGTTCTCAAGGGATTTCTTTGCCGCGATCTGGCATCCAATTTGTTGTGGTTGTGCTGCTGGCGGCGTTGGTGGTCACGAGTGCCTCGTCACAAAATACTGGGCCTCAAACGACCAGTCCCCCCAAACCCGAACCCGCGGTGGTCACCAGTGTGCGCGTCGTCCACGAGCGCGGTGTGCCGGCTCTGGAAGTTGTTTCTTCCCGCCCCGTCGTACCCACGATTCAGGTGCTGGATTCGCCGCCGCGGCTGGTTATGGACCTGCCCAACACGCGCATGGGACTGAAGCGTAAACGGATCCCCGTGCTGCAGGAAAATATTCTCACGATTCGGAGCGAGCAATACCAGATAGAACCTCCCGTTACGAGAATTGTGCTGGATCTTCTCGTCCCCTACGGCTACAGCTGGGACGCCGCGGGCAACCGCCTGATGGTTCGGCTGAAGCCGCCCGGAGAATCAGATAAGAACACGGACGCGAATGCCGACAGCAAGAAGTCGCCTTTCCACTCGCCGCAGGTCTTGTCGGCGGTTGCGCCGGCAGTTGTGCCCGTTACCAGCGGGGCTGGCGAGATCGTAGTACCTGATAAACAGTTCGGGGCAGGACAATCCCTCACCGCTGGAAGCGATACTACGGTGTTGCAGTTGTCGAGAGGCGGCGAAGTTCGCGTCTGTCCCGGCACAACGGTTTCGGTAACGCCTTCGAAGAGTACGAAAGACCTGATGCTGGGCATGAGCACGGGCGCGCTGGAGACGCACTACGCACTCGATGCCTCAGCCGATACCGTGCTCACTCCGGACTTCCGCATCCTGTTCGCGGGCCCGGGAGAATTTCACTTCGCCATCAGCACAGACTCGCACGGCAATACCTGCGTGCGGGGTTTGAAGGGCAACACCTCTTCGGCGATCGTTTCGGAGCTGATGGGCGACCGCGTTTATCAGGTGAAACCGACCGAGCAGGCGGTGTTTCACTCGGGACGGCTTGATAAGGTGGACACAGACGTCCCGCTGGAATGTGGTTGCCCGCCGCCAGTGCCCGTGATGCGAACCGCGTCCCCGGCGACGACCCCCGATTCCGGGGTGGCGAATACTACCGTGGCCCAGGGGCAGACGCTCTCCAGTGGACCGGAAACCCGGCCCCTGCCGCCATCGCAGCCGGGCGAGGTTCACATCCAGGTTGACGCACCATTTGTTTTCGAGGCTAAGAAAAGTCCCCCATCAGTACCCGCAGACGAGTCGGCGCACTTGCCGGTCATGGCATCGCCATCCCCGCCAGTCCAGCTCGAAGCCCAGGTGCAACCGCCGGCTGCCCCGGCTCCCGGCGCGCAGCCTGAGCACCATCGCCTGCTGCATCGCATCGGACGGTTTTTCGCTGCGGTCTTCCGCTAGACTGGAATGACGGGAGAGCCTTACCCGCGATTGATAACCCGCCGCAATGGTTCCACTTTATCGCGGGCTGCGTCGCGCAGGTCTTCTGCCAGATCGGCACCGCGCTCGGCCACGTCGCGCACGCGTTCCTTTGCGTCGCGGACTCGGTCCTTGGCCTCTTCCGTCCAATCCTGCAGCGTGTCTTTGGCGTCGTCATAGCCGCGTTTCAGGTCGCGACGGAATTGCTTGCCGGTTTTCGGGGCAAGAGCCAGCGCTACCAGAGCCCCCGCACCAAGCCCAACGAGAAAGAAAGTGATGGCGGTCCCTGCGTTGTTTCCCTCGGAAGATTCATAACGTCCAAAGCGCATGATTTTGACCTCATTTCCACGTGGCGGAAAAATGCCGGGCAAATTCCGCGCCGGCTGATTTTGTTCCGCCAACGGCAATTCTAGTCCTCCGCAAGAGCGGTGGCGAATCTACCCACGGCTACGAAAGCGGTTTCGCTTACGATGAATGCAGCTTTAGGAAGGTTTCCTTTCTCAGCACCTGAGTGTAAAATAACTTTTTCGGCCCTTGTGCGGCGGAAAATGTGGCTGCCCGCCTTCCGTCAGCTCAGCAAACCGCACTTATTTAGAGGAGATTGTTCCCAGCGATGTCGATCCCTGCCACTCAACTGCGTCCCGGCATGATCATCAAGCACAACAATGATCTGCACTCTGTATTCAGCGTCGAACACCGCACGCCCGGCAACCTGCGCGCCTTCATCCAGGCCAAGCTGCGCAACCTTCGTACCGGAGCCATGTTCGAGCACCGTTTCCGCTCGCCCGACCCCATCGAGAAAGTCAACGTGGACGAGGTCGACATGCAGTTCCTCTATGCCGACGGCGACAGCTACTACTTCATGGACACCTCGAACTACGAGCAGACACACCTCACCCGAGAGATTCTCGGCGATGCCGTGGACTATCTCATCGCCAACCTCGAGATCAAAGTAGAATTCTTCGACGGCAAGGCTGTCGGCATTGAGTTGCCGCAAACCGTGGAACTTACCGTGGTCCAGACTGAGCCCGGGTCTGAAGAGCGCGACCGCATCCAGCGTCACCAAAGCCGCAAAGACTGAGACTGGGCTGGTGGTGCAGGTGCCACCGTTCATCAACGAAGGCGAGAAGATCAAAGTGGACACGGCCGAGGGCGTGTATTTGTCGCGGGCGTAGGCGCAAGTCAGAAGTAAGAAGTCAGAATGCAGAAGTTAAGCCCGTTCCGTTTTTACTGCTGCATTCTGACTTCTTACTTCTACATTTTCATTTCAGGGCATGACTTCCACTGAGAAAGCAGTTGAGGCGCGCCGCTTCGTGGTCCGCGGACGCGTGCAGGGTGTCGGGTTCCGCTGGTTTGTCGAGCGCGAGGCGCACATTCTTGGCATCGCCGGCTGGGTGCGTAACAACGCCAACGGCAGTGTCGAGATTCTCGCGCAGGGAACCCGCGATCAGCTCTCCGGATTGCGCTCGCGTCTGCGCGAAGGCCCGCGTGCCGCCCGCGTCGATGCCGTCGAAGAATCCGAAGCCCAGGCGGCCGCCAGTATCAGTTCGTTTCGCATTGAAGGAGCGTGGTAGATTGTCTTCCAGTTCACGGCTGAACTCCGACCAACTCAAGCGGCTGATCCGCGAAGTTCCCGACTTCCCCAAAAAGGGGATCTTGTTCTACGACATCACAACTCTGCTCAAAGACAAGGTCGGATTCGCCACGCTAGTCGACCGGCTTTCCGAGCACTACATAGACCAGAAGATTGACCTCGTTCTCGGCATGGAAGCCCGTGGCTTCATCTTCGCTCCTGCCCTGGCATACCGCCTGAATGCCGGATTCGTTCCCGTGCGCAAGGTCGGCAAACTTCCCGCCGAAACCGTGAAGTTCGACTACGCGCTCGAATATGGCACCAACTCGCTAGAGATGCACAAGGACGCGATCCAGAAGGGCCAGAAAGTGCTGATCGTAGACGATCTGCTGGCCACCGGAGGCACGGCCGAGGCTACGGCTAAGCTGGCGTCTCTACTCGGCGCCGAGATTGCCGGGCTAGGCTTTGTCGTGGAATTGGATTTCTTGCACGGGCGGGAGAAGCTTAAAGGTTACGAAGTAATGTCCTTGCTGCACTATGACAAATAGCGCGAAAGCAGCCTATCTCCAGATGTGAACGATCATCAATCCTATGCCGGCCCAGAAACCGGCGCTGACAATGGTCGCTGCCGTGAGCCCCAGCACCGCGCTCCAGTTGACGCGTAGCAGTTCAAGGCCCGGCCGGACCCTGGAGTCGTAGACACTCCAGGAGTGCAGGAACTCGATGTCTCGCGAAATGTCTCGCAAAATGTCTGGCAAATCCGTGGGCGCGGATTCCGACGAATGGTGAATCGTCCAGCGAAAAGGTGTCTCGCGATTGCCGGATACGGGGAAGATCTGTGATTTGTGGCTCATAATCTTATCCGCACGCGGGAAACTCTTTCGAGCATACCGTCTGCCATCTCCTCCGGCCCTGGCGAATAGGATGGCCGAGAACCCGGGAGAAGATGCGACTATTTTGTCAACAACTTGTCATATCTTCTACCGCCAACGATGTGGACAGTGTCCGCCAGCAGTCAGATCTCTTCCAGTAACAACTTCGAGTCCTTAGGCAGATAGCCCTTGCGCCGGAACCAATCCTCCATAGCATCGCGGAGTTGGTCCAGAGGTACGTTCGTGCCAATCTCCATGCGCCCGTCGGAAACCGGCACTGTATCGTCGAACACGCTGGCATTGGTGAAGTTGCGCATGGAGAAGCTGTCCAGCCATTTCAGAGGACAGGAAAGCCTCTGGCCATCGTGTTCGTACTCGACGCGAAGCTTGCGGGCGAACATGACTTGATTTAACCACAGACCCCCGGGCAGGCAGGGAACGACGGAGCCGCGCTTGACAGATTGGCTTGCGGTCACTAGTCTCCTCCCACCACGCTTGCGGCGTTGGCCGATGCGGCCATTTCTTTGTGAACAGACAATCGCCGGGCGCGCCGCGGCTCGGAAATTCCGGCAATTCACAGGAGGATCGCATGCTTACGGATTTCATTTGGTGGATCGTGGTTGGACTGATCGCAGGTTGGGCCGCGGGCAAGATCATGAAGGGCGGTGGCTACGGCGCGGCCATGGATATCGTCCTGGGCATCGTTGGGGCGGTCGTCGGCGGATGGCTGCTGGGCGCGCTGGGCGTCCACGCCGGCGGCTTCATCAGCACTATCGTCGTCGCGATCATCGGCGCCATTTTCCTGATCTGGCTAACGCGCCTGCTCAAGAAGGCTTGAACAGCAATGTGGGTGTTCGGTCTTAAGTTAATAGGTCTCGGGTCTCAGGTCTTAGGCCTGAGACCGAACACCTCTGACCTAAGACCTCACTCTTACGCTGGGATCGGCCCCTGCATCGCCGCAACCACCGCTTCCAGGTGGGCCAGAGTTTCCTCGACGGTGAGCGAGTACATGTCCCGGCCCAGGCCCTCCCCGGCCTGCAACGCAGCTTGCAGATAGTGGCCGGCGATTTCGACGGCGAGAGAGTCCGTAATGGCCCGACCGGTGCGCTTCTTGTATTCCACCCACGCCGGATGCGGCAGCGCGACCCAGACGGTTCTTCCATCAACCAGAAACTTGACGTCGACGGCATCCGCGTGGCGCGTGGCAATGGCGACGATCAGCGCCTGATAGACACAGTGAACCGGCTTCTTCGTCCAGCGGTCGGTGGCAGTGAAATCCCCAAACATGGCTAGAAAAACTATAGCGGAGGTACGCGGTCTCCGTCGAGCGAAGCTCGACGGTTTCTCTGCTTGCTACCCCCGGCCTAGCCGCCAGCAATCGCGCCGATGATAAGAAGCGGCTCTTTCCCCGAAGCGACCGCCTCAGGCAGCGGTGAGTCCGGGGGCTCGTGCGAAAGGTCCTCCTCGCAGGCGAAGAAGCGCAGGAACGCCCGGCGCTGCTGCGTGCCGTGATCGCGGATCGTCCCGCGCAGCATGGGATAGCGGGCTTCAAGTGCGTCGAGCACCGAGCGCAGCGTGACCGCGCCCTCGATCTCGAGCTGAACCTCGCTGCCGACGTGCGCCAGCGTTCGCAGATGCTGCGGGAGTATGACGCGAATCACGGTAGCGTCTGAACCTCCACCGAAAGCACCGCCGGCAAATCCCGCACAATCGGAGACCAGTTATCTCCGGCATCGGCCGAGGCGTAGACCTGGCCGCCGCTGGTGCCAAAGTAGATTCCGCACTTGTCGAGCGAGTCGACGGCCATGGCATCGCGCAGCACGTTCACGTAGCAGTTGCTTTGCGGCAGGCCGTTGGTTAGCGCCTCCCACTCGTTGCCGCCGGTGCGGCTGCGAAAGACGCGCAGCTTGCCATCCGGAACAAAGTGTTCCCCATCGCTCTTGATCGGGACCACGTAAATCGTCTCCGGTTCGTGCGCGTGAACGTCGATGACGAAGCCGAAATCCGTGGGCAGGTTTCCGCTAATCTCCTTCCAGTTGTCGCCGGAATCATCGCTGCGCATCACGTCCCAGTGCTTCTGCATGAACAGCACGCCGGGGCGCGATGGGTTCATCGCAATGTGGTGAACGCAGTGGCCAACTTCGGCGTGGGGATCGGGAATGTATTGAGAATGTAGTCCGCGATTGATCGGTTTCCAGGTCTTGCCGCGCGTCGTCGGTACGAAACGCGCCCGCCGCTGAAATCGCGATCCACATCCGCTGCGGATTGCCGGGATCAAGAATAATCGTGTGCAGACACATGCCACCCGCGCCCGGCTGCCACTTGGGACCGGTGCCGTGCCCGCGCAGTCCGGAGAGTTCCTTCCAGTTTTCGCCGCCGTCGGTCGAGCGGAAGATGGCGGCGTCTTCCACGCCGGCATACACCGTATCGGGATCGGTGAGCGAGGGCTCAAGATGCCACACGCGCTTGAACTCCCACGGATGTTGGGTACCATCGTAGAACTGATGCGTGGTGAGCGGCTTGCCGCTCTCGCCAGAGGTATCGTACACAAACTTGTTGCTCGCGGCCTTCGGCGGACCGGGCGCAGGTGGCTCCCCTGGCGGGGTTCCGGGCTGGTGCCAGGTCTTGCCGCCGTCGTCCGAGCGCTGAATGATCTGCCCATACCATCCGCTGGTCTGGGACGCGTACAGCCGATTCGGATCAGCAGGCGATCCTTTCACGTGATACATTTCCCAGCCCGCAAAGTGCGGGCCGCTGACCTCCCACTTGTCGCGCTTGCCGTCCGCTGTCAAAACGAACGCTCCCTTGCGTGTGCCCACCAGCACTCGTACCTTGCTCATAGCTTCCTCCCGTAGTTTTCTTGTTGTCAGGCTCTCTGGTAGCTCAGGAGAACTACTCCCGAACCAAAGGCCTTGGCCGATATGAGTTTCAGTTGAATTCCTTCTGTTATGTCTTTGAACAGGGGGCTGCCGCTGCCCAGCAGAACAGGTTGAAGAATAACCCGATATTCATCGACCAGTCCCGCTTGCAGCAGGGACGATGCGACGGTAGCGCTACCGAGGACCACCAAGTCTTTGCCGGACTGGTTTTTCAATTTAGAAACTTCTTCCTGCGGACCGCTCTTTGCCAGCCGCGAATTATTCCACTCCACCTTTTGCAGGGTCCTGGAAAAGACAAGCTTCGGCAGATTGTTCATCTTGTCCCCGATTTTATCCGAGGGAGCGGTGGGCCAGTAATTGGCCATGAGTTCATACGTCGTGCGCCCGAACAAGAGAGTGTCCGCGGCACGCAGCATCTCCCTGGCATAAGCAAAGAACTCTTCGTCGGTGACGAACCAATCCAATTTCTTATCGACAGTTTCGAAGAAACCATCCAGGGACGCCAGGTTTGAAACAATTACTTTGCGCACTTATTTTTCTCCCGGGTCAGAGCGCGCCTGTGCTGCTTTGCCGCAGTTGATAATCCAGGGTATTCCGAACCGATCGATGAGGATACCAAATCGGAAAGCCCAAAATCTCTCCTGCAGCGCGCTTTGAAATTCGCGCGGCAGTGCTAATGTGCGTCAGCCATTCTGGGCTGACGGTCAACCCCGCTCGAGTAACATGGTTCAGTTAACCTCGCTCGTTTAACATGGATGGGTGCCGACTCGGGTTCCCAAGCAAGCTAAACTCAACATTCTCAGCGCCTCACACCTGAGCAAACTTCCCCGGCTCGTCCACGGCTTCTCCACGCGCCGGGGGGGATTCTCCCGCGCATACGGGGGCGACGCCCTCAACCTGGGATTCACCAAAGACGACTCCAAAGCCGCAGTCGAGCGCAACCGCGCGGCGTTTCTGCAACAACTCGGCGCCGGCAGTCAGCCTGAACCGAAGCGCGGCCCTCGCAACGCTCACTCTCACCTCTGGCCGCTGGTCACGCTGCGCCAGGTTCATTCCGACATTATCCGTTTCGTTGACTCGCCTCCTGAATCGCAACTTACCGGCGATGGCCTGATCACGGCAACGCCGGGTCTGTTGCTCGGCATTCAGACCGCCGATTGCCTGCCCATCATTCTCGTCGACCCCAAGCGCCGCGTCGTGGGGGTGTTTCATGCTGGCTGGCGGGGCACGGTGAAGCGAATCGTCGAAAAGGGAGTGGGAGAGATGCGGCGCCGGTTTGGCAGCCGACCGCGCGATCTGAAGGCCGCGATTGGTCCCGGCATTCACGGCTGCTGTTATGAAGTAGGCGCGGAAGTTCGGGAAAAGTTCGATTCGCAATTCGCTTATGCGGCGAAACCTTTCCGCGAGGTCGCGGAGCCCGATCCCGTGCGCGAAAAGTATCCCATGCTGTTCCTAACGGCTCGCCCGCCCGGCCACAGTGTTTTGCCAAAGAAGATTTTTCTCGACCTGGTAGAAGCCAATCGCCAACAACTGCTGGCCGTGGGTGTGCAGGCAAAGAGTATCGAGGCTTCGCCGCTATGCACCAACTGCCGCACAGACTTATTGTTTTCCTATCGCGCCGAGAGAGGAAAAACTGGGCGGATGATGGGAGTGGTGGGAATTCAAGGGTAAGGCGAAGTCAGAATGCAAAAGTCAGAATGCAGAAGAAGTAGAAGCGTTTCCGTTCTTACTTCTGCATTCTCACTTCTGACTTCTGCATTTCTATCCCACAGGCGGTGCGGCCGCCGGTGGAGGGGGCGCCGCCGCATCGGCGATTCCCTCATTCACCAGATCCTTTAACTCCTTGCTGGGCTTGAAGAAAGGAATCTTCTTGGCGGGCACTTCTACCTTTTCGCCGGTCTTGGGGTTGCGGCCCATGCGGGGCTTGCGCTGGCGGGTCCGGAAGCTGCCAAAGCCGCGGATCTCGATCTTGTCGCCCGCGCGCAGGGAGCGCACGACGCTGTCAAAGATCGTCTCCACGATCACTTCGCTGTCTTTGCGCGTAAGTTCAGCTAAACGCGAGACTTCATCGATCAGATCGGCTTTCGTCATAATTCCTCTTCGCTCCCGGCCAACCTGGCAGTGAGGAGTCGCAATCTGCGAGCGACGGCCCCGGTTCCAGGCTGGCAACCTCCCATAACCTTCTCAAATTTCAGGGGTTGTACGCAAGTCTCCGTTTTGGGACGACGCAGTGCCAGGTCTTGGGTCCTAGGTCTCAGGTCTTGGGCCGCGCGTCCCGACACTCCGGCAAACTTCTTTGGGACGCAGATCTGGAAGCCCAACACCTAAGACCCATCCCCCAAGACCCGATCCCTACTTCCACAGATAATAGAACCCTACGTGCTGCTCCAGCATTTTCCCAGTGTCGGGAAGATACTGCGAGAGGTCGCCCGTCATCAGGTCGAGCAGTGTTTTGCGATCTTTTTCCGGATGAACCAGCGTCGGCTCGCCCGAGATGTTCACCGATTTCGCCGTGTCCTTGACCACGGCTTCAAAGTCGCCGGTGTCGTCAATCAGCTTCATCGACAGCGCTTCTTTACCAGTCCAAACCTTCCCGTTGGCAATCGCCTTCACGTCGTCGAACTTCATGCCGCGCCCGTCGGCCACGGCCTGGATGAACTGTCCAAACATATTGTCGATCAGCGATTGCAAGTAGGCCTGCTCCGCAGGAGTAAGCTCCCGGGCCGGGTTCCCCGTGTCTTTGAACTCGCCGGTCTTGAACACGACATTTTTCAGCTTGGCCCACTTCAGCAGGTCTTCATAGTTCATCCACTCGGCGATGACCCCGATCGAGCCCACGATGCTGCCCTGATCAGCATAAATTTTGTTTGACGCCGACGCGACGTAGTACGCGCCGCTGGCTCCCACCGTTTCAATGGAAACCACGATGCGCTTCTTCTTTTCCTCGCGGATGCGCTTGACCTCGCGATAGATTTCCTCGGACGCAGCCACGCCGCCGCCGGGCGAGTTCACATGCAAGATGATCGCTTTGATGGACGAGTCGTCGGCGAACTTCTTCAGTTGGCCAACCACCGGCTGCGGCGAGAGAATCACGCCGTCGAGGTCCACTACGCCGATGCGGTCGCCAAAGCCGGCAAATCCAGCTTGATTGCCGCCTGCATGCAGTGTGAGGTAAACCAGCGAAAACACGGCCAGCACAAAGAGGAAGAATGCTCCTCCTCCAATCAGAATCCAGAGCACGGTTCGGGAACGTTGGTCAGGCATGAGGAAAGTTTAGCACCGGGGCGAAGATCGAGTTTCCAGTTTCTGGTTTGTAGTTTCCAGTTTCTGGTTTCTGGTTTCCGGTTCGTCACGCCGCTTTCTGGAGAGACTGCATTAGGCCGTGGAGCAGTCGGCTCACCTCGCCGGACGCACGTGCAAGCCGCTGCGTCTCAACCCGGGACAGATATCCGAGATTTTCTGCAATCACGACCTGTGTTTCCATCTCAAGCAGCGAACCGCGGGCCATGCCTAAAAACGGCCTGAACTCCCGCCTCGAGAGCCTACCCTGACCTCGGCCACATTGCTGGCAACTGATACTGCCGATTCGCCTCACCTGACTCGTCAAACCGTCAAACCGTAGGTCTCGTGCTTGGGGAAGCTCTGTGTGGCGCGGTAAACGTTCGGTCGACCATCACGATCGCCTTCTCGCCAAACGATCAAGATCTCGATAGGAATGTCCCATGGATAGCTCCTCATTTCATATGGAATGGGAATGCCCCAACTAGAAACTAGAAACTAGAAACTTGTCTGTGACGGATGAACAACAACCCTCAGTGCAAAGCGCTCCACGCCGACCTCGACCGGCGTGCGGCAAACGAACTCGCCATCGGCATAGACATCAAGAGGGGTCTCGGTTTCCACACGCACGCGTTCTGCCTGGAAGTACTTCACCTCGCGGATGCTCAGATGGCGTCCAAAATAGACCGTGGGAAACATGCAGGCGAGTTTGAAGGGATCGACGCCTCCAATCACGCAGACATCGAGTTGGCCGTCATCCATTTTCGCGCGGGGAGCGATCTTCATCCCACCGCCGTAAGTGGAAGTGTTGGCGAAAGCCGCCAGAATCGTGGCGCTGGTCGCTGCGAGTCGTCCAGCCCCCGGCTGCGTCGAGGTTGAAAACCTTCATGGGAAGCGCGGCGAATCGAAAGATTGTAGGAGCCAGCGTTAACGCGTAACCGCCATGTCCGCGCAGCCAGCGCGGCAATTCATTCGCCCGGCGGGCCACTTCGCTATCGAGTCCAACGCCGGCCACACTGCAGAAATAGTTCCGAGTACCGAGTACCGGGTTGCAAGCAGGCTCTGTTGGCGCGGCCCCGCTCCGCCCGCAGTCGCCAGCGGAGTGATCACTCCCAGATCGATCGCGCGCACGTTGCCCTGCCCGGCGCAGAACCGTCGCCACGCGGCGAGCGAATCGCGCACGCGGCGCATCCCAAGCGCACGGGCAAAATCGTTCCCGCTGCCGGCCGGGACAACCAGCACCGGCAGGCCAAGCTTCACCAATTGACTCAAGTGCCGGTGGATGGTGCCATCGCCGCCAAAGAGCAGGATGACCTCCGCCTGATCCCCAGCGGCGGGCATCCCGATCCGCCAGTCGATCATTTCATCCGTCTGGAAGGGCGTGAGATTTTTCGCAGAACATCCCAGCCCGAAGATGGCCGCCGCGCGCATGTGCGCGCTTGAGAGTAACAGAGTCGCACTTCTGAGCGAGATCGGAAGGTCCCAAGGACTTGTCCGAGCGGCCAGCCACACAGGCTCTTAAGCCAGGCAGTTTCCCGCACTCTCGTGACCTTCCGACCCTCCCGACCGGCTGGCATCATGATGCACGCCAGACAGAGTCTCTGACTCAAGGGGGCGCATGAAGGTTCGACGGCTAACGAATGTATCTTGTTTTCTTATAGTTAGCCTCTTCCTGGCAGGATGCAGCGGTGTATCTGAACCCGGCAATAGCACCCCCGCCATCGCTCCCTCCATTACGGCTCAACCCACGAACCAGACTGTTGCCGCCGGACAACCGGCAACATTCTCGGTGACGGCGGCGGGAACGGCTCCCTTGAGTTACCAGTGGCAGAAGGGTACGACCGCGATCACCGGCGCGACCTCGGCCAACTACACCACGGCGGCGACCACGACCTCCGACAATGGCACGCAGTATCGAGTCGTGGTCAGCAACTCGGAGGGAAATGCCACCAGCAACTCCGCGACTCTCACTGTAATGCCGCAGAGTCCCAGGCACCACCGACGTCCTGACCTACCACAACGACATTGGACGCACCGGCCAGAACCTGACGGAAACCACGCTGAGCACCAGCAACGTTACGTCGGCGAAGTTTGGCAAGCTGGGTTTCTACTCCGTCGACGGTCTGGTCGACGCCGAGCCGCTCTACGCCTCGAACGTCACGTCCAACAACGGCACGCACAATCTGCTGGTCGTTGCTACCGAGCACGGTTCGGTCTATGCCTTCGACGCGGATTCCGGCGCAACGATCTGGCACGTCTCCACGTTGAAATCGGGCGAAACAACATCGGACGATCGCGGTTGCAGCCAGGTAACTCCTGAAATCGGCGTGACCTCCACGCCGGTGATCGATCGCACGCGCGGTCCGAATGGAGCGATTTACGTGGTGGCGATGTCGAAAGACGCATCGGGCAACTACCACCAGCGCCTGCACGCGCTCGATCTCGCGCTCGGCACGGAGCTGTTCAGCGGCCCGGTCGATATTCAGGCGACCTATCCCGGAACCGGCGACAACAGCAACGGCACCGATGTCGTCTTCGATCCTGGCCAATACAAGGAGCGATCCGCGCTGCTCTTGCTGAATGGCGTCATCTATACCGGCTGGGCTTCGCACTGCGACATACGTCCCTACACAGGATGGATCATGGGTTACAGCGAATCCACGCTGGCCCAGACCAGTGTGCTGAATGTGACGCCCAACGGCAACGAAGGCGCCATCTGGATGGCTGGCGCCGGGCTCGCCGCCGACAGCTCCGGCAACATCTATTTCCTCGATGCCAACGGCGACTTCGATACAAATTTGAATGCCAGCGGCTTTCCCAGCGACGGCGACTACGGCAACGCCTTCATGAAGCTTTCGACCTCGGGCGGTCTCGCCGTGGCCGACTACTTCGAAATGGACAATCAAGGATCGGAGAACGGCAGCGACACCGATCTGGGTTCAGGCGGGATGATCGTGCTGCCCGATCTGAGCGACGGCTCGGGCAACACCTGGCACCTCGCGGTCGGCGCCGGCAAAGACAGCAACCTTTACGTGGTGAATCGCGACTCCATGGGCAAGTTCAGCTCGAACAACAACAACATCTATCAGGAACTCGCGGGAGCCTTGCCCGGCGGTGTCTGGGCGATGCCTGCGTATTTCAACAACACGGTCTACTACGGATCGGTGGGCAGCCCCATCCAGGCCTTCACCATCACCAACGCGCAGCTCTCAACCAGCGCAACCGCACAAACCCCCAGCGGCTTTGGATATCCCGGGGCAACGCCCAGCGTCTCGGCGAACGGCACGAGCAATGGAATCGTGTGGGCTGTCGAGAACAACAACCCGGCAGTATTGCACGCCTACAATGCCACGAATCTGAACGAACTCTACAACAGCAACCAGGCCAGCAACGGCCGCGACCAGTTCGGCGCCGGCAACAAGTTCATCACCCCGATGATCGTGAACGGCAAAGTGTTCGTAGGGACGACGAATGGCGTAGCAGTGTTCGGGCTGCTGCCGTAGAACTGCGAGCTGAATCACGTTTGGGATTATTGAGCAAGCGGATCTTTTGCGCCAACCCAGATCTCGACGAGCCTGCATTCGCGTAGGCACGCCGACGAAAGCAAACAATCGAACTTTGCGGCTGCTGTCCATCTGACTGTAGCTGCACCCTCCGCAATTTACGACTTCCCTCGGATGCAGACGACACCAAGTGCTAGCTCCAACGGAGCTTCTCAATTCTCAGCAGCATCGGTGTCCGAGTCAGCTGAGCCCGCTTTTTACAAGTCAGGCAGTCAAAGCATCCTACCGAGGTTCTATCTTCTGCCGCCCAATTTGAGTTCTCTGCAGTCCTCAGGATTTGAAACTGCGATTGATCCAACACTGAACCATCGACTTCCTCGAGTTCCTCCGGCACCTCACTCTTTTTGAAACTGTCTCGCCCAATCCTCCCCCGCTTTCGCCGCCGCCTCCCCGAATGAAAATCCCCCACGATCCTCCGCGCCAACTCCTTCTTGGCCTGCATCGGATGCTCTTCCCGCTTCATCTTCTCGATCTCGGCGACCTGCAAATCCGTCAGCAGCTCGTAATACCTCCACATCATCTCGTCCGAGATGCTCATCACCTTGCCATACATTTCCAGCGGCGGCTCGTCGATGCCGATCGCATTCCCCAGCGACTTCGACATTTTCTGCACGCCATCGAAGCCCTTCGAGAATCGGCGTCGTCAGCACCACCTGCGACTCCTGCCCGTAGGCGCGCTGCAGTTCGCGGCCCGACCAGCAGATTGAATTTCTGGTCGGTGCCGCCGAGTTCCACATCCGCTTCGAGCGCGACCGAGTCGTATCCTTGCACCAGCGGATAGAGCAACTCGTGCACTGAAATGGGCTTCTCGTCCTTGAATCGTTTGTGAAAGTCCTCGCGCTCCAGCAGTTGCGAGATGGTGTACTTCGCCATCAAGCGGACGAAATCGTCGGAGGTAAACTGGCCGAACCAGCGCCGGTTGAAATCGACCACAGTTTTCTGCGGATCGAGAATCTTGAAGACCTGCGCCTTGTAAGTCTCGGCGTTTTCCTCGATCTGCTCGCGGGTTAGCGGCGGCCGCGTGGCCGAGCGTCCCGTAGGGTCGCCGATCATCCCGGTAAAATCGCCGATCAGAAAAATCGCAGTGTGGCCGAGATCCTGAAAGTGCTTGAGCTTGCGCAGAACCACGGTGTGCCCCAGGTGCAAGTCGGGAGCGGTCGGATCCATGCCGAGCTTCACCCGCAGCGGCTTGCCCGTGGCGCGCGACTTCTCCAGCTTGGCGCGCAGGTCGGCCTCGCGGATGATTTCCGCCGAACCCTTCTTGAGATACGTCAGTTGTTCGTCGACAGGTGCGAAGGTTGACATGGGAAAAGACATTATATGGAATGCAGAAGGCAGAAGTCAGAATGCGGAAGTTAAAATTGCTCGGGGAGTGCGAGGCTTGTGACGGCGGTGAGACATTCATATTCGAAAGGCGATCGCGGCAGATGTTCCCCGATTGCGGGAAGTGATTGAGGCCTCGGTCCGAGGCCTGCAGGCGGGGACTATTCTCCGGCGCAGATTGAAGGCGCGCTGAAGTCGGTCTATGGCGTGGACAGCCAACTCATTGCGGATGGAACGTACCTGGTGGCGGAGGTTTCGGAAGCGCAGACCAAATCTGAGATCGTAGCCTGCGGCGGTTGGAGCAAGCGCAAGACGCTGTACGGTGGCGATCAATACGCGGCGCGCGAAGACTCGCTGCTCGACCCAGCGCGCGATGCGGCCAAGATTCGCGCATTCTTCGTGCATCCGGACTGGGCGAGACGCGGCATCGGAAGCCTGATCCTCGAAGCCTGTGAGAAGGCAGCCCGGGAAGCGGGCTTCACGCGCCTCGAAATGGGCGCAACCTTGAGCGGCGTGGCTTTTTACAAGGCAAAGGGTTATACCGCGCTGGAGAATCTGGAAGCCCCTCTCAGCAACGGAAAAGCGCTCCCCATCGTGCGAATGGCAAAGGAATTCAAGTGAGATGCCGCGGGACTCTTACTTCTGCATTCTGCCCTCTGACTTCTGACTTAACGCGTGTAGTCGCCGGCCTTTCACTTCGTACTTTCCGCCCAGCACAACGTTGATCGCTTCCGTGTAGGCAATATGTTCCTGCTCAAGGATGCGAGCGGCCAATGTGTGCTCGTCATCGGTTTCGAGCACGGGCACGGTCTTCTGCACGATGATCGCCCCGTGATCAAGTTCTTCATCAACAAAATGCACGGTGCAGCCAGAGACTTTCACTCCGTAGGCGAAAGCCTGCTCCTGCGCTTCGAGGCCAGGGAACGCCGGCAGCAGCGAGGGATGAATGTTGAGAATCCGCCGCGGAAACTGCTGCACGAACCACGGCGAGAGCAGCCGCATGTATCCCGCGAGGCAGACCAGATCGACATTGTGCTGACTCAGAGTGCAGCGACGACTTCGCGTTCGTGTTCCCCTCGCGGCCTGCCCTTCGATGGAATCACCAGCGCATTCAATCCACGTTGTCGCGCCGTGGCGATACCGGGCGCGTCCGCCTTGTTCGAGATGACAACGGCAATGCGCGCGCCCGCGATGCGGCCCGCGTCAATGCTGTCGGCGATAGCAACAAAATTCGAGCCGCGTCCGGAAAGAAGAATGCCGAGGGAATGCATTGTTGATTGCAATTGCTGATTGCTGATTGTTGATTGTTGATTGAAATCCAAACTTAGCGGCGTTTGATTTTCAATCAGCAATCAACAATCGATCAATCATCAATTCTTCAGTTGTAGATCACCTTGCGCTCACCCTTAACGATGCGCCCCACGGTAAAAGCCTTTTCTCCCGCGCGCTCCAGCACGGTCTGGGCTTTCTTGAATTTCGCCAGGGGAACCACCAGCAGCATGCCCAGGCCCATGTTGAAAGTGCGCAGCATCTCGTCTTGCGGAACATTGCCCAACTGCCGCAGGTGCTCGAACAACGGCGGCACCGGCCAGGACCCGAGATCAATCGCGGCTCGCCGTCCCGCGCGGCAACACGCGGGGAAGGTTTTCCGTGATGCCGCCCCCGGTAATGTGCGCCAGCGCGGAGACGCATTGGGCGGCAATCAGTTTTCTCAGCGCCGGCCAGTAGCTCTTGTGCGTGCGCATCAGTTCATTGCCCACTTTATTCTTGATCTCGTTGACGTAGTCCTCCGGCGAGTAGTGGGCCACTTCAAACAGCAGTTTGCGGGCCAGCGAATATCCGTTGGTGTGCAGGCCGTTCGATGCCAGCCCGAGAATGACGTCACCGATCTGCACATCCTTGCCGGTGATAATCCGGTCGCGTTCCACCACGCCCACGATAAACCCCGCCAGATCGTATTCGCCATCGGGATAGAAGCCGGGCATCTCGGCCGTCTCCCCGCCGATCAGGGCGCACCCGTTATGCTTGCAGGCGTCGGCGATGCCTTCCACCACTTTCTCTGCGATCGTGGGCTCCAGTTTTCCGGTCGCCAGATAATCCATAAAGAACAACGGTGCGGCCCCCTGCACCGCAATGTCGTTGACGCAGTGGTTCACCAGGTCAGCGCCCACGGTGGAATGCAGGCCCATGGCAAAGGCAATCTTGAGCTTCGTGCCCACGCCGTCCACGCTCGAGACCAGCACCGGGTCCACGTACTTGGTCTTGTCCACCGCGAACAAGCCGCCGAACCCGCCAATTTCGCTGAGCACCCCGCGTGTAAAGGTTTTGTGCGCCAGGTACTTGATGCGCTGCTTGGTGCGATTGGCCCGGTCGATATCCACGCCGGCGTCGGCGTAGGTGATGGGCGCGCCAGCGGACGTGGGGTTCTTGGGCACGGGTTATCCTGGTGTTTCTTTCTCTTTCTCAGTGCTTCAGTGCGGGAAAATGTCTTGCGAAGCAGCAGCTTCTAAGGCCGCTCATTGTAGCACGTTCGCCGGAGGACGCCGGGCAGCCTGGGATATCGAGTTTCGGATTTCGTTTCGCGGAGACGCTCATGTGGAGGCGGCCGCCCGCGGCGGCCTGCCCTAGCTGAGCCGAAGGCTCCATCGAGCGAAGCTCGACCCTCTCTTCGTTAACGCAACCGGGTCAACGCAATCGGGTCGACGCAACCGGACGCGTTCCTAGTGAGCGATGAAATCCGAGAAGAAATAAGCGAGGAGCGCGAAAAGTGCCAACCCAGAAATGCCGTAGGCGGTCAGGACCCATGCGCCCCGGCCTTCACGCTTTCTAGGCACCGACTGCTGAGTAATCGACTGCTGGGAAACCGAAGAAGAGACATCACGATCTTCCATGCCAGAAAAACCTCCGAACGGAAGGATCGTGGCGCAAGTACATTATGCGTCACGCCTGCCCAGCGTCGCGGCCAGGCAAGACTATCTAAGGCAAAATTTTACTACGGTTTTGTGACCGCCCCACAAACAAATTCCCGCCTTGGGATAAAAGCGGCACAGGCCTTACTATTACCTTATGCGTAGTCTTTTGCTCCAGTTCCTGATGGCCTGCACCTTGGCCGCGCCCTTCAATGTCGCAGCGCAATCGGGCGGGAAACCCACTCCGCCGCCCGCCCCCGCAAAACCTGCGGACGCGGCCTCCTCCAAGCCGGAAGAGCCGAAGCATGATTATTCCCAGGAGGCATTTGTCGTCGAGCAACTCCATTCCACCTACCGCTTTGAAAGCGATGGCACGGGCCGCAAAGAGACGGTCGCTCGCATCCGGGTGCAGAGCGAGGCCGGAGTCCAGCAGTGGGGACAGATTCAATTCGGCTACAACTCCGCCAACGAGCGCGTTGAAATAGCCTACGTGCGAGTGGTCAAGGCCGATGGCAGCGTGGTGAAGGCGGGCGACGATGCCGTACAAGACCTGAGTGCGCCCGTGGAGCGCGAAGCTCCCGTCTACACCGACTACCGTCAGAAGCACATCACCGTGCCCGGCCTGCGCCCCGGCGAAACGCTCGAATACGACATGGTCACGCTGATTCACACTCCGCTGGCCGCGGGGCAGTTCTGGGCCGACTACGACTTCGACAAGAACAACATCATGCTCGATGAGGAACTCGACGTGGATGTTCCCTCCAGCCGCCCGCTCAAGCTGAAGAACAAGGTCGGCATGGATCCGAAGATCGCGGAAGCGAACGGACGCCGCGTCTACCACTGGACCAGTTCTCACCTGGAACGCGAAGACGACACCAAGGACAAAGATAAAGACAGGACAAAGACAAAGATAAAGACAAGAAGAAAAAGAAGAAGAGGCCCGATGAGGAGCGCCCCGACGTTCAGCTGACCACCTTCGTCAGTTGGGAACAGATCGGCCGCTGGTATGCCAGCCTGGAAAAAGACCGCCGGGCGCCCTCGCCAGAAGTCCGCGCCAAAGCGGCCGATCTCACCAAAGGCCTCGGCACCGATTTGGATAAGGTCGAGGGGCTGTACGACTTCGTCGCCAAGAACTTCCGCTACGTCAGCCTGTCGCTGGGAGTGGGCCGCTATCAGCCCCACGCCGCTGCCGACGTCCTCCATGACCAGTACGGCGACTGCAAGGATAAGCACACCCTGCTCGCTTCTCTGCTCGAAGCTGAGGGCCTGCATGCGTCTTCCGTGTTGATCAACTCCAGCCGCAAGCTCGATCCCGACGTGCCTTCGCCCTCGCAGTTCGATCACGTCATTACCATGCTGCCCATGACGACGCCTCACGAAGAAGTCTGGATGGATACCACCAGCGAAGTCGCTCCCTTCCGCCTGCTGGCCTTCAGTCTGCGCAACAAGCTGGCGCTGGTCATTCCCGCCGACGGCAGCACGCCACATCTCGAGGAGACGCCCGCCGATACGCCCATGCCCGACAGCGAGGTCTCCGAGGTCGATGGAAAAATTAACGAAATCGGCAAACTCGATGCCCACGTGCACTACACCTTCCGCGGCGATGAAGAACTCATGCTGCGTTCCATCTTCCGCCGCGTCCCGGAAGCGAATTGGCAACGCGTGGTAGAAAACGTCAACGCCGGAATGGGCGGCGACATCACGAATCTAAAAATCAGCGATCCGGCCGCGACCCGCGAGCCGTTCACCATGTCCTACGATGTCGCCAGGCCGAACTTCTTAGACTGGTCGAAGAAGAAATCCGACCTCACGCTGCCGCTCTGCCAGTTCAACCTGCCCGATCTCGGCGATGGCAATAGCGATGACGATGGCGACGCAGACGCCGAGGTTCTGAAACTCGGCCCCAAGGCAGAGTACGTCTACAAGATCAAGCTCGACTTGCCCGCCAAGTACACTGCGCATTCCCCGTTGCCTTTGTCCGTCAGGCGCGACTATGCCGAGTACCAGGCCACCTACAAACTGGAGGGAACGACTTTCACCGCCGCAAGAACGCTGACGCTGCGTCAGGCCGAGCTGCCCGCGTCTCGCGCCTCGGATTACCAGGCTTTTCGCCACACCGTCAGCTCTGATCTGGGACAGTTTCTTTCCGTCGAGAACACGGTAGCCGGCACCCCAACGCCGCCGGCGGATATGAAAGCCGACGACCTGGTCGAAAGCGGTCGCGCGGCCATGACCAACAACAATCTGCCGATGGCGATTCAACTTCTCAAACGCGCCACCGAAGTCGATCCCAAGAACAAGTACGCCTGGAATATCCTCGCCGCGGCCTATTTGGGGATGCGCCAGAATGACGACGCCATCGCCGCTCTCAACAAGCAGATTGAACTCAATCCCTACGACGAGTACGCCTACAACGCTCTCGGCCGCGCCTACTGGCAGGAGCGCAAGTATCCCGACGCGGTAACCGCCTTCAACAAGCAAATTGAGATCAATCCTCTCGACAAGTTCTCCCACGCCGGCCTGGGCTCCATGTATTCCGAGTGGCACAAGTACGACTTGGCTGCGCCGGAGTTGGAAAAAGCCGCATCCCTCTCACCCGACAATGCAGAGTTGCAAGTGAGCCTGGGCGACGCCTATCTGAATCTCGGCCAGGACGACAAAGCGCTGGCCACCTTCGACCACGCGGTCGAACTCTCGGCCACGCCGCTGGTCTGGAACAACATCGCCTACCAGCTTTCACTGAAAAAATCTCATCTCGACCGCGCCCAGCAATACGCCGAGTCGGCAATCTCAGCCACCACGGCAGCATTGCGCAACGTGTCGCTGGACCGGCTAACCCCGCAGGAGTTACCTCTGGTCCCGTCCCTGATCGCCTACTGGGACACGCTCGGCTGGGTCTATTTCAATGAAGGCAAGTTCGACAACGCCGAAAAATATGTGTCCTCGGCCTGGCAGCTGGGCCATCACGGCGAAGTCGGCGACCATCTGGGACAGATTTACGAGAAGCAGGGAAAAAAAGATCTAGCCCTGCGCACCTACGCGCTCTGCCTGAGTGGACTGCGCCCCATCCCCGAAACCCGCGACCGCCTCGCTTCTCTAGCCGGCGGCGACGCCAAAGTAGACGCTGCGGTGGCGAAGCACAAAGAAGAGCTGCAGCGATTGCGCACGATCGATCTGGGCAAAGTAGCAAAAGAAACCGGCAGCGCCGATTTCTTCGTCCTCCTGAGTCGCGGCCTGGGTCACCCTAACACAGGTCACCCGGATTCAGGTCATGGACAAAGCTCCGCGGCCACGGTAGACGCCGTAAAATTCGCCGGAGGCGACGAAAAGCTAAAGGTCTTCACCGAAGCCCTACGCACAGCCGAGTACCGTCTAACCTTCCCTGACGACACCCCCGTAAAAATCCTCCGCCGCGGAATCCTCTCCTGCTCCACAGCAACGGGCAACTGCACGTTCGTGTTAATGCTGCCAGACGATGTAAGAACGGTAGACTGAAGCCAAGTTGTCATCCTGAGCGGAGCAACTGCTTTCGCGAAGCGAAAGCAGTTGCGGAGTCGAAGAGCCTGCCCCGAGCGAAGCCGAGGGGATCCCTACCAGTGTGCGTCACCGCGGGTCCCGCAAGGCATTTCTATAGATGCTGACGGGCGGGGTTAATGGACCCTCACCCGCCGCGGACCTTGCAGTTTTCCACAACCACCATGTGACATCTAACCTTGCGCCCGCAATCCAAATCGCGCGATCATGGTCGAGGCAGTGACGGTCGGAAGCACGCAGAGTGCCCCACCCTAAGCCCTTTGTTCTCAAGATTTTGGTATCTAAGTTCTTTGAAAACTAGATTTTGCGCGATACGGTTTTGCGAAACCCGCGCTGGGCGGGGCTTTCAGGGATATCGAAAGAAAAAATTTAATCTGCAGATCCGCCCCAGCAAGCCAATCCTCCACCCATTCGCGATCTGCATCAAGAATTATTTCACTCCAGAAATCCAGAGCCGGGAAGCTGTGGACGCGATAGCGTCAGCCCACCGGACGCCGCTTATACCACCCGGCAGCCCGTGCGTAAGCGTGAGCCAGTCTCAAGACCAGATCCTCCCGCCAATGCGGCCCAGCGATCTGCAAACCAATGGGCAGCCCGGCTTTCGTAAAGCCGCAGGGCACCGAGATAGCAGGCAGCCCCCAGACATTAAACGGCCGCGTGTTGCGCAGCAACGCAAGTTCCGCGGGCCGCAGCGCGGCAGGGTCTTTTTTAAAATCGGCAATCGCCGGCGCCGGGATGGGCATCGTGGGCGTGACCAGCAAATCCACGTCGGCAAAGAAGTCATGAGCGCGACGCCGTTCCTCGTCCAGTTCGCGCCGCCGCCGAATATATTCCACCGCCGAAATATTCGCCCCAGAGCATATGCGCCGCAAGGTCTCCGGCTGATAAAGCTCCGGCGTCCGGGCAACATGGTCGGCGTGATAAGCAAAGGACTCGGCGGCTTGCACGGTACGGTCCGAAGATACTTCGATCTGCACGTCACGAAGCTCCGCAACTAGCGTCCCGATCAAGGCCAGAGCCTGCTCCACCGCCGCGCGGACTTCATCATCAAGCTCATCGCAGAAATGCGCCCGCGGAATCCCAACGCGCAGAGTCTTAACTGCGTCGCCCAAGCCAGAAACGTAATCAGACACCGGAACATCTGCGCTGCAAACGTCACTCGGATCGTATCCCGCGATAGCCTGCAGCACCACAGCCGCATCCCCAACAGTCGCGGCCAACGGCCCAACATGATCCAGCGACCACGAAAGCGGAATCACGCCTCGCGCCGACACGCGCCCATAAGTCGCCTTGATCCCCACGCACCCGCAAAGCGCCGCCGGTTCGCGAATGGAACCGGCCGTATCAGTCCCAATCGCCGCATAGCAAAGTCCAGCGGCAACAGCGGCTGCCGAACCTCCCGACGATCCTCCGGCAATATGCTCCGTGTTCCAGGGATTGCGAACATCGCCGAAAAAGCTGACCAGCGAACTCCCACCATAAGCGAACTCATGCAGATTGTTCTTCCCCAGAATCACCGCACCGGCAACCCGCAGCCGCCGCACCACTTCCGCGTCCTCAGTCGGAACACGATGCTCGAAAACCGCGCTGGCCGCGGTTGTGCGCGTGCCCGCGGTATCGATCAAGTCTTTTATCGCAATCGGAATCCCGTGCAGCGGCCCGCGCCACTCCCCGCGCGAGATCTCAATCTCCGCGGCCCGAGCTTCCGCCACCGCCGACTCGGCAGCTACTGTAATGAAGGCATTCAGCGCGGGATTGAGCTTCTCGATGCGATCCAGGCAAGCGCGAGTCACCTCGACCGGAGAAACTTCCTTCCGCCGCAGACGCGGAGCCAGTTCAACGATAGTTTCCAAGGAAGGCATCGGTGCTAACGGCATTCATTGTAGTGGACAACTGAAGGAGTGCTGCCCGTAGAAAAAAGCAACCATTAGCCAAGGCCTATAATCAAAACCGCAGTCTGTATCCGGGAGGCAAAAATGGCGGAAATGACGATTGCCCCAGTCGCAACCCACGGCTTCTTTGTCGACGGCCGCTGGATGGAAGACGGTGACATCGTTGAAGTCCGCGCGCCCTTCGATGGCAGCGTGATTGGGCGAGTCGTGCAGGGCCGCCGCGAGCACGCCGAAGCTGCGATCGCCGCCGCCGTAAAGGCTTTTGGAACAACGCGCCGCCTGCCCGCCTTCGAGCGGCAGCGCGTGTTGCGCCGCGTGGCGCAGGGCATTACCGAGCGCCGCGAAGAATTCGCCCGCATCCTGGCGCAGGAAGCCGGCAAGCCCATCAAACTGGCGCGCACAGAAGTGGACCGCGCCACATTTGCCTTCAACGTTGCCGCCGAAGAGGCCACGCGCATTTACGGCGAGTATCTTCCCCTCGACTGGCAGGAATTTACCGCAGGACGCTGGGGCATCGTAAAGCGTTTCCCGCTCGGTCCCATTGCGGGGATCACGCCCTTCAATTTCCCGCTGAACCTGGTCGCGCACAAAGTAGCACCCGCCATTGGGGCGGGTTGCTCGATTGTGCTGAAGCCTGCGCCGCAAACTCCGCTGTGCTCGCTCTTGCTGGCGGAATGCGTGCAGCAGGCGGGCTGGCCCGACGGCGGACTCAACGTGCTGCCACTCTCAAACGACGACGCCAGTCTGCTGGTCACCGACGAGCGCATCAAGCTGATCAGCTTTACCGGCAGCGTTCCCGTAGGTTGGGACATCAAACGCCGCGCCGGTAAGAAGAAGGTCGTGCTCGAACTCGGTGGCAACGCAGGCGCAATCGTGCACAGCGACGCCGATCTCAGTTATGCCGCGGAGCGCTGCGTTGCGGGCGGGTTCGCCTACGCCGGCCAGACTTGCATTTCCGTGCAGCGCATTCTGGTCGAGCAATCCGTCTACGGGAAATTCACCGACCTGCTTGTCGAAGGCGTCAAAAAACTGAAAACGGGCGATCCCATGCAGGAGTCGACCGACGTCGGACCGCTGATTCGCGAGAGCGATGCCATCCGCGTCACCAATTGGGTGGAGGAAGCGGTTCGCTCCGGCGCTCGCCTGCTCTGCGGCGGTGGCCGCCGCGGGTCCGTGGTTGATCCCATGGTACTGACCGGCACCAAGCCCGACATGAAAGTAAACTGCCAGGAAGTTTTCGGCCCCGTCGTGACCGTCGAGCCTTACCAGAATTTCGACGAAGCCCTGCGCCGGATCAACAATTCCAACTACGGTCTGCAGGCCGGCTTGTTCACGCGTGATGTGAAGCTGCTTTTCCAGGCCTTCGACGAACTCGAGGTCGGGGGGCTCATTGCGGGCGATGTCCCTTCGTTCCGCATCGACCAGATGCCCTACGGCGGCGTGAAAGACTCCGGCCTCGGCCGCGAGGGCTTGCGCTACGCGATCGAGGAAATGACCGAGCCGAAGCTGCTGGTGATGAACCTGCGCTAACGCCTCGTCCAACGCCGAATCCAAACTTCATTTGATAATGTTGCGTTTTGAGACATTTTCCGCTCCCGCGGGAAAGCACAAGACAACCGCTCGCGAAGTATTTATAATCCTGTGCTTTCCACATTCATCGGCCGAAGATTCTGGGGATATTTTTTGATCGGGACGCGTCCGACGCACCTGACGAAACATCTCAAGCATAGATTTCCATAACCATGCCGCAGATTTTTCATCGCAGCACGAACACCTTGTCGCGGGCCACGATTTTTGGCGCGGTCTTCGTGGTTGCCGCGCTCAGTTGGGTGGCGATGGAGATCCAGCGTTCGCCGTACGTTACTTATGCCGGAGTGCGAAAACCGCAACCTGTACCCTTCAGCCACCAGCATCACGTTGCTGGACTCGGCATTGACTGCCGCTATTGTCATACCTCGGTAGAAACCTCGAGTTTCGCCGGCATTCCTCCGACTAAGACTTGCATGAACTGCCATTCGCAGATCTGGACCAACGCCCAACTGCTGGAGCCGGTCCGAGCCAGCTACCGCAGCGGCCAGTCGCTGCAGTGGACAAGGGTGAACCAGCTTCCCGACTTCGTCTATTTCAATCACAGCATTCATATCAATAAGGGAGTCGGCTGCAATACCTGCCACGGCTCGGTTGACCAGATGCCGCTGATGTATCAACAAGAATCGCTGCAGATGGAATGGTGCTTGAGCTGCCATCGCGCGCCGCAAGAAAATCTGCGCCCGCGCGAGCAAGTATTCAATATGCGCTACCAGCAACCCACGACCGCGAATCCAGTAGTGGTCGAAGGGCAGAGCTTTACCGATCAAGTCGACTTGGGATCGGCGCTGGCCAAAAAGTATAACGTCCGCAGCGTGAAGGACATTACGAGTTGCAGCACGTGCCACCGGTAACAGCGAACTATGAAGACTTGTCATCATGAGCGGAGAATTTGCTTCGCGAAAGCGAAGCAAATGCGGAGTCGAAGGATGACAGTTTTGAAAAGTGTGATGTGCAGCCAATGAAGATTGAAGAACAAGACGGCCGCGCTAAACGAGAAGAAGTTTGCCCATCCAAGAAGGGCAAGCTCGATTTGGACTCTCTCCGTGCGCAAATCAACGAGGCCAATAATAACGAGAAGGCCGGCCCGGAATACTGGCGCAGTCTCGAAGAACTCGCTGGCAGCCCCGCGTTCCAGGAAGCCTTGCACCGCGAGTTTCCCAAAGGTGCTTCCGAGTGGGTCGATTCCGTCTCGCGCCGTGGCTTCCTGAAAGTGATGGGTGCGTCCATGGCGTTGGCCGGCATGACCGGATGCGTACGCCTGCCGCTTGAGCCGATCGTTCCCTATGTCAGGCAGCCGGAGGACGTGATTCCAGGCCGGCCGCAGTTCTACGCCACCGCGATGACGCTCGGCGGATACGCCAGCCCGCTGCTGGTTGAAAGCCACCTCGGACGTCCGACAAAGATCGAAGGTAACGACCGGCATCCCGCATCGCTTGGCGGGACGGACATTTTTGCGCAGGCCCACGTTCTCGGACTGTACGATCCCGACCGCTCGCAGAGTGTGATGTCGATGGGCGACCAACAATCCTGGCAGGCGCTTCTGACCGCGCTTCACGGACCTCTCACCGCGCAGAAGGCATTGCAGGGCGCGGGCATCCGCATCCTTACGCCGACCATCTCTTCGCCTACGCTCGCCGATCAACTGCGCAACTTCCTGAAGATTTATCCGCAGGCCAAGTGGCACGTGTATGAGCCGGTGAATCGAGACAACGTGCTCGAAGGCGCGAAGCTGGCTTTCGGTCAGCCGATCGAGACGCGCTACGATTTCGAGAAGGCCGACGTAATCGTCTCGCTCGACGCCGACTTTCTGTATGCGGGGTTTCCGGGAAACGTCCGCTACATCCGCGACTTCGCCAAGCGCCGCAATCCTGACGGCAAGATGAACCGGCTGTATGTCGTCGAGAGCACGATGACTACTACGGGAGCGAAGGCGGATCATCGGTGGCCGATGCGGGCAAGTGAGATAGAAAAATTTGCGCATGACTTGTCGAGTCACCTGCCTGTCAATCCGCCAACAGGAGGCATAGCGGGTGATTACCCCGGGCTGGGGGGGATTCTGTTTCAAGATCTCCTTTCCCATCGCGGTTCTAGCATTGTCATCGTAGGCGATCACCAACCTTCTAGCGTGCATGCTTTCGCTTACGCGGTGAATCAAGCTTTGGGAAATATCGGAAAGACAGTTTTCTACACCGAGCCGGTCGACGCGAATCCGGTAAATCAGAATGAGTCCGTTAAAGAACTTACTGCCGATATCGGCGCTGGGAAAGTAGACTTGCTCGTGATCGTCGGGGGCAATCCGGCCTACGATGCGCCCGGCGACCTCAACTTTGCCGATGTCCTCAAGAATGGCAAGATCCCACTGCGCGTTCATCTCGGTCTCTACCAGAACGAAACCGCAGAGCTTTGTCAGTGGCACGTCAATCAAGCGCACGAACTCGAAGCCTGGGGCGATGCCCGCGCCTACGATGGTACGGTCAGCATCATTCAGCCGCTGATTGCTCCTCTTTATAACGGCAAAAATGCCGTGGAATTCGTTGCTCTCCTTTCAGGTCAATCTGACGCGACCGGGTATGACCTTGTGCGCGCGTATTGGCAGAAGCAGCACGCCGGTGCCGACTTCGAGCAGTTCTGGCGCAAGTCGCTGCACGATGGATGGATGGATGCGACCGCTTATCAACCGAAGTCGGCTGCCTTGAAGAATGACAGCATCGGATGGAAATGGGCTGCCGATACGACGATCGAGCTCAACATCCGCCGCGACCCCACCATCTACGACGGACAATTCTCCAACAACGGCTGGCTGCAGGAATTGCCCAAGCCGATGACCAAGCTCACCTGGGACAACGCCGTGCTCATCGGTCCCAAGATGGCGGAGCGGCTACAGATTAAAACCGAAGACGTCGTCGAGTTGGAACTGAACGGCAAGAAAGTTACTGGCCCGGTTTGGATTCAGGCCGGCCATCCCGACAATTCCGTCACGGTGACGCTCGGCTACGGCCGCCGCCGCGCCGGACGCGTCGGGACCGCGCAAGGTTTCGATGCCTACGCGCTGCGCACTACCGCCGCTCCGTGGATCGCCACCGGCCTACAAATCCGCAAGACCGGAGAAACTTACAAGCTTGCATCCACGCAGGGCATGCAGTCGATGGAAACTCCCGACGGCGGCTATCGTCCGCTGGTGCGCGAAACTACGCTTGAGGAATATTGCAAAGAGCCGGGCTTTGCTAGAGAAGAAGAACCCGCGCCCGGGCTCACGCTCTACAAGCCTTATCCCTATAAAGAAGAAGACTACGCGTGGGGCATGGCGATCGATTTGAACTCGTGCGTGGGCTGCAACAACTGCATGCTGGCCTGCCAGTCGGAGAACAACATCGCCGTCGTTGGCAAAGAGCAGGCCGCGATCGGCCGACACATGCACTGGATTCGCGTCGACGCTTACTACCAGGGCGACCGCGATAATCCCAAGGCATTTTTCCAGCCGGTGCCGTGCATGCAGTGTGAGAACGCACCTTGCGAAGTGGTTTGCCCGGTGGGCGCGACCAACCATTCGAGCGAAGGCCTGAACGATATGGTCTACAACCGCTGCGTGGGGACGCGCTATTGCTCGAACAACTGTCCTTATAAGGTGCGGCGGTTTAACTTTCTGCTGTTTCAGGATTGGGAGACGCCACAATACAAGATGATGCGCAATCCCGACGTCAGCGTGCGCAGCCGCGGCGTGATGGAAAAGTGTACCTACTGCGTGCAGCGCATCAACGAACACAAGATCGATGCCGAAACTGCCTCGGTGCGCGACGGCAAAGCAGTCAAAGTTGGAGACGAGTTACAAACGGCGTGCCAGCAATCCTGCCCGGCGGGCGCGATCATCTTCGGCAACATCAATGACCCGAACAGCAAAGTTTCGAAATTGAAAGCGCAGGCCCGCAACTACAGCCTGCTGGGCGAACTGAACACGCGCCCGCGCACAACTTATCTGGCGGAAGTCAGCAACCCGAACCCGGAACTGAAAGCGTAGGCATCGGCAAGAAATAAATGGACGAGCAATACAAATCGACGGTCGAGACGCCGGTGATCGAGCCCGGCCACACCTTCGGCACGGTCACGGAAAAAATCAGCGCCATCGTGCTGACCCGCCCCGCGTCGAATGGATGGTTCGTCGGCTTCGGCATCGCCTTTCTGCTGACCATGATGCTGCTCTACGCCATGGGCTACCTGTTTCTGAAAGGCATCGGAATCTGGGGCGTCACCATCCCCATCGGCTGGGGCTTCGCCATCGTCAACTTCGTGTGGTGGATCGGAATCGGCCACGCCGGCACGCTCATCTCCGCGATTCTTCTCTTGCTGCGGCAATCGTGGCGAAATTCCATCAACCGCTTCGCCGAAGCTATGACCTTGTTCGCTGTGGCTTGCGCCGGAATTTTCCCCGCCATCCACGTGGGGCGTCCGTGGCTCGCCTACTGGCTGTTTCCCATTCCCAACACCATGGGCGTGTGGCCGCAATTCCGCAGCCCGCTCATCTGGGACGTCTTCGCCGTCTCCACCTACGCCACCATCTCCGCTCTGTTTTGGTTCATCGGCCTCATCCCTGACCTGGCCACGCTGCGCGATCGCGCCACGAATCCCGCCACTCGCATCGTCTACGGCATGCTCTCGATGGGCTGGCGTGGATCGGCGCGGCACTGGCATCGCTACGAAACTGCTTATCTACTTTTGGCCGGATTAGCCACGCCTCTGGTGCTCTCGGTCCACACCGTTGTGAGTTTTGACTTCGCCGTCGGCATCGTCCCCGGCTGGCATACGACGATCTTCCCGCCCTACTTCGTGGCTGGAGCGATCTACTCCGGATTTGCCATGGTCTTGATGCTGGCCATTCCGATCCGCAAGATCTATAACCTGGAAGATTTCATCACCGAACTCCATTTACAGAACGCGGCAAAAGTCATGCTCGCGACCGGATTGATCGTCGCCTACGGATACGGCATCGAGGCTTTCATGGGCTGGTACAGCGGCGATCGCTACGACGCCTTCACGCTCTGGAACCGCCTGCACGGGCCCTACGCTACTCTTTACTACCTTCTGCTTATCTGCAATATTTTCATCCCGCAGCTTCTGTGGATTCGCAAGCTGCGCACCAGTCCTGTTGCTCTGTTCCTGGTTTCCGGCGTAATCCTTGTGGGCATGTGGCTGGAGCGCTTCGTCATCGTGGTGATAAGCCTGCACCGAGACTTCCTCACCTCGTCCTGGGGAATGTATTACCCCACGCGGTGGGATTGGATGACCTACGTCGGCACCATCGGCATGTTCCTGGCGGCCATGTTCCTGTTCCTGCGGCTTTTGCCTGCGATTTCAATCTTTGAAATGCGCACCCTCCTGCCGGAAGCGGAGGTCAAGGAATGAAGCAGGATCGCATGTACGGAATCATGGCGGAGTTCGATTCGGCTACGGCTCTGGTTGAGGCCGCGCGAAAGACGCACCAGGCCGGCTACAACCGGATCGACGCCTACAGCCCGTTTCCGATTGAAGGCCTGGCGGAAGAAATTGGGTTTCACCGCGATGAAGTTCCGCTCGTAGTATTGATCGGCGGCATCGTCGGCGGCCTCACCGGCTACCTGATGCAGTACTGGATGTCCGCCGTCGATTATCCGCTGAACATCGGCGGCAAGCCCTATCATTCCTGGCCGGCATTCATTGTCATCACCTTCGAGATGACGATTCTTTTTGCCGGAATCTCCGCCGTCTTCGGCATGTTGGCGCTCAATGGCTTGCCCATGCCCTATCATCCCGTGTTCAACGTTCCGCGTTTCTCGTCGGCTTCGAAAGACCGTTTCTTCTTGATCGTGTTTTCTTCCGATCCCAAGTACGATCCCGCCGGCACGCGCAATTTTCTGCAAGGCCTCGAACCGCGCTCGATTTCGGAGGTGCCCAGCTAAAATGGAGCGCCTCCGCCAAATTTCCGTTGTCGCCGCGCTGGCGTCGATCGCCCTGCTCCCCGGCTGCCGCATCGACATGCACGTGCAGCCGCGGCAGAATCCACTTTCGCGCAGCGACTTTTTCACCGATCAGCGCTCCGAGCGTCCGCCGGTCGAAGGCACGGTAGCGCGGGGTGAGTTGCATGAAGACACGTATTTCTACACCGGGAAAGCCGGCAACAATCCCGGCGACTACATGCCATTTCCCGTGACCAAAGAAGTTCTCGAACGGGGCCGCGAGCGCTTCGACATTTATTGCGCTCCCTGTCACTCGCGGGTCGGGGACGGCAACGGCTTCGTTCCGTCGCGCGGTTTCGCGCGCAAGCCGCCGATCTTTCCATATCGCGCGGCTGCAAAAGGCCCCCATCGGTTACTTCTACGATGTGATCACCAATGGCTTCGGCATCATGCCCGACTACGCCTCGCAGATTCCGCCAGCGGACCGCTGGAAAATCGTGGCCTACGTACGCGCACTGCAGCTCAGTCAAAACGCAACCCGGGCGGACGTTCCCACCGGACAGCCCGTACCCTCGGAGCCGCCGCAGTTCCGCGGCCAGCCCGGCTCGGGCGCGACGCTTCCCGTAATTGATTCCGCAACAAGTTCGCACTCCGAGGAACCTAAATGAGCGCCGCGACCACTGCAAATCTCGATTTAACGGCGCCCGAGGTAGTGAGAAAGATATCGCAGCGCTCGCTGGTGATCGGCGTCGTCTTTGCCGTGATTGCCGCTGTGTTGGCTCTGAAGCAGCCCGACGAGTTCTATCGCGCCTACCTGCTCGGCTTCATGTGCTGGCTGGGCGTCGCCCTCGGCTCCATGGCAATCCTGATGATCCGCCACCTCACTGGAGGTGGTTGGGGTACGGTCATTCGCCGCATCCTGGGCGCAGCCATGCGCACGCTGCCGCTGCTCGCGATTCTCTTCATTCCCATCATATTCGGAATCCGGCGTCTCTACATCTGGGCCCAGCCACTCGCCAATATTCAGGACAAACATCTCCGCGAGCACCTCGAACAGATCACGCAGACTTATCTCACCGTGAACGGCTTCATCATCCGCGCCGTATTCTATTTCGCTGTCTGGAATCTGCTTTCGTTCCTGTTGTCGATGTGGTCCAAGCAGACCGACCAGCCCAATGCCCCCGACAACAGCGGCCGTTTCAAAGCGGTCAGCGGCCCCGGACTCATCCTCTACGGATTCACCATCTCCTTCGCCGCCATCGACTGGATCATGTCGCTCGACCCCAGTTGGATCTCGACCATTTTCGGCCTGATCATCCTCATCGGCGAAGTGCTGTCGGCGATGTGTTTTGCGGTCGTCGTCGAGCGCATCCTCTTCAACTACAAGCCCATGTCTGAGATGTTGAAGCCCGATTTCGTCCACGACCACGGCAAGTGGATGCTCGCTTTCACCATGGTCTGGGCCTATTTCAACTTCTCACAGTGGCTCATCATCTGGGCCGGAAATCTGCCTGCGGAGATTACTTTTTATCTCACCCGCATCAACGGCGGCTGGGGATCGATTGGGCTGTTTCTGGTGCTGTTCGGCTTTGTGGTTCCTTTCGCGACGCTGCTGTCGCGTCCATTCAAGCGCGACATTCGCCGACTGGTGTGGCTCGCGACATGGCTGCTGCTGATTCGCTATCTCGATTTGTTCTGGATCATCGAACCGAATTTTTCAAAGAATCTCACTGTGACCGTGGCAGACATTGTCGTGCCGATCGCCATCGGCGGTATCTGGCTTTGGTATTTTTTCCGCAACCTGGGTTCGCTGCCGCTTTTGCCGGCCTACGACACCGATGCCCACGAAGTTCTGCAGCCGGCACGTGAGACGCATGCGTAACACGTAAACGATTAATGACCGACGAAATCAAACACGAGACCACGGCGGAACACGGCGGCTACGAGCGCCAGGATCTGCAGACGTCGAGCATTCTTTATTTCCTGCTGACCATACTTGTCGCCACTGCGATCTGTATCGGCGGTCTCAGAGGGCTCTTTGCATATCTTGACCACCGCGAAAAAGCTTCGCAGCCCGCGGTGAATCCTCTGGTAACAAATGTTCCGGCGGACACGCGTCACGTTGCTCCCGGATACCCGCAGAGCGCCTTCCCCAACCCAAAGCTGGAGGAGGACGAGCGCGGGCAACTCAACGGAATCATCCTGAACGAAGATAAAACGTTATACAGCTACGGTTGGGTGGATGAAAAAGCTGGCATCGTGCATATTCCCATCGAGCGCGCCATGGAATTAATCGCGCAGCGAGGGCTTCCCGTGCGTCCGCAGGGCGCTGCCACCTTCGCCGCTGCAGCAACCCCAACCGGCAAGACTGGGACAACCAAGACTGGGACAAGTAAGACTGGGATTACTAAGAAGGCTGACAAGAAGTGATCGGTAAACGGCACAATTCGATCTCCGCCGCGCGCATGTTGTTGACAGTCTCGCTGCTGGCAGCTTCCGCCTCGGGACAGATGAACAACGGTGTAATGTCCCCTCCGGCGAACACGCGGCCTCCGCGACTGGAGAACGTCGGCATCGAGCAACATCTCGACGCGCAGGTTCCCCCCGATCTCACTTTCCGCGACGAAACCGGTAAGACCGTGAAACTCGGGGATTACTTCGGCCGCAAGCCAATGATCCTCAACCTGGTTTATTACAACTGCACCATGCTGTGCGGCGAGGCTCTGGCCAGCCTCGCCAGCGCCATGCGCCTGGTAAAGTTCGACGTGGGCAATGAATTCGACGTGATCACTATGAGCTTCGATCCGCGCGAGACTCCAGAGATGGCCGCGGCCAAGAAGAAGGACTACGTCGGTCGCTACGGCCGCGCCAATGCTGCCGCAGGCTGGCATTTCCTCACGGGCCAGCCGGATTCAATCAACGCGCTCACCAGGACTGTCGGCTTTCAGTATCAGTACGACCCAAAAAGCAATCAGTATGCCCATGCCACCGCCATCATGGTGCTCACGCCGCAAGGCCGCATCTCGCGCTACTTTTATGGCGTGGATTTTCCGCCCAAAGATTTGCGCATGGGATTGGTGGAAGCTTCGCAAGGCAAGATCGGCAACGCCGTCGATGCGGTGCTGCTTTATTGCTATCACTATAATCCCGAGACCGGAAAATATGGCGCGGTGGTAGCCAACATTCTGCGGCTCGCGGCGGCCGCGACAATTCTTGTCATGGGGGTTTTTCTTTTTATTCTGTGGCGGCTGGATCTTTCGGTAACCAGCAAGATGGCGAAGACGGCGACAAAGACACGGTATGCTCAATAACTTTCCACTATGGCCGGAGCAGGCCTCCACGATGGCGCGCAACGTGGATGCGCTTTATATTTTCCTGCTCATCGTCACCGGGTTGATGACCCTGCTGATCTTCATCTGTCTCGTCTACTTCGCCGCCCGCTTCCGTTATCGCCCTGGAGTTCCCGCGGAACAAATCGAAGGCTCTCAGGCTCTCGAAATCACTTGGAGCACGATCCCCTTCCTTATCTTCATGGTCATCTTTGCCTGGGGCGCGGTGGTGTACTTCAAAGAGCGAACTCCACCCGCCGACTCGACTGAAGTGTATGTCGTGGCAAAGCAATGGATGTGGAAGCTCGAACACGCTGAAGGCCAGCGCGAGATCAACGAACTGCACGTCCCCGTCGGTCGCGACGTAAGAATGATCATGACGTCGCAGGACGTGATTCACAGCTTTTTTATCCCGGCATTCCGCATCAAGCAGGACGTGCTGCCCGGCCGCTACACGGTTGCCTGGTTCCGCGCCACCAAGCCAGGCACTTATCATCTCTTCTGCGCCGAGTATTGCGGCACGCAGCACTCCGGCATGGTCGGCGACATCGTGGTCCTGGAGCCGGCTCAGTACGAAACCTGGATGAACGGCGGCTCGACCGGTCCGCTCTCCGCGACCGGCGAGAAAATTTTCGCTGAACTCGGTTGCGTTACCTGTCACCGCTCCGACACGCAGGGACGCGGCCCCAATCTGCAAGGAGTCTTCGGCAAGCCGGTTCAACTTGAAGATGGCCGCACCGTCACCGCCGACGAGAATTATCTTCGCGAGTGCATTCTCGACCCAGGTGCAAAACGCGTGAAGGGATTCCAGCCCATCATGCCCACGTTTCAGGGACTGGTCAGCGAAGAACAGGTAAATGCGCTCGTCGCCTACATCAAGTCGATCGCCGCTCCCAAGGGTGAAGCCGCCAAGACCAGTGCCAGCGCGGCCGCTCCGCCAGCACAGAGAAATGCCCAAACAAGTCGAAGTCAGGTGCAATAAGTATGCCGATTGCAACGCCTCAACCCGAACGCGAAAACTACCTCAACACGAAGTACGGAGTGTGGTCCTGGCTGCTCACCACCGACCACAAACGCATCGCGCTTCTCTATCTCCTCTCGATCACGTTCTTCTTCTTCATCGGAGGCTTCTTCGCGCTGCTCATCCGCCTCGAATTGCTCACCCCCGCCGGCGACCTCGTCCAGGCCGACACTTACAACAAACTTTTCACCATGCACGGCATGGTCATGGTCTTCTTCTTCCTGATTCCTTCCATCCCCGCCGTGCTCGGCAACTTTCTCGTCCCCATGATGATCGGCGCCAAGGATCTCGCCTTCCCCCGCGTCAACCTGCTCAGCTGGTACCTCTACATCATCGGCGGCGTGATGATGCTGCACTGCATGCTGACCGGTGGCGTCGACACCGGTTGGACGTTCTACGCTCCCTTCGCCACCAACTTCACCAATACGAAAATCGTCGAAGCCGGACTCGCAATCTTCGTCGCCGGGTTCTCTTCCATCCTCACTGGCCTGAACTTCGTCGTCACCATCCATCGCATGCGCGCGCCGGGCATGACCTGGTCGCGGCTGCCGTTGTTCATCTGGGCACACTACGCCACCAGCATCATTCAGCTTCTGGGCACGCCGGTCATCGCCGTCACCATCGTGCTCGTCGCGTGCGAACGCGCCCTGCATCTCGGCATCTTCGATCCCAAACTTGGCGGCGATCCGCTTTTATTCCAGCACCTGTTCTGGTTCTATTCCCATCCCGCTGTCTACATCATGATTCTGCCGTCGATGGGTGTGGTCACCGAGATCATCGCCTGCTTCTCGCGCAAGCGCATCTTCGGCTACAGCTTCGTGGCGTTCTCCTCGATCGCGATCGCCGTCTTCGGTTTCCTCGTCTGGGCTCATCACATGTTTGTGGCCGGAATGTCGGTCTATGCCGCTCTGGTATTTTCTCTGCTGAGCTACGCCGTAGCGGTTCCATCAGCCATCAAAGTTTTCAACTGGACGGCCACTCTCTACAAGGGCTCCATCCACTACGATGCGCCCATGCTCTACGCCTTCGGTTTCCTCGGACTCTTCACCATCGGCGGCCTCACCGGACTATTCCTCGCCGCGCTCGGCATCGACGTTCACGTCACCGACACATATTTTGTCGTAGCCCACTTCCACTACATCATGGTCGGAGGCGCGGTCATGGGCTATCTCGGAGGAATGCATTTCTGGTGGCCCAAGATTTCCGGGAAGTTGTATCCCGAAGGCTGGGCGCGACTGGCCGCGCTGATCGTCTTCATCGGCTTCAATCTCACCTTCTTCCCGCAATTCCTGCTCGGCTACATGGGCATGCCGCGGCGTTATTACGATTACAGCCACATGCCCGAGTTCCAAATATTAAATGTGCTATCGACTGCCGGCGCCACCGTCCTCGGCGTGGGATATCTGCTGCCCATGATTTATTTTCTCTGGTCGATGCGCTACGGCAAGCCCGCATCCGACAATCCCTGGAGTGCCGCCGGACTCGAATGGAAAACGCCGTCCCCGCCGCCGACCTTCAATTTCGACGAAGAACCCGTAGTGACCTGGGAGGCCTACAACTACGAAGAGCTGGACGCCCCGGACAAAGACGCGCCCCACAGCGAGGAGGTTCCCGTTGCCCGATAGCTCCACCGCAACCGGCCTTCACACCGAAGAACACAACCCGGCGCTCTTGCACCACTTCGCCGAGCCGCAGCAACAGCGCGATGCCGCCAGCCTCGGCATGTGGGTCTTCCTCGCCACAGAAATCATGTTCTTCGGCGGCCTGTTCTGCGCCTACCTGGTTTACCGCCGCTGGTACTTCGGAGACTTCGCCGCCGCCAGCAAAACCATCAACATGGCCTACGGCGCGACCAATACCGCAGTTCTCATCTGCAGCAGTTTGACCGTAGTCCTCGCGGTCTGGGCCGCGCAGACCGCCCGCCGCATGCTGCTGATCACGAGCCTCATCCTCACCATGCTCCTGGGGATGGTCTTCCTCGGCATCAAAGGCATCGAGTACCGGGAAAAGTTCGTGGAGCATCACGTCCCCGGCGCCTCTTTCAGTTTCGACAAGGAGCCGATCCCCGGGCATCCGGGTCAGTACGCCAACCCGCGCCACGCGCAGCTGTTTTTCTCCCTCTACTTCGTCATGACGGGCCTGCACGCGTTGCATATGATCATTGGCCTGGGCATTTTTCTCTGGCTCCTAACCATGGCCTGGAAAGGCCGCTTCACCCCCGAGTGGCACACTCCAGTCGAGATCGGCGGCCTCTACTGGCACTTCGTCGACATCGTCTGGATTTACCTGTTCCCCTTGCTTTACCTGATCGACCGGCACCCGTGAGGCTTGCACGTTGAGGCTTATTAATGTCTGACCATTCAAAATCGTCGCCGCTTCCGACCTACTTTACGGTCTTTTTCGCGCTGCTCATCGGCACGGGTCTGACCGTCTACGCTGCCACGCTGGATTTGGGCAAATACAACGCCGCCGTCGCCCTCACCATCGCCAGTGTCAAAGCCACGCTGGTCGCTCTGTTCTTCATGCACATCAAAGGCGCCAGCGAAAAGCTCACCAAGTTGGTCGTGATCGCAGCCTTGTTCTTCCTGCTCCTGCTGCTCGGCCTTACCATGACCGATTACGCCACCCGCCTCTGGAGCTGAGCGCCGTAGCGCCGCCGTCCCCGGCGGGCGTCCTCGCCCGTCGCGCCGACGGCAAGGCACCCGAGCCCCATCGACTACGGAGCTAGTCTTGATCCCACTCCGTTTCCGGCCCAATCTGCGATATACTCGCGCCGACCGTCTACAGCATTCCTGTGAGGTGACCCATGCCGTTCTGCAATTCCTGCGGTGCGAATACTGCTCCTGGAACCAGGTTCTGTAACAAGTGTGGCGCAGCGATTCTAACTTCCTCGCTGCCCCCCGCCGCGCCCCCGCCCGCAGCTGGCTCTGCGGTTCCGTCGTCCTCCATCCCTCCAGCCGTCTCCCCTGCGCCCGCTTCCGGCGGCGGAGCCCTTAAGGCCATTCTGATTGTCGTGGGCGTGATCGTGCTCGTGGCGATCCTCGGCGTCGCCTCGCTCGGATTCATCGCCTGGCGGGTCGCTCATCGCACCCACGTTCGCCAGGAGGGCGACAACGTGAAAGTGGAAACCCCATTCGGCACCGTCGAAACCACAAAAGATCCGCAGGACGCCGCCCGCAATCTGGGAGTAGCTCTCTATCCCGGCGCCCAGGTTAGGAAAGAGGGCTCTGTCTCCATGACCTTCGGAAATGTCCATACCGCCGCGTTGACTTTTGAAACCTCCGATTCCGTGGAACAGGTCTGCAGCTTTTACACGCCCAAGTTCCCCAATGCGACGGTCGCGACCTCCGATGCGAATCAATGCACCATCGTCTCCAACGATCAGAAGAACATGATCACCATCAATGCCAAGATTGAGAACGGCAAGACTCGCATCGTGATCAGCAACGTGAGTAAGTCTGGTGCGGCAAACTCGTCCTCAAACTGATCCTCTGTCAAGACCTGCCGCATGCCAGACCCATTCGCCGAACTCGCGCAAGCCTCGAAGTCGGCGCAGGTGGACGCCACTGGACTAGCCGAAGCCCTGCGCGCGGAGATTCGCGGCGGGTTTCGCGGTGACGCTCGCGATAATGTCCGTTTCGATCGCGGCACTCGCGCCCTTTACTCGACCGATGGCTCCAACTACCGCCAGGTTCCCATCGGCGTAGTGCTCCCCCGCGACGCCGACGATGTTCTAGCCGCGGTCGCGATCTGCCGCGAATTCGGCGCGCCACTTCTCTGCCGCGGCGGAGGCACATCTCTCGCCGGCCAGTGCTGCAACGTCGCCGTCATCCTCGATTTTTCCCGGTACATGGCGCGGATTCTCGAAATCGATCCCGCCCGCCGCATCGCTCGCGTACAGCCCGGAGTCGTGCTCGACACCTTGCGCGCCGCCGCCGAAAAACACCATCTCACGTTCGCGCCCGATCCCGCCAGTCACGATCGCTGCACCCTCGGCGGCATGATTGGCAACAACTCCTGCGGCGTCCACTCCGTGATGGCCGGCAAAACTGACGACAACATCGAGGCGCTCGAAATCCTCACCTACGACGGCGTGCGTATGAAAGTCGGCGCCACGTCGAGCGGGGAGCTTGAACACATCTGCGCATCGGGCGGACGCCGCGCCGAAATCTACTCCAAACTGGAAGCCATCGCAGCCGCCTGCGGCGATCAGGTCCGACAGCGCTTTCCCAACATCCCGCGCCGGGTCTCCGGCTACAACCTGAACTTCCTTCTGCCTGAAAATGGATTCCACGTTGCCCGCGCTCTGGTCGGCTCTGAAGGCACCTGTGTCACGATTCTCGAGGCTACCTGCCACCTGGTCGAAAGCCCGCCCGAACGCGTGCTCCTCGTCGTCGCCTATCCCGACATCTATCAGTGCGCCGACCACGTCCCTGAAATCATGGCGCACAAGCCCATCGGCCTCGAAGGTTTCGACGATCTCTTAGTCGGCTATATGCGAATGAAAGGCATCAATTCCGAAGGCCTCGCGCTCCTGCCCGAAGGCGCCGGATGGCTGATGGTCGAATTCGGCGCTTCGACCGCGCCAGAAGCCGAGTCCCAGGCTCGCGCTCTGATGCAGTCGCTAGGCCGTAGTGCGAATCCTCCCAGCATGCGTCTCTACACCGACAAGCAACACGCCAAACGCGTCTGGGAAGTTCGCGAGTCCGCTCTCGGCGCGACTTCGCACGTGGCCGGCGAACCGATGAACTGGGAAGGCTGGGAAGACGCCGCCGTTGCCCCGGAAAAACTCGGTGGCTACCTTCGCGATTTGCGCAAGATGTTCGCCGCCTACGGCTACAAAGGCTCCCTCTACGGCCACTTCGGCCACGGCTGCGTCCACACTCGCATCAACTTCGACCTGCAATCGAAAGACGGCATCGCCAAATTCCGCAGATTTATGGAAGACGCGGCCGATCTCGTGGTCAGCTATGGCGGCTCCATCTCCGGTGAGCACGGCGACGGTCAGGCGCGCGGCGAGTTGCTTCCGAAAATGTTCGGCCCCGAACTGGTTCAAGCCTTCCGCGAGTTCAAGTCCGCATGGGATCCCGAATGGAAGATGAATCCCGGCAAGCTGATCGAGCCCTACAAGCTCGACGAAAATCTACGCTTGGGCGCCGCCTACGTTCCGTGGGAACCGAAAACCAATTTCCAATTCACCGCCGACCACGGCAGCCTGGCCCAGGCCACTCTGCGCTGCGTGGGCGTGGGTAAGTGCCGCCGCGAAGAAGGCGGCGTGATGTGCCCCAGCTACCGCGTCACGCACGATGAAGAACACTCCACGCGCGGCCGCGCCCATCTGCTCTGGGAGATGACTCAAGGTGAAGTCATCCGCGACGGCTGGCGCAGCGAAGAAGTCAAAAACTCACTCGATCTCTGCCTCGCCTGCAAAGGATGCAAAAGCGATTGCCCGGTCGGCGTCGACGTTGCGACCTACAAGTCCGAATTCCTTTCCCATTACTACGAAGGCCGCCGGCGCCCGCTCAGCGCCTACGCCTTCGGCAACATCGACCTGTGGGCGCGGGTAGCATCGCACTCACCCGGCCTGGTCAATCTAACAACTCAACTTCCATTCCTGCGCGACCTCTCGAAGCTCGTCGCCGGAATCCCCCGGCAGCGCTCCATCCCAGCCTTTGCTCCGGAGACTTTCAAAACTTGGTTCCATCGCCGCCGCAACACGATACGAAATGCAGAAGGCCCGCCTGTTCTCCTCTGGCCCGACACCTTCAACAACTATTTTCATCCCGGCACAGCCAAAGCCGCGGTCGAAGTCCTGGAAGCCGCAGGCTTCCATGTCATCGTTCCCCAGGCCAATCTCTGCTGCGGACGCCCACTCTACGACCACGGCATGCTCGACCGTGCCCAGTCGTTGCTGCTCCAGATCCTCGACGAGCTGTCTCCAGAAATCGCAGCCGGCATTCCCATCGTCGGTCTCGAACCGAGTTGCGTAGCCGTTTTCCGCGACGAACTCGTGAACCTATTTCCCCACGACGAACGCGCGCAAGCCCTGTCCCGCCAGACCTTCTTGCTGAGCGAATTCCTGGAAACCAAAGCAAAGGATTTCCCGCTGCCCCGCCTCGACCGCAAAGCCCTCCTCCACGGACACTGCCACCACAAATCCCTCATGAAGATGACCGCCGAAGAGGCCGTCTTGCGCCGCCTGGGCATCGACTTCCAAAGCCCCGCTCCCGGCTGCTGCGGCATGGCCGGATCTTTCGGCTTCGAACGCGACAAATACGACATCTCCGTCGCCATCGGCGAACTGGAACTCCTGCCCGCCGTTCGCCGCGCCCCGCCCGATTGGCTGATCATCGCCGACGGATTCAGTTGCCGCGAACAGATCGCCCAAGGCTCGCCCCGTCACGCCCTGCACCTGGCCGAAGTCCTGCAGATGGCGCTCAACAGCGATGCCGCTCCCGAGTCCTACCCATACCCCGAGTCAGCCCGAACCCGCCAGCGCGAGGCCGAGGTCTTCCAGTCGATGAAGCGTGCGGGCCTGGGGTTAGCGGCCCTCGCAGCGGGCGGAGCGCTGTTGTGGAAATTATCCACAAGGCACTGATTCTAAAATATTTATCCTACTCGTATAGCTGGCTGCTAACCCCGGCCTCTCGCCAGATTCCCCGACTTCTGGGACAATAGAACCGTTTCCTTCCTGCTAGACCAGTCGCATGGATCATGAAACCACCATCACCGCCCCAGCCGTAGGCAAGGTCCCCGCCGAAGCCCTGCCCACGCTGGTAGCCGCAAAGTCCCCAGACGCACCCCTCTGCGGCTCGGTCCTGGTCCTGATCCAGTTCGACGTCTGCGAGGAGATTCGCCTCGACCAGCTTCGCGAAATCCTGGGCGCGCGCACCGTCGATGCCAGCTTCAAACACATCGCTCCCGGCTACGTCCGCTTCCAGCGTCCTCCCGTCGAGGAGGTCCTCGAACCCATCGTGCTCGAAAGTGGCGAGCGCCTGCAGGGCGACATCAAATACTTCGACTACGGCGTGGTCAGCGTGATCTTCGAACTGCCCTTCTCCGGCGACTGGGACAAGCTAGTCCAACTCTCCAGCCGCTGGGTCTGGGACACCAACTTCGAAAGCCTCGCCACCCGCATCGTCAAACAGAAACTAGAGCGCGCCGCTCCCGCCCTGGTCAAACCGTACACCGGCGAATGGCTGAAGGAAGACTATTTCATCTTCCATCTGCGCGAGATTACCGGATCTCCCTCCGCCGGCGATCTTCTGGCTTCTCGTGGCGACTTCATCTCGCAAGTCGTGCGCGGCGAGAACCAGCCGCTCTCCGACGGCGAGCGCCAGGAGATTCTCCAATCCCGCATCTCCTACTATCCCAACGACCTGGCCGTAATCGGATGGAACGCCGCCTTCATCTACGACACTGCCGTCGGCGCCGAGACCGCCGTCCAGCTCCTGCAGTACGCCAACTCGCAGTTGCTCGAGTTCCGCCACTACGACGAACTGCTAACCAAACAACTGGAAGGCGTCTACGACTTCCTAGATCGCGGAGGCCGCGGCCTCTGGTCGCGCTGGCGCACCGCCAAGGCCGCCTCGAAACTCCACACCGTCCTGCTCGACGTAAGCGAACTCACCGAGCGCGCCGACAACGCCATCAAATTCCTGAGCGACATGTTCTCCGCCCGCCTCTACAAACTAGCCGCCCAGAAAGTCGGCGTTCCCGACTACAAAGACCTGGTCCAGCAAAAACTGCAAACCTCCGAAGAGCTCTACCGCTTCATGGTCGACGAATTCAACCAAAGCCGCGCCTTCGTCCTCGAATTAATGGTAGTAATAATCCTCATCATCGAACTAATCTACTTCTTCCGCGGCAAACCCATCTAATTGTCATTCCGAGGAGCGAAGCGACGAGGAACCTGCTGTCCGCCTGCGCCACCACTGCTCCCGCGTAGAGAACAAACACGGAAATGCACGACTTCAGTGTACCGTCGAAAGGACGACACGATAAGATGAAACAACCGAAACCTTGAAACCCAAGACCTAAGACAAGACCAGAAACTGAGGACCGAGAACTGAGAACTGCATTGCGAGGCCTGAAAGGCAAAACGAGTCCTAATCACCGGAGGCGCCAGCGGAATCGGCGCAGCCACCGCCGCGAGATTCCTGGAAGAAGGTTCCCAAGTCTGCATCCTCGACCGCGACGCGAAAGCCTGCGAAGCCCTCCGCCACCAACTCCCGCAAATCTCCGAAGCCATAATCGCCGACGTCACCAACCTCAAGCAGGTAGAAGCCGCCTTCGCCCAAGCCGTCCGCGCCATGGGAGCAGTCGACGTCCTAATCAACAACGCCGGCATCAGCATCCGCCACAACTTCCTCGACATCACTCCCGAAGAATGGGACAAGGTAATCGCCGTCAACCTCACCGGAGTCTTCTACGTAGCCCAAACCGCCGCCCGCCACATGTACCAACGCGGCGCCGGAGTCATTCTGCAAACCGCCTCCACCAATGGCATAGTAGGACAACCGTATTACGCGGACTACAACGCGACAAAAGCGGGAGTGATCGAGCTAACCAAAACCATGGCGCTCGAACTAGCGCCCAAAGTCCGAGTCTGCGCCGTAGCCCCCGGCTATGTGCTCACCCCCATGCAGCGCGCCGAATACACCGACGCAATGTTAGAAGAAGTGAACCAGAAGATTCCCCTGCGCCGCCACGCAAACCCAGAAGAGATCGCAGCCCTCTTCGCCTTCCTAGCCTCCGACGACGCAGCCTACGCCACCGGCCACGTCTACACCCTAGACGGCGGCGAAACCACCGGCGGCCTAGCCAGCCGCTAACAGAATTAGCAAAATATAAGGATTGTCATTCCGAACCGGGCGGAAAGCCCGGTGAGGAACCTGCTTTTCTCTGTCATCCTGAGAGAGCGCGTTCTTTGCGCCGGGTGCCCCACCCTTGTCTCTCCGCTTTTTGGAGAGACAGGGTGGGGATTTTGATCTTCAGTCCGGCCCTGGTTCACCCCTCCAACCCCCGCAGCCTCTTCACAATCCGTCCGCTCAATCGGTTGACCGAGCTGGGCCGCTGATCCTGCTTCGGCATCCCCGTCCGAGTCCCACGACGGAAGTGGTGCCGCGTCAGATACCATCAACTCTCTTTATACCGTTCGTACTTGTGCCCCTTGCGATGCGGAGTCAGCCCCACCGCCGTCATCCCCGCCAGCCGCTTCGCCGGTAGGATGTACCAAACATCTTCCGGCAACACGTAGATCGCAAAGTAGTCGATCTCTTTCTCCGTGTACAAACGATTGCCGCAAGCATGCAGTTGGCACAAGTAACAACTCCCCATCCACATCTCCGTAGACTTCACCTGCACCCGCAGGAACCGCCCATCGTGCTCCACCACCACATCGTAGCCGGCCGTCTCTCCCCAGGGCTTCGCCACATTGAAGCCCATCCCCGAAGCCACCGTCATAAATAGCAACTCCACCCACTCGCCCCGCTTCTTGTAACTAGCAAAAACTCTCTTACCCTGCCGCCTCATAGGTTCTCCCGAATCCAACTTCATGTTGATGTTCAGTTAGTCTTGTCATCCCGACCGGAGCTTCTCATTCCCGAAGGGAAGGAGAAGCGAAGTGGAGGGACTTGCTGTTCGTAAGCCGTGGAAAACCGCCTGAGCCACGACGCTCCAGCCGCCGAAGACGGCGGCATTCATTAGCCCCGGACGTAAGTCCGGGGTAGGCTCGCACGATTGGAAACGAGTCCCGAGAGGGACGGCACCCATCCGCAAAAGGCCCGAAAACACAAAAGGCGCAGCCCGTGGGCTACGCCTTTCTTTTCTTGACTCTATAATTATATTATATCATCCTGCTATAGGGGAAACCGTCACATTTTCCAACTTTATATTTCCTTTGCCTGCTGTCACATAGCCAAAATCGTTTACTCTTTAGCTATTGACAAGCTTCGGCTACCATTTTCCATAGACCAAGCCCCAGCCGCAAAGCGGCGAAAGAATGCAGCCCAGGGCGAAAGCCGTGGGTGAAAAGTCGAAAACCAACCCAGCCCCGGAGGGGCGAAAGAGAAGCCCCGACGCTGCGCGCCTGCAGTCCTCGCGCGGAACCGGAGGAGGGTTATGAACAATCAGTGCGTCGGGCGTTCGCGATAAACTAAGATCGAATCGCGGGCCGGCCCGCCGCAAAGCGCCGACCTGATCAGGAAATTCCAAGTGAAAGTCGTGATCGATACCACGGTCTTCGGCCAAGGCTTCAATTCGCGCTCGGCCGCCGTTCGCTTGTTAAAGGACTTCATAGAGCGGACGGGTGCACAGGTTTGCATACCAGGGATCGTGTACGACGAAGCGATCAATCTCGTGCGCAAGAGCATCGAGGAAGTCAATGGGAAGCTGGAAGAAGCCCAACGGCTGACAGGCGATGGGAAGACGTATGCGAAGTTGGACCCCGAGGAAACGCTGTCGACATACACCCAATCTCTCGGCAAACTGCTCAAGGACCTAAACGCTCGCGTCCTGCCTTATCCCACAGTAACCCACAAAGAACTCACAACGAGGTCACTTATTCCGATCAAGCCCTTCGTGGCCAGCGGCAGAGGATACCGAGACGCCTTGATTTGGTTTTCATTGCTTGAACTTAGGCAAGACTGCGTGGAAGAGATCGGTTTCGTCACCGGGAATTCCGACGATTTTTGTCACAGCAAGAAAGAACTTCGCCTGCATGGGGATCTAATAAACGATCTTAAGAGTAAGGGAATCCAGGCCTCGCGTGTAACCTTCTTCTCGTCGCTTGGCGAGTTCAATCAGAAGTGCTCGATTCCGGCCCTGCCACAACCACCTGATGCGACCGAGAAGACGAAACGTCTCCCCCCCAACTACCAGCAACTTCTTTTGGACCGCAAAGAGATGGTCGAGATGCTCGTAGGCAGGGCGCTACCGGAGTTCCTAGCAGAGGTAAGCCGTGTCCACAGCGCGGTTGAGGACGTCGAATTGGTGGCGATCAGCGATCCGGCGGAGATTCGTGATCTCCCAATCCGTGTCATGAACTCGGGCCGGCAAGTGCTTCAGTTTTCTGCAGAGTACAAGCTTGCAGTAGAGTTCTCGATCCAGCCCTCCGATCTTGCAGCTTGGTCCCAGCGGTTTTCCTTTCACCAGCGGCGGGCTTTGGACGAAGGTCAACTGCGTGTCATGGCCACCATCCTGACAAGAGTGTCGTTTCTGATGATTGAGCGCGGGGAAGAAACCGAGAGCATCTCTATTATTTCGATGTCGCAGGCAGATGAGTACAAAACTGCCTTTACGGGCCCGGATCCCGTTGCCGTCAGGCTAGATCAATTCGAAATCCACGCCCCAGCTCATAAGACCTGGGAAGTAACGACATGCCCGCTGTGCAGACAACAATTCGGAGTCGGATTCAATCCGATTTTTCCGGGCCAGTTCACTCAGGAAAACTGCGTAGCCAAACTGGCGAAGATCCTAGCCGAAGATCACCGGACGGACCGCCTCCACGCCAACCTCTACAACCTAGCGGGGCCCTACCGTATCGATTGATCACCTAGGTGTGTTCTGTCTTCCCATCCAACAAATTCAGCGCGTGAGGAATCAACCCCACCACAGCCTCCAAAGATTCCACCGCACCGCCAGGACTGCCCGGCAGATTCAAAATCAGAGTTTTCTCCCGCACACCGCACACCGCCCGGCTCAAAGCAGCAAACGAAGTTTTCTTCGCGCCCTCAAGCCGCATGCGCTCACCCACGCCGTCAATCAGTCGATCGCAAATCGCCGCAGTCGCTTCCGGAGTGACATCGCGCGGCGCAATCCCCGTCCCACCCGTGGTTACGATGAGACGCACTTCCAGCGCCAGATGAACCAGGGCATTCTGAATCTGCATGGAATCATCTTGCACGATTCGCGTGGCCACCACGCGGAAGCCCAGCTTTTTCAGGATCTCGACAACCGCCGGCCCGGAAACATCCGCGCGTTCCCCGCGGGCGCAGGAATCGCTGACCGTAACCACAGCGGCAGTGAAAACAGCAGGATCCTCAGTTGTCGAGGAGGACATCATCTTCCTCTTCCGTCCGGCCGCTGTCAGCGCCGCTGCCCGCAGGAGCGCTCGCCACACCAGCGCCGGCTCCAGCGCTCGCGCTCTCAGCGCCGTCTTCAACCACCTCCGCGCCCGCATCCCGCTGCGATTCGTCGAGCAGCCGCAATCCCTCCATCAGCAGCCCTTGCGTATTGAGCTTCGTGGTTTCCTGATCGGTCTTGCCCTCGAAGTTGAGTTCGAAGTTGCCGCCAGTCCAACGCAGAACCTTGAAGACAGCCTCATCTCCCGATAACGATCCGTAAGTCGCGTGCTTCACCTGCCCCTCGGCAAAGAAAACTTCGCACTTCTCTCCCTCGTTGTTCAGCTTGAGCTGGCAGCTCTTGCGGCCCATTTCAAGTGACTGCATCAGGTCAATCACGTTCATCTGCGAAAGGTTCCCGCGAACCACGCCGTCCGAGGGAGCGGTCTTAGCCATCTTCTCCAGCGCAATGCGATCCACGGTCCGCTTAATGCGCCGCGTAGCTTCCTTCAAAAAGAATGGTTTCGCGATGTAGTCGTCAGCCGCATCCTGCGGAGATAGACGCTCATCAATGTCAGACCGGCTAGCCATCAAGATCGCGGAGAAATTAGCCGTAGCCGGCCGCGACTTCAGCTTCTCCACCAGCTGCCGCCCATCCATCCCCGGCATGCGATAGTCGCAAACCACGAGCTCTGGAGGATCGTCGACCGCCTTCAGCAAAGCATCCGCGGCATCGCCGGCAGCCACCACCCGCGCAAACGGCGCCAGCGCATGCTGCAGCATCGCCAGCACCATTGGATTGTCGTCCACCAAGAGGAGTTTTACATCGTTAGCCATGGAATCAGTGTGAACGTCCGTTACTTCTTTTTGCGCCGGTACTTTCCACTCTTGCCGCCACTCTTGCCCTCCAACACTATCTCCCGAATCTCAATCCCCTTATCGATCCCTTTCGAGCATGTCATAAATCGTCAGGGCAGAAATTGCGGCTGCCACGAGTGCTTCCATTTCTACGCCGGTTTCGGCGGTCGTGACGACTTTGGTGGTGATGGCGACGCCATTTTCGCATAGCCTCATCTCGACATCAACGTGGGAGAGAGGGAGGGAGTGGCACATGGGGATCAGCTCCGCGGTGCGCTTGGCGGCCATGATTCCGGCCAGGCGCGCTACTTCGAGAGGATCGCCTTTAGGATTTTTAGGGAGCGCTTTCAGGACGGCCGGCACTCAGGCAGACGAAGGCGCTGGCTTCGGCTTCGCGCCTGGTAGCGGCTTTACCGGAGACATCGACCATGCGGGCGTGGCCGGCTTTGTCGTAATGGGAGAGCTTTTTCGCCATGCAGAAGCTCTATCTTACATGGGAAGAAGCAGGTAGAGAGACGGCAAGCCGCTTTGAGTTTGTTGAGCTTTTGCGGCGCGGCTGAAGCCGCGCCGTTCCAAAGCATAGTCAGTGCGGCATCACGGCGATCCATTCGCCGGCGAGGATGTGCTCGCGATCGGGCGGGACTACGATGTAGCAGTTCGCGCGGGATCGGGCTGCGATGTCGCCCGATCCCTGCCACGGCACAGGCTCCGCGTGTGAGTCTTCATACTTGCCGGAAAGAATTGCGGGGAGGAATCTGGTCAGTCCGGTCTTGATGCGGATGTCAGATTTCAGACGGGCATGCAGGAAAGCGAGGGGGCGCGGGGACATTCCTGCGAGCGCTTCGAGCATCGGCCTGGCAAACAGTTCGAAGGTGACCATGGTTGAGATGGGGTTGCCGGGGAGACCGAAGAAATACCTGCGCTGGTTCATGGGAGAGGCTGGGGCTGAAGCCCTGCGGGCGAGGGCGCCCGCTCCACACGTGCGTCCGAATACTACCGGGCGGCCGGGTTGGATTTTTGCTCCCGTGAAGAAGAATTCGGCTTCCAACTCGGTTAGGACTTGCTCGACCAAGTCGTAGCGTCCCATGGAGACGCCGCCGGTCATGATCAACAAGTCTGATTGCAGTCCTTCCTCGATCAGTTGGCGCAGGCGGCGTGGCTCGTCGGGAGCGATGGGCAGGAGCACCGGTTCGCCGCCGGCTTTCTGGATCTGCGTTGCGAGCGAATAGCTGTTGGAGTTGCGAATCTGCGTGGGACTGATTTCAGCATCGATCTCGACGATCTCGTCGCCTGTGGTAAGCACGGCCACACGCGGGCGAGCGAATACCTGCAGCCGCGATTTGCCGGCCGAGGCCGCGAGCGCGATAGCGGCTTCGTCGAGACGTGTGCCCCGGTCTAGCAGGAGGCTGCCGCGTTTGGCCTCGGCACCCTGGGCGACGAAGTTTTCTCCCGGCGCAACGCCTTTTGTTATTTCGACGGAGTGTCTCTGCTGCGACGTGTATTCCACCATCACGACGGCGTCTGCGCCCGGCGGCACCGGGGCACCGGTCATGATGGAGAATGCCTGGCCGCGATTCAGTGGGGATGGGGGTTGACTGGGGCCTGCTTTGATTTCTCCGATTACCTTGAGCTTGGCTGGAAGCGTTGCCAGGTCAGCCGCGCACACGGCATAGCCATCGCGCGTGGAGCGGGGAAAGGGAGGGATGTCGCGGTCGGCGGCAATTGATTCGGCGAGAACTCGCCCGGCGGCGGGCAGCAGGCTTACGGTTTCGTTGGCAGCCCGGAACTATGTGAGACGCCTGCTCCTCGACAACGCGGCGTGCGTCCTCAAAACTCAGGACGAGGGATTGGACTGGCGGTGCTGCCATGCAGAGATGATAGCGGAAGGTGGCACAGCCGCAGAGAAATCAATTGCCGACTTTTTCGGCAGCGATCCATCGCGACTGTCTGCTAAGATGTGCCGCGTGGCTGATCCCCAATCCATTCTTGGCCAAACCGTTTCGCATTATCGTGTTCTGAGCAAAATCGGCGGCGGCGGGATGGGTGTCGTCTATCAGGCTGAGGACATCCAACTCAACCGCTTCGTCGCGCTCAAGTTTCTTCCCGATGCGCTGGCCCACGATCCGCAGGCGCTGGAGCGATTCCGGCGTGAGGCCCGGGCTTCCTCTGCGCTGAATCATCCGAACATCTGCACCATCTACGAAATCGGCGAGCACCAAGGCCGCCTCTTTCTGGTGATGGAGTATCTGGAGGGCAAGACTCTTCGGCAGGTGATCCTAGGCCCGCGCCTTGAGCTGGAGCGGTTGCTGGATATCGCGATCGAAGTTGCCGACGCCCTGGATGCGGCCCACGCTAAAGGGATTGTTCATCGCGACATCAAGCCCGCGAACCTGTTCGTGACCGAGCGCGGACACGCCAAGATTCTCGATTTTGGATTGGCGAAAACGCGGGCGACGGCGACCCCGGACGGGGCTACCGTCGCCAGCGCCGACGATCCACACCTCACCAGTGCGGGCAGCACTCTGGGCACTGTGGCCTATATGTCTCCGGAGCAGACGCTGGGCAAGGAGCTCGACGCCCGGACTGATGTCTTTTCTTTCGGCGCGGTGCTGTACGAGATGGCGACTGGAACGCTGCCCTTTCGCGGAGATACCACGGCCGCGGTCTTCGATTCCATCCTGCACAAGGAACCCGCGCCCCCGCAGCGCCTCAACCCCGATCTTCCTGCGGGGCTCGAACATATTATCGACAAGGCTCTGGAGAAGGACCGCGAGATCCGTTATCAAAGCGCGGCTGAAATCCGGGCCGACTTGAAACGGCTGAAGCGGGACAGCACCTCGGGCAGAGTGAGTGTCGCGGTTGAGCCCGCCGCAAAGCCTTCAGGAAACAAACGCGGTTGGCTCTGGGCGGCAGCCGCCTCGGCGATGCTGTTGGTAGCAGCGGCCCTGATCTGGTTTTTCCTTCCAGCGAGCCCGCGCAAGGTCACGGGCATCGCCCAGATCACGCATGACGGTTTCCCCATGGGTAGCATGGTGACGGATGGCACGCGCATCTATGTTACCCAGTTCCGTCCCGAGGGTGTGGTTTTGGCTCAGGTTTCGACGATTGGCGGCGAGAGTTCCGCAATTCCGGCGCCGCTCAAGGGCATGTGGATTCATGACATCTCGCCTGACCGTTCCCAACTGCTAGTCAGCCCGCGGACGGGCACGGGCAGCCGAGTAGAGCCGCTGTGGCTTTTGCCCTTGCCCACGGGTTCTCCTCGCCGGCTGGGTGACATCGCGGGCCACGACGCCAGATGGTCGCCCGATGGGCGGCAGCTCCTGTTTATCAAGGGATCTGATTTGTACCTGGCGAACGCCGATGGGACGGCCTCGCACCTTCTGGTTTGGGCACCCGGTTACGCCTATGCCGCCAGTTTTTCCCCCGACGGAAACCGCATTCGGTTTTCGCTTCTGGATCAGGCGAATGTCAACTCCTTGTGGGAGGTTCGGGCCGACGGATCCAATCTGCATCAACTGCTAAAGGGTTGGCACACCCCGCCCACGGAATGCTGTGGCCGCTGGACCGCGGACGGGCGGTACTACGTCTTCGAAAGCGGCACCGGCCCGGCCAATGACATTTTTGCTGTCGCGGACTCTACCAGCATTTTCCGCAAAGCTTCCGCGACACCCACCCGACTGACGACTGGCCCGATCTTGTACTCTACGGCTCTGCCGGATATCAATGGCCGCAGGCTATTTGTTCAAGGTACGCAGCCGCGGGGGGAACTCGTGCGCTACGACCTCACAGCCAAGCAATTCGTTGCATTCCTGGGGGGGATTTCCGCGACGGACGTCGCCTTCTCGCGCGACGGCAAATGGGCCGCCTACGCCACGGTCCCTGACGGCACGTTGTGGCGCAGCCGTGCGGACGGCAGCGAACGGATGCAGCTGACCTATCCGCCCGCGGTGGCTTCGCTTCCAGTCTGGTCGCCGGACGGAAGCCAAATCGCTTACATTTCCGGCCAACCTGGAAGGGCATTTAAGATCTTTCTGGTTTCCGCGCAGGGCGGTTCGCCCCAGGAGCTATTGCCGGAAAACGTTGGGGAAATAGATGCTACCTGGTCGCCGGACGGCACCCAGCTTGCCTTCGGACGCCTTTCCTCCATGAATACCGGAGCCAAGGATATTCAGCTCGTGGATATGAAGACCCGCCAGACTTCCACCTTTCCCGGTTCCAAGGACCTATTTTCACCGCGCTGGTCTCCCGATGGCCATTACCTGGCTGCCCTCAGTGTCGAGGGCTCGCATAAGCTTATGCTCTATGATTTCCGTACGCAGAAGTGGTCGGAATGGCTCACGGAAGCCAACCTGAACTATCCCTATTGGTCATCGGACAGCCGCTACGTGTACTACGACAACTTTGCTATAGAGAATCCCAGGTGCCGCCGCGTTAAGGTTGGGGATAACCGTCCCGAGGACCTTTTCAGTTTGGCCGGTCTGCGGCGCTATATCGGATTCTGGGGATCGTGGGGCGGCCAGGCGCCCGATGATTCCCGGCTTTACGTTCGCGACATGAGCACGCAGGATATCTACGCGCTGGATGTGGACTTTCCCTGAGAATTCATGAACAAGGTTTCTCGCGCCAACCCTCGTCTTAATTTATCTACCAGCTATCTGGCTAGTTCCTGGCCTAACACGGTGGGGTTACTGGCGTAGGAGAGGCCGGTGTCGAGGTCGACTATGCGGTCGCGGACTAGCTGGGCGATTTCGCCGTCGAAGTGTTGCATGCCTTCGGCGGCGCCGGCTTTTATGGCGTCGAGCAAGGTTTTGCCGTCACGCTCGCCTTTCTCGATGCACTCGCGGGTGCGGGTATTGGCTTTCAGGATTTCGGCGACCGGGACGCGGCCGCTGCGATCGGCTTTGGACAAGAGCCGCTGGCAGATGATGTAGCGGAATGATTTCGCGAAACGGTCGCGGGCGCTTTGCTGTTCACCGGGCGGAAAAGAACTGACAATGCGCTCGACGGTTTTGGGCGCGTCCATGGTATTCAGGCTGGAGAGCACTAGGTGGCCGGTCTCGGCCGCTTCGAGGACGCTCTCGATGGTCTCGTGGTCGCGCATCTCTCCGACCAGGATGACCTTGGGCGCCTGCCGCAACGCGGAGCGCAGGGCGTGAGCGAAACTGGGACAGTCGCTATGCAGTTCGCGCTGATGGATGGTAGAGCATTTGTGGTTGTGCAGGAATTCAATAGGATCTTCGATGGTGATGATGTGGTAATTCTTTTCGCGATTGATGCAGTCGAGCAGGACGGCCAGGGTGGAGGACTTGCCCGAACCGGCGGGCCCGGTCACCAGAACGATTCCATCGCGCAGCTTGGCCACATCGGCGATATGGGAGGGCAAACGGAGCGATTCGATATCAGGGATGCTCGTTGGAATTACGCGCATCACCACCGCGCAACTGCCGCGCTGAATGAAGACGTTGACGCGGAACCGCGCCACGCCCGGCAAGCCGTAGGATATGTCGCAGGAGCCGTGTTCACGCAGGGTTGCGACCGCCTGTTTGTTCTCGCCGATCAGATCGGCGGCGATGTAGCGGGTGTCATCGGGAGTAAGAGTGGCCAGTCCCGCGACCTGGACTGGAATGAGCTGGCCGTGAACCTGAACCTGGGGAGGCCTTCCGGGAGAAAAGATTAGATCGCTGATTTTGTCGGCGGCGCGGAGCATTGCGCCCAGCAAAGCGGGCGTGGCTACTTTGCCGTTGCCGGAATAGCCTTCCAAAAAAATTGAAATTGCGGCGGTGCCAGGTGCTGCCATTCCATCCTCGGGTTAACTGTTCTTATTGCTAGGGAATTGCACGCACCACAGAATGGAGATCCGGGCTAACCGGAGTTCGCCTGATAATTACACTTTACCGTGCCGGCGGCAGAGGTGTAGGGACAGTTAGGACATAGTCCTTAGTAACTAAGGGCAGTTCTCAGTTCTCAGTAAACGCTGGGGCACAAAAAGGGGCGGCCGCCAGGACCGCCCTTTTGTCGCTTAATCCGTGCCTGTTGGATTCGGCTTAGTTCTTTGCACCCTTCTTTTTCGTACCGAAACCGGTTTGCACGGGAGCCCCTATGCTGGCCAGCATCTGCTTGGCCACATCGGCGTATGGGCCGGTGGGCGCAAGCTCAAGGTATTTATTGAAAGCCTCAGCCGTGCCCGGGGGCGCGACCATTTTGTCGCCTTGCAAAGTGGCCTTGCCGATCATGTTGACGCCCTTCTGATAATAGGCGTCCGCTTTGTTGGGGTCGGCCGCAATGCATTTGTCGAAGGCGGCGATGGCTTCGTCCACCTTGCCGGCGTTGGTCAACACCGCGCCGGCATTGTAGTAATAGCTTGCCGCGCCCTCGGGATTGACCTGCGCCGCCTGAGTATAGGCCTTCAAGGCATCTTCAACTTTGCCGGCTTTGCCGGAAGCCTCGCCCAGGTTGTTGTAATAGGCCGCCATTTGCTTGGTGTCCTCGGGTTTCTTTGCGCCGGATTCCATAGTCTTCTGCTTGATGTCGATGGCCTTCTGATAGTCGGCCATGGCTTCCTGCAGGCGCTTCGCTTTTTCGGCGGGATCGGTCTGTTTTAACCCCGAACCACGATAGGCATCGGCGAGTTGTGCCCAGATTATGTCGCGCGTTGCATCAATCTGAACGGCTTCGTTCAGGGTATTGATGGCGGTATCGAAGTCTCCAGCCTTGGCCGCGGTGTTCGCCGCCAGGATCTTTTCGTTCAGGGCCTTTACCGTGTTGTTCTCCTTCTTCGCTTTTTCCTGCGCCTCCTGCTGTTGCTTGAGTTGTTCCGGAGTCAAGCCCTGGCCCTGGGCGGCCTTTTCCTGTTCCTTCTTCAGATCAAAATCCAAAGTGCTCTCACCCGTTTGCACCTGGAATCCGTTGACATGAAATAATTCCTTGTTCGCTTTCGCGTCGTCGGCATTCCTATACAAGGTGACTTGGTATTTGCCGGATGCCAACCCTAGGGAAAAATATTCGCCCTTCTTATTGGTCTTGAGGGTGTATTTCTGGCCGTTGTCCATGTTGGTGTAGACCACTAGCGCATCCGCGATGGGATTGCCTTGCGGGTCCTTGCACACTCCCTGGACCGTTGCCGAGGCCTGCGAGAAAACCGGAGGCGCACACAGTTCCAGCATCACGAGAACAGCGATGAACATTGCGAAATGCTTTTTCATGTTGGCCTCCCGGCGGAAAACATTGGTGATCGTTGATTTCTGATTGCTGATTGAAAAGCGGCCGCAACCGTTCGCTGGTTTCAATCAGCAATCACAATCCGAACCATTGCGTTTTCTACATACGGAATCGGATCCCTGGCTCCAACGGCGGCAAAAGCCCGCAGCCGCAGCACGCAGCTATCACAGACGCCGCATGCCTGATCCTGGCGGCTGTAGCATGACCAAGTTAAATCGAATGGCGCGCCTAATTCAAGACCCAGGCGCACAATTTCAGCTTTGCGCAGGCGAATGAGCGGCGTGGCGATTTCGATGGTTCCCTCTTTCGTCCCCGCCTTGATCACCTGGTTGAAGGCTTCATAATACGCCGGCCGGCAATCGGGATAGCCGGAGCTGTCCTGTTCTACCGCTCCGATATAGATTTTCTCAGCTCCCAGCACCTCGGCCCAGCTGACCGCGGCGGCCAGAAAATGTGCGTTGCGAAAGGGCACATAGGTTACCGGGATGGCGTTGCCAATGCCGTGACCACCTGCGTCCGCGTTGGGCACGGGGATGTTTTCATCGGTCAGGGCCGACCCCCCGATGGCGCGCAGGGCCTCGATGCGCACCAGGAGTTTGTCCTGAATGTTCAGGCGCTGGCAGATTGCCAGAAAGGATTGCCGCTCGCGGTCTTCGGTGCGCTGTCCATAACTCAGGTGCAACGCCGCAGCATCGTAATCGCGGGCGGCCAGCGCCGCGCAGACGCAGGAGTCCATTCCACCGCTGAGCAGGACGATTGCACGGGATTTTGTTGGAGCGGGCATCTGCGTTAAAGGCAATTGCTGATTGTTGATTGCTGATTGTTGATTGAAAACCTTATGCTGCGCGGCTTTTAATCAGCAATCAACAATCATCAATCATCACTTCTTCAAACTCCCTTCATCGCCGGATCCCAGATGAACTTGTGCAATTGCAATCCCAGGCGTGCCGGAACGTCGTCAGCGAGCATCCACTCGGCTAGTTCCTGGGGATCGAGCAAGCAGTGCGAGCTATCCCGCGCCCCGGTAGCGTCCTTGCGAAAAGCCGGCGAGAATAGTACCGCATTCACTCTCCCGGCCAGGCGATGCCGGTGGGTAAAGTCCCGGGCAAATTCATAATCCGCGCGTCCGCTCAGCACGAACTTGACTTCATCCTGCGCGGTCAGCGTTTCCAGGTTCTCGGTGTGAAATGTGTAGGCCTCGCCGGAATCCGGACACTTCACGTCCACGATCTTAATGACTCCAGCCGGAACCCGCTCCAGCGGCCGTTCGCCGCTGGTTTCGAGCAGCACTCGATAGCCGGCTTCGAGCAACTGCCGCATGAGCGGGAGCAGTTCGCGCTCCTGCAGCATAGGCTCGCCGCCGGTAATCTCGACCAACCCTCCGCCGGGGCTGAGCCGCATCACTTCGTCCTGCACGGCTTCGATATCCATCTTGCGCCCACCTTGGAACGTGTACTCGCTGTCGCACCACGAGCATCGCAGATTGCATCCGGTCAACCGGACGAAGACACACGGCAGCCCAGCGTACGTCGATTCGCCTTGCAGCGACTTGTAGATCTCGGTTATTTGCATGGAAAGCAGCCGCCAGCCACCAGCTTCCAGTTGCCAGTCTTAGCACTCAACTTGCTTCGAGACTGACGCGAGTAGCCCGTTCAGGATGCGCCCTACCTCAGCACAGGATTGCAACAGCGATGCCGTCTGTTCCTTTTGCAGATAGCCCAGATTTTCGGCAATTTGTAGCTGGGTCTCAACTTCCATCAACGAGCCTCGGGCCTGTCCTAGAAAATATCGAAATTCCTTCTCGGAGAGGCGGCCTTGCCCCTCGGCGATATTGCACGGAATGGAAACCGCTGCGCGGCGAAGCTGAGATGTGAGTCCGAAGAGTTCGTCCCTCGGAAATCCAGCAGTTGCCTTGTACGTCGCAGTAACCAGATCCATTGCCTTTTGCCAGGCGACCAAATCTTTGATAGGATCGTCCCACCTGGATCACCCCTCGGCATCGTACTACTGGCAACTGGCAACTGGCGGCCGGCAACTGGTTATTCACTGTACTTTGCTGTTGTCGTGTCGGTTTCAAACACCGTTACGTCTTTTACCCGTACCCGGCCGTTGGTTACGCTCTTCAGTCGCGCGTTTGATTCGTCATAGAAGTATTTGGCCAGGTTTTCGGCCGAGGGATTGATGACCGTAAACGGCTCAATGTCGTTGATCATCTGGTGATCGAGCCGCTCGATGATGTGCTTCATCACCTCGCGCAGGTCTTTGAAATCGAGCAGCAGTCCGGCTTTATCCAGCTCAACGCCGGCCAGCGTCACCCTGATCTTGTAGTTATGGCCGTGCGGATTTTCGCACTTGCCCTTATAGTTGCGCAGGTAATGCCCCGCCGCGAACGTATCGTCAACCGTTACTTCGAACATGCATCCCTCAGCGGCTCCGCGTGAATACAGGCCGAACCGCGTGCCTGACGAAACATCTATTGTAACGCGGCATCGACGGAATGCGACTTGACTGCCCTCCGCGTCTAAAGGTAGCTTGCCTATTCGTCTCTTTTACTTCTTTCATTGACCGAAGGAGCACTCATGCTGCGTCGCAATTCATCGTTCCTGATTCTCGTCATCCTTGCCTTAACCGCCCATCTCGCCGCCCAGAGCAAGGCCGAGGCCGCGGAGCACGACATCAAGGAACACTATACGAAGTACGAGTACAGAATCCCCATGCGCGACGGCGTCCACCTGTTTACATCCATCTATGTGCCAAAGGACAGCTCCCGCGCCTATCCGTTTCTCATCAATCGCACTCCCTACAGCGTGGGCCCGTATGGCGTTGATCTTTACCGCAAGCAGCTCGGGCCGTCGCCCGACTTCGACAAGTCGGGATACATTTTCGTCAACCAGGATGTGCGCGGCCGTTACATGTCGGAGGGGACGTTTGTCGAGATGCGTCCGCACATCGACAACAAGAAATCCAAACAGGATGTGGACGATGCCAGCGATCTCTACGACACCATCGACTGGCTGCTCAAGAACGTGCCCAACAACAACGGGAACGCCGGCATCTGGGGAATTTCCTACCCCGGATTCTTCACCTCCGCCAGCATCATCGACTCGCATCCCGCGCTCAAGGCGGCCTCTCCGCAGGCTCCCATGACCGATCTTTTTATGGGCGACGATGCCTATCATGGCGGCGCATTCATGCTCGACGCGAACTTCGGCTTCTATGCATTCTTCAAGCCGCAGGAGAATCCTCAGCTTCCACCCAAAAACCCCGTGCCCTTCGACTTCGGCACCAAAGACAGCTACGAGTTCTACCTGAATGCTGGCCCCATCGCCAATCTCAGCAAGTATCTTGAAGGCAAGAGCGCGCTGTTTGACGACCAGATGCGCCACGACACTTACGACGATTACTGGAAGGCGCGCAATCTGGCGCCGCACATGAAGAACATTCATTGCGCCGTGCTTACCGTCGGGGGATGGTTCGACGCCGAAGACCTGCAAGGCCCGTTCAGCACGTTCCACGCCATCGACAAGAACAACTCCGGAATCTTCAACGCGCTCGTGGTTGGCCCCTGGGTGCACGGCGGCTGGGCGCGCTACGACGGCGATCACCTGGGGCGCGTCGAGTTTGCGTCGAATACCGGCGACTATTACCGGAAACAGATTCTGTTTCCGTTTTTCGAACAATACCTGAAAGGCAACGGCGACGCGAAACTCCCGAAAGCGTATGTCTTCGAGACCGGCACAAATGTGTGGCGACGCTATTCCGCGTGGCCTCCGAAAGAGGCAGAGGCGAAGACCCTCTATCTCCGCGCCGGTGGCGAACTTTCGTTCGATCCGCCCGCCCCCGACTCGCGCGCGTTCGATGAATATGTAAGCGATCCGGCCAAGCCCGTGCCTTTCGTGAACTACCCCGCGTTGGACGTGCCGCAGGAATATATGGTCTCAGACCAGCGCTTTGCCGACAGCCGCACCGATGTTCTGGTTTACGAAACGCCGGTGCTGCAGGAAGATGTGACCATTGCCGGCCCGGTTTCGCCGCGCCTCTTCGTTTCGACCAGTGGAACGGATTCCGATTGGGATGTGAAACTGATCGACGTGTATCCCACCGACTATCCTGACCTTAAGCTCGACCGACCCAGGCACGAAGACAAAGACAAGCCGCGAACCGACGTGCCTCCGCCGCCATTCACCATGGGCGAATATCAGCAATTGGTGCGCGGCGAGCCTTTCCGCGGAAAGTTTCGCCATAGTTTCGAAAAGCCCGAGCCCTTCACACCCGGCAAGGTCGAGCGGATCGATTTCACCATGCAGGACGTCAACCACACCTTCCGTCGCGGCCACCGCATCATGGTGCAGATTCAAAGTTCCTGGTTTCCGCTCACCGACCGCAATCCTCAGACCTTCGTCAATATTCCCGATGCCAAGCCCACGGACTTCGTGAAAGCCACCGAGCGCGTGTACCACACGAAGGCAGAAGCTTCGGGAATTGCCGTAGGCGTGCTGGCCAGCCCGGGAGCAGCGGAAGCGCACAAATAACGGGAGCCCATTTCAGGAAGGCCCGAACTGGCAAGCTGTCTTCGCCGCTGACATCCGGCAGTTATCCATTTCGACCGGAAGCTGCGTTACAATCTGACCATTCGCCTCGCTACTGTCAACCCGCGCCTGCGGGATTACTGCGAGGCAGTAAGGACTGGTGCCGATGAACGTCCTGTTGCTTTCGATGCCCGATTCCTTCGAACACATGCCCCCGGTCGCGATCCGCATGCCGAACGGTGGGCTCACGTCGCTTGCGGGAAACGTCGATCCGCATCACCGCGTGGCCGTGGCTGATTTAATTCTGGCTCACCGCGAGGTTCGTGAAACTGTGACGAGGCTTGTCCAGGAGTTGGACCCTGAGGTCGTCGGACTCTCCATCATGACATTTCAGCGCCGTACCGCGGGCCGCATTATCGACCTGGTGCGCGCTCTTCGACCCGGAGTGAAGATTGTGGTGGGTGGATACGATCCCAGCCTTGCCCCCGAAGCTTACGAGAATATGGGCGTCGATTATCTGGTGCGCAGCGAGGGCGAAGTTACTTTCCGCGAACTGTTGCGCGCGCTCGAGCAGGGCTCGGGGGTCGAGCAGATCGGCGGTTTGTCGTGGAAAAACGGCGACAACTGGGTGCACAACCCGGCCCGGCCGCCGCACCGGCTCGAAGATAAAGAAATCCGCCCGCCAAACCGCGATGCGCGCGTGCTCCAGGGATATACGATGATCGGCCGCCAGGTGGACGTAATCGAGACTTCGCGCGGCTGCACCTTCGATTGCAGTTTCTGCTCGATCATCGAGATGCGCGGGCGCAACTTCCATACGTACTCATTCGACCGCGTGCTGGCCGACATTCGCGACGCTTACGATCACGGCGCTCGGACTATTTTCCTAGTTGACGACAACATCACGCTGAACGTGCGGCGATTCGAGGCACTGTGCGAGGCTATCATCGCCGCCGGACTGCACAAGATCGATTACTTCGTGCAAGCCATGACCTCGGCTATCGCCAATCACGGAGACACTCTTGCCCCGCTGATGCGGCGCGCTGGATTCCGCTATGTTTTTCTCGGCATTGAAAACATCCTTGAGAGCGATCTGCAATTTCTCAAAGCCTCGGCCAAGAACACTGAGCGCACGAACGGGCACAACACCGGAAACGCCACACTCAAAGCTATCGATTACATCCGCCGCAACCAGATGTATGTGGTCGGAGGATTGATCGTGGGCAGTCCTGGCGACACGCGCGAATCCATTGAAGCCAATCTTGAATTCGCGCGCCGCTATGTGGATTGGCCTTATATTCAGCATCCCACGCCGTATCCGCGCACGCCCATGACGAAAGACTTCCGCGATCAGGGTTTGATCATGAATGAGCGCCTCGAGGAATACGACGGCACCACCGCCGTGGTGCGCACGGAGCATTTGCCCGCAGAAGAAGTCGAATTTATGCGCTGGAAGGCCGAGCGCTGGATGAAGCTTCACCACATCCCGGTCGCGCTGAAACATGATCCTAGGTTTGTTCTGACGACAGGGTGGAAGATGCTGGGCCACACTTTCCGGGGAAGTTCGATCCGCTCCGCGCTGGGGCTGGAAAGTCAGAGGAAAGTGTTCGAACGGTATCGGGAGATTCGGCGCGCGGAGCGGGAGTATGTGTGAGGATGCCCCGGCAGGCTGGGTATGATTAAGTTGAGGCGTCCCTATTCCTGCACTCCGAAAAACTCCTCCACCACCCGCATCTCCGTAGTCTTCGTGTAAGTCGGCAGGCTCTCGATGAACACTCGTCCGTACTGCTTCTTGAGGATTCGATTGTCGAGCAGCACCAGCAGGCCGCGGTCGTGCAGCGAGCGGATCAGGCGTCCGAAGCCTTGTTTCAGCGTGATCACCGCGGCCGGCACCTGATACTGGAAGAATGCGTTGCCGCCTTCGGCATCAATCGCCTTCACCCGTGCGGCTACGACCGGATCACTCGGCACGGCGAACGGCAGGCGATCAATGATCACGCAGCTCAACTGCTCGCCCTGCACGTCCACGCCCTGCCAGAACGACGAAGTCGCAAACAGAACCGCATTCGGCGTCAGCCGGAATTCCTCGAGCAGCGCGCTCTTCGGCGCATCGCCCTGCCGCAGCATTGGAAACTCCATCTCGCCCAGCAGTCGCTGGTAAATGTCATTCATCTGCGCGTAGCTGGTGAAGAGCACGAAGGCGCGACCGCGCGTTATCTCCAGCAGTTTGCGAATGCGCCCCGCCGCCAGCGCCGTAAACTGTGGCGTGCGCGGATCGGGCAGATCTGGCGGGACATAAAACAGCGCCTGATTTTCGTAGTCGAAATGCGAAAGCAGTACCGACTCGCGCGCGTGCTCCAACCCCAGCCGCTGCCGGATGTATTCGAATCCTCCGCCGACCGCGAGCGTCGCCGAAGTGAGCACCGCGCATTCCAGCTTCGACCATAGGCACTCGCGCAGGATCGGGCCGACATCGATTGGCGTAGCCTGCAAGAAAACATTCTGCCTGCTACCACGAAAGCCCTGAGACACTTCGCGGGTTTTCTCTGTGACGGAGCCTGCCCTGAGCGAAGCCGAAGGGTGTCCCTGTGGTGAATTGATTCTTCCGCCCCTCCTCTCAATCCAGAACACCGTGTTGCGATCGTCGGACTCCATGGCGAAGCCCAGTTGCACCTGAAGTTCCTGCGCTCGCCGCACAAAATTGAAAATCTCCTCCGGCTTCTGCGGCAAACCTTCGAGTTCCCCTGCCAGCCGCGTCAGCGCCTGATTGAGCGCGAGGAACTCGTCTCCGTTTTCTTCGAGAAACTCGCGCCGCGTGTCGAACGCGAAACGCCCCTCCCCGGGCGGCAAGAGCGAGAAGAAAAATTGCGAACGCTCCCGCAAACTTCCCAGCGCTCCTGAGAGCGATGCCGAGAGCATCCGGTTATGCTGCAATGAGGCTTCTACATCCCGCGCCAGATCTTCTACTCGCAGGTTGCTCACCGAGATTCCGAAGTAGTTTCCCGCGACGTCTTCCAGTTCGTGCGCTTCATCGAAAATCACCGCCGCCGCTTCCGGCAGGATGCCCGCGTCTGGTGCGCCTTCGGCCTGCAGCTTGATGGCGAGATCGGCGAAGAACAGGTGGTGATTCACGATAATAATGTCGCTCTCCATCCCGCGCCGCCGCATCTCGGTGATGAAGCACCGCTCCCACTCTTTGCACTTCTGCCCGATGCACGCCTCCGAACGCGCATCCAGTTTGTGCCAGAGCGCGCTGGTTTCGGGAAGCTCGGCAAGTTCCGCGCGGTCGCCAGTCGCGGTCGTCTTCTCCCACGCGGCAATGGCGCGATATTGCTCAATCTCCTCTAACCCGCTGAGCACGGGCTGATCAGTAAGGTCGTAAAGCTTTTTGCGGCACAAATAATTGTTCCGGCCTTTCATGTAGCAGACGGAAAGCCGCCGGTTCGAGCTTTCGCCGCCGGAAGCCGGTTCTCCAAACAACGACCGCTCGAGAAAAGGGATATCTTTGTAGAAAAGTTGTTCCTGCAGATTCTTGGTACCCGTCGAGATGATGACGCGCTTGCCTGAGCGGATCACCGGCATCAAATACGCCAGCGTTTTTCCTGTGCCGGTGCCGGCTTCCACAATCAAATGCCGCTTTTCTTCCATCGCCTGCTCGACCGCCTGCGCCATCTGCAACTGCCCGCGCCGGAATTCATACGCGGGATGCGTGCGCGCCAGCACTCCGCCTGGAGAGAAGAATTGATAAAGAGATGCGTCCTTGCCGCCGGTCGCGGAGCGAGTCGGCGTGGCTGGAGACACGGGTTGGGAACCTGGAGCCACGGGAGTCTCTATAATAAGGGTTCCGGGCGATCAGCACTGGTTGCCGCGCATTTCGACTCGACCCATTGACCCAGCCCACCTACAACTCGACCAGCACTCTCGCCACTACCGCAGCCGGCGTACCGACACTCGCCATCGTGGGCCGCCCCAACGTAGGCAAGTCCACGCTGTTCAACCGCATCGTAGGTTCGCGCCGCGCCATCGTCGGCGACGAGCCCGGCATCACCCGCGACCGCCTCTACGGAGACGCCGAGTGGCGCGGTCGCCAAATCCGCATCATCGACACTGGCGGAATTATTCCGGAGGACAAGGACTTCATTCCGTCGGAAATTTTCCGCCAGGCGCGAGTGGCACTTGATGAAGCCGCGGCGATCGTCATGGTCGTCGATGGCCGGGCGAATGTCGCCGCGCCAGATCTCGAATTGGTTCGCCTGTTGCGCAAGACGAATCGCCCGCTTTTTCTCGCCGTCAACAAAGCCGACACGGAAAAGCAGGCGCATATCGTGGACGAATTCCATCGTCTGGGAATCAACCAGATGTTTCCGATTTCCGCCGAGCACGGGCGCGGCATCGACGATCTTCTGGATGCTGTGTTTGAGATCTTGCCGCCGCCGGCCAAAGACATAACCACAGGGGATACAGACGAAACACAGGAACGGCTTCAAGCGGATGATGAATTAGCAACAGAACCGGAACCGGTCTACGAAACCAAAGTCGCCATCATCGGCCATCCCAATGTCGGCAAGTCCACGCTGCTGAATTGCCTTACGGCTTCCGACCGCGCCATCGTGTCGCCCATCCCCGGCACCACGCGCGACGCAGTCGACGAAATTGTGGAGCGCGATGGACGCCGCTTCCGCTTCATCGATACCGCCGGAATTCGCCGCAAGGGCAAGACCCACCTTATGGCGGAGAAACTTTCGGTCGTGATGGCGCGCAAGCACCTGGAAGGCGCTGACATTGCGCTGCTCGTCATCGACGCGACTGAAGGCGTCAGCCAGCTCGACGCCGCCATCGCCGGCTATGCTCACGAGAGCGGACGCTCGATGATCATCGTCGTGAACAAATGGGATCTCGTCACCGGGGGCGCGCAACAACCCGGCAGGCCGTCAAAGGCCATGCGCATGCGCGAGAGCAAGCGCCCCGGCGACCGTGACGCCTACGAAGAGCGCCTGCGCGACGATCTCAAGTTCCTGAACTACGCGCCCATCGTTTTTATCTCAGCCCAAACCGGCAAAGGCACGGAGAGAATCTTTCCGCTACTCGAACAGGTTGCCACCGAGCGGCGCAAGCGCATCTCCACCTCAGCCATGAACCGCTTCATCGAGACTGTGGATTTCGAGCGCGCCTCCGTCCCCATGCGCTCGCGCGTAAAAATTCTCTACATGACGCAGGCCTCGGTCGCCCCGCCGACATTCGTGCTCTTTACCAACCGCGCCGTGAAGCTGCACTTCTCTTACCAGCGCTTTTTGGAGAATCAGATCCGGAAGGCCTTCGGCTTCCTGGGGACGCCGATTTGGATTAAGAATCGGGCGAGGAATTAAGCCGCAGGCGTCTACTCTCCCGCCACCTCCCGATCCATAGTTAGCAACCCCACGCGCTCGACGCCGGCGTGATGCGCCACGTCGATCACCTCGGCCACGTACTGGAAGTCAACATCGGCATCGCCGCGCACAAACGCCACTTTCTCCGCACGCTTCAAATAGATTTCCGCGAGCCGCTGTTCCAGATCCTCCCACCGCACCTCGTCCTGATTGATCTTCACGCTCGGCGGCTGATCTTCCTTCGTCGACACCACCTGAATGACCACCGTACGCGGCTGAGCAATGTTTTCCATCGGCTTCTGATCCGGCTGCGGAATCTGCGTTGTCTCGCCCTGCTCCTTGTCCATCGACACAACGACCATGAAGACAATGATCAGGGTCAGCAGCACATCGATCAGCGGCGTAACGTTAATCTCAGGTCCGCGCGCACCTCCGCCCATTGAGAACGACATGGGAACCCTCCTCGGCTTTTCTTTGGCACGCGTGTCTGCAACATCAGACACCCGCAGCAACACGAGAGTTCCCTGCACCGATGATAAGTGCCTACGCGGACGATATACTTAGACATGGCGCGTACGGCTCGCCCTGCCATCCTTGCCTTTCTTGCCGCTATTTTCTTTGCGTGGGCTCTCGTCCCGATTGCCGATGCGCAAGACAACTATGAAATCCAGGTCTATGGTTCTGAGACGGTCGCTCCCCGCTCCACCATGTTTGAGATCCACTCCAATTTCACGGTCGAGGGCAGCAAGACTGTCGAGGACGGAGTGCTCCCCTCCAACCACGCCGAGCACGAGACCCTTGAAATCACGCAGGGAATCAACGACTGGGCAGAAGTTGGCTTTTACGTCTTTACCAGCATTCAATCGGACGGCGGATGGCAGTGGGTGGGCGACCACATCCGCCCGCGCGTGCGCATTCCGGAGAAATGGCATTGGCCCGTGGGCGTAAGCCTGTCGAACGAGATTGGCTACCAGCGCGCCGCTTTTTCTCCCGATACCTGGACCTGGGAGATTCGCCCCATCATCGACAAGAAAATCGGCCGGTGGTATTTGTCGTTCAATCCCGCGCTCGACCGCTCCTGGCACGGCCAAAGCGTGAACAAGGGTGTAGAGTTCTCGCCCAACGTGAAGGTCAGCTACGACTTCACTAAGAAGATTGCGGGTGGGCTGGAATACTATGCGTCCTATGGCTCACTCACCGGCTTCGATGCACTCAGAGATCAGCAGCAGCAGTTCTTTCCTTCGATCGATGTCGACTTCGGCCCGCAGTGGGAGTTCAACTTCGGCGTCGGTGTCGGTGCTACGCGTTCCACCGATCACTTGATCGTGAAATGCATCATCGGCCGCCGCTTTTCATGGCCGCATGGACGCGACGCCGAACTGAAGAATCCGCCGCAGTGAACCGCCTTCGCCCTATCCGATCGGCGAGGGTGTGGGCGGTAACGGCGGAGGCTCATACGGAGGAGGCGTGCCCGGAGGAAACTGAGGCGCAGCCGGAGCCGGCGGCGCGGGGTAGAGCACAGCGCTCAGCTTCGGATAACGCGCGGCGAAGAAATAAATGGAGTAGGCGGGAAAGAATACGATCGCGGGCACGGAAATCAGCGCCGTCACAAAAAGAAAAACGGCCACAAGCACACACACGGCGACCACGGCCAGTGTGATCGTGGCGACCGTCCAGCCCAGCCCTGCCGCTTTCCCGCCCAGCACTGCGGCGACCGCCACTCCCACGGCCGGAATCAAGATGATCAGAGCAAAAATGAAGCCTACAATGCCGAGGATAATCGACGCTCCAATCGCCAGCACGATCTTCATTCCCACATAGCCCGCATAACTGACTTTTTCGGCTTTTATCATCTTCCAAAGCCGGCTCCAGCCTTCCATCGCCCCAATCTCTTCCAGCGCCATTTGCGGCACGACGAAGTCCTTGGTCAGCACATAAATCACGGACATTGCGATGAGGAAAATCACAAGCGCGAAAAACAGTGCGATACCGCCCAGCACCAGTGGAACCAAATGCTGCTTGGGATCGTTGAGCCATCCCACGGCGAAGGCAAAACCCAGCGGAATTCCTATCAGGACGATGAGCACGCCGAACGTCGCCAGCGTATAAAGCAGCTTCCAAATGAAATAGCGCAATCCCGGAGCCTGACGCCGGCTCCATCCCTGGCGAATGTGGCATTCCTTCGCCAGCACGCTATCGAACAAAATGAAGCGCATGACGCTGCTTATATACATCAGCAAAATGCCCAGCACGAACGCAGCAACCACCAGCACTGCGATCAATCCAGCGAGCAGCGTGGGGTCCATCCCCCCGAAACCTGTGGACCCGAAACCTGGAGCCAGAAAATGTTGCGTGCCGGGGCGCCGCGGAAGGTTGAAGTTGGAGAAGTTGGGCACTTTAAATCCGCCGGAGCTGAGTTCCCCGGCCAGCAATCCCACAATGGCCAGCCGAACCCATTGGCCTATGCGAAAGGGTTGCAAGAGCTGCCGCTTTGTATGCTCAAAGGCGGGAGAAATTGCGTCCACAGCGGAGAATGGCAAGCCTGCACCTCGAAATAATTCGAATGGCAAGCAAGGTACTGCAAATAGACAGGCGGGTCAAATGAATTCAGAAACGCAGAAGAAAATGCAGAAGTAAAGAAGTCAGGACGCAGAAGTGGAAATACTTTGCCGATATTTCTTACTTCTGCATTCACTCGTAGCGCAGCGCTTCGACCGGATCCAGTTTCGACGCCCGCATAGCCGGAACCATGCCGCTGATTACGCCCACCACCAGCAATACGGCGCTCGAGATGCATAACCGTCATGATGGAAATCCGCAGGTGAATATCGCCCTGCCCGGATTCGTCTTCAAACAGCGGACCCATCATGGGCAGCGTACCCACCGCCCAGGCGATGACATAGGAAAGCAGAACGCCGATCGCGCCCCCCAGCACCATAATCAATAACGTCTCCGCCAGGAACTGCAGCTTGATGTGCCGCTTGCGCGCGCCCAGCGCCCGGCGCAGCCCGATCTCGCGAATACGTTCGTCCACTGAGACCAGCATGATGTTCATCACGCCCACGCCGCCGATCCCGAGGGTCAGTGTGCCAACGAAAGCGAGCAATACTTGCAGACCAATGGTCAGTGCGTCGATGACTGGACGGAATTCATCCCGGCCGAACATCAGGAACGCTTTCGGATCGGTCGGTGAAAAGCCCTGTCGTGTTGCCACCGCCGCCAGCACCTGCGCCATTGCCTTCTTTTCAAACTGCGGCGCGATGGGCTGAAACAGTAACACTGCGGCATAGCGCGTGTTCCACAGATCGCCGGCGGTTGAGTAGGGAATCCACGCCGAGTCATCATCGCTCGAGAAATAATTGCTGAGCTGAATCTTGCGCGCCATCACCCCGATGACGGCGAAGCGTACGCCGCCCACTTCGACCGTTTCGCCAATTGCAGGCCGCCCGCTGAAAAGTTGCTCCTTGATGCGGCCGCCCAGGAAGATCACTCGCCGCCGCTCCAGCTCGTCCCCCGCATCGATCCATCGACCTTGGGAGGGCACTTCATTCCGCATCTCACCATATTCAGGACAAACACCCCGAACTGCCGCCGTCCCCACCATGCGGTCGCCATAAGCAATCCCCGGCCGGTTCACGGTTTCGCGGCACACATGCCGGACCAGGGGGGCGGTGGCTTTCACCAAATCCACGTCGGCTTGCTCGATGACGACTTTCTTCCCGGCGCGCTGTCCGCCCGGCTGCTCGCTGGTTTGCTGCGGCCAGCAAATCACCACGCTCTTGCCGAAGGCGTCGAAGCCATGCACCAGCACGCCGCGGAAGCTGCTGCCATACGCGATCAGCAGCGTCACCGTCGCAATCCCCCACACGATTCCAAGCATCGTGAGGAAGCTGCGCGTCAGGTTTCGCTTCAGCGCGACCCAGGCTTCGAGAATGATTTCGACCAGCATGAACAAATTTGGTAATTGGGTAATTTTGTAATTTCAAGATCTGCGATGGCCGCCTCGTGCACAGGTTTGAAATTACCAAATTACAGAATTACGAAATTACAAATTCTCCCTACCCTCCCGCTTCATACCGCAGGGCCTCGATCGGATCAATCGACGCCGCCCTGCGTGCCGGATACAGCGCCGCCGCCACCGCAATCGTCCCCAGCAACCCCGCGGCAACCAGTCCCGAGGTCCAGTCCGGAAGCAGTCCCGCAAAGAAATCCGGCATGGGAAGCAGGTTCACCAGCGCGCAAAATCCGAATGCAACTCCCAGCCCAATCGCACCGCTCAACAATGCGATGATCAGCGCCTCCACGAAAAACTGCCGCAGAATCGTGGCCGATGGGGCGCCAAGCGCTTTGCGCACGCCAATTTCGCGCGTCCGCTCGCGCACCGCCACCAGCATCACATTCATGACCCCGATGCCGCCCAGCAATAGCGTCACGATTCCCACGGCGCCCAGAAAGTACTTCATGCCGTCCGTCATCGTCTTGAAGGCTTGCGCTTCCTGCACCGTGTCCCAGATAGGGCAAGCCTCCTTATCGCTCGGGTCATAGCGATGCATGCGTGCCAGAGCGACGCGCACTTCGTGTTTGCAGGCCTCATGCTGCTCCACCGACTTCGGCGTTACCAGGAGTTGATCGAAAGTAGTGGGCGTTGCCGGAGGCTTGTCGGGAAAGTCGCGCCGCATGGCGGAAAACGGTATGAAGATCTTGTTGACGTCCCAGCCGTCGTAACTGGAATCTTGTTTCTTCTTCGCCATCACCCCGATCACAACGAAGGGGAAATCATTCAGATAAACGTTGTCTCCCACTGGATTCCGGCCGGGGAACAGTTGTTTGGCGGCATCCGATCCCAAAAATGCCACACGCCGCGCCTCGCGCATGTCGTCCCAGTCATAGAAGCGGCCCTGGCCGACGTCAAGACTGCGAATATAAGCAAACTGCGGATGCGATCCAGTCACCGTGAACGCAGCATTGTTGAAGTTACTGTGCGCTCGCACCGTGTCCTGCTCCAACTCAGGAATAGCGTATTGACAGTCAGGACTTTCCGCCTGGACCACCGGTAAATCTTCATCCTCCCAGTGCACCTGCCGCCCGGCGTGCGTTCCTCCCGCCTGCAGGCTGGTCCGTCCGTGGAACACAATCATGATGTCCTTGCCCAGGTTCTTCGCCTGCTCTTCCTGTCCCTTGCGCAGGCCCTCGCCCGCGGCCACCATCAACACGATCGAAACGATCCCCCAGGCGATGCCAAACATGGTCAGAAACGCACGCAGCTTGTGCGCCCACAACGTGCGCAACACATCGTGGAAAAGATCTCGCAGGGTCATAGCTCTTCAGTTGGTTGGACGCGACCGGCTCAGGAAAGTAAGCCTGCAAGCCGGAGTATCCCCTCGCTATATGGATACGTACAGGAGCGGCATGTTGTTGCAGGAAAATGCGGCTGCTCAGACGACCTTCTCCATCGTGAACAAAGGCGTGCCAAACAGATCGTGAAGGCTGCCATCCATCGGCCGAAAGCCGATTTTTCATAAAGACGGATGGCCGAGTCGAGGAATGGTGTTGTACTAAGGAAAAGCCGATTGCGCCCTTGGCTGGCCGCCCAGTCCTCGATCTGTTGCAGGAGCTTCGCGCCCGCTCCCAACCCTCTCGCGGCCGGCAGGACGGCCATACCGCGAACGTAAACCGATTCGCCTTTTACAACGGCAGCCGCCGTACCCATCACTACGCCCCCGCGCAGCGCCACCCAAACCGGCCCCTCCCGCATGCGCACGAGAACCTGCCCCGCGCCGGGAGTGGTTGCGGCAAAGCCGCCCTCCGTGTAAAGAACCTTGAACTCCACGAATGATTCATGCAGCACGGCTGCAATCACCGGCGCATCTTCCTGCCCGGCACGACGGATCTCGACTTGTGCCGCAGAAGGCATTTCTCCGCGTTCTCCGCGGCCGTTCTCCGCGTCCTCAGCGATTCAAGGTCTACCAGCCGTAAGCGTTGCCCCGGCGCGTTCCATCCACTCGTCAAATTGCTTCAATGCCAACTCACACTGCAACCGATGCCGCTCTTTCCGGTCGCGGATCTTTTTCTCCAAGCGCCGGCAAGAGATCAAAGGTGATGTTCGCCGGCTGGAAATTTTTCGCGTCCGCATGGATCACATAATGCGTCAGCGAACCAAAAGCGGAAGCCCGCGGTGGAGGCACAGCTTCGTCGCCGAGCGCCAGCGCCGCTGCATGCATTCCTGCCATCAACCCGGTCGCAATCGATTCCACATAGCCTTCCACACCGCAAATCTGTCCGGCAAATAAAATTCGCGGATGCGCTTTCATTTGCAGCGTCTCCCGCAGCAACGCCGGCGAATTGATATAGGTGTTGCGATGAATTTGTCCGTAGCGGAGGAAGCGCGCATTCTCGAGACCCGGAATCAGCCGCAACACGCGCGCCTGCTCGCCAAATTTCAAATGATTCTGGAAGCCCACCAGGTTGTAGGAATCCGCCCGCAGATTTTCCTGCCGCAACTGCACCACGGCATAAGGCATTCGCCCCGTGCGCGGATCATTCAACCCCACCGGCTTCATCGGCCCAAAGCGCAGCGTGTCGCGCCCGCGCCGCGCGATCTCCTCAATGGGCAGGCAGCTCTCGAAGTAATTCAACTTCTCCCAATCGCGCTCCTCGACCGACTGCGCCGCCAGAAGCGCGTCGTAGAACCGGTCGTAATCCTCCGCGTCATGGGACAGTTGATGTAATCCGCCGACCCCTTGTCATATCGCGCCGCCATATACACGCGCGACATGTCGATCGAATCCGCCTCCACAATCGGACTGATCGAATCATAGAAATACAAATGTGGATTTGGGGTGACGTCATGTTCGCGTGGGAGCGGGCGACTCGCCCGCTCAGGTTTTGACTCTTCCACCCCAACACTCAACCGCGCAATCTCCTCCGCCAGCGCCTCCGAAGTCAAAGGCCCGGTAGCAATGATGGTGATCTGCGGACCCGATTCTTCGACGAAAGTCACTTCTTCCCGCCGCACCGTGATCAGCGGCTCCCGCGAAATCGCCTCCGTCACCTTCGCCGCAAATGCGACTCGATCCACTGCCAGCGCATGCCCCGCCGGAACCGCACACTCCCGCGCAATTTGCAGCAGCAGCGACCCCGCACGCCGCATTTCTTCCTTCAGCAACCACGGAGCGGTGTTCTCGCTATCTGACTTCAGCGAGTTCGAGCACACTAACTCCGCAAAGTCCGCCGTTTGGTGCGCCGGCGTCGACCGCACCGGCCGCATCTCAAACAACTCCACTTCCACGCCTCGACGCGCACACTGCCACGCCGCCTCCGCTCCGGCCAACCCCGCTCCGACAATGCGTACTTGAGCGCTCACAGTGCCTTCTCCACTAATCTCCGCTGTGCATCGCGGATAAGAGCCCGCAGCAGCCCCACATCCTCAACCGTCGCAGGACGAATCTGGAGCATCAGGAGAGAAGAATACATCAGTATCGGATCGACGTGACTCGCTCTCCACGCGGGAGGCTACTTCGATAGGGGTGCGGCTCCCGCCGCGACCAGCATCCAACGCCCCTTCTCGTACACCCAGGTATCAACAAAGCGCCAGCGCTGCAGCAATGACTTCCCGTCTTTTACGCCCGTTTCGCGGTAGGACCCGACCACGATGGCGGTGCTTCCAAACGTGTGCACCGTCATGGCTTCCATTACGATTTGTTCCAGCTGTGGCTTTGCCGACCTTACGCGCAACAGGTAATCTCCCTTCGATATCAACCTCCCATATTCCATGTACACCAGAGCATTATCGAAGATCAGGTCCAGCGCCCGGTTGTCGTTGTGTGATTGTGCCTCGAACCATGCATGCTCCAGACTACGAATTGTCTGCGCATCGTCATCCTCAGGGGCGGTTTGTGCGGGAACGGACAGCGACATCGCGCAGACCAGAATGAACAGCAGGCCTGTTGTTTTCATTGGATTCGCCCCCTGTCTCCGGACATCGGAAAAAGGCGAGTCCCACGCTTTGGCCTCACGACGCGAGCGGCGTTGTCAGGCTCGCAATCGAAACCCACAACCCGTTCTTGTACCGCCAGGTATCTACGAAACGCTCTCGTCGCGCGAATGGCTTTCCGCGCTCCACACCAGTTATTTTGTAAATTCCGGTAACCACCGCTGTGTCACCATGCAGGTGCACTGCCATCGAGTCCGATGAAACTTGGAGCCCATGGGCCGCCTTTACGTCCGCCAACACCTCCACCTTTGACAGCAGCCGGCCGTCCGCGTCGACGTAGACGAAAGCCTCGTCAAGGATCGCGTCTAGCGCCTTTAGGTCCTTCGACTCGACAGCCTGATTCCACAAATTCTCCAACGCAATGATCTTCGATCCGACAGCGGAATCGGAAGTCGCCTGCGCGTGGCCTGCCGATGGTCCCATGCAAGCCAGCAGCACAACCAACGTCCACCTGCTCATTGCCGGACCTCCTGCTCTTTACTATCGGCTAGGGAGGCTCCTTTCATGAGCAGCCTGTTTCCCCCTGCACAAGCTTGGCCAATCTGCGATGATGAACACCGAAGAGACTTCATTTAGTCTCGGAGGATTCGATGGCACGCATCAGCCTGATCAGCCCAGAAGACGCAGGTCCCGAAGTGAGGGAGATCTATGAGAAGACGCTTCGGGGCAAGCCCGGCAACGTCCAGAAAGCCCTCGCCCATCGCCCCCAGATGCTTAAGAATTTTCTGAGCTTCTACGCCAGCGTGGGACGCTCCCTCGATCGCAAGTTGTACGAACTCATTTACCTCCGCGTCTCCCTCATCAACGATTGTCACTACTGCGCGCAGCACCACGTGGCATCGTCGAAGCGAGTCGGCCTTACCGCCGAAGACTGGACCGCTCTCAAGTCAGGAAACTACTCGCGCTATAGCGAGAAAGAGCTCGCGGCGCTGACCTATATCGAGAAACTGACGCGAGCCCCGCACGAAATCAGGGATGCGGACTTCGAACAACTGAAGAAACATTTCTCCGATCCCGAGATCGTCGACATCCACATACTCGCGGGTCTCGCCAATCTCACAAATCGCGTGACCGACCCCTTAGGCCTGGAAGTCGAATTCCCGGTGGAGAAAATCTAAGGCAGCCACGGATCCAGGCGGATTTGCGCGGATGACCCAAGATATTGATATATCCGAGTTAATTCGTGTAAATCCGCGGCCAACCGGCTACAGAATCTCTCGCGCATCCCCAACGCGTTTGGTGACCCGCTCGCGATCCAGGTATTCCAGCAGAGGGATGGCATACTTGCGTGTCACTCCGGTCAGTTCCTTGAATTTCGCGACATCAATCTTTGGTGACTTCACTTTGTAGACCGTCATCCGCCGCCGCAACTCCTCCAGCGCGCTGCGATGAAAAACCAGTTCGTCGGAGACCTTGATCAGGATCTTGTCGCGCAGCAGCAAAGTCACAATCTTGTGCGCCCGCACCTTGTCCACCTTCAGCCCCGCAATCACTTCCTGGAGCGCGGGAACCTTCAAACCCGCCGAGGCAAACGCGTCCTCAATCTTCTTCTTCGATTCGGCCTCTTCGTCTTTCATGGCCACTCCACGCCCCGGCAATCGCGCCAGGTCTCCAACAACTTCGAGCTTCTTTTCTCCGGCCAGCATGGCAGCGGCCGTCTCGAACACTTCCGGAATCGCATCCACTTGCGCCCGCAACTCTTCCTTGCTGATCCCGCCCACAAGAGGATTCTTCTTATGAAAATCTTCGGCCGTCTTTACGATGTGCAGCTTCAAAGACTCCAGTGCAGGTCGATACAGGAAGCGCTCGCCGGCGCGCACCACCCCGCCCGTGCGCAGCGCCTGAGCCAGACATAACTCGATGACGTTCTTCGCCCAGCCAGTCTCGGCCACAAGTCGAGAGATAGAAATTCCTTCGTGATGCCTCCGGGCGATCCGCGCTCTCACAATCGCTTCCTCATTGCCGTCTGCCAGAACTTGCAGGAAGTCCCCATGTCCAGGCATACGTGGAATCGGAGCCGCGTCCAGCACAACTCCGCCGCCAATCGTCACCACCGGGGAAAATTGCCGGATGATAAACCGGTCTCCGGGCAGAAGCAGCGCCTTTTCCGGCAGCTTCAGCCGCGCAAACGCCTCTTCGCCGGGTGCGATTTGCTTCGTCTCAAGCAGCACAACCTCCGCGACGGCTTCCATCGTGTACGAATGAAAATGGACCCGCGCCCGGTCCTTCAGAGCACGAGGCGCCGAAGACAACAGGCGCAACCGCACATCCGCCCGCCGTGTTGCCTCGAACGTGGCGGGAGGCGCCAGGGTCATGCCGCGCGACAAGTCTTCTGTGCTCGCCCCCGCGAGGTTTAAGGCAGTTCTCTGACCAGCGACCGCGGCCTCCGCGGATTCGCCCGTGCACCTGCACGCCGCGTACGCGCACTCGCCGCCCCATCGGGAAAACTTCCATCTCGTCTTCGCGGCGAATCGTGCCGGCCACCAGTGTTCCCGTCACGACTGTGCCAAACCCCTTCATCGTGAAAACCCGGTCGATCGGCAACCGCGCGATCGCATGCGAATCTCGCGGCTGCACTTCGGCCGAAGCCACGGCAATCGCCCGCTTCAGATCTTCCAATCCAGCGCCGGTCAAAGAACTCACGGCGACGATTGGAGATTTCGAGGTTCCCAGGAACTTGCCGCGCACAAACTCTTCCACTTCCAGTCGCACCACCTCGAGCGTCTCCGCATCCACCGCATCGGATTTGGTCAGTACGGTGATGCCGCGCTGCACCCCAAGCAGTTGCAGGATGTCAAAATGCTCCCGCGTCTGCGGCTTGATTGCTTCATCCGCCGCGATCACCAGCAGCACCAGGTCAATCCCGCCCACGCCAGCCAGCATATTGCGGACGAAACGCTCGTGCCCGGGAACATCGACAAAGCCCAGGCGCAAAGTCTCGCCCGTGGGCGTGGGCAAGTCCATGTGCGCGAAGCCAAGGTCAATGGTGATGCCACGCCGCTTCTCTTCCGCGAGCCGATCCGCGTCGATCCCGGTTAACGCTTTCACCAGCGCCGTCTTCCCGTGATCGATGTGTCCCGCCGTTCCTACGATGATGGATTTCATCTGGCTGGCATCTTACCGGAACGGACAGCAGGGTTGGAAGGTTGACTTCGACTTGTGTTGCGGCGTGAGATGAATGTTTTCAATAGCTTCTGGATAAGTTCAACGAGTTGCAAACAATTTCAACGACTTGCGAAGAATTTCTCATTAGAGGCGATTTAAGGCCAACCAATTCGGCGGACGACCTTTGGCGTCACCGGAGCAGTCGGAAGCGCTCAGCAGCCAAATCTGTGCATTCCAGAGGCATCCTGCATTTGACTCAGTTGGAATAAAACCCAGTGGCGGCAAGTCCCGCGCCTGTTTTCAACAACTTCCAAATCGCACGATGAAAACAAAGGACATCGCGTCCCGATCTCTTGCATCCTGCTCCTGCTTTCGTAAATAGCTTGCAGATAAGTCATTGAAAACGTTAAGCCGTCGGTCGCCAGCCGTTAGCCGTTCGCCGATGACTACGACGCTAAGGGTTTTGCCAACGACTAACGGCCAACGACCAACGACTTGCTACAATAGAACTTCCCCATGACCACGTCCATGACTCCTGCCTTTTCTCCGGAGACGCTCCGGCAGCACGGCCTCACCATTGACGAGTACGAAAGGGTCAAGCAGCTTCTTGGTGACCGCGAGCCCACACTTACCGAACTTGGCATCTTCAGCGTGATGTGGAGCGAGCATTGTTCCTACAAATCGTCGCGCGTGCACCTGAAACGCCTGCCCACGCGCAGCAAGCGCGTGCTGCAGGGGCCCGGGGAGAACGCCGGGATCATCGACATCGGCGATGGCTGGGCCTGCGCTTTCAAGATCGAGTCGCACAATCACCCATCATTCATCGAACCGTTTCAAGGAGCAACCACTGGCGTAGGCGGAATTCTGCGCGACATCTTCACCATGGGCGCGAGACCGGTAGCAGTGATGGACTCGCTGAGGTTCGGCCCGATCACTGCCCGCTCCACACACCCAGTTCCCACCGAACCAGCGATTCACAAGAACCACTCCATTCTCGAAGGCGTGGTCAGCGGCGTCGCCTCCTACGGGAATTGCTTCGGCGTGCCCAACCTGGGCGGCGAGACGAAATTCGAGCCGTGCTACTCCGGCAATCCGCTGGTGAACGCATTCGCCATGGGATTGGTGCGCAAAGACGAGATCTTCTACGCACGGGCCGCCGGGGAAGGCAATCCGGTGATCTACGTTGGCGCCAAAACCGGACGTGACGGCATTCACGGCGCGACCATGGCCAGCGAGGAATTCAGCGAAGCTTCGGAAGCCAAGCGCCCGAACGTGCAGGTAGGCGATCCGTTTCTGGAGAAATTGCTGCTTGAGGCTTGCCTCGAAGCGATGCAGACGGGAGCGATTGTTGGAATCCAGGATATGGGCGCGGCCGGACTCACTTGCTCGACCTGCGAGATGGGCGCTCGCGGCGGCGTGGGCATCGAAATCGAGCTTGACCTCGTTCCACAGCGCGAAACTGGCATGACTCCGTATGAAATCATGCTGAGCGAGTCGCAGGAACGCATGCTGCTCGTCGCCCAGAAAGGCCGGGAGCAGGAAGTCTTTCGCGTCTTTGAAAAATGGGGACTCGATGCGGTCGAAGTTGGCAAGGTCACAACCGAAAGCAAGTTGCGCGTGCTTCAGCACGGAGAAGTCGTCGCCGAGATTCCGAATCAGGCCCTCACTGACGACGCGCCCGTGTACCAACGTCCGCTGGCGCGCTGGGAACCTCCAGTGCCGCGCGAAATGCCGGAGCACATTAAGTTCAGCAGCGACCATGACTTTACGCGGAGCCTGAAGCAACTTCTCGCCAGCCCAAACATTTGCGGCAAACGCTGGGTTTGGCAGCAATACGATCACATGGTGCAAACCAACACGGTCGAAGCTCCGGGCGCGGGAGATGCAGGCGTGATCCGCATCAAGAATCCGAATCCGGGATTATCTGAAGATGTCCCCCAGCGCGGGCTGGCGATGGCGCTCGATGGCAACGGACGCTGGTGTTATCTCGATCCGCGGTTGGGCGCGATGCATGCCGTTGCCGAGGCCGCGCGCAAAGTGGCATGTTCGGGCGCAACTCCCGTGGGCGCAACCAACTGTCTCAACTTCGGCAACCCCGAGAAGCCGCACATCATGTGGCAGTTCTCGCAAACCATCGATGGCATCACCAAAGCCTGCGAGGAACTTGAGATTCCAATCACCGGCGGGAATGTGAGCTTCTACAACGAGACGCTGGGCGAAGGTATTTATCCCACGCCCGTGCTTGGAGTTGTGGGGATTCTCGACGACGTCAGCAAAACTGCGAAGATGCATTTTGCCCGGCTCGGACGCACGATCGTGCTATTGCGCGCGGGCGAAGCAGCCGATATCACCGATGTAGAGAGTGAGTTCGGGTCATCGGAATACGCCAAAGAAATTCTGGGAGCGCTGTGGGGATATCCTCCGGAACTCGATCTGGAGAAAGAAGCCACGCTGCAAAAGGCGGTCATCGAATTGATTCAGCGGGGCCTGGTGGATTCCGTGCATGACTGCTCGGATGGTGGATTGGCAGTCGCGCTGGCGGAAAAAGCATTTGCGAAGAACGTTGGTGCGCGAGTGAATCTTGCCTCGCAAGGACTTCCCGCGGAGTTTGTGCTGTTTGGTGAAGATGCGAGCCGCATCGTGCTGTCGTGCGACCCGGCTAATGTTTCGCGAATCCGACAGATTGCAAAGGAGCACGGAATCGCCGCGGAGGTTTTGGGGGAGACGATTCCGGATCGGCTGGAAATTTCCTTAGATGGGCAAGTGGTTGTGTCCACGGCAGTTGCGGATTTGGACCAGGCTTACGAATCGGCGCTGGAATCTATTTTGCGGACTGATCCCGAGTTGGTGGCGGCGGATTGACGAACTCAAAGCAAGAGCTAAGGGCTAATTGCTAAATGCTGATTTCCGACAAATTTCACGACGAGTGCGGAGTGGTCGCGATCTTCGCTCACCCTGAGGCCGAGAAGCTGGCTTACCTGGGGCTTCATGCTTTGCAGCATCGCGGGCAGGAATCGGCGGGGATTGTCACCTCCGACGGCCTGACTTCGCGCGTGCATAAGGCGATGGGGACGGTTGCCGACATCTTTACCGAAGATGTGCTCTCGAAAATACGCGGCACGCTGGCCATCGGGCACACGCGCTACTCGACCGCCGGCGACTCAGCGCTGTTAAACGCCCAGCCGATTCTGGTGCAATCGAATAAGGGATCGATTGCGGTGGCGCATAACGGCAATCTGGTGAATGCCATGGAGGTTCGCAGCCGCCTGGAGCGCCAGGGATCGATATTTCAGACGAATAGCGATACCGAAGTGATCGTCCATCTGATCGCGCTTTCGCGGGAGCACACTTTGCCCGAGGCGATAGCGGACGCGCTGCGGCGCGTGGAAGGCGCGTTTTCGCTGGTGCTGATGACTCCCGACCGGATCATTGCGGCGCGCGATCCGCGTGGCTTCCGTCCGCTCGCCATGGGACGCATTCCGGCGCTTGAAGGCGAGAAGCGCGACACCATCGTCTTCGCCTCGGAGACCTGCGCCTTCGATCTGATCGGCGCCACTTATGAGCGCGACGTGAAGCCCGGCGAGATAGTCGTGGCGGGGCCGGAAGGCATCAGCTCGCGTTTTTATTCGACGGCCGCGCCGCAGTCGAGTTGTATCTTCGAGCATGTCTACTTTTCGCGCCCTGACAGCGTGGTGTTCGGCCGCGCCGTGCAGACCAGCCGCGAAGAGCTCGGACGGCAGTTGGCCCGCGAAGCGCCGGTGGAGGCCGACCTTGTGGTCCCCGTGCCGGATTCGGGAGTAACCGCGGCCGTCGGTTACGCGGCCGAGAGCGGCATCCCGTTCCGCTTTGGCCTGATCCGCAATCACTACGTGGGGCGCACGTTTATCGAACCCAGCCAGAGCGTGCGCGACTTCGGCGTGAAGCTCAAGCTGAATCCGGTGCGCTCGCTCTTGGAAGGCAAGCGCGTGGTGCTGATTGACGATTCGATTGTGCGCGGCACTACCAGCCGCAAGATCGTGCGCATGATCCGCAGTGCCGGGGCCAAGGAAGTGCACATGCGCATTTCGTGTCCGCCTACGATTTCGCCTTGCTATTACGGTGTGGACACGCCGTCGAAGAGCCAACTGATCGCCGCCAATAAATCGATCGAAGAGATTCGCGAATACATTCGCGCCGACTCGCTCGCCTACCTCTCCCTCGAGGGACTCAAGAAAGCCTGCGGCGAGGGAGAAAGGATTTCTTACTGCTCGGCTTGCTACACGGGCCAGTATCCTACGAGCATTGTGGACGTGGAAGAGATACTGCCGGCTGCGGTGCCGCGGTAACGCGACCTTCAGACCAGGCTCATCCCCATCTGGCTGCGAGCGAATACCGGAGCGCGCTGCTTCGACCGTCGAAGAAACTTGCGGATCCCATACGTCGTGAGCCACAAGAAAAATGATCCCACCCAAAATGCCGCGGGAATGTACCACCATCCCAGCACTTCGTGCACTGGGTCGGCAACACTCGGCAGGTGGAATCCGAAGTTGAAGACGCCAGGCCCAATCCACAGGCCAGTGTTGCGCGGGAAAATCGGCTTCAGGATTGCAGTAAACACGAGTCCGCCTCCGAGGGCGTAGCCGGTAATCACCGCCAGAAGCACGGCAAAGCCTTCCATCCCTCTTTTTGCCAGTTCGAGCGTAGCTTGCAGAATCAGCCACGGGGAGATGCTCCAGCTGGCCCGCTGAATGAGGCGATCCTGTTCATACTGCGAAGCCAGAGTTTCCGCCGGACCGAGGCGGCGCAGAATTTCATCGACGCTACCGTCCGCCTCCTGCGCAGATTCGCGAATATGCACGCTGATCTCGCGGACGATTTCTTCGCGGTCCGCGACCGACATTTCCGGCAGACTCTCGCGAAACTTGCTCAGGTAATTGTCAATCTGCCGTTCCTGCTCTTTCGATGGATTCATTTCGTCACCCCTTCTTCCTTGCGTGCTCCGATTACGGGCTTCAGCAAACGGCCCAGCTCGCGCGAGAACTCGGTCCAGGTGTCAGCCATATGTTTTAGGCGGGTGCGTCCGGCGGCGGTGAGCCAATAGTATTTGCGGGGATGGCCGGCCTCGGCCTCCACCCACTCCGAGGCCAGCAGGCCCTCGCTCTTGAGGCGGCTCAGAATGGGATAGATAGTGCCCTCGGCCAGAGCGAGTTGCGAGCTGTCTTCGAACCGGCGGATTATTTCGAGGCCATAGAGCCGCCCCGGCCACAGTGCGGCCAGAGTGGCCATCTCAAGCGAGCCTTTGCGCAATTGTTGCTCCCACCGTTCGGCAGACTGGTTCTTTTCCGGCTCGACAACCCTGGAGCTGATGATCTTCATGGCACTATACCTAGCAATGCAATGTATAGTGCCATGCGACTCTTGTCAAGGATTTTTTTGCGCGCGAACGACGCGGGGGATCGATTGCAGGTCTGGCTTGATCGCGACATTTTGCCAGGAGTTCAGCAGTGTGGTGACTGAATCGGCGATCGTCCCGCTGATTTCCATGACCAACCAGCCGCCGGGCTTGAGAGCGGCGTGGGCTTGCGGAATCAGACGCGCGATCACTTCAACTCCTGTGGGTCCGGCAAAGACGGCGTTGCGCGGCTCGAATTTGCGGACTTCGAGTTGAACCTCATCTGCTTCCGATTCGCCGACGTAGGGCGGATTGGAGACGATGAAATCGAAAGAACCATTCTCGAACCCGGCAAGCAGGTCGGCTTCGCGGAACTGAATGCGACTTTCGAGTTGATGGCGGGCAGCGTTGGCGCGCGCGACTTCGAGTGCGGCGGCGGAGATATCGGTCGCGTGGATTTCGGCTTCTGGCAGCTCTTTGGCCAAAGCCAGCGCGATGCAGCCCGAGCCGGTGCCGATGTCGGCAATGTGCAGAAGGCTGGCGGGCGTGGGCGCCCGCCCTACAAGTTCCATCACGGTTTCGATGACATGCTCAGTCTCGGGGCGCGGAATCAGCACGGCGGGCGTGACGATTAGGTCCATGCCCCAAAATTCCTGGTGTCCGGTGATGTATTGCGCGGGAATGCCGTGGGTGCGCTCAGCGAGGGCGCCATCGTATCGAGTTTTCTCGTCCGCTGTGAGTTCGCGCTCGGGATGCGCGTAGAGGTAGGCGCGGTCACAGCCCAGCGTGAACATCAGAAGCAGTTCGGCGTTCATGCGCGGAGAAGGAACGTGTTCCGCGCTGAGACGCGTGACGGCGGCGGCCAGGGTTTGCTTTAGATGCACGCAACCATTTCACCACAGAGGACTCGGAGGAGAACACATTGGAGAGACCTAGATTTCATCTCGGCCTGCTCTGCACATGCCGCTCCCACTCATATTTCAGATAGATCATCTGGCCGATGTGGTGCTGCATGTGGGCCGCGCAAATGACCACAATATCGAGGCGGGTTTTGGCATCGGTGCCGACGCCTGAATATTCCGCCGACCAATCTTCCGGCGATTGCGCGCGGATGGTTTTGAGAACCATCTCCACGACGGTATCGAAGTGTCTGAGTGCCTCGTCCTTCGATCGGAGGGTTTGGGTCGTTGAATTCGCGCGGGCGGTCGCGGACGTAACCGGTCTTCGCTATCTGCGCGCCGATGTAGTAATTCAAATTGCCGGTGAGATGCAGAACCAGGTGTCCGAAGCTGTTGCCGAAGGCGAATGGCTTTTGCCAGAACTGGTCGTTGGTTAGGGGCGCAGCCAGTTCACGGACTCGGGCTGCGTTCGCACTGTAGCGATCCGTGAGAACTGACAGGACGGTCGAGTGCAGGTCGGACACGGTCTTCTCCTTGGCGGCAGCCGGGCGTCGCCCGGCGGACAGCCGAGGGCGGCTGTCCCCACATTGAAATCCTTCAGCCTTGACTCCCTTAGACTGCGGTCGTTGCTTCCTGCTTCAGCTTCTCGGCCTGATAGTGCGTGGTCAGGGCTTCGATCAGCGGCTGGAGCTTGCCGTCCATCACGGCTTCCAACTGGTGAAGCGTAAATCCGATGCGGTGGTCGGTAACACGATTTTGTGGAAAGTTATAAGTGCGAATCTTTTCGCTGCGGTCTCCGGAGCCCACCATGGCCTTGCGCTCTTTGGCCAGCGCCTGCTGCTGCTTCTCCATTTCGATTTCGTAGAGGCGGGAGCGCAGCACGCGCATACCTTTCTCACGGTTCTTGATTTGCGATTTCTCGTCCTGGCAACTCACGACCGTGTTGGTAGGGATGTGCGTGATGCGCACGGCGGAGTATGTCGTATTCACGGACTGCCCGCCCGGACCAGAGGAACAGAAGGTATCGATGCGCAAATCTTTAGCTTCGATCTTGATGTCCACGTCTTCAGCCTCGGGCAGCACGGCGACGGTAACAGCGGAGGTGTGGACGCGCCCTTGCTGCTCGGTGGCGGGTACGCGCTGCACCCGGTGCACTCCGCTTTCGTACTTAAGCTGGGAGAAGACGCGCTTGCCTTCGATAATGGCGATGACTTCTTTCAGACCGCCGGCCGACGACTCCGAAGACGAGAGCACCTCAACCTTCCAGCGCTGGGTCTCGGCATAACGCGTGTACATGCGAAAGATTTCCGCGGCAAAAAGCGTGGCTTCGTCTCCGCCAGTGCCCGCGCGGATTTCGAGAATGACGTTCTTCTCGTCGTTCGGATCCTTGGGCAACAGCAGGACCTTCAGTTCTTCTTCGAGAGCGGCGACGCGGGGCTCCAGCTTGATGAGTTCTTCCTGAGCGTAGGCGCGCATCTCGGGATCTTTTTCTTCGGCGAGCATAGCGCGGCTCTCGGCTATCCCTTTTTTTAAGTCCTTGAACTCCCTATATTTTTCGACAATGGGAGCAATCTCACTGTGGGCCTTGGCAGTCTTTTGGTACCTAGAGGAGTCATTGACAATATTGGGCGAAGCTAGCGCCTGAGTCAGTTCCTCATAACGACTTTCGATTTGGTCTAGGCGTTCAAACATCAGTCAGTTCTCAGTTCTCGGTTCTCAGTTGCAGACTTCGATTCTCAGCTCCGGTTGCAGTTCTCCGTGAAATTCCGTCCTGATTAGACGGAATTCATTCTATGGGTTTTGCTGAGAACTGAGAACTAATTCGGGGGGAG
>CAWKNF010000015.1:0-41393 GCA_963850805.1 uncultured Acidobacteriaceae bacterium | reverse complement strand
AAACTGTTTTGTATATTCTTCGGCCGGGGCTTGCGCGTGCCATACTTGCCAGTAGTGCATGTCGCCGTTGTGCTGATTGTCCGGAACTTCCTCAAGTTGGCGCTCGGAGAGCTGGGCGCGTAAGGCACGGGATCGGCATATTGCGTGACCGCGCTTTTAAGTATGTCGGCAAACATAATTACATAATCCTGCCAGACGCGGTCGCGCACTTCGGCGGAGATCAACTCTTTGAATTCCTGGCGGTCACCCCAGTGGTACCAGCTGGCTTCAACCTCATTGTTACCGCACCAGATTACGATGCTGGGATGGTCGCGCAAACGCTTGATCTGGTCGATCGCTTCTTGCCGCACATTCTCTTGAAAGGAGACGTCGCCCGGAACCATATCGCCGCCGAACATGAATTCCTGCCATACCATGATTCCGAGTTCGTCGCAGATGTCGTAGAAATCGTCGGATTCGTAGTAACCTCCGCCCCATTCACGAACCATATTCATGTGGGCGTCGCGAGCGGACTCGAGAATTTTGCGATGCATCTCTGGGGTCACGCGGTTGGGAAAGCTGTCGAAGGGAATGACATCCGCGCCTTTGGCGAATATGGAAATTCCGTTCACGACGAACTCGAAGCTCTTCCCCCACTGGTCGGGGACGCGTCGCAGTTCGATGGAACGCAGACCGGTTTTTGTTTCTGCTTGGGCTAAAACTGAACGGCCGATGCGGATCGAGGCAGAAAACCTGTAGCGGGTCTGAGCCCCGAAGCCAACCGGAGACCAAAGCTTCGGCGCCGCAATTCGCAGGGGAAAAGAAATGTGATTGATCCCGACAGTGAGTTGCAACGTCTGGGTCCCGTCGGTTGTCTGCGGTCCGGCCATCGCATCGTGAGCCAATGTGAGAGTGGCTGTCATAGGCCGTCCGGCCTCGATCTCGAGCTCGGCCGTAACATTGGCCAGGTCGGCAGTGACGCTCTGTTGGTGGATGTAGAAATTCTCGATGCGGAGCGCGTCCCAGCTTTCTAGACGCACGGGCCGCCAAATGCCTTCGGTCATGAATCGCGGTCCCCAGTCCCAGCCGTAGTTGTAAGGAGCTTTGCGCGTGTAGGGAGCGGTCGCGATGTTCTCTTCGTTTCCATAATTATGGGTTGAGATCGAAGGCAAGATATAAGGCAGCGACTTCACGTAGGGTAGCATCTTCTCGACCGCCGAATGAAACACAACTCGCAACGTATTCGGACCAGGCTTAAGCACTGCTTTCGCGGGAACTCGCCAGTGGCGGAACATGTTGTCCGCGTGGAGAATCGCCTGGTCATCCAGGTAGACGTCCGCAAACGTATCCAGCCCTTCAAATACTAGGTCGACGTGATCGTGCGCGAGCGCGGCCGTGTCTAACTGAAACGTGGTCTGATACTCCCAGTCGGCCAAGCCGATCCATTGCAGATGGAATTCATTGTCGCGATCGAAAGGGTCGGGAATGAGGGCGCTGTGCAGCAGATCGGTTTGAACTACGCCTGGAACCTGCGCGGGATGCCACTCCTTAACGTCGGATCTGTCAGTGTTGGCTACGGCGCGAAATTGCCAGCCCGAATCCAGATTTGTCGAAATCAGGTTTCGCGAGGAAGGCTCGGCTGCTTCGAGCGGCAGTACGACGAGAAAACAAAACAGCAGACTGCCCAGAATGTGTGACGCAGCCATCAGATTACGAAATCCGGGCCGAACAAATTTCATATCGGTGGTACCTCACCGACTCGGAGAATAACGGATTCGAGGAAACAACGTCCATGGTCAACGACCCAGGTGGTTCTTGGCGAATAGGTTCATTCCCCGTGGACGGTTTGCTCCGGTTGCGGCAAATGATTTACTCTCGCCGCAGTCCACCATGAACCCAACTAAACTCAGTTCCAACCTTGCGGCTGATGGTTTTTCCCACGCGATGCGCCGGGAAATCTACGAACAGCCCCGGGCCATCGCCAAAACAGTCGACCAGCATCTGCAGAACGACATTCTCTTTCCAGGCGAGCTGCACGCCATCGAAAGTGCGTTGCTGACCTTCGAGAAGCTGATCATCGCCGCCAGTGGATCGAGCCGGCACGCCGGCCTGGCTGGCGAGATCATGATCGAAGACCTTTCCGGCGTTGCGGTCGATGTGGAGTATGCCAGCGAGTACTGTTATCGCTCCACGCACGCGGCGGTCGACCCCATCGTGATGGTGGTGACGCAATCCGGAGAAACTGCCGACACCATCGCAGCACAACGCGAGGCCCTGACCCGCGGCGTAAAGACCATTGCAGTCTCGAACGTGGCGGATGCCACGATTCCCCGGGAGGCCAGTGCCGCCCTGATTACCGGAGCCGGCCCCGAACTCGCGGTGCCGGCAACTAAGAGTTTCACCACCCAGGTCACGATCCTGTATCTGATGACGTTATTCCTCGCTCGAAAACGAGGACGCATGACCACGGAGGTCACGCGCTCCTATCTGCAGCGGCTCCTGCGCTTGCCGGAGGCGATCGAGAACAATCTGCGGGTCTGGGATGATCTCGCGGAGCAATTCGCTGAGAAACACTTTCAAGCGGAAAAATTCCTGTACCTCGGACGCGGCGTACATTACGCGATCGCGCGCGAAGGAGCGCTCAAGCTCAAGGAAATTTCCTACGCTCATGCGGAAGGCTATCCCGCGGGCGAACTCAAGCACGGTCCGAATGCGCTGGTCGACGAGCACCTTCCCGTCGTAGTGCTGGCGACCTGCGACCACCATGACCCGGATTCGGTACTGCGCTACCGGCGCACCCTGGAAGTGATGAAGGAGGTCAAGTCGCGCCGCGGACGGCTGGTGACGGTCGCCACCGAAGGGGATCACGAAGTCACAGACGTTGCCGATGATGTTTTCTTCGTTCCGGCCGCGCCCGAACTGCTGCTGCCGATCGTCGAAGTCATTCCTCTGCAGCTTTTCGCCTATCACGTAGCCACGAAAAAGGGATACAACGTAGACCGCCCGCGAAATCTGGTAAAGGCGGTAGTCACGGAGTGACGGTCAACGCATCATCTCACCTCGACCTGCAAGCCGTCGCGAAAACCGCGGTGCAACAACACGGCTTTCAACCCGACTTCTCTCCCGCGGTCCAGCAGCAACTGCAACAACTGCGGACGAATCCTCCCGCTATCGCGGCGGGAGGAAGCGTGCGTGATCTGCGGGGTGAATTGTGGTCCTCGATCGACAACGACACGTCGCGCGACCTGGATCAGATCGAGGTTGCGGAAGGATTGTCGAACGGCGACATAAAAGTTCTCATCGGCATTGCGGATGTCGATGCCTTCGTCCCCAAGCAGAGCGCGATCGATCAGCATGCCGCAAGGGAAACGACGACGGTCTACACGGGAATCCGAAACTTCCCGATGCTGCCCGAAGAACTTTCCACCGGCAAGACTTCCCTGCTGGAACATCAGGACTGCTTAAGCGTGGTTACAGAATTTGTGGTGGATTCCGACGGCCACGTAACTTCCAGCGACGTCTATCGCGCCCTGGTACACAACCAGGCGCAACTGCAATACAACTCGATAGGAGCGTGGCTGGAAGGCACGGCGGTGGCGCCGCCGAAGGTGGCCGCCTCCGCCGATCTGCAGGCGCAATTGCGGTTGCAGGACGAAGTAGCGCAAAAGCTGAGGACTCGGCGCTATGAGAATGGGGCGCTCGACCTTCAGACCAGCGAGGTATTTCCTCTGGTGTTGAATGCGCAAGTGGTTGACGTGGTCGGGCAGCAGAAGAACCATGCTACTGAATTGATTGAAGACTTCATGATTGCCGCGAACGGCGTAGTGGCGCGGAGGCTCGCAAAAGTTTCGTCTCTGCGCCGTATCGTAAAGCAGCCCGAGCGCTGGGATCGCATCGTCCAATTGGCTGCGACCTATGGCGAGAAACTTCCAGCCAATCCGGATTCCAAAGCGCTCAACGATTTTCTGGTCAAGCGTAAAGCGGCCGACCCGGATCATTTTGCCGACCTTTCGCTGGCCGTGATCAAACTGATTGGCCCCGGAGAATACGTGCTGGAGCGCCCCGGCGATCCCGCGCCGGGACACTTCGGCCTGGCGGTTCAGGATTACACGCACTCCACGGCTCCCAATCGCCGCTTCGCTGACATGGTGACGCAAAGAATTATCAAAGCCGGGCTCGCGGGCCAGCCCAGTCCTTACTCGGATAGCGAACTTTCCATGATCGCCGCCAACTGCACCGAGAAGGGAGACGCGGCGCGAAAGGTCGAGCGTGAAATGTCCAAGCACCTGGCCGCGGTCGCCATGCAGAATCGCATCGGCGCAATCTTCGACGCCGTTGTCACCGGCGTGACTCCCAATGGAACGTTCGTCCGCGTCGCGCAACCGCATGTTGAGGGATTACTGGCTCAGGGTCATCAGGGAGTCGACGTCGGAGACAAGCTCCGCGTCAAACTGATTCGCACCGACGTGCAGCGCGGATTTATCGACTTTGCCCGCGTCTAGCGATCAGTCGGGAGAATCGGATGTCTCTGCCTTCAACCCGTCGTGCCTTCAGCTTCAAACAATCCAGCCAACCGGCGGCTAAGACTGAGTATGGTAATCACCCAAGCCAATAGCCGGTAAAAATGCCGGCAGGCTATCCTTGTGGCAAGCGGTGTGTGCGGACAAAGGCGGGGGTCTGTTTGGCTAAGAGGCGCAAGCTTGTTTGCGGCGCGATGATTGTCGTTTTGATGATCGTTGTTCTTTCGGCGTCGCTTTCAGGGCAGGATCTCGGGCGGGCGATGCTCCACAGCGATGGCGGCGCCTGGCTGAATGGGAAACCCGCGCCCAATTCCTCCGCGATTTTTCCCTACGACATGGTCGAAACGCGGAAGGAAAGCACTGCGAAAATCGACGCGGACGGGTCCACGGTCACGATCCAACCCAGCACCCGGGTGCAGTTTGCGGAAGACGAACTGGTCCTCGACTCGGGCAACTTGCAAGTAAACAGCGGGCGCGGCATGAGAGTGCGCGTGAACTGCATGATTGTCATTCCGCTAACAGAAGGATGGACGCGCTACGACGTCATCGATGCGGATGGAAAGATGACGGTGTTTGCGCACGAGAACGATGTCAAGATTCACTACCAGCGCGTGGCGGCGCGGCAGTCAAAGGATGCCGGATCCTCTGATGTGACGGTACATCGCGGTGAACAGGTCACGCGAGATGAACGGTGCCGTGCTGCGTCCCAGCCTGTCCAACCGCTCGATGCCAAAGGAGCCATCCTAAACAGCCCTTGGGCCAAGGGAGCCGGGATCGCGGCGATCGGCGTACTCACGTGCTGGGCTCTTTGCCGCGGGGACGAACCCGTCAGTCCCGACAAGCCATAGCGCCTGATTCTCATTTAACCCAGCTCGTTATTTAGCCAAGCTCCTTCGATCAGGCGCTTTCTCTAGCTGCCTCTGTGTAGTCGCTCGATGTCGGCGTTGGTGTAGACGCGATTCGCGTGTCGGGTTTGCGCCTTGCCGAATGCAGTCGCTTCTACCAGGGTGAGTCCATAGCCGCGTTCGCGCAATGTCTGCGCGGTCGCAATCTGCCAGACTCCAGTATCGAGAATGCTGGCCGGAAGCCGATTGGAGGACGGTTCTGACGAAAAACTGATCTCGATGACGTTGACCGGAGGCCTGCCGTAGAAAATGGGAAATAAATCTATTTTGGGCAGAGCTCCTGGACTTGGGGGCAAGACGGTCTGATTTTCGGCGCCGGCGACGAGGATGCCGGTGGCATTGCTGGCGCCAACCTCAAGAGGCGGTTGGGTGAACGACATGGAAGGCGTAGAAATGGGGCGCGCGAAAAAAGGCGAGCCATAGTTCATTAGATATTGCGGGCCGGATGGAAAATTCGTGTCCTGGGCAGAAGCGATTCCAAGGGCGAACAACACGAGCAACATACAAGAACAGGAGACGCGCATGGGACCTCCTCCGTGCGGCAGTTGTAGATTATGAAACAGAAGGAGCAGCATTCCGGCCAGAGTCGTTGGACCCTACTGCCGCTGCGGTCTTCGCTCTCGTCTGCGCTCTAGCCGGGGGTTTCGGGCTCAACCGACTGTAGTTCCCGCCGGTGGCGGCGTCCCGCGCGCAGCAGGAAAAACATATAGAGAACAATTCCAACATTGGCCACAAACACAGTCGACCGCAGGATCGTGATGCCCCGCAGGAGGCCATGGATTTCAAGCGGGAGAAACAGAGTCCCAGACACGAAGGCAAGCCATTCTGCCCAGGTACGTTGCTTCCACAGGCCGTAGGACTCGACAAAACGCAAAAGAGAATAGGCAAATGCAAGTTCCGCTGCCGCCCACAAGCGGGCATCGGTGAGCCGGTCGGCAAAATCGAGAAAAAGCTGCGCCGAGTGCCGATCGGTGCTGATGTGCAGCAGCGCCAGCACGCTTTCGGCAATCACCCAGGCATCTTTGTGAACAAGCAGGAGGGCGCTGAGGCCGATCAACAAAACAAAAATGCCCTTGGTGAACTCGAAGGAAGCAACCGCGCGCAGCAGATTTTTCTGGGCGCGTTGCAGGTCGATTTTCGTTGCGGGCAAGAGCATGCGGCGCGCAAGCAACTCTCAGATTACCACGGCTGCCGCATCTTTCTGCCGGCCTTGACGCAGATGCCGGGCTTGGTTCGCTCGACTGGACAGCCGAGGCGGCTGTCCCCACATGATCAGCGCTTATTGGCGCGAACCGCGGCGCGAAGCTCGTTGACGATCTCGCGAGACGCTCTAATTGCCGCGGCGTGTTGGTTCACGTTGAAAGAGATGGCGCCCACGCGGGCGTGCCCGCCGCCTCCGTAGCGCTCACAAATTTTGGCCAGATTGACGACCGGTTCTTCCGGAGCCCATGGGTTCGAGCCTACCGAAACCTTCACCCGGAAGCTGCTTTTGCTGAGTCCCACGCTATAGATGGATTCAGGATGGAGATAGTAAGGAACGAATTTGTTATAGCCTTCGAGATCGTGATCGGTGACGTCGAAGAAAATTGTTCCGTCGATGCACTCGGTACGCTGCTTAAGAATTTCGATCGAGAGTTCGTGACGGCGGAGCAGCGGAGGCAGGAGCGGCGCCACGAAGGGCTCCTCCAGAATGGCAGCCAGAGGTTTAGTGGCGAGGAGTGGAATGAGGTTGGGGACGAACCGGTCAGGCGCCGACTCAATGACCATGGTTAGCTTCATCGCGGGCGCCTGCATCTCAACCGCGGTCTTGGCGTCGGGGTAGAGGGCGCCGTCGATGATGTCGGCCCAATGAACGAGGTCGGCCAGAGGAGCGGGATTGAAGCCAAAGCGCTGCTGCGCGATCATGGCTATAAAACTGGTGCAGGACTTGAAGTCCGGATCGTAGAACTTTCGATTGCTCTGGTCGCGCTCGAAGTGGGCCGCATCGTCGGGGGAGAGAAACGCGCTCTGATGATGATCGAACCACCATGTGATTTTGGGCGAAGGGGAATACTTGAAGTCAACGATGGCGTTTTCGTCGCCGTCAAAATGGGATTCGTCAAAGAGCGATCCGGCCCGATGCACCAGGCCGGAGAAGACGAAGTCGGCGTCTGCGCGAATGCGTTCACGATAAAAACGGGAGAAGAGCGCGGCGGAGGAAGCTCCGTCGAAGCATTTGTCGTGATAGAAGACTCTGACTTTCACTCCATGCCCCAGTCGTACAAAAATTCCCGCCGTCCGCAAGACCGCATCCGTAGGATTTCGATGGCGGGGTAAAAGCTAATAGGAATGACAGCTTAGAGGAAGAAAGTCAAGGGCACCACGCCCAATCAGCGCGAGAAGACAACGCCGTGGGGCAGGCCCGATCCAGTCCATCCGTGCGGCCACTCACGGTTGGCGAAGCTGAAGCCAACCTTTCCATCGCTGTCACGAAAGGAATCATCCAGGGTGAGAGCGCCCGTCGCGGTGTCCAGTTTCATCAGGTAAAGGCGCTCCACTGGCTGCCCCGGCGTCAGACTGGAAGTCACTACGATTCGCTGCGTTTCCGGATCCCATCCCGTCCAATGTGGCTGGTAAGTATCGCTCAGCTTCAGTCTCGAGACTTCCACTGGCCTCGCTGCGTTCGTAATGTCGAGCACGATCAAGCCGTGCGTCGCTCCTGCGCTTTGAATCAGATAATGTCCGACGATTGTGGGCACTCCGCACCAGTTGCCGGGAAAAGTGTAGACCAGTTGCGATCTGGGTTCGTCAGTGTTCACGCCGGTGATGCGTTCGAGTCCGCAGCCGAGAGTTTGTACAAAGATCGATCCATCCGGGCCCAGACGCGGCTCTTCCGGACTGATCTGCGCGTAGCGATTCTCGCCCACATCGAAGTACGCCGTCTTTAGCAGCTTGAGGTCGGAGAGACGCCACACCTGATAGGTCACGCCAGCAAAGATGTCATTTATATGCATCGAAGAGTTTGTAGAAACGACGCGGTCCAGACTGCGGAAGGACAACCAGACTGTAAGGCGTGAGGAGAGCGCCGGCAAACGCGGGATCCGCGCTGCTGGCGGAGCGAATCACTTTGCCTTGGTCGTCGATCTCCACCAGACCGCCGGTTGCTCCCATCGGCTCTTCACCTGGGTTTGGGCTCGCACCGCGGTGCGCGTGCTGGAAGGTAGCGAGCACATGCCCATTCGGCAGCCGCACGTAGGAGTGGGGATGCATGTAACCGGCCATGTCGGCGAACGATGTCACGATTTTGGGATGCAGCGCGTCACGCACGTCAAAAATAAAAGTGCGGCCGGCGTCATGATCGTTGGCAAAGAGCATCCCGCTGGCGGGCATCGAGTACTCCGTGTGATGCACTCTCATAGTCGGTTGATCGGTGACGATAGTGGTCACCAAATGTCCATACGATGGGGATGAGGGGTCGGCGTCGATTACGGCGAGAAAATCGTTGCCCTTGAAAGCAGCGTCCCCTGCCCACGCAAACAGGTAGTGACCCGGCACTGTCGTTTTCTGGTCCTGAGACTGCACTGCACCGCTGACGACGCAAAGTAGCAGGACGAGGGCGAACAGGAAACGTAGCATGGAATCCCTTCTCATCAATAGGAGTTGGCTGTTGTAACGCGAAAGCATTTTTTTCACTGGGAATGACCGCGTTATCGAGGTTGAAAGCGAGAGCGCCCGCCCGACAGCTCTGCTGATACGCCTTTATAAAGTGCGTCGTGATCCACGGAGTTGCGAGGGCGCAGGCTGCAGTCTAGCCCGCCTGTTTCTCTGCAAGGTCTCCGATCACCGGGAGCTTGAACATTTGGCCCTGGTTCGCCTTCAGCAGCAAGATGATCCAGAGAACCAAGGCCCCCAAAGCAACCAGCAAGTGCAAGGGGCCGGTAATGAAGAACAATAACGGCACGACGGTCAAAATCGACAGTATGACCTGGATGGCAAACACGGCGACGCAGAAGAAAATGCTCTGGTAGGAATGGAAGCGAACGAAGCGACTCTGGTTGTAGGGCGGGGTTACGAGAAAGATGATGGCCGGAATGAAGGTCACATAGGCCAGCATTCCGGCGACGTTGTCAGCCATTCCAGATGCAGGGACGGAGGGCGCAGATGCGGCCCGGCTGGCGCAGGCCGCGCATGTGGTCGTGCCATCGGCTATCTGTGCACCACAACTATTGCAAAATGCCATTGGAGCCCCCTTTTCGCTCAAAACCTAGGCGCGCAGTTAGACCGCACGCGTACCGTCCCGAGAGACGTTGCGGCAAAATACCAGAAAAGAGCGCGTGAAGCAAATAGCAGCTTGAGTGGGTCGCAGGTCAATCCAAGAGAACTTAACCGCCGGGGAGACAAAATCACACGAAGAGGGGCGCCGAAACGAACTTAGCTCGCGGGAGTTTGCTTCTCTGCGAAGTCGCCCACCAGCGGAAGCTTGAACATCTCCCCTTGCAGAGCCTTCACGACGAGCACGGCCCAAACTGCGAAAAACGCGAGAACACTTATCCCCGACACCAACCAGACGAGCAGGGGGCCGAACATCGGGATGAAAAACACAAGGAAGCCTACTACCCTGAGCAACGCTCCCACCACCACGACGACGAGCCATAGCCCGACACACTGAAAAGAATGAAAGCGCACAAAGCGATTCTTGCTGTACGGTTCGACGAAAAGAAAAATTATGGCCGGGATAATTGTGAGATAAGCAAGGGCCCCCGCCAGCGTCTCTGGCAGCGCACCCACGGTACCGCAGGCACGCTCGACTGGAAGCATGGAGCGGCCGCAGCCAGGACAGTAAGCGGCGGTCTCGGGCATGGAGACGGCGCAATGGGGACAGGAGATGGACATGAATTCCTTCAGGCTGGCCGCGCAGCCGCATTCTTCTTGCTGCAGTCCTCGCAGAGACCGTAGATCTGAAAGGTATGACGGGTTGTAGTGTAGTGGTGTCTGCGGCCGATCTCCTGCTCCAACTGATCCACTTCGCGGGAGAAGAATTCCACCGAACTGCCACATTCGGTGCAGACCATGTGATGATGGCTGCGGCGGTTGTACTGGTGCTCGTAGCGGGCAATGCCGTCGTGGAAGGCGACTTCGCTGGCGAGTCCGCACTCGGCCAGCAGCTTGAGCGTGCGGTAGACCGTGGTATAGCCGATCCCGGCGTCCTTCTTCTGGACGAGGCGGTGGAGTTCGTCGGTGGAGAGGTGGTCGCGGGTTTCGAGGAAAGAGCGCAGAATCGTGTCGCGCTGCGCCGTCTGCTTGAGGCCCACACGCTTGAGGTGCTGGTGGAGGATCTCCTGGGCCTCGCGCACCATCTCGCGCGAGATGGAGGGCTGGTCGTCTATCCGATTCTGGGGGATTCGCTTCTGCAGCATGAAGCGTCAGGATAGCACCGGGCATCTTGAAAATGAAATTCATTTTCAGTGAGGCATCGGTCGTAGAATCTCTAACCACAGAGGACACAGAGGCACGCACGGTAAATCGAATTTTGCCGCGCGGAGTCTCCTTTCAGAACGGCTGCTAGAATCAAACTTGTTCATGAGCACTCTTACTGTGACTGGCGTTCCTGTTGCGCGGCGTTCGACCGGGCGACGCATTTTCCTGTGGCTGCTATTGATTCTGGTTCTGCTGGCGGCGGGCGTGGCCTCTTATGCCTACCTCATCGCCCGACTGGCGCTGCCCCAGCTTGACGGCAGGCGCCAGGTAAAAGGGCTTTCGGCGGCCGTGAAAGTTACGCGGGATGGTCACGGCATGCCTACGATCGAGGCCGCGACGCTGGAAGATTTATTTTTTGCCCAGGGCTACGTGACGGCGCAGGACCGGCTGTGGCAGATGGATATTATGCGGCGCTTCGGGGCCGGTGAACTCTCCGAGATTTTGGGAGCGGACACGCTGAAGATCGACCGGGAGAAGCGCATCCTCGGACTGCGGGCCGCGGCCAGCAAGTCGTTGCAAATGGCGAGTCCCCGCGATCGCTCTTATTTCGACGCCTACGCGCGCGGGGTGAATGCATTCATCGAGACCCATGAAAATCGGCTTCCGATTGAGTTCCACATCTTGAAGTACCGGCCGAAGCCGTGGCAGGCGGAAGATTCCATTGTCATCGCAAACCAGATGGTGAGAGATCTAAACTACTACACTTTTGGGGAGACGCTGGCGCGAGAGAAGATTCTGGCCAAGCTGGGGCCGGAGTTAACGGCCGATCTGTACGTGAACCGGTCGTGGCATGATCGTCCGCCGACGGTGATGCGGGAAGATCTCACCGACCAGGAAAATCAGGGCGACTCCAACGACGAAGACGAGGACGATGACGACGATGGTCCGGACAACTCGGTGACGCAGCAGCGAGGCACAGGAGCCGAAATCTGGGCACAGCAAACTCCGGAAGCAGTGAATGGATCAAACGACTGGGTGGTCTCAGGAGCGCATACGGTCACAGGGAAACCGCTGCTGTCCAACGACATGCACCTCGGACACCAGATGCCGAACCTGTGGTATGAAGCGCATCTCAAACTGGTGAACCAGGTGGTCAATCAGGCGGGGAATCTGGATGTGGCGGGAGTTACGCTGCCCGGAATGCCATACGTGATCGTCGGCCACAATCAGCGCGTCGCCTGGGGATTCACCAATGTTGGGCCCACGGTGACGGATGCATTTATCGAGAACTTCAACGCGCAGGGAGCCTACCAGACTCCGAAGGGCTGGGAGCAACCCGAGCACCGGGCGGAAGTGATCCACGTCAAGGGTCAGCCTGACGTCACTCTGGATGTAAGGATCACGCGGCACGGGCCGATTGTCACCGACATTTTGCCGGGAGAGACGCGGCAGATTGCGTTGCGCTGGACGCTGTATGACGGCCTGCACATGCCGTTTTTCGATGTCGATAGTGCGCAAAACTGGGAGGAATTTCGCAAGGCGTTTTCGCAGCTCGATGCGCCGGGACAGAATGTGGTCTACGCCGATGTTGACGGCAACATCGGTTACCAGGCCACTGGGCACATTCCGATCCGCGCCGCCGGCGATGGCGGTTTGCCGGTGAGCGGGGCCGACGATGCTCACGAATGGACGGGCTACATTCCTTTCGACAAGCTGCCGAGTATCTACAATCCTCCTTCGGGAGTGATCGCAACTGCGAACGGGCGCATTACCCACGATGGCTATCGCTATTCCATCAGCGCGGAATGGGAAGCGCCGTGGCGCGCGGAGCGCATTTATCACGTGCTGGAATCGGGGCGGAAGTTTGCGGCCGCGGACATGCTCGCGCTGCAGAACGACGTTCACTCGGAAAATGACCTGTTCGCCGCGGAGCGCTTCGTCTATGCCATCGACCATGCTTCGAAACCCTCTGCGCGGGCGAAGCAGGCTGCGGAACTGATGCGCAACTGGGATGGGAGAATGCTGGCATCATCGGCAGCGCCCACGATTGCCGTGCGCTCGGCTCAGGAGTTGACGCGCCTGCTGCTCGAACCCCGGCTGGGACCTGCCCCGGAGGATCCGAAGCAGCAGGAAACCACTTTGAGTTGGAAGACCTACCATTGGCAGATGCGCACCGTGTGGCTGCAGAATATTCTGCTGCATCAATCGAAGCGCTGGCTGCCGGAAAAATATCCGAACTACAACGAACTGCTCACGGCCGCGGTGGAGGCTGCCGTGAATGGGCCGGCAACTCCACAGGATCTGGCTTCGTGGCATTGGGGCAGTGTGAATGCAGCGGAAATTGATCACCCGGTGCTGGGAAAGATTCCGTTGATCCGGCGCTGGGCCGCGCCGGGAATCAAGGAGCAATCCGGCAGCGGCTATACTGTGAAAGCTGTGACGCCCCACCACGGGCCTTCCGAGCGCTTCACCGCGAACCTGGCGGACCTCGACCAATCCACGTTGAACACCGTTACCGGCCAGGGCGGAAACTTTCTAAGCCCGTATTACATGGATCAATGGCAGGCCTGGTATCAAGGCTCGACCTTCTCGCTACCCTTCACCTCGCAAGCGGTGGAAACGAGCGGGGCGCACCGGCTGGTGCTGGAACCGGGAAAATAGTGCAGCCCATTACTTGGATCCGAAATCAGGATCAGAAAAAGCCCGTATCAGAAAAAGTCGATGGCCTTCACGTCGACGATATAGCCGGTGACGAGGATGCTCCCGGTTTCGATAAAGTCGTTGGGAGGTATCAAACTATCGATGAGTGTGTCGTAAACGCGCAGGTTGCCACCCTCGGCAACGTATTCCACATCGCGAGTGGTGAAGCTCTGCAGGCCGGTGACGTCGCCGTTGTCCGTCGGAATGACGACCGTCGCGTTCGTGGTGTTGAAGATGGAGAGGCAGCCGCGCACTTCCCCCTCTGGGTTGAAGACATCGCCGATGTTGGTGCAGCCGAACGATCCGATGAAGAGCTGTCCGTTAACGCTCATGTCGATGCGGTCGTGGTAACCGTCGGTGATGGCAATTTCGGCGGCAGGATTGTTGTAATACGGATCCTGCATTGTAGTCAGGTTTACGAGGTCGAGCGTGCCGCAATACGTTGCGGCTGTAGCGGCGGCGGAGGGAATTGAAGCGCAGAGAGGACCGGTCGGTGTTCCTTTTCCGGCCACGTAGAGCGTTGACCCGGCCAGGAAACCGGTAGTTGCGCCGTTAACCGGGATGGTCGCTCCGACCGTCGGCGGGGTGGTACTCATGTTCAGAATCTCCACGCTGGCTTGCGTGCCGCCGCACTGCGCGCCACAATTCAAGATGTAGGCGGTGCTGCCATCCGCGCTAAAGATCCCATACACGGGACTGTCGAAACCCGGCACCGTGACCGTGACCGGGTTGCCAGTATTCACGAGGAGCGGTGACATGACGGTCACGGCATTCGAATTATTGAAAACCAGCAGCTTGGTTCCATCCGGACTCGCTACCACGGTTTGCGCGTCGGGAACGCTGATCGTGGCTGCGATGCCCCCTGGAGCTGCAAGGTTCATCACCACAATGGCACCGGGGGAGGGGCCGCCCGGTCCGTTAAATGGAGCCGAGGGCACTGCCGCATAGCCAAAGCCAGTGTTCAGGACGACCATGCTGGTTGTCGGTCCCGGCAGTTGTATGCTGCCGGTTTGGGTCTCCCCTGCGGTGTTGACCACTTCCACCGCCCAATTATTGACTACTGAATTAAACGCGAGCAAAGTCGCTCTATCGGGAGCTATCGCCATGAGGCCGGGAGAGCTGCCGGCGCTGACTTCACCGCCTCTCACCAGCGTGTCGATCTCGCCGTCAACAACCAGCAGACCAGGGAAAGCGGTTGGGCTCGAGACACTCTGCGAAGCGAGAACTCGGGTCGCCACTCTACTGGGCGGCGCGCTCGCGCTCTGCCCACTCCCTCCACAGGAGACGACACTGAAACTGGCGACCAGAAGCAGGGCAGACAAAAGCGCGATTTTCTTCCAATGAAAGCTGCAATCAAACTTCAAACGGCAGGCTCCTAACGACATGAAAGGCGGAGATTTAGCTGCGAAATGCGGATTATAGCAGACCACGCGGTTCGCATCATTCACACTAATGTCGGAAACCCAGCATCGGAAACACAGATGCACGACCCCCATTTGATCCTGTATTCTGAACAGGTCTATGGCGGCTGACCTTCTTACGCGAATCAAACAATCCCCCGTTCTGTGCGACGGGGCCATGGGAACGCTGCTTTACGCCAAAGGCGTTTTCATTAACCGTTGCTATGACGAGTTGAATCTTTCCCAGCCCGACCTGATTCGTGCCATTCACCACGACTACCTCCAGGCTGGGGCCGAAATCATCGAAACCAACACGTTTGGGGCCAATTCCTTCCGACTGGCGCGGCATAGTATCGCCGACAAAGTTAGAGAAATCAATCGGGCAGGTGCGCGGCTGGCCCGGGAAGCCGCCAAAAGCTTCGATGTCTGGGTGGCAGGATCGGTTGGCCCGCTGGGAGCCAGAATCGAACCCTTGGGGAAGACTTCCTTCGAAGAGGCGCGGCAGGCGTTCCGCGAGCAAATCGAGGCCCTGGCGGAGAGCGGGGTTGATCTTCTGATTCTGGAAACCTTTGGCTACCTTGAGGAAGTCCGTCAGGCCATGCTGGCGGCCAAGGATGTCGGTGCAGGATTGCCATTGGTGGTGCAGGTGACGATTGACGAAGACGGCAACTGCCTCGACGGTTCCGATCCCGAGACTTTTGCACCCCGGCTCGAAGAGTGGGGCGCCGATGTTGTTGGTTGCAACTGCAGTGTGGGCCCGGTGGCTATGCTGGACGCCATCGAGCGGGTGCGAGCCGCGACTTCCCTGCCGCTTGCCGCGCAGCCGAATGCAGGAATTCCGCGGTCGGTGGAAGGCAGAAATATATATCTGTGCTCACCTGAGTACATGGCGAGCTATGCGCGGAAGTTTGTGGCTGCCGGGGTGCGGATCGTCGGAGGATGCTGCGGCACCACTCCCGACCATATCCGTGTCATGAAATCTGCTTTACGAGTTGGAGAAGCCAGGGGGAAGACAGCCTCAGTCCAGGTTGCAGGCAGCGCAACCGCACCCCAGGCCAGCCCGGTTCAACCTTTGGAAGAACGATCGCTCCTGGGGGCGAAGCTGGCGCGGGGAGAATTCGTCACCATGGTGGAGGTGGTTCCTCCTAAGGGAACCGATATCCGCAAAGAGCTTGAGGGATCGCAGTTCCTGAAATCGGTGGGGGTCGATGCGGTCAACATTCCGGATAGTCCGCGGGCTTCGGCGCGAATGAGCAACCAGGCACTCTCGCTGCTGGTGCAGCGGGAAGCGGGAATCGAGGCGATTCTGCACTACACGTGTCGCGATCGCAACGTGCTGTGCATCCAGAGCGATCTTCTGGGGGCAGCTGCGGTTGGCATCAAAAATCTGATCTGCATCACGGGTGATCCCCCGAAGATGGGCAACTATCCCGACGCGACGGCGGTGTTCGATGTGGATGCCATCGGCCTAGTCAACATCGTTCATAACCTGAACCGGGGGCTGGACTTGGGCGGGAACCCGATTGGTGCGGGAACAGGCTTTGTGATCGGCGTGGGCGCGAATCCTGGGCTTACAGATCTGGATGAGGAGATCCGGCGGTTTGAGTTCAAAGTGCAGGCCGGAGCCGAATACGCCGTGACGCAGCCGGTTTTCGACATTCGGTTGCTGGAAAACTTCCTGAAGAGGATCGAGCAGTTCCGCATCCCGGTGGTGGCGGGGATATGGCCGTTGGTAAGCGTGCGCAATGCCGAGTTCATGAAGAACGAACTGCGCGTTTCGGTGCCGGATTCGATTCTGGAACGCATGCAGCGGGCACCAACACCGCAAGCCGCCCGGGACGAGGGCGTAGCCATAGCCCGGGAGATGCTGGTGGCGATCCGACACACGGTGCAGGGGGCGCAAATCAGCGCGCCGCAGGGAAAATACAGCTCGGCGGTGGATGTGCTCGAGGTATTGGGAACGAAGAGTCCCACCACAGTTTAGAGTTCCCTTTTTCGGAGAAACAGAAGTTATTCACAGATTATTTACAATAAAAGACTGGACACCCTTCGCAAAAAGTTGCATACATAAGCAAGGAGATAAATCCCGTTGGCTAAGTTTGAAGAGTGCCTTCAGCGCCTGGAAAAGATTGTTCAGGAACTGGAAAAGGGAGAGGTGCCGCTGGAAAAGTCTCTCGCCCTTTTCGAAGAGGGCATGCATCTTTCCTCCACCTGCCGGAAGGAACTGGAACAGGCCGAAGGCAAAGTGGAGATATTGTTAAAGAAGAACGGGAAGTTCCAGGCCGAACCGTTTGAGCCCATGGCGGAAAAGACGCCTGCCCACAGGTAGACCTGCAGGTAGGTCGTGCGGCTAGGGAATGACCGCCGGTGAAGGCTCGTGGCTGTAATGTCTGTGGAGTGGCGGTGTAGAACCCTTCCCCGCAGCCCTAGTCCGCAGTAGCTGACGGCTGTAAGTCAGGAGGATCTATGGGCTTTAGTGTCGTAGTTCTCGAAAGCGATTCCCGGCTCGCTCAGTCTCTGGCCGGTGGGCTTTCTTCTCACTTCAATTCCGTACACTTAACCCGTTCCGGGGCCGAACTTCGCGAGCAGGTCGCCGGGACCCGGCCGGAGGTCGTGATTCTCGATATGGAGTACTCTCGCCTCACGGATGTGCGGAACTTGCACCACGATTTTCCCTCACTGCCGATCGTGTGCACTTATCGCGTACCGGATGAGGAATTGTGGATTGCCGCAATGGAGGCAGGCGCCTGCGACGTCTGTCCGGCCGATGACGTTCAGAATGTCTTGAGTTCGGCTTTGCGAAGTGTGGCCGTCGCCAGAAGCGCCGCCGCGTAAGGTCATCCCCCAAAGTTCTACAACGGCGCAGTTCGACAACAGCGAGGACGCCGGAAGGCGTCTTCGCTTTTTCAGCTTCAGCAACCCCCTTGTTATACTCACTGCTCAATGCTGCAAGAAACTCTTGAACGAGGGCGGGCGTTGACGGATGCGGCTTTGGATCGGCTGATTCCTCTCGAAACCCAGCATCCTGCCTCCATTCACAAGGCCATGCGCCATAGCGTGTTTGCCGGAGGCAAGCGGCTGCGGCCCGTGCTGTGCATGGAGGCCGGACGGATGATCGCGGGATCGTTCCCCAGAAAAATTGAAGAACTGGGCGCGGCGTTGGAGATGCTGCACACTTATTCGCTGATCCACGATGACCTTCCGGCGCTCGACAACGACGACTTGCGGCGCGGGCGTCCTACTTGCCACAAGGTGTTCGGCGAGGCCCTCGCGATTCTGGCGGGAGATGCGCTGCAAACACAGGCTTATGAGGTACTGGCGCGGCTGGAGTGTCCGGCGGAAGCGCGAGTGCGGATTATCGAAGAGGTAGCGCGCGGCACCGGCACGCTGGATGGCATGATTGGCGGGCAGGTCGTGGATCTGGAAGCTGAGCACAGCCAGCCCACGGCGGAAATGCTGGAGTATATCCATCGCGCGAAGACTGCAGCGCTAATTACAGCGAGCCTGGTGAGTGGCGGGATTTATGCCGGAGCAAAGAACAACGAAGTGGCGAAGCTGCGGGCCTTCGGGCAGTCGATCGGGCTTGCGTTTCAGATTGTGGATGACGTGCTCGATGTAACCCAAACTTCCGAACAGCTTGGCAAGACTGCGGGCAAAGATACGGCTGCCCAGAAAGCGACTTATCCAGCGCTGTTCGGGATTGATGAATCGGTGCGCAAGGCGGATTCGCTGGTGAGCGCGGCATTTTCGGAGTTGGAGAGCTTCGGCGAACGGGCGGAGACGTTGAAGGAGTTGGCGCGGTATCTGGTGGAGCGGAAGAAATAGAAGTAGAAGTAGAACCGAGTCTCGAATAAGCAGGCACGACTAACATGTCTTCAACCCCCCTCGACATTCTGGCGATTGCAGCGCACCGCGATGATGTAGAGCAGACCTGCGGCGGCACGCTGCTTAAGATGGCGCAGCGCGGCCAGCGGACGGGCATTCTCGATCTGACCCAAGGCGAAATGGGCACGCGCGGCACCGCCGACGATCGCGCCCGCGAGGCGGCAGACGCGGCCAGAATTCTCGCTGTGAGCTGGCGGCGGGCACTCGATATTCCCGACGGCCGAGTCGAAAATACCTGGGAGAATCGGCTGAAAGTGGCGAGCGTGATCCGCGAGACTCGGCCACGCGTGGTAATTCTGCCTTACTGGAAGGGACGGCACCCGGATCACTACACTACGTCTGTACTGGGATACGAGGCTTGCTTTCTGGCAGGGCTGGCGAAGCTAGCCGTCAGCCATCCGCCATCAGCCATCAGCCAAATCGATTCCGCCGTCGACAAAAAAACGTCACCAGCGCCTCATCGTCCCTTCAAGATCATCTACGCTACGCTTTACTACGACGTGCGTCCTACATTTGTCGTCGATATCGGCGAGCAGTTCGAGGAGAAGTTCGCTTCCATCCTGGCTTACAAGTCGCAGTTCAGCGATCAGGAGGCCGGCAAAGACATCTTCCCTGCCCACGACGAAATTCGCGCGCGCGTGGACGCGATGGCGCGGTATTACGGCATGCTGGGCGGAGTAACTTACGCGGAACCGTTTTTGCAGAAAGAAGTTGGGTTGGTGGAGGATCTGCTGACAATTCCCGTCAAATCAATCTAGTCGCTCTCTTCATCACTTCTTAAACGCCACCGCCAGACCGTCGCGAATCGGCAGGATCGTAGTGAAGAAATCGCCGGAGTTGTAGAGCAGGCGGTTGAACTCCAGGATCGCTTTGGTCGTGGGATCTGACGGATTCTTCTCAGCAACACGGCCACTCCACAGAACATTGTCAGTGATGAACAATCCGCCTTTCCGCAGGCGCGGCGATACCAGGCGCAGCACGCGCGGGTAATCCTCTTTGTCGACATCGTTGAAAATGATGTCGCACTGCTGCTTCTGTTCGGAGAGGACTTCCAGCGCATCACCCGTGTGGAGGGTGATGCGGTTGGAAACGCCGGCGCGATCGAAATAACGGCGGGCGCGCTCTGCGTTCTTGGGATCGCCGTCGGTATAGATGACCCGGCCCTTTTCGCCCACCGCTTGCGCCCACCAGATGGTCGAGTATCCGATGGCTGAGCCCAACTCAAAAACTGTTTGTGCGTTGATCATCAGAGCAAGTTGCTGCAGCACGCGCGCCACGGCGGGGCCGACGATGGGAACGTTGTGCTCGCTGGCATAGTCTTCCATCTCCGCCAACACTTCATCTCGCTTGGGAAGCATCGAGTACAGATAATCGTCGACTGGGCCGGCAGTTATGCCGTCGTGTCGCCAGCGGGGTTTGCTTTCTTTCTTCGGCTTATTTTGCGGCACTTGTTTCCCTCGGAAGTTCAGTTGATGGTGATGCCAGGTTTCAGGGTAACGATTTCGACGCCCGGCGCCAACTTCTGCAGTTCGGCGGGACTTCCTGTCAGCACGGGGAACGTGCCGAAGTGCATGGGAATCACCGTTTTCGGCTTGAGCAGGTTGCAGGCGTAGGCGGCCTCGCGCGGCCCCATGGTGAAGTGGTCGCCGATGGGCAGCATCACGATTTCAGGCGCGTAAAGCTCGCGGATGATTGCCATGTCTCCGAAAACATTGGTGTCGCCGGCGTGATAGATCTTGACTCCGTTTTCAAACTCGACTACGTAGCCGCAAGCTTCGCCGCCGTAAATGAGTTGGTCGCCATCCTGAATGCCGCAGGAGTGATCGGCATGCACCATGGTGACTTTGATATCGCCGATCTTTTGCGTGCCGCCTTTGTTCATCATGGCAATTTGCTTAGCGCCCTTTTTCTCCAGCCAGCCGCATAGCTCAGGGATGCCGACTAACTGGGGATTATGCTGTTTGATGATCTCGACAGCGTCACCAATGTGGTCTCCGTGGCCGTGGGTGCACAGGAGAACATCGACGTGTTTTACTTTCTTCTCCGAGGCCGGGCACGCCGGGTTGTTCATGATCCACGGATCGATGATAACGGTGCGGCCACCGGGAGTTACGATGCGAAAGGTTGCGTGGCCCAGCCATGTAAGTTGAACGCCTTTGAGATTCATAAATAGAAAGCTCCGGCCGCCTCGCTCGTGCTTTGATCAAAAATATCCAGCCCAACATGGGCCCCGCATTTAGTTTAATATGAAACGCCATGACAGGACTGAAGGTGCTGATTTCGCGGGAAGCGATTTCGAAGCGGGTCGCGGAACTGGGCGCAGAGATCACGCGCGACTTCGTCGGCCAGCCGGTCATCCTGGTCGGGGTGTTGAAGGGCTCGGCGATTTTTCTGGCTGACTTGGCGCGCGAGATAAAGCTGGATGCGACGTTTGACTTCATCGGCGTCTCCAGCTACGGGAACCGCCCCAGCCCAACTCAGGAGCTGAAAAGCGGGTGGGATTCCACGGGCGAGGTGAAACTCACGAAAGACGTCGACCAGTCCATGAAGGATAAGAACGTGATCGTGGTCGAGGACATTCTGGACACGGGGCTAACGCTCACTGTGCTGAAGAAACTGCTGATGGCGCATCAGCCGCGAACGCTGAAGATCGCGGCCCTTCTCGACAAACCTTCGCGGCGCAAGCTGCCTCTGCAGGGCGATTATGTGGGCTTCACCATTCCCGATGAATTCGTTGTGGGTTACGGACTCGACTACGCCGAACGCTACCGCAATTTGGCCGATGTCTGCATTGTGCCGCGGGAGTAGTACCTGGTACCGAGTCCCGAGTACCGACCTTGCAAAAGAGTCCGCATGCCCGGTATCAGGTACTCGGCACTCAAACCACGGCTGCTATCATAGAAAAAACAATGGGGTCGGTCCTGAGCAAGCACGAAAAACATCTGCAGGTTGAGCCGTTGTTGCTGGAGGTCGCCGATGTCATGGCGACGTCGCTCGACCTGGATACGACTCTCCGCCGGGTCGCGGAGGTCGTGCGTAAAGTCATCGACTATGAAATCTTCGCCATTCTCCTCTTAAACGAGAAAACCCAGGAGCTGCGCTTTCGGTTCCAAGTGGGATATCCCGCGGAGTTTGCGGAGCGTGCCCGGATTAAAGTGGGCGTAGGAGTGACCGGACAGGCAGCTCAACTGCGCCAGACAATTCTGGTCGATGACGTGACCAAGGATCCCAGGTACGTCGCAGCCCTACCCAATGTGCGCTCGGAACTGGCTGTGCCCCTCATCTACAAGAACCGCGTGATTGGAGTGATTGACCTGGAGGCCCGGGATCCAGGCTACTTCAACGAAGAACACAGCCGGCTGTTGACCCTGATCGCTTCGCGAATGGCAGCGGGCATCGAGAACGCTCAACTCTACACGCGCACCACAAAGCAGGCGCGGATTCTATTGCTGCTGAACGAGATCGCGCGCGAGTTGACCTCAATCTTGAATTTGGACGAGCTGTTGGGCCGGATCGCGGAGCTGCTGCGGCGCTTGATTGATTTTCAGATGTTCAGCATCCTGTTGCTGGATTCCTCCGGCGAAAAACTGCAGCATCGCTTCTCGTTGCGCTTCAATGAGAACGTTCACCTGAAGAACGATATTCCGCTCGGGCGCGGGCTGGTGGGTTATGCGGCGGAGACGAGACAGGCGGTGCTCGTAGCCGATGTGAGCAAAGACCCCCGCTACATCGAAGGCAACCCTGAAACGAGATCAGAACTCGCCGTGCCGCTCATCTATAAAGATAAAGTAATCGGAGTGCTCGATCTGGAGCACACGCGGCGCGGATTTTTTACCGACGACCACCGCCGCACCATGATGACGCTGGCTGCGCAGGTGGCGATTGCCATCGAAAACGCGCGCCTATATGAGGAGATTGCGCGTCAGGAACGCCGCCTGGAGCGGGATCTAGCGCTCGCCCGGGAGCTGCAAATGCGATTGCTTCCCCAGACGCTGCCGAAGCCGGCACACCTGGAGTTAGCTGCAAAGTTTGTTCCGGCGCGAGCCATTGGCGGAGATCTTTACGACTTCATTCCCTACTCGCTTTCGCGGCTGGGAATTGTGATTGGGGACGTCAGCGGCAAGGGAGCGCCAGCCGCCATCTACGCTGCGTTGGTAAGCGGTATCCTGCGCTCGCACGCGCCCATTGAGCCGGGCCCCGCCGAGATGCTTTCAGCGGTGAATCTGTCGCTGGCCGAGCGGCGCATTGAAGCGCAATTTGTGTCGCTGATCTACGCGGTCTGGGATGACGAACATCGCACCCTGCTGGTGGCCAACTCGGGCTTGCCACGCCCGGTTTACGTTCACGATGGAAAGAACCAGGTGATCGAGGCCACAGGCTTGCCGCTGGGACTGTTCGACGATGCGAGCTACGACGAGTTTCGGTTCAAGATGAAGCCCGGAGATATGTTTGTATTTTTCAGTGACGGCATTCTGGATGCGCGCAACCGGAACGGAGAACTGTTTGGCCGCGGACGGGCCGAAAAGATCATCGCGGAATGTGGGGGCACATCGGCGGATTGCGTGGTCGATTCTCTCTTTAATGCCGCGGCTGAGCACTCTGCCGGAGTCGAGACGTTCGACGATCAGACCGTAGTGGCGATCAAGGTCAAGGGCGTCGCAGCGCACAGCCCCTCAAAGCGAAAATGACCCGGCGTAGCGAAGTTACGGGACCTCTCCGTGTCAATTCTGAGATTCATTCCGAGCGGCCCCCGGGATTTGTTCTCCACGAACACCGGAAGAACTCGGTGTTGCACTGCGACGATGTTCCGCTCACGAAATTGGCGGAGCGCTACGGAACGCCGTTGTATGTTTATTCGGCGACAACGATTCACGACCGCTTGGCGGCTTTTGAGAACGCATTTCGCGATGTTCCCCACACCATCTGCTATTCCGTCAAAGCAAATTCCAATCTGAGTATTCTGCGTCTGCTGGCGCGCCAGGGGTGCGGCTTTGACGTAGTTTCAGGCGGAGAACTGGATCGTGTGCTGGCCGCCGATCGGCGCGCCGCCAGGAAAATCGTGTTCTCGGGTGTCGGAAAGTCTCGCGACGAAATGACGGCGGCGCTGAAAGCCGGACCCTTGCTGTTCAACGTGGAGAGCGAATCGGAACTGTCGGCCTTGGCGGAGTGCACCGCGCGATTGCGCAAGCTTGCGCGCGTGGCTCTGCGGGTGAATCCGGACGTGGCGGCCGATACCCACCCTTACATTTCCACGGGGTTGCATAAACACAAGTTCGGAGTGCCCATCGGCAGCGCTCGCGCTCTCTACGCCAAAGCCTCCAAAGCGCAGTATCTGAAGGTTGTGGGAGTGAGCGTTCACATCGGCTCACAGATCACCGACATCGCGCCTTTCGCCGAAGCCGTGGATCGGGTGGCCGACTTTGTTCGCGAGCTGCGCGCTGACGGACACCAGGTGAAGTACGTCGATACCGGGGGCGGGCTGGGGATTTCCTATCAACGACCGGAATCTGAGTTTGCCGGGCAGATTGCGAGTTATGCACGCGCCGTGACTGATCCCTTGCGCGGTCTGAATGTGCATCTGCTGCTCGAACCGGGACGGGCGATTGTAGGGCCTGCCGGCGTTCTGGTCACGTCAGTCATTTATAGAAAACAAAACGATGGCAAGCGATTTCTCGTGGTGGACGCAGCCATGAACGATTTGATCCGGCCTGCTCTCTATGGCGCTCATCATGAGATTGTTCCTGTGGTGCAACCCAAAGATAAAGGCGTGCCGGTTAAGAAGGAGATTGTCGATGTGGTCGGCCCGGTTTGCGAGTCCGGCGACTTCTTCGCACGCGATCGGGAGTTGCCTCGAGTGGAAGAAGGCGACCTGCTCGCGATTCTTGATGCCGGAGCTTACGGGATGGTGCTGGCCTCGAACTACAACACGCGCCCTCGGCCAGCCGAGGTGCTGGTGAATGGGAAGTCAGTCAAAGTCATCCGGCGACGTGAAAAAGTACGAGACCTGTATTCTGCGGAGCTGTAAATTGTTGATTGCTGATGGTTGATTGATGATTGAAAAAGCCGTGGTTTGGGTTTCAATCATCAATCGTTCAATCACGAAATCAACAATTTCCTATCTTTCTCCCCACTTCAGCTTCGTGCGCAGCACGTGGAAAAAATCAACGTCGGTGCGGAACAGGCTAACTTTGTGCTCGGAGCGGCGGCAGCGCACACGGTCTCCATCTTTCAGATCGAGTCCAGGTTGGCCGTCCAGGCTGAGATACGCGACTTCTTCGTCGCTGCGCAGCAAAATTTCGATCACCGCCGAATCGGGCACCACCAACGGGCGATGGGTGAGCGAATGAGGCGCTACCGGAGTAATTACAAACGCATTGACCGTCGGCATCACAACGGGACCGCCCGCGGAGAGAGAGTAAGCAGTTGAACCTGTCGGCGTCGCGACGATCATTCCGTCGGCGCGGTAGCTCGAGACGAATGACTTGTCGACGAACAGATCGTAATTATTGAGGCGAGCCAGCGCCGTCTTGTTGACCACGACATCGTTGAAGGCTTTGTAGCTTCCCAGAATTTCTTCGCCACGCAGCAAGTCACACTGCATGAGAGAACGCTGTTCAACAGCGGCGCGGCCCTGCGCGATCTGATCGAGCATCGGGAAGAGCGAGGCGAGCGGAATATCCGTCAGGAAGCCGAGCGAACCCAGGTTCACCCCCAGCAGCGGAGTATCCGTTGCAGCGGTGGCTCGGACCGCCGAGAGCAGAGTCCCGTCGCCGCCCAACACCACAACCAGATCCAGAAGCCACGAGGACATTTGTGAACGCGGCACTACCTGGTGGCCATTGGAATACTTGGCGGTCTCGGGATCGACAATAACCTGGTAGCCGTGCGCATTGAGCCATGCCACCAGTTCGGGAAAGATGCGCGCAACCTCCGGCCGCTCCGGACGCGAGATGATGGCCGCGATTTTCTTTGGAGAAGATGAGGACGAGCTTGCCATGTTCGAGTGAAATAAAGATTGTACAGAATTCGGCCGCGAAAACCTTAACCACAGAAGACACCCCCCGACTTCGCTCAGGGCAGGCTCCGGAGCACAGGGTCAAAAAGTCCTCGCAGCAGGAATTCCCTGTTCCCTTCCGCGCCCCGTATTGGGGATTCGACTACATCGGTGTGACTGGAGCCGAGATCCATCAAAACCCTCCTCACTTTTTCGACGGACGCGATTTGAGCAGCCTCGTCGCGCACAATGCCTCCCTTACTAACGAATTCCCTTCCCGCCTCGAATTGAGGTTTAACAAGCACGATCACCTGCCGGCCACGGCGCTCTTCAAGCGACCGCGGGAAAGCGGCGTTTACCACCGGTGGAAGAACCAGCGTCGCGGAAATGAAGGCCACATCGATCACGATGAGGTCTACTTTTTCGCCGATGACCTCGGCCGTCACGTACCGGGCGTTGGTTTTTTCCAGCAGTCGAACCCGGGGATCCTGGCGGAGCTTGAAATCCATCTGCCCGTAACCGGTATCTACCGCGATCACGCGGGCGGCGCTATGCTGCAGCAAGCAATCCGTAAACCCGCCAGTGGAAGCGCCGACATCGAGACAAACTTTGCCAGAGACGTTGATATGCCAGTGTTCGAGGGCTCGCTCGAGTTTGAGTCCGCCACGGCTGACGTATTTCAGATCTTCGCCCAGCAGGCGGATCACAGCTCCCGCTTCAACTTGCGCGCCAGCCTTTTCGACCTTCTGGTCGTTGACCAAGACTTTACCTGCGAGAATAAGAGCCTGGGCACGTTCGCGTGAGGCGGCGAGTCCGCGATCGACCAGAAGTTTGTCGAGTCGAAGTTTCAAGCTAGGCTCGGAATGAGATGCTGTGAACAGCAAGCACTGCGCGCCAGAGGTTGCAGCACAAAAGCGCCAGCACTCGCTCCGGTGCAAAATGCTGAACCATCTTTCGTTGAATCACTTACGAAGATATTTGCGTGTTTTTCCACAGAATTTTCCACGGTTGTGTTGAAAACTTCTTTACGCTCTCGCGTTCGGCTCAAGAAGAAAAGCCGCCCGCAAGGGCGGCTCTTGGCGAATTCTCGGCTGCGGGAGCTAGCCGGCCACTTCTTCCAGTAGCTTCTGGTCAATGTCGAAGTTCGAGTGCACGTTCTGCACATCGTCCTGATCTTCAAGCGCCTCCATAAGCCGGATCATGGTGTTGGCAGCCTGACCTTCGAGCTTGATGTAGTTCTGAGGAATCATGGCCACGCTCGACGATGCCGGCTCGATTCCAGCTTTCTTCACTGCTTCGAGCACGGTTTCGAAAGCGGAGGGCTCGGTCAGTATCTCCCAATTCTCGCCATCGTCGTTCAGATCTTCGCCGCCGGCTTCGAGAACGATGTTCATCAAGTCGTCCTCTTTCGCAACGCTCTTGGGAATGATGATGTCGCCCTTCTTGTGGAACATCCACGAAACCGCCCCCGCCTCTGCCATGTTGCCACCATTCTTGCCGAAGCAGTGACGGATTTCGCTGACGGTGCGGTTGCGGTTATCAGTGTTGATATCGAGCAGAATCGCCACGCCACCCGGCCCATAGCCCTCGAGAGAAAACTCCTCGTAGGTCGCCCCGGGCAGTTCACCCGTGCCGCGCTGAATGGCCCGCTTGATGTTATCGGCAGGCATGTTTTCGGCTTTTGCAGCGACAATGGCGCCGCGCAGTCGCGGATTGGAATCAGGATCGCCGCCGCCGTTCTTCGCGGCGATGCTGATTTCCTTGATGAGACGGGTAAAAATCTTGCCGCGCTTGGCATCCAGCGCGCCCTTCTTATGCTTGATTGTGGCCCATTTTGAATGGCCAGACATGGCTAGACCTCTATCCGATAATTTCGTTTGATCGCGGGATTCGCCCGTAGAAAGATCACAGACTGCCTCGAAAGTGTGCAGGCGAAAATGGATTATAGCACGCCGCCTTGCGCCCGGTCGCGGCGAATCTATAGAGGCCCCATCACCGGAAAGGCCAATGTTCTTTAATCGGTTATTGACTGGAACGCACATGCACACCTAACATGCCAGCGGGGCGTTCTCGCCATGACTGGCAAGGTCATAGGTCACTATCAGGTCCTCGAAAAAATCGGCTCTGGAGCCATGGGCGAGGTTTTCCGTGCGCGCGATGAAAGGCTGGGGCGAGATGTGGCCCTGAAGCTGATCCGGCCGGGCTCCAGCGAAAATCCCGATCATCTCCGGCGCTTCGAACTGGAAGCGCGCGCCGCCGCGGCATTGAATCATCCCAACATTGTCGCCATTTATGACGTCGGCCAGCACGAGGGGTCTCCCTATATCGTTTGTGAATTGCTTCAGGGTCAAACCCTGCGCAAACGGCTGTCAGAGGGAGCTTTGCCGGTTCGTCTGGCCATCGACTACTCGTCGCAAATTGTGCAGGGCTTAATAGCGGCGCACGATCACCGCATCGTTCATCGCGACCTGAAGCCCGAGAACCTGTTTGTAACCAGCGACGGCCGGATCAAGATCCTCGACTTCGGGGTGGCAAAGCTGCAATCTGCGCCCGGGGATTCCGGCCGCTCCGTGGAGGAGTTGACGACGGTAACCAAGAGCGGCGTTGTAGTTGGTACGGTCGCCTACATGTCGCCCGAGCAATTGCGGGCCAAGGCGGTGGACCACCGCAGCGACATCTTCAGCGTGGGTGCAATTCTTTACGAAATGTTGACCGGGCACCGAGCCTTTCGTGGCGAGACCGAGGTAGACACAATCACGGCGGTTCTCAAGGAAAATCCTCCCGAGATCAATCTGGAGCAGTCCGGGGTCCCCGTATCCTTTCAGCAAATCGTGCGCCACTGTCTGGAGAAGGAGCCGGAGAATCGCTTTCAATCGCCGCGTGATCTGGCGTTTGCGCTGGACACTCTGGCGAACGCTTCAGGCGCAATTCGTCTCAAGGCTCCCCGGTCGCAGGCACACATCGTCCCTTGGGCAGTCGCGGGAGTGTTTCTGGTTGCGACGCTGCTGCTCCTGACTAATCGGTGGCAACGGAACACGCAGTCTCCGTCTTACCAGCGTTTAACCTACGAACAGGGAACCTTGTACTCGGCGCGCTTCGCGCCCGACTTTCGGTCGATTGTGTACGGTGCGGCCTGGAACGGCAAACCGCTGCAGCTTTTCTCAACCGTCGGAGATTCCTTCTTAACTCAGCCAATCAACGTCGCGGACGCAAACCTGCTCGCTGTCTCCCGCACCGGTGAACTGGCAGTTGTTCTCCACGGGGATCACAGTTCCCATCTGGAAACGCAAGGAGGTATCCTTGCTCGCACTCCCCTTGCCGGAGGTTCTCCGCGCGAGGTCCTCGAAGACGTTCCGTGGGCCGATTGGGCTCCAAACGGTGAACTGGCCGTAGTCCACCATACCCAGGACAGCGATCGAATCGAGTATCCGATTGGTCATGCTTTATACCAAAGCAAGGGATGGATAAGCCACCTCCGAGTTTCTCCGCAAGGCGACAAGATCGCTTTTATGGACCATCCCACCCTGTGGGATGACCGCGGGTGGGTTTCGCTCATGGATCTTAGCGGCCACCTGACCGTTCTTTCGGCCGAGTGGGAATCCGCGGATGGCCTGGCCTGGAGCGCTGACGGGAAGGAAGTCTGGTTTACGGCCGTCGAAAAGGGCCTCAGCCGCGACCTGCACGGGGTGAATATGTCCGGACGCATTCGGAAAATCCTCGACTTGCCGGCAGGCATGACTTTAGAGGACGTGGCGCCTGACGGTCGAGTACTCGTAAGCGTGGATGCCGAACGTGTTTCCCTGGCTACAGCCGCACGCGACGGCAAAGCCGTCGATATTTCCTGGCGCGATTGGACCATCGCCAAGGATATTTCGCGCGATGGCCAGTCGGTCTTGTTCGAAGATGCAAGTGAAGCCGCCGGAACCCACTATGCACTTGGCATTCGCAAACTCGACGGAACTCCGCCGGTGCAACTGGGAGAAGGCAGCGGAGGCGGTCTTTCTCCGGATGGCAAATGGGCGATCTCCGTTCTCACGGGCAGCCCACAACGGGTGACGCTGGTTCCCGTCGGCCCCGGTCAACCCCGCACAATTGCGATACCTGGGTTGGAACAGATTTCCAACGGCAATGTTCACTTCTTGGCAGACGGGAAGCGCATCACCCTCAACGCTAACGAACCCGGCCACGGAGCACGCATTATCTGGTGGATTTGGAAGGAGGAAAACCAGTACCGATCACGCCGGAAGGGATGACGAGCGGTCTAATCTCACCCGACGGACAATATATTGTTCGACCCAACGATGCCGCGGGAGTTGCGGTGTACCCAACTGCCGGCGGAACGCCACATCTCGTCCCCGATCTCAAACCCGTTTTTGTTCCAATGCAGTGGTCTGAGGACAATTCTTCAGTTTATGGATATCTTCCGGGCCAGATTTCCACGAAGGTATACAAAGTGAACTTAGCTACCGGCAAGAAGACTCTCATTCAGGAATTGCAGCCCGAGACAGCTGTTGGTGTGGTTAAGATTGCTCCGGTCGTTATGAGCCGCGATGGCTCGCGCTACGCCTACAGCTACTCCCAGGTCTCCTCTGTGCTTTATCTGATCTCGGGCTTGCACTAACCCAGCCGACCTCCCAAGAGGCCTGCCTAATCCAATGAACCCGAGAATTCCGCCGGAACGTAGTGGAAGAAAATGGACGTAGAGGTATACCCCTCGGCAAGCACATGCCGGTAATGAGGCACCTCCGTTCCCCGGTAGACTAGGCCGTCGCCCAGCGCCTGATAAACCTTCACCGTGCCTTCCAGGGTATCCAGGCGAATGGGCCAGGACGTAGCCAGATCGGGTTCAGGAGAAAAATCCAGACACAGGGTAACGCTGACCTCACATTGCTCCCGGTCGGTGTGCTTCTTCAGTTCGGCGCCGCTCATGTAGGATCCGAAATAAACATAAGACGGCTTGACGGCTTCTCCCGCGATGGCGCTGACTGCATTCGCAATCTGGTGGTGGAAGAAGCGGGCAACACTCTCATTGTGAGCTGCGTATCGCCGCGAACTCCGCACGTCGCCGAGGCGAATGGCTCCGCACCGAATAGCGTGCCGGTAGTAGCGCCGCAAGGCTGCAAGATTGAAGGGATGAATTAAACGGCGGAGAGGCGCGTATCCTGCTTCTCGAAACCGCTGGGCTCCTTTCCTGACGACTTCAGCCCACTCCGCGAGACGGCGCTCGTGATACCCCTCTGGAATCAGAATGCCGGCGCCCGCCAACAAATAGCGCGCATCGGCCGGAGTAGAGGCGGGCACAGGCTCTCCTGCACGAAGGCGCGAAACCACCGCTTCCAACCCGGGACCCAGCCAAAACGGATTCAGCGAAGCGATGGCTGGGTCGCGCACCCACGCAACCGTTCCCTGCAAGTTAAAATTCTTCAGCAGATGGCGATGCAGTTCGAGTTCCGCCGGCACCCGGCCGGCCGGCAGCACCGAACACTGCGGGTTGAGGAATAACTGCTGAGCTGGCAGACTCTGCGACCAGCGTTGTGACTCGAGCTGCCGCTGCGGAATCAAGTGCAGCGGCAACTCGTCGAGTAGGCAATGGAATTGACCAGGGGGCAGCGTCGCAGTATGTGTTTGCCGCGACCCCACCCCCATCAGGCCTGCAATCCACTCAAGCCACGCCGTGTCCTTTAGTTGTGTAGCCATCCGTTTAGGGTAAAGCGGCTGTCAGCGAATGCCCGTGACCGACACTCCACCGGCGTAATCTCGTGAAACAGCGAGCACGGGAAAAACACGATTTGGTTTGGCTGCGGCACGATCTTCTGGAAACTGCCCGCACCCACATGCCGCTCACCCGCACGCGAATCGTGAAGGCGCAACTCCCCACCTTCAAACTGGCGTGGCTCGCGATGGAAGAAATAAACGAACGTTACGCGGCGAGACGCGATCGTCTCCTGCGAGTTGTCGCTGTGCGCCCCGAAAAAGTCGCCGTCGTTGCTGGCCGTGATCTGAGCCTCTACGCGCGTGACCGGAAACTCTTCGATCTCGAGCTGCTCCAGCACCCGCGGCAGCACGCCCCGGATTCGCTCCAGAATGACCTGCTCGTGCTTTCCCAAGTCCATGAGCACGCGCGATCGCCGATGGTTGTAATCGATCACTCCCGGATCTCCGCTGGGCGAAACTAACGCGCTGCACTGAAACTCTGCCTCGTGCTGCAACGTGTACTGAACCAGTTCGTCGAGTTCTTGTGGAGCCAGGAACTCGTCCAGGACGACACATTGCGCCCGCACGATTGCAGGCGTGTCTAAAACGCCGACACCACTCTGCGTCTGAAGCTGGCTTTGAATAGCCCCTTGCTGCACGCGTACGCTCTCCGTTCGGAGAGCGCGGCCGGGCGGTTGCGGCGCCCCCGGGGGCTGAGGAGCGTCCGGAGGCCCCGGGTTAGTCGGGGGCGGGGCAAGACCGACTTCAACACGGGTGGCAGGCATGACTTCTTCTCTCCCGGCAGGGATCCCCGAGCTAGCCAGGATTTGCTGCACAATGCTGCCGCCTAACAACGCAAAGGCGCGTTGCGCTACAGTTTCACCCACCGAGCGAGCTATGGCTGCGGTTACCGCGGACTGAGTTTCTGGATTGCTGCTGGAGATTGCCCTGGAGTTTTGCAGGATACTCATCAGCAACTCCCGCTCTCGCGGGGTGAGAATTCGTTGATCCTGCATTAACGTTTCAGAAAAAGCATCGAGAATCTGCTTCGCCGTCATTCCGCACACTCCTCCCTTGCACTTGCGTGCGCGTTTTAAGTTCCGGGGGCGAAGGGAGGAAGCCGCTTCGGCGAGACAGTACCACCAAGCTGGCAGATTATCAAACAGAATTTAGACGCGCGCAGTGGAAAACGTGACCTTTACCAGCAATGTCATCGGCTCGCCATAGCGCCGACCATGGAGTGAAAAATCTTCATCCCGTCAACACCGCCGAGTACAGCTTCGGAGGACCGTTCGGGATGAGGCATCATGCCCACTACGTTGCCGCCAGCGCTGCAAATGCCGGCGATATTGTCCAAAGAACCGTTCGGATTGGCTGACCGCGAAATCTCACCCGCAGGCGTGGCATAGCGAAACACTACGCGGTTCTCGCGGTGCAGTTCATCCAAAGTCGCCGGATCGCAGAAATAGTTCCCTTCCATGTGGCCGATGGGGATGGTCAATATTTCTCCGTGGGAACAGGCGTTGGTGAATGGAGTGGCAGCATTCTCCACCCGCACGTGGACCGGCTTGCAGACATACTTCAATCCGGTGTTGCGCATGAGCGCTCCCGGCAAAAGCCCGGACTCGCACAGGATCTGAAACCCGTTGCAGATTCCCAGCACCAACCCTCCGCCATCGGCAAAGCGGCGCACCGACTCCATCACCGGAGAGAACTTCGCGATCGCACCAGTGCGCAAGTAGTCGCCAAAAGCAAAGCCTCCGGGGACGATGATGGCATCGCAATTCTCCAGATCATGCGATTCATGCCACAGAAAAGTCACCGGCTGCCTGGCGACCTGTTGAACAGTCCAGTAGGCATCATGATCACAATTAGAGCCGGGAAAAATGATGACTCCAAATTTCATCGCCAGTCGCCTGTCCTTGGTGTGGGATTTGAGGTCAGTTTAGCACGGTGGCCAGCCGAGAGCTTTTCACCACAGAGAAACACAGAGAAAACAGACCCATAAAACAATCAGGAGCTGCCGTCGAGTCTAGCCGCAAAATAAATTTAAACGGCGGCTTCCGGTCGCGCGGAGCCTGTTTACCTTTTTACTACAGGGTACCCCCTCCCCCCTCCCCCCTCAATCTTTGGAATCATCGACTTAAGCATGTTTTGGACCGCAAAATCCTTCGAACAAAGGAGTTAGAGGTCAAAATCTAGAGAACAAAGGAGTTGCGTTCCTATTTTTGCTCCGGCGCCACCACTGGCTCCATTGCCTCTGCTAGGGCAATGATGCAACGAATTGTGGGCTGTGCACAAGGTCAGATGTCACAGGGTTGGGCTGTGGAAGGTTGTGGGAACTTAGAGGGGTACTACAAAGCAGTTTCTTAGGAGCCCTCTTCTTTTTCTTTTTCGCCGAATTCCTTGCGAGGTCTGTGGTGGCGCCGGCACGCGAGGGGTCCCCTCGGCTTCGCTCAGGGCAGGCTCTTCGACTGCGCGAGACATTGGCTTCGCCAATGTCTCGCTTCGCTCAGGATCACAAGTATTGAAATGAATCAGCCGTAGTGGTTGGTCGGGCTGGTTCTGGATCGATCCACATGGGCGTCGCTTCGCTCCGCTGACGGCCGAGGCGGCCGTCTCCACATGAGTTGGGGCGCTGCACGAAATCCACAGTAGTGATGTGACATCTGACCTTGTTATCTGGTCCCCAGCCTCAGAGCATCGTTGCGGAGTCCGCGTGTCGGGAGAATTCCCTGAGGCGATGCAGGAGCTAACTGCAGCGCAGGGGTCCTTCGACTGCGGAACTGCTTCGCTTCGCGAAACAGTTCCTCCGCTCAGGATGACATGGCGAGGGCGCGTAGTTCCTGCGCTCAGGATGACAAGTTATGAGAGATCACGAGTATTTCGTTTACATCATGTGCAGCCTGTCGGGAACGCTTTACATTGGGATGACAAACAGTATCTACCGGCGGGCGCTTCAACATAAGCGCGGCGAAATCGAAGGCTTTAGCAGCAAATACCATTGCATCCGGCTCGTGTACTACGAAAGCTTCGACGACGTTCATAAGGCCATTGGGCGCGAGAAGCAATTGAAGGGCTGGAGCCGAGCGAAGAAGATCGCATTAATCGAATCGAAGAATCCTCGCTGGGAGGATACGGCGGAAAAGTGGGGAGCGGAACTGTTGTTTGCGGGCGAGTCAATTCATAAGCTGTCATCCTGAGCGGAGTTGGCGTTCGCGAAGCGAAAGCCAACGCAGTCGAAGGACCCCGGTCAAGCTGGCAGTGCCTGAGACTCGTCAAGGCGTTCTCACGATGTCGACTGCGCGGGGAGAATTCCCGGAAGCGGCGCGGGAGGTACCAGCAGTGTTGGGGTCCTTCGACTTCGGAACTGCTTGGCTTCGCGCAGCAGTTTCGCTCAGGATGACAGGGTTTTGGTTCTCATCTAGTTCGACGGAGACTGAGTTGGCGTTGTGGTATTCGTGTTCGCGTCGGGTTGCGTAGCGGCGGCCGGGATTGCGGCTTCGCCGGGTTGCATGATCGTCGCCGCGTCAGGTGGAGTCTGCGGCGGAATGCCTTTGGCCTTCACGATCGCCCAGTGCCAGTCCTGATCGGGAAAGAGAGCGAAATTCAAGCTGGTGCGAAAGATCGCAGTCGCGGATGGAGCAGCCGATCCCTTCACTTTCAACAGCAGGGTTACGTCAGGCTGCTTCTGGAAGGAGTCTTGCACTTGCTGCGAGGAGCCGCCCGCTACCGCGGGAACAATCCGGGCTTCCCCAAAATTGGAGGCCGCGCTTCCGGGCTCGGGACGTTTCACGATGGTCAGGCCGATGAGCACCTCGCGCAGTTCCCACGAAGTTCCGTTGTGCATGGAAACCTGCAGCGAATCTCCATCAATCGTCGCCGGCCCGTCGAGCTTGGCCATTTCGCTGCGCGGCAACTCATCCAGGGTTAACGGATCGGAGAGCAGAGAACTTGCCTTCGCGCTGAACGAAAGACTGCAACTGACATCGGGCGACGACACGCGAAAGTTCTTGCCTGCGGGATCGAGCGAGAACACCAGCGACGAACCGGCCGCACGGCGGCTTTCGGCCTCGTCCACTACTTTCGACAGATTGTCGTTATCAACGACCGCCTCGGATGATGCAGTCTTCTTGCGAAAACTGCGCGCCACATCCCCCAGAGGGGTATCGTCAGCGTCCTGCGCGGTCATGCACTGGGGCAGGGCCAGCAGGAGCACTCCTGAAACCAGCAGGGCCAGCTTCAGGCGGTTTGGGGTACGTGTCGGCACAAGGAATAAGGAGGCGAGCCAAACGCGTGATTAATTCGCCCGCAAAGAACGCGGGCGAGTCAAGCGGCTCGCCCAGATCCTTTGGCGGGCAAAAGCGCCCGCCTCAGGATGACAATAAATGTCCTTTGGAGATTGTAGTGAGAGTGAGCAGCGAAGCGCAGGTTACCCTGGCAAACTTTGGTACTAGAACTTCCGAGCAGAATCAAGGTGAGGGCGTGCGCGGACGAAGTAGCTACGCAACGGGGCGCACGCCCCAACCCAGCCCCAAAACCTCAAAACTTAAAGAAGGCCCGAAGTCCGCAAACGCGAAACCGGATCAGCCACCGGCTGCCTCCGGAATACCCAGCGGGCGACCGCGAATCCCAATGCCGCATAGCACAGATGCATCAACTTCATGGATACCCCCAACCCTCCGAATCGGCCATTCACCTCAGGGGAGGATCAGCATCACTATCGGCAAAATAGCAGTCGAACCGCGGGCGGGCAAGGCCCGACCGTGCCATGGTCGTAGCACGAAAGTAACAGGGCCTGGTCGTCGATGCTTCGCTCAGAGCGAGGAGAAAAGCGACTCTTTAGTGGACACCTTCGTCAGCGTCAGTGCGTATCCGTATTCTCAGGCTCTCCCGTTCGACCCGCCGGAGGAACCACAACGGTAGAGAGGTTGCTTTCGGAGGTCAGCTTCCGGAAGACCGAAAGGTCTTTGCGCTGTAAATCTTCCCAGCGGCTGAGCAGTTCCCGACCTTGCCGCTTCAGCTTCTCAAACTGAAGCTGCTCCGCTTCGGTTGGAGCGGAGTCAGCGCTGCCAACGTTCATGGCAAGGAAGGCGAGCTTGGCATCGATCTGCGGGGGGTAGGCCAGCGAATCCTCATTCGCGCTGATGGTCAGGTTGATCAATTGATCGCGCATCCCAACCAGTTTCTTCTCGAGATCATCGGCCGAGGATGCGATGGGTTTCGTGCTGGCGCTCTCCGGCAAGCGGCGTTTGAGGCCGGCAACTTGCGACCGCACGTCCTGAATCTGATTGACCGCGTCGTAAACCAGGCTCAGTTCTTCTTTAATCTGCATCAGCATGTTGAATTGCTGCGCAAGATCAGTTTGCAGGACGTTGACGCGAGGATCCAATTTCAACTCCAGCGGCGCAACCTGGATCTCGCCGCCCACCGTCAGCCGCACCTGATACTGGCCGGGAACAGCCACGGGTCCGCGCGCGCCGCCGCCGTATTCCCAGAGGTAGTAACCGGGAACGCGATTCGCTTCTTCGTAGCGCAAGTCCCACACGAAGCGATTTAAGCCAGGCTCCGGCTTAATCTCTTTTTCCGGCTTCTTGTCGTCGGGATCAGGGGGCTCGTCAAGGCGCTTGGTTTCGGCACTCGAATATTTGCGAATCAGTTTCCCCGAGACGTCCAGGATTTCCAGCTTGGTTTCTGTTCCCGCTTTCGGCGCATCCTTCAGATAGAAATAAATCACTGCGCCCGCGGGCGGATTCTGTCCGGTCCGTTTAGAGGGATGAGGCTCCCCGCCGCTTTCGCCAGCCTGAATGCGGTACGCTGGCGCCGGGGTGTAGAGATGAATATCCTTCTTCGCCACCTCGTCGCTGAACTGGCGCAACGGACTGACGTCATCCAGAATCCAAAACGCGCGACCGTGGGTAGCGACCACGAGATCGTTGTCTTTGACCACGAGATCGTGAACGGGAGTGGCCGGCAGATTGAGTTTGAGTGCTCGCCAATCCGCGCCATCGTTGAACGAAACGTAAACGCCGTTCTCCGTTCCCGCATAAAGTAATCCACGCTTCTTCGGGTCTTCGCGGACGGCGCGTACGAAACTGCCGTCGGGAATCCCGTTGGTTAGTTTTGTCCAGGTCTGGCCGTAGTCGCTGGTTTTATAGATGTAGGGCTGCAAGTCGTCGTTCTGATGGCGATCCACCGCAATGTAGGCCGTGCCGGCATCGTGAGGAGAAGCCTCTACCTGGCTGACGCGGCTCCATTCCGGCAGATTTTTGGGCGTAACGTTGGTCCAGTTCTTTCCGGCGTCGCGCGTAATTTGGATCAGACCGTCGTCGGTGCCCACCCAGATCAAACCTTTGGTGATGGGCGACTCGGCCACTGCAAAGATCGTGTCGTAGAACTCGGTGCCGGTGTCGTCCAAGGTGATGTCGCCGCCCGAGGGCTGCTGTTTGCTCTTGTCATTGCGCGTGAGATCGGGACTGATCGCCAGCCAATGGACACCGCCGTCTGTCGTTTTGAACAGGCGCTCGCCCCCGTGATAGAGCGTGTTCGGATCGTGTGGGGAAATGAGCACGGGGGCGGTCCACTGGAAGCGATGCTCCATGCTGAAGGCTCCGTGCGCGTCGGAGAGTTCAGGCTGCTCGGTGATGGCCTTCACCTGACCGATGCGCTTGTCGAAGCGTGTGATGTTTCCCTGGTAATCGGCGGCGTAGACGATATTCGGATCGGGCGGAAAAGGCGCGATGTAGCCCGCCTCGCCCCCGCCCACGTCATACCAGTCTGAGCGATCGATGGTGCCGTCGTCGCTGCGGCTGGCGATGGCCACCGTGCCGCTATCCTGCTGCGCTCCGTAAACGCGGTAGGGCATCGCCGTGTCGGTGATTACGTGGTAGAACTGCGCTGTTGGCTGATTGTCTTCGCGCGTCCAGTTCTTGCCGCCATCGAGGGTCACCGTAACTCCGCCGTCGTTGGAAGCGATCATGCGGCGTGTGTCTTTGGGATCAATCCACAGTCCGTGGTTGTCACCGTGCGGAATCTTAACCTTATTAAAGAGGTGCCCGCCATCCGTGGACTTATACGTGTCGACATCCATGATGTATACGACGTTCTCATCTCTTGGGTCGGCAAAGATGTGCATGTAATACCAGGGCCGCTGCCACAGACTATGACTGGGATTGACGAAGTCCCAGGTCTCGCCACCGTCTTCGGAACGGTACAGGCCGCCATCGGGATTGCGGGCCTCGATGAGGGCAAAGACGCGATCGGAGTTGGCCCCGACAGCGATGCCGATGCGTCCATAAGGACCTTTCGGCAGACCATGCTCCTCCAGCCGCTTCCAGGTCGTGCCTCCGTCGTTCGATCGGTAGAGTCCGCTTCCCGGACCGCCGTCGGTGAGACTCCACGAGGTGCGGCGCGCCTGCCAGAGCGCGGCAAACAAAACGTTGGGATTGCGGGGATCGAAGGCAACGTCGATGCCTCCGGTGTTCTCATCTTTGTAGAGAACTTTCTCCCAGCTCTTGCCGCCGTCAACCGTGCGGAAAATGCCGCGCTCGGTGTTGGTTCCATAGGGATGGCCGAGGACAGCTACAAAAACGATATCGGGATTACTTGGATTGATGATGACTTTTCCGATGGCGCGGCTGTCGGCAAGGCCGATGTTTTTCCAGGTTTTGCCGGAGTCGAGAGACTTGTAGACTCCATTGCCCTGGGAAATGTTGCCTCGTATGCAGGCCTCGCCAGAGCCCACATAAATAATGTTGTGATCGGAATTGGCCACTGCCAGGCTGCCGATGGATCCAGTTCCCTCTTTATCGAAAACCGGCGACCAGGTCATGGCGCCGTCGGTGGACTTCCAGACTCCGCCGCCAGTTGCGCCGAAATAGTAGGTCGTTGGATCGCCCGGGATTCCGGCCGCCGTCAGCGAACGTCCGCCACGGAAGGGACCGATCAAGCGATACTTCATCCCCTTGAATACTTTGTCTTCCGGCTTGCCGGACTCGTCTTCCGGAGTGGCAATCTCGCCCGACGAGGTCGCGGTTGACGATGCGGAGCGGGTGGGCTTGACCGCCTTCGATTGACGTTCGGGCTTGGTTTGGGCAAAAGCCGCGCTCTGCGCCCACAGCGCAAGTATGGCGACAAACAGCGGCAGACACAAAGTCCTCTGAGTCCTTCCAGATTTGTTGCACGACGTGTTTCGACCGGCCATGTTTGCGCCCCCAAATTAGAGAATGGAAAGCAGAGAGAAATAGATCGCTAGTATCTTAATGCCGCGACGGCGTAATGGAAAGCAAGGGGTCAGTGGTTAGTGGCCAGTAAGGAGAGAGGATCAGTGGACACGACCACTGACCACTAGCCACTGACCACTGTACTACTTCTTCTTCTCAAGCAGTCGCCGAGCCGCCTCCAGTTCTTTGCGTTTCGCAGCGTCGACCTTCGGGTAGGCGAGGTCGAGCTCTTCCAGCGTTTTGACAATGGCCGCCGCAACTGCCAGGTGGGTGAACCATTTGTTGTCCGCGGGAATCACGAACCACGGCGCATGCTTCGTCGCTGTACTGCGAATCATGTCTTCGTAGGCGTTTTGATAGTCGTCCCAATATTTGCGCTCGTGAATGTCGGCGGCGGAGAACTTCCAGTTTTTCTCCGGTTCGTCGAGACGCGCCAGAAAGCGTTGCTTCTGCTCTTTCTTCGAAAGGTGCAGAAAGAACTTGCGGATCACCGTGCCGTTGCGCGCCAGGTGCCGCTCGAAGCTGCGAATATCTTCGAAGCGTTCTTCCCAGATGTTTTTCGTCACGAGCGTTGACGGAAGTTGCTCATCCTCGAGCGCCTTGGGATGCACGCGCACGATGAGCACTTCTTCATAGTAAGAGCGGTTGAAGATTCCAATGTGCCCGCGCTCGGGCAAGTGCCGCGTCGTGCGCCACAGGAAATTATGTTGCAGTTCCGTACTCGACGGCTGCTTAAACGAGTTCACTTGGACTCCCTCCGGGTTCACCCCGGACATGACGTGCTTGATGGTGCCGTCTTTCCCGGCGGCGTCCATGGCCTGAAAGATGAGCAGCAGAGACCAGCAATCCTGAGCGTAGAGCTTGTCCTGCAACTTCTGCATGCGTGCAATGTCTTCTTGTACGCGCTCTTTGGCTTCCTCGATCGAGTGCCAGTGCCCGGTGTCGGCGGGATCGAAGTCTCTCAGGCGGAAATGCTTGCCGTCGTCAATGCGGTAGGATTTGGCTAGTTTGGCGGTTTTCATCGGTCGCTTCCCCGGCTTCGTTCGTAAGTCTACGAAGGTTCGGCCTCCTGGGCAACGTCGATTCAGTTACGAGGCGGTCAATAAACGCAATGGCGATGCTTCAACAGTTGCCTTGGGATTGGCCTCTGAGGAATGGGCCGGCGGCACCTTTCTACGCACCGTAGTTCGCCACAACTCTAGCCACCTTCCCCATCGGCGATAACTCCATGAACTCCGCCGTGCGCGTCCCCTTTTGGTTTGTGTAGTAGAGCACCATACTCTTGACGCCGCACAGCACGTCTGCAAGCTGAAAGTGGAGTTCCGGATAGGCTTCTAGCCCTCGTCGAAAATAGGCTCTCAAGCTCGCCTTTCCGACCACCTTGCCGTCAGATGTCCCTAATAGCTGGGCGGCAACTGGCGAAGTTAACTCGACGGCATCCTCATAGTGCGTCATGATCAGATCCAAATCATGAGCGTTCCACGCCGCGACCCAAAGGGCGGCCAGATTCCGAGCTTCGTCTATCGTCACTGCCGTTTCTCCCGTCAAAGATTCAGTCCTGTGAATTGATTCTATGGGTGCCCGATGGACGGTGAGGAGAAAGAACGCCGACCTACCTCCGCCTTTGCACTCAGCACCCGCGGTTCGCGAAAGGGTCGCCAACTCACGCCTCAACCGGTTTCTCCGTAACAACCGCG
>CAWKNF010000014.1:0-63577 GCA_963850805.1 uncultured Acidobacteriaceae bacterium | reverse complement strand
GCAGCAGGGCGTACATCATCCGCAGATATTTCATGCTATCCCTAGCTCAAAATCGGCAACTCCCGAATCCGCTTCTTGGTAGCGGCATAAATCGCGTTGCATAGGGCCGGCGCCAGCGGAGGCACGGAGGGCTCTCCAATCCCGGTCGGCGCCTCCGTGCTGGGCACGGCATACACCTCCACGGCTGGAGTCTCCTCCATTCGGAGCGGGGCGTAGTCGTCGAAATTTCCCTGCACCACCTGGCCTTTCTCGATCGTAATCTTCGCTCGAAGCGCATTGGAAAGTGCGTAGACGACCCCACCCTGGATCTGCTGTTCCATGATGCTGGGATTCACTACCTGCCCGCAATCCACCGCCGCGACCACTCGATGCACTCGCGGCAGATCGCTTTCCATGCTGATCTCCACCACCTCGGCCATGTAAGAAGAAAAACATCCAAAGCAAGCGATCCCGCGATAGTGTCCCGCAGGCAAGGGTTTCCCCCATGCCGCCTTGTCGGCGGCCAATTGCAGCACGCCGCGCATCCGCTGCGTGTGCCACGTTGTCGTGAAGTACTGGATATCCTTATCCTGCGCCAGCATGTGCAGGCGGTACGCCAGCGGGTCTTTTCCCCCCGCCGCTGCCAGTTCGTCGATAAAACTCTCGCTTGCGAACCCTGCCTGCAGAGCGTATACCGACCGCATCCAGCCCAGAGGCACGGCGGTTTCTGCGATTACACTCTCGATCGCAACGTTTTCCAGCGCATACACGAACGCCGCTTCATCCGGCAAATCCGGATCAACCCCGCCCGGCACCGGCTGCCCTTTTTGCCCGCTGATCGAGGGCGCGACGATCCGGTGGGAGAAAGCCGTTGGCCAGCCCGCTCCATCGAGCACCGCGCTCAATTGATGCAGGCTCGCCGGACGGTACGTCGAAAACCGCATGTCATCTTCGCGAGTCCAAATTACTTTTACCGGAGCATTCGCTGCCTTCGACGCCAGCGCCGCTTCCACGGCGTAATCATGCTCCAGACGCCGCCCAAATCCTCCGCCCATCAGCGTGACGTTCACCTTCACCTGATCAGGATCCAGCCCCACGGCTTGCGCCACCGCATCCCGGCAATCTTGCGGCACTTGTGTCGGAGCCCACAACTCGCACGCCGTCCCGCGATAATCTGCCGTGCAGTTTCCCGGTTCCATGGGCGCATGCGCCATGAACGGCAGCCGGTATTCCGCCGCCACCCGCCGTCCCGTGACTTTCGAAACATTGCCCACGGAATACAAACTCCCGGCCTTCTTCGCCGCTGCCTGCTTCAGCGACTCCATCACCGCCGCCGTGTTCAGGTCTTTATTCGGACCATCGTCCCAACTCACGTTCAGCAAGCGGCGCCCTTCCATCGCGTCCCAAACACTGTCGGCCACAACTGCCACAGCCTTATCGCCGATCTTGCCCACATAACCCACGCCGGAAACCTTCTTCGATTCCTTATCGTCAAATCCCGCCAGCTTCCCACCGATCGTCGGACACCGCGACAGCACCGCGAACTTCATCCCCGGCATTCGGAAGTCGATCCCAAATACTGCTTCGCCTTTCACCTTCGCCGGCGAATCCACCCGCGCCAGCCGTTGCCCAACAATCTTGTAGTCTTTGCTTTGCTTCAGCGGAACATCGGACGGGATTGGCAGCGTGGCGGCCTTCCCTGCAAGTTCTCCATAGCTGAGGCGCCGCTTCGACGCCCCGTGCAGAACGTTTCCTTCCACCGCCGCGCACGTCGAGCGCGGCACGCCCCAGGTCAGTGCTGCCGCCGAAATCAGCATCTCTCGCGCCGCTGCTCCCGCCTTGCGCATCGGGTCCCACGTCGTCTTTACGCTCGCGCTCCCGCCTGTCGTCTGATCTCCGTAGAGCGTGCTCGCTCCCGCTTGTTCGATCTGAATTTTTTCCCAGTCTGCTTCCAGTTCTTCCGCAAGGATCATGGGCAGCGCTGTGCGCACACCCTGTCCCATCTCCGAACGCGCTACCACGATTGTGATCTTGTTATCCGGCGTGATCCGCAGGTAAGCGTTCGGCGAGAAGACCTTCTCCGCGCGGCCTCGATGCGGCAGGTAGAAACCCACCACCAGTCCGGCTCCGGCGGCCACACCCGCCGTCACAAACTCTCGCCGACTCAGCGGGCTCATCGCTCACCTGCCACACCCACCGGGCCCGCGGTTGCAGCCCGGCGGATCGCCTTGCGAATTCGTTCATACGTCCCGCAGCGGCACAGGTTGCCGTTCATGGCCTGCGTGATCTGCTCATCGCTTGGATTCGGCGTCTTCGCCAGCAGCGCCGCGGCCGTCATAATCTGTCCCGTCTGGCAGTAGCCGCATTGCGGAACCTCTTCGGCGATCCAAGCCTGCTGTAACAGGTGTAAGCCGTTCGCCCCCAGCCCTTCAATCGTCGTAATGTTCTTCCCGGCAACTTGCGAAACCGGCGTGGAGCACGACCGAATCGCTGCTCCCTCCACGTGCACAGTGCAAGCCCCGCAGAGCCCAGCCCCACATCCGAATTTCGTTCCCGTGAGTTGAAGCGTGTCGCGTAACACCCAGAGCAGCGGGGTTTCCGGCGAAACGCTTACCTTTCTCTCGCTGCTGTTGACGTGCAGAGTGAAGTCAGCCATTTCCCCTCCAACCCAATTGAAGGCTGGACAATCATCCTACCCAACTGGAGTGAAAAGTGGAATGGGCTCGCAGCGCTCCCCTAAAGTTTTCCGTTTTTGTGTCGATAGAAAATGAAGAACTTCTCACACTTGCAGCGGCCATGATCAAGACGCTATCTGATCCTGCAGGGGGCCGGGCAGGTCTGGTTGGAGGAATCGAAATTGAAAGCTCAGAATCAGCCCGCCATCCGCTCCGAGCCAGGCAGCCCGCGCTGCGACCCCCGGTTCCAGCTCCTGGTTGATATCACCGTCCGCAGCCGGACTCGCGGTGTACTGACCGGCTATACCGCCGACATCAGCGAATCCGGAATCTCAGCCAGGCTGAGGATTGACGTGCCCTTGTCCGAGATCGTGGAGCTGAACTTCACGCTTCCCATCGGCCAAGTGAAGGTTCATGCGATTGTCCGCCAAAGGGATTGCTTCCGCTACGGTTTCCAGTTCCTTGAGTCAGCCGCTGTGCAGGAAATCATTCGGAGCACCTGCCGCCAGTTGGCCGAACGAACAGCCAGCTCGAAACCGGTGTCGAACCCTTTGCCCGGGCCTACTTCAGTTCCGCCAGTTTCTGGGTAGCGATCTGCACGGCGTCCGCGCCGGGATTGTCTTTCTTGATTTGCTCGTAGAGACGCTTGGCGTCGAGCGGCTGGTTGGTGGATTTGTAAAGTTCTGCCAGTTGCAACTCAGCCGTAACCTTACTCACCGAAGCTGTGGGCTGGTTGATCAGCTGCTGGTAGAGGGCCACGGCATCTTTGGTGCGGCTGGTGTTGCCGTAGAGAGTGGCGAGCGCCAGCTTGGCCACCGAAGCCAGCTCTTTGTTGGCGTTTGAAGCTACCGCCTTGAAATAATTTTCAGCGGCAGAATTGTCACCCGCATTTTCTGAGGTCACTCCTAGAAAGTAGCGCGCCATATCCGCCGTGCGGGTGTGGGGATACTTGTCAACGATCGCCTGAAATTGTTTCTTGCCGTCTTCGGCGCGCTCCTTCGCCGAGGCAAAGCTGGGAGAGTCCGGCTGCGCGGGCGTTCCAGCAGGGCGAAGCGGCGTGTCGAGAGTTCTGACTGCCACCGATAGATCGAAGCTGGCCTTCTCATCCTGCGCGCTCAGGTAATACCACCCGCCCACCACCGCCGCGGCGATCACCACTACAGCGATACCGGCGATCGCGAGCGTGTTCCTGTGTTCCACGCTCCAGTGTGCGGTCTTCTCGGCAGCTCCGATGGTGACTCGGCTGAACGCGTCCTGCTTAAGCTGATGGCGGGTTTCTGCGCGCACGACTACCTTCCAGTCTCAGTTTCGTGAGTCTAAGACGACTCTTTGTCTTGGTGGGGCAAACTAGTAGTTTATCAGCCGGAAAACAGCACCGTCAAAGCCGCGCCTTGTCAGGGTAGTGGCTCAGTTTGAATCTGTCTTCTTGGTGAGGGATTTCCCATGGACAAACGCAGGCGTGGTGTTGGAGATCCTTCGTCCGCCTGAAAAGCGGCTCCGTTCAGGATGACGCCAACAAAACGCGGTTGGGTGGCTCCCTTGATCAGAGTGCGCCACCAGAACCCCTACCGCGGAGCTTCCTCCAGCAATCCCTGCTCGAGTTTCTCCTGGCACTCAATGCAGTGGCGTGTCCACGGCACCGCCTCCAGACGTTTGGCGTTAATTTCCTTGCCGCAATGGATGCACTCGCCGAAGCTGCCTTCGCGAATGCGAGCCAGCGCTCGCTCCACCATCTGCAGCAGCGCCCGCTCGTTGTTGCTCTGGCTGAAGAGAAACTCTTTGGTGTAGGAACTGGCGGCGCGGTCGGCGATGTCCTGCGCCGTGTCCTCATCGGCAGAGCGCCCGTCCGCCTGGGTGCGCGAGACCGTCCGCCGCAGATCCTGCTGCCGCGTCTCCAGCCTCTTCTTAAATGCTTCTAACTTCTTCTTATCCATAGGGTCACTTCTAAAATCCTACGGCGGCTCTCCGGAGCCGCCTGTGGTGTAAGGGCCAAACAAAAATGATAAGCGCCCCAATTGAGATGCGTCAACCCGGGGATTCGTCGCAGGTCGTTCTCTGTCGATGCGCAGGTCGACGAATCGAAAATCGTCATCCTGCACGTCGTCGATCCTGAATACCCTGTAAAATTCAATCATAAGCTCCGGAGCCACTTCCGCATTGTCTTTTCTCGATCAACTCAACCCGCAGCAGCGCGAGGCCGTTGAAACCACCGAGGGGCCGGTGCTGATCCTCGCCGGTGCGGGGAGCGGAAAGACGCGTGTAATCACCTACCGCATCGCCTACCTGATCGACCACATGGGGGTGATGCCGGAATCCATTCTGGCGATGACTTTCACCAACAAAGCCGCCGCCGAAATGGGCGAGCGCGTGGAGAAACTTGTCGGCGGACTCAGCATCGCCAAGCCGGTCATCTCCACGTTTCATTCTTTCTGCGTGCGCGTCCTTCGCCGCGACATCGAGGCTTTGCAGATCCCCTCAGCCACGCCCGGCCAGCCGCCTATCGGGCACTCGAAGAAATTCGTCATCTACGACGAGAGCGATCAGCAATCAGTGGTCAAGTCGGTAATGAAGCGCCTCGGCCTTGACGACAAACAGCTCACGCCGCGCACTGTGCTCTCGCGCATCTCCTGGGCGAAGAATCACATGCTCGATCCGCAGGAACTCTACCTCCAGTCGGCCGATCCCAAGACGGAGAAGATCGCGCACCTGTTCGAGGAGTACCGCAAGGAGCTGCGCAAAGCGAACGCTCTGGACTTCGATGACTTGTTGCTCGAAGCGACCCGCCTGTTAAAGACCGCGGCCCCCGTGCGGGAGTATTACAATCGCCGCTTTCAATATCTGCTGATCGACGAATATCAGGACACCAATCGCCCGCAGTACGAACTCATGCGCATGCTCGCCGGCGAGCGTCACAACGTTTGCGCCGTCGGCGATGAAGACCAGTCGATTTATTCCTGGCGGGGCGCTGACATCCGCAACATCCTGGAGTTTGAAAAAGACTTTCCCGAGGCGAAGATTATCCGCCTGGAACAGAACTACCGCTCCACGCAGAATATTTTGCAGGCCGCGTCGGCGGTGGTCGCGAACAACATCCGCCGCAAAGGCAAGAATCTTTGGACTTCGCGCCAGGGCGGAACAAAGATCGGCTACTATGAAGCCCCCGACGGCGAAAACGAAGCGCTCTTCGCCGCCGACCACATTGCAAAATATCTGCGCGAGGCCGCCCAACGTGGCGAAACTCCTCGTGCCGCCGTGCTCTACCGCACGAACTCTCAGTCGCGTCTGTTTGAAGAAGCCATGCGCCGCTACGGACTCAAGTACCACGTGGTCGGCGGATTCTCTTTCTACGAGCGAGCCGAGATCAAAGACATGATTTCGTATCTGAAAGTCATTCAGAACCCGGACGACTCGATCTCACTGCTGCGCGTGATCAACACGCCGACTCGCGGCATCGGCAAAGGCACCATCGAGACGCTCGAACGGCTCGCGCTTGAAACCGGTTTGTCTTTGTGGGGTGCGCTCGGGGAAGCGACCCGGCGCCAACTTCTGCCGCAGCGTGCGCTGGCCGCGCTGAACAACTTCCAACAATTAATTGTTGATGCGCAAGCCATGTTGTCAGGAACGTTCGTCGAGCAATTAGAGGAAAGCGCAGAAGCAGAGGGTGTGGCGCGGGCGCCCTCGCCCGTGCAAATGCCGGCGGCTCCCCAAACATCCCATGCCGCAGACGATTCACTCCCCGACGACGCCTCCGCCTTCGATCCCAACGAATTCGAAAACACAGCCTTTGACTTCGGAGGAGCCTACACGGGTGGCGAACCCGTCGTCGACGCCACCGGCATTAGCGCCGGCTTCCCGCTGGCTGTCGAGCAAGGAGAGCAGTCGGCGTCCGATCCACTCCCGGGCCAGCAAGATGCTGGCGCGACAACCGCCGACTTGCTCAAATTCTTAATTGACCGCACCGGCTACATTAAGCTGCTCGAAGACGAAGACACGCCCGAGGCCTTCTCCCGCATCGAGAATCTGCGCGAACTCGTGAACGCCGCCATGGACTCGCGCGACCGCGGCGAAACGCTCGACCAGTTTCTCGATCACGCCGCGCTCATCAGCGACGCTGACGATTACGACGAGCGCTCGCAGATCACACTTATGAGCCTCCACGCCGCCAAAGGCCTCGAGTTCCCGCTGGTCTTTCTCAGCGGCCTCGAAGAAGGACTGTTTCCGCACTCGCGCACCATGCTCCAACCCGACGATGTTGAGGAAGAGCGGCGTCTTTGCTACGTCGGCATGACCCGCGCCATGGATCAGCTAATCCTTACCCGCGCCGTCTACCGCCGTAGATACGGCACCGATCTGCCCGAAGCCAGTGTTCCGTCAAGATTCCTTGAAGAAGTTCCGATCCAGTTGATCGAAGAACTAGGACGTCGCCGCAGCACGGCTGGCATGGGAACTGCTCGTGTGGGGACGGGTACTCTTGCCCGTCCAGAAGGGCGCAGCCCTGCTGCTCACGACGGAGACACGCACTATTCGTACGAAGATGAAGATCAGAGCGCAAGCTGGAGAAACAGCGGCGCACAGCCCAGCCGCCAAAAGCCCGCGGCCCCGGCCAAGCCCTACAACTCTATCGAGAACATTGCCGAGTTCTTCGCGAGCCGCGGCAAGAAGTTCACCGTCCCAAAAGCGCAGATTGAAGTGCCCACCGGCAAGCGCGGATTCCGCCCCGGCCAGAAGGTCCGCCATCCCAAATATGGCGAAGGCACGGTCTACCAGCGCGAAGGAGAAGGCGAAGAAGCCAAGATTACGGTACAATTCCCTCGCTTCGGATTAAAGAAGCTGGTAGAGAAGTACGCTCAGTTGGAGCGGGCCTGAGAAGAATTTGGTAATTTTGTAATGGCGTGATTTGGCAATTTCACGGTGACGTGCCTCAAATTACAAAATTACCCAATTACGAAATTGCAAATTAAGTTCCAAGAAAGCATTCATGGCAAACACAGCAACGCTGACCAAAGAAGAACGCAAAAAATCAAAACGCGCCTCGCGGAAGAAGTCCAAAGCAGAAAAGCCGAAGAAGCCCCGCGATTATGCCCGCGGATCGAAAAAGCGCAAGGTGAAAAAGCTGGCTCGCGGCCAGTCGAAACGGTAGTCCGTAAGCTCGGAATTACGGGCATGGGCCAAGCGCCCATGCCCGACTTTCGCTCTGAGGAGATAACTACCTCTTGTCCCAATCATCTCCGGACCCAACCGCCACGGTGCGCACCTCCGACAACCAGCTTTTCTGCTGCAAGTCGATCGACAAGCTGATCTCGGAATCCGAGGCTCCAGGCCAGCGGCTGCAAAAAACCCTCGGCCCCTGGTCCTTGACCGCGCTAGGCATCGGCGCCATCATTGGCTCCGGCATCTTCGTCCTTACCGGAACGGCCGCGGCTGGAGAGTATTTTCAGGCTCCGTCCATTCTTGCACGCGCAGGTGCTCGACATCATCGTGAATCTCGCTGCGCACCGGCAGCACGGCCGGAGCGTCTTATGCACGGGCGCCCGCCCGCCGGGCCCTCGATCGCGATCTCATTCTTTCTGGTCGCCATTGCCTGCAGTTTCGCCGGCCTCTGCTATGCCGAACTCGCTTCGATGATTCCCATCGCCGGCAGCGCCTACACGTACTCCTACGCGACGCTCGGCGAAATTTTTGCCTGGATCATCGGCTGGGACCTCATCCTCGAATACGTCGTCTAGCAACGTCGCCGTCGCCGTTGGCTTTCGCCGCTTATACAAAAGCGCAACTCGGCTGTTTCGGCCTCAATTTGCCGGATCGATTTGCCACGCCCGGTCTGGGAAGGCCGGGCACTGGACGGGCTCCTACTTCAATCTCCCCGGCTTTCTCATCGTCTTCATTCTCACCGCTGTTGCTGGTGCGCGGCGTCAGGAATCTGCCGAGGCCAATAACATCATGGTCGCCATCAAGATCGGCGCCATCCTCGACCTTCCTGGTCGTCGGTGGAGCTGCTGGTGAATCCCGCGAACTGGCATCCCTTCGCGCCTTCGGGTTTCGGTGGAATCGTCACCGGAGGCGCCATCGTTTTCTTCACCTACATCGGATTCGATTCCGTCTCCACCGCCGCCGAGGAATCGCGCAATCCGCAAAAAGACTTGCCCTTCGGCATCATCATGTCGTTGGTGGTCTGCACGCTGCTTTATGTCGGCGTTGCCGTCGTCCTGCTCGGCATGATGAAGTACACCACTTTCGTCTCCGGCGCAGCCGCCGAAGCTCCGGTCGCCTACGCCATGAAGTATCTCGGCGCTCATCCGCTCTTCGCGCTCCGTCATCGTCATCGGAGCGCTGACGGGTATGATCTCGTCTCTGCTGGTGTTTCAATATGGGCAGGCGCGCATCTGGTACGCCATGTCCCGCGACGGCTTGCTTGCCCAAGCTCTTCTCTGCGATGCATCCCGAAATTTAAGACGCCGCACTTTCCACCTGGATCGCGGGTTTCGCCGTGGGCATTCCCGGCGGCCTCGTGGACATCGCAGATGCCGCCGACCTCTGCCAACATCGGCACGCTCTTCGCCTTCGTTCTGGTCTCGCTTGGCGTGATCATCCTGCGCCGCACGCAGCCCGATCGCAAGCGCGCTTCAAGGTGCCGTTTGTCCCTTGGTTCCCGCTGATCTCCATCATCCTCTGCGGCGGCCTCATGACCGGACTCACCGTCATCACCTGGCTGCGCTTCGTGATCTGGCTCGGCTTCGGCCTGCTCATCTACATCTTCTACAGCCGCCATCGCAGCGAGTTCGCGAAGAAGTAGCCGTCAGCCATAAGTAAAGATGCCCTGTCATCCTGAGCGGAGCAGACCGGTGAGCGAAGCGAACCGGCCTGCGCAGTCGAAGGATCCCTTGCAGCCATTCAGCACGGCCAGTCCAAATAGGCGTTTCCCCCACGAGTTCTCCGTGCCGGAGCTTGCCCTGAGCTAAGCCGAAGGGTGTCTCCGTGGTGCTAACCCTCCTCGCAAATCTTCCCCCAAGAATCTACAATCAAGAAGTAATGTCCTCCGCACCCGGTCGGCCGCCAAATAGTTTCCTGCGACTCCTGCCCAAGGCCGAACTGCATCTGCACCTCGAGGGCGCAATTGAGCCGCAGACGTTGCTCGAACTGCGCCAGCGCCACGGCGACCGCGCAACCCAGTCGGAAGTCGACGCGCTCTACCGTTACGAAGATTTCCAGGGATTCCTTCTCTCCTTCAAAAACATTACCGAGCACCTGCGCGCGCCGGAAGATTACGAACTAATCGCCTACCGGCTGATGCAGCGCCTGAAAGAAGAAAACGTGCTGCATGCCGAAGTCTACGTTTCGGTTGGAGTCTGCCTCTGGCGCAAGCAGGATTTCGCCGCCATCTTCGAGGGCTTGGATCGCGGCCGTGCCCGGGGCGCCCGCGACTTTGGCATCTCGCTTCTCTGGATCTTCGACGCAGTCCGCCAGTTCGGTGCCGACGCCGCCCAAAAAGTCTTCGAGCTTGCCGTCCGCTATCACGACCGCGAGGTAGTCGGCATCGGCATCGGAGGCGACGAGCAAAAAGCGCCGCCCGAGCTTTTCCGCGATGCCTACGCCTGGTCCGCCGACCATGGCATGCGACTGACCGCGCATGCCGGAGAAACCGGACCGCCCGAATCCGTCTGGGGAGCGCTCAACCTGCGCGCCGAGCGCATCGGCCACGGTCTCACCGCCTTCCACGATCCCGACCTTGTCGAAGAACTCGCGCAACGCCAGGTCCCGGTTGAAATTTGCCTCACCAGCAACTTGCGCACCGGTCTTTGTCCCAACCTCGCCGACCATCCCGCGAAAAACTATTTCGATCACGGCGTAATGATCACGCTCAACAGCGACGACCCGGCAATGTTCGGCACCACGCTCGCCCGCGAATACCAGGTCGCCCAGCAATTCTTTGGATTCACCGACGAGCATCTCCGCGAACTGGCCCGCAACTCGTTCGAAGCGTCATTCCTGCCGGCGGAGAAAAAACTGGAGTTTCTGAACCTCTTCGATGCCGCCGCAGCTAGGTGATGTAGGCCATGAAGACTCTAAAAATCTCTCTGATCGCAACCGTCGCGGCAACGGCAGCCTGGTTTTTGCGTATCCCGCAAGCGATTTGGCCGGCACACCCTCAACTGGCGGACGTCCTGCTGGCCGTCGTCACCTGTGTTCTGCTGCAAGTCGCGTGGACGAACGCGAAGAAGGAACCTTCGTGATCGGCGGTCTGCGCAGCCTTTTCTGAAAACTGAGAATTGGCTTCACATGTCTCTCCACATCGGCATCGTCGCCTGCAGCGCGGAAGGCGCCGCGCTCTGCTATCGCACCATTTGCCTCGAAGGTGCGGAACTGTTTGGCCCGCACGCTCATCCCGAAATCTCCATGCACGGCCACAGCTTCGCCGACTACGTGAAATGCATCGATGCCAACGACTGGGCGGGCGTCGCCGAACTTATGCTTTCGTCGGCGGAAAAGCTGGCCAAAACCGGCGCCGACTTTCTGATCGCTCCAGTCAACACCGTCCACCAAGCCTTCGACTTGGTTGAGCACCGTTCGCCACGCCCCTGGCTGCACATCGCCGTCGAGGTTGCGAACGAGGCCAACCGCCACGGCTACAAGTGCCTGGGAGTTCTGGGAACCCGCGCGCTAATGGAGGGTCCAGTCTACCGTGAAAAACTGAAAGCAGCCGGCATCGATCACCGCATCCCCGGCCCGGAACAGCGTGAGCGCATCCACCGCATAATCTTCGACGAGTTAGTCCAGGGAGTGTTCCTGCCGCGCACCCGAGCCTATCTCACCGAAACGATCCGCACCATGAAAGACGAAGGCTGCGACGCAGTGGTCCTCGGTTGCACCGAAATCCCACTGTTGATGACCCAAGAGCAGTCTCCACTGCCCATGCTGGATTCGACGCGCCTGCTAGCCAGAGCCGCGCTGCGCAAGGCGGTAGAAGGCTAGCCAAAGCCGCGCAGATCATGCCTCAGCATCTCAAATTTCGCCAACTTCCTGGCCCATACGCCATCGTGCGCCTGCCTCCGGATGCGCCCGTCCCTGACTGGACCACCAAGGGCAAATTCACGTCGATCACCCGCACCCCCGAAGAACTTTCCATCGTTTGCCCAGCGGATAGCATCCCGAAAGATCTCGATCCCGGCTCGCGTTGGGTTTGCCTCAGACTGGAAGGTCCGTTCGCGTTTTCGCAAACCGGAGTGCTGCTCTCATTCATCGAGCCGCTGTCGAACAACGGCATCCCAATCTTCGCCATTTCCACTTACGACACGGACTACGTTCTCGTCTCGAAGGAACACATAGACCGAGCTCTCGACTCGCTGCGCGAAGCGGGGCATGAACTACTAAGTGGATAAAGAGAAAAAGCCGGAGAATCCAACAATTCTCCGGCCAGGTCTTGGTGAACATCTGCAAGTTCTATTGTTTTACATCCGTCGACGCCATATCGATCGTGATCATGAACCCGTTGGTTCCTTTGTGCTCGAACGGTTTCGACCCGGTCTTATAGGTCTCAACATCATTCGGCATCATGATGAAACCATCGTTCCGGGGTGTGCCCCAGTATTTCAGGTTGTGGATCACGACCGGTTCGTCAGTGTTTCCGGGGAAGCGATGCAGCTTCACCTCGGCGGTCTTGCCGCCGTCGATGGTTGCGTGCGCTTCGTCTTTGGTGAATTCCCAAGTGTCAATGTTTCCCACCGTAGTCGTGAGCGAGTTCCACTTTACGGGGAAGACATGCGGGATGATGGCACCGAGGGCGTCCTGCTGGTCTTTACTAGTGGCCTTGTCAAAGGTAACCAGCGCCCAGTCCATTTGTCCCTTCGAAAAATCGGCGCCCAGGTCGCCCGTGATCCAGAACTTCGCGCCGTCGAGATTGACCGCGCCATAGTGTCCGTGGTTCACCTTGTAGGCGTTGTTGAATTGGCAATAGTGGGCTGCCGTGCCATGTTCGTGGTGGGCGGCAGGTTTGGCGTTGAAATAGCATTGACAGAACATCGGGCAACTACAGGCTTCAATGGTAGTCGCATTCAGCGCCCAGTCGCGTTGCGACGTGTCGCTGGTGTTCAGTGCGGCCAATGTGAGGACGAGAGAGATACTCAAAGCTCTAAACATGCTTAATACCTCCTCGGCGGCAAATTATGATCGCCGCGAGACGATTTTTCAAGGGAATTTGCAACCTACGCGTACCACTCTATTTGCGCCATTCGCCCTTCAAAATTTGCCGACCGCTGTTGCCAAGCCTGCATTTATCCAGCATCCATGCTGTAATAAGAATTCGCTCTATGCCATCAGCCCTTACAACCCTGCGCCGCCGCGCCAAGGCGCTCCACCGCAACTTGCGTGGAGCCGCCATGGCTGCCCGCGCGCTCGCCTCGACCGATCATCCCCTTCTGGCGCACATCATTCCGGTCCGCCGCTGCAACCTGGCTTGCACCTACTGCAACGAGTTCGACGATTTCTCGAAGCCCGTGCCCACGGAAGAAATGTTCCGCCGCATCGACAAGCTGGGCGCCCTGGGCACAGCCGTGGTCACAATTTCCGGCGGAGAGCCGCTGCTGCATCCCGAACTCGATGACGTGATCCGCCGCATTCGCTCCAATGGCATGATTGCCGGATTGATCACCAACGGCTATTTTCTGGTGGCTGAACGCATTCAGCGCCTGAATCGCGCCGGCCTCGAGTGGCTGCAGATTTCTATCGACAACGTGAATCCCGACGAAGTTTCGAAGAAAAGCCTGAAAGTCCTCGACAAAAAGCTGCAACTGCTCGCCGAGCACGCCGAGTTTCACGTGAACATTAATTCCGTAGTAGGCGGCGGCATCTCGAATCCGCAGGATGCCCTCACCATCGGAAAGCGCGCCATCGAACTGGGTTTCAGCTCGACCATCGGCATCATCCACGACGGCAGCGGCCAGTTGCAGCCGCTGGGTGGAGAAGAGCGCCGCATCTACCATGAAATGCAGTCGCTGGAAAAGCAGAGTTTCACCCGCATCAACGCTTTTCAGGACAATATCGCCCAGGGTTTGCCGAACGATTGGCGCTGCCGCGCCGGAGCACGATATCTCTACATTTGCGAAGACGGATTAGTGCACTACTGCTCGCAGCAGCGCGGCTATCCCGGAGTGCCGCTCGCAACCTACACCCGTGACGACATGCGCCGCGAATACTTCACAGAAAAAGGCTGCGCTCCGCACTGCACGGTTTCGTGCGTACACCAGGTATCAATCTTCGACGGCTGGCGCGCCCCCCAACGTCCCGCGCCGTCGATTCCCGCAGCGGAACAGGCGGGCGAACTGGTGCAAATCAAGTAGGTGTTTTGAAAGGACGCCGCTTTAGCCGCGCCGCTCTCTACTTCTTCGGCTGCGCGCTCGGCGGCAGAATTCCATTCAACCGCAAATACATTGCTGCATCAGCATAGTGATCAGCCGAGCCGCTGACCAAGATCAGATCCGCCAAGGCGCGAGGACCTTTCCGCCCGAAGAGTTCGATGCTGTCGCCCAACTTGGAGTCGTCCATCTTGCCCAGCGCCTCGGCGCAAAAATCGTACGAAGCCGTGGCTGCGGCCAGCAGCTTATCTTTGGAATCCGTTTCCTTCACTTCCTCGACTTTAGGCGCCGCAACGGCTGCCGCCGTGGCACACACCGCGTTGTTGAAGCCAGTGATGTGTACGACGAGGTGCGCGAACGTCATCTGATCAGCCGTTGGCTTGTAATTGAACTTATCGGCGGGCATGGCGGTTATAGCGCCGAGGGTGTTGTCTTTCGTGCGCGACAGCAACAACCGGAGCGAAGTCGCTACGGGATCCTTCACCGGCGCGGCAGCCTGCGGAGCCGCTGCGGCAGCGGGGGCGTTCATGGTTTGTGCGGGTCCAGACGCAACGCAGGCACAAGCGAAAAGAAATGCGGCGAAAATACGTTTCATTCTCATTTGTAATCTCCTTAGACTTTCCACATTGCTGTATTACTGTGCCACATCACCGCTCCAGACCGCCGCGCCGACTGTCGCTTTCCTCAGACGCTATCGCGCCGCCAGTGCCGAAGTCACCAGCTTCCACAGCAGATACCAGCCCGCGACGATGCCAATTGCCGTACCCCGTTTCACTTTGCTGTTGCTGGCAAAGCCGATCCCCATAAGCACGATACTCCAGATCACGAGAACGTCCAGGCCCGAAGCCATGCCATAAAGAAATTTGTTGCCCGCGCGATCCATGAAGTACGCCGGATTTGTGGCTACGGGATTGTTCACGTTGAAGCCTTCCGGACTAACCCCTGCGAACATCGAGATCGTGCCCAGAATTGAACCGATGATGCCAGGCAGGCTGGCATAGAAAATAATCGCGTACGCCGTCTTGTAACGGACGTTGGCGCCCGCACCAAAGTTGAAAGTCGCCCACAGCACCACCGTAGTGATCGCAAAGAACAGCAGGATGGTCAGCGGGATTCCGTAGGAAAGGTAACGAACGAAGCTGCTGGAAATCCGGATCTGCCTCTCCTGTTGGTCGGCCGGTAGTTTGTCGAACTGATCGGCTCGTGCGGAATGCGCAACCTCGTTCCTGCTAATCTGCTCGAAGCCGATCTGACGGTCCATCGAATAGATAAAAAGCAGGGCAAAGATGCTGATCAGCAGCCACGGCCCCCACCAGCTCGCATTGCGGCCCAGATCGGTGAAAGTTTTAGAGGGCGAGATGAAAGTGTTGATAATGCGCGCGCCTTCGGAAAGGGGAGCGGGTCCTGTTGCCGGCACGGGCGCGGACGCCGGCGGGAGCGGAGAAGCAGCCATGTTTTGGCCTCCTGTTGGATGCGAACGAATTCTAGCCGGGAGTTGGCGGCGACACAAGAGGCGACTGCGCCCGGTAGCGGAGGACTTTCGTTGTCATCCTGAACAAGCGTTCTTGGCGCAGTGAAGGATCCGGGCGAGCCGCGCGACGCGTCGCGTTCTTTGCGACGCAATAATCGCGCGTTTGGCTCGCTTCCTTATCATTGCACCACTCTGTGCGAGTCCACATTTAATATGACCCCATGCAGAATGTTACGCCGCTCGGGATCGCGGCTCTTACGCTGGAACTGGCTCCGGCGGTTTTGTTCGGCTGCGCCGCCGAGCGCATCGCACGCGCTGTAGAGCGCTGGCCGGTGGTTTTGCGCCTGACTCTCCCGGCGCTGTTGGTCGCGCCCTATGCGATGGTTTCCATTTCCCAGCACATGTTCCGGTGGGGATGGTTCGCGCTCTATGCGGCGCTGCCGGTGGCGATCGCCTGGCTTCTGCTGCGCGCCGCGGCGGCCGACACCGAGCAGCGCGGCGACTGGCGGGACGCGCTCATCCTCCTGGTGCTCGGTCTGGCCGTGGATTTGCGCTGGTTTGACCAGGCGTGGCCAAGCGGGATGCGAGCCTTGAACGAATTGTTTCTGGTGGATGCCGGCCTGTACGGATTTCTAGCGATCCGCCAACTCAGCGGAACCGGATTCGATTTCCACTTGAAATGGAGCGACTGGAAAACTGGCCTGCGCGAGCTGGCTTACTTCACTCCCATCGTGATCGCGCTGGGGCTGGCGCTCGGCTTCATCCATGCCCATCGCAACCTGCCGGGAATCGGCAGCGCCCTCCTGCGCTGGGTGGCGATATTTTTCTTTACCGCCGTGCCCGAAGAACTCTTCTTTCGCGCATGGGTACAGAACCTGCTTGAACGCCGCCTGGGTCGGCGGACCGCTCTTGTGATCGCGTCACTTCTGTTCGGCCTGTCGCATTTCAACAAACGATCGGCACATTTCAATTGGCGCTACGTTTTGCTGGCGTCGATCGCTGGAATCTTCTACGGACGCGCATGGCGAGAGCACCGCCGCGTGCCGGCCTCAACGATTACACACGCCAGCGTCGATTGGCTGTGGGGGCTGTGGTTTTAGCCTACCTCTTGAAGTACATCCATGCAGTAAGCGCCAACAAGACAACCGTGGCGATCCACAGGGACGAACTACTCATCTCTGTTTTCTTGGCCATAAGCAACATTTTAGTCTCGATCCTGTGTCCGCCGAAACATAGATTCGCGGAGGTATTTTTACCGTAAACAGGTTGCCGAAGCACACAGCGCGGGAATTCGCGGTCACGCATACGCTGACAAGTTTGGGACGAGCCACCGAAACAGGAAAGTTGCAGCCAAGGCTCCCGCCAGTTGTGCCACCACAAATAGAGGAACGTCCGAGAGCCGAATGCCGGCAAAGCTATCGGACAACGAGCGGGCAATTGTCACCGCCGGGTTCGCGAACGAGGTTGAAGCGGTGAACCAGTAGGCAGCAGTGATGTAGCTCGCAACTGCGAACGGCACCGCTCCCGAACGCAGTCGCGAACATCCCCAGATCACCAGCAACAGTCCGAACGTTGCCACGAACTCGCTTAGAACCAGTGCCCACCCATGCCGTGAATGTGAGGACAATGAATACCAGCGCAGTCCAAACATCAGGTGCGAGACGATCGCCCCGGCAATTGCTCCGGCGCATTGAACCACCATGTAAGCCATTGCTTCGGGCCAGGGAATGCCGTGTTCCACTGCGTCGGCGAGCGTAACCGCTGGATTCAAATGTGCGCCGGAGATCGGCCCAAACGTCAGAATCAGAGCGACCAACGCTGCGCCCGTCGCAATCGTATTCGCGAGAAGAGCAATCGCGATGTTCCCCCCTGCCAGCCGTTCACCCATGATGCCGGACCCGATCACGGCAGCAACCAGGAACGCACTTCCAAGAAACTCGGCCGTCAGCCTGGCACGAAGGGGGAATTTCATTTGTGGCCGATCCTGTCGATCTCTTGCTTGATTGCCAGCTTGCCGATCGTAGCGAGCGGGAGGCAAAGGAATAGAACGATGCGGCGTTCTAGAGTCATGAAAGCATCACGGTATGCCCGCTTGATTTCTTCTGTTGTGCCGTGAACTGCAGCCGGGTCGGGAACTCCCCAGTGAGCCGTCAAAGGTTGGCCCGGCCAGAAAGGGCAAACTTCTTTCGCGGCGCTGTCACAAACTGTGAACACGAAATCGAGCTTGGGCGCGTCAGGCTTCGCAAACTCATCCCAACTCTTGCTTCGGAGGCCGTCCGTGGGCAAGTGGGCACTCTCCAGCTCCGCGACAGCTTCCGCTCGAACCGCTCCCGCGGGATGGCTCCCAGCACTGTAGGCGGTAAAGTTCGGCCGGCCCTTGTAGTTCATGATTGCCTCGGCCATGATGGAGCGAGCCGAGTTCCCGGTGCATAGGAACAGGACATTGTAGTGTCCTTGCATGTCGTTCCTTTACTGGCAGCAGGTCGGTTCGCAGCAGGATTCCTTGCGCTGCGGTTTCACGGCCCGCACGAAAGCGCTCATGAACTTGCCATCCACCTGCGGCGCAATCGAATCCACGTCGATGTTCTGGCCGCAAAGAAATTCGCGCGCATCCTCAATGCGATAAATCCTGGTTGGTTCAATCTCAATGTTTTCGAAGCCGGCAGACGCGAGTTTGTTCCGGTATTCGTTCTCTTCGAGGGCGCCCGCAACACAGCCAACCCAGAGAAGCACACTTTGCCGAATCTCCGCCGGCACCTCGTCGCGAGTGACAACATCGGACACGGCAAATCGTCCGCCCGGCTTCAAGACGCGAAGCGCCTCCCTCAGCACCCGATCTTTATCTGCCGATAGGTTGATCACGCAGTTGGAAATGATGACGTCCACAGAAGCGTCCGGTAACGGGATGTGTTCAATTTCGCCCTTCAGGAACTCGACATTCTCAACTCCGGCCTTACGCTTGTTCTCGTTCGCCAGCGCCAGCATCTCGTCCGTCATGTCAAGGCCGTAGGCTTTGCCAGTAGGGCCGACTCGCCTTGCCGAGAGCAACACATCGATTCCTCCACCCGAGCCGAGGTCCAAAACCACCTCGCCAGGATTTAGCTGCGCTAGTGCGGTCGGATTTCCGCAACCCAGCGAAGCCAGAAGGGCTTCCTCGGGAATCTGCTGCGCCTGAGATGGATCATAGAGATTAGACGTGATCGGGTCGCCGCAACCGCTGCTGGCGGTCGCTCCGCAGCAAGAACTCCCGCCGGCCTTCACTCGAAGAGCGGCCTGGCCGTACTTTTCTTTGACAACTTCCTTTATATCGGCGGTGCTCATGATCTCTCCTATTTGCAGAGTCGAACGATTTGTTCAGGCTTCAGCGCTTTGTTTCGCGTGCAGCACTCGGCATACAGGAACTGAAGCAGCTCTTGCAGTGCTTCAGTGCTCGCGGTATAGCGGAGAAACGTACTCTCTCGATGAACATCAACCAGCCCTTCCGCTTTGAGCTTGTCGAGATGATGCGACAAGGTGGAGTTCGGAATATCGAGTTCTTCCTGAATCTCACCCACCACCAAACCTTCGGGGTGGGCAGACAGCAACAACTGCATGATCCGCAGCCGCGGCTCCGTTCCCATGGCAGAGAACATGTCGGCGTATCTCACGACTTCCTCGGCGGACCTCTTCGACTGCCCTGTTTCATATAGTTCGATAGTTGCAGAAATATGGATACATGTCAAGCGGGGCCTACCGACGCAGTATCGCGCAGTCACGGAGTGCGCTCCGATCCTTTATCAGAGGAGTCGACACTAGCCACTGATCACCAGCCACTGATTACTAGCCACAGCCAATGATCACTGGCCACTGACCACTGCTCGATAGCGCAATATCCCAGCCCAACCCGCAGGTGGTGATGAAGCGCGTCCGGAACGCAGACGGCGAAGCAGAGGCCGAGCAGTCCTTGCGCCAGGCCGAGTGCCCAGAGGTTGCGATAACGCCGGAACAGTGCGCACGAAAGTATGCCCCACACCAGGGTGGCGGCGGTGAGCACGAGATTGGGCAGGTGCGCCGCGGCGAAGAGCACGCCCGCCAGAGTCACAGCGGCTGATTCATTCGAGACAAGACGCAGCAGGCGGTCCATGAAATAGTCCTGCAGAAGGACCTGCTGGTAAATGGTCCAAAGCACGTAGCCGGAGATGTGAGTGAAGTCAGCTTTGTAAAGCGGATGCAGCGTCCCAATTTTCGCGGCGACCAACACGCTCAAGGCAGCAAGTGCAATGGCGGCGGGCAAAATCCAAAGCGACCGTACCAGCCCGCGCCGGCCGAGGCCCAGTTCATCGCGGCTCTGGCGGCGCGACAACACCACCGCCAGCGTCAGCACGAAAGCAATGGGACTGAAGATGCGCTGCAGATGCTCGGGCGTCCAGATCACGCCAACCACTACACCGTATCCGAGAATCAGCTCGAAGAGGTTGCGACTCCGGCTGGGATTGACGCGTGACATTAAAGAAAGTATGGCACAAGGTCTGTGCGGGACATTGGGGCGCCGAAGGGACAGCCGCCTCGGCTGTCCGCCGAGGCGAAGCGAGGCAGTTCTCCACGAAGCTTAGACCCCCACTTCAGGCGTGGCATCCAGCAGACTACGCGTGTAGGCGTGCGCGGGTCGCTCGGTGATCTGCTCGGCGGGCCCGACTTCCACAATCTTGCCGCGATGCATCACCGCGATGCGCGTCGAGAGGTAGCGCACCACCGGCATGGAGTGCGAGATGAAAAGATAAGTCAGCCCGAAGTCATGCTGCAGTTGGGCGAGCAGGTTCACGATCTGCGCACCCACGCTGACGTCGAGCGCTGAGACCGGTTCGTCCGCCACAATGAACTTGGGATGCAGCGCCAGGGCGCGGGCAATGCCGATGCGCTGGCGCTGTCCTCCGCTGAATTCGTGGGGGAATCGCTGCAGGATCGATTCGTCGAGGCCAACAGCGCCGAGAAGTTCGATGACCCGGGGTCGGATCCCATCCTTCGCGTCGCGATCTCCATGCGGGTTTCCATGAATAATGAGCGGCTCGGCGATGATCTCCTCCACGCGGAATCGCGGATCGAGCGAGGCGAATGGATCCTGAAAGATGATCTGCATATCGCGGCGCAATCGCCGCATCTCGCCGCCGTTGGCGGCGAGCAGGTCGCGACCTTCGAAGCGAACGCTGCCAGAAGTAGGCTCGATAAGGCGCAAGATCAAACGTCCAAGCGTGCTCTTGCCCGAACCCGATTCGCCAACCAGGCCAAGGGTCTCGCCCGCGTGAATGTCGAGGGAAACATCATCGACCGCGCGGACCTCGCCTCCGCCGCCAGCCTTTGCTCCAAAAACAGATTCGCCGTGTAGATAAATCTTGGTCAGGTTTCGAATTTCGATAAGCGGCATGGTTTGTATTCCAGATTCTAGAATATGGAATGAGTTGATACTATTGCGCCGCGATCATAGGCACCGCGGCCAGCGCCGCCAATAGCCCGACGAACCTCCAGCGAGTCAAGTGTTCTTTCAGAAACACGCGGGCCAGGAGCACGGTGACCGCGGGATAGAGCGAGGAGATGACGACCGCTTCGTCGAGGCGTCCGCTCTGGCTGGCGCGGACGAAAAGAACTGTGCCCAGGGAATCAATGCACCCGGTGAGCACGGCCCAGCGCACGCCGGCTGGGGTGATGTCGCGAAACATCCCGCCCAGCAGAACGATCACAGTGGTGATGATCAGGCCGCCGGTCCGGGTGAGCGTCGCGATCCAAAAGACTGAGGCGTCGCCTGCCTGCCGGACGCAAAGGTAGAAACATGCGAAGCCAATTCCTGCGAGAACGGCGAGGCCGATGCCCTCTGGCCCGCCACCGTCTTCACCTTTGCCAGTTTGGGTGCGGGTGATGAGCCAGAGTCCGAAGGCTGCGACTACGAAACCAAGAATCGGAACCTTGCCGGGCAAGCCTTCGGTGAAGATGGAAAACAAAGTTGGGATCGCGGCGCCGAGCACGGCGGCGACCGGCGCCGTTACGCCCATGCGTCCGGCGGAAAGTGCGCGAAAGAAAATGGCGACGCCTGCTCCTCCGAACATGCCGCCCGCCAGAACCCAGGCCACGGTGTGCCGCGAAGGGAAAGGCGCGTGGCTGGCCGCGGCCAGAGTCCCCATGAGAAAGAGTCCGCCGAGATTAAATACAACCGCGAACAAGAAGGCGTTGGCGCGGCGGGTGGCGTAGCCGCCAAGGAAATCGCTGGTGCCCCAGGCGAGGACTGCAGCCAGTCCATAGGCGGCGGGTGCGGAGTGGAGCATGGCGGGCACGTTCGACGAGGGTAACATGCGCGGCAACATGGGCCACCCTTGCCGAATGTTCCGATTGGAACATTGTGCTGAATGTTCCAGTTGGAACATAGAAGCGGTTTTGCGGTTGTATGTACAAAATGCTCCAACTGGAACATAACTGCGGTTTTACCGGAACACTGTGGAAATCGCGGAAAACTCGGAAAACCACCTTAAAGCTATAGTTGGTGGGCGGCAGATGGCTGGGGTGGTTGGGTTTAGCTCGGCAAGAATATACTTGCCTCATCAGGATACGTGTGTCAGGATGAGACCGACAGGGCGGCAGACGGCGGGAGTGGTGCGTCTCGGATCGGCGGTGTACCATGTCGCTGATCTTAACCACCCGAGGAAGCAAGTACATGAAGAAAGCTGATTTGATAGAGCCAATTGAGAGCGAGGTCAGCGACAGCGAAATATCCCTGAAGGGGTACGACATTCTCACATACCCCGCTGATTTCACGTTAGAGATTCTGGTTAAGAAATGGAGCAGCGGTGAAATTAAGAACCCGTTGCTCCAACGCAGGTTTGTATGGAACCAGGCGCGCGCTAGCAAGCTGATCGAATCGTTTCTGATGGGGTTGCCGGTCCCGCCCATTTTTCTGTACCAAGAACGCGACACAAATAAACTTCTGGTTGTGGACGGGCATCAGCGGCTAGCATCAATTTCCTTTTTTTATTCCGGTTATTTTGGGGAGCGTAAGGCAGGAGTGGACGACGTTCCTTTTGAATTGATAGGGCTAGATGAACATAGTCCTTACCTGTTGATGACGTACAAGAAGCTAAAGAATGACGACCGAGCAGCCTTCAACAAATTGAACAATTCGGTGATGCGCTCGTTTGTTGTGAAGCAAATTGACCCGGACGATGACACAAGTATCTTTCAGATTTTTGAGCGACTAAACACTGGCGGGGTGCAGTTGCGAGGGCAGGAGATTAGGAACTGTATCTATGAGGGCGCGTTCAATAATCTTCTAAAGAAACTTAACAAGGGAACGGCGTGGAGGCGCATTTTTGGCGTACAACACGAGGACAAGCGAATGCGCGATACGGAACTGATCTTGAGATTTTTAGCTTTGTTCTACAAGGCTCCGTACAAGAAACCGATGAAAAAGTTCCTAAATGACTTCATGAAAGAGCACCGCAAGGATGACTCCAGCAAACTTGCGGGGTTAGAAAAGTTATTTACAGAGACGACCGAGGCCGTGTTGCGTGTACTCGGATCGAAACCTTTCAATCTTCGGACGGGCTTGAACGCGGCTGTATACGATGCAACCTATGTAGCTTTTGCGAAACATCTCAAGAACCTGACTGCGTATCAGGGGATCAAGGACAAATATTTAGAACTTAATGAGAACAAGAAGTTCCTGAAATTAGTAAGTCAGCACACCACTGACGAAGACAATGTGCCGAGCCGTATACGAAGGGCAAATCGCGCGCTATTTGGGCGGTAGCCATGAAATTCAGCAGCCTAGACTCGCTAATAAAACGCTGCGAAGATTATCTGGATGACACTAAAATGCGAAGCACTGAAATCGAAAACTATCTTGTTCAATATTTGCTAGTTCGCATCTGGGCTGGATATGAAGAACGAGTCTCGGCCCTAGTGCATCGGCGGTGCTCACGAATTGCTGATGTGCATGTGAAGGCGTTTTCCCAAAAGCACGCAACATTCAAGCGTTTCACCATCCATGACATTACTCAGACACTTGCGAAGTTTGGCGATGATTACAAAGACACGTTCCATACAGCCGTGATGGGAGGACTGGCGCATGTCGCGTGGGACAACATGCATACGAATCGCCAAGCGGTTGCACATAGCAGCCCCATTCCAATGACATTTTCTGAATTAAAACAATCCTATACCGACAGCCTTGTCGTGTTAGATCAGTTGGTGAGTGCTCTCACGCTAAGCACAACAGAAATCCATGATTTCAAATGATATGATGAGGGAAAATGAAACATTCCGCAGAGTACCGCAGGTTCACGGGCTTGGTAGATCGTTTGCTCACGGTCTCACACGAAGAAATGCAGCGACGCGAAGCAGAGTATCGAAAGGAAGTGGATGCGAATCCGCACAGGCGCGGCCCGAAACGCGGATCAAAAAGAAAGCGGAAAGCAGCTACGCCGCCTTCCGCTTCCGGTCTCGAATCGACCGAAACTTAGAATTCAGTTTCCGGTTTTTTACCCTCCTTCGCCGTCAACTCTGCATAGGTCAATCGCTTGCCCACGATCTGCGAACACAGAAGGCTAAATCGGTCTGCATCGTTCCGTTGGGATATCCTTGGTCGCACGATTGTTGTACCGGAATACTTGCTCATCCACGTACCGCTCAAGGTGGAACGGCTCTACGGAAACATAGGTTCCCTTGAGTCCGCGCTTGAGCAAACTCCAGAAGTTTTCCATTCCGTTAACGTGTACTTGCCCACGGACATAACTCTCCGTCTTGTTGACGATCTCATGCACGAAGCTATCGCTCAACTTGTCGTAGGCTACCGCGTCATCCGTGTAGACCCTAGCGCCGTAGCGGACGTTATTCAGGACTGCATCCTGCAACGTCTCGCGCTTGATGTCCGGCACAACCGTGGCGCGGACCTTGCGCAAGCTGCGATCCAAGATGCCTTGCACAACAGTCTTGCCAGTGATTCCGCCGCCGAACTTCTGAGCGCGGGAGCGGTGCATGTTCTGGACCTTGCCACCTACAAAAGTTTCATCGACTTCGACTTCGGAACCGTCGCCACCAAGCAACGTGGATTCCGATGCAGGAGTCCTCATCGCCAGACGGATGCGGTGGAGCATAAACCATGCCGACTTCTGAGTTACGCCCAGAGCGCGGTGAATCTCCCAAGAACTAACGCCGTTCTTACAGTTCGCAACCATCCACATAACCGGGAGCCACAGATCCAGACCAAGCGGGGAGTCCTCAAGGATCGTCCCGGTCTTGATGCTGAATTGCGCCTTCGGGTGCCGCGTCTTGCACTGCCAGAGACGGCGGGAGGGTACAAAAGACACGTCCTTGCGTCCGCAAGTCGGGCAGGTAACGCCGTTGCGCCATCGCCGTACCGCCAAGTAATCAATGCAGTTATCGGGATTCTTGAAGTACGGAATCGCTTCTACCAGAGTCTTAGGTTCGTGTTCCATGACTCATAATTGCACAAATCGGTTGAGGAGTCAAGTATATTCTTGCCTTTAGCTCAGGCGTGAAAAGTGGTAGAAAAGACACGGGGCGAAGGAAAAGCGGCGAAAATGGGCAACGAGAATGGCACTCGGGCGTGGCAAGTGCTAATTGCATAGACTTACGGGACAGCCCCTTTTTTTATAAGAACTACATGCTGCAGACGGAGATCGCCCGCCGTGAAGGTAGAACCCCAAACTGCCCGCAGCGTCTTTCCCACCCTCACAAAGGACGCAGGATGGGGCACCCTCGGTCTGATGGCGCCGGCGAGATCCAGGCCACGATTCCTGCTCCGTCCAACCCGCAAGAATCAAGCAGAAAATTGACTCTGCTGGCGCGGCACTCTAACATGGTGCCACTTTGCGGACGTTGCCTCACGGCGTGCCCCGCTGCACGATCGACCAACATTAATCGACCAACCATGATCGGCGAAACCATCTCTCACTATCGCATCCTGGAGAAGCTGGGCGGCGGCGGGATGGGTGTGGTCTACAAGGCCGAGGACGTGAAGCTTGGCCGTTTTGTCGCCCTTAAGTTCCTGCCCGATGATGTAGCCAAAGACCCGCAGGCGCTTGCCCGCTTTCAGCGCGAAGCCAAGGCTGCTTCTGCCCTGAACCATCCGAACATCTGCACCATCTATGAAATTGACGACCGCATGGCGAGCGTTCATCGCCATGGAGTATCTCGACGGCATGACGTTGAAGCATCGCATCGGCGGGCGTCCGCTGGAAACGGAATTGATTCTGTCGCTCGCTATCGAGATTGCCGACGCACTCGACGCCGCGCACACGGAAGGCATCGTTCACCGCGACATCAAGCCTGCGAACATCTTTGTCACCAAGCGCGGTCACGCCAAGATTCTCGATTTCGGGCTGGCCAAGGTTGCCGCTCAGAATGCCTCATCGAGTGGGAACACGCGAAACGGAGGTCACGTCCGATCAGTTGACCAGTCCCGGCGCGATGCTGGGCACGGTGGCGTATATGTCGCCGGAACAGGTGAAGGCAAAGACACTTGACGCCCGCACGGACCTGTTTTCATTTGGTGCGAGTGCTCTACGAGATGGCGACGGGCAGGCTGCCGTTCGAGGGCGCGAGTTCGGGCGAAATCTGCGGAGCGATCCTGCACCAGGAGCCGCGCCGCGATTTCGTCGTTGAATCCCGACTTCCCGGCTGGACTGGAACTGATCGTCCGCAAGGCGCTGGAGAAAGACCGCGAGCTGCGCTACCAGCACGCGTCGGAGATGCGGACGGATCTGCAACGGCTGAAGCGGGACACGGAGAGCGGGCGGGTTCCGGCGGCTAGCTCTGGAAGAGTGTCAGCGGCAGTCGAGCTTCGCTCGACCGGGCGGACGAGGGCGTCCGCCCTTCCACGTGCTTTCTCGCGAGCCGACGGCTATATTGTGGCGGCTCTGCTGGTGGCTGCCTTGATCGCTGGCGGCCTCTACTACCGCTCACGCCAAGACGCTGCGCATGTTCTCACCGAGAAAGACACCATCATGCTCGCCGACTTTGCCAATAGCACGGGCGATGCGGTCTTCGACGACACGCTCAAGACGGCGCTCAGCGTTTCTCTCAACCAGTCGCCGTTTCTCAATGTGCTCTCTGAGAACAAAGTCGCGGCGACCTTGAAATTGATGTCGCGTCCGGCGGGCACGAACCTTACGTCCGAAGTAACCCGCGAGCTTTGCCAGCGGGCGGGCAGCAAGGCCTACATTGCAGGGTCGATTGCCAGTCTGGGCAGCCAATACGTAATGGGCTTAAAGGCGGTGAATTGCCAGAGCGGCGACTTGCTGGCACAGGAGCAGATCACGGCGGCGTCGAAGGAGAAAGTGCTGGACGCGCTGGGCGAGGCGGCGTCCAAGATACGCGGCGAACTGGGTGAGTCGCTGGTAACGGTGCAGAAATTCGATGTTCCGCTCTATCAGGCCACCACCTCGTCGCTCGAAGCGCTGAAAGCGTACAGCCTTGGCGGAAAGGCTTATCACGAGCAAGGCGCTGCCGCCGCCCTGCCTTACTCTCAACGCGCCATCCAACTTGATCCGAACTTTGCCATGGGTTACAACGAAGTAGGCAACGATTACCTCAGTCTTGCCGAACTGAGCCGTGCCAAGCGAGATACTTCAGCCAAGGCATTTCGAGTTGCGCGAACATACCAGCGAGCCTGAAAAGCTGGCGATCACGACCGACTACTATTCAGTTGGTAACCGGGGAACTGGAGAAAGCTGTACAAACCTATCGGGAATGGATCGAGAGCTACCCGCGGAACTTCACCGCGCATCTCGGTCTGGGCAACGTGTACACCGCACAGGGGCAGCACGAGAAAGCAGCGGATGCATATCAGCGAAAGCCTCCGCTTCACCTCGGATAGTGTCGTCCACGTATGAGAATCTCGCCAACAGCCTGCTCGCCTTGCAGAGATTCGACGATGCACGGCAGATCATCCAGCAGGCGCAGGCTCGAAAGCTGGACAATTTCATATTCCACAATGCTCTCTATGCTCTGGCTTTTCTCAGGTCGGATTCTCCGGCGATGGAAGAGCAGCAACGGTGGTTTGCTGGCCAGCCCGACGTTGAGCACTTTGGGCTTTCGCTCGCCTCGGACACCGAGGCGTATGCGGGTCATCTAGGCAAGGCACGGGAACTGACCAAGCGGTCTATCGACTCCGCCATCCGTGCTGACAGCAAGGAAAACGGAGCCATCTGGCAGGATAATGCCGCTCTGCGCCAAGCCGCCTTACGGCAACACTGCGGAAGCGCGGCAAGCAGCGGCAGAGGCTCTGAAGCTTGCTCCCACGAGTCAGGGCGTCGAGGTCGAAGCTGCGCTTGCCTTTGCCATGGCAGGCGATGCGGCACGAGCCGAATCGCTTGGCGAAAGATTTGAACCAACGCTTCCCGCTGGACACCCAGATGCAATCGCTATGGCTGCCAGCGATCCAAGGCGCAACTGGCTCTCGAGAGGAAGAATCCGGCCGACGCCCTCAGTGCTTTGCATACCGCTGCACCGCCCATCGAGTTGGGGCAGATCACTGTTCGTCCATTATGTTTCCTGCCTCTATCCCACCTATATTCGCGGAGAGGCGTATCTTGCAACGGAACAGAGCGATGCTGCTGCCGCCGAGTTTCAGAAGATTCTCGATCACAGCGGCATCGTCTGGAACTGCTGGACGGGAGCGTTGGCGCATCTGGGCGTGGCTCGGGCGAATGCTTTGCAGTCGAGAATCTCGCAAGGGGCGGACGCCGACGCCGCACGTGTCCGAGCGCTCGCCGCCTACAAAGATTTTCTTACGCTCTGGAAAGATGCCGATCCTGATATTCCCATCCTGAGGGAAGCAAAGGCGGAGTACGTGAAGCTGCAATAGGGCTGAAGCCCGGTTCACGCCGGACCGCTTTACGCGGCGCTGAAGCGCCGCTCTTCCACGATGCTCCAGTCGTCCTCCTAGCCCCGAGGAAACAGCTTATTCCCTAGCGTAAAATGGGTTAAGCTAAAGCCAGTTTCCGGAGGATAATTGTGAAGCGCTTGCTTATTGCCGCTATTCTCTGTGCCGGATTGAGCTGGACCGGCCTGGCGCAAACCGCTGCAGACGCTCCCGCAACGAAGGAAGACGTGGAACGATACTTCCAGGCGGTTCATTCCCATGACATGATGCTGAAAATGATGGAGGCAATGTCCAAGCCCATGCATGAGACGACGCGCGAGCAGTGCGAAAGGGACAAAGACAAGCTTCCCCCGGATTGCGAAGCGCGGATCAACAAGATGCTGGACAGCATGATGAAAGAAATGCCCTACGATGAGATGATGCAGGCGATGGTGCCGGCCTTCCAGAAGCATTTCACGAAAGGCGAAATGGACGCACTCATCGCGTTCTATTCCGCGCCGACCGGACAGAAAGTGTTGCAGGAATTGCCGGCAGTCATGGCCGAAGGCATGCAGGCCATGCAACCGATCATGCGCAAGAGCATTGACAGAATGACGGAGCGCGCCCAGCGACAGGTCGCTGAAATGATGAAAGACTCTCCGAAGAAGGCGGGGGGTGATGCTTCGCCGGCGAAGAACTGACGGGCACAGCCATTTGAAACTATCGGGCTGATAAGGAAGCGAGCCAAACGCGCGATTTATTCGCCCTCAAAAACGCGGGCGAGTCGCGCGGCTCGCGCAGATCCTTCGTTCGCGCAAAGAGCGCGCTCTCTCAGGATGACAAAAAGAAAGCGCAAAGAACGCGCTCTCTCAGGATGACAATCGAGCTGCCTGCTACCCAGCAGTTCACTGTGCTGGGAGAGCGTTCTCGCGTGTTAGAATTTCGACGAGCGAGTTCCTTACGAGAGCCCTGGTTTGATTGAGCTGGCACCCTCGATTCTTTCGGCTGATTTTGCCCGTCTTGGCGAGCAGGTGCGCGCCGTGGGCGAAGGCGGGGCGAGTGTCATCCATGTGGATATTATGGATGGGCATTTCGTCCCCAATCTCACGATTGGGCCTCCGGTGGTCAAATCACTGCGTAAGGTGACGGATCTACCGCTGGACTGCCATCTGATGATCGAGAATCCGGACGAATTCATTCCGGCGTTCGCCGACGCGGGCGCGGACTGGATTTCAGTACACCAGGAAGCTTGCCGGCATTTGAACCGCACGCTGCATCTGATCAAGAGCCACGACTGCATGGCGGGCGTGGTGATCAATCCGGCGACGCCGGTGGATACGCTGGCCGAAGTGCTTGATATTGTGGAGTATGTGCTGGTGATGTCGGTGAATCCGGGGTTCGGGGGACAGAAGTTTATCCCGTCTACGCTGCACAAGATGCGGAGGCTGGCGGAAATTCGCAGCCAACGCCGGCTGAGTTACCGCATCGAAGTAGATGGCGGCGTGGGGCTCGACACGGTGGGCGACGTGGTGCGGGCGGGCGCAGAAATTCTGGTGGCAGGCAACGCCGTGTTCGGCCATGGCGATCCAAGTAAGGATGACCCAAGGAAGAATACAGAGGAGTTGCTGAAGGCGGCTACGGAAGCGGTGGCGCTGAAAGTTTAGCGGCGGCGGCAAGAAAGCCGAGCTTCGCTCGGCGGACAGCCCCTTCGGCTTCGCTCAGGGCAGGCGAGGGCGGCTGTCCCCACACAGGCAATCTTCACATAGGCAATCTTGAGGTGTTAATGTCTCGTCGAATTTTATACGCTGCGGTGCTGGGCTTGTGGCTGATGATCACGGCGGCTTGCACCAACAAGAAGTCCACTAATCCTTTGGCCAATATCGGGTCGAAGCAGCCTGACAAGGTGTTGTTCGACAAGGCCATGGACGCGATGAAGCACAACCGCTTCGACGTGGCGCGCATGACGCTGCAGACATTGATCAACACCTATCCGGACTCCGAGTTCGTCGCGCGGGCGAAGCTGGCAGAGGGCGATTCGTGGTACGCGGAAGGCGGCACGGCGTCACTGGCACAGGCAGAGCAGGTATATCGCGACTTCGAGACGTTCTTCCCGAACATGCCGGAAGCGGCCGAGGCGCAGTTAAAGATCGCCAACATCCAGTACCAGCAGATGGAGAAATCGGATCGCGACTATACCCACGCCAAGCGGGCGGAGGATGAGTACCGGAACCTGATCATGCAATACCCGGACAACCCGAAACTGGTGAAGGAAGGGAAGGAGCGGCTGCTGGAAGTGCAGGAAGTGCTGGCGGACCGGGAGTTCAACATTGGAAGGTTCTACTATTACCGGCTGTCGTATGCGGCATCGATCGCGCGATTGAAGTCGCTGGTGGACAAATATCCGCTGTACAGCCGGGCCGATGAGGCGCTGTTTCTGCTGGGGCAGGACTATGAAGGACAGGTCGAGCAATTACGGCTGAGACCGGTGTGCACGGCATTTAACACTCCTCCGGGCTGCGTCGGAGATGAATCGACCAAGGCCAAAGTAATTGATGAATGGACCAAGGAGGCCTCCGCAGCGTATTCGCAGATCATTACGCGGTATCCGGCAATGGAGCGTGAGTCTGACGCAAAGAGACGGCTGGAAGCGCTGCATCAGCCGGTTCCACGGCCGACCAAGGCAGCGCTGGCGCAGAACCGGGCCGAGGAAGAAAGCAGGCACGAGGACAGCACGCTCGACCGGCTCATGAGCGTGGTCAAGAAAGGGCCTGACGTGAGCCAGGCGGCGAAAGTGGGCGATCCGCCTTTGGTCGACCCCACGCCAATCTCGGCAAACCAATTGGCTGGGGAAACGATGCGGAAGGCGCTGGGAAGTCCTGCCAGCGAGCATGGTCTGGGTGCTGAGATAGTGAAGGATGCGCCTCCCGGCGCTAATGAACCGGCTCCAAGATCCGATGCGACCCCGGCCAACGGGCAGCCTTTTGCCCGGGCGAACACGGCAGCCGACCCCAACGAACTGAAGCCGGCGACACCCGATCCCAATGAACTGAAGCCTGCTGGGCCGGCTGATCCGAACGAGTTGAAGCCGACTGCGGTTCAAGCCGCGGCATCGTCCGATGCGGCGGCGCCACCGCCAGTGCAGATCAACGAGATTCAGCCGGGCGCAGCAGCTTCTGGCAATGGGGCCGTCGCCAGTAATGGCGCCGTCGCCAGTTCCAGTTCCAACTCGGACCTGGCCAGCGACAAGGACGTTTCGAGCAGCAAGAAGAAGAAAAAGAAGGGACTGAAGAAGATTCTCTCGCCGTTCTGAAGCGGTGCGAACGGAGATTAGTTCGGCGGCTGCGGCTGAAGCATGGGCGAGCTGTAGGTCAGGTCCAAATCCCTTTCTATCTGCTGGGGTGGGCGGGATTCGCCGCCTTCATCTCTTCGAGGATCGGCTCCAGGAAGCGATCGTATTTCTTCAATCCCACGATGTCGCGAGCGGCGAGTATCTTCTCCACCGCCTGGGTGGTCGCGGGCGTGACGAGTTCGAGCCTGCCCACGAAGACGCGCACAGTCTGCGCTGGAGCAGGATTGATGGTCAACGGCAGAATCGAATTCAAGAAACCCTCGGGCACGATGTAGAACAATCGGCTGCCCTCTTCAAACCAGGATTGCCGCCAGGTTTCGATCATGGCGCGGGCTTCGTCGGGATAGAGACCCTGAGTGGTCAAGGTGTCTTGTAGATCACGGCTCAACGATGCAAAGGTCGCGGTCAGTTCGGGAGGGTCGAGCGTCATTTCGCTCGATATCGCACCTCCAAGCCGATAGCCGAGCTTGTCTCCCCGGCGCTCGAAGAGAATGACGCTGGGAATTTCCTGCTGGGCAAGATTTGTGACTTGTACTTGTCCTTGGGGCCCGACAGTGGCCGAGATGGGAGCTGAAAACGTGGACACGCCGCGATAGAAAAGAAATTTCTCCTGCTGATCCCCGGCGGCAGTCTTCACGATCAGAGGAGAGGCTGAAGTCTCCCGAGCGGCGTAGTACTGGTTGCCTTGGTCGTCATTGCCGGGCTGATCCCCGCGCGGAAACCTGGCTGCGAGGTTCGGAGACACCATGACGGAATCCCATGCGATGGTGCCGCTGCCTTGCCGCTGGTTAAGAGCGTCCCGGTTGAGGATGTGCGTGGGATTCGGCTCGACGTGGCTGGCCCGCGGATACCATTCCGTCATCACTCCCCTGGAAAAGGCGACCTTCACCGAGACAGCGGTTTCGTGCGGCGAATAGAAGTAAAGGACAGGCGTCTCCATGCGGATCGTGCCCCGTAAGCCGAGCTTGAATTGGGCGCCATTGAGATGTTCCACAAAGCTGGGAAGATCGGCAGAGCCGTTCAACGGCGACCATTCCACGGCCTGACCGTTTCTGCCCGCGATGGAGGTGAACGTACCCCATTCGTGAGCCGTGAGTTCGGGATCGATCCGCTGGTCCTTGTTCTGCTGGCCCTGGTTCGGCTCGCCGAAGCTGGCGGAGAGAACGAGGCAAAGAACCATGAGGCCTAGAATGAGGCCCGGAATGCGGAAGCGATAGGCGGGTGTGGGCATAGTCAGCCCTCCGGTGCGCGACTTTAATCTGTCCCTCTCCTCAAGACGTCGGTTTCAGTTGAGATGTTAGCCGTTCCGGGAAGTTTTGCGGACGTTTCCCAGTTGCGGGTCGCAGGCTGGTCGATTCCCATGTCGGGATCGCTTTGGTGACGCGGTAGGTGCTGACCGCTGGTAACCAGGTAACATCCCGTCCGATCATTGACTTACGTCGACCGGCGGGTTACCTTCGCGTTATCTCCCCTCATCAGAGGAATTTCCTTTGGCCCGGAAAATACTGCTTGCCGACGACAGCGTGACCGCTCAGAACATGGGGCGCAAGATTCTCGCGGATGCGGGGTATGAAGTAATTGCGGTCAACAACGGCTCGGCGGCGCTGAAGAAGATCGCCGAACTGAAACCCGACCTGGTCATTCTGGATGTTTACATGCCGGGCTACAGCGGGTTGGAGGTGTGCCAGCGCCTCAAAGAATCGCAGGAAACGGCGCGGATTCCGGTGTTGCTGAGCGTGGGCAAGCTGGAACCTTTCAAGCCGGAAGAAGCGCAACGGGTTCGGGCGGACGCTTTCATCGTGAAGCCCTTTGAAGCCAGCGAGTTGTTGAGTGCTTTGTCGAAGTTGGAAGACAAGGTGGTGCCGCGAGCCGAACCCTCGAAGCCCGGGCGCTTTGCGCGGGCGATGGCGGCGGCGGAAGAAGCTGGCCGCGGCGGCCGGAAAGAAACGGCGAGCGACCCGAATGGATGGAACAGCCGGATCGGTTTCCCCCACGAGAAGACGGGGCCCGAGGAGAAAGTTGCGGACGAGTCTTCAATTTATAACCCCATGAACCGGGATCTCCGCACGGTGGTGGAAACTGCCGCGGAGAAGGCTGCGGAGAGGAAAGCGGACGAACCCACCAGTTTGGATGTTGCGGCACTGGCGCCGGAAGGCTTGCCGAAGGATGTGACGCCGGAAGAAGTTGCCGCGATTGCAGCCGCAGCCGCGCAGATACAGATGACGGGCGCTGGCATTCAGAATGAGGATCGGGTTGGTGAGAGCAGATGGTTTGAACCCCAGATCCCTGAAGCCCATATCTCGGAACCCCATATCTCGGAAACCCACAGTTTCGAAGCACCGAGTAAGGAAAGTTTAGCGCCGTCTCCGGAGCGAATCGAAGACAAGCTTGCGGCCCCGGTGCTCGAAGAAGCGAAGACGGAAGCCGTGCAAAAGAACAAAATCGAGGGCGTAGCCGATGAGTCTGGTGCGGCTGGGGCCGGACTTCACTCCGCCGAAACCCACGTCAATAGCGATGCGAGGGTGCAGGAGACGCAGGATTTGCCGGTCACAATGGCCGTGGCCACGCCGGAATCAGCGGCGGCGGTGAGCGTGGAGGGATCGCGATGGACGGCGGTGTCCGCGTCGTTGGAGGGCGAAGAGGCAACGATCTCGCTCGAAGAGGAAATGCAGAAGGCGTATGCCGCATATGCGGCGTATGTGCCCGCGGAGTCGGACTCTGCCGGTGTCGCTGCCGTGCCGGAAGTGGAAGCCGCAACCGCTGAGAATTCCTCAACATCAGAGGTTGCGCCGGTGGTCGAAGCCGCGCCTGCCGAGAATTTTTCTTCACCGGAGGTTGTCGCCTCTGTAGCAGATGCCACGATTTCCCCGGCGGTTTTCGCGGAGCCGGCCGCGACGGCGGCTCCAGTTGCCGAGCCGGTGAACTCTGCCGCTCCCGATCCGGCCAGTCTGGTTGCTCAGGAAGCACCCGAAGCACAGGAATCGCAGCCGCAGAAATTACAGCCTGTGCCCGAAGCGGAGCCCGTGCTGGCAGAAACAGCAGCAGCTTTCAGTGGGGACGTTGCTCCCAGCGCCGATGGCGTCGAACCCGCTGCGGAAGACAAGCCAGACTCCGATGCGGTTAGGAGCACTGCGGCGGCGTGGGCGAGTTGGCGTCAAATCCGCGATACCGGCAAAGACGGCGAAGTGCGCGGTCGAGTCCAAGGAATTCGAAGTGTCCGAACCGGTCCCGGCGGAGACTGCTATGGCCGTGGCGGCGGGCGCTGAACAGATTGCGCAAGAAGCTTCAGCCGCGCCGAAAGGTGATTCCGCCGAGGTCGCCAGCATCGTGGAGAGCGTGCTGGCCAATCTTCGCCCCAAGCTGATGGAAGAGATCTCCCGGAAAATGGCGGAGAAGAAGTAAGATCGCGCTCAGCGGTCCGCTTTTTCCGACTTAGCTATTTCATCAAGATACTGTCCCACCATAGACCCAGCGAGAGCGCAACGATCGCCATAGCCACCATCACCACCAGCAGCAGCGCCCCTTTCGCCAATGGCGATCTCGGGAGCCTTGCGATCGGCAGCTTTTTGGCGGGAAGAATAAAGTAGGACTCGTGGCTGTGCGACTGCATGACGGCTACTCCTTTGCCGCACAGGATCACACGGTTTTCTTTCCTCCCTGTTTACTACTTTGACTTCTGTTACGAAAGCCGAACAATGGTCCTCCATCAATAGCGCGCACCCGCTCCAGCAACACAGTATTTAAGACACTACCCGCTATTAACTCTGCGTTGACAATTCCTTGCAGGCTCCGGTATCTTAAAGACTTTGGGTTAGTCTCGCGGTTGCCCGCCTGATGGTCTGGCGTCCTCGCCGGAGAATCAACGAGCGGTCTTCTTTGCTATTTTCAATCGCGTTTCGCAACTTTTATTCATTCTGGGAGAGTTCCGATGTCAACCTATTTCCCCAAAGCGGGGGAAATTGTGCGCAAGTGGTACGTCGTGGATGCGGATGGACAGACGCTGGGGCGTCTGGCCTCGCAGGTAGCGCGTGTCTTGATGGGCAAGGAAAATCCGCAGTACACGCCTTTTCTGGATACTGGCGATCATGTGATTGTGGTGAATGCCGAGAAGATTCGAACCACCGGCATGAAGTCGGAGCAGAAGCAGTATCACCACTACACCGGCTACCCGGGCGGTCTGCGCACCGAGGATTACCGCAAGCGTTTGGCGCGCAAGCCGGAGAAGATCATTGAAGATGCGGTGCGGCGCATGCTGCCGAAGAACAAGCTGGCGGCGCACATGCTGTCGAAGCTGAATGTTTACAAGGGCGACAAGCATCCGCACGAGGCACAGAAGCCGCAGGATTTGAAGTTGGAAGTTAGGGCGTAGAGACGTTGCTTGCAACGTCTGCTGCCGGCGGAGGCAGATGAGCCTGTGGTGAGAAAGAACGTAGCGAGCTACGTCTCTACAACGAGATTAGGAGCAAGAGGCTAAATGGCGGAATTGGTGCAGTACTACGGGACGGGACGGCGGAAGCGGGCGATTGCGCGGGTTTATTTGCGTCCGGGCAGCGGAGACTTCAAGGTAAACGGGCGGGCATTTGAAGAGTACTTTGTGACGCCGGCGCAGCGCTCGGCGGCGAAGGCGCCGCTCGCGTCCACGGATACGGCGGTGTCGTTCAACATTGTCGCGAGCGTGCTGGGCGGTGGGGTGCGCGGTCAGGCGGATGCGGTGAAGCTTGGGATTGCGCGCGCCTTGATGCAATTCAACGCTGAACTGCGCGGGAAGCTGAAGTCCGAGGGTATGGTCACGCGGGACTCGCGCGGCAAGGAACGGAAGAAGTACGGCCAGAAGGGCGCAAGGAAGCGGTTCCAGTTCAGCAAGCGGTAGAGATTTTCTCCGCCCCCGCGTTCGCTCGGGATCGGAATGACAAGGTTTGGTTTCAGGGTTCACTGGCCACTGACAACTGGCCGCTGACCAGTGTTTGTAGGTGTTCAATTCTTCCTGTGCCTCGCGGCGCGGGGACGGGAATGGCAATCCGGAGCGGAACGTACGCAAAGGATGCAGACTAAATAAGGAGGTTCATTGGCTACTATCACCATGAAGGAGTTGCTCGAAGCGGGTGTTCACTTCGGGCACCAGACGAAGCGCTGGAACCCTAAGATGAAGGAATACATCTTCGGAGAGCGCAACGGGATTTACATCATCGATTTGCAGAAGACGCTGAAGATGTTCAAAGAGGCGTCGAAATTTGTGCAGGAACTCGCGGCCGAAGGCAAGATTGTGCTGTTCGTGGGCACCAAGCGCCAGGCGCAGGACGCGATCGCCGAAGAGGCGACGAAGTGCGGCGGCTTCTACATCAACCAGCGCTGGCTGGGCGGACTGCTCACCAACTGGGTTACGGTGCAGAAGTCGGTGAAGCGGCTGAAGGAGCTCGACGAGATGGCCACGGATGGCCGCTACGAGCTGCTGCCGAAAAAAGAAGTCATCAAGCTGGAACGCGAGCGCAAACATCTGCAAGCCAACCTGGCGGGCATCAAGAATATGAGCCGGTTGCCGGATGCGGTGTTCGTCATCGATTCGAACAAAGAGCAGATCGCGGTGCGCGAGGCGCGCAAGCTGGGCATTCCGGTGGTCGCGGTGGTCGATACCAATTGCGATCCCAGCGAAGTGGATTACGTGATTCCGGGCAACGACGATGCGCTGCGGGCGATCCGGCTGTTTACGTCGAAGATTTCGGACTCGATCGCCGAGGGCGCGCAGTTGATGAGCGATAAGCAGGTCGCCGACATGACGGCCGCCACGGAACAGGCTCAGGCTCTGGAAATGCAGCAAGCGGAAGATGCAGCGGCGGCGCTTGAACTTCGTGCCCAGGAAGCTGCGGCGGCCTCTGATTTGGCGGACATTGGCGAAAACATCAGCATGGAAGAAGTGCTGGGTCCGGGGACGCACAAGAAGCCGGTGGCTAACGAGGATGGCGACGTCCCGATCAAGGTGGAGAGCCAGACGGTTTAGGCAGTGGTCAGTGGCTAGTGGGCAGAAAGAACAAACCGGGCGTTTGACATCAGACCCGCGCGGGTCATGCTTAGAAGATTCCCGGCGCGGGTCAAAGTTTGTGAGACAGTTTCCGGTTTCAAGTTTCCAGTTTCTAGTGACTTGGAACGCGGATGGAGTAGTTCATATCACTAGAAACTAGAAACCAGAAACTAATTTATGAGCACTACTATGGCGAATATTTCTGCAGCGCAAGTGAAAGATCTCCGGGAGAAGACCGGGGCTCCGATGATGGATTGCAAGCAGGCTTTGACCGAAGCCAAGGGCGACATGGAGCAGGCGGTTGTGATCCTGCGCAAGAAGGGCGTTTCGGTGGCGGCCAAGAAGGCGGCGCGTGTGACCAGCGAAGGCGCGGTGACCAGCTACATTCACGCCGGGCGGCAAGATTGGCGTGCTGGTCGAAGTGAACTGCGAGAGCGATTTCGTGGCGCGTACTGACGACTTCAAGGAGCTGGTGCACGATATCGCGATGCACATCGCGGCCAGCGATCCGAAGTTCGTGCGCAAGGAAGATGTGACCAAGGCGGATTTCGACCGCGAGAAGGAAATCTACATTGCACAAGCCGTCGCCTCCGGCAAGCCGCAGAATATCGCGGAGAAGATGGTCGCCGGCAAGATGGAGAAGTTCTATGAAGAGGTATGCCTGCTGGAGCAGCCCTTCATCAAGGACCAGACCATGTCGATTGCGCAGCTCATCGCGGTGAAGATCGGCAAGTTGAGCGAGAACATCAGCGTGCGGCGGTTTGCACGATTCAAGGTGGGCGATGTGAGCGCGACGGTCGCGACCACTAAGCCTACGGAACAGAAAGCTGAGTAATTCAAGGGCGCCCGGTGGGCGCCCTTTTTTGTTGGGCGGCGAGAGCGTAAGAGTCTCGCGAAAGCCGGCGGGACCCTTCGGTTAAACTCAGGGCAAGCGCCGGCGCTACGACATTTATGCAAACCCCTGCCTTCAAACGCGTTCTGCTTAAGATTTCCGGAGAAGCTCTGGCTGCGCATCAAGGCTTTGGTGTGGATACGGCGCGCATCCACGAAGTTGCGGCCGAGTTGGCGGATGTGCACAAGCTGGGAGTGCAGCTCGCGATCGTGGTGGGCGGCGGCAATTTTTTTCGCGGGGTAGCTGACCAGGCTCGCGATATGGACCGCGTCTCCGCCGATCACATGGGAATGCTGGCGACGGTGATCAACGCGCTGGCCCTGCAGGATGCGCTGGAGAAGCAGAAAGTCTACACGCGCGTGCAGACGGCGATTGAGATGAACCAGGTGGCCGAGCCGTTCATCCGGCGGCGGGCCATTCGGCATCTGGAAAAAGGCCGCGTTGTGATCTTCGCCGGCGGGACCGGCAATCCCTACTTCTCGACTGACACTGCGGCGTCCCTGCGCGCCATGGAGATCAAGGCGGACGCGATCCTCAAAGCCACGAAAGTCGACGGCATTTACGACGCCGACCCGATGAAAGTGAAGGACGCCAAGAAGTTCACCGACATTACTTACATGGACGTTCTGAAGCTTGGTCTGAAAGTGATGGATTCGACCGCCATCAGCCTGTGCAAGGACAACAATCTTCCCATCATTGTGTTTAACCTGAACGAGCATGGGAATATCCGGCGGGTGGTCAGTGGAGAGAAGATCGGATCGAGGGTGAGCGCTTAAGGATCTGGCCACGGATCTTCACGGATTCACACGGATTTCTAGACTTCTTGATCTGTGGTAATCCTTGAAAATCCGTGGCGATTTTCTTTTGGGTTTATAATTCAGCGTTTTGATTCCTGAACTCTTACGGAGCTGACTGAAATGGCTCAAGCGACGATGGCTGCGATTCCGGGCCTCAGAGAAACCTACGTACAACTGAAGACGCGGATGGACAAGGCGGTGGAAGACTTCCGCAAGGCGATGGCGGCCACGCGCACCGGACGCGCTTCGGTGCACATGCTGGACAGCGTGAATGTCGACTACTACGGTTCGCAGATGCCGCTGAACCAGATCGCGCAGGTGCACGCGCCCGAGCCGCAGATGATCACGGTGCAGCCGTTTGATCCGTCGCAGGTGGGCCCGATCGAGAAGGCGATTCGTTCCGCCGAGTTGGGTCTGAATCCGATGAATGACGGCAAGCTGATTCGCGTGCCCGTGCCGGCGCTTACGCAGGAGCGCCGCCAGGAGATGGTTAAGCATCTGCACAGAGTGCTCGAAGAGCATCGCACCGCGGTGCGCAACATTCGCCGCGACGGCAACGATGCCATCAAGAAGGCGATGAAAGACAAGAAGATCACCGAGGACGACGAGAAGCGATCGTTGGAAGAGATCCAGAAGCTCACCGACGACGAAATCAAGAAGATGGAAGAGATGAGCAAAGCGAAAGAGAAAGAAGTGCTGGAACTGAAATAGGCCGATCTCCGTTGCTAAACTAAAGTACATGTCCCGCCAGTCGCCGCGCCCAACGCGGCCTCTAAACTCCTGATCGCCCACCACATAGCTGACATCCCGCCCCGGAAGTGCAGGCAGTAACCACGACGCAGGTTACGCGACATCCCCGGGCCCAGCGTGTTTCCATCATGGTGAAGCAAATCGCACTCCTCCGAAAGAGAACTTCACCAAATCTTTGAATTTGGAGTTTGCCATGAAAAAATTCCTTGGGATTGCACTTTCGCTCGCGCTTTCGATGCTGGGCGCGAGCTGTGGCGGTTCGAACTCTTCTGCGTCGCTCTCGTCGCAGTCGCCAGCCGTTTTCGTGACGGGCGAAGATGCTCCGCTGGCCTCTGTGGTCGGCTTTGACGTAACCATCAACTCGATCACTTTGAACGGCAACAACGGCTCGCCGCAGGTTCTCTCCACGCCGACGACGGTGGACTTTGCCCGTCTTCTGGGATTGCGTTCTCCGCTGGCCTTCAACACCGTTCCCGCGGACAGCTACAACAGCGCCACGTTTTCGTTGTCGAGCCCGGCGATTACCTGGGTGGATATGAGTACGACTCCGCCATCGATTGGCGCGCCCATCAGCGCCTACTTTAGCCCGACCAGCGGCTCGGCTATGCAGACCACGGTCACCGTGAATTTTCCAACCGCGATGGTCGTGGGCAGCAACGGCCTGGCGGGGCTGAGAATGGAATTCGATATTCGGCAATCGGTCGCGGTTGACGGCAGCGGCCAGATCACGGGCGCCGTGAATCCAGTCATTTACGCCAACGCAGTGACGGCGAGCGATCCGAACGGGCAGGTCACAGATCTTACGGGCGGTCTGGTTTCGGTGAACGCGCCCAAGAATACGTTCGTGATCCAGGGTCCGTATGGACGCCAGTTGACCATCGATGTGAACAACAGCACTCAATTCAACAGCGGATGGAACATCAACAATCTGGCGACACCGGCGTTTATCGGAGTCCAGGGATCGTTCCAGGGTGATGGCAGCCTGATGGCGAGCAACGTGGAAGTCATTACCACGTCGCAGGCATTCCTTTCCGGACGCGTGCTGGCGGTGAACCCGACGTCTGGACCGGTGCAGCAGGTCACAATGTGGGTGGGCGAAACCAGCGCCGACCTGGTCAGCGACGTCGATACCATCCAGACCATCAACGTAGCTGCGGTGACGCAGTATGACATGTGCTTTTTCGACAATCTATTTACCAACGCGCTGTTCAACGACTCCTCGGTGATCGTGGGCCAGCGCATCTTCATCGGCGGAAGCTACTCCGGCGGCGTTTTCACTCCGCAAATGATCTCGCTGCGCTTCCAGGGCGTCTACGGCACGCTGGGGACCGTGAGCATCGTCAGCGGCAACGTTGGAACTTTCCAGCTGCAGAACAACGCGCTCATCGGTTATTCGCTCGGTGGCGCACCACTGACGGTGGCTACCGGCAATGCCACCTTCTTCATCAACACCGCGGGCTTGAGCGCTCTCGAATCCAGCGGATCGATCCCGCTGGTGGCAGGTGGTCTGCTGTTTGTGGACCCAGCGACCAGCACTCCGGTGATGGCGGCGGCTGTGGTGGTGGATCCTCCGTCGACGCAATAACTTAAAATTGCTGTATCAAACGGGCGGCTGCGAGGCTGCCCGTTTCTTTTGCCTGCCAGCCGTCGCTCGCGCGACAGCACCTTATAATTGAAGCTTATTAATTGAATATGGCAAAGCAGGTCGTACATGCCGCGTGTCCGCACGATTGCCCTGATGCATGCGGAGTTCTGATCACGGTGGAGGACGGGCGCGCCACGAAGATTCAGGGCGATCCGCAGCATCCGGTGACGCGGGGATTTCTGTGCGCGAAAGTGGCGAAGTATCTGGACCGCGTGTACTCGCCGGACCGGGTGCTGTATCCAATGCGGAGGGTTGCTCCCAAGGGATTGGTGGCGGCGCAGCGGAGCTTCGCTTCTGGCCAGCCGGGGGCGGCTGTCCCCACACAAACCGAGCGAGCATGGGAGCGCATCTCCTGGGACCAAGCGTTAGACGAAATTGCCTCGCGCTTTGGCGCCATCGTTGCCGAGTTCGGCAGCGAGGCGATTCTGCCTTATTCCTACGGCGGAACGCTGGGAGCGCTGAACGGGGCTTCGATGGACCGGAGATTTTTCGGCCGGCTCGGCGCTTCGCAACTGGAGCGCGCGATTTGTTCGGCGGCGGGCGAGGCAGGGTTACAGTCGGTGCTCGGCGTGAAGCTTGGCACCGAGCCTGAGCAGTTCATCCATTCCCGGTACATCATCGCGTGGGCTTCGAACATTCATGGCAATAACGTTCACCTCTGGCCGTTCATTGCGGAAGCGCGGCGCGAGGGAGCGAAGCTGGTGGTCATCGATCCCTACCGCACGCGGACTGCGGCGTGTGCCGACTGGTATCTTCCGATCAACCCTGGTACCGACGGCGCGCTGGCGCTTGCCATGATGCATGTGATCATCGGCGAAGGGCTGCACGACGCCGATTACGTGGCGAAGCACACGCTGGGTTTCGACCAACTGCGGGAGAGGGTAATGGCCTACCCTCCTGAGCGTGTGGCGCAGTGGACTGGGATCGCAGCCGAGGACATTCGCAAGCTGGCGCGGGAATACGCCACTGTACGGCCTTCGGTGATCCGGCTGAATTATGGCGTGCAGCGGTCTGAGGGTGGCGGGATGGCCACGCGCGCCATCGCGATGCTGCCCTGCATCATAGGATCGTGGAAGGAAGTCGGCGGCGGGCTGCAGATGTCGACCAGCGGGGCGTTTGGACTCAACAAAGATGCATTGACGCGGCCCAGCCTTAGGCCTGTGGGACTCGAACATGCTCCTCGATCAGTAAACATGGTGGAGTTAGGCAAGGCGCTGAACTCGTTGAGCGATCCGCCAGTGAAAGCGTTATTCGTCTACAACTCAAATCCCGCGGCGGTCTGCCCGAATCACAATGAGGTGGTTCGCGGGCTGAGGCGTCCAGACTTGTTTACCGTGGTCCACGAGCAGTTTTTCACCGACACGACCGATTATGCCGACATTGTATTGCCGGCGACGACGTTTTTCGAGCACAAGGATTTGCAGACAGCGTATGGCCACTATTACCTGCAAGTGTCGGATCAGGCGATTGAGCCTTTAGGCGAGTGCCGGGCGAATGTTGAAGTCTTCCGGGCGTTAGCCCGGCGGATGGGATTCAAGGATTCGTGCTTCGACGAGAGCGTCGACGACATGATCGATGGCGCGCTGGCCTCGAGCAACCCATGGTTAAAGGGCATCAGCCGTGAGAGGTTGGAGCGGGAACGGCAGGTGCGGTTGAACTTCAGTAGTCAGTGGTCACCGGCTAGTGGTCAGTCAGAGAAAGCCAAACCTTTCCTTCCCTTCGCTCACGGCAATTTCCGTACACCTTCTGGCAAGGCTGAACTTTACAGCGAAGCGATTAAGGCGCAGGGACTTGATCCGGTGGTTGAGTTCGCGCCTCCGGCGGAATCGCGCCATGGAGGACAGGGAGCGACTTTCCCGCTTGAACTTCTGGCGCGCAAGGCCGATAACTTCCTGAACTCAACTTTTTCGAACCTGCCTTCGATCCAGGAGATGGAAGAGACGAACTTTCTGGAAATGCATTCCGCCGATGCCCAGAGGCGTGGAATTGCCGATGGCGAGACGGTGAGGGTTTACAACCATCGTGGAGAAATTTTCTTGAAGGCCAAAGTGGATGGTGCGGTTCAGCCCGGAGTGGTTTCGGCGAGGCTGAACTGGGCCAAGCTGGGTCCGGGATTCCGGAATATTAACGTGCTTACCTCAGAAAAACTTTCCGATCTGGGCAACTCCGCCACGTTTTATTCCGTCTTGGTGGAGGTGGAGTCAGCCAAGTCCCTTCCATGAAGCCACCAGCAAGAGTGGCGGCTTGGACGCTTTCTGTTTATCTACCGTATAATGATCGTTTTCCCACATCCCAGAGGCTGAGGTCGTAGCGATTCATTTTTGCTCTCATCCAGACATTGTTGTGTTCAGGCGTGGCCACGGTTGTTCCGGCGCCGCTCATCCCCCATCTTCTTCATTTGCACGGCTTTGCCGGAGAATGAAAGGGGTGGGGTGGGCGCTCGGAATTACACTGGCGTTGCTTTCCGCCTCAACAAGCTGGGCGCAGACCGACATAATTTCCGAGATCAGCGTCCAGGGAAACCGCAGAATTCCCGCCGAGACGGTTAAGGCGCGCATTTTCACCCACGTCGGCGATATCTATGATCCCGCGGCGCTGGAGCGCGATTTCAATTCGCTGTGGAACACCGGCTACTTTGAGGATATCCGATTCAGCCGCGAACAGAGTGCAAAAGGTTGGCGCCTGATCATCCAGGTCAAGGAAAAGCCGACCATCCGCGAGATCAACTATGTAGGCCTGAATTCTGTTTCGACCAGCGACGTGCTCGACCGCTTCAAGGAAGCGAAGGTCGGGTTGACCGTGGAGAATCAATATGACCCGACGAAAGTGAAGAAGGCAGAAGTGACGATCAAGGGACTACTGGCGGAACATGGCCGGCAGTTTGCGACGATCCGGACCGAAGTGCGGCAGATTCCACCGGCCGCGATCGGAATCACGTTTGTGATCAAGGAAGGCCCCAAGGTCAAGGTGGGCAAGATCACGTTCGAGGGCAACAAGAACGTCAAGACGCGGGTGCTGCGTTACGCCATGAAGAACTTGCGGCCCATCGGCATTCCGCATTCCATCTTCCTGGAGAACATCTTCGCCAGGACCTACGACGCGACCAAACTCGACGAAGATACGGAACGCGTCCGCAATGAATATCAGAACCGGGGCTATTTCAAAATGAACCTCGCGGGCGAGCCCAAGACGGAGATTCACGACACCGGCCACGAGGGCATCCATGTACCGCTGTTGCAGGGTGGGTCGGGAAAATCGGTCGACATCACCATGTCCATCGAAGAGGGCGAGCGCTACACGCTGGGTGGGATCACGTTCAAGAACAACAAGGCCGTGCCCAATCAGAAGGCGCTGCGAGCCATCTTCACGATCAAGGACGGAGATGTCTTCAGCAAAGAGAAAGTGGGCAAGGGTCTGGAGAACCTCCGTAAGGCCTATGGCGAGTTGGGTTACATCAACTTCACCCCGGTACCGGAAACCCGGTTCGACGACGAAAAGAAACTGATTTATCTCGACATCGATGTCGACGAAGGCAAGCAGTTCTACGTGCGCCGCATCGAGTTCGTGGGCAACACCACAACCCGCGACAAGGTTATCCGCCGCGAGATCGCTCTTGAGGAAGGAGGCGTCTACAACTCGCGTCTTTGGGAGTTGAGCTTGCTGCGGTTGAATCAATTGGGATACTTCGACGTAATGAAGCCGGAGGATCCCAACGTCACGACCCGTCAACTGGACGAAAAAAACGGGTTGGTCGACCTGACCCTGAAGGTTAAAGAGAAGGGCAGGAACAGCATCGGGCTGAACGGCGGCGTGAGCGGCCTGGAAGGCGCGTTTGTCGGCATCAACTACGCGACCAACAACTTCCTCGGTCTGGGTGAGACACTACAGGTGCAGGCCAGCGTCGGGAACCTGGCGAAGAGCATCCGGTTCGGCTTTACCCAACCCTACATGTTTGACCGGCCATTGCAGTTCGGTTTCAACGTGTACTACACCAAGACCAAGTACGACCAGGCCCGGCAACTCTCCATCTTCAGCGGGCAGAACCTCAACCTGCCCAACGCGGTGCTGCAGAACCTGCAGAATTACACGCAAGCGAGTGCCGGGTTCACGACGTCGTTGAGCTATCCGCTACGCGCGCGGGACAAGCGCCGTTTCAATCGCATTGGAGTCACCTACTCCTTCGACCGGTCCTCGCTGGCGGCGCTCAGTTCGGCTTCCAGAAATTTGTTCGAGTTTCTGTCCTTCCGCGGAATCTCCGGGCCCAATGCCCTCGAAGGCATCATCACCAGCAAGATCTTCCCCAACTTTTCCTTCAATACCATTAACAATCCGATCTCGCCGCACAGCGGGCACCAGTTCACGCTGGGTGCGGAACTCGCCGGGTTGGGAGGAACGATTCGGTCGGTCCGGCCGATCGTTCAGTACAAGCGCTTTATTCCCGTACAGAAGGGGCGCAATGCGCTGGGCTTCAACGTTCAGGGGTCATTCATTACCGGCTATGGTGGCCTGGTTGCGCCTCCGTTCCAGCGCGCTTACCTGGGTGGAGAGAACGATCTGCGGGGTTTCGACATCCGCTCGGTGTCGCCAGTAGCGTTCCTGCCCAGCGTGGGATCGATCTCGCTGACCAATCGCGACGGAACGCCCGTGCTCAAGAACCCGCAGAATCCCCTGGCCGGGAACGTAACCATTCCGATTCCAGTGGACCAGATCGTTTTCCCGGGCGGCGATTTGAGCGTGGTGACGAACATGGAGTACCGCATCACGATCTATGGGCCGGTCGCCCTCGCTCCATTCATCGACTTGGGCATTGACCCCATTATTAAGAGATCGCAGTTGCAGATTGCTCAGGTGCAATTCGAGGGCGTCGTCGGCCAGCCTTTTGGATGCCCCCAGCTGTTGCAAACGGCTACGGCGAATACCTGTACCTTGGGCAGTTTGTTGAACCCGCCGCCCTCGCAAGATCTGGAGGTTTTAGGCTCGACCAACTGGAGACCGCGAATGTCCACAGGACTTGAACTCCAGATGTTCCTGCCGGTGGTCAACGCGCCCTTCCGAATTTACTGGGCGTATAACCCGCTGCGGCTCGACAGTCCAGCGACGCCGCCCATTCCGATTACGCCCAGCATGTTCCCGCAGGTGTGCGGACCGTCGGGGTGCCACTTAACTGAGGCGGGATTGTATACGTATAACCTGGCGAGAAACGCCTATTCGCCGAGTTTCCTGTTGCGGGAGCCGCGCAAGACGTTTCGCTTCACGGTGGCGACCACGTTCTAGTGCCTGTTCGAAACGGCAGGTTTGACGGCGGCTGAGGATGCTCTCTATAATTGCTGTGATCCACGCCTTTGCAGAGAGCTGATCAGGGTGGACGACACGTCCGCAACCCCGGCGTGTGACGCTGGCAGTCCACTGCGCCTTGTCTCAGAGACGAATGTTTGACGGCGGCCTTTGCAAGAAACGCGAGACAGGAAAACGCACACGACGGCCTCGTGAGTTCGGCCGGATAAATCTGGAGCAAGTTCGGCCCAGCGTCGCCTGAATAGTACTGAGTTCATTCCCGGGAACTATCTTTACCGGAGCTAATTTCCAAGGAGTTTAAGAGATCCAATGACAAGCAAGTTTATGCGGTCCGTCCTGGCTATTGCGGTGTTCTCGATGATTTCCGCATGGGCCCAAACCGGTGGCGCCGCCACCCCGTCTGGTTCATCCCCCGCAGTGGCAACTCCGGCCGCGTCGGCACCTACGACCGGTAGCAAGGTCGGGACCATCAACGTGGAAGCCGCCGTCTTCGGTTCCAACGAAGGCCGCCGCGACGCCGACGCCCTGCAAAAGAAACTGGAGCCCAGGCAGAGCGAACTCAAGTCCCAGAATGAGGAGCTTGAAGGTCTGCAAAAACAACTGCAGACCCAGGGCGACAAGCTGAACGAAGACGCCCGCGCCACTCTGGTTAAACAGATTGAGACCAAGAAGAAGTCGCTTGATCGCGCCGTCCAGGATTTCCAGGAGGAAGGACAGAACCAGGGAAAAGAGATTTTCTCCCGCATTTTGCAGAAGATGGCTCCCGCGATCGTGAAATATGCCCAGGAGAACGGGTACGCGCTGATTGTGGACACGTCGCAGCAATGGCCCCAAAGCCAGGTCTTGTGGTCGGGTGAAGGGGTGGACATCACGAAGGCGATCGTAGATGTCTACAACGCGCAGTCGGGCGTGCCCGCTCCGGCTCCAACAGGCGCTCCGGCAGCGAAGACGCCAGCGAAGCCCGCCACTGCTCCGAAGCCAGCGGCTCCGTCGTCCAACACGCCACCCAAGTAGGTTTACGACGACACCGCGAGTGTCGAAAAAGTTCCCAAAGGCCGCGTCCAAGCGTGGCCTTTTTTCTTTGGTCCATGCCATCCAACGGAGAAGGTGTTGGTGTCCTTAATAGCAACCGCATTCCACTCAGGAGGACACCATGTTCACCAGTATTCTGAATTCGACATGGGAGGAGCGTTCGCGCCGTGGCTTGACCACCTTGTCATCGTTCGGCGCGCAGGCTCTGATTGCCGGCATTTGTGCTGATTTTGCCGCTGCTCCGGCCCACGGGATTGCCTTCGTTGCGCCCACTCTCGACGCCGGTCAGTCTTGGTCAACCTCTGGGAGAGGCTCCCGCAGTCAGGGCGCGCACGAATGGAAGCGCCGCTGCCCCGAGCAATCCTGAGGTCATCACTCTGACAATGCCCACACGCATCCCGAGCAGCATACCGGTTGCCAGCGATGATGGCCCGCCACAAGGTACAGGGCTTGGTTCGTCTATTTCGGGGGACACAGCCGCGGGAGATCCCCGCGGCCTTTCCAACTTGTTTGGGAACGGTACTCGCCCAGTCATGCCCGTGGCTGCGCCTCCAGCAGTTGCTCCGATCCGCATCTCGCACATGAGCGAAGGAGATCTGGTTCGCAAGGTTCTGCCGACGTATCCCCCGCTGGCGCGGAGCGCGCGCATTCAAGGGCAGGTCGTCTTGCAAGCCGTGATCAGCAAGCAAGGCGCGATTGAGAACCTTAAAGTTCTGGCCGGACATCCCATGCTGGCGCCGGCGGCGATTGAGGCCGTGCGCCAGTGGCGCTACCGGCCTTACGTCTTAAATGATCAGCCGGTTGAAGTGGAAACCCAGATTACTGTGAACTTCTCGCTGGCAGGGAACTAGGGCAGGTAAAACAAGTTTTTCTACTTTCCAGTTTCCGGCGTCTTCGCCTGAGAACTGGAAACTAGAAACGGGGAACCGGAAACTGCCGTGGGAGTAGCCCAAGCGTAACCTTAGGGCATGCGTCGCTGCCGCTATAATCGAGGCCAGTGGCGACAACTGTAGAAACTCTGAACCGCGTGGCCACCCGCCCCACATGGGCGGAAGTTTCCCTGGCTACTCTGCGGCAAAACTTCCGCACCGTTGTGAAACATGCAGGCGCGGGAGTGACCGTGTGCGCGGTGGTGAAGGCCGACGCTTACGGCCACGGCGCCGTGGAATGCTCGCGCGCTCTCCAGGCGGAAGGGGCGAAGTGGCTGGGCGTGACATCGCTCGATGAGGCGATTCCGCTGCGCGAGGCGGGCATCGAGTCGCGGATTTTGTTGATGACGGGTTTCTGGCGCGGCGAAGAGAGCGAGATCGTCCGGCTACGGCTTACTCCCACGGTGTGGGAGCCCTGGCACATCGAGTCTCTTGAGAATGCGGCCGCTTCTGCAGCGGTGCGGCAGGCCGTGCATTTGAAAGTGGACACCGGAATGGGCCGCCTGGGCGTGTCGCTGGATCAACTTCCAGCTGTGCTAAAAGCTCTCAGCGTGGCTCCTCATCTTGTTCTCGAAGGACTCTCGACCCATCTGGCGTCTTCAGAAATCATGGACGCGCCGTCGGTGGCCGAGCAGGAGCGCCGTTTTGAGGAAGCGCAGCGCATGGTGCGGGCGGTCGGCATCAATCCGTCGTTGGTGCACATGGCCAACACCAGCGCGCTGATCTCGCGGCGCGAGACCTGGAACAATATGGTGCGTCCGGGCGTTGCGCTCTACGGCTATTACTTGCCGTTTCAGCGTGCGGGCCGGGAAGTGAGCGGAGGAACGCTGCGGCTTCCGGTGAAGCCGGTGCTGACCTGGAAGACACGCATTCTCTCCATGCGGGACTTCGCCGCCAACCAGGCTTTGGGCTACGGCGGAACTTATGTGACCAAAGCGCCGGCGCATGTGGCCGTGCTGCCCGTGGGATACGCCGATGGATACAACCGGCAGCTCTCCAATCGCGGGCGCGTGATCGTCCGCGACCACTATGCGCCGATCGTCGGCAGCATTTCGATGGACCTCACGCTGGTGGATGTGACTGGCATTCCCGAGATCGCGGTTGGCGATGAAGTGATCCTGCTCGGAACCCGCGACGGTTTGAGCGTCGATGCGCTCGAACATGCGCGTCTGGCCAACAGCTCGCCGTATGAGATTCTCTGCAATATTTCCAAGCGCGTGCCAAGGAAGTACGGAAATTAGCCGAGCCTTCCTAAGGAAACTACCCTAGACAGTCTGGCACACTGTGGAAATTCCTTAACCTGAGCTTCACATTCGCTCTTAGACTCATCGAATCTCCCGCGATTCGTAGCATTCCGGATTCGCATGGCACTCAGCCTTCTCGCCGAAGCCGCGACGCCGCCCTCTGCGAGCTTTCCGCACCCCACGAAACTCATCGAACGCCACACCCCGACGACCCCTCCCCGTACTCTCACCTTCAAAACTCACCACGCCACACGCCCAAGGTCCGACACGCCGATCCTTACATCTCCGCGTGCACCGCTCGATGAACTTCCCCAACAAACCGAAAACTCTCAACACCGCCCCACATCTTCTTCTCCAATCACCTATCAACTCATCCCTCAACTTCCGCAATTCTCCCCACACACCTTCCATCACCGAACTAAGAGCGCCTTTTGTAGCACAGTCTCAACCACATCTTACCCATCGCGCCAGATATCCAAATTCCTTCACCTTGCTCCACATCTCGAACACTCAGAACTCATCTAATCTCTCCTCTCTAGTCTTCTAACATACACCTATTCGTCTCCTCATTACCACCTCTATACACTTCTTATCTTGCCGTATTCTACCGCTCCATTCACTCGACGTGTAACCACATAACCCCAACTACCTTCTCACCGCGCAAAACTCATTACTCACATACCAAGACACTCGCCTTCTACTCAGCCACCCACTTCTCTAATTCCCCAAAAAATCCACAAACGCTGCGCGCCACACTAACCTAACTACTACCATCCACAACTTACACATATCCGCAGCTACACTCAATACATCCACATCCTATCCCCCGCACCACTATGCGCCATCTCCAGCATTCATGACCTCACGCTTAGACGGCATTCCCGAGATCGCGGTTGGCGATGAAGTGATCCTGCTCGGAACCCGCGACGGTTTGAGCGTCGATGCGCTCGAACATGCGCGTCTGGCCAACAGCTCGCCGTATGAGATTCTCTGCAATATTTCCAAGCGCGTGCCAAGGAAGTACGGAAATTAGCCGAGCCTTCCTAAGGAAACTACCCTAGACAGTCTGGCACACTGTGGAAATTCCTTAACCTGAGCTTCACATTCGCTCTTAGACTCATCGAATCTCCCGCGATTCGTAGCATTCCGGATTCGCATGGCACTCAGCCTTGTGGATTTCTTTTCTTGGGGAATTCACCGCCGGTTCACGCCCGTGTAACCCCGCCCCGACTACCTTGGCATGTGCGTAGTTCGTTTTGCGCTACGCCTCAGGAGGAAGTACATGTCTTCGCCGAGTTTCCTGGCAAAAGCCAGACAGCACCTCGCGGTTGGCACAAGTCTGTTTGCTCTGCTTGCCAATCTGGGAGCGCCGGTTACCGCCGCCGCTCAAGAACCTGCCACGCAACCCGCGACCACTTCGCCCATCAAACACGTGATCGTGATCATCGGTGAGAACCGCAGCTTCGATCACGTCTTCGCGACCTACCAGCCCAAGAGCGGAGAGTCCATCTCAAATCTTCTTTCCAAGGGAATCGTCAAAACGGATGGAACCCCGGGTCCCAACTACTCCCTGGCAGCCCAGTACAGCGCAGTGGATAAGACCACTTATTCCATTAGTCCGCCGGACAAGACTGTCTATACGAACATTCCCCCTGTAGTGGCCGGTGGCCCCACCGTCCCATATTTTTCCACCATCGCCGAGGCTAAAGCAGCCGAACCAAACATGTTGGCCCCGAGTTACTACAATGACCTGATCAGTGGCGGCACTGGCTTGAGCCCCTATGTAGTCGCGGACACTCGCATTCCCGATGTATTCGGTCTTCCCGAGGGAGCGTTCCAGCTCACCTCCCCCACCCTCACCTATAACGATTATGCCAACAGCCCGGTACACCGCTTCTACCAGATGTGGCAGCAGGCCGATTGCAACGCATCGCTGGCCACAGCAGACAACCCCGGCGGTTGCTTAAATGACTTGTTTCCCTGGGTGGAAGTCACCATCGGTGCGGGAAGCGATGGCTCCAGTGGCTCGACCAGTCCGCCTACCAATTACCTTTCTACCGGCGAAGGCTCGACTTCCATGGAGTTCTTTAATGTCGCGAAAGGCGATGCTCCTTACATGAAACTGCTCGCCGATAAGTACACGCTCAGCGATAACTTCCATCAATCGGTGATGGGTGGCACCATGGCGAATCACATCGAATTTGGTTTTGCCGATTCGATCTGGTACAGCGACGGCAAAGGAAAGGCGTTGACTCCTCCGGTCAACCAGATTGAAAACCCGAACCCCCAACCCGGAACCAATAACTGGTACGACGCCGACGGATACGGCGGCTCCGGCGGCTCCGGTGGCGGAAGCTACGTGAATTGTGCCGACCTCAGCCAGCCCGGCGTACCTGCCATCGTGAACTACCTTGAGTCGCTGCCGCGTCCCGTCAACCCGAATTGCCAGGCGACTCACTATTACATCTTGAACAACTACAACCCGGGTTTCAACGGTGACGGATCTTCGTCACTATCGAGCTCTCCGTTTACCGTTCCAGGAACTTCGGTTCGCCACATCGGCGATGCTCTGCTGGAGAAAAACATTTCCTGGAAATATTACGGAGACGGTTGGGACTACTTCGTGAGCGACCCGAGCAGCGCTCTCGACACCTACTGCAACATTTGCAACCCGTTTAACTACGCGACCGACATTATGACCAGCACCGCGCTGCGCACAGCGCACATTCAGGACTCGAAAAACCTGTACGTGGACATCAAGTCGGGTAACCTGCCGGCAGTTTCGATCGTTAAGCCGGGCTGGCCCTCGGACGGACATCCCGCGTCTTCGAAGCTCGACGTGTTCGAAGGTTTCACCCAGAATATAGTCCAAGCGTTGCAGAACAGCGATCTGTGGGCGAGTACGGCTGTATTTATCACCTGGGACGAAGGCGGCGGCTACTATGACTCCGGTTATATTCAGCCGGTTGATTTCTTCGGTGATGGCACCCGTATTCCGCTGCTGGTCGTTTCACCGTATTCGGTAGGCGGACACGTCAACCACAGCTATGCGGACCACGTTTCCATCATCAAATTCATCGAGCGCAACTGGGGACTGAGTCCGCTCACCAGCCGTAGCCGCGACAACCTGCCAAACCCGAAGACGGTCTCGAGCAATCCGTACGTGCCCACGAACACTCCAGCGATAGACGATCTGTTTGACGTCTTCAACTTCGAGTAGGCGGGCAACAGCCGGCGTGATTTGTTCACGCACAACCATTTTCAACCAGCCGACCGGGGGAGGAATCCCTGGTCGGCTTTCAAACCTTTTAAGTCCAGCGCCAGACCATCCTTGGGAGAACTTCTTTGAGCTTCAGTAGGCGAGAGTGGCTGCGAATGGCCGGCGGCGCCTTGCTTGCGGCGCATCGACCTTTATGGGCACAACAAGCGATCATGAGTCCCAGCATGAACATGGGGCATGCCGCGCATCCCGGGGTGCTTCCCACGTTTCAGGATGCGCAAGCGGCAGGTCCTCTCGCCAGCTATGTAACGCCCCTGTCAATTCCGCCCGTGATACGCCCTCAATCCGGGGGAGTGGTCCCCATTCGCATGGTTCCGCTCCGTCACCAGGCTCATCGCGACCTGCAACCCGCGACCATCTGGGGCTACAACGGTATGTGGCCCGGACCAACATTCGAGGTGCGCAAAGGCCAGCCTTTCTCCATCAAATGGATAAACCAACTTCCTGCAAAACATTTTCTGCCCATCGACTGCACTATTCACGGCTCCGAGGAAAACGTGCCCGAAGTGCGCACCGTCACACACGTACATGGGGCGCAGGTGCTGCCGGAAAGCGACGGCTATCCCGACTCCTGGTTTACCTCCGATGGAAAAATGGGTTCGGTGGTCGCCGCCAATCCCACCCATTACCCAAACGAGCAAACCGCCAGAGCCCTCTGGTATCACGATCATGCTCTCGGTATTACCCGTCTGAATGTTTATGCAGGATTAGCCGGTTTCTTCTTCATTCGTGACGCCGAAGAAGACGCCCTCAACCTTCCCAGCGGACCCTACGAAATCCCGCTCATGATCCAGGACCGCAAGTTTGGCGTCGATGGCTCATTGCTCTATCCTCCGGCGAAGAACGGCACACATCCCATGTGGATGCAGGAATTTTTCGGTGACACGATCTGCGTGAACGGCAAGGCCGCGCCATTTCTTGAAGTCGAACCGCGCAAATACCGCTTTCGCCTGGTGAACGGCTCGAACTCACGCTTTTATCATCTGACGCTGGTTCCCGCTGATGCTGCTGGCAAACCCGATGGCAGGCCCGTGGATGCTCCCCCGTTTATCCAGATCGGCAGCGACGCCGGACTGCTCCCCGCGCCATTGAGAATGCATTACCTGATCTTCTCGCCGGGAGAACGCTTCGATCTCATCATCGACTTCTCGGAACACAAGGGAGAGAACCTTGCCCTTATCAACGACGCGCCCGCTCCCTACGCCCGCGGCGGCGAAGTCGTGCCTTCCGACGTCATGCTCTTCAGGGTGACCAAGCCGCTCTCCGGAAAGGATTCCAGCTCGCTCCCCGATGTGCTCGTGCCTTGGACTCCGCTCGACCCCGCCCACGCCGTCCGCGAAAGACTTCTGCCCCTCACCGAGATGGACCGTCCTTCCGACGGCTACACCATGATCGGACTGTTGGGGCAGAAACACTGGGACGATCCGATCACGGAAGACCCAAAAGCCGGCTCCATGGAAATATGGTCCTTCGCAAACACGACCGGCGATGTTCACCCCATGCACATTCATCTGGTTCAGTTTCAAGTATTGAATCGTCAGACGTTCGATGTGAAAACCTACATGCAGACCGGCAAGTTAGTTTTCACCGGCAGACCAATGCCGCCGGAATCAAACGAGCGGCCCGCCTGGAAAGATACGATCAAGACCTATGCTGGCTACATCACGCGCGTCATCGCGCGTTTCGATCTGCCCCCGGGAACGCAAGTCAACCCGGGAGATGAATTCCGCTACGTCTGGCATTGCCATGTTCTCGAGCACGAAGATAACGAAATGATGCGACCGTATAAGATCGTGGGCTGAGCATCGGCGTTTTACGCTGTGTTCCTCCGTGACCTCTGTGGTAAGGGTTCTGAGCGTCACTCGAATCCACCACCTCCTGCCCAGCATCCGTTATCCTAGTAACCAACTAATATGCCCACCCAGAAATCCAAGTCTTCCAACGGCGGCGCAGGAGCTGCCGTCATTGAAACCTCAGCTAATGTCGAGCGCGAGCGGGTTTTCAACGCCTTTCGCCAATGGGGATACCTTGAGGGCGATCTCGATCCCCTCGGCTTCCTCCGCCCCCGCGTCGCTCCCGAGCTGCAGATCGAAGGCGAATACGCCCGTGAAGCCCGCGCCATCTACTCCTCCACGATCGGCGTCGAGATCAACCACATCTACGCTCCCGAACGCCGCCGCTGGGTTTATGAGCAGATGGAATCGCCCGCTCAGGGTTTCGAGGTTACAGAAAAAGACCAGCAGCGCATCCTCGACCTGCTCATCCGCGCCGACGTGTTCGAGCAGGTCATGCAGCAGCGCTATCTTGGCAGCAAGCGTTTCTCGCTCGAGGGCGTCACCGCACTGATTCCGCTAGTGGATGAACTTCTTGACACCGGCTCACGCCTCGGCGCTACTGAACTCGTGATGGGCATGAGTCACCGTGGCCGACTCAACGTCATCGCCCATGTCGCCAGGCGTTCTCCCGGGGAAATCTTCGCCGGCTTTGAAGACGTTGACCCGCGCAGCGTTCTCGGTTCTGGCGACGTCAAGTACCACATGGGCGCGACCGGCGAATACATCACGCGCAGCGGCAACAAGGTTCACATCCATCTGGTTTCAAATCCCAGCCACCTCGAAGCCGTGGATCCCGTCACAGTCGGCCGCACCCGCGCGAAGCAAGACCGCACTGGCGAAGGCGGCCGTGAAAAATATCTCCCGCTGCTTGTCCACGGCGACGCCGCGTTCGCCGGGCAAGGCATCCTCGCGGAGACCATGAACTACGCCGACCTGCCCGGCTACACCGTCGGCGGCACCATTCACGTAATCGTCAACAATCTTCTTGGATTCACTACCAGTTATCTCGAAGAGCACTCCACCCGCTTCGCCGCATGCATCGCGCGCCGTCAGTCCATCCCCATCTTCCACGTTAACGGCGAAGATGTGGATGCCGTGGTGCGCGTTGCCCGTATGGCCACCGAGTATCGCTATCGGTTCGGCACCGACGTGGTCATTGACCTCATCGGCTACCGCCGCCACGGCCACAGCGAAGTCGACGACCCCACTGTTACCCAGCCCCTTCTCTACAAAAAGATCAAGGAGCACCCTCCCCTGTGGGAGATCTATGCCGACGACATCGGCGCAACCGATGCTGCGGCGCAGGCGGCGGCCATCAAAACCGAATTCGAATCAGCGCAGAAAGATGCCGGCAAAGTCACGAAAAAGCCGTTGATGCGAGACCTGCCCTCGTATTGGGACCAATACTACGGTGGCCTGCACAAGCCGGAGTTCGAAGTGGAGACGGGACTCTCGACTGAGGAACTAGCCGAGCTTACCAACCACCTCACCACGTATCCGGAGGGCTTCCACATTCATCCCAAGGTGAAAAAGTTGTTAGAGCAGCGCGCTGAGATGGGCGCAGGCAAGCGGCCGGTGGATTACGGCATGGCGGAAGCTCTAGCCTTCGCGAGCCTGGCGAAGGCCGGGGTCCCGGTTCGACTCAGCGGACAGGACTCCCGCCGGGGCACCTTCAATCAGCGCCACTCCGTCCTCATCGATATCGAAAACGAGAACGAATACGTTCCGCTGGAAAACATTGCTCCCGGCCAGGCCCGCTGCGAAATTCATAACTCAACTCTTTCGGAGCCGGGCGTTCTCGGCTTCGAATACGGTTACAGCCGCGACTATCCCGAAGCGCTCGTCCTCTGGGAGGCTCAGTTCGGCGACTTCGTGAATGTAGCGCAGGCCATCATCGATCAATTCATCTCCGCCGGAGAAGCCAAGTGGAATCTGCTCTCCGGCCTCGTCCTGCTTCTGCCCCACGGCTACGAAGGCCAGGGACCGGAGCACTCCAGCGCGCGCATCGAGCGCTTCATCCAACTCGCCGCGAAACATAATATCCAGATCGCGCAGCCCTCCAATGCCGCACAATATTTTCACCTGCTGCGCCGCCAGGCCTTGCGCCACTGGCGCAAGCCGCTGATCGTATTCACCCCGAAGAGTATGCTGCGCCATCCCGATGCGTCCTCGCCCATCGCGGACTTCGCCCTCAACAATTTTCAGAACGTACTCCCCGACACTGAAATCGGCGCAGCCGATCGCATCCTGGTGTGCACTGGTAAGATCGGCCACGAACTCCTCGCCGAGCGTAAGAAAAGAAAAGACAATTCCACCGCCATCGTGTTTCTCGAGCAGCTCTATCCTTTCCCGGAAAAAGAACTCATTGCGGAATTCGCCCGTCATGGTGACTCCGGTGAAATCGTCTGGGTGCAGGAAGAGCCCGCCAACATGGGCGCGCTCTTCAATATGCTCCCTCGCCTCCAGCGCATAGCCGGCGAGCGCCACGTGCTCTCGGTAAAGCGCAGCTCCAGCGCCAGCCCCGCAACGGGCAGTGCAAAAGCGCACGAAGTAGAACAGAAGACGCTGCTGACGCTGGCTTTCACTACGAAGAGTTGACGGGATGAGGAGAGTTTTACGTGGGGACGGCCGCCTCGGCCGTCCAGCGAGCGCAGCGGGCACTTGAGCAGCCCCTTACCCTGGCCGCTCGGTCACGACCTTCCCGCCACTTCCCGGCAACGCCGCCTTCGCGCCCCCAGCATGCTCTCCCGCAAGCAGCGCGTCCAAATTTGGATACGCATAAATCGTCGGGGCATGATTCTGCATTAACCCTCCGGTGTCTGCACTAGGCCCGTAATTGCTGTGTAAATCTCGGCCCAGCATTCGCAGCATGGCCATTACCTGTCCGCGATGATGCGAGGTATGCGATATCCGCCGCGTCATCACCCAGGCCCGTGACCGCTGCACATCGAAAAACTTCACATTCTCTTCCCACCACGCCTCGTCCTTTTCCTGCAGCGCCGCCAGCCGTTTCCCGCTGTCCTCGGCATAACGCTTCATGAACTCCAATCGGGTCTCCAGCTTCGGCAGCGGAGGCGCGTCCACATTAATTCCCAGCATGTTGCGGAACCATAGATCCTCGCTCACGCACTGATGCACCATCTGCTCATGCACGCTACGCCCGCGCGGATCGCCCTCCCGCGGACGCACCGGAAGATTCTCATCCCGAAACTCGCTCCACACGCTAACCACCTTCAGCCGCTCGGTCGCATAGGTCTCGACGAGAAATGCGTATCTCATAGCCGCAAATGTTACCCTAATTCTCCAAATTAAATCCCATGCCCCGCCGTCCTCAATCTCTCCGCGTAGCCATCGACACCGGCGGCACCTTCACCGACTGTGTCTGGAAGGATGAAGCCCACGGTCGTCTCCGCATGGTGAAAGTGTTTTCCACTCCCACCGATCCCTCGCAAGCCATCGTCGAAGCGCTCAGCAAAGTCCCACATGAAGGCGAACTAATAATTCTCCACGGCACGACCGTCGGCACCAATACGCTCCTGGAACGCAAAGGCGCGCGCACCGCTCTGGTCACGACCGCCGGCTTCGAAGATGCGATCGAGATTGGCCGCCAAGCCCGCCCCAAGCTCTACGACTTCTTCTTCGACCGAATCGAGCCGCTAGTCCCCGCCGATCTCCGCTTCGGCATCGAAGAACGCACTTCCAGTGATGGCGAGATCTTGACTTCGCCTTCGCCGGCGGACTTGAAGTCGCTCGTCTCCCAAGTAACGGCGAAACAGCCCGAGTCCATCGCCATCTCGCTGCTCTTCTCGTTCGCAAATCCGAGAAACGAGCAAGTGATCGCGGAGGCCCTCAAGCCGTTAAATGTACTGCTCTCGATCTCTCACCAAATTCTTCCCGAGTTCCGTGAATACGAGCGCACGTCAACCGTTGTAATCAACGCCTACCTCCAACCAGTAATGCAGCGATATCTGGAGAAGTTGGAAACCCGCTTCCATAGAGGCATTGCTGGCGGGATCGAGGGCAGGCGTCCGCGTATCTTCGTCATGCAATCCAGCGGCGGAATCACCGCGCTCGCCTCTGCCGCAAGCGAACCTGTCCGCACTGTCCTCTCCGGCCCCGCCGGAGGCGTAGTCGGCGCCGCCGCCAGCGCCCGCGCCAGCGGTTTCCCCCGCATCATCGCCTTTGACATGGGAGGCACTTCCACCGACGTCTCGCTAGTCGAAGGCGCAATTACCACCGCCAGCCACGCCGAAGTCGCCGGACTCCCCGTCGGCGTCCCGATGCTCGACATTCACACCGTGGGCGCTGGCGGAGGCTCGCTCGCCCGCTTCGACGCCGCCGGCGTTCTCCGCGTCGGCCCCGAATCTGCCGGCGCCGATCCCGGCCCGATCTGCTACGGCCGTGGCACGCAGCCCACCGTCACTGATGCCAACCTTTTGCTAGGCCGTCTGCAACCAACGCGCTTTCTTGGCGGCGACTTCATTCTCGATCTCGACCGCACCCGCCGCATCACACGCGAATGGCTGAAGCAGCAGGGAAGTCCGCTGACTCTCGAGAAGTTTGCCGCCGGCGTAATCCGCGTGGTGAATGCCACCATGGAAAAAGCCATCCGCGTAGTCTCCATCGAGCGCGGCCGCGACCCTCGAGACTTTGCCCTCGTCGCCTTCGGCGGCGCCGGAGGCCTGCACGCCTGCGCCTTGGCCGAAGCCCTCAGCATCCCGCACGTGATCGTTCCCGCGCTGCCCGGCGCGCTTTCCGCTCTTGGCATTCTGGTCAGCGATGTCGTCAAAGATTACTCCCGCACGGTGCTGTGGCGCGTCTCAGGCAAACTTCCGCCGCGCGACTGGATCGCGAATTCTCGACTCTGCAGAAACAAGCCGCGAAAGATTTTCACGAGGAAGCCTGGCAGGGAAGAGTTCACTATCAGCGCAGCGTCGACCTCCGCTACCGCGGCCAGGGATACGAACTCAACCTGCCGTTCACCAGGAATCTGCTGAAGGAATTCGAACGAGAACACCAGCGCCGCTATGGCTACGCCCATCCCACTCGCGAAGTAGAGCTGGTAACCCTCCGCCTCCGCGCCACATTGAAATCACCAAGACCCATGAAGCGAAGATGGATGATGTGGGGACGGCCGCCCTCGTGAGCCCGCCCCGAGCGAAGCCGGGCGTCCAGGCCGAGCAAAGCTCGGCTCGCTTTCCACGCCCAAAGCCCCAGTCCTATTCGACGGCAAGAAACTCACGACGGCAATCCACTCCCGCGACGAACTCAAACCCGGCAAGAAATATTCCGGCCCCGCCATCATCACCGAATACAGCGCCACCACAGTCATCCCGCCGGGGAAACGCTTCCACCTCGACCCCGCCGCCAACCTGATTGTTACAATCCGATGAAAATCACGCGCTCACACCGCTACTCGCCACTCGGTACTAGGTACTCGCAACTCGCTTCGCTACAATAAACCCGTGAAACCAAGCATCTTCGTCGTCGAAGACGATCCCGATATTTCCCGCCTCGTTCGCCACCACCTGGAGAACGACGGCTTTGCCGTGCGCGTCTATCCCAACGGCTCCAACGTAATCGCCGATGCCGAACGCCAGCGTCCCGCGCTCTTCGTGCTCGACATCATGGTCCCCGGCAAAGACGGACTCGAACTCTGCCGCACCGTCCGCCAGACTCCCGGCCTCGCTTCCGTGCCGGTGATTTTTCTCACCGCCAAGAGCAGCGAAGCCGACCGCGTCCTCGGCCTCGAGATCGGAGCCGACGACTACATCGCCAAGCCTTTCAGTCCGCGCGAACTCGTGGCCCGCGTCAAGGCCGTGCTCCGCCGCTTTGAGCGCCCGCTTCCGCCCAGCCCGCTCAAAGTCGGAGACATCGAAATCGATCCCGCCGCCATGATCCTCACCGTCCGCGGACAAACCGTTCCCACCACCGCCACCGAGTTCCGCCTGCTCGATTATTTCGCCCGCCACCTCGGCCGCGTTTTTTCCCGCGATCATCTGCTGGATTCCGTCTGGCGCGACACCTCTTACGTGACCCCGCGCTCGGTCGACGTCTATGTCCGCCGCATCCGGGAAAAAATCGAACCGGACCCGGAAAACCCGCGCTACCTTAAGACCGTGCGCGGCGCGGGCTACCGCTTCGAGGCTCCCAAGTGAGAAGCAGTGAGAAACGGGATTTTCCTCAAGCTGCTGGCGGCCTTTCTGGTCGTCATCCTCGCCGCCGCCGTACTGTTCGACCTCATGCTCGGCGGCGCCTGGGAAGCTTCGCTGCGCACCGAAATTGAACGCAACCTCATCCAAAAGACCCAACTTCTCGCCCACCGCGTCGAAACCGACCGCAGCGGCCACTCCCTCGCCGACATCGCCGCTCAGGAAGGCCAAGCCGCCGGCGCTCGCGTCACCATCATCGATCCCGCCGGCAAAGTGCTGGCCGATTCCGAAGCGAATCCCGGCGCCATGGAAAATCATGCCACACGCCCCGAATTCGCCGCCGCTCTCTCCGGCAAGATCGGGTAGCAATGAGCGCCGCAGCGCCACCATTGGCATTCCGTTTCTCTATGTCGCGGTTCCCATCTCCGGCTGGCGCCGTTCGCCTGGCCTATCCGCTCTCCGATGTCGAAGCCGTTTCCGCGCAGGTTCGCCGCCGGCTGGAACTGGCTTCCGGCATGGCCTTCCTCTTCGCCCTGCTGGTGGCCGCGGTCGCCGCCAATTGGAGCGCTCGCCGCCTTGAGCGCATCGTCGATGTCGCCGCCCGCATCGCCGAAGGCGACCTTCAAGCCCGCATCCTGGAAACTTCTCAGGACGAAATCGGCCGCGTCGCCGGCGCCATCGATAAAACCGCCCGCCGCGTCGAACAAAGTTTCGCCGCCGTCCGCTCCAGCCAGCGCCAGCTCGAAACCCTGCTCAACAGCATGCAGGACGCCGTCATCGCCGTCAGCGCCGACGGCCTCGTGCAGTGGGCCAACCAACCCATGGACCGCCTGGTCCCGCAAGGCACCCGCCTGCATCAGCCGGTCGTCGAAACCATCCGCGACCCCGATTTCCTCGCCACGCGTGAAAGAAGCCACCGCCACGCGCGAAGTCAAAACCGCCCGCGCCACCTCGATCGTTCCCGGCCGCGCCTTCGACGTAACCGCCGCCCCTCTGCCCGATGGAGGCGCTGTCGCCGTGCTCCGCGACCTGACCGAAACCGAGCGCGTGGAAAAAACCCGCCGCGACTTCATCGCTAACGTTTCCCACGAACTGCGCACGCCGCTCACTTCGATTCAGGGCTATGCGGAAACCCTGCTCGACAGCACTCCCGAAAACGGCGCGCCCACTCGCGAGTTTCTGGAAATCATCCGCAAGAATTCCTCCCGCATGTCCCGCCTCACCGAAGATCTGCTCACCCTGGCGCGCGTCGAATCCGGCGAAACCCGTTTCGAGGCGGAGCCCGTCCCGCCCGCCGAACTTCTTCACGACGCCGAAGAAAGCTTCCGCGAAATCGCCCGCACTCACGGCATCGATCTGCAGATTCAGGATTCCCCGGCCCACCATTTGCAGAGCCAGAATTTTCCCGGCCCCAACCCGCTCCCGAAAATCTTCCCCCGGTTCTCGCCGACCGCGAAGCCATCCACCAGGTTTTTTCCAACCTGATTGACAATGCCCTGAAGTACGGTGCCTCCGGCGGACGAATCGTGCTCGGGGCCCGCGCCGTTCCCCACGCCGTGGAATTCTTCGTGCAGGATTTCGGCGCCGGCATCGCCTCCGAGCACCTTCCGCGCCTCTTCGAGCGCTTCTATCGCGTCGACAAAGCCCGCTCCCGCGAATCCGGAGGCACCGGCCTCGGCCTCGCCATCGCCAAACACATCATGCTCGCCCACGGCGGCTCCATCCGCGCCGAAAGCGAACTCGCCCACGGATCGACCTTTGTATTCACTCTCCCGACTGCCTGAACCACCACGACTAATGTGGCGACGGCCGCCTCGGCCGTCGAAGCCTGGGCGAAGCCCATCGCCCGGAGCCAGTTACCTTTGTTTCGCTAGCCGCGCACGGCCTCGGTGTTAAGATTGCTGCAGAGTCTACCGTTCGGAGATGTTATAAAACGAGCCGCCGCAATCATATTGCTTGCCGCTTTCAGCGTTGTAGGATCAACATCGGCTTACGCGGACCATGAAAACAGAAGTATCGGAGAAAATAGCCGCGAGGCTAA
>CAWKNF010000013.1:0-179474 GCA_963850805.1 uncultured Acidobacteriaceae bacterium | reverse complement strand
GGCTTTCTCCACGCTGTGATAGCTCTATGCTGTGATCAGGGATTCCAAGGCAACGCGGTTGGGAATCACTAGAGTGGAACCGCTCTGCTGGATAAGCCTTTGCTTCTTGAAACCCGCGAATAGCCGGCTGACGGTTTCTCGCGAAGTGCCGATCATCTGCCCGATCTCTTCATGAGTAAGTGCCAGCTTCATTTGGCTGGGGTTTCGAGCTTCAGTGTTCTGGTCGAGCCATCCCACCAGCAGTCGAGCCAGTTTCTCGCTGGCCGAGTCGGAAAGTATCAGATCACGGATTTCGCGGCAGGTGGAGGCATAGTCCGCGCTGATGTGCTGGGTCACCCACAGGGCAAGCTCGCCGTAAAGGCGCATCAGGCGCAGCAAATTGCTTTGCCGTAGGAAACTGATCTCGCTTGGCTCTTGGATCTCGGCGGTAGCTTCATACGGGCGCCCGGAAACTACAGCGGCTACTCCCAATGGGCAACCAGCCTCGACCATTCGCAGAATCAGCGTCCTGCCGTCGCTGGCGCAAATGGAAAGCTTTACCCGCCCTCGCCGAACGATAAACACTCCCCGCGGAGCCTGGCCTTCCGCAAACAAAGCCGCTCCCGTGGGATACGTCGTGGTGACTGCTTCCTGCTCCAAAGCATCCACTAACTCGGGGGAAAGACTGCCAAAGCTCTTGTCTGCTGGCGCTAGCCTCTGGGCGTTGTTTACGATCTGTGTTGCCATATGGTGCCTCCGCTCACAGTTACCTTTGGCACTTCCCTCGCCACTTTCCACGAATTGAGCAGAACCCTCTGGAGAAGCACCTAAGTGAAACAAAACAAGTGGCTTGAATTGATTTCTCTACATGAGGACCAGCTTGCCGATTACTGGCGTAACCGTCGGCAGATGCGTACTTTCCCACACCGATGTGTGATCCCCATCACCAGACGGCTGGTTGCAGAGCACGAGGTCTCGGCCAGCGTGGCTTCGGATCGCTCGCGCTTTTCACTCCAACTTCTCGTGGATCGTGTTCAACAGCGCCGATCGGGAGAAAGGCTTCTCCAGCAGGGTCACGCCGGGCTTCAACACCTCGCGATTCGCCATCAGTTCGCCTGTGTAGCCTGACATATATACGACTTTCAGGTTGGGGCGAGATGCAGCCAGGCGCTCCGCCAGCTCCGGACCGCTCATTCGGCGCATCACCACGTCTGTCAGCAACAGGTCAATCGGACCGGGATGAGATTCCAACCATTCGAGCGCGGTCTTTCCGTCATCCGCCTCGACTACCGCATAGTCGTGTTCCTCAAGGAGCTTTCGAGTCAGGCTGCGCATGATTTCGTCATCCTCCACCAGCAGGATCGTCATCCCTTGCCGTTTCGGACTGACGGTCTCCGCTTCAGGCTTGGACGCGATCCCGATTTTGTGCTCGGCGCTGGGAAGATAGATCTTAAAAGTCGTCCCCTGTCCCGGTTCACTGTAAACCATGATGTGTCCCGCGCTCTGCTTGACGATGCCGTACACCGTGGCCAAGCCCAATCCAGTGCCCTTGCCCGCCTCTTTGGTGGTAAAGAAAGGCTCGAAGATGCGCGACACGGTAGCCTCGTCCATGCCGCTGCCGGTATCGCTGACCGCGAGCATTACATATTTTCCTGGCGCCATGGCTTGATGTTGCTCGGAGAAAGACTCGTCAAATTTCACCGCCCCAGTTTCAAGAATGAACTTGCCGCCGCGAGGCATGGCATCGCGCGCGTTTACCGCGAGGTTCACCACGATCTGGTCGAGTTGGCCAGGGTCGGCCTCGACCACCGCTGAGATTGATCTGGGCACAATGAGAATCTCGACATCGTCTCCCAGCAACGGGCGCAGCAGCTTGCTGATTTCCCTTAACCGCTCGTTCAGATCGAGGATGCGGGGTTGGATTGCCGACGTCCGGCTGAAAGCCAGCATTTGCTTGGTCAACGAAGTGCCCCGCTCGATTGCTTTCTTGATGTTCTCGACGTAGACCGACGGCTCCGCGGCAGGATCGATGCGGTCGCGCAGAAATTCGGCGCAGGCGTTAATGATCCCCAGGATATTGTTAAAGTCGTGCGCCACTCCGCCCGCCAGCCGCCCAATAGCTTCCATCTTCTGCGCCTGGCGAACCTGGCTCTCAGCCCGCTTCTGAGCCGTGATGTCACGCGCGATCACCGACGCTCCCGTGATCTCATCGGCGGCATTGCGCATGGGAGACACGGAAATGGAGATGTCCAAACGGCGTCCGTCCTTGGCCAACCGCACCGATTCGTAATGCTCGATGCTTTCCCCTTCCGCGATTTTTTGAAGAATCTTCTGGACTTCATCCGGGCGATCGCCGGGCGTCAGAATCGATATGTGCTTTCCGATGACCTCTTCGGGCGTGTAACCATAGATGCGCTCGGCTCCCTTGTTCCAACTGGTAATGATGCCGTTCAAGTCTTTGCTGAGGATCGCATCCTCGGAGGAATCGATAATCAAGGCCAGCCTCGAGCGGTATTCCCCAATTTGCTCGGCCGATCTGCGATGCAGTTCTTCGTTCGCCCGGCGCAGTTCCTCCGTGATTCTCTTGCGATCGCTGATGTCGCGAATGGCGCTCAGCACTAACGCTCCCTTCCCCGTGGAGACAGGACTGAGACTGATTTCCACCGGGAACTCCGAGCCGTTGCGCCGTCTGCCGTAGAGATCCAGATCCGCTCCCATTCGCCGCGTCTTCGGCGCCTGCGCGAAGCCCTCGCGATGGTGGTGGTGCTGCCCGCGATAACGATCCGGGACCAGCATTTCGACTTTCTGGCCAATCAATTCCTCGCGGTCATAGCCAAATAGCTCTTGTGCCTGGGAATTGACTTGAACAATGGTCCCGTCCAGATCGACGGCAACGGTGGCATCCGGAAGAGTCTCCAGTAGGTCCGAGGAAAGAAGAGCCTCAGCCAGTCCCTTGGCCGAGAGGGAGGTCGTGAGCCCAGCGTGATCAGTGAAGGGTTGCAAGGTACAGCTCCACGGTTCAAACTTTCGGTACTAAATCTAGCCGGAACCTGCTTGCCTGTAAAGAAGCCGGCGGAAGTAAGCTACGCTCTCAATGCAAAAAGGAGGCCTCGGATGAAGGGTAATCCAAAGTAATTAAAGAATTGAATGAGGCTCTGCGGGAAGAACTGACGGCGATCAACCAGTATTTCCTGCACGCGGAAATGTGCGAGAACTGGGGCTACAAGAAACTCGCCGACTACATCAAGAAGCAATCCATCGACGAGATGAAGCACGCTGAAGTGCTGATCGAAAGGGTTCTCTTTCTGGATGGAACGCCTTCCATGGACCCTCTAAAGCTGACCGTTGGCGCAACTGTGCGCCACATGATTGAGAGCGACTTGGCGCTTGAGCTGGGGGCAGTGAAGCAATACAACGCCGCAGTGCAGATCGCAACGCGGGAGAAAGACAACGGCAGCCGCGATCTCCTGGTCACCTTGCTCAAAGATGAAGAGGATCATGTGGACTGGCTCGAGGCTCAACTTCACCAAATCTAAGGAAGTGGACTATGAGCGCTACCTGTCCCTTGCAGTCGTAGTCACTGTGCAAGCCCGTTAGATCCACTCAAACCGCTCCACATGGTCGCTGGGCTTTGTGATCAAGTGCACTGCACTGACCTTCATTCATCACTGCATTAGTAAAAGCGATCATGGTAACGTTTGATTCGGCCCGAGCTCCTCGGGAAGCACTGAACCCTCACCACACCGAGGGCCCCCGCCGTGGAACCAGTTGTTATCTCATACTGAAAAGGAGCACTCCCATGATTGCACGCATTCTCGACTACGAAGTGAAACTGGAAAAGAAGGAAGAGTTCGTGAAGATTGTAAAGAATGAAGTCCTGCCCATCCTCAGGAAGCAGACTGGCTTCCTGGAGATTCTGCCCTTTTTCCCCGAGAAGATGAGAGAGGAGAAGGTGTTCACCATCAGCCTTTGGGCCACCAAGGCGGATGCCGAGCGCTATGAGAAAGAGTTCTACCCCAAGGTATTTAACATCCTGAAGCCATACTTGACCACGACGGTCAACGTGGCTTACTACAATCTTGAGACTACACTCTGCCAGCGCTTCGTCGAGTCACTTGTCGCCTGAAGCAGAGGACGCCGGCCCGGCCCGAAACCCCGGAGTAGACGCTCCGGGGTTCGATTTTCTTAGGAGGGCAACCGCTTCGCCGCTTCTGTATACTGCGCCACGCTCAATCAAACGCTATAATCCGCATATTCCATGGCTCTGTCCAACGGCTTCCGACTAGGTCCCTACGAAATCTCGCGCCGCTGGGCGCCGGTGGCATGGGCGAAGTGTATCGGGCACGGGATACGCGCCTGGAGCGCGTTGTTGCCATCAAGATTCTTCCCCCCGATCTCTCTGACGACGTCACCCGCCGCCAGCGTTTCGAACGTGAAGCCAAAGTTATTTCCAGCCTCAATCATCCTCACATCTGCACGCTCCACGACGTCGGACAGCAAGACGGCGTGGATTTCATTGTCATGGAATTCCTGGAAGGCGAGTCGCTGGCGGAGCGACTGCAAAAAGGCCCTCTTCCAGTGGCCCAAGTGCTCGAGTACGGAAGACAGATTGCCAGCGCTCTCGACAAAGCCCACCGCCACGGTGTGACTCATCGCGATCTCAAGCCCGGCAACATCATGCTGACGAAATCCGGCGCGAAGTTGCTCGATTTCGGCCTGGCAAAAGCCGATCCGGCCCTCGCCACGGGAGCCACTCTGACCGATATGACGCCGCGGGCTACGCCCATGACGCTGCACGGTGCCGTGATCGGGACCGTTCCCTACATGTCGCCCGAGAAGGTCGAAGGCAACGAAGTGGACGCCCGCAGCGATATTTTCTCGTTGGGCGCAGTGCTGTACGAAATGGTGACCGGGAAACGCGCGTTTCAGGGCAAGAGCGAATTCAGCGTAGCCTCGGACATACTGCACAAGCAGCCCGAACCGGTCAGCGCCGTGCAACCTCTCACGCCGCCGGCGCTCGACCGTACCATCCAGGTTTGTCTGGCGAAAGATCCCGACGAGCGCTAGCAGTCTGCGGGCGATCTCTGGAAAGAGCTGCGCTGGATCGCAGAGGGCGGCTCGCAGACGGGAGCGCCGATCACACTCCCCGTACGTCGGAAGCGTCCCTTGCCCATCGCGTGGTTGACGGCTGCGGCTTTCGCCGTAATTGCGGTGGCTGCGTTGTTGCTCGCATCGCGCATCGGACGCAGGCCCGAGCCGCTCGCTTTTTGCCAGTTGAACTTCCGGCGCGAGGCCGTCTTCCACGCTGCTTTCGCCGCAGAAAAAGACACAGTCGTTTACAGCGCTGCGATCTCCGGCAACACCCCCCAGATCTTCGTCGTGCGCCCCGACTATCCTGAGCCCCAACCTATTGGTCCACCCGGCATGCACCTGCTCGCAGTCTCCTCCAAAGGAGAACTTGCTGTCCTCATGAATGCTCGCTACGTGTGGTTTCGTCTCTTCACCGGCACGCTGGCGCGGATGCCCCTGAGCGGCGGCGCCCCGCGCGAAGTCCAGGAAGGAGTACGGCAGGCGGACTGGTCGCCCGACGGCTCGCAACTCGCTGTCATCCGCGAGGTCGGGGGCAAAGATCGCCTCGAGTATCCCGTGGGCACGGTGCTCCGCGAAGTCAGCGGTTACATGAGCGACCTGCGCATCTCGCCTCGCGGAGATCGGATCGCATACTTCGAGCACCCCCGCAAATGGGACGACCGGGGCTCGGTAAACATCATCGATCTCGCGGGAAAAAACACCGTACTCTCTGACGGCTACTGGAGCGAACGAGGACTTGCTTGGTCCCCGAACGAAGACGAGATTCTGTTCTCCGCCAGCCTGAGCGGTGGCAGCTTCACCGTCTACGCCGTGACCCCATCCGGCAAAAAGCGCGTAGCCTACCAGCCACCCGGCGGTATTACTATCGAAGACGTAGCTCGCGATGGACGCTGGCTCGCGACCCGCATTGATTACCGCTATCGAGCCATGATTCATGCTCCCGGCGACGCCGAAGATCGAGATCTCTCGTGGCTTAATACGTCGCATGCGCGCGCTCTCTCCCAGGACGGGCTGACCCTCCTCTTCGCCGAGATGGCGCTTGGAACCAACTACGCCGTCTGCCTGCGCAAGACCGACGGCTCGCCCGTCGTGCGTCTCGGCGAGGGATGGCCCGCAGACTTATCTCCCGACGGAAGATCGGTGCTCGCCGTGGTCCAATCCCGGCCGCCGCAACTCGTCATCTATCCCACTAGCGCCGGGGAGACACAGCAACTCACGCGCGGAGACATCGAGCACTACATCAGCGCCCAGTGGTTTCGTGACGGGAAGAGTGTGCTCATTGGCGGCAACGAAGCCGGAAAGAGTACGCGCTTCTATGTTCAAGAGATAAGCGGAGGTGTTGCGCACCCGGTGACTCCGGAAGGCACCCGCGACGGTTGGCTCTCTTTCGACGGAAGCCAAGTCCTGGCGCGGGGACCCGAAGGCAAGTACTCCATCTACCCGATCGCCGGCGGAGAGGCGCGGCCCGCGCCAGGCCTGACCGACTCTGACATCCCTGCCCTGTTGAGCGCAGATGGCCGTTCGGTGCTCGTCTATCGCCGCGCTGAAATTCCCTCACGCCTTGATCGCGTCGACCTCACCACCGGACGCCACACGCTCTTCAAAGAATTCGCCCCCGCCGACCGCACCGGACTCCTCTCCATGCGAGATATCTTCGTAACCGACGATCTCCATTCCTACGCCTACACAGCGTACTACCAGGTCTCAAGCCTGTTCGTATCGGAGGGCACGCAATAGGGTTGTCATCCTGAGCGGGGGCTGGACCAAGGCCGTCAGTTACTACTTCCTGTCGCATCGGTGACGAAACGGAATTAGGACGTAAAATCGCCGGCACATCATGAACGTGACGATGCCGCTCCGTGCTTTCATTTCCCTCGCCGGTAGCAGAACACTACATCCTTCACGGGAGGTTCGACCGAGCTAACCACTGGCGTGTCGAGAACATCGTCGAGCCCTGAGGGAACATTATCAGGAAGCTTGTCGTTGGAAATGAGATAGCCCCCGGGTTTCAACATGGTTGCGACGTTGGCACGGGCAAGCGACTGCTCAAATGCTCCATAATAAATAAAGATGTTAGTCCCAATCACCAGGTCGAAAGCCTGCTCAGATGGCAAGGCAAGACGCTGGTAGACGATGTTCATGTCAAGGGGTGTGATCTGGCGCACGATCTTTGCCGGAATCTTTACCGCCCGGGTGCGCAGGTCATCGACGCTGCTCGGCACGGGAATCGGCTCCACGGCGCTACCGATCTTGTTTCCGAGTTGCTGCCAGTAGTCAATGAAGCGCTTGCGATACTCCTCGCTCATGGGGCGGGCTGTATTCCACGCCAACTGCACAACGTAGGGACGCCCCAGTTCCGCATTCTTGCGCGCGTGTTCAATGTGCAGGTTGACGTCCTGGCTGATGTCGAGAGTGTAGATCTCGATTTTGGCAGGATCGGCGACTCCCAGTCGAACCAGCGAGTCCAGTACGGCGAAGGGTTGGGTGGTTTGCGGAGGGTAGAAATCCGAACCTGCTTCCTTGTTGGCAAAATCCAGTCCGGGCCCCACAATGGCCACGCGACGCACACTGCCGGGTGTGAGTAGTCCCTTCTCGAGCATGCTGTGGAAGTGCACGTCCAGTTGATAGTCGGGCCAAAGATTCGTGTCGAGTGAGATGCCACGGTCCTGGAAAAGCTGAAAGCGATGCTCATCTTTTGTCTGCGCGCGATATTTCAGGAAGTCATCACGCATACGGGCCAGGTTGTCGAGCAGGTACCTCTTGACCGCGGCGCGCTGTCGCGGAGTCTTCAGCGAAAAACGCCGCTTCTCCAGGAAGGCGCGCATCTCGGTCATGCGCTCAGACGGATGGGGTCCAGCCAGAGCTTTAATCAGGTCTCTGGCTCGGTTCTCGGCAAAGCCGTCGACTAAGGAACTCTGTCCGTAGCGGACCAGGTATTCATCGTCAATCCGATATTCTTTGGTAAAGGTCACGCCGAATCGCAGCAGATTGGTGAGTGTGTCTTCCGTCCCGCAGTCGAGCCGTTGTCGGATCGCGACGTCTTGGGCCTGAACCCATTTGGACCATCGAATCGCGTCGAGTTGGCCGGCAGCCTTCAGGTCAGGCGGTAGCGCGTCGCTCATCGCTTGCAGCGTTGGCTGCGCAGCTTGAAAGGATATGAACTCTTTCGGCGCCGCCGATTGACCGGATAGTCTCAGGCAAAATCCAAGAATTACTGCGAGACTGAGAGTCCTGCAAGCCATTATCGTGAGCGTCCCGACAAATTGAACCCTAAAATTAAGGTAAGCGTGAGGCTGAATCCCTTGTGTGATCCACGTCACATCTGTCTGTGATCCCGCATGCTGTCCTCCGGCGATGGCGCGTTTAAGGTAGGCGAGGAAGGGACAGTTCGAGGAGAAAACCACGAATGCCAAACGAAGCGGTCGAGCAGACAACCGGCGGATCCGTTTGGCACGCGAAACAGGTATACGCGATGGCTGCGGTTTGCCTGCTGTTGGGCCTGGCAATCGGCTACCTTTTTCGCGGCTCCCAGTCTCCCGCGCCGCCGGTACCGCAAGCGGGCGGCAACCAACCCGCCGCTACGGCTGGTCCTATGGGCGGACAGATGGCCAGCCTCGAAGACATGAAAGCGATGGCCGACAAGAAAGCAGAGCCATTGCTTGAAAAACTTAAGAGGGATCCCAACAACACCGACCTACTCATCCAGCTCGGAAACATCTACAAGGCGACGCACCAGTTCAAGGAGGCAGCCGGATACTACGACAACGTGGTACGCGTCGACCCAAAAAACGTTGCCATTCGTACTGAGCTGGCTTCGTGCCTGTACTACAAAGGTGACGTAGACGGGGCGATCAGCCAGCTTCAGCAGTCGCTGCGATATGACCCCAAGGATGCCAACTCGTTGTTCAACCTCGGTGTGATCAAGTGGCAGGGAAAACAGGACCGCTCGGGAGCTCTGGCAGCCTGGCAGGAGTTGCTGAGGTCGAATCCGCGATTGAGCGCGGACCGGAAAGCCGCGGTGCAGAAAATGATGGCCGACGTTGCGAAGGATGTTCAGAAGAAGGGCAAGAGCTAGCGGCAAGCGAAAGACGAGATCTGAAGGAGCACTGAGAAATGACTGATAAAAATCGAGCAACTTCTACCGAGCAATGGACAAGCGTGCAGGCTTATGTGTTGGCGGTCATCTGCCTGCTGGTTGGAATCACGGCCGGCTGGTTCATCCGCGGATCCCAGAGCCCGGCCGCTGCAATTGAGACCGCCAGCGCATCCGCCCCGGCTACCGCGAATCAGAGCGCGGGCGCCCAAACTCCAACCCCGGCTCAGATGCAGAAAATGGCCGACACGCAAACCGGACCGTTGATCGAGAAGCTCAAGGCCGACCCGAACAACGCCGGACTTCTGGAAAGCGTCGGCAACGTCTATTACGACGCCCAATTATTTCCTGCAGCGATCGATTACTATCAGCGTGCGCTGAGGGTAGAGCCAGCCAACGCAGGTGTTCGTACGGATATGGCGACTGCCTATTGGTACGCTGGCGACGCCGATACAGCCATCGCGGAGTTCCAGAAATCGCTTTCTTACGAACCGAACAAAGCCAACACTCTATTCAATTTGGGTGTCGTTGAGTGGCAAGGCAAGATGGATATCGACAAAGCAGTCGCCACCTGGCAGAAATTATTGGACACGAATCCGAACTATGAAGGCAAAGACAAGGTTCTGCAACTGATGGCACAGGCGAAAAAACACTCGGGTGTCAAACCCGGGACGCCCGCAAAGCCGTTGCCCTAGCCCTGCTGCAGGCTTGGGCTCTGCGGACCTGATCGGCAACAGAGATCGAAAGAAGAACTCCAGTCCTGAATCCGCTCGCACCCAAGGCTAATCTCGCGTATTTCGCTGCCTCCAATGCTCGAAGGGACGGCAAATAACTTGAGGAAGTCCAGGCCATGAGCTTCGTGCGGGAGATGCACGGACGGTTACATCGTGAAGCCCTCACTTCTTCCGCACCTTGGCAGCGCTCGCAGCAGTGACGGTGCCATCCGGATTGTGCGCTGTGTTGTGGCAGGTCAGCGTACAAGTGTCCGTGGCCTGGGTGTACGAGATCGGCGCGCCTGCATTCGAGGCGACCACGTTCACATCGAAATTCACCAGCCGCTGGCCGCTGATATTCGGGTTGGTGCCTCCCATGCCGTGCGCCGTGTGGCATACCGAACAAGTAAAGCCGGCATTGATGTGGCTCTGGTGCTGCGCGAAGCTGGCGTTCGTCACGATATTGCTCAGGCTGTGGCACTTGCCGCACATCGCGTAGGGCCCATTCACGCTGAGATCGGGATTCGGAAAAAGATTTGTGACCAGCTGGCCGGGAACTGCCGTCTGGCTGAATTCATACCGGCGTTCCAGGATGTGAGTCCACTTGGATCCATGCGGACCGTTCGGGCCTGAGCCTCCGAACTCGCGATTGTCATCACTGTTGTGGCAGTCGGTGCAGAAAATCTGCGTTCCTACAGCCCGCCCTTGCGTCGTGCCGTTGAGATTCCACATAGAACCGAGCAGGCTCGGCTGCGGCAGAGAACTGTTGCTGATGTGGCTCACGGGATGGCTCGAACTGGAGGTAACGCTGAACTGCAGAACAATGTTCAACCGGTCGCCTGCGGAAACCGCCCGCACCGGAAGGTACCCATAGATCGGCAGAACTGCCTTTCCGGAGCTGCTTCCGTGACAGCGGAAACAATTCTCGTATTGGTTGACGACGGGATCAACCATAGAGATTCCGTCGGTGGCGCTGATTCCGGCAGCGTCCTCCTGCGACACGCGGATTAGAGGCGGAGGAGGAAAGGCTGTCACTTGGCTCGACGCATGTACATTATGACAATCCACACAGGTGGCATGCCGGTTGTTATTCAGCAGGACGGCCTCGGCGGCATCATGCTGATTCGTCGCCGTAGGGAATGGATGCCCAACCTTGGGAGTCGCGTACTCGGCAAAGACGCTGGCAGGCGCGGGCGTGAGATTCGTGCCGCCGTTGTGGCAGGCGATGCAATCCTGCTCATTTTGTCCGCGCAGCAACCGCGCCGGCGCCTGGGCATTGTGCGGCGCGTGGCAGGAAATGCAAGCATCCTGCGCCACCGTTAGATAACTTCCTACGTTCGCTTGGGCGGCAATCTTGTTCTGTACCAGGGCGTGAGCACTCGTGGCCCAATTCGCCAGAGGATTAATCTTCCCCGCCATTTGACGGGTCGGATCGTGACAGGACAGGCACATCTGGCCGCTCGAACTGTCACGCACCAGAAAGTTCTGCGAGATCAAGTCCTTGGATTGCACGTGAGGGTTGTGGCACGACGTACACTCAATGTTGCCATTGATTAGCCGGACCGCCCCGGTCGGATCTCCGGTCTTCCCGCTCGCCGCGAGGGACGCGGTCAGATCGATGTTGTCTTTTATCGGCAACGCCAGCGCGAAGGGATGCGACGGCTGCAGGTTGCTGCCAAAAACATCGTAGGCATACATTGCTCCCGTCATCGTGACCTGGCCATAGACTGCAGTCGTTCCCGGCGCCACCGTCCCGTCATGACAGGAGAGGCAGAGATTGCTGTCGGCTTGCATCACCGGCTGCGTGCCCACGTTCGCCTCGGTATCGCTGGTGTACAAACTGTAGTTTTGGGTCGTAAGCTTTTGGTTCCAAAGTGGCGTTCGGCCTCCAATCCCGGAGTGCGGCTCGTGGCAATACATGCAGAAATCGGGGCGAGCGCCGGTGATGGGTGACTTACTTCCCGGACCGAGATCGTGGATTCCGATCACGTCGCCGGCAGACTGCGCGAGCAAAGTCGTCAACGTCAGAAGAGTCATCCAGCACGCGGCTAGAATCTTGAGCCTCACTACATTCCTTCCTTGGTCTTCTTCAAGCCAAAATAATGAAAGATCTGAATCCGGCGATTAAAGGAATCCACCACGAAAATCCGGTCGTCATGGTCAATGAATAATCCGGTGGGCAACTGGAACTCTCCCGCGTGCGTGCCTCTTCTTCCGAAGTAATACAGCAGATCGCCCGCACCATTAAATACCTGCACGATCCCCCACAAACCGTCCACCACATACAGATCGTCCTCGGAGTCAACCCCGATTCCTTTCGGCCGGAACATGCTTCCACTGCTGTCGCCGATCTTTCCGATGGCATACCGGAAGCTCCCGGAGCGGTCCAGTATCTGTACGCGGAAGTTCATCGCGTCCACTACGATTAGGTTCGGGCCGTCCACCCGCAACTCGGTCGGGAAATTGAACTCCACGTCGCCGGCGCCATGTTTTCCGATCGTCTGCAAGATGCTGCCTTGCATGTCCATCATGAAAACCTGGTTGCGCAAGGTGTCGGTCACGTAGATGCGTTGCGCAGCAGAGTCCACGGCGATCCCCGTGGGACGTTTGAAATAGCCTTCTCCGCCCTTCAGGCTGCCTATCACACGCTCGAACTTTCCGCTGGAGTTGAAAACGAAGATCTTGCCCGACTCCGAATCCGTCACGTAGATATTGTCCTGGGCGTCGACCGCAAGGCACTGCGGTGCTAGCATCGGGTCCTTCCCTTTCTCCCTGCGCTCGACAAACTTGTACTTCTGTTGCGCGAAGTCGAAAATGTGAACTCCGGAGGCGCCCGGATCAGTGACGATAATCCGTCCGCGGGAATCGGTGGCAATGCTGTAGGGCCGGATCAGACTCTTAAACTCGGGTTCGCCGGCTACGAAATCCACCAATCGGTTCCAAAAACCGCGTTTCGGCTTTACTTCACGCTCCGAACCGAAGCTCCGTTCGTAGGTCAGCTTGCGGCCGCCCTCCAGCAAAAGCTCAGGAGGCCCGGGATCAGCGGCCTTCGCAGGTTTCCGCGAGGCCCAGGCCGGAATCGGCAGCAGCAACAGAACCAGCAGCAGAACAACGACGACCGAACTCAGTTTGAGCGCGCGTGGCATCCGCATCCTATGCTCGCTTCCTGACGGTTGGCGCCGGCTAGAAGAACTTGAACCATCGCGAGACCCCGATATAGAACGCCGATATCTTTTCCGGCCCGGTGGTTGAGGTACTGAAACCCTGATTCAGCCGGCTGTACCCACCAGTCAGGTACATCTTACGAAATTGATACTGAAATAGCGTGTTGATCTGCTCGGTATTGTTCGAGGATGCTATTCCCGCCAGGTCGGTGTTGCTGTCGGCCCTTGCGAAGCTCGCCGAAATCGTCAGCCGGCGCTTCGGATTGCTGCTCAGGCTGACCGAATAACTCTTGCCCCCGAAAAGAATAAGGTCGCTGGAAGGCAGGGCTGGCTGCGGTATTGGAGTTGCGATCAACCCGACTGCGCTCTCGATTCCATTTCCGTTCGATTTCGAGTATGACCCGGTCAGGGCGGCCCAGTGCGAATAGGAGATAGCGGTGTTGAAACTCTCGCTACTGCTGTCGGTCCCGGCCTGCTCGGTCAAGCCCGTTTTGTTGACGCTCGCGCCCGCGCTCAATCCAACCTTTCCGAAGCGGCGCCTCACGTTACCCGAGTAGCTGTAAAAAGAGGACGTGTAGGTCACCAGCAGCGTCTGCACATTCTGCGCATAGCTGAAAGATCCTCCGTATGCCCACGTCTCGTATCGCTTGTTGTAACTGACTGTGCCACTGAAGCCAAGTGCGTTCAGATTCGAAGTGCTGATGGTGTTATCGGTGAGGCTCACGGCAGTGTTAAAGTTGCCCCCGAGTAGAGTCCGCCCATAGGTGATTCCCCCACCGTAGGAATCGGCGCTGTAATCCTTGCCCAGGAAGTATTGTTCCCGATGATCGGCCGTGGCCAGAGCTTGCATATTCGGCATAATGGAATAGCTCGCCGTACTCTGCACATCGAGGGAGTGCGATCCCTGCCCCAGATCCGGCGCAATAGCCACTCCTCCCGCGGCGGCGATCGACTCGTATAGGGAACCTGAAAGGTTGCTGGAATAGTTGGCGCTCGTCGAAACGTGGAACTTGTTGGTGGGCTGGAACGATGCGGTTGCGGTGGTCGTGTCAATGGTGCCGCTGTAGCTGTACCCGGCAAAGTTAGAATCGACATAGGAACTGTTGTAGGTGGCGGAGAATCCCCCGTGAAAAGGCAGGACGTGTCCCACGCCAAATCCGTAGCCCCTGTTGTTTGAAGTCGCGGTCTCCTGCTGCGTCGAGTCCACAAGAACTTGGGGAATCTCCGAGTGCGAGTCTCCCTCGGTAAAGTAGCCGCTCATGTTAAAACCCTTCAGCATGTACGCCGAGCGGATGCCGAACGAACGCGAATCGGTGCTCCCGCTGTCGTTCGAACCGTAGATCGAATACTGATTGCTCCCCGTCTGGAAGTTGGCGGAGAGGCTGGGCAAACCCGGTAACACTTCTGCCCAGGTAATACCGAACGTATCGCTGTTACCTTTCGTCGTGTAGTTGGCTACTCCCGGTATCGCGTAATTGCCTTCACTGTTGTAGGCCTTGGAATAGCTGATGGCTCCGGGAAAATGGCTGCCACCGAAAATCGAGGTGTTTAAGTTGACCCCGCTGGCGTCAGAAATGGATTGGTACGCCGAGTTATCTCTTGCCTGATTTATGTAAGGATTAATTGTGTAAGAAAGGAAGTTGGGATTGTAGTAAGAGCCGGAAAGTGTACCCGCGCCGCCGAAAGACATGCTGTGGTCGGAGGAGATCAGGTTCCCGTAATCCCCGTTATATCCCCCTGAGATCGTTCCATTCGCTTGCAGGCTCGTGTTGTCCCCGATCTTCAACTGCGCCGCGGCCGGCGGCATCATCAGGAGAATCCCTGCCAGCACCCAGCCCGTTTTTCGGAGAACCCCAATCACCTTGGCAACCCTCTTTAGCTGTAACAAAAGCACGTTCCCAGCCAGAGGTGAGTGGCTTGTTAAATATCTGATCAGCAAGGGGTTAATGAAATCTGCGGGAGCCGGCGAGACTAATTCTGGGCCATATAACCCAGCTAAAATAAGGAGGGCAAGCCATTTGGCGCAAGCGGTTTGGCAGGCAAGAAGCTCGTGCGGGAATGTCAGCTTGTATGGGGGAGGGCTCGCGTGGGGAGGGGCGCCCTCGCGAGCCTGCCCTGAGCCAAGCCGAAAGGGTCCGGGCCGAGCGCCAGCTCGGCTGCTGCCTGCATCGACCTGGACTGTTAGAGCTCTTCTACTTTTGCGCTCTTGCGCAACCGCTGGTCCAAGGCCGCACGCACCTGCTCGATCTTTTTCTTTTGCAGTTCCTTCTGCAACGAGTCCTTCACATCCGCGAACTTCATCTTCCCCGCCACGATGTGCTGGTTCAGCCGGACGATAGTGAATGCCTGCTCAATCTGGATGATGCCGGTGATTTCACCGTCTTTGATAGCCAGCAGCGCCTGCACCACCTGGGGCGCAAGTTTCGCGCGGTCTACTTTCTTGTGGTCTCCCATCATCACCCGGTAATCGTCATCTGAGATTTTCTCCGCCAGCATCCCGAATTGCTCGTAGTTCGTGGTCGCCTTAGCTTGCTTCAGGGCATCCTCGGCGCGCTTGCGCTCCTCCTTCAAAGTGTCCGGCGTGGGTTTCTCCGGAGGCAGGAAGGAAATGGTCTGAATCGCAAAGCCTTCCGGATACTCGAAGCGGGCCGGGTTCTTATCGTAATAGGCTCTGGCCTCGGCCACGGAGACGGTCGACTTGGCATCCACTTCAGTCTTCAGCATCGCGTCAATCAGCAACGAGCGCTTCACCTTATCTTGTAACGCCTTCTCCGAGCCGTTAAATTCGGAGTTCCGAAATTGCTTATACTCCTCTGGGCTGCTGAATTGACTCCGGAAGTCCGCTTCGGCAGATTTCAGCTTCGCCGGCGGTATGTTTACCTGGCGTCGCAGCGCTTCCTGGTATACCAGTTCCTCGAAGACAATCATCTGCAGTGCGCCTTTTCGGATCTGCGGCTCCAGTTCCGCAGGCACCTGCCCGTTGTGCTGGCGCGCGTAAGGAAATAACGTATACATCTCGCGCAGCAGGTCGCGATCGGTCAACACCGCTCCGTTCACTCGCGCCACTGGCTTGCCTGTAAGTTGAGCCGCAGCGCTGGGCGCTTGTTGGTTCACTGTGGTGGTCGGTTTGTGGGAGACCGCCATCTGCTGCGCCACCGTTGTTATCGGCGAGAGCGCTAGAACCAAGCTGCAGACCGTTAGGATGCTGATCGTCAGTTGGTGTTTCATAAGCTTCCTCGTTCCAGTAACTCGTTCCATAAAAAGAGGGGGAGATTTTCTCTCCCCTCGGTTAAAAGCCGACAGCTTAGAAAGTCGTCGGAATAACGTAGCTGCCATTAGACTCGTTGGCCTCTCCACCATGGCATTGGCGGCAGAATTGCGCCGTCTGGTTCGATCCAGCAGTGCCGCTCGCCGGGTTGTAGGGGGCGCGGATGAAGAACATGGTTGCATAGGTGCCAGTCGGCAAACCGCTCTTCGGGCCGTTGGTGACGTTAACCACGTTCATCAAGTGCTGGTTGTGGCAGCTCGTGCAAGTCACCACAGCGGTGTTGTTGTACGCGCTGAGTGCCACGAAAAAGCCGTAGTTCTTTACGAATGCGCTGGAGTTCGGGCCGGTCATCGAAATCACGCCGGCGGTTTCGGTGCAATCCCAATTGTACTGTCCGCCGCAAGAAACGGCTGCGTTCAACCCTACCGGATGGTTGGCCAGGTAGTTGCCTGCGCCGTCGCCGTCGTTGCCGAGCAAGGTCGGAACCGTATTGAAGGTTCCATAGGTGGCTGGCAGTTTCTCATACAGTTGATTCTTCATCATGGCGCCCTGCGCCCAGTTGCCGTCATGGCAGCTCAGGCAGGTCAGAAGGCCGTTAACATCAGGCGTCCCGGCAAACATAGTCGGCAGAACTTCAGTGAAGCCTGTGGTGCCGTTCGTGCTGCCAGTGGTGATCGTCTTGCCCACCAGGTTGCCTACATCCTGGCCCCACAAGATCGACGTGCCGCTCGTGGTATCGCCGGACTTGTTGGCGCCGTTACCCCATGCGCCGCTGTGTGGCGCGTGACAGGCTGAGCACCCACGGCCGTAATTGAGGTGTGCACCCAGGACGTCTGACGTCGGGGCTTGGATCTGAGCGGCGGCGAAACTCGCCACGGCCAGAACCATCAGCGTAATTAAGAATAATTTCTTCATGGTCGTCTCCTTATGAACGGTTGCTGCTCTCCATTGCGTAATTCGATTGCGGTTTGAAACTTTAGAGATCCATTGACTGCTGAGGCTCTGAAACCTCTCAACCCAATATATGCACGACAACCGCCGTGATCTCTTAGCTGGCGATTCTTCACAAGGATTCTGTAAGTTGTTTCCGCAATTAGACTTACAAGTTTGACTCGGCAGAGAGCCGGGGTTGGGACGGCGCTGGCCACTAATTACTGGGTTTTCTCCCACGGTTCAGTTGGTCAAATCACCCACGTAATCACCGCGAATCGGCGTAGCGTTTGCAGCACTCGTGCGCACGGCCTCCGCAGAGCGTCCGCTCTGTGCGGGCCGTCACGATTGCTTGTGATGGATAACGCGGGGCTTTAGTTTGGTGGCGACCCGGCAGGCTTCTGCGCCGGTGTATCCGCCGGTTTCTGCGCGGGCGCCACTGCCTCTGCTTTCGGTGTGGGGGCCTCAGTCGGCTTCCGAGCCGTGTCGGGGGATGGTTGCGCTGCTGCTGCCCGCACCTCGGCCTTTCTCTGCAATTCGTCCTCGCGCCGCTTCTTTTCGGCGGCCGCTTCAGCGTCGGTCACATACCGGAACATCTGCATGCGGCCGGGGTATTGTTCGGTGGTAAACACACGATTCTGTTTATCGATGGCAATCCCGACCAGGGCTTTGAACTGGCCCGGTTCGCTCGCGTGCCTGTCGCCCATAAACGTGAGTAATTGCCCTTCACGGTCAAACACCTGCACCCGGTCCTGGTACTCATCGGCCACCCATATATGCCCGTCGCAATCGACCGCGATGCCCTTGGGCTTGAATAGGTATCCCGGACCATCGCCGGCCTTTCCGAAAGTACTGATGAACTTTCCGTCTGCGTCAAAAATTTCCACGCGGCTATTTATTGTATCGGTGACGTAAACATTGCCCTCGGCGTCCACCGCAACGTTCGACGCTCCGCCGAAGTCGCCCGCGGTGGTGAGAGTGTGCTTCTTCCCTGGGGTGCCAATGTGGCGCAGGAGCTTCAGATTGTCCGCGTCGTACACGAAGACTTCGTCCTGCTGCTCGTCGACCACATAGAGAAACCGGTTCTGATTGTCGATCGCCAGCCCTACTGGATCCACCAGTCCCTCGTTGATCTGGCCTTCGACGTCGTGTTTGGGGCCAAAAACAAGAACCCGGTGCATCTTGCCATCGGAGACGAAAAGGCGATCGCTGTCGTCGATGGCCAGTCCGTTGATCCAGCCAAAATGTGCGTCCGAGCCGTTCTTAATGAGCGTGACGTCACGAGTCTCCGTATTAAAGATGAAGATCGCGCCGACTTTTTGATCCGCCACATACACCAGCCGCTTGGAGTCAATAGCGATTCCGTATGGCCCCAGCAACTGCCAGGGATAAGTCTTGAGCTTGTCGGTGTTGTCCTCCTGTTTGGTGCCGGCCACGCGGTCCATCCAGCTCTGCTTCTTCTTGATGTTTGCGGGCGGAGTATAGTCGATCTTCATGCCCGCGAAGTAGTTCAGATACTTCACTCGCGCGATGTTGGGCGGGTTTGGCCACACCAGCTTCGAAGTATCAATCTCTGGCTTGGCCGCCACCGGCTGCGCAGTGGAATCGCTCTTCTTCTTTTTCTTATCGCCACCATACATTGAGACAGGCGAAGCCAGACCCAGAGCCAACAGGATCACCAGTACCGCCAGTCCCCTGCCCTTGCTATTCGATTTGGGAGGAAGCGCGAACATTTCTAATCTCCTGTAGTTGTTTCTCGCATGTTCAGTCGGTTCTTGTGGCAGTTGTCGCAGAACGCCATGTTGTTCTTCTGGTCTTTCACCAGCAGGTCGGATTGTGCCGAAGCGTGCGGCTGATGGCAGCTCAGGCATGTCAGGTGAGTCTTGACCTTGGTTATATCCGCGGGATTCATCACGTCGGAAACCGGGTGACCTTCCACCGGATGGCCCAGCCCGTAGCGTAGCGGCAGAATTGCCACTTTGTTTTTCTGGTAGTAGTCCTCAGGCAACTTCACTTTGCCGTTGAAGATGGTGAGCACATGTTGAGCTTCCAGCTTCTGCGGTACTGCGTCCGCTCCGTGGCACTCCAGGCAGAGTGCATTCCCTTTGGCCCGCAGTAGATGATCGTTACCACCGCCGTGCGGTTCGTGACAGACCGCGCAACCTTGACCGAAGGCCGGCTGGTGGTGCACAGGTTTCTTAGCGAGATCGGCGATGTCACTGTGGCAGCTTAGGCAAATGTCGACCGCCGTGGTTTTCGGAAGCCCAGGCTCCCGGCTCGCGTGAGGGCTGTGACAGTCAGTGCAGTCGCCTGCTGCTCCTGGATGCTGAACTTTGGCCGTTTCGATTAGCTTGGCTTTTTCGTCATGGCAAGTCACGCACAACGACTTGGCATCGGCCTGCGTGAGAACTATTTTTCCATCCTTGGCTGGAGCATGGCAAACCTCACACTGCTTATCCGCAAAAGGGGGATGCATGAACTTCGCCATCAGTTTGGGAGCGGCCGACTCGTGCGGATCGTGGCAACTCACGCAATTGGCCGTCGCGAACGGCTGGTTCTGGTGTGCTTTCTGCAGATCCGCGCTCTTTACGTCGTGGCAATCTATGCAGAGCGCCGGCGGCGCCTTGGTGAGATGAAAATCGAATTCGATCTTGCCGATCTCGCCCGTCTTATGCGTGGTGTGGCAGGTGTCGCAGCCCATGTCTAGAGCGGCGTGCCGGCTGCCCTTCTCGGGAATGTTTTCGCCGGTGTTGTGGCAGCTCAAGCAAAGGTTCTGTGTTTTGTCCCCTGCGGCGGGTTTCAGTAATTGATTCTTGTTGTCTGAGCTGTGCGGATCGTGGCACTTCAGGCAGTCGCGCACCGCTGGCGGATGCACCTTGCCTTTTATGTCAGCGGCATTCTTGTCCGTGTGGCAGGTGAAACACAGCGCGTAGGGCGTGGTCGTGATCAGCTTGACGTGGGTTATGTCTTTGACGGTACGCACCTCATGACAACTGGTACAGCCCATCGCAATCGCGGAGTGCACCGACTTCCCCTTCGTCTTGTCCTCATGGCACGTAACGCAGGTGGAAGGATCCGCCTTCGGGTCAAGCGTGACCGGATGTTGCGCAGCGGACACACGGCCGACAAGAACCAGCACCACCATGGAACAGGCCAGCGCATTCAGTTTGCGCTTCGTCGTCGGTCCCCATGTGAATGATCCCAACGCCACCCGCATTACTGCCTCCTCAGCCGCTTGTGCACGCATCTCGCCTTAGTTTTCCGCCTTCGCGATTTCTCATCAGTCCTTCGTAACAGACTGCAACAAAATCAGTTGGCAATCGAGTTCGACTCTGTAGGAAATCGCAGCTATCGCCGAACCTTATCCGCTTGGGGGCTTATCCCACAGTGGAATGGTCAAAATCACCCAAGGAATTATGCACCCCGTACTCAGGTTGTTCGATAGTCTGGAAATTCCCCGAACCACTAGGGTTTTAATAGTTCTGACAGTTCCTGGCCCAGTTCCTCTGTGATTTCAGTCACATCCGGGCGTGATGTCGTCACATGAGCGCCGAGCGCTCCCAGAAGTAATCGTTGCTCGCGATTGCTTCGGCTGTATCTTCCGCCACCAGACTGCGCTAAATTCCCGCACAACTCCAATCCATTGTGTGATATCGCTCACGCCCCATCCACGGGACTCGCAAATGACCGGCTTATTCTGTGCAATTTCAGCAACTTCGGGCACTTTTCCGCAATGGCGCAAAACGTGCTTTGGTCAGGCGGGGAAGGGGAATTTATGGGGGCAACTGTTCATTCAGTAGGTCGAAAAATCTGGCAAACCCTCGGCGCTATCAAGACCGGCGTCATCCTGCTCATCGTTGTCGTGGTTCTCTCGGCGGCTGGGACCGTAATTCTACAGCGTCCGGCAACTGAAGCCGACGAGATGCAGCGGGCCTATTCGCCGCAAATGCTGCGCCTGCTCGACGCGTTGAAGCTGACCGACGTTTTTCATGCCTGGTGGTTCGTATTGCTGCTGAGCCTTGTGAGCCTCAGCATCATCGCCGCGTCGATTCAGCGCTTCCCCAACGCCTGGAGATATTTCTCGCGCCCTTATAAAAGCCCCGACGAAACTTTCCGCAAAGCGCTGCCTGGCCATGTGTTGATTCCTATAAGAGATGAAGAAACCGCCTTGAGCATCGCCGAACGTGTGCTGCAAAAGGAAGGGTTCAGGCCGGAGCGGATTGTCCGCCAGAACAGCTTTTCCCTTTTCGGCGAGCGCAGCCGGTTTTCTGAAATGGCGGTCTACATCGTGCACGCCAGTCTTCTTCTCATTTTTCTCGGCGGCATTGTTGATGCCCTGTACGGCTGGCGTGGTTTCGTCATGCTGACCCGCGGACAACAATCGACCCAGGTGGACTCGCAGGATGGCTCCAAACGCAACCTCCCGTTTGCCGTCCGCTGTGATGGCGCCGGTCAGGAAAACTACGCCGACGGATCTCCGAAACGCTGGTGGTCCGATCTCGCGATTGTGAGGGACGGACAAACGGTCCTGCGCAAGCAGATCGTGGTCAACGATCCCCTGATTTATCGCGGCGTGCGCTTTTATCAGGCGAGCTATGGCAACACTGGAAAACTGGACAAGCTGCTGCTCACCGCCACTGCGCGCACAGCCCAAGACCCCAGGGATCTCACGATTAGTTTGAACGAAACTGTTCCACTGGACTCCGATACTACGGTTCGCCTGGCCGAGTTTATTCCCGATTACGTGGTACAGGATGGTCACGTCTACGCACGCTCCAACGACCTGGAAAATCCAGCCGCCCATCTCGTGGTGGAGTCCAGGAAATCAGGGCAAGCAGTAAACGTCTGGCTGCCCCCGATCCCGGGCGTCGAACAGAACGCTTCTTCGCCCTACACATTCCAAGGCAAGGACGTGAAGATGGCTTATTTCACCGGCCTCGAGGTTTCGCATGAGCCTGGACAGTGGTCGGTTTGGGCGGGCGTGGTTCTCATGGGTCTTGGCCTGGCGTTGGTTTTCTATTTCGTCCACAAGCGAGTATGGGCGGTGCCCGTACGCGACGCCCGGGGCCAACTGAGGCTTTGGATTGGCGGCACTGCGAACAAGAACAAAGACGTGTTTGAGCACCAATTTCGCGAAGTGGTGGAACAAATCGAATCTGAACTCAAGATTTCATCGCAGGCAGGCGCTGAGGCGCCCGTCGCTGCACTCGCCGGAAAATAACTCCGGCAATGGAGGATGCGTCTATGGCACGAGTGGCAAAGATCGAACAGCAACCAGCTGCTACCGGTGCAACGCTGGTCGTGATGGTGGGACTGGGGGTCGCTTTCCTGCTGTTCATGGCATTCCTGAACGTGGTCAAGAGCGGCAACCTGCTCAACGACTCCAATCTGCTCTACGCAGCGCTGATTTTCTATTGCGGCGCGGGAACGCTTTATCTTGCGTTTGGCATCACCGGCCTTCCCTCCTACATTCGCTTCGCCTCCCTGGCCACGTGGGCCGGATTGCTGGCCAACACCGGCGCAGTCGCGCGCCGCTGGTATGAGGCTGGGCACCCGCCGTTCGCCACTATCTACGAAATGCTGCTCATGTTCGTATGGACGCTCGCCGTGCTCACGTTGCTTGCCGAAAAACGATTCGGAGTGAAGATCATCGGCACGGTGACTATGCCCGTGGCGATTGTCGGCGTTGTGCTGATGCAGTTGCTGCGCACTGAAGTACATCCACTTGTGCCGGCCTTGCAATCAACCTGGTTGCATGTCCACGTCACTCTGGCCATGCTGGCCTATGCCGCATGCGCCCTGAGTTTCGCCCTGGCCATGATGTTCCTGATCAAGGACAAGATGAAGACCGAAACCTTTCTGGCCGCAACCAGCCTGTTTACCGTCGCCACCTATGCAGGCATCCTGACTCGCTTTGAAAAATGGGGAGGGCTCAGCGTTGTCGCCTGGAATCCGGAAGAAAAGTCGGAAGTGTTCCTGTCTAAAGGCGTGCGGCTTTTCGTGGTAATCCCTGATCTCGGCTGGTTGATGGTTCTGGTGTTGGCGGCAGTGGCTGCCCCACTGTTTCTTTATTTGATCTGGCGCAAGACTCACAATGATGGATTGCTCGCTATGGCCAATCGAGCTGTGTTCCTGAGCATTCTGCTGCAAGTGCTCGCCTTCGTGTTCTTAGCGTTGCGGGCGCGCGACGGCCGTTATGCTTCGCTCGACGCCGACGGCCTGTTTCCCACAGCTCTGGCTGCCAGCCCATTCATTCTCGCAGGCCTGATAGGCACAATCTTTGTCTCGCTGTTGTACCTGTTGCTGCTGTGGAGACGCGAAGATCTCGAGCGCATGTTGCCCAAGGCGGAAGAACTGGACCGCATCACTTACAAAACCATCGCGATCGCATTTCCCTTACTCACCCTGATGATCGCGGCGGGCGCTTACTGGGCCAATCGCACCTGGGGATCTTATTGGAGCTGGGATCCCAAAGAAACCTGGGCGGCCATCACCTGGCTGGTGTATGCCGGTTATCTGCACATGCGCATCACGCGCGGATGGCGGGGCCGGCGCGCCGCTTACTTCGCCATCGCCGGCTTTGCCGTTGTGATGTTCACTTTCTTCGGGGTCACTTACTTGTTGCCCGGATTGCACGCTTATGCCTAGCCGTTCCCAGTTCGCGGCATCGGCCAGCAGTCAAATGAGGGAGGCAGCCCACATGACTCAGGACAGGAACTCCCGATTGGGCTCCGTGCGCGTCAATTGGCAGCTCAAAGCAATCCTGCCAGTAGGTCTCGTGCTGCTGGCAGGCCTGCTGCTCTTCACTCTCGCGACCGTGTCTCTGCGCGATCCGGAGCGCCACGTGGTTCTGATCGTCGCGGGAGCGGGAGCGGTCGCCATCTGTGCCGTGTCGATGTTCGTCCTGGCCTATTTGATTCAGCGTCCCATGGTCGAATTGCAAGAGAAGATGGAGCAAGTGAGCGACGGCAATCTCAATGTTTCGGTCAGCTTCTCCAGTCGCAACGATGAGATCGGAGACCTCGGCCGCAACTTCAATTACATGATGCAGCAGCTTCGCGAAAGCCGCGAAGAGATTGAGCTTCTGCATCGCACCCAAATCTCCCGCGCCGAACATTTGGCGACGCTCGGCGAACTGGCTGCCGGCTTGGCCCATGAGATTCGCAATCCGCTTGCCGGAATCGCGGGAGTCATCGAAATCGTTGGCCGCGATCTGCCTGTCACTAGTCCAGCGCGCGCCGTCGTCAAGGATGTTCGCCAGGAAATCGCGCGCATCAGCCGCACCCTGACCGATCTTCTGGAAACCGCGCGCCCTCACGCGCCGCAGATTCGCCAGAGCAACCTCAACACTACCGTGGAACACGCCGTGATGCTGGCTCGCCAGCAGGTGCTCTCAAGACCCATCACCATCGAATTGCAGAAGGCGCCTAATCTGCCCGAAGTCGAACACGACAGCGATCAGATTCACCAGGTGCTTCTCAATCTGCTTTTGAACGCAGTTCAGGCTGTGGACGGAGTGGGTATCGTGCAGGTTGAGATGGGCTCGCAAGAGAGCTTTGCCAGCGTAGTTATCCGCGATACCGGTCGCGGCATCTCTCCTCAGGTCCTATCTAATATTTTCCGTCCTTTTTATACCACCAAGGGCAATGGCACCGGCCTCGGCCTTTCTCTTGCCGGCCGCATCGTGGAAGAACATCATGGCCGCATCGAAGTCAGCAGCGTGGTAGGAAAAGGAAGCCAGTTCACCGTACTCCTGCCCTTCCACACGCCAGTCTCGCAAACCACTTCTCAGACCGGCGTCCAAACCTCCGCTTCCTAGAGCACTTCCCTTCCCATTCGTAGTAAATTAAACACCGATGCCTGCCGAAAAAATCATGGTCGTCGACGACGAGCGCCTGGTGCGTTGGTCGCTGCGCCAGAAGTGCGAGGAGTGGGGCTACCACGTGATCGAGGCCGATTCCGGCGGTCCCGCCCTTAAACTCGCGCAGCGCGAATCGCCCGATCTCGTCCTGCTCGATGTCCGCATGCCCGACCTCACCGGCATCGAGGTGCTCGATCAACTCAAGAAAAACGGCGATGCCCGCGCCGTCATCATGATCACCGCCGATCCTCAACTGGACGATGTCAAAGCCGCACTCAAACTCGGGGCCTACGATTTCGTGGGCAAGCCGGTCGATTTCGACGAGCTTCACATCACCATCAAGAATGCTCTCGAAGCCACCAAACTGCGCACTGAAGTGCAGTCGCTGCGCAGCGAGGTACGCCAGGGAGTCGGTTACGACAGCGTGGTCAGTGTCTCCTCCAAGATGACCGAACTCATGAACTTCGTCCGCAAGGTTGCCGCCAGCGAAGCGACCACTGTGCTGATTCAGGGCGAGAGCGGCACCGGCAAAGATCTCATTGCGAAAGCCATCCACTACGAAAGTTCGCGCCAGGAAAAGCCCTTTGTAGCGATCAACTGCTCGGCTATCCCCGAAACGCTGATGGAAGCCGAACTCTTCGGCCACGAAAAAGGCGCGTTCACCGACGCCAAGCAGATGAAGAAAGGTCTGTTCGAAGCCGCCGATGGCGGTACGCTGTTTCTCGACGAAATCGGCGAACTCTCTCCGCTGCTGCAAGCCAAACTGCTGCGGGTGCTGGAAGATCAGGTCATCCGCCGCGTGGGCGGCATCAAAGATATGCAGGTGGACGTGCGCGTGATCGCCGCCTCCAACCGCGATCTCGAAAAAGCGGTGCGTGAAAGCCAGTTCCGCCAGGATCTTTATTATCGGCTTGCGATTATTGCGATCTTCATCCCGCCGCTGCGCGACCGCAAAGAAGACATCATGCCTCTGGTGGACTTCTTCATCGACCGCTACAACCGCCGCTTCAAGAAATCAATTCGCGGCATCACCGACGAGACTCGCCGCCTTATTCTCAGCCACAATTGGCCGGGCAATGTTCGCGAGCTGAAAAACACCATCGAGCGCGGCATGATCCTCGAAGACGAACCGTTACTGCGCCCGCTGTATCTGCCATTCTCCGTAGGCGAATCCGGAGGCCGCACCGTCTTCGAACGAACTTCGCCAGCCGACGGTGGCCAGCCCTTGCCCAACGGCCGCATGTTGCCGCGCCTTTACATCCCCGAAGGCGGGACATCTTTGGAAGAGGTTGAGCACGCCATGGTCGAGCTAGCCATGCGCCAAGCCAACAACAACCAAACCCACGCCGCCAAGCTGCTGGACATCAGCCGCGATGCGCTGCGCTACAAGCTAAAGAAATTCGGCCTAATCCGCGGAGATGAAGACGGCGCTCCGACCAGCGCGGCCGAAGATCAGTAGCCGCCAACCGCGTGCCAAGCGTTCGTCTTGGGTGGCGCGGCGCGCGTCGACTTCTCGCTGACGGCAGGCTTTCAGAGCTGCGATCAAGACCGCAAAAATAAAAATTAGGACGGCGGCTTCAGACGCAGAGCCAGTTTACCTTTTTGTAACAGGGTACCCCCCTCCCCCCTCCCCCCTCAATCTCTGGAATCATCATGTTACGGAGTTTTCCCCCGCAAAATCTAGATGTCAAAGAACTTATACATCAAAATCTAGACAGCAAAGCACTTAGGCTACGACGATTCGGCTTTTGCCAAGCGTTGCGGCCTCGACCATGATTGCGCGAGTCATGGGCTGTGCACAAGGTCAGATGTCACAATGGGCCTGTGGAAATTCTTAGGCGGTGTTTGTTCCAGGGTCGCGGTACCCACCCTTTCGCAAAGATGGCGAAAGAATAATCCAACGGCGACGGCACGCTGGGGGTGAAGAAAAGGGTTAGAGGCGGACAACATCGCTCCCCTCGTTCAACGAGCGACGAAAATCCGCCTCTTGCCTGGTATTCCAAACCGGTATCAGCGAGATCCAAGATTTCAGACAGCAGCCAGCTCGTGAGTCTCGAATTTCTTTGCATCGGTCTTCGCAGCGATATCGAGAACGATCCGGCCGTTGACCTTCCCTTTCTTGAGGCGGTCGAAAATATCGTTGATCGACGCCAGCGGTTGTTCCTCGATGGTCGCTTTCACCTTGCCCTCAGCGGCAAACTGCAGCGCTTCCTCGAGGTCCTTGCGTGTGCCGACGATCGAACCGCGCACGGTTTGGCCATTCAGCACCAAATCGAAGATGGAGACTGGGAATTCGCCCGGAGGCAGTCCATTAAGAACGCAGGTACCGCCGCGGCGTAACATTCCTAGCGCCTGTTTGAATGCGGGAAGAGACACGGCTGTTACCAATACACCGTGCGCGCCTCCGATTTTCTTCTGGATCGTCTGGACTACATCTTCTTCCTTCGCGTCCACGGTAACATCGGCGCCAAGCTTGCGGGCCAACTGCAGTTTCTCCGGCCCAATATCAATTGCGGCGACATGCAGGCCCATGGCCTTCGCATATTGCACGGCGACGTGACCGAGTCCACCCACACCCGAGATCACTACCCACTCGCCAGGACGGGCTTGCGTTTGTTTCAAACCCTTGTAGGTGGTGACACCAGCGCAAAGAATCGGTGCGGCATCAATGAAAGACAGTTTGTCCGGAATCCGGCCCAGGTAGTCTGCCTGACCCAAAGCGAACTCAGCGAAGCTGCCGTTTACGGTATAGCCTGACATTTGCTGCTCCGGACATAGTGTTTCCCAGCCGGTAAGACAAAATTCACAATGCCCGCAGGCACTGTGCAGCCATGCGATGCCGACTCGGTCGCCTTCCTTCAAATGCGTCACGCCCGGGCCCAGCTTAGCTACGTAGCCTGCGCCTTCGTGCCCGGGGATAAAGGGGAGTGTGGGTTTAATCGGCCAATCGCCATCGGCCGCGTGCAGATCGGTGTGACAGACGCCGCTTGCGACCACTTCGACCAGAGCCTCTCCCGGCCCTGGATCTGGAATTGGAACTTCCCGAATCTTCAATGGTTCGCCGAATTTCTCGACGAATGCCGCCTTCATAGTCTTTGCCATAATTATGTCTCCTGTGGGTCCACGATTTGTCGGACTGCTTGCAGTCCAGCGGACTCCGAATTAATTTGCATTGAACTGCCAAACGTCCGTCTGGTTGTGGGCGGGCGCACCGTTTCAATTCTCGTCTCTTGGATTCTCTTAATCGTTCGTCCAGAAGCGCTGAGACGGAGTCTCTGGACATCCAAACTCTATGATCAGTAACTCGATACGCAGTTCATGTGACCCAGCCCACAGGCTTGTGTGCGCCGTGTCGCTGGCTTATAGGCTAAGAAAATTGGCTTCCTCCCCAGATCAGAGCGTTTGAGATATGGTGCCGGCAAGCGCCCGTTCCGGCGTTTGCAGGTGGAATAGGCGCCGCACTGCAGCCGTCATCTGTTCCTGCTCCACCTTCTCTGGAAGTTCCTTCAGTTCGCGTGCCAGGGATCCCGCGATCCGTTGCGTCATACGGGACATAACTGCAGTTAACATTTCATCCTGGTCTTTGGAGAACGGTCCGTTCTCCTGTCGAAAGGACTCCAGTTCTTGCCGGCAAATCTCGTCCAGTCGCTGGCGCAGCGCAACGATGGTCGGCACCACACGCTCCGCCATCAGCCTGCGGCGGAAGCCTTGCGCTTCAGCGAGCAAAATCTTCTGTGCAGCGGCGGCGGCAACTTCACGCTCGCCCGCATTGTGGTCCACCACGTTTTCCAGGTCGTCAAGGTTGTAGAGGAAGACGCCTTTGACATCTCGCACCGCGGGATCGATGTCACGCGGCATGGCGATATCGACGATCACGAGCGGTTTATCTTTGCGTTCGCGAACTTTGTCCTTGCGAAGCTGCCGCTCATGAACCAGCATCTCGGCTTCCTCGCGGCTTAGAATCGTGTGCGGACAGGAAGTCGAACTAATAATGATGTCGGCCTCCGCCATGTGTTGCCAGCGCTCCTCAAACGGAGTCGCGACTCCACCCAGTTTCGTGGCCAGTTCGGCTGCGTGCTCGAGCGTGCGGTTTATTACGCGGACGGAGCAGGCGCCGTGGTTGAGCAAGCCACGGGCTGAAAGCTCGCTCATTTTGCCAGCGCCCAACAGCAGCACCTTCTTGTTTTCCAACGTCCCGAAAATCTGGCGTGTGAGTTCCACGGCCGCATAAGGTATCGAAACCGCCGAATCGCCAACCGCCGTCGCGGTGCGCACTCGCTTTGAAACCGTCAGCGTCTTCTGCATCACAGCATCGAGGAACCGCCCAGTTGCTCCAACTTTCTGCGCTTGCTGCCAGGCCTGCTTCACCTGGGAGACGATCTGGGGTTCACCGACCACCATGGAATCGAGGCTGGAAGCGACCCGGAAGATATGCAGAAGCGCGTCTTCATCCAGCAAACGGTAGAAGTGCTTCCACTCGCATAACATGAGTCCATATTCGGAGCCGAGCAGCCGCATCACGGAGTTAGCGGCCAGAGTGACATCCTTCACCCACAATAAGAACTCAGTGCGGTTACAGGTGGCGAGCACAATGACTTCTTCAATGCCTTCCGCTCGCGACAACTGCACCAGGGCTTCGTAGCGCCGATCTTCGCTGATCCAGAAACGCTCCCGCACGCCTACCGGGGCTGTACGGTAGTTCAGGCCAACCACCATAAGAGCAGGTTCCACGGGCTTCAACTCCTCGCTACCACTCCTCTTAAAGGCATCTCCTGGGCCAAAGAGGAGGTTTGTGTGCCACCAAGAATCTTGTTTATTTTCAGTCAGTTAGGATGAATCAGACGGGAAGAGGATGGGAATTAGAAGGCTGAGTTGCGGCATATCACGCTGGGCCGGTGTGTTTTGGCCCGTAGGAAGCCTGTCTCGAACTCAAAGCGGAACGCAGACTAGATCGTTACGAATAGATCTGAGGGCCACGACATTAGTTCACGGCGAGAACCACCAAGGTGGCGTCGTCCTGGAATTGCCCGGCACAAAAATCCGACACTTGCGCGAGCAGTTGCTCGTTTAACTCAGTGGCGGAACTGGCCGCCTGCGCCTCGCCGAATGCGGCGACCCTCTTTACTCCAAACTCTTCTCCTTGCGAGTTCTCGGCTTCGGTGATGCCGTCGGTAAATAGAAGGAGACGGTCTCCGGATTTCAGATTGAGGTTGAGGTCGTGGTAATCCCATGAGGGGAAAACGCCGAGCACCGCGCCTCCATGATCCAGGGTGCGAGCCGTGCCTGCCGAAACGAGAATCGGGTAGGGATGGCCGGCATTGCAGTAGCGAAACGTGCGGGTATTGGCGTCGAGCACAGCACAGAAAAAAGTCACGAACTTGTTGGCTGCGATGCTTTCGCGCAGCATGCCGTTCACGATCCCGCACACGCGCGCCGGACTATCCAGTTCGCGCACCGATGCGCGCAGGCTGGCCTGGACATTCGCCATGAGCAAAGCCGCGGGAACTCCCTTGCCGGAAACATCGGCAATGCAGACGGCCAGCCGGTTGCCTTCGAGCCGGAGCACATCGAAGTAGTCTCCGCCGACCGCGCGGGCCGGCCGCCAGGCGGTGGCCACGGCGATTCCCGGAAGCTGCGGAATTTTCTTGGGCAGAAGCGACTGCTGGATTTCGCGGCCGCGTTGCAATTCCTGCTCGTGGACTTCCAGGCGGGCCGCGCCCGACTGCACTATGCGCTGCAGTTCAACGTTGCGGCGCTCGAGCCGCGCTTTGGTCTTGCTGTAGAGAAAATTCGTCACGCCGTAGACGAAGGTGATCAGGAATGGCATCTTCCAGCCGGTGACGAGCAAGTGACGAAGCGTTTGCGGACCGGGCGGGGCCAACCACCACACAATTACGCTGCTCAGCGCGTAAACCGGAAACATCAAGATGCATAGCAAGGTCAGGAAGATCAGCCAGTCATAGGGAGAAGGTTTTTCGTACAAGGCGTGCAGCCATTGCAGCGGAGGCGAAACGAAATTGCCGATGCACAGCGAGTACAAGATTACGGTAAAGGGATTGATGGGCTGGCCAATTGCCCAGAAAATCGCGCAACCAACAAAGGCAATGAACAGATAAATGCCCTGATCGCGGAAGAAAACGGTCAACGCTTTGGAACCAATGGCCGGGATCTGTCTCTGATTCGGTGCTGAAAGGCTTTCGACGGTAGAAGGAGCGGCCTTCAACGCGGAGCCTCCGCCGGCGTACTCTCCTCCTCCTTCACACTTTTGGTGCGCGGTTCGTAGACGCAGAACGGCTCTTCATCCAGATAGTTGCCGGTGGCGGCAAAAGCACGTGCGCGGCAACCCATGCAAACGTTGCGGAACTCGCAGCAACCGCACTTCCCTTGCAAGTTATTGACGTCGCGCAGTTGATTGAATACGACCGAGTTCTCCCAAATGTCGGCGAACCGCTGCTTTTTCAGATCACCTGCCAGGGCCGGCAAGTATCCACAGGGATAGACCTCGCCTTGATTCGAGATGAAACAGACGGCGGTTCCGGCCAAGCATCCCTTGGTCATGGCGTTCATGTCGGAAGGATGAGTTCCGGGATGTCCCACTGCTTTTCCGATGCCCTCTGGCTTCAGTTCGATGCCGGTTGAGCCGGGCATCGTCATTTCAGTGGGACTGATGCCTCGCAAATCTTTACTTGTCGAACCTTTACTTGTCGAGCCTGTACTTGTCGAATCTTTACTTATCGAACCTGGCGCAGCTTCAGGAACTGGCTGCGCAGCTTTGGCGGCCGCTGCCGCGGAATGGTGCTCCGCCGCTCGCCGCTGGCGAACCACCCGGAAGTAGTGTGGGGCACAGGTCGCTTTCAGCTCGATCCCGCCTTCGAGAGACTGATCATAGAACCAGTTCAGCATGCGCTCGTATTCTTCTGGAGGAACCATCTGCTCGGCGGCAATATCCACGCCGCAGCCTACCGGCACTAACAGAAATGTGTGCAGGGCATCGGCGCCGATCGACTTCGCCAAGTGGAGCACGTGCGGAAGTTGATGAGCGTTGTGACGCGCGATCGTGGTGTTGATCTGTACCGACATTCCGAGATCTTTGAGATTGCGGAAACCTGTGATGGCGGCATCGAATGCGCCCGGGATGCCACGGAAGGTATCGTGAGTAGCCGCATCGGCGCCGTCGAGGCTGATGGCAACACGCTTCACACCACTCTCGACGATCTTCCGCGCGACTTGCCTGGTAACCAGCGTTCCATTCGTGGCCAACGCCACGCGCAAGCCTTTGCTGGTGCCATAGCGCGCCAGCTCGAAAATATCCGAACGAAACAGCGGTTCACCGCCGCTGAGCACCAGGATGGGAGAAGACACCTCGGCAATCTGATCGATGATCGCTTTCGCAGCCTCTGTCGATAGGTCATCGGGAGAACTCAACTCCGTAGCGCTGGCGCGGCAATGGATGCAGCGGAGATTACAGCCTTTGGTCAGCTCCCAGAAGATCAGGCGTGGCTTGTTTTGGTTATTTTGGTTCCCCTGATTTACGTGACTAGGATTGGAATGAATTGAATGAAGTCCGTTGCCGTTTGACGTGGTCATTTGCGGTTAGCCTCCCACTTGAACCGGGCGCTGTCGCCCCACCCACGCACAACGATAAAGCAGGGATAATCTTGCCGCGGTGACTTTCATCACCGGAAATTGTGATCGCCATCACGAGAGTTAAATCATTTTCAATCTTTGATTTACGCCGTTGGATTGACCTTCCGCCAAGCGTGTCGGAGGCATGAAATTCAATCACGGGCACGCAAGGCGGCTAGTTCTGATTTGCGATGTCGCGTAGCGCTCCCGTGTTGCGAATTACGAGAGTCGAACCTTTCGACTGCACGATCTGACGCTTCTTCAACTCCGCAAACAGCCGGGTGACTGTTTCCCGCGATGTTCCGATCATCTGCGCGATTTCCTCGTGAGTGAGCCTGAGCGTCAACCGGGTCTCCGGCTTGCCGGCTGCTTCGTTCTTGGAACTCCATTCCAGAAGCAGCGCCGCCAGCTTCTCAGCGGCGGAGTGTGACAGGCCCAGAGCGCGCACTTCCTTGCAAGCGTTGTGATACTTTTCCCCCAACTGCTCGGCCACTTTGAAGCAGGCGTCCACATCTTCCTTCAGAAACCTGAGGAAATCGTCGCGCTTGACGAAATTGACCTGGCAAGGGTCGATCGTCTCCGCCGTCACTTCATAAGGTTTGCCGGAGATGGTGGCACTCAGCCCCAGCACTTCCCCGGGCTCACTGAGTTTCACAATCATCGTTTTGCCGCTAGGCGAGCTAATGGAGAGCTTCACGCTGCCTTTGCATATCACGAAGATGCCGCGCGGCATCTGCCCTTCGACAAACAACACAGCCCCTGGAGGATACGCGGTGGCGAACTTGATGTTTTCAAAGGCTTGCAGTGCAGCGGGCGGTAGATCGCAGAAGATACGATCGGCACGCAGTTTGCACGTAAGGCAGCTTTCGACAATCTCCATTCCGTATGGTGAGAGCATGCACCAACCTCCTAGCGCTGAGGTCAGTGTCCGTCTGCACAAAGCCCTTTGGCTGTGCTGCCGGGCACACGCTGATGTGATCTTCATCACGCCCACGTGTTTGTGACGCAGATCACATACTTCTGTGACCCGCCTTGCTGCGTCCGTGTCCCGCATCCTCCATGCTTGGGCAGTCAGTTGGAGCGAGCACATCACGACATCTAATTGCATGTAAAGGCGGGATCATGAAGCCGAAGTTCAAGACCATGGACGCAAACGAGGCCGTGGCATACGTCGCCTACCGGGTTAATGAGGTAATCGCCATCTATCCGATTACCCCTTCTTCGAACATGGGCGAATGGGCGGATGAGTGGGCGTCTCAGGGAATTCAGAACATTTGGGGTACAGTGCCTCACGTAATGGAGATGCAGAGCGAAGGCGGCGCTGCCGGGGCTGTACACGGCGCGCTGCAGACTGGGTCTCTATCCACTACCTTCACTGCGTCCCAGGGTCTGTTGCTCATGATCCCGAACATGAACAAAATCGCGGGAGAACTTACGCCCACCGCATTCCATGTTTCGGCGCGCACGTTAGCGACTCACGCCCTCTCGATTTTCGGCGACCACTCGGATGTCATGTCGGTGCGTAGTACCGGCTTCGCCATGCTGTGCTCCAATTCCGTGCAAGAGGCCATGGACATGGCGCTCATCGCCCACGCTGCGTCGCTTGAGTCGCGCATTCCTTTCCTCCACTTCTTCGACGGCTTTCGTACCTCGCATGAAGTCAACAAAATCCAGATGCTCACGGAAGACGATATGCGCGCGCTTATCAATATGGATCGCATCTTCGAGCATCGCCAGCGCGCGCTCTCACCCGATCATCCCGTGTTGCGTGGTACCGCACAGAATCCCGACGTGTTCTTCCAGATGCGCGAGCGCGCAAATTCTTATTACGAGGCCTGCCCGCAAATCGTTCAATCTGTAATGAACGAGTTCTCGGAAATAGTCGGACGCTCTTATCACCTGGTTGACTACGCGGGCGCGCCGGATGCCGAACGCGTGATCGTGATAATGGGTTCGGGGGCCGAGGTCGCGCACGAAACCATCGATCATCTCAACGCACAAGGTGAAAAGCTGGGGCTGCTGAAGATCCGCTTGTATCGGCCTTTCCCAGTGCAAGCGTTCCTCGAAGCTTTGCCGGCCAGCGTGCGCCAGATCGCCGTTCTCGATCGCACCAAGGAATCGGGAGCGATTGGTGAACCGCTCTACCTGGATGTCGTGAACGCGCTCCACGAGGGAGTGAAAGCGGGCTACAGCCCACGGAAAACTCCGCCAGCAGTCGTGGGCGGACGCTATGGCCTCTCCTCCAAGGAATTTACCCCAGCTATGATCAAGGCGGTCTACGACAATCTGAACGCGGATCAGCCCGATCACCAGATACCCGATCACCAGATACCCGATCACCAGATAAAAGATCACTTCACCATCGGCATTCAGGACGACGTCAGCCACACCAGTTTGTCGTATGACACGGGTTTTTCAACGGAGCCTGAAAACGTTGTTCGGGCAATGTTTTACGGTTTGGGCGCAGACGGCACGGTCGGCGCAAACAAGAATTCAATCAAGATCATCGGCGAGAACACAGACAATTACGCGCAGGGTTACTTCGTCTATGACTCAAAGAAATCAGGCGCAGTAACGATTTCTCACCTCCGCTTCGGACCCCACCCCATTCGCTCCAGCTATCTGGTCTCGAGCGCCAACTTCGTTGCCTGTCACCAGTGGATATTCCTCGAGCGCTACGACATGTTGAGCACTCTTGTTCCTGGCGGCACTTTCCTGCTCAACAGCCCATTCGGCGCAGACGAAGTTTGGGACCATCTTCCGCGTGTAGTGCAAGAACAGATTATTTCGAAGCATGCGAAGTTTTATGTGATCGACGCCTATCAAGTGGCGCGCGACACTGGCATGGGCAGCCGCATGAATACTATTTTACAAGTGTGTTTCTTCGCCATCTCCAAAGTGTTGCCCGCAGAGCAAGCAGTAGAGGCGATCCGCAAGTCAATTCGCGACACCTACGGGAAAAAGGGCGAAGAGATCGTGCGGCAGAACATGAAAGCGGTGGATGAGACGTTGGCGCACTTGCACGAGGTGAAAGTCCCGGCAGAACTCACCAGCACAATCGAGATGCCCCCACCGTTCTCGCCATCAGCACCGGAATTCGAGCGCGACGTGCTGGGCATGATGTATGCCGGGCGCGGCGATGAACTGCCGGTCAGCGCATTTCCCGTCGACGGCACTTTCCCCACTGGAACTGCGAAGTGGGAAAAGCGCAACCTGGCCCTCGAAATCCCTGCATGGGATCAGAGGATTTGCATCCAGTGCGCAAAGTGCGCCATGGTTTGTCCGCATTCCGTGATTCGCATCAAGGTCTATGACTCCAAGGAACTGGAGGGCGCCCCGGCAACGTTCAAGTCGACTCAGACCCGCGACCGGGAGTGGCAAGGTCTCAACTACACGATTCAGGTAGCGCCGGAAGATTGTACCGGGTGCGGTATCTGTGTCGAAGTTTGTCCGGTGAAAAACAAGGCCGAAACGCGGCTCAAAGCCATCAACATGGTGCCGCAAGCTCCACTGCGGGTGCCAGAACGCGACAACTGGAATTTCTTCCTCAAGATTCCGGAACTCGACCGCCGCAATATTAAACTCACCAGCATCCGGCAGCAGCAAATTCAGGAGCCGTTGTTCGAGTTCTCCGGCGCCTGCGCCGGCTGCGGTGAAACTCCATATCTCAAGCTGATGTCGCAGTTGTTTGGCGACCGTGCAATCATTGCCAACGCTACGGGATGCTCGTCAATTTACGGCGGCAACCTGCCCACCACTCCCTGGACGAAAAATGCCGCCGGCCGCGGACCCGCCTGGTCGAACTCTCTTTTCGAAGACAACGCGGAGTTCGGGCTGGGCTTCCGGCTTTCCGTCGATAAACAGACCGAGTTCGCGCAGGAGTTGGTGCGGCGCGTGGCCGGAACAATCGGTGAAGAACTCGCGACGGCGATTCTCACCTCTCCGCAGAAAGATGAAGCGGACATCTACGAACAGCGCCAGCGTGTGGATCTGCTGAAAGAAAAACTGCAAGGGGTAGATTCTGCCGACTCCAAGCAACTTCTTTCCGTTGCCGACTTGCTGGTCAAGAAAAGCATTTGGATTGTGGGCGGAGACGGCTGGGCATATGACATCGGCTACGGCGGCCTCGATCACGTACTGGCCAGCGGTCGCAATGTGAATGTGCTGGTGCTCGATACCGAGGTCTACTCCAACACTGGAGGTCAGGCGTCGAAAGCCACGCCGCGCGCCGCGGTAGCCAAGTTTGCCGCCGGCGGCAAGCCGGGCGCCAAGAAAGATCTCGGACTTATCGCCATGAGCTACGGCAATATTTATGTTGCCAGCGTGGCCATGGGCGCCAAGGACGAGCATACGCTGAAGGCTTTTCTGGAAGCTGAGGCTTACAGCGGACCCAGTCTCATCATCGCGTACTCGCACTGCATCGCCCACGGCATCAACATGACGACTGCGATGTCGGATCAGAAAATGGCAGTCGATTCCGGCCAATGGCTGCTTTATCGCTACAACCCTGAACGGGCCGCCCAGGGCGAGAATCCGCTGACTCTTGATTCGCGGACGCCCACGCGCAAAGTCGCCGATTACATGCAGATGGAGACGCGCTTCAAGATGCTCACCAAAAGCAGGCCGGAAGACGCCAAGCACCTGTGGCAAGAGGCGCAGCATGATGCCATTACGCGCTTTCACTTATACGAATACTTGGCGCAGCGCAAGTTCGACGGAGAAGCGGTTAAGGCCAAATAGACGCAAAACGAAAGAGACGGTAGGGAGGAATCATGATCGACCTCAGCACTACTTATCTGGGCTTGCAACTCCGTACACCTTTGGTAGCTTCAGCCTCACCATTATCGCAAGAGATCGGCGGCATTTGCCGTCTCGAGGATGCAGGCGCTTCCGCCGTGGTGTTGTATTCCCTGTTCGAGGAGCAGTTGCGACAAGAAGGCTTCGAACTGGAGCATCATCTGACCGAAGGAACGAACAGTTTTGCGGAGGCAGCAAGTTTTTTCCCCCAGCCCGATGAATTCCGGCTGGGGCCTGAGGGATATCTGAATCACATCCATCGGGCAAAGAAAGTAGTGTCGGTGCCGATTATTGCCAGCCTCAACGGCACTACGGCCGGTGGCTGGACGCAGTATGCCAAGCTCATCGAGCAAGCGGGGGCAGACGCGCTGGAATGTAACATCTACACCATTCCCACCGATCCCGAACTTACCTCGGACGCGGTCGAGCAGCAATATCTCGACATTGTCCGGGCAGTAAAGTCGGTAGTGACGATTCCCGTCGCGGTAAAGGTCAGTCCCTTTTTCAGCAATATGGCCAACATGGCGAAGCGGCTTGACCAGGCGGGCGCGAATGGGTTGGTGTTGTTCAATCGTTTCTATCAGCCAGACATCAACCTGGATGAATTGGAAATCCAGCCGAACGTGCTGCTCAGCACTCCACAGGCACTACGGCTTCCGCTGACCTGGATCGGTATCCTTTACGGCCGCATCCGGGCCAATCTGGCTGCGACCAGTGGCGTGCATGGGCCCGAGGACGTCATAAAGCTGCTGATGGTCGGCGCCGATGTCACCATGCTCTGCTCCACGCTGTTGCGCAACGGCATCGGGCACCTCGAGCACATCGAAGAAGGCGTGCTGGAATGGATGGAAAAGCACGAATACGAATCGGTTCAGCAGATGAAGGGCAGCATGAGTCAGATCCGCTGTCCCGATCCTTCAGCCTTCGAGCGCGCGCAGTACATGAAGGCGGTCAAGAGTGTGCAGCACCTAGTGCTCACCGGCCGCGAGGCCTGGAGAATTCTTGACGGGGACTGAAACATGAATGTCGCGATGAGATGCCGATGGGCTTCGATGACGGGCGAGACTCACTGAGGCGGTCACATCCTGCGACGGACGAGCCTGTGATCGGCGCCCTTTCAGCCGCTGCACACCGATCGTGATCGCAGCGGCACGGGAACAGCCATTGACCTGGCCTACTTTTGCAGGCTGCGAATGTACGAGATAACGACCTTCACGTCGTCAGCAGCTAGACTCTTCACGGCCGGCGTGTGCTTCGCCGTCCCCGCAATGGCCTTGGCCAGGTCGTCATCGGACTTTTTCTTGGCTTCGTCGGAAATCAGGCTCGGGACTTTCATTGCCGGCTTGCCAGCCGCATCCGCGCCGTGGCACATTGCGCACTTTGCTTTGAAAATGGTGGCTCCGTCATCGGCCGCCCATGACAGATTGGGAATCAGCATGAACAGAGCTATCGCGATTGTCATTACCAGCATCACCAGCTTTGTCGTATTCATGATTTCGTCTTGTCTCCTTGTAAGTATTGGCAGATGAATCCAGCGGTCTTCACGCATTCCAAGTTTCTTGCGCGAGTGAAGACCGATGCAGCTCTTCAAGAACTCTATCCAGGAACTCAGCAGCTCTTCGCTACCGTAAGGTGATAGTTTCAACGTCAGAGCGCGCTGGCGCAGTGATCCCGGTCACCCTGAGCGGTGACTAGCACGTTTCCCGCAAGAGCTGAAAGATCATAGTCACAGCGACTACCCCGATGATTTGGCTCTTTCTCGTTGAAGCGCACCAACTCGCTGCCAGTGCTACTCACAGCACCCGGTGATCGCCGTCACCGCGCAATGGACATAAGAGGTTCACAGTTAAGTTAGGAATTCGACTTCTCGACGTTTCAGTAGGAGGTAGCTCATGAAGGCCTCACGCATCACGATTCTGATTCTTACGGCGCTCGCCCTGATTCTGACGACAGCCCCGGTCGCTGCAGGGCAGAAGTCCGAACCGGGCGTGGCAGTTCCGAAATACGATCGGGCGGCGGAAGCCACGTTCAAAGGAACGGTAGAAGAGGTAAGAAACCGTCAGTGCCCGGTGAGTGGTGGTATGGGCTCACACCTGATCTTGAGGTTGTCACCCAGCAAGACCATCGAGGTCCACCTCGCAACTACCAAGTTCGTGAAGACCTACGACCTTGTCTTCAACAAGGGCGATGTGGTCACGGTGGTTGGTACGAAGGTGCAGTTTGAAGGTGTGGAAACTGTCTTTGCCCGGGAAGTCACACACGGCGAAGCAACCTTCACTTTCCGCGATAAGGATGGCACGCCGATCTGGTAGCGGCTGGCTGCGGATCGGCTGGCAGGCGGAGGCGGCTATGGTGTCGAAGTGCGCGAACCCTACGTGCTCGGCCACATTTCGGCACCTGCATGAAGGCAGGCTTTTTCATGTGGCAGACGGATCGACCACGTCAGAGAATGAACCCGCGTTCGAACGCTTCTGGCTTTGTGCAGAATGCTCCAGGAAGATGACCGTCGTCTCCTGTCAGGGCGGGGTCGTGGTCGCCCCCCTACAACAACGATCGACACTCGAAAAGAGGGCGATCCCAGCGAGACCGTGGGACTCAGCTTAACCCACGCAGGAGGATTTATGTCAGCGCTTGCACAGATACACGATCGGAAGCAGGGTATAGGGTTCAAGCAGGTTTTAGTTGCCACAGACTTTTCGGACGGTTCACAGCGAGCACTCGCGTACGCCATTGCGATTGCGCGGCGCTACGGTTCCAATCTTTCCGTCATACACGCACTTCCCCCGTCACCGCGCGACCAGATCCCTCTAGAACCCTTACCGAGGGAACTAAATCGTCGCCGACTTGAAGCGGAAGAGCAAATGAAACACCTCAGTGAGAAAGTACAAATGAAAGAGATCAAGCATCATCTGCTGCTTGAACAAGGTCCAGTATGGGATGTCCTTGCATCAGTGATTCAACGTAAGAGTGTCGATCTGCTGGTGCTTGGAACTCGCGGACGCGGCGGCCTCAAGAAGCTGGCACTAGGGTCGGTCGCGGAAGAAGTTCTGCGCCTGGCTCCCTGCCCGGTGCTCACAGTTGGTCCGCATGTCCCGGCTGGAGACTCGGGCACGACCAGGTTGAGGCGGATCCTCTTCGCAACTGATTTTGGACCAGCTTCCGCCAAGGCTTTTCCGTATGCTCTATCGCTGGCGGAAGACTATCAGGCAACGCTAGTACTTCTGCACATGGTGCCTCCAATGCCGGTCGCTGATCTTGGCCCCGCAGCTTACGGCCCATCTGCTTACGCTGCTGATCAATATACAAAGTGGCAGCGAACGATGCGAGACGAGAGTGTGAGAAAACTGAAGGAACTGGTTCCACCTGACACGAATCTAGCGGAGAGGGCAGAATATGTGGCCGGAACGGATTTCCTGCCGGAAGGGATCTTGGATGCAGCTGTCACACACAGAATCGAGTTGATCGTCATGGGAGCGAACCGAACACCTTCCCCGCGGATGGCCTCGCACATACCGTGGGCTCTCACACATGAAGTTATATGCCATGCCAAATGCCCCGTCTTGACGGTCAGCGACTAAGGACGGATAGCGTTAACGGAACTTGTGTGAGGCGGGTAATAACAACCGCGCGGCGATGAAGTGTAATCGCCGCGCGGGCATTTTACGAGCTGCAAACCTGCCTACGGCTCGATGGCAACCTTGAGAACACCATCGCGATGCTCGGCAAAGAGCCGGTAGGCATCGGTAATCTGATCGAGTCTAAAACGGTGCGTCAGCAGCGGCGTCAGATCCAGCCGTCCGTGAAGCACCATCTCCATCAGGCGTCGCATGCGTTCTTTTCCCCCTGGGCAAAGTGTCGTGACGATCTTGTGATCGCCAAGACCTGCGGCAAACGGCTCAAGAGGTAAGGATAACTTTCCCGAATACACGCCAAGGCTGCTGAGGGTGCCTCCGGGCCGAAGGACCCGGAGGGCATTTTCAAACGTGCCCTGTGTGCCCAGAGCTTCAATCGCCACGTCCACGCCCCTGCCCCCCGTGAGACGAAGAATTTCCGACACCACATCGCACTCCTTGAAATTGAGCACGACGTCGGCACCCATTTGCTTCGCCATCGCAGCTCTTACGGGGTCGGACTCGACTCCGATAATGAAGCTCGCTCCCTTAAGCCGGGCTCCCGCCGTCGCACAGAGCCCAATCGGTCCCTGAGCGAAGACTGCAGCAGTATCGCCGATCTTCAACTCGGCGCTTTCAGCTGCGGAAATACCCGTCGACGCGATGTCGGCCAAAAGGACCACCTGTTCATCCCTCAGCTCATTCGGAATCTTTGCCAGGTTCGCTTGCGCGTTTGGCACGAGTAGATATTCCGCTTGTGCGCCGTGAATCGTATTGCCAAACTTCCAGCCACCAATCGGGCCGCCGCACTGTGACCACTGCCCGCTAAGGCAGCTGCCGCACTGACCACATGGTGTAATGGCGCCAACGAGCACGCGGTCGCCGACCTTGTAGCCAATTACACCTTCGCCCAGTTCGTGGATCACGCCGACCGGCTCGTGTCCAATGACCAGACCCGGACGTACTTTGTATTCCCCCTTCACAATGTGAATGTCAGTGCCGCAAATCGTTGTCAGCGTCACTCGAAGTACGGCTTCTCCGACGCCCGCTCTTGGAACGGGCACGCTTTCGATCGCAATTTGGTTTGGCCCGTGAAATACGAGCGCCCGCATCGTGCCCGTGGATTTTGATTCGCGCTCCAACAGATGTGACGTCATGGTTGCCATTTCTGCCTCCTGATTCCACGCCGGCTCAGATGAAGTCGTGTTCCCTTCCAGCCCGGGATGGAAACTCCTCTGCGCAGTTTGCTGCCATTGCAAGAACGACGCGATGCTCTCGCTCACTGCAACACGTGATGGGAATCACAATCGGGCCATTTTGCAGCGCAGTCTGTACCTTCCATCACACGTGTTCAATATCACCAAGAACCGTGACTTGAAGCACGGTCTCGAGGCCCTTCTGAGAGCAGAATCTATTACGTACAGGAGCGATGGAAGCTGTGCGGATGGAGGTTTCCATGAGCACCGCAACCGAAGTCAGAGAACCAGAGGTTCAAAAGCCGGTCGAGGTAAGGCGCCCGCCTCGAGTGCTGCCTTCCCCGATACCAGCGCCGGAGGGTCGGCTATTTGCAGATGTTCTGTTGGAAGCAAGTGGCCTGCAGCGTCGCCGCCGAACTCTGGCAACCGTATTGTCAATTTTCTTTCAATCCTTGCTCGTGGCTGGCTTGCTGCTCGTGCCGTTGATGTATACGGAAACTCTGCCCAGGCAGCAATTGCTTTCGTTTCTAATCGCACCTCCGCCTCCGCCTCCGCCCCCACCGCCTGCCGCAGCCGAAGCGGCCACCAAGGTCGTACAGCGCGTGGGAACTGACATTATGGATGGCCGTTTACGCACTCCCGGCAGGATTCCGCAGAAGGTGCAGATGATTCGAGAGGACGAGGCGCCGCCAGCCTTGTCTTCTGGTGGAGTTATCGGCGGAGTTCCAGGTGGAATTCCTGGCGGTCAGCTAGGCGGTGTAATCGGTGGGATTATTAGATCGACGCCAACTGTTGCGTCCGTGCCAAAACTGGCAATTCCCGTGGCACCCAAACGCATCCGAATGTCCCAGGGTGTAACGACGGGATCTTTGATTCGAAAGGTTGAGCCTCCATACCCCCCGATTGCACGCGCAGCTCGCGTTCAGGGTCAGGTGGTACTTACTGCAATCATTGCCAAGACTGGCGAGATTGAAAACATTGGGTTGGTAAGCGGACATCCCATGCTGGTACCGGCCGCGATAGACGCCGTCAGGCAATGGCGCTACCGTCCATTTTTGCTCAACGGTGAACCGATAGAAGTGGAGACCACGATCACCATAACGTTCGAACTTTCTGGCTGAGTTTCCGGTGCAGGTTGTGACTTGAAGTGCATGGATGTTTGCAATCAAATCTTGGAGGTGCTTTATGACAACTTTGGCAGCAGGTAAGCGGATCGCGCTCAAGAACATATTGTTTGCTACGGACTTTTCTCCCCATTCCAGCACCGCGTTGCCTTACGCCCTGGCCATCGCCCGTCAATACGGGGCCAGGTTATACGGCGCCCACGTGGTGCCTTCGCAAGATTTCCTTTTCACCGCGCCGGACAGCTGGCCGGCTCATATTCAGCAGGAGGACCAATTACAGCGGGAAGTGACCGCTCGTCTGGACGAGCAACTCCAGGGAGTACCGCATGAGGCGCTTTTCGGTGTAGGCGAAGTCTGGAACGTGCTCTCCCAGCTTATCGCCAACCACGATATTGACCTGATTGTTGTTGGTACTCATGGCCGCACCGGCGCCCGGAAATTGTTGATGGGCTCCGTCGCCGAGAAGATATTCCGGCAGGCTGCCTGTCCTGTTCTGAGTGTGGGACCGAACGTGCCCTGCAAGCCGAATAATGAAATTCAATTTCACCAGATCCTGCTAGCAACAGACTTTGGTGAAGAATCCTTGGCTGCCCTGCCGTATGCGGTTTCGCTGGCCGAGGAAGAACAGTCACATCTGGCGTTGCTCCATGTTGTCGAGCAACCCGCCGCGGGCATAATAGACTTGGAGGCGGTCACCACGTCTGTGCTGCGTCGTCTTAACGAATTGGTGCCAGCTGAAGCCGAGCCATGGTGCGATGTGGAATGCCTGGTCGAATTCGGTCGGCAGTTCGCTTCACCGGCGGACCAGATTCTGGAAATTGCCAAATATCGCGGGGCAGATTTGATCGTTCTGGGCGTGCGACCGCCGCACGGTGCCGTGACTGCAGTTACTCACTTGGCTCACACCACGGACCAGCACATCGTGGCGCATGCTGCGTGTCCAGTGCTCACAGTTCGTGTTTGAACAGCCTGGCTGCACCGGAAGCTCGCCGGGGCTTGAGCGAATGCCAAAGCGAAGCGTTCGCCGATGGTTTATCCTTGCCGCGCCGGTTTCACACGCGACTGGGTTGAGGAGTGAGGAGCTTCTATGGGTTCGACCGAGGCTGGTCTCGTGGGGCGTCCGCCACACGTGGAGGAGCCAGCATCCCCACCGAAGCATTGCCTGGATGCGATGTTCACTCCCGGCTCAGTGGCCGTCATCGGCGCCACCGATCGCATGGGCACCGTGGGCCGGGCCCTACTGGAAAACCTGCTGCACGGCCGCTTCCGGGGCAAAGTGTATGCCGTCAACGCCAAGCACAAGGAGGTGCTGGGGCTCAAAGCTTACCAGAGCATTCGCGACGTTCCACAACCCGTGGATCTGGCTGTGGTTGCCACGCCTGCCGTAACCGTCCCACAGCTCATCGGAGAGTGCGTGGATGCCGGCGTCAAATCTGCGGTTGTCATTTCCGCCGGATTCAAGGAGCGAGGTACCGAGGGCGTTGCACTCGAGCGGCAGATTCAAGAGCAGTTGCGCCGCGGTTCCATGCGCCTGATTGGCCCCAACTGCCTGGGCATCATGAACCCGACCATCGGGTTGAATGCCACCTTCGCTAAAGACGCGCCGCACGCCGGCAGTGTCGCCTTCCTCAGTCAAAGCGGAGCGCTGCTAACGGCAATTCTCGACTGGAGCCAACGCGAGGAAGTGAGCTTCAGCGCGATTATCTCCACGGGTTCCATGCTGGATGTGAGCTGGGGTGATTTGATCTATTATTTCGGCGACGATCCACACACCAAAAGCATTTTGCTCTACATGGAATCCGTAGGAGACGCGCGCTCGTTCTTGTCCGCCGCTCGCGAAGTCGCACTCAGCAAGCCGATCATCGTGATCAAGGCCGGCCGCTCCGAAGCCGCCTCCCGCGCCGCAGCCTCGCACACCGGCGCTCTCACCGGCAGCGACGAGGTGTTGGATGCAGCCTTTCGCCGCTCGGGAGTTCTGCGTGTGCACAGCATCGCGGACCTTTTCTATATGGCGGAAGTACTCGGCAGGCAACCCCGCCCCAAAGGTCCACGCCTTACCATCCTGACCAATGCTGGCGGACCTGGAGTCCTGGCCACTGACTCGCTGGTAGCGAATGGCGGAGAACTCGCTGAGCTCTCCCCGGAGAGCGTAAACCGCCTGAATGAGTTCCTCCCCGCCCACTGGAGTCACAACAATCCCATCGATATTCTGGGCGACGCTGATTCGGAGCGTTATGCCCGCGCTCTCGAAATTGCCTCGCAAGATCCCAATAGCGATGGCCTCCTGGTCATCCTTGCCCCGCAGGCGATGACCGATCCCTCGCAGATCGCGGAGCGCCTGAAGTCTTACGCCAAGCAATATGGCAAGCCTGTGCTTGCCAGTTGGATGGGAGGGAACAGCGTTGCAGCGGGCGAAGCCGCCCTGAATTCGGCGGGCATTCCCACCTTTGGCTATCCCGATACCGCGGCGCGGGCCTTCACCTACATGTGGCGCTACACCTACAACCTGCGCGGACTGTACGAAACTCCTACTCTCACGGAACAATCTGAGATGGCGAGCGCATCCCGCGATCAGGTCGAGCAGATCATTCGGAATGCGCGAAGCCACGGCCGCGTTCTGCTCACGGAGCCTGAATCGAAGCAGTTGTTGTCGCTCTACGGCATCCCCACGGTGGAAACACGCGTCGCCACTAGCGAGGACGATGCGGCCAGGCTCGCTTCAGAAATTGGATTTCCGGTCGTGCTTAAGGTCTTCTCCCAAACCATCACGCACAAAACCGATGTGGGGGGAGTCAAGCTGAACCTGCAGGACGAACCGGCGGTCCGCTCCGCCTTTCGCGCCATAAAGACTTCTGTTGCCGAGAAGGCCGGCCCGGAACAATTCGCCGGGGTTACCGTGCAGCTCATGGTGAAGCTGGATGGCTACGAGTTAATCCTTGGCAGCAGCGTCGATCCGCAGTTTGGACCGGTGATCTTGTTCGGCTCCGGCGGCCAGATGGTCGAAGTGTATCGCGACCGCGCTCTGGCGCTGCCCCCGCTGAATACAACTCTCGCGCAGAGAATGATGGAGCAAACGAAAATCCTCACGGCGCTTAAAGGAGTTCGTGGACGCAAACCTGTCAACATGGCCGCGCTGGAGCAGCTGTTAGTCCGCTTCAGCCAGCTCGTCCTCGAGCAGCGGTGGATCGCGGAAATTGATATCAATCCCCTGCTGGCTTCACCCGAGCGCTTGCTGGCCCTCGATGCCAGAATCGTGTTGCACAATCCCGCCGTGTCACTTGATCAGCTCCCCAAGCCCGCCATCCGCCCCTATCCCTCGCAATATGTCTCGCCCTGGACAATGAAGGATGGAACCCCGGTGACGATCCGACCGATCCGCCCGGAAGATGAACCGCTGATGGTCAAGTTCCACGAGACGCTCTCCGACCGCAGCGTCTATTTGCGCTTCTTCGCCTCTCTCAGCCTGAGCCGGCGGGTGTCGCATGAACGGCTTTTGCGCATCTGTTTCGGCGACTATGACCGCGAAATGGCCTTGGTCGCCGAATGCACCGACCCCGCCACGGGAGAGCACCGCATCATTGCCGTCGGGCGCATGAACCGGCTTCACTCCGGGAATGAAGCGGAAGTCGCTGTGCTGGTTGCGGATCGGTACCAGAAACTTGGACTGGGGAATGAACTGCTCCGCCGCGTGGTCCAGATCGCCCGCGATGAAAAGTTAAGCCACCTCTCCGCGGAAATGTTGACCGACAACATTGCCATGCAGCTCATTTTCAGGCGCAACGGCTTTCTTATTCGCGCCGGCGAGGATCTGACTTCGGTCCGGGCCTTCCTGGATCTTTGAAACATCTGAGGAAGCCGGCTATTCTTTCGGACTCCGCCGCCACACAGGTATATTCGGATTCCAGTTGTGGACGTCCTTGTTGAAGTTTCGCCCTTGCGACTGGCCCGCGGAGACGCTGGCGAGTTCGCCCCCCGGACGCCGCAGCAATTCTGCAAGGTAGTTTTCAATCTGTTGACGGATCTTGGAATCGTTCAACGCTGCCAGCAGTTCAGGCTTGTCGATATGCGTGAAACCATCGCACAGCGGACACTTCACTAAATTGTCGTTCACCATTGTTGCCCCCTGGAAGGATTTCGGATTGATTCTCAGGCTTCCTTCGCAGCTCTCTGCACTTCATTACAGCTCCAGCAGTTTCGGCCCGCTGTGACAATCGTCTCGGCAGTAAGTGACCGAGATCACACCGGGGAATGGAGAATGTGGCCGTTCGCGCTCCGGTAGATTAACCTGAAAACGGGAGATTGCAGGATGACCACCCTGAAGCTTCAAGGCATTGAGGCCTGCGTGTTCGACGCCTATGGCACGCTGTTCGACGTCAACAGTGCGGCGCGCTCGGCACAGGACTCGCTGGGTGAAAAATGGCAGCCGCTTGCCGAGTTGTGGCGCGCGAAGCAACTGCAATACACCTGGCTGCGCGGCCTCGCGGGGCATCACGCGGATTTCTGGCAAGTCACAGGCGATGCCCTCGACTTCGCGCTGTCAACGCTGAAGCTCGATGACCCTGCTCTGCGCGCCCGGCTGATGAATCTGTATCTGATTCTAAGCGCCTACCCGGAAGTTCCTGACACCTTGAACCGCTTGAAGGCCGCCGGGATGAAGCTCGCCATCCTCTCGAACGGAACGCCCGCCATGCTGGCTGCAGCGGTGGCCAACGCGGGCATCACCGACTTGTTCGATGCGATTTTGTCGGTGGAGGAAGTGAAGATCTACAAACCGCATCCTTCGGTCTACGGGCTAGCCTGTTCCCGGCTGAAAGTGGCCGCGTCCCGCATCTGTTTTCTGTCTTCCAATGGCTGGGATGCATACTCCGCCAAGGCGTTTGGTTTCCGCGCGCTGTGGTGTAATCGCTTCGGACAGGCGCCAGAGTGGATCCCGGAGACGCCTGACGCGCAAATCACAACGCTCGCCGAACTGCCGGATATTGTTCTCGGCTAACACGAAGATCGATATCGCGCAGGTTAAGAACGTCACTTTACTGAGTTTCCCGATTCGGGAAGCGAGCTGCCCACATCAGCTAGCCGTTCGCTTCCAACACCACGCCTTTTCGTAACTAGAAGCGGACCGGGAATACGCCTACCGTGATGACAGAGGGCACCCGAGGATGAGCGAACAGGAATTGGTTTTCAACGTAAGAGAACTCCACGTACTTAGCCTCACCTGCTCTCAATGCGGACATGGAACGATATTCGATTTCAAGAGTAGCGATTATTTGGAAAAAATGGTATCGCCAGTGTGCAGCATTTGTAAGGCAGAGTTGGCAGTGGACCTTCAAGAGCAGTTGAAAGCTTACCGTGGTTTCTACGACAGCATGTCTGCCTGCGAACGGGTCGAATTCCGGGTGCGATTGATCAAGCCCGAAGCGGCAGCAGCAGAATCGAGTAACAACGTTGAGCAGGCGGTTTCCACAGCAGTAGCTGAAGTTCAGGGTGCTGTTCAGGACGCTGTCGCCAAAGCTTTAGCAAAAGAACCGGTTGCCTCGGTAAGTGATCCTCGCATGATTCCTCATCAAGAGCTCATCAGTTAGAGATGCTGCCCCACCTGGGGATCATTGGCGTTAGCCTTCCTGCAGAAGATCGGATCCTCCTCCAAACTTCGATTCACCGCCAGTCGCTGGGGCTGGTGACCTTCGTTACCATGACAGGAAGTTATCTTTGCCTGCACTCTGTAACTGACTGCGAGACTTGAGAGAGTAAGCCTTCGGGTGTCCTACGAAGCGCTACGACCCAATGGTTCGAGTTTCCCGGCGCCAAAGGAGTAACCTGTGAGCACTGAGACGATGCCAACCGCGATGGAAGTTTCTCTCCCCGAGCCTGAGGCGGCGCGAACGGAAGCAGCAGCGGTTGCGACGAGTGGCCGGAATTGGTACTTTGCCTTCTTCTTCATTTCCGGATTCTGTAGCATCCTCTACGAATTAATCTGGCTTCGCTTGGCCATGGCGGAATTTGGCGTCACTACGGCCATGGTGTCGATTGTGCTCTCCAGTTTCATGGCGGGATTAGGCATCGGCTCCTGGGCCGCCGGGCACCTGCTGCGCAAGTACGCGCGACGTCTCACCTCTCCGCCGCTACATCTTTACGCCATGGCCGAGCTATTTATTGGCTGTTCCGCCGTAGTTGTGCCATTGGAACTGCTGACTGGCCGCCTCGTGCTGGAGCACGTCGGAAATAGTCTTTCCTTGTCGTCAAGCGGCTACTACATTGCCGCCGGTATCTGGCTGGCATGCAGTCTGGTTCCGTGGTGCGCGTGCATGGGCGCAACCATTCCCCTGGGAATGTTTGCCATCCGTAGCGACAAGCGCCTTGAGTCGCGACGCTCATTCAGCTTTCTTTATCTCGCCAACGTGCTGGGCGCCGTGGCCGGAGCATTGATTCCCCTGCTGTTTATCGAGATGTTCGGCTTTACCGTGACCCTGCGATTTGGAATGGTGCTCAATCTTGCGGTCTGCGGCACAGCTCTTTGGCTGGCCGGCAAGCAAGCTCCGCAAGCGGACGGCGGTGACCAAGTTCAACAGGATGCCGCCGATAAACCGTCACTCACCGTTCGTCAGATGTTTGGCAACAGCACCCTCTGGTTACTATTCGCCACCGGACTCACCAGCATGGGCATGGAGGTGGTCTGGACCAGGGAGTACTCGGTGTTTCTTGGTAATCTGGTTTATTCGTTCGCAATTATCCTGGGTGTTTATCTGGCCGCGATGTTTATCGGGTCCAGCGTATACCGCGTCTGGAGCCGTCGGCGTAGTAACGAGGGCCCTCTGGTCTGGCTATTCGTTTGGCTCGCCGCCTTAATTCCCCTGCTCACCGCCGACTCCCGCCTGAGGATGCTTCCGTGGTGGCTGCGCGTTCCCCTCGGTATCGCCGCGTTCAGCGGGCTTCTGGGGTTCCTGACTCCGAGGCTGGTTGACCGTTTCTCGGAAGGCGATCCTGACCGCGCGGGAATCGGCTACGCGGTAAATGTTGCCGGCTGCATTCTCGGTCCGCTGGCCGCGGGTTTCATCTTGTTGCCGCGTCTCGATGAGCGGCACGCCCTCACCGTGCTTGCTCTTCCCTGGTTGCTGATCGCCTTGTCGTTCGCACTATTCCCGGCCGGATCCCTAAAGCGTTTCACCGCTCAGCGTGCCATAGCGCTGATCGTGATTTTATTTGCATCGGGTGGTTTGATCTTTATGACGCAGGGCTACGTACAACAGATTCCGGGGGCGCAAGTGCGCCGTGACAGCACCGCCACCGTCGTCGCGGGTGGCCAGGGAATGCAGAGGCTGCTTTACGTGAACGGCGTGAGTATGACCTTCCTGACGCCCATCACCAAAGTGATGGTCACCATGCCCCTGGCGTTCCTTGACCGTCCTCCTCAAAATGCCTTGGTCATTTGTTTCGGCATGGGTACGACGCACCGTTCGGCATTGTCCTGGGGAATTGATTCCACGGTGGTGGATCTCGTCCCCAGCGTTCCGGCACTTTTCTGGTATTACCACGCTGACGCTTCGCAAGTGTTGAAGTCGCCGCACTCCCACGTAGTGGTGGACGACGGCCGGCGTTTTCTTGAGCGCACTGTCGAACAGTACGATGTGATCGTAATCGATCCGCCGCCGCCCGTAGAGGCAGCCGGCTCAAGCCTGCTGTACTCGCGCGAGTTCTATTCCGCCGCCAAAAAGCGATTGCGGCCGGACGGCATCCTGCAGCAGTGGTATCCCGGTGGTGATCTAGCCACTACCGCCGCAATTGCCCGCGCCTTGAAAGAGTCTTTCCCCTATGTCCGCGCGTTTATTTCGATCGAGGGCATGGGCATTCACTACCTCGCCAGCCGACGGCCCATCCCGCTTCGGTCTGCCGCGGAACTGGCACAACGCACGCCGCCAGGCGCAGCCTCTGACTTGGTGGAGTGGGGGCCGTTTCCAACTGCCGAACAACAGTTTGCGGTCATGCTGAAGAGAGAAGTTTCGGTCGACTGGCTGATCTCCGCGGACGTAAATGCTCCCGCTATGCAGGATGACCGCCCGGTCAACGAATACTACTTGCTCCGTGCTACCGGTGCACGCCTGCACTGGAGGTGGCTTGAAACTTGCCCGGAGACGGTAGCTCTCTGGCTCTCCCGGGTTTTCGAAGGATCCAACCCCTCCTAAGAAGCTAGTTTTCGTGGCGAATTCCGAAGCTACTTGCCCGTGCTCATCGAATACGTGCCAGTGCATTCCCAGTCAAAGGCCGAGCCGTCTGCAGTGGCTTTCCCGGCGCAGGTCCCGGAACCCTTGATGCCTTTGTGCTTGCCAGCACCGGCCACAATCTTCCATTTGTTGGCGAGGGGTTTCGACAGGTCCGTGGTAGCGGATCCTTCATACATGTAGGTAATCTTGTCGCCATCCTCGGTAGTCGCGACGTAGTAGCCGTGGAGGTTGAACTTGGTTTTCCATTGATCGTGGAATTCCGTAAACGTACCGCTCTTTTCCTTCAGGTCACCGCTGCTTGAGGTCGCCTCGCAGCTGCCTTGCCCGATCCAATAGCTGTGATCCGGTGCGTCGGGGACGTCGATTTTGTGTTCCGTCGTGGCCTTCGGGCAGTGCCACTTGGTGTCAACCTTGCTCTGGGCCATCGCTACCGAGCCAGACACAAGCAGAGACAATGCAACCAGTGTGAGCTTGCGCATCTTTAGTTCCTCCTTGTTTGTTTTGGATGAAAAATCGGGCTAACTATAGTGGACGCACCCGATTCTGACAAGCACTGGGCAGACGTGGGGCGAGTGTCTTGCGGTCCTTGGCGTGACGTACTCGGGCCTTTTTCATTTCCGGGTGATGCACTCCCGTAACCCGCAAGCCGATGCGCCCGCTTCCAGCCGTGTGTATATTTGAAAATGAGTTGTGCTTCTGCTCGAAAACATTCCGCTCGCGCCGCTGACCACCATCAAAATCGGAGGTCCGGCGAGGTATTTCGTCGAGGCCGGCAATGCCGTGGAAGTGCAGGAGGCGGTAACATTCGCGCACTCACGCGATCTGCCTCTCTTTATTCTAGGCGGCGGCAGTAACCTCGTGGTCGCTGATGCCGGTTGGCCGGGCCTGGTGCTGAAAATCGCGATTCAAGGCATTAACCAGGTCCAGCGCAGCGGACGCGGTGAAGACGGCAAAATTCTTTTCGACGCTGGCGCCGGCGAATCCTGGGACAAGTTCGTCTCTCACGCGGTGATCGCCCACTGCGCTGGCATCGAGTGCCTGAGCGGCATTCCGGGCAGCGTGGGCGGCACACCAGTGCAGAACGTCGGCGCCTACGGGCAGGAAGTCGCCGAGACCATTGCCTCAGTGCAGGTTCTCGACTCAAGAGATAATCAGGTTCGCGAGCTTTGCCCCGAAGCCTGCGAGTTCGGCTACCGGACCAGCATCTTCAACACCACCGAGCGCGGACGCTTCATCGTTCTCCGCGTTACCTACGCTCTCACGCCCGGAGGCAAGCCACATATCGCATACGCCGACCTCCAGCGGCATTTCGAAGGCCGCGAAACGCCGCCGAATCTCGCCGAAACACGCGAGGCTGTGCGGCATATCCGCGCCCGCAAGGGCATGCTCATTACCCCGGGGGACCCGGACTGCCAGAGCGCCGGTTCCTTCTTCAAGAACCCGGTGCTCTCAGAAGAACAGCATGAGGATCTGAAGCGGCGGGCTGCGGCGCGAGGATTAATCGTGCCCAGCTATCCCGCCCTCGAAACCCGCAAGAAAGTTTCCGCAGCCTGGCTGGTCGAGCGCTCCGGATTCGCCAAAGGTTTCGGATTTGGGCGCGTTGGCATCTCCGCCAGACACGCGTTGGCGATCGTCAATCGCGGCGGAGCCAAAGCCGCCGACGTCCTCGCCCTGAAAGAAGAGATCCAGCATCGCGTGGAAGAAATCTGGGGCGTCCGCCTGGAACCCGAACCCGTCATGGTGGGCACTTGAAGACGATTGCCGACAGCGCATGAGAACGAAGCCTCGGCACGGAGCCCCCTGCCGTAGAAAGTCTTCCATCCTGGATCTTTTTTATCTCCTGGCGCGTATATCCCGGTAGCGCTCATTAGTCGCCAGAAAGGAGTGCACAAGAATGCGACTGCCGTTATTGGTTTTTCACATTACTGCTGGCGTCTTGGCCATGTTCGCGGGCGCCGCCGCAATGTCATTTCGCAAAGGCTCCCGCTCGCACGGAGTGGCGGGAAACGTCTTCGTCGCGTCGATGCTGGTCATGGCGACATTCGCCTCATACCTCGCCTACATGAAACACCAAACCAACAACGTGTTTGGCGGCTTTCTGACGATCTATATGGTGGCGACAGCATGGGCAACGGCCAGGCGCAGAGACGGAGAAACCGGCATTTTGGATTGGGTTGGATGTCTGTTTGCGTTGACAATCGGGGTTCTCGGCGTGTTCCACGGACTCCAAAAGATGACTGGGCGGGAACCGGTGGATCCCGGAACGTTTGCCTTCATGCAGGTTTTCATGAGTTCGGTGATTCTATTTGCTGGCATCGGAGACCTGCGCATGCTCGTGCGCGGGATTTCCGGCAGACGACGGATCGCTCGTCATCTTTGGCGCATGTGCTTTGGCTGGTTTATCGCTACAGGTTCCTTCTTCCTCGGGCAGCAACAGGTATTTCCCGCTTGGCTGCGCGGATCGCCCGTGCTCTTGGTGCCCGCTCTGCTGCCACTAGGGCTGCTGATTTTCTGGCTCGTCCGAGTTCGCTTCACCAATGCGTACAGGAGAATCTCAATTCCGCGCAGAGACGATGCTTACTCCTTGCCGACCTAGCTCCGAGCCCATTTCGCCTCTGCTGGTGCGGCGGTGTTCACTGCATATCTCGCGCGACCGTACTAAACGAGAAAAAACCATTCGCCATGTCGCTGCCCGAAGCCTCGATCTTCACTCCCCTGCCGATTTCTTCCCTTCCTTCATCTCATCTTCCATCATTTTCCGCAGCGCTCGATTGATCCGTGTCTGGTAGCCGCTCCCCGATTTCTTGAACCACGCAATTACATCGGCATCCAGCCGCAGCGTGACCGGCTTCTTGAGCGGCCGGTATAACACCCCCACATCCCGCAGCAAAATGTAGCGCCGCTTCGGCTCCGCCGCCACCGCCTGCAAGCTGATCGTCTTGGGGGTCTTCCTGGTTTTTTGGGTCTTTTGGGGTCGAGCCTTCCGGCCCGTCTTAACCGCCTTGGATGGTTTCATTTACGAGCATTATACATACATCTTGATCCTTACGCTATTGCCCGCACAAAATGTTCCAGTTGGAACATTCAGCATCTATGTTCCGGTTGGAACACTTCTCCATTTCGCGAGCCTACACAAACCAACGGCGCCGCCCCGGTTCATGACCCCGGTTTGTCGATTGTGACCCCATGCCATGGGGCAGGGTGCAACGATCCGGCTTCGGCGGCGCCTCAACTTACTCATCGGCAAGTCTTGCCGCCTGCTTAAATATCTTGACAAACATTTCCCGCGTGAGCTTTCCGGTCTGCGTGTTCTGATTTGAAGGATGGTAAGAGGCCAGTAACAACTTACCGTCCGGTAACCGGTAACTGGCGCCATGTTTGAAGGGATAGGCTTGCCTGCTGAAGAGCAGGCCGCGCCGTTTCATATAGTTCAGATAAGCATCGAAGCCGATCTTGCCGAGCGCGACCACGACCTTTACCTTTTCTAATCCTGCAATCTCGCGGTCAAGAAAATGCGAACACTCTAACAGTTCTTTAGGAAGCGGCTTGTTGGCGGGCGGGGCGCAGCGAACCGCGGCAGTGATGTACAAATCTTTCAGCGTGAGTCCATCGTTGCGGCCCGTGGCGTTGGGCTGGCTGGCGAATCCGGTTTCATACAGCACCGGGAACATGAATTTGCCCGAAGCATCGCCGGTGAAGGGGCGACCGGTGCGATTGGAGCCATGCGCGCCGGGAGCCAGACCCATGATCAGGACGCGCGCCTCGGGATCGCCGAAGCCAGGCACAGGCTTGCCCCAGTACTCACAGTCGCGGTAAGCGCGGCGCTTCTCGCGGGCCACTTGCTCGCGATACGCAACCAGGCGCGCGCAGCGGGTGCAGGCTATGACTTCCCGGTTTAGAACGGCTAGCCAGTTGGGATTATTGGCATTCAATGTATTACTATTAGCTATTGATGCTGTGAATAGATCATTTAGAAGCTTCAGCAGTCTGGACCCGCGGGCCCGAGGTGGCTTCGGATGAGACAGCAGCATGGCTTTGCTTATTGGGCGGAATTTCGGTTCCGGCTGGGTAGATGAGAATCCGCACCGTACCCCAGGCGGCATCCGAACCCGCATCCGTCTGTTTGCCAGCTCCCAAAGTCTTCAGTTCACTATCATCGAATCCGAAATGCTCCACAAGATATTCGCGCACCACCATGGCGCGGGCCTCCGTCAGCACCAGATCCTTCTGAGTATCGCCCGCCATGCCGGAGGATGCAACCACCACTGCAAACCCGAACTGGTTATCGCGCAGGAACTCGCCCCCAGCGTTGAGAGATTTCTGGTTCTTCAGTTTTGCAGAATCCTGCTTATCGAAAAGCTGCTTCGACGAGTAGGTGAACTCCTTTGCCGCTGCGACTTGAGGCAATCGTTCAATTTCATTCCGGGCGAGTTCAGCAGAATCTTCATAGCCGCGACTCTTGAAATATCCGCGCAGGAAGAAATTATGCTTCATGGCTTCCATATTCTCTTCGAAGTCGGTAACCCCCGCCTGCGCGTGGACCATGGTGTCGCGCATGGCGCTCGACGTCTGTTCGAGGTTGCTATAAAGCTGCTTGTCATTCACCAGCGCCCCTGCGGTTCCCTGGCCTGCGTTGATCTTGGCGCTGATCGAGTTCAGATTCGCCGTAGCCTGCGTGGCATTGTGGATGGCCTGCTGGCTGCTATCCAGAATGCCGCTCATCTTATTGAGCAGGTCCGACATTTCCAGTGGAGGCTGGCTGGCGATTGTGTCGCCATCCCACACGCCAGCTACGCCGGGAGATCCAAACGAGATCGCCAGATATTGGTTGCCCAACAACCCCTCGGTTTCGATGGAGGCCACGGAGTCCTGCCGGATGATCTGGTGGGTCGATTTGCTCAGATCCATGACGATCGTGACCTTGTCGCCGGGTTTGTGGGGCAAAAAAATGGCGTGCACGGTACCAACGTGAACTCCGCCCACGCGCACGTCTCCCCCCGCATCGAGACCCACCACGTTATCGAATTGCGCTTTCAATTGGTAGGTCGAGCTGAAAAGATATTGCTTACCCCCGATGACGAAGATACCAGCCACCAGAATTGCCAGGGTCGCAACAATGAAAGCTCCCAACCGCGCCGCTCTCGACATTATGGTCTCCTACGAATGCTTAAGAAATTCCCGGACAAACTCGATGTCACTTTCCTGAAGGTCTTCAAAGCTGCCTTGAATTACAACTTCTCCCTCATTGAGCAGGGCGAGACGGCCTGCTATGGTCTTCGCGCTGTGCAGATCGTGCGTCACGACGATAGACGCGACGTGATGCTCCTGCTGGAGCTTGAGAATCAAGTCGTCGATCTCGCCGGAGCTGATAGGGTCAAGACCGGCAGTGGGCTCGTCGAGCAAAAGAATATCCGGCTCCAACGCCAGCGCTCGCGCCAACCCCACGCGTTTCTGCATGCCGCCGGAAATGTCGGAGGGCATTTTGGCCAGAGCGCTCTCCATTCCCACTTCCGCGAGCAGTTCCTTGACGCGGTCGCCGCGCTCAGATCTCGACATCTCTTTTTTATGGTGCTGCAGCGGAAAGGCCACGTTCTGTTCGACGGTCAGAGAATCGTAGAGCGCGGCGTGCTGAAACAGAAAACCCATCTTCTTTCTGATTTCGCCCATCCGGTCGAGCGCCAGGCCGGAGATGTCTTGACCATGGATGAGAACCGATCCCGAGTCTGGCTTCTCTAAACCGATGACGAGCCTCAGCAATACGCTCTTACCGGTGCCGCTTCGCCCCAGGACCGCCAGGGTTTCGCCGCGCTTCACGGCGAGGCTAATCCCGTTCAAAACCCTTTGACTTCCGAAAGACTTATGCAATTCCTCGACGGCGATAACCGCCGAGCTACCGTCTTCTTCGGCTTCGGCTTGCGTTGCCGCGGTTTGAATCGCGGCTTGAATCGGAATTTGATCGACGGTGTCCATAATTGTTTCGCGACTCTGCTGGGGGCTCATGGGAAAAATATGATGATGAGTTTCACCAGCACGACATCGGCCAGGATCACGAACAGCGAAGACAAAACCACCGAACTGGTGGCTGCACGGCCCACGCCCGCTGCGCCTCCCTGGGTTCGCATTCCCTGAAAACACGCGATGAGGCCGATGATCAGGCCAAACACCAGGGTCTTAAATGTGGGAGGCAGGAAGTCGTTGAAGCCGGCGCCCTTAAAGCCGCTATTGATGAATTGATGTAACGAGAGCGGCTCAACCAAAGCCTGCGCAAGCCAGCCCATGATCAAACCGCAGAAGTCGGCTGCGAGCGTGAGCAGGGGCAGCACCACGATGCAAGCCAGGATGCGTGTCGCCGCCAGCAGCCTGTATGGGTTTACCGCAGAAGCCTCGATGGCATCGATCTGCTCAGTCACCTTCATCGATGCCAACTCCGCACCAATGCCGGCGCCTGCTCGGCCGCTTACCACCAGCCCGGTGATGATGGGGCCGGTCTCGTGAATGATGGAGAACACGATTGCGGCAGGAAGTAGCGACTTGGCGCCAAAGCGCGTCAGGCTGAAACGGGCTTCCAAGGAGAGAACAATTCCGGTGGCGGCGCCGGCCAGGGCAACCAGCGGCAGAGACTTCGAGCCGATCTCGTCGAGTTGCCGAAATAATTCGCGGAATTCAAACGGCGGGGTCACCGCGGCCCGTAACACGCGCCAGGAAAATATTCCGAGATCGCCAAACCATTCCAAGAATTGATTGATCAGGCCGGTAGTCGAAGCAGCGGAAGACCCAGGCAGGGTCGACGGCTCCGGCAGGATCGCAGCCACATCCGCAGCCGCACTGATTCTGCGGTCGATCATGGGTTTGGTCCCGGACCTGGGGCCACGCGCGTGTTGTTGAGGTGCATGCGAGAAAGCAATGAGTGCGGCCCGCTGTAAAGGAATTCCAGTGCGATGTTCCCGCCAACATATCCCAGCATGGTGTAGTTGCCCATGCGCAGTGCATCCTTGCCGTTGTAGCGGCCGGGATACCATGCGTAGACGGCAGTCATGGTACCGGCGTAGGGAGCGATGAGCGCCGGGAAAGAAAAGACCCTCTGGCCATCTTTGCCCTGGCGTGCGGTAAGGGTGGAGATCACGGCGTGGCGCAGCCGTGGCAACACGCCCTTGCATTCGCAGCGGTAGTACAACGTGTCTTGCCTGAAGGCCTGGGCGAGACCATAGCGCGCGGTGGTGCTGACCGCCGCGATGCCGAAGTCGGACCCAAACCGCTTGCTATACCCCACGGCGCCTTGCTTCCACTCCGGCGGAGTGTTGTACGCCTGGCCGATGCCAGCCGCGAAGGCAGCACCAACGATGGGATAGGGACCGAACGCGTCGAAGATGTAGTTGTGGAGCTTGGTTGCCTCCGTCGGACGCGTGTACGTCAGATCTGGTGTCGCCGCCGGGGCCATGCTTGCAACCACGCCCGAGGAATCGCCTGAATCGGCAAGCGCTTGCGCCGTTGCCAGCGCCGGGAGGATGGCGAAGACCGCGATTACCAGGAGAATACTGCGATGCATCTTCATTTCGAGACTCTCCTTGGTGAATTCAGACAGGACTCCGCACCAACCGTTAGTGTTCTTCACACCGTAAGCGGGCAAGGTGCGTGGTCGCACTGGCACGCAATCTCTACATCCTTGGATCCCGCTTCTTTACAGGCTTGACCGCAGTATTTGTCGCCCGCATGCGCAATGCATCGGCATGGGAGATGCGCGCACTTGGCCTGCTCAGTCGTAGTCATCGTAGTTCTCCTTTTCCAAGTCTTAACTTCTGTCTGGCGGAGCCGCTGTATTCCAAAATCTACCGTCGTCTCATCATCCAGCCGATCACCGTCCCTGCGGTGACACCTATGGCAAAGGTGGTCGCAATCGTCAGCGCCGGGTGTCGCTGGAGGCGTTTCGATGTCTCATTCAATAATTCTTCGGCGGCATCGCCGCCCTGCTTCGCCGCACGTTTCACTACTCCCATGCCATCCTCGATCACGTCGCCAATCGCACTGGTTACGCGCGACGCCTGGCGAGCCGAGTCGGCAATGTGTTCAGCCGTTCTTTCCACCACCGTTTGTGACATGTATCCTCCTGTGACTCTTGCGGGCGGATTTCGATACGTTCTCTATTCGCCGGCAGCTTTCTCGACACGACCGACCCATTTTTGAACCGTGCCGGCTTTCTTTTCCGCGTTGCCTGAGACTTCCAGATCGAGGTCGTTCGTCGCCTTTCCGACCTCCTCTTTGATCTTCCCTTTCACTTCGTGGAGCTTGCCCTCGGTCCGGTCTTGCGAACTTGGTTTCATGTTCTTCTCCTAAATCTTCTTCGACAAAGTTCGATTTTTTCTTGACTCTGCTATTACAGAGAACGGTGGCGGGCGTCATCACGCCACTGCTTTTGTCTCAACGGCCGCCGGCACCTGCACCAATTCTTCAAATAAAGAGCGGTAGTGAATCATCGCTGTTCTCAGGTCTTCTGTGGTCGCCTGGTCCTTCCCCACCCGCAGCGCAATTTCATGGGCGGTCCGGTAGTTCTCGACCACGCGGGGATGGTCGACAGAAATATCGGCGGTGCGTTGATCGAAATCGGACACCGGGTAGCCACGAGCCTTCATTACCGAGGACACCAGATCGTCGGCTTCCGCGACTGCTCCCTTGGGAGAATCGACGAACCGGGATTGCACCGACTCCCACTGTTTTGAAAACCTTTCGCTTTCCCCCCGATCAAGATCGCGAAGGTTGAGCTTCTCGACCCGTTCCTTGCGATCGGCGAGTTTCGCTTCTGCTTTTCTCTCTGACCCATGGGTCAGCACCGCGCGGTCATATTCGGGGCCGAACTTTTGTCGCAGGCCTGCAGTCTTAATCCTGCGGTTTCGCATGTAGAGCCAAGCAAACAATGCGATGATCACAATCACCGCGGCGGCGAGCACAAGCAGCTTAGGGTCGAGCCGACTCAGATTCATGGAAGCCTCCGGAACGTGGGGAATTTCCGCTCAACAAAATTTGTTCACGAAGGTCCTGGCAATGTCAGAACCTTGTGAATAGCCAGTATCAGACTGTGGGCCCCGAAAAGCTGATCAGAATTGACCGTCTTTCCAAATTAGTTCTTCCCAATCAGTGGGTCCTGAGGCGACCCGTCGAAGTGATTCTTCCGAGTAGGGCGTGAGTGCCAGCGTCTTTCGCTGGTTGAGCGAGGCTAGCGGGCTCGCCGACGTTCGGAGTCTTTCTTGTCCCCACCGGCGTCCCGACCGGCGCAGATTTCGATAACAACCTGCGCCGAGCTGATTCAAGAACGCGATGGTTCAAATTCGCCCGAGAATCAGCAGAATGACGACTACGAAAAGCACCAGCCCTAAGCCACCGGTTGGGGCATAGCCCCACTCCCTGCTGTGCGACCAGCGCGGTAGCGCACCAACCAGGGCCAAAACCAAGATCACGATCAATATAGTTCCAAGCATGTCCTGCTCCTTTACCGTGCAAATCAACTTGTTTATAGGCATTTTGCCGGTCTCTTAATGGTCAAAACTGCTCATCGGGCATCAATTCCCGAGTGGAAGATACGGATGTGAAAGCGATGGATCTCGACTTGACATCGCTGAAAGCTTTTCGACCTCTGCGTCCGGCCGGAGAAAAAGCTGCGCGGGGCCAAGGAGGTTGGACCCGCGCCGATATAAGAACTTCTCACACGAACAGACTGGCGCAACACGAAGCCGCCAATTTGCTACTTCCGAGGGCGCTCTTCGGGCTTAGGCGCTTCCTTCGCAGGATGAGGTGCGGGCTGTGCGTGGGCCGCAGTCTGCGTATGCGGCGCGGGCTGGGCATGCGGCGCACTTTGCGTGTGCGGCGCGGCTTCAGCGCGAGGCGCAGTCGGCTGGCGGGGAGCGGGCTGCGCATGAGCCGCAGCAGCCGGACGAGGAGCGGGCTGCGCGTGAGCCGGAACAGTCGGCTTATTCGACTCGGCGGGCGCATGGGCGACCTTCGGCATTGCTGCCTTGTTCTCGTTCGAGTGAGGTGCGGCCGCTTTAGTCTCAGTGACCTTGTTCTCGTTCGAGCGAGGTGCCGCTGCCTTAGTCGCGGCTGCCTTGTTCTCGTTCGAGCGAACTGCGGCTGACTTAGTCGCGGTTGCCTTGTTCTCATTTGAGCGAGCTGCCGCTGCCTTCGTCGCGGCTGTTTTGTTCTCATTCGTGCGGGTTGCCGCGGCCTTATTCTCAGTTGCCTTGTTCTCGGCTGGAGCGCCCTTGGCCGCTACCACGCCCTTGGCGGTAAACTCTCCCGGTTTCGAGGTTGCAGCGATTGGCGGCTTGCCGTGATTCACGGACGCCAATAGTTCGTGGTTTTTGCTCGCGGCCTGTTGATGCCCTGTCTGTGCCCCCGTTGCTGGCGTATGACGCTCATGTGCCGCAGTCTGTTCCGCAGCGCTCGGGCGGGCGGTAATTCCACCTGTGCCGCCGTTATAGCTGACATGGGTTACCGTCGTGTTGATTACAGTTTTGCGGTAAACATTGTGAATGCTCGTGACATCAATGTTATTCACCGTGGTGTTGTAGTTGAAAGCTCCATTGTTCCAATATCCCCCTCCGTAGCCGACGCCGCCATAGCCGTAGCCGTAGTTGACGCCGCCGTAGAAACCGATTGTGGGACCCCAGTAGCCTTCATTCCAGGCGAAGGCATTGCCGCCCCAACCCCAATAGCCGGGGGTCCAGAGCAGGCCAGCCTCGGGCGGCTCGGCCCACGTGCCCGGCACCCAGAAATAGCCTTCCTCGCCGTAAGCCCAGTAACCGGGCGTCCACAAATAGCCGCTTTGAGGACAAAGAGGTTGTGAGTACACCACCAGTTCGGGTGGAGCGATTGTTATCGACGGGCCGAGCTGCGCCTTCGAGATGGCCGGTATGGCCAGTACGGCCAGTATCAGAAAACTAAACGACAGAAAACGGATTGTGCGCATTTTGAACCACCTTCCCAGATCATCCTTAGGATTGCCGGTTGTACATTGCTTTCCGTGAACTGCGCGGATGAAACAGCATCGCGTCGAGGCAAGCATTCCACGGCAGCACTGGCCAAGTCTGTACACTAGTGCTCACTTCTTATTGGAGTGAATCTGTTGAATCAATTTCCTCGAGATGCCAGCGCGCAAAAGAAAGTGGCGCGAGTCCAGGACATGGACCCGCGCCGATCACAGTTAGCTGGTTGCATCCGTAAGCTGCAACAGACTAGGCCAACTAGAGTGTGAAGGTGAGTGCGAGGTTCACGCCCGGATACATCGGGTTGCACAGGTAGTACATGCCGTCTATCTCGATGACATAGACGTTTTGCGTGTACAGCCAATTGCTTGGCCACGGGTCAACGAATCCGAACGAATAGCCTCCGTAGGCGAAGCGGTGATTGCGGTAATCGCCCTGGGAGACGCGGAACGTGTGCTCTTGTCCAAAGTGGGCCTTGTAACGGTCGGCGGGAATGCGGTCACGGTTGCCGGCGGCGTGCTGTTCCTGCTGTGCGTTCTTCTCCGCGGGCCTGGTGTTCTTTTCCTCTTGCTGCGCATTTCGTTCTTCCGGCTTGGCGGTCGTTTTCTCTTGCTGCGCATTCCGTTCTTCCGGTTTGACGGTCTTCTCCGGCTGCGCCCTTTTCTCCTCCGGCCTTGCGGATTTTTCTGGTTGCGCTTTTTTCTCGTCCTGGGCAGGCTTGGCTTTCTGTTCGTCCCGCTCTTTATCCTGATCCTGTGCGAACGCCGGAACTGCGACTCCGAGCGCCAAGGAAAGAACTGCTGTGCTAATAACTCCTACCAGTTTCATGAGGTGTTGCCTCCGTTATTGATTTCGAATCGTTTACGTACTGCTCTACTGCAAGCTTCCTGTGGTTGCGTTGACCGGGCTGCCGATGGCCTCGCCCGACACGAGAAGTTCCACTCTCCGGTTCTGCTGCCGGCCGGCGGAGTTGTCGTTGGAGGCTACCGGCAAGGTGTTGCCGAAGCCTTTGGCGCTGACTGAATTTGTGGACACGCCTTCCTGCACCAGGTAGTCGCGCACCGAGCCGGCGCGGTTCTCCGACAGGGTTTGATTCATGGCATCGCCGCCGACGTTATCGGTGTATCCGCCGACTTCAATGTTGAGCCCCGGATAGGCGAGGAGGATGCCGGCCACTTTCGCCAGCTTCTCGCGCGCACCCGGCTTCAATGAATACTTTCCAGTGTCGAACAAGACATCGGACATGCTGACGATCAGCCCGCGCGCGCTGTCGCGCGTCTGGAGAATCGAATTCAACTGCTCGGACAATTTCGCGCGCATGGCGGCTTTGTCGGTGTCGGCCTGTTGCGCGGCCAGCTGAGCCTGCTGTGCCGCCAGGCGGGATTGCTCGGCATCCGCTTGCGCCGCGGAGAGTGCGCTTGCGGACGAAGCCTGGTTGGCCGCCATGTCGGATTGAGCCTTCGCGGTTGCATTTTGTGCGTCAGTAGCGTCGGACCGGGCTTTTGCCGCATCCCACTCCGCCTGAGTCTTTGCCGCCTGGGCTTGCGCCGTGTCGGATTGAGCCTGGTTCCTCTGCCGGCGAGCGTCCTCTGCTTCCTGTTGCGAGTGGGCCTGGGCGTCTGCCGAATTCTGGCGTTCGTCGGCCAGACGCATCTCGTCTTCCTTCTTAACTGCGATGGCGCGCGCATCTTCCGCGGTCTGTACCGCTTCCCGGGAGACTGCGATCAGCGGCTTTCGCTCCATGTGCCGGTTTACGGCGTAGCCATCCGCGTTGTTCATCAGCTGAACGGCATGCTTATAGCTGTCCGGGGCAAACTGCTCCGCTCCTTCAGATTGTGCGATGCGCAGGGCATTGCGCGCCTCGAAAAATTCCAGAGGCAACCTGGCATTCAGGACTACGGGATCGAACTTGTAGCCGGTGGGAAGGTAGCCGCCTCGCTCCATCAGTTCATACTTTGCGTTTACCGCCTCGCTGGTTCCTTTGGTGTCCTCGCGAATGACATTCTCGAGCACAACCACATTGCTGGGCTGCCGAACGGCATAGTAAGGTTCTGCAGTGACAATCAGGGCGAACGCCTGAAGGTCGGTGCTCACTTGCAACTTGCTGCGATGGTTATCGCCGACCAGCACTTCGCCCAGGTTTACGGCGCGGCCCTCGGGCGAAATGGCCCACAAAACGTAAGTGAGATATTCATTGCCGAATGTCGTGGGTTTCTGCAGGTCGCCAAATTCAGCGTCGATCACGATCGATCCGCGGTGGCTGTTTACCTTGGCTTCTCCATTGGCGGAGGGCATCAAGGTGGTGCCGGCAAAATCCAGCTTCGAGTTTCCGCTGCGGTGCTGATAGTTCACGGCCTGCACGCTACGGCTGATGACCACTACGCGGAACGTGGGAGTCGAACTCATATGCTCGACTTCAACCGTGGTTTGAGAATTGGTCTGAGCTACTGCTGGCAAACTCAGCGCGACTGCAGCGACTAACAACAGCTTTGTCTTCACAAATATCTCCTTGGGGCAGGTACCTGCCTCCATCTAGCTTCAGCTAGAGTTGGGGTTTCGTAACGTATTTCTGTGAGTGGCGTCGTGCCTCTCATCCTTTTCCGAGACGGATTCCAGAAAGGGAATGAAACAGCCCAAAAATATTGAGCAGCCAGAGAACGACGGCTATGACCACGACACCGTTCAAAATTGACTTGATGGACGACTGCATAGGGATGAAGCGATTCACCAGCCACAGAAGAACACCCACCACGACGAGAACTTCAAGGAGTTGAATTAAAGGCATGATCTTTTGACCTTTCTTTATTTACAGGCTAACTACTCTCATCTGCATGAGGTGTTGCCTGGATTCAATGTTAGAAAGCTTAGGGTCGAATCGTGTCCGCCGCAGGTTCGCAGACGGACACGCGGATGAAGAATGCCGATTGGCTGGATGTGGTCGCTTCGCCGAGTCTTGATTAGACCGGGCCCCAACGACCTAGGAATGAGAGCTACGAATCAGCGTCCGCTGCTCCCTCGACACACTCAGGAGATTAGAGAATGACAGATGCTCGCTTTCGCGTCTGAGCAAGATAGCTCACATGCAAAATTAAGGCCCCCTCACAAATCCTGTCTGACAAATCGTGCTTCATAAATCCTGGGCTCGCTGCCGGCGCTCGCAACATCCGTTGGCGTCCAGCCAATCCAGTAGAGAGCGCACGCTAGCCCGAGCCAGGGCAATGGAGCAGTCCGCGGCTCCGTAATAAATGTTGAGCGTGTCGCCATCGGGATCCATCGTATAACCGCAGGGGAATACTACGTCGTCGACGTCGCCGTGGACCTCGTACTCGGCTTCCGGCCCGAAGATCCACGAATCTCCCCGCAGTATGCACTTTGCCGGATTCTCCAGGTCAAACAGGGCTAGGCCCAACCGATATAGACAGCCCGAAGGCGTGTGCCTTACTCCGTGATAGAGCATGAGCCATCCTCTGGAAGTCTCGACGGGCGGCGACGCCAAACCAATCTTATTTGCATCCCACCAGGCGCCACGGCGCGCCTCCAACATGAGCCGGTGTCTGCCCCAATGGCGCAGGTCTGGAGAGTAGGAAATCCATATGTGGGCTCCGAGGTTGGTCGCCGGCCGATGGATCAGCGCCCAATATCCGTCAATTCTCTGCGGCAGAAGCGCCGAGTCCTTGTCGTCCGGTGGCATGATCACACCGTAACGCTCGAAAGTTCGAAAGTCCTTGGTCAGCGCCAAAGACACGCCCGGGCCACCACGCGAATAGGAGGTGTACGTGACTGCGTATTGCTGCAACTCGGGCACGAATGTAATGCGCGGATCCTCGATACCCCAGATTTCTTCGGGAAAATCCTTCGGGCTGGGCATTAACGTCGGTTCGCTGTCGATCTGCCAGCCATCGACGCCGTTTGCGGAGCGCGCGGCGCAAAAATGCGACAACCCGCGCCGATCCTCCACGCGGCAAAGCAACAACGTAGTGCCATCCGCCAACAGTGTCGCTCCCGGATTGAACACGCTATTAATGGAGTAGGGCCAGTCCTTGCGGGTCAGGATCGGGTTACCAGGATGCCGAAGAAGCAATGGCTCGTAGCTGGAACTCGGAATGACTACAGGGTTTCGGACGGGAACGGTCACGAGTGTATCTCCGATGATTCAGACTCTTGCAGTGCACGCATTTCCAGCAGCGCCATCAGAAACGATAGCGTCGATTCCGCGCCCTGGTTCTGATTAGCGCGGTCAGGATGAAGACCGTCCCGGCAGCCGCCGGTGACGGAATCATAAAGAGGAACTTGCAAATCGTTGTCGCCAAGAAACCAGTTAAAGGCCGACCAGGCTTCGTTGCGCCAGCGGGTGTCACCGGTTACGCGGTAGGCCTGCAGGCACGCAGAAACCGCGCCGGCGGCTTCAATCGGCTGCTGATCGAAGCGGGCTTTTTCACCACCCTGGCGATAGAAACCTTGTGATCCGATGGGCACAAATTGGCCGTTGGTTTGGCAACGTTGGGTTTCGATGAGCCAGTCGAGCGATTCGAGACCGGCGGAAACCATACGGTCGTCGGCGCAAGCCGATCCCACCAGCAGCATCGCCTGCGGCAGCCTCGCGTTCCCGTAGGCCACAACATTCTCGAACCACTTCCAGTCCGGACTCCGGATCGACTCATACATTTCAAGCAATCGACGGGCGAGCGCCGATCGTACTTTCTGCGCGTCCCGGTCCCCGCCATAGGAGTCCAGGTATTCCTGGACTCCGAGCAGAGCATACGCCCAGGCGCGAGGACTTCTGAATTCCATAACCGCGGGCAAGGAGAACTCGAACAAACGCCCGGCAGCGGACCTCAATCCCTGATCGCTGGATCGCCCCAGCACGGTTCCGAGTCCCCACAAAGCCCGCCCATGACAATCTTCCGAGCCCTCAGCCTCGTTCCACCGGCGATCGTACCCGAGGAAGTTCCTGAATCTACCCTTCCCCGGATTAAAGGCATGCTCCAGGAACGACAAATACCGGAAAGAGGAATCCTGCCTGATCCCATCCTCAGTAGCTGCGCCAGTTTTCGCAAACTGTGCATCATCCATTTGCTCCAGCTGCACAGCAAAAATAAGCGCGCGTGCATTATCGTCAGTGGTGTAGCCCTCTCCGCAGTTCGGGACGGTGAAGATCGCGTGCTGCCACATTCCCGTGTCATCGGTGAGCCGATGCAGGTGGCCCAGGTTCAGTGCGGGAAGCTGATTCAGCGATTTTTGACTGGCGCGGGCTGAGAACTGAACTCGTGGAGTCTCCATACGGTCGCTGCGAACTCGCGAAAAACATTCCATGTAGCCCTGCGCTACTCTTTTCCAGACCATCTCCCGCGCGAACAGATACGCGCGCTTCCGCATGGCGTGGCGTATCGCGGGCGTATCCAGGAGTTCGATTGTCTTTTCTGCGATCGCGCCGGGATTCTGGAAAGGGACCAGAGCGCCCCGGCGGTCATCCAGCAACTCAATCGCGTACCAATACGGAGTCGAGATGATCGCCTTGCCCGCTCCCAGCGCATAGGCAAGCGTACCGGAAACCACCTGCTCCTCATGCCGGTAGGGAGTGATGTAAATGTCCGCGGCGCCAATGAACTCAACCATCTCCTCAGGAGCGACGAACCGGTTGTGGAAGATCACTTGCGGTTCCACGCCGACTTCTTTCGCCAAAGCTTGCAAGCTGGCTCGATACTTGTCACCGTCGCGGCGGAGAACATGAGGATGGGTCGCGCCTGCAACGATATAAACAACGTTCTTGTGCTTGGACAAAATCCGCGGCAGCGCCTGAATTACGTTTTCGATTCCCTTATTCGGCGAGAGCAGGCCGAAGGTAAGCAGCACCGCCTTCCCTTCCACGGCGAAGCGGTCCTTGAAGAAATTGGGATCGAGGAATGGCAGGTCCGGAACCCCGTGCGGAACCATATCGATCTTGCTGCCAGAAATCCCGAAAACCTCCTGCAAAATCTGGGCAGAGAGCTGGCTCATGACAATGAGCCGATCCGAAAGCTCTGCGATCTCTTCCATCACCATCAGTTGGTCAGGGTTGGGCTCGCGTAGAACGGTGTGCAGCGTGGTCACGACCGGCATCTTCAAGCCGCGCAGCAGATGCAAAATGTGGCTTCCGGCCGGACCGCCGAAGATTCCGTACTCGTGTTGCAGGCACACCATATCGATATTGTTGAAGTTCAAGAAATCAGCCGCTTCTTGATAGGACTTCACGTCGTCCTGGGAAAGCGACCACCGCACACGCGCGGGATAGTCATACCCCTCCTGCGTGTCGTTAACCGGGAGCGCCAGCAGTCGAGCTGTCCCGTACTCTGCTGCAATGGCCGCGCACAGATCTGTGGTGAACGTGGCGATTCCACATTGCCGCGGAAGATAATTCCCGATCACGGCGATTCGGCTGGGCAGCGATGGTCTCGGATGCGATCGTACGCGGGGCGCTGAAGTGGTCTCTCGCACGAGCAGGCGCGGACTGACGATTTCCAGGACGTGATTTGGAAGCACTGTGATCGGTACCGCCATTTTCCCCGTTTCTGGTGTGCAAACAAGTTGGTGCCAGAGGCCCTTGTCACCGGAGGGCGCAACCGAGCACTGAAGATGGAACTAAAGTTTTGCCTCTTTGTTAGTATTCAACGAAAGTCGAAGCGCAAACTGGTCAAAATTGACCAGCGCATCCCTTTACAGCGGTGCAAAATGCGGCTATGAAAGCCCAGAAAGACCCGGCTCTGGCCGTCCGTTGCCCCACCTGTGGCGCCAAACCTGGAGAGCGATGTGAACTCAGCACGGGCCAACCCCGCAGCGCGCCGCATCGAGACCGGCGTTTGGAAGCCTCGGACAGCTAGCCGGTTGGCGCCTCAGGGTCTATGAAAAACTGAGCAGAATAGCTCACTCTTGGAACGGCTCTTAGTCCTATAATTTACTTCTATGATCTCGTCTGCGGCGGTGAAGAAAAACCGCGGATTCAACCCCAATACGTTCCTCGCCACCATGGGCGATGGCAGGAAGATCCTGTCTGTCGAGAAAAAGCAGATGATCTTCGCGCAAGGGGACGCGGCAGACGCAGTGTTCTATGTTCAGAAAGGCAAAGTAAGGCTCACCGTCGTATCCAAGATTGGCAAAGAAGCGACAATCGCCATCGTGGGTGAGGGGAACTTTTTTGGCGAGGGTTCCCTGGCTGGCCAGCTTCTGCGCATGGGCTCCGCGGCGGCCATGACCGATTGCGAGATTCTGCGGGTTGACAAGAAAACCATGATGGCTGCTCTGCACCGTGAGCCCGCATTTTCCGAGATGTTCGTAGCTTACCTGCTGGGCCGTAATATCCGCTATGAAGAGGATCTGGTCGACCAACTCTTCAACTCCAGCGAAAAGAGGCTGGCGCGCGTCCTCTTATTGCTGGCTCATTTCGGCAAGGAGGGCATTCCTGAAACCGTGGTCCCTAAGATCAGCCAGGAGACTCTGGCTGAAATGGTGGGAACCACCCGCTCGCGAGTCAGCTTCTTTATGAACCGCTTCAGGAAATTGGGCTTCATCCATTACGCCGGCGGAATAGAAGGCGGTCTGCAGGTCCACAGCTCTCTGCTCAACGTAGTTCTGCACGATTGACCGCCTCCCGCTGGAGCTCTTTAAACCGAGCTTCGCCGTCCTCCCAATAGGTTAATGACGAGAACCACCACAGCCACCACCAGCAACAAATGAATCAGGCCTCCCGCCACATGCAGGCTGAAGCCCAGAAGCCACAGAACCAGAAGCACAACAAAGATCGTCCAAAGCATGTCAGTCTCCTTCTAAGTCTCAAAGTGTCGCGATTGTGCCTGTTCTCGTTCGCCAATACTGAGCCGGATTGCTCAATCGCGGCGATTAGTCCGCCTTGGTGCCCCTTGAACCTCTCTGCGCCGGCCAGGAGAAAGTGAGCAATCCAGACCAGCTATTCTCTCTGGCTTGAGCGACCATGGTGTCAGAGGCGAGCAATTCTTCTCGCTCTATTCAGGTCCTCTGAACTAAGTCAGCCATCTGAAGTACTCCCCTCTTAGCTCCGAAAGGGACAAATTTCATGAAAAAGACAATTTCGCTGGTGTTGATAAGCTTAATGGGCATGGTTGGAACTTATGCATTTGCCGGCTCAGCCCGGGAAGATACGGTTGAACGCATGCAAAAATCCGTAGAGGTTCTTCAGTCGATCATGTCGACGCCCGACAAAGGCATTCCGGAAGAAGTGTTGAGCGGCGCCAAGTGCATCGTCGTAGTGCCAAACTTGATCAAGGGCGGCTTCATCTTTGGTGGCAAGCATGGACGCGGCGTGGCTTCCTGCCGCACGCCTGAAGGCTGGAGCGCTCCCGCATTCGTCTCCGTCGGCGGCGGAAGCTGGGGATTGCAGATCGGCGTCGAGGGCGTGGATCTGGTTATGCTGGTCATGAACGACCGTGGTTTGCAGCATCTGCTTTCGAGCAAGTTCGAAATGACCGGTGAAGGCTCGGTTGCAGCGGGCCCCGTCGGCCGTCACACCTCCGCCGGAACTGACATCTTGCTGAACACTGAGGTGCTGACTTACTCGCGTTCCAAAGGCATATTCGCCGGCCTGACCTTGGAAGGTGCGGTAATCGAGCAGGATAACGACTCGACTCGCGCTATCTACGGTCACCATATGATGTTCCGCAGCATTCTTTCGGGCAAGGTACCGACTCCCGCAAGCGCAAATGCGTTTGTCAGGGCTGTCTCCGAAGCCGGACACCAGGCGCACGTTGCCGAAGCAAGAGAAGACAACAGGCAGTAGGTCGCATAGGAACGCCAACCAACTGGCGGAATCTGTTGCTGACCGGAGCCGCGAAGGCTTCCGGTCAGCTTTTATTTTGCGCTGATCTCACACTGCCTTCCTTTTGACCTGTTGGCGGCATCTTGTTATACATCTACATTCACGAGGGCGCTTCGGCGCGAGGGCACGATTGCGTCATCTTGAGGCCGCACCACACAGCACCGGAGGATTTGAATGAGCGCCAGGAACAACCTATTGGGGCTTATTTTCTTAGTAGCTGTGCTGGCATTCGCGCTATTCGCAGCGAAACGACTGCTCTTCCAAGCTGGACCGAAGGGAAGAGATGCCGGGGCATTCGACAAAAGCAAGCCCGTTCCCAAGCCGCCGGAGCCAAAACCCTCTGCCGCGGTGTTAGTGCCGCCCTCTCCGGCAGCTTCCTCGGTGGCGTCCTCTAATGGGCACGCACAAGAATCGGCTCCAGCAGCGGTGGGGGCGGCCACCGGCTCGAGAAAAGAACCATCCCCGGAGGCGAAGCGAAGTGCGACAGCAACCGAAGATCATCGTCCTGAAGATCACCGTCCCCAACTCCGGTTGGAGCCTGGTGTTCGTTTGTGGATTCGCGTGATCTCCATCAACCGCCAGCCGGACGAGAGCTTTACGTTCCGCGGAAATCTGTTGCAGCCGGTTGACCTTGCGAACACGAATCGGCTCGATCAGGGTACGGAGGTAGCTGGGACTGGAACAGTGAACAATGGACACGTTAGGGTTCTGCTGACGGCATTCACCGTCGGCGGAGCAAACTACGCGCTGCTGCAGAATGATGCGAGTGGATCCAACAAACGTCCCGGAACCGGTCTGGCGGTTGAACTCGATCCCGGCAAACTGCTGGAAGTGTGGCTTGCGGCGGCGTCGGTCTATCGGAAGACACCTTAGGCGGGTGATCAGGTCGATGAACGTACGCGCGCGCGAATCGTCTAGCGCGCTCTAAACCACTCGACATGATCCGCGAGACTCGTAATCGGTTCGCCAACCGCGCTGACCTCAATGGAGTGCAGGCCGCCTCTGTCTGAGACCTCCACCCATCCCAGAATCTTACCGGTCTTGCGGTCCAGTTTCACCAGCCATCCGGACGCCCCTGGCGGCTGATCCAGCGGTTGCATTCCGGCCCAAAGGGCGCCGCCGCTCAGCTTCAGTGAATACGTGCGTCCCAGGTTTGCGAACTCACCCAGATACCTGCCATCGAGATCGAAACGCTGAATCCGTCCATTCTCGCGATCGGCAACATAGACGATCCCGTCCTCATCAATCACAATCGAGTGCGGCAGATGGAATTGTCCGGGGCCTGTACCGGCGCTTCCCCATTCGCGGACGCGTTTGCCGTCGGCCGTGTACTCAAGTATGCGGGCGTTGCCGTAGCCATCGGAAATGAACAGGCGGCCGTTTGGCCCGAAAGCAATATCTGTCGCACCGTTGAACGCGCTCCCCGAGTTTGCTGGCTGCCCGCCGACATCAATTTCCATCAGCTTCTCGCCGCGCGGTGAATACTTCAACACAACGGAACTGGATGCATCCACCGTCCAGACGTTGCCCTGCGGATCAATGCGAATGCTGTGCGGAATCTTGTACTGGCCCTTTCCCCAGGAACGGAGCAAGTGTCCTTCGCGGTCCACTGCCAGTACCGGGTCTGCCTTCTCGCCACGTTGCAGGAGATACAGATTTCCCTTCCCATCGAGTGCGATCCACGAGACCATGCCCGTTTCCCAGTCAGCGTTGGGCGGGTGGACAATGAATTCGGTCGCGCTAAACGGTAGCTTCGGCGCGGCAGCAATAAGTGTCTGCAGACTCGCTGCCGCGTGCGCCCGAGCCTCTTGATTGGGAGTGCCAGAATTCTGTGCAAATATCGGCAGACACAGCAGGAGCAGGCAAATTCGCGCCGACATGCGCGCATTGTATCAAGTTCACGAACGGCGAGGCGCCAAAAGGGGTAGCCTATTTGCTCGCGGGGAGACTCGAATCGGCTCATCGAAGGAGAGAGCGAACATGGTTGTTCAGTTGCTTGGTGTGACTCTGCTGCTGACGCTGGCTTCGATTGTGGAAGGCGCTGAGCAAAGTAAGCCGATTATTATTGTCGACACCTTTGTCGTGGCCAACGGGGTCGTTTGGCCCTACGACATGAACCAAATCAAGCTTGAGACCCTGGCAGAACTCATCAAAAAGGACGGTCAGTCTTTCTTCGTGCTCGCTGAACCTCCAAAGGATGCCAAGGGCGCAGTCTACACACTTGGAGGAGAAGTGTTGGAGTGGCATGCGGGCAATCGGGCAAAAAGAGTGTTCGTGGTTATGGGGTCTGGTCGTGAGACTGCCAAGATTCACTACTGGCTAACGGACATCAACGGGAAGAGGGTTTTCGACCACACTGACACGATCCGCCAAGCTTTCTCGGGCAACGCTTACGCTGGATCGGTAGGACAACTCACACAGCCTTTCGGCGACAAGGTCGCTGAACGGCTAAAAGAGGCAAAACTCACCGAGGGTAGGTCCACAACCAACGAGGCTGCGCGGTCCGAGCGACAACCAAAAGGCAACAAGTGAATTAGGGAGCGCGCCTTGGCTTCATAATTTGGTTCTCAACTGACAAATAAAGGCGATAGCGCTCATCCTATGAGAGAGGATGTCAAGCAAAAACACTTCTCCACTCCTCTCCGTGAGACCTCGATCGGTGCTTGCATCCAGGCCCCTTCTTCTTCGTGGAAAGGATTTTGGTTTTAACGCCTGAAGCGCCACAGAATACGACAGGGGATACGGATCGCAGTTGCTGGTTTCCCTTGAGTGGTTTCATGCGGCGGTCTCGACACCATTCGTTGCGAAGCTGCGCAAGCCCACCGTTGGCTTAAGTGCCAACCATCATCCTATGTGAGGCTCAAGGCCTATGGCTTTTTTGGGTTATCCGAGGGGGCATAGGATTGACCCGGAGACTGGGTGCTGATGCAGCACCCGAACGCCTAATGAGCGCATGGATACTCTCCCTCGAACCCGAGCATCGCCAGAACCGATGGGTCACCACCGAGGCGTGAAACCTGGGAGACCACCTGAGCTCTGTGCAACGCTCAAGCTGCTTGCGGCTTCAGTTGTTCCGCGTCGAAACGTTCCTCCTTCTTCCAAAGTGTCAAAGCAATGGCCGCGATCTTTCGGGCTAAGGTCAGACGTGCCATCTCGGGCTTCATGCCCTTCGCCAGCAACGCCACATAGAAGTCGCGTAACGGACCCATACCACAGCTGGCTCGGGTCGCGGCGCCCTTGAAGATCTCTTTCATCTCGTGGTTGTGATTCTGATTCAGACCCCGAATCTGCTGCGGCTTCTTCGAGCGTTGCAGTTGTCCGTGCGCGTAGCGATATTGCGCACTGTCGCGGGTCTCAATGCCCAGCCCGCTGTACGTCCAGAGTTGCCGTTTGCTCCGGAACCGGTGCGGCGTCTGCATCAGTGCGATCAAGCGGGCAGCTCGAATCGGACCGATACAGGGAATCTGGCGCAGCAGTTTCGAGGCTTTATGTTTCCGGCTCTCCGCCAGTAACTCAGGACGCAGGGTTCGCCGTAACGCCTGCAATCCATCCAACTGCTGATAGAGCAGCTCGGCACGCCGGCGCACGCCGGCATGCTCGATCTTCTGTAGCCACTCTTCCCGATAACGCGGAGCATAGACCTGGGTCCCCGCACAAGGGATGCTCCAGCCACGATACAGAGCTTTGATCCGATTCATCACCCGGTTCAGGTCTTGGCTGAGGGTCTGATAACTGCGCCCCAGCTCGCGCAGCGTCCGCAGTCCGTGTTCCCCGTGATAGACCGGTCGCAGCATTCCCGTGCGTAACAAGTCGGCCAGCTTGCGCGCATCGATCTTGTCGCTCTTGTTGCCTTCCTTTAATAAGGCATTGCGCCGCGGATCGCAGACCAGCACTCGTTCGACCTGGGGTTGCAGCAGATCGTACAGCCAAGCCGCCCAGGTCCCTTCTTCCCAGGTGACATGCAACTCGCCCCGCAGACCGTGGATGAACTGCAGAATGCTGCTGGCTTTGGTTTCCACGATCGACTCCATCACCAGCTTGCCACTGCCGTTCAGCACCGCGATCACGGTCGCTTCCTTGTGCACGTCCATGCCGATATACTTGATGTCGCGACTCATGCAGTTGCCTCCTTGAGGGAAAGATCATTCGCGTCAACGGAGTCTTTCCCTCAAGGTAAAGTGCCATTCTTCAGCTGATTTGCCTACCTGCTCCTTCCGTTATGCGTTGCCGCATTGCTATACGGGCCGCTCTCTCATAATGCATTGACCCGCCAATGAGTGATCTGGCGATTTTTCGCCAGCAATCCACACTTGCTTTACACTCTAGGCTTGAGACGAGTCTGATGAAGCCAGGGTAATCACTCGTGTGGCGCGAGAAATGCCCGTCTCAGCGTCCAGAACAGGGGGTGATCGAATGCCAATTGTTGATGCGGTGAAGGCCTGCCTCACCAAGTATGCGGATTTCAATGGGCGGGCGACGCGCACGGAGTACTGGTGGTTCTTTCTAGCCGTCCTGCTTGGGAGTGCCGTCACGGCGCTCATCACTCTTAAGATTTACGCGCTGTTCTCGCTCGCGACTCTGCTGCCGATGATCGCAGTGGGAGCGAGGCGGCTGCATGATACGAATCGAAGCGGCTGGTGGCAACTTCTGGCGCTAGTTCCCTTTGGCGTGATTCTGGTCATTATCTTCTTGGCACAAAGGAGTAACCCCTTAAACCCCGCCGAACTGCCCGCAGGTACACACCCCTGACATTCGTGCGTCTGCCGGGGCGATTATCTTGGCTCCCGTTTGACGCTTCTCCCCTCCCGTCTTTACACTCAAATTAACGCCGTATGAATTCGGGCTGCTCCCGTTTGCTCCAGCGAGCCTCTGAATCCAGCGGTAGTGAAAGGTAAACGTGAGCCCCACAGAGACTACCGACACGGCCAAGATCGACGGAACGAAGACAGAAGCCACAAAAAAAGACATCAAGCGCGAGATCTCAGTCGAGATCCCTGCCGCCGAGGTTGCGCGCGAAACCGAGTTGCAGATTCAGCGCTATCAGAAGAGCGCGCGCCTGCCGGGGTTTCGGGCGGGGCACGTGCCGGCTTCCATCATCAAGCAACGCTTTGGCGATGGCCTCAAGAACGATGTCGCCGAGGCTTTGATCCCGAAATACTTCCGCCGGGAAGCCGAGAAGCAAGGTCTGATTCCAGTCTCGCAACCTCGCGTCACTGATCTGCACATTCATGACGGCGAGCCGCTCACCTTCAAGGCTACGTTCGAAGTGCTGCCTGAGATTCAAGTTGAAGGCTACAAAGATCTGCGCGCCGACCATCCGGAGATTGCCGTCACCGACGACGACGTCGAGCAGGCGCTCACCAGCCTGCGCGAGCAGCATGCGACCTACACCACCGTGGAAGGCCGTCCACTAGCCGAAGGCGACTTCGCCCAGGCTTCCATGGATGGCAAACCCAAAGATGGCCAGGATGTCGCCGACGCCAAAGCCAATCCCGTGCACATGGACGACGTGCTGATCGAGATCGGCGGCAAGAACACCGTCCCGGAGTTCAGCCAGAATCTTACCGGCGCATCCTCCGGTGACGAGCGTACCTTCGACGTAAGCTATCCCGAAGATATTTCCGACAAACGCCTGGCGGGCAAGACTTTTGTCTACACGGTAAAGGTGAATGGTATTAAGCAGAAGAGCCTGCCTGAGCTGAACGATGACTTCGCCAAGGAGTTGGGTGAGTTCACGAGTCTCGAACAGGTTCGCAAGCAGATCCGCGAGAACATGGAAGCCGAAAAGCGGCACACCGCCGAGCACGAAGCAAAAGACAAGCTGGTGGCAGAGTTAGTGAAGCGCAACGACTTTGAAGTGCCTGAGTCCTTAGTCGACCGCCAGATAGACCTGCGCCTCGAGCGTGGCCTGCGAGCCTTGGCGGCGCAGGGAATGAAGATGGAAGACTTGAAGAAGATGGACCTGCCGCGGCTTCGCGCTGGGCAGCGGGAGCAGGCAGTGCACGATGTGAAGTCCTCGTTGCTGCTCGAACGGATCGCGGACCTGGAGAAAATCGAGGTCAGCGATGAGGAAGTGAACCGGGAGGTGGAAGCTCTGGCAAAACAATCGAAACAGACGTTCGAAGCGGTGCGAGCGCGTTTGACAGAGGATGGGGGCCTCGATAGAATCCGAATAAGAATCCGCAGCGAGAAGACCCTCGAATTTCTTTATCACCAGTCCGCGTAGACTAATGAAGACGTGGACCACTTTTAACCCTCCCCGAGATGTGCAGGCGATGTTTCGGGGCGGAGTGTGGCAGGTCCGGTGACAGGTCCGGTTAACCATGAATCAAAAAGATCCGCAAATGATGCTGGTACCGATGGTCATCGAGCAAACCGGGCGAGGCGAACGCGCCTACGACATTTATTCCCGGCTGCTCCGCGATAATATTATTTTCATAGGCACGCCGATTGACGACAATATCGCCAATCTGGTGATTGCGCAGATGCTGTTTCTGGCCCAGGAAGATCCCGAGAAAGACATTCAGCTTTATGTCAACTCTCCGGGAGGTTCAATCACGGCCGGCATGGCGATCTACGACACCATGCAATATGTGAAGAATGATGTCATGACCCTGTGCGTCGGGCAGGCAGCGTCGATGGCGGCTTTGCTTTTGGCGGCGGGAGAGCCGAAGAAGCGGCTGGCGTTGCCCAATTCGCGCATCCTGATTCATCAGCCTTCCATGGGAGGGTTGTCGGGTCAGGCCACCGATATCGACATCCACGCGCGCGAAATCCTGCGGATGCGGGAGATTACCAATCAGTTACTCTCCAAGCACAGTGGGCAGAAGCTCGATAAAGTGGAAAAGGACGTCGAGCGCGACTTCATTATGAACGCCCAACAGGCTAAGGAATATGGAATCATAGACGATATCATCTATAAGACCGCAAAGGCGGTATGATCTGCCTTCGCGCTTGAATCTGGGGTCAACCGTAAAGGAGTAGAGCCGAGTGAAAACCAAGTCTGGGTCCGACGAGATTTTGCGCTGTTCGTTCTGCCACAAGTCGCAGGATGCGGTAGCGAAGCTCATCTCCTCGCCCAGCGATTATCCGCGCGCCTACATTTGCGATGAGTGCGTTGCGGTGTGTAACTCGATTCTCGAAGACGACCGCACGGCCACTCCTCAAAGCGCCGCTCCCAATCAATTGCCCAAGCCGCAGGAGGTCAAGACCTTCCTGGATGAATACGTCATCGGGCAGGAGCAGACCAAGAAGAAGCTCGCGGTCGCGGTCTACAACCACTACAAGCGCATCTTCATGAACCGGCAGAAAACGGCCGGCGACGGCATCGAACTGAGCAAGTCAAACATCCTGCTCATCGGTCCCACGGGAACCGGGAAGACGCTGCTGGCGCAGACTCTGGCGCGTATGCTCGACGTGCCCTTCGCCATCGTTGACGCCACCACGCTCACTGAAGCCGGCTACGTCGGCGAGGATGTGGAGAACATCATCCTCAAACTGCTGCAGGCCGCCGAGGGCGATGTAAGCCGCGCCCAGACCGGCATCATCTACATCGATGAAATCGACAAGATCGGGCGCAAGGACGAGAACCCCTCCATTACCCGCGATGTTTCCGGCGAAGGCGTGCAGCAGGCGCTGCTGAAGATTCTGGAAGGAACCATCGCCAACGTTCCGCCGCAAGGCGGACGCAAGCATCCTCACCAGGAATTCACTCCCGTCGACACCACCAACATCCTATTCATTTGCGGTGGCGCTTTCGTGGGCCTGGAAAAGATCATCGGTAGGCGTGTCGGGAAAAAATCGCTCGGCTTCCGCGGCGGCGAAGAAGCCGAAAAGGAAGACGCCGTAGTCGCGCGCAAGCGCAACTTCGAACTGCTGAGCGAGATCCAACCGGAAGACCTGATCAAGTTTGGCCTGATTCCTGAATTCGTCGGCCGCATGCCCGTCTGCGGCATGCTGGAGGATCTGGACGAGTTTGCCCTCATCGAGATCCTCACCCGCCCCAAAAATGCCATCGTCAAGCAATACCAGCGCCTGTTCGAGTTCGAAAATGTGCGTTTGAAATTTAGCGACGATGCTCTGCGGGCCATCGCCCGCCAGGCTATGGCCCGCAAAGTGGGCGCCCGCGGCCTGCGCATGATTCTCGAAGAACTCATGCTCGACCTGATGTTCCACCTGCCCAGCCAGAAGAAACTAAAGGAGTTCGAGGTCACGCGGGAGATGGTGGAGAAACGCAGCGCGTCCGTGGCTACATTGGAAAAGGCAGGATAGCAAAACAGTAGTAGACTGTTAGTCGGGCCGGGGATTGTCATTCGGCCGGAAGCTATCACAGTTCATTCGGGATAGGTCGTTTCGTCATAGTCGTTCATAGTCGTTTCGTCATAGCCCAGGGGAGATTGAGTGACCACATCCAAGGAAAAATTCGAGACCAAAAAGCTGCCCATGATGCCCATCCGGGACGTGGTCATCTTCCCGTTCATGATGACGCCATTCGTCGTGGGCCGCGAGTCCAGCGTGCGCGCCCTGGAAGAGGCGCTCACCGCGGACAAGAAAATTTTTCTGGCCACTCAGCACGACGCCTCTATCGACGAACCCAAATCCAATGAGATCTACCAGGTCGGCACCATCGTCAATATCGTGCAGAGCCTCAAGCTGCCCGACGGAAATATAAAAGTCTTGGTGGAAGGCATTGAGCGCGGCCGGCTGCTGCAGGCCACCGACGCGGATGGTTACATGCAGGCGTCGGTTCGCGTAGCTCGCTACCCCGTCGAGATGAATGCGCAGATTGAAGCTGGCATGCAGCGCGTGACCACGCTGTTTGAGCAGTATGTGAAGCTCTGCCAGGCGCTGAACTACGAAACCATGATTTCAGCGGTCCGCATGGAAGACCCGGCCAAGCTAACTGACATCATTGCCGCCAACCTGCAGCTTTCCATCGAAGAAAAACAGGAGTTGCTGGAAATCTTCGATCCTTCTGAGCGCCTGAACCGCATCGCCGATGTGCTCGATGTCGAAATCGAAAAGCTCAACGTGGACCGCACCATCCAGTCGCGCGTCAAGCGACAGATGGAGAAAGCACAGAAAGAGTATTACCTCAACGAAAAGATCAAAGCCATCCAGAAGGAACTGGGCCGCGGCGAGAAGAGCGAGTTCGACGAACTGAAGAAGAAGGTCGAATCCGCCGGCATGCCCAAGGATGTCAAAGACAAGGCGCTGCAGGAACTGAAAAAGCTGGAAGCCATGCCGCCCATGTCAGCCGAATCCACGGTGTCGCGCAACTACCTCGATTGGCTGCTGGCCGTGCCGTGGAAGAAGCGTTCCAAGGAAATCCGCAACATCTCGCGCGCCGAAAAAGTTCTCAACGAAGATCATTACGGGCTGGAGAAGATTAAGGAGCGCATCCTCGAATTCCTGGCCGTGCGCCAGTTGGTGAAGAATCCCAAGGGATCGATTCTGTGCTTCGTTGGCCCTCCGGGCGTGGGCAAGACCTCGCTGGGCATGTCGATCGCCAAAGCCACCGGACGCAAGTTCGTGCGCATGTCGCTCGGCGGAGTGCGCGATGAAGCCGAGATTCGCGGCCACCGGCGCACCTACATCGGCGCACTGCCGGGCCAGATCATTCAGATGATGAAGAAGGCCGGCACCAAGAACCCGGTCTTCATGCTCGATGAAGTCGACAAGATGTCGATGGATTTCCGGGGCGACCCCTCCGCAGCTCTGCTCGAAGTGCTCGATCCCGAACAGAACTACATGTTCGTCGACCACTACCTTGATGTCGAGTATGACCTCTCGCAGGTATTTTTCATCGCTACAGCGAACGTCATGCACACCATCCCTCCGGCTCTGCAGGACCGCATGGAAGTGCTGCGGCTGCATGGCTACACCGAGCAGGAGAAAGTTGAGATCGCCAAGCAGTTCCTGGTGAAAAAGCAGATGGCGCAAGCCGGCTTGTCGGATAAGAACGTAAAGTTCACCGACGACGCGATCATGGGGCTGATTCGCTCCTACACGCGCGAGGCCGGCGTTCGCAATCTGGAACGCGAAATCGGCAACGTCTGCCGCAAAATCGCGCGCAAGGTCGTCAAGGAAGGCGAAAACTATACTGCCAGCGTGACCGGAGAGAACGTTACCGACTTCCTGGGCGTGATCAAGTTCCGCGACACCCTGGCTCATGAGAAGAGCGAAGTGGGATTGGTCACAGGCCTGGCCTGGACCGAAGTCGGCGGCTCGATCCTCAGCACGGAAGCTACGGTGGTCGATGGCAAAGGCAAGCTGACGTTGACTGGCAAGCTCGGCGACGTGATGCAGGAATCGGCACAGGCGGCGCTGTCGTATATCCGCTCGCGCGCCCACCGTCTTGGGCTGACTCGCGATTTCTATCGCACTCTCGATCTGCACGTGCACGTGCCCGAAGGCGCAATCCCGAAAGACGGTCCATCGGCCGGCATTACCATTGCCACCGCAATCGCGAGCGCGCTCAGCAAGATTCCGGTACGGCGCGATCTCGCCATGACCGGAGAAATCACGCTGCGCGGCAAAGTGCTGCCCATCGGCGGCCTAAAAGAAAAGCTGCTGGCGGCGCATCGTGCCGGGCTCTTCGAGGTCATCCTCCCGCGCGACAACGAAAAAGACTTGGCCGAGGTTCCCGAAAACCTGCGCAACGCCATGAAGCTCCATTTCGTGGACACGATGGACCAGGTGCTGCAGATCGCGCTCGAATCCGCCCTGCCGTCGCTGAGCGAGGATGTACCCACGCAGCCGATCGCGCCTCTGACCTCCGGCACGGGAGACAGCCCGGCGGCCCATCAGTAGGACTGTAGTAACGTGGAAGAGCGGCGCTTCAGCGCCGCGTGAGGCATTCACAATCAACGCGGGCTTCAGCCCCGGCAGTCGCAACGCGAAGTCTTGAAGATGTCCACATCCAATCAAAGTCAAATTGCTTTTGAAAACGGGCCAGAGCAGCCGGCCGAAGAAGTGCAAGCCCGCACCACCGGGATCCTGCCGTCGCAGGACATCAGTAATCTAATCGCCCGCGGGAACATCAGCGCCACGCCATCGATCAATCCCGACCATATCCAACCCGCGAGTCTCGATCTGCGCCTCGGCGACATGGCGCATCGCGTGCGCGCGAGTTTCCTGCCTGGCCCCAACAGCACGGTCGAGGCCAAGATCAGGGAACTCCGCATGGCACGGATCGATCTGACGGGCGCACCGGTTCTTGAAAAGGATTGCGTTTATATCATCCCTCTGGTCGAGGAACTGAACCTGCCGGAAAATATTTCCGGCAAGGCGAACCCCAAAAGCACGACCGGACGCCTCGACATTTTCACCCGCCTGATCACCGATTACGGCACCGAGTTCGACCGCGTGCCAGCGGGATACAAGGGCAAGCTATACGCCGAAGTTGTCTCCCGCACATTTACGGTTTCTCTTCGAGCGGGGATGAGGCTGAGCCAGCTGCGCTTTGTGCAGGGGAACCCGCGCTCCAGCGACAGTGCGATCCGAGGGCTCGACCGCGAAGATCCGCTCGTCTACGACGAAGACAGCCCCGGCAAAGCGCGGGTCGAGCGCGGCCTCAGAATTACGGTGAACCTCGAAGGCGCTGAAAACGAGATCATTGCCTACAAGGCAAAGCGCTACGCTCCGGCCATCGAACTGGACAAGATTAATTATTATGCGACCGAGGAGTTCTGGGAAGTTCGTCATCAGAATGCCAGTAAGAATCTGATTCTCGAACCTGGCGATTTCTACATCCTCGCGTCCAAAGAGAGAGTGAGTGTTCCTCCTGAGTTCGCCGCCGAGATGGTGCCTTTCGATCCATCGGACGGCGAGTTCCGAATTCATTACGCGGGATTCTTCGATCCCGGATTCGGCCACGGCTCCGGCGACATCAAGGGAACCCCTGCAGTGCTTGAGGTGCGAGCCCATGAAGTTCCCTTCCTGATGGAACACGGTCAACTCGTAGGCCGGCTGAACTATATGCCGCTGTTATCCCGCCCGCAAAAGATCTACGGAACGAATATAGGATCGTCCTACCAGCACCAGGCGCTCACCCTGAGCAAACAGTTTCGCAAGAGCTGATTGCACCGGCTGCCAGCTTGCCAACCTCCGCCGCTCCATTGCACACTGGAACATGGGAACTGAGAACCGAGAACTGGGAACTGAGAACTGCTCATGAGGGTTCTCGCGCGATTCATGTTATCCGCTACCGACGCCGCGCACTTCCCTGCCCCCACCCTGCCGGAAGTAGCATTTCTGGGCCGCTCGAACGTAGGCAAATCCAGCGTGATCAATACTCTTGTGGACGCCAAACTTGCCCGCACCAGTTCCACACCCGGCCGCACGCGCAGTATCAACTTCTTCGAAGTGCGCTGGCCGGGAAAGCCGCGTCCCGAGGTCATCTTCGCCGACCTGCCGGGCTACGGTTACGCCAAGCTCTCGCGTGAGATTTCCGAGGAGTGGCCCAAGTTCATCGAGCCCTACCTCAACGACCGGTCCACGCTGGCATTGTGTCTGGCGTTGGTAGATGTCAACGTTCCTCCCCAAGATAGCGACCGCCAACTCCTGAGTTTTCTGAATTCCTCGGGCCGCGACTTTTTGCTAATCGCAACCAAAAGCGACCGGCTCTCGAACAATCAACTACGCAACGCGCTGAAAACCCTGGCAGAAGCCTATCCAACCGCGACCGTGATTCCCTTCTCGGCAAAAACCGGAGCCGGCCGGGACGAGGTGTGGAAGAGAATCCGGCAGTCGGCAGCCGAATTCCCCACGGCCATGTTCCAATCCTGAACTTCTCCCGTTTCGGAAGCGTCCGCATCCCTTCGTCGCAAGCCGCCTCCTGTTCCGCTAAGTGTTCCTCTCGAAAGCTCCGTAGAGTAAGACAGCGACTCCTGGCCAACCAGGCCCGGAATCACTTTCGACGAAGCAAGACCGAATCCACTGCTATGGCGTTCGATGAAACCAGCGACGGCGCAGCCTATCTCTCCGCCTTGAAGAAATCAGGCTCGCCCCAGGCTGCCGGCACGGCGAGAGCGCGCGCCCCCGAGGCCGCGCATTCCGTTGAAGCCCGAGCTGGCGACTTTGCGCCGTCGAATAGAGCAAGCACCTCCAACGTGGATAAGCGCAAAAGCCCTCGTTACCGTTGCAAGGGCAGCGCGCACATACAGGAAAACGGCGCGGCACCGGCCTGGGCGACGTTCGCCGATATCAGCATGCACGGGTGCTACGTGGAGGCAGCGACCCCACTCCGCGTCGGCACCATGCTCGGCCTAACCCTCGAACTGAACGGTTTCCGGGTCGAGGCCTCGGGAGAAGTGCGCGTGACTTACCCTAGCCTTGGAATGGGAATCCGCTTCATCAAGGTAACGGAAAGAAATCGCGAGCAATTGCGCGGAATGGTGGGCTCGATCTCGGGGGATTCAGTGACCGGCCCGCGCGTTGCCGCCCGCGCGCCCTCGATTCCCAAATCAGACACTTTGCCAGGCGTAACCAACCCCATAGCAACACTGCAGGCAATCCTGAATTTCTTTGAGAACCGACACGTCATGGGCCGGGAAGAATTTTTCAGTCTCTTGCGCAAGAGCCAGTAGCACGCCCATCCGGCTTCGGGCGCCGACGAGGCCTCCGGCATCTGGCTGGACTATCTTCCACGAGAGGCCGATGCCCGAAAGCCGAGAGCCCGAAAGCCGAAGCCCGAAGCCCGCGTTACGTTAGTGATCTACGTCGGGATTACCGCTGTGGGTAGAGTGAGGTTATGACACTCTCATCGATGGTGGTTTCGCGGGATTGGCAGGAAGTCAGTGTTCTGGAATGTATTCTTGGCGGCCTGCACATGGATGTTGCCGTCGAGAACGAACCGCAACGCGCCCTGGCGCGGCTCTCGAAATCCAAAGTCGATGCCCTGATTGTTGACTGTGACCTGAATGGCACGGGTCAGTTCTTTCGCGAACTGCAAAGGGAAGCTCCGCGCGCAAGCACAGTGCCGCTGGTCATCATGGGCAGTTCACAGGGCCGGCACGACATGGAGGGAACCGGCGCGATGTATGCCTTCGACAAGCCGATTTCCGTGGAGCAAGCCGTGCGCACCCTCTCTGCCGCGCGCAACATGATTCTTGATGGACGCTTGCGCTATCACCGCGCCGGGCTGGAAGCGCCCGTAACTCTTACCGGCCGCAAGCAGAAGCGGGCGGGAGGGCAGCTCATCAATTTAAGCCAGGGAGGGCTGCAGGTGCGCGTGGAAAATGGTTTTGATGCCAGCGAGGCGTCGCGTGTCGCCTTCGATCTGCCCGGAACAAAATGCGGAGTGAAGGCCCAGGTGGAAGTAGCATGGTCCGATAACCGCGGAAATGTAGGCATTCGCTTCGTGAATATGACGTCGCAGACGAAACAAACGTTGCGGCTGTGGCTGGCGCAGCAGTATTTTGCAAACTAGCGGAGAGCAGTTCTCAGTTCTCAGTTCTCAGCTGGCCAAGCTTCGACCCGGAAGACTGGAAACCAGAAACTAGAAACCAGAAACCAGAAACTAGAAAGTGCGAACCGCCCGTCTACCGGATGCGAACAGCCTCTTCGTCTTCTTCTTTCTCTTCGGTGCTGGCTGCCTGCTCCACACGTGCTCCCAGGCTTGGTCTTCTGAATACGGCAAATACGGCCCAGTAGGCTGCGGCGACGAAAACCACGGCCGCCGAGGCGGTTCCCAGAGTCAGCGGCCAGGGCGGAAGTTCGTGAGCGATGGAGAGAAAAATCAGGGCGAACATCAGCAGAGCTGCCGTCACCACCAGACTATCCACCAGCCAAGCCAGGGTGCGCGCGGAGAGTGGCCGCGAGAGCCAGTTCAGTTGCACATACGGGTCGCTTGCCGCATCTTCTCCGCTCGGCTGATGCAGAAATGACGGCATCGGCTGCCCGGTAACGCCTGGCTCCAGCCGGATCGCCGGGCGCGGCGCAGCAGACAGCGTGAGCCCGTCGTCTTCCTCCGCGGCATTCTGTTCGCAAAGATTTTCTTCGCGAGGTTTTTCTGCCCAAGCATTTTCTTGACGAGCATTTCCTTGACGGGCAATCGAGACCACAGAAGCCCCGAAGATGGATCGGGGATGGCTGGCCTCGCGGGCCATGGCATCCAGAAGATTGGAGAAGATCCACTCGTCGATCTGACGACGGCTGCGCGCGGGCAAGTCCACAAAACGAATGCCGCACTGTCCCGAGGGGCTGGCCCAACTGACCTGACCACCCGCTTCCACGCGCAAGCGTGGAAATCTTAACTCGAAGCGCAGGCGGACGCGCTGCTGCGGGCGCAGCGCAGCGACCGCCTGCACTGCCACGCCCCCATGATTTAGGTTGCGAATGATTCCGCCGTTAGCATCGTCCAGGGTGACGTAGGTCAGCGTGCGCAGCTCATGCCGGTACTGAGCGCGTGCGTGTCGCGCGGGAAAAGAGACTGCCTGCATACTCTCCCCAGAAATGTTCGGACAGGGCCCGTTTGGTTAGATTCTAGTTTCTGGCGGACGCGGGCCGGCAGTGACTCGGCTGGTTCAGGGAGAATGACAATACTGCTATTTTGGCTCTCTTAGCTTTTTCAGCCTGTCGATCCCATTCTGATTCTTGGGATTCAGTTCGATGGATTTCTCATAGTTCTGTATGGCGAGATCTTTTTGCCACGCAGCCGCATAAGCTTCTCCCAGGCTGTCATACGGGTTCCAGGCCTTAGGGTAATCCTCGACATTGCGCTTGAAAACCTGGACAGCGTCTTCCTTCCGATCGGACTGGAGCAGGTGATAGCCAAGCTGATTCAGGGTACCTTCATCCAATTCGTATTCTGAAGAACCCGATTTCTGGATCTGCGAGTACTTTTGCATCGCGGCCGCCGTGCCTCGCAAGTCCGCAATGAGCATCAGGACGTCGGCGGCGGGTTCCTTCTCCGGCGTGTTGTTCCACGCATATTCCCGGGCAACGCTCTTGATGAAATAGTTTCCTACGGTCACACCGTTATCGGAATTGGCCATCACTACTACGCCACGCCCTGAGTCGCTGAACATGGTGAGAATGGCCTGAAAGCCGTCGTCGGAGCCATTGTGTCCGAATTGGCCGGGATTGTTCTTGCCGCCCAGGAAGAACCCCAGGCCCACGTTTTCAATCTGCGGCGTAAGCATCTGCTGCGTCATGGTCTCAGACAGGACGTGATTCGCTTTGCCCTGTTTCGACAGTGCGATTTCAATCGCGAACCGGGCCAGGTCAGAGGGCGTGGTCCACAGGCCGGCAGCGGCCATCTCGGGATAGACGTGCCATTTCCCGTGAACAACTTTTCCGTCCGCGTGGGTTCCGGAAGCTGCCAGAACCGCGCGGGCCGATGGCAGCGGCTGTTCATAAGTGCTGTCGCGCATTCCAATTTTGTCGAGAACAGTCTCGCGCATGAACTGCGGGAAGGGCTCGCCGGTCACGTCCATCACCAGTTGCTGCTCGATGGTAATTCCGCCGCCGGAATAAACAGATTTTGTGCCCGGGACGATATCCACGCGGATGGGCTCGGTATTTGCTGGTTTCTCGCCATTGAAGATTTGTATCAGCGTCGGAATGGGCTCATCCACGGCGTAGCCCGGAAAGCCGTGGACGGTGAGTCCGGCGCTGTGGCTCATGAGGCGGCGCAGGGTGACCTTCTGGTCCTTGGTAAATTCATTTTCCGGAACCTTCCAGCTGGTGAGCTTGCGATTGACGTCCTCATCGAGCGCTAGTTTACCGTGCTCGACCAGATAGAGGGCGCCGGTCGCGGCGACCGGCTTGCTGATCGAACCGGCCTGGAAAAGAGTTTTGGTGGTCACCGGCGTGGCTGTGCCAGCTTCAGTGACGCCATAACCTTTTGCCCAAACGATTTTGAAATTGTCGATAACCGCAACACTCAGCCCGGGGACTTTATAAACTTCCATCAGCTTCTGCAGATTGACCTGCAGCGGCGGTTCATTTTCGCTCAGGGAGATGCTAGGAAAGTTGTTCTCAACCCTCGCGATGCGCTGTGCCAGTTGGGTGGAAGAGTCGTTGGTTGGCTGCGGCTTTGCCGCTTGAGCGCTTGCTAGTGCGACTAGGCACACGAAACCGATGACCGGCATCAGACAGGACCGAACGGCTCTAGCTAGGTTTGAGCGCATGGATTCTTTTCCCCCTCGAACCCTGACATACAGACGGTGGAAGCACCGCGAAGTTACCACGTCTGATCATGGCTGCGGTCGAATTTCTGAAACCTCAATAACTGAATGTCAAGGATTCTACTCCGGTTTCGCGAAGCCGCTATGCCAGACAGGGGCGTGTCTGTAAGTCGGAAAACCGGGATATGCCGCTTACCAAAGGTCATGGCCGAAAGGACAGTGCAGGATCATTGCAACCAGCGCAAAACCCCGTTAACTTACTATTAAACCCGGCGCAAAACCCGAGCGCGATGGACCTGCATTCGGGCGCGTGGGCAAAGCCGTCTCAGCTACGCTAAGTAGTTAATTGACAGGGGCTTCGCAACTGGCCAGACTCGCAGCAAGGAGCTGTGGTTAGCAATTTAATGGCAACAACTCCCACCAAACCGACCATCGAAGTTGGCGCAGGACTCACTGCGGCGCGACTGCCGTCGTGGCCGGTAGAGCGAGGAGCGTTTGTGTCGGGGCAAACCGTTTCTTATGAAGGCGTTTTCCAAGCAGCGGCTTCTTCTGAAGCTCGGGAGCTGCGGCCTTCTGGAGGCGATGCCCTGCAGGCACTTTTAGCATTCTCCGCGATGCATCAGCAGGTGCGGCAACGGCGTGCGCTGGCGTCGCGGCGCAATGGATTTGAAACGCTTGCGCGTGCGACTGAGTTCGAGACCGGAGAGCAATTCGTTCTGGACGAAGTGCTGCAGTTAGTTGCCGAACGAGCCATTGCCATCACCGGAGCCGATGGATTGGGAATCGCTCTGGCGGAGAACAACGAAATTGTTTTACGCGCTTCAGCCGGCGTCATCAAGCCGGACGTGGGCCAGCGCATCCAGCGTGACTCTGCTTTCTCCGGAGCATGCTTCCGCACCGCGCAGATTATCCGCTGCGACGACACCGAAACCGACGATCGCGTAAACCTGTACGCGTGCCGGCAACTGGGCGCGCGGTCCATGGTGGCGGTGCCGCTCTGCGGGCGGCGTCGCGTGATCGGACTGCTGGAAGCGTTCTCGGCGGAGCCGTTTGGATTCAACGACAGCGACGTCGCTAGCCTCGAACTGCTGGCGGAGTTGATTCTCGCAGCCCTCAAACCAGAGGACGAAGAACGTTTCGCGGAATCGGCACAAGTGGCGGAGGCGGAATTGGCCGCGCCCGCGCTGTCCATGCAAGGGGTTCTGCCGCTTGAAGAAGCTTCTTCGGAGGGAGTCTCTTCCGCGGCTGAACAGACGCCGCAAGTTAAAGACGAAGTGGAAGCGGAAGCTCCGTCTCCGCAGAGCACAGCGCCAGTCCTTGCTCTTGCGCTTGCTCCGGCAATCAGTGAGCCCGCGCTCTTGCCTTCGCCTGCAACGGTCCCGAGAATCGAACCCGAGAATGCAACCGAAGACGCGATTGCCCTCGAATCGGCGCGCGAGACTGAGCATTCCGCAACTCACCATCCGGGAATCGTGCTGGTGTTGGTTCTGGTAGTGGTGTGTGCATTACTTGCCGGAGGCCTTTGGTGGAAGCTGAAGAATGCGCAACTCGGCAAAGTTTTGGTGCAGCCCGAGCAGAAAATCACAAAGCCGGTAGCCGTGACGAAACAACCGCTGCTATCGGCGGCAACATCTTCGGTTCCCAAAACCCCTCGTCAGTAAACCCATCGTCAGTGAACTCATCGTCAGTGAACTCACCATCCGTGAACTCATCTTCGGTCAACTCACCGAATTCGAGCCTGAACGGGCAAATAAGTTCAGCTGAAACCGTCAGTCCAAGCGTCACGCCGCAGGAAAGGACGAAGCTGCCGCGCATCTCCGGAATCCGGCATTGGTCTTCTGACGATTCCAGCACAGTTGTGCTCGACCTGGAAGATCAGGTGCAATATGAGGCGCATCGCCTGGCCTCTCCCGATCGCATTTATTTCGATCTCCACGATACTTTGCTGGCTTCTGACCTTGAAGGCAAACCCATCGACGTCGGCGACGCGCTGCTGGTGCGGATTCGAGTATCGCAGCCAGTCTCGGGTATGACGCGCGTGGTGCTGGAGACGAAGGGCAAACCGGGTTTTTCCGTCAGCCTGGAGCCGAATCCCTATCGTCTCGTGGTGCAGGTGCGCAAGCCGGGCGCGGAACCCAAAGCTCAGGTGAACCTTTTCCCGGGAGCCGCGAACAGTCAGCAAGAGAAGCTGGCCATCGTGGTTCCTCCGCCGACGCGCGAAGATTTGCAACTGCGGGCGCGAATGCCGAAAATGCGCATTGTGGTCGATGCGGGTCACGGCGGCTGGGACCTGGGAACCGTGGGCAAGCGTGGGTTGCTGGAAAAAGATGTGGTGCTTGAGATTGCCCAGCGACTGGGCAAGCTGCTCGAAAGCCGGCTCGGCGCGGACGTTATCCTTACGCGGAACAATGACAATTACATTCCTCTCGACCAACGGGCTGGGATGGCGAATCAGTCGCAGGCCGATCTGTTTATCTCGGTGCACGCCAACTACAGCGATTTGCCTTCGGCGCGCGGCGTGGAAACTTATTACACGAACTTCTTCTCGGCGCCCAACGCCAAGGACAAGGACGTTGAGACTCGGGATGCAGATCGTAGTAGTGCAGATCATGGTAAGAACACGAGTACTGCGCTGCTGTCGGCGTCTGAACTGCACGAGAAGATTGAACACTCGCGGCGGCTGGCGGCCAGCGTGCAACGCTCGCTCTACGGAACTTTGTCGGCGGAAAATCCCGGACTGCGCGACCGCGGCGTGAAAGAAGCTTCTTACGTGGTGCTCACGGAAACCGCGATGCCGGGAATTCTGGCCGAAGTTTCGTTCGTCAGCAGTCCCGCCGACGAGCAGAAGCTGCGCAGCGACGGTTACCGCGAGCAGATCGCGGAAGCGCTGTATAAGGGCATTGCGCGGTATGCGGCTGGCTCGCGTGGCGTCAAGGTGGCCAGCGCGAAGTAGTTGCGAGTACCTGGTACCGAGTACCGAGCGAATGCCCTTACCCCGCTCGTAAACCTTTAGCCCGGTTTCGCGGCTGCCTCTCTCCCATTCTCCGACAGCCAGTTTCGGACTACGCCCTCCACTTTCATCCGAGTCTCTTGCAGGCTCATGTGCTTTACTGGCGCCGGCTCTTTCTTTTCGGACGCGGCGGCTGCTGGCGCGGCGGCGATGGCGTCTTCGTCATCCTCTTCATCCCCTATTTCGTCCTCTGCCTCCTCTTCATCCGGTTCTTCGAAATCTTCTTCGAACCACTGCGGGCCGCCGATGGAGGTTCGATGCACGTCGTCGCGGTCGATTACAACATCGGTCGCGTGGTCCGCTTCGAACTGCGCATTCCGCAGGTTGACGCTGGCGGTTTGCAGCGCGTAGAGGATGAGGCCGGCTGTCCTGTGATCCATGCGCCCGGACCCGAGCATCTGGATCGTCTTCATCAGCGCCACCTGCACTGAGTTCGCGTCTTCGAGCAGGGGTAGATCGAACCCGCGCCCGGCCGACGCATCCGCCGCGATTTTCGCCCGCTCGCGCCGGATGCGCTCATGAAAAAAGCAATGCTTTCGCCAACGCAGCGCGGGAGATCCGCACTGCGTTCCGTTCATCTTTACGTGCTGACATCGTGGAACATTATCCATACCCATATTTTTTTCTCACATCCTTGACTTCGGTTTGCCGGAACGAAATTTGCGGGGTATCCCCCCTCCCCCCTCAATCTCTGGAATCATGAGGTTACGGTGAAATTCCCCGCAAAATCCGTCGGACAAAGAAGTTAGATACTAAAATCTTTGAAACAAAGAAGTTAGAGGCGATGATTTGGGCTTTTGCCGATTGTCACTGCCTCAGTCATGATTACGCGAGTTGTGGGGTGTGGACAAGGTCAGATGTCACAGGGTTTGGCTGTGGAAGGGTGTGGAAAACGGTTCGGCGTCACGAGTGCTTCTGAAGGGTGTTCGATGGCCCCCAGCAGTTCACAGAGCGTGCGGCAGCCGCGCTATTCCTTCGGGAGTATTGCATGCTGTTTCATGTACGATCGCAGGTGGTCGGCGAATTGTTCCGCGTCTCGTTCCTCGACTATTTCGTGCTTTAGTGGAATCTTGTTCAGGATGTTTTTTGCTTTCTGGTAAGCAGTTTTGTGGGCCTGCAGCTGCGGCTCACCAAGGAGTAGGCAAAGTTGGGCCAGTTCCTTACTACTCCGTAGTTCGGTGCAATATCCGCGCCATTGGGCAGCCTTCCGCTGCATCGATTCCGGGCGGACAACGTCGAGTGAGATTGGCTGTAGCACTAGGCACGGCTCTGGGGGCTCTAACCCGAGCCTTCTTGCGAGCAGATTGCCGACAGACTCGTTGAACAATGCTGCCGGCGTAATCTCCGGCAATCCGAGGGCCTTCACAACAAGACTTTGGGCTGTCTGGTCTCCAGGGTCCCCCGACGCGTCGGAACGCGCAGTACAGCACGAGTGGCCTTGTGCGGCCGCTCATTACCCGTTCTAATCTTCGCGCCACCCAGTTCGTAAGCATTGAGGGAGGACATCTTAACCCGGCGCTTGGCGCCGTCCAAGTTCGTTTTTAAACGGGTCCACGATTTCTAATCCGTCGATCTCCCGAGAGTCTTGCATGTCTTCTGAGAAAAGTACACTGCATCCGGCCTGTTTGGCCGCACGCAGGACCAGAGCGTCCCAAAAGGAGAAGCCGTGAAGCCGGTGCAGGTCAATCGCGGCGAGAATGTCCGCGACCTCGGGAGCGGCTACGTCGAACTCGGCCAGAAGTTCAACCTTGCGACGGGCGATGGCCGCGTCTACCCGTAATTTCCGCGTGACCGTGACGAAATACTCTTGGAGAACCTGCAAAGAAACGACTCCGGTCCTGGCGCGCCGGTGCTCGGCTACCAGAGCGAGAGCGCGACGTTGCTTTGCGGGAGCCGCCTTATCATCGGCATAGACGAGGACGTTGGTGTCGAAGAAACTACGAGCGGGCATTATCTTTGATCTTTGATCTTTGATCTTTGATCTTTATCTTTATCTTGATCTTGATCTTGTCGAGCTTTGTCGAGAATGAATCTCGTCTCGATTGAAGCGCCAACCGCGGGAGTGGCCCTGGCCGGAAAGCCGTTTGAATTCCTCGATGCTGCGCTCGGGATCGTCTCCGCCAGCAACCGTTTGCAAGTAGTCGCGGACCAGCTGATTGAGGCTCTTGCCGAGAGCTTCGGCTTTCTTTCGGGCGCGAGTTACAAGCTGATCATCGATGGAAAGGGTGACGTTCACTTACACAGTATATGTGGACACTGGTTATGTGTCAATATGGCGTGACCGGCAAGGGCAAAAGTCAAAATCCCCACTCTAGTCGCAAAGAACGCGACTAGAATGGGGCACCCTCGGGTTCTTTTTAAGTTCAATCGGTTCCTGTTGGAATGGGTTTCTTACTGGGCGGGTTGGGCGTTTTTTAGGGCTTCGTCCAGAGGCTGGGCGGGTTGGGGGGCGGTTTGTACGAGGCGCCAGCCGTCGTCGTACTGGCGAAAGGTTGCGGTTGAGCGGTAGTGGACGGTGCTGGAATAGAGGGCTGCGCCGACCTCGTTCATGGGAGTCCATCGCCAGATAAATTCTACGTCGGCTACGCTGCCCTGGGTGGCGATGCCGGTGACGGCTACGAGTTCGCGTTTTGCGGCGGGAATGCTGAAGGATTGTTTTTCGGCGTCGTCGGGAGCGATTAGACCTTGAAGCGTATCCACGCCGTACGGGGTGAGCAGTACATCCCAGCACGGCGGCGGGGCCACTGTTTTAGGGCAGGCGGCCTTGGTGCCGGAAATCCAGCCGTGATGCTGCAGTTCGATGTAGTCGGGCTGGAGGTAGTCCTGGTTGGAGAGGAGGCCGGTGCGCAACTGAAATTGCTGCTGGGCGCGGAAGGCGTCGGCTCCCGCGATCAGATCGGCGGCTAGACGGCGGGTGAGGAAGTCGCGGGGAGAGCAGGAGGAGAGTAGGAATAGGAATGCTAGACACGAACTGACGACTGGTATTTTTCGCATGAACGCCCGATGTTGGAGTTCTTGATTCTAACCTAGTTGCCGGTCCTGACGAAGGGGCAGTCGAGGTTGGTGGCGCGCGTTGCCGTATGGTGGCGCATGGCATCCTTGCCGGTGGTTCCGAAGGCGTCCTTGCCCACGGCGCAGCGGGCGAGACGCCCGCTGGACAGCCGCCGGGACGGCGGCGCTACGATCCGCGCAAATATTTAGGAAATGCGAACAAAATCCTGGATCCTTTTGCGCGGCAAGAAAGGGTGGGAGGTGATTTGGCCTTCGAAGCGGGCTGACCAGCGGCCGGGAATTGCGGTTGCGCAATTGGGACAGTGGCCGTCTGGGGTGAGGCGATAGTTCTTGATCAGGTAGCCGTGGCGCTTGATTAACGTTTCATTGCACTTGGGGCAGCGCGTGTCTTCCAAGTCGCCGACCATGCCGGGGAGGTTGCCGGCGTAGATGTAGCGCAGTCCGGATTGGCGGCCGATTTCGGCGGCGCGCAGCAGGTCTTCTGAGTTCGTGTCACGTGGGCTGGTCATTTTGTAATCGCCGTGAAAGGCGGTTACGTGCCATGGGATGTCGGGTGAGATGTTGGCGAGGAATTCGGTGAGGCGGCGGAGTTCGTCGGCATCGTCGTTGAAGCCGGGGATTAGAAGCGTGACGATCTCGAGCCAGAGCCCCATCTGATGGATGCGGCGAATGCTGTCGAGGATGGGGCCGATGCGTCCGCCGAGTTCGTGGTAGTGACGATCGTCGAAGCTTTTGAGATCGACTTTGTAGAGATCGAGCCAGGGGCGCAGGTATTCGAGAACCTGAGGAGTGCCGTTGCCGTTGGAAACGAAGCCGGTGAGGAGTCCGGCGGCTTTGGCTTGCTTTGAAGACGGCTACCGCCCATTCGCTGGTGATTAGCGGCTCGTTGTAGGTGCTGACCAGAATTTTCGCGCCCTGCGCGAGCGCGTCTTGCACCAGACGTTCGGGCGAGGCCTGAAGCGGAGGCGAGACGGCGCTGGGATCGCGCAGAGCCTGCGACGTAACCCAATTCTGGCAATAGGAACAATGGAGATCGCAACCCAGCATGCCGAAGCTGTAGGCTAGCGCGCCGGGATGCGCGTGAAAGAATGGCTTCTTTTCGACCGGGTCGCACTGAGTTCCGGCGGTGTATCCCCAGGGGACGTAGAGCGTGCCGCCGCGATTGTAGCGGACTTTGCAGACGCCGGGCTGGCCTTCGGGGATGGGGCAGCAATGTCCGCAGGCGAAGCAGCGCACGCGATTGTTCTCGAGCTTCTCGTAGAGAGCGGGATCGGCTTCGCTAACTCGCTCGTCGAGAACGGTGCGGAGGGTGGGCACGGAGGACCTCTGGTTCTATTCTAACGCTGGGGAGTAGAGCAGGGCAGGGCTTCGGGCTTCGCTAGTGGGCGGGACTTGGCTTGGCGCGCGACTCGTGCTGCTGGTACCAGATCTCGGCTTGCTGTTCGATGGCTGCGGCCTGGGCGCGGGTCATTCCGTTGGCGAGGACTTTGGCGAGATCCTTGCTGCTTTCCTGGCCGCCGGCGCGGGCCAGCACGGTCCAGAAATATGCTTTGTTTGGATCCTTCGGCAAGCCGTGATGCCCACCCCAGTAGAGCAGACCCAACTTGTATTGGGCAGACACGTTGCCATGCTCGGCAGCTTTGGTGAACCAACTGGCGGCCTGACGGTCGTCGGGTTTGATTGCCTGTTTGTCGTCGCCCTGGGCGTAGAGAAGGCCGAGAGCATTTTCGGCGGTGGGATCGCCTCGCCCAGCTAGCTGGCGGAGTTGTTCGAGGTTGGCAGAATCCAGTGAGGGCTGCGCGGGGGGTGATTTCGAGACTTCGACTGGCGGCTGGGACGACGCCAGAACGGTTTGTTCGCCATTGCGGTGGCGCTCCAGAAGCTTTTGCTGAATCCACGGAGCGAGAATGAAGCCGAGTGCCAGAGCGATGGTGGCAGCGGCAAAGACCAGCAGATAGAGGTGAGTGCGAGACAGCCGAATCGTGGCGACCTTGCCTTCTTCTTCATTCTTATTCTTGCCCGCGGAATATTCCTTCTCTTTGTGTCTGCTTTCTTCGGGGTCGTGAGCAAAAAGAACGCTGCCAAGCGGAGCGACAAAGGGTTTTGGCGGAGGCGGAGCGGGGGGATCGGGCGCGGCACGGTTGACTGCGGCAAAAATCGTCGCCGCGAAGCGCTGCAGCACGGTGCTGTCATTCTCATCGAACGCGCTGGGTTCGGCGGAAAACACTTCGAGCAGGCCGATCACCTTTTCGTGCGAGCGTACGGGAGCGGCGAGTATGGAGCGAATGCCGAAAGCGCGACAACTTTCGCGATCCACGCGGTCGTCGGTCTCGGAGTCGTCGCAGCGCAGCATGCTTCCGGCGCGCACGCATTCGCCGGAAAAGCCCGAACCGACTTGCAAGATTGCGCCAACGGGCGGGGCGCTGGGCCCGGCGCTGGCCCGGCAGGTCATCGTGCCGGAGATCATTTTCTCGGAGATCATTGTCTCGACATTTCTCGGAGATCATTGTCTCGGAGATCGTGGTCTCGGAGATCGCGGTCGCGGCATTTTCTTCCGCTAGGGCAATCGCCGCGCCGGAAGCTCTAAGCAGGGACTGAGAGCGGGAAGCCACCAGGCACAGAACCGCTTCGAGATCGGATCCCAGGGACTCGGCTTCTCTCTGCACCGCGGAAGCGGCGGTGAGCGTGTCGGTATAGCTCGGGCGGAGCACGGAATGCTGCGGCGGGGCGGGCGATAGGGTAGCAGCAGACGCGGCGTTCGCAGCTCCGGCCATCGCATTTAGAAATAGCCACTCGCGCAGGGTGTGCAAAGCGGAATCCGGCAGAGTGGCGAGGCCGAGCCCGACACGTCCGGCTGAGTCTGACCAAACCACCCTTGCAGTGGCGGAAATCTGTCCCCTGGCTTCGGCGAGATCCAGAAACACCTCCACCTGCCGATCGACTTCCATTGGCGCTGCGCACTGGACGGCGACGCCGACCTCGCTGATGTCGAGTATCTCGTGGAGGTCGAGCATGTTGCTTTTGGAATCCTCGCTGAAACTCGCATACGCGGGCGCGTGCACCTTCTGGCGCACACGGCGGCGGCGGTTAAGGGAAGCGGGTCGAGAAGCCTGAATGGTGGCCGACATTGGGGAACTCAGGGTCGAACTCGTGCATGACATCTTAACCCGAATTCACGGAAAAGTAAGTAGAAAGAAGGGCACGAACTCTGCGACATTCCTAGCAACCCCACCGGATGAATATCGAATCTAACTGCTCAAGCCACCCGGAAATCAGAGGTAAATCCATGTCACAGCGGTTTTTTATCAGGTACAGGCTGGTGAAGGCATGTGCGGCGCTCGGCTTTGTTCTTGTCCTTGCCATAGCCACGGTTTTCCCGGCGTGGGCGTCTTTGGGTGGAGACACCTCCTCTATCCAGGCAGACCAACTCCACATGCAAGGAAGCCGAACGACCAAGGCAGCCGAGTCCTATACAGTGCATGAGATTCAAGCCTCCACCGGCACGGTGGTGAGGGAATATCTCTCGCCTGAGGGGAAGGTGTTTGCCGTAGCCTGGAACGGGCCGCGGCTGCCCGATCTGCGGCAACTGTTGGGCGGCTACTTCGAGCCGTATCGAGCCGCAGTGCAGTCGCGGAGCGGTGCGCGTATGGTACGCAGGCCCGTCGTGATCGATCAGCCGGGATTGGTTGTACAAGTCGGTGGACACGTCGGGGCATTTTCTGGGAGAGCTTATGTCCCGGAGATGGTGCCGTCGAGCGTCCGTGCCGAGGATATTCAATGAGGGATATGAGGACCTTCTTCTCTTCTTTAGCGGCTTGTCTAATGTGCGCGTTCTTGATCGCCTGCGGCGGAAGCAGCCATAGCACCCCACCCAATATGATCGCGTCGACGGGAACGAACGTGGCGCCGATTGCCGTGAACGGCGGTCCGACAGGCGACTACCCCGATGCAGCCTTTGTGAGCGTTACAGTCTGCGAACCGGGAACATCGACTTGTCAAACGATTGACAACGTGTTGGTCGATACCGGCTCTTTCGGCCTGAGGATCGTGTCTTCCGAGTTGACTACGGTTTCCCTGCCGCAGCAGAAAGCTTCCGATGGTAATCCGGTAGCGGAATGTCTTACTTTTCTGGCCTCGTATACGTGGGGTCCGGTGCAAACCGCGGACGTGCAGATTGCCGGCGAGAAGGCGAGTTCCGTGCCTATCCAGGTGCTCAGCGACACAGACTTTCCGGTTGCGAGCCAGTGCTCGAGTTCCGGATTCCAGTCCGCTGACACGCTTGCCACCCTGGGGGCGAATGGCCTTCTCGGAGTCGGCCTGGCGGCGCAGGATTGCGGCAACCCCTGCCCTGCGAACCTAAACCAATACTACGAGTGCCCGTCTTCAGGCTGCCAGCCAATCGCTCAAGCTCTGAGCCAGCAAGTCATAAACCCGGTTGCGTTATTTGCCGCCGACAACAACGGAGTGATCGTCGAACTGCCGGCGGCTTCCTCGGGCGGAGAGGCGAGTGTGAGCGGTTCGCTGGTTTTCGGCATCGGAACGCAGTCGAACAACGGGCTTGGCGGCGCTACCGTTTACACTGCACCCTCGGGAAGCTTCACGACCAGTTACAACGGCCAGTCTTATCCCGAGAGTTTCATTGACAGCGGTTCAAACGGTTATTTTTTTCTGGACAGCAGCCTCACGGGGTTGACGAACTGCCCTAGCAATGATGCGGGATTTTATTGCAGCGGTGCGAATTTCACGGCAACCAATGAAGGGAGTAACGCGACCAGCGGCGCCGTCAAGTTCAGCATTACAAGTGCCGAAACCCTGTTTGCGACCCCAGGCAATTTTGCACTCGGCGATCTGGGCGGCTCGTCCTCGAACTCGGCGCCCTTCTACTTTGATTGGGGGCTTCCCTTCTTTTTCGGACGGAATGTATTCGTTGCGATAAATGGCGCGAGCACGCCCGGCGGTGCCGGGCCGTATTGGGCTTATTAGAACCGGGTCTTTCCGCACGAGAGACCGACGCCGACAAGATCCCGTCGAACTTCGCTCGACCGGACAGCCGAGGGCGGCTGTCCCCACATGATCTTCTCTAGACTGCGAACCCCACCCTTAGCCTGCTAGCCGTGAGAGCCGGGCATGGTGCAGGCTGGAGATGCGCGAGATGGCGGCGACCATCATGCTGGAGAGAAGTTGCATGGTTGCCACGTCACGTTCATCGAAGGCGCTCGGCGACGACGACAGCACTTCGAATACGCCCAAGGTCCGACGATAGTAGCGCAACGGCGAGACAAGAATTGATCGGACTCCCAGGCGGCGGCAACTTGCCAGATCGACGCGGGGGTTGCGCTCGGCGTCATGGCAGAGCATGATTTCGCCGGTTCGAACGGCTTCGGCGGAGATGCCGGCATCGGTCTGCAAGCGGACACCCAGGTCGGGGGCGGTGCGGCCGGCGCGGGCGCGGCAGACGATCTCGTCGCCGGCGCGCAGGGCAATGGCGGCCCCGGTGGCGCCGGTAAGATGCTGGGCGCGCTCGGTGATAGCACTGATGGCTGGTTCCAGATCCAGTTCGGCGGCGCGAATGTCGACCTCTTCTCCCGGGTGCACGATTCGAATACCGGAGACAGGATGGGCGGCATTGGCGACGCGAAGCTGGCTGCGAAGAGCAATCGAGGGCACGCGGGCGTGATGGTCAGCCACGTCCAAAACCGTGGGATCGGGGACGGTACGGAGCAGGTCGCGGACCAGACTGTCGAGTTCGGAATCGGTGATGAGATGAGCGGTCTGCTGTTGGCGGAGGGTTCCGCCCAGAACACGGGAAAGGCTGAGCAGCGATGGGTTGCCACAAGCCAGGCAATAAGGCCTGTTGTTGGTGCTGATCAGTTCGCACTGGACGCAAAACGTAGCCGATTGAAGAGGAACGAAATTAACGTCTTTGAAGGTCGAGCCATAAATCGTCTTGCGAAACATGATTGCCTTTCCCGCTAAAACCAAAAGAAGAATTAAGGTAAATAGAGATGGCGGCATTAGACAGTGGCCGCAATGGTTCCGGGTGTGGAAAAGTGGGTGATTTGAGGACGAAAAGAAAATCTGGCTGGGTGCTAGCAGCTTGTGAGTGTGCAAGAGTTTGCACATTCGTAGGCCTGAAAAGGCTTGTCTAGCAAGCAGTTTGACGGGCGCGATTTCTCGGCTGCGCTCTTGATTTGGCGATGGTGCTGAGTTAGAATTACAGAACGTTCGAGGCAGAAAGCCTGGAGCGACTGGGGGAAGAAAATGCAGTGGACAGCACCCGCCTTTGAAGAAGTTTGCTTGAATTGCGAGATTAATTCGTACGTCAGCGCGAAGCTTTAACCGTCAGCCCTCCCTACCCTTCTTAACGTTCATGACGCGCGTACAGTGCGTGTGCCTGATTCTATCTGCCTTGCAGAGATGAGTTGGATCGCCCAGCGGCTGAAGCCGCATTCAAAATAGCGCAATTATCGCAGCGCTGAAGCGCTGTGCCACCCAAAATCCTCTCTAGCCCGCCTGCGCGGCAACAAATCCCTGATCATCCTGACCCGCGCGTGGAATGACCTGCACCGGATGCTGCAGAGTGCGGTCGAGGCAGGGAGAGCAATCGAGGAACCTGAGATCAGAAAAGTGACGAGCACCCCGCCGCGGGGAACTCAGTCCCGGCCATGTTCCTGCCGCTTTCGAGCCTCTGCAATGAGCTCGGAGCAGTTCTTGACCTCATGACTTCTTGGTGCTGCTTCGGCCCGTACCCAAGCTTCGGCCTGATCAGGGGTGACGAAGGTCGCACTCGGCCGAATATATTGTTGTTTCTTCTTGGATGGATGACCGCCGTTTGCACTTGCGCCGCTGAATTGCATATGTCGAATCCCTTACACGATCACGCGACTTAGTTATAGACGAGAGGAAAAGATATCGCAAACACTTGTCCGCTGCAGTGCATAACCTGGCAGGAAACGATTTCGACGCCGCAGCACCATCTAGGAGAAACGACAGCTTTCAATTGTGAGCTAATGGAAGCCAGAAGGCTTCACACCTATACCTAGCGTGTTGTCGCGTGAATGCCAGCCAATCCATCTTCAAGGAACGAAACGGCAGCGCGCCGACACTGGAAAGCTGAGGCACGCACAACGCCGCCAGACGATTCGACCGCACAGGGACGGCGAATGAAAGCGCTGGGCCGAACGAGGCGCTACGGTTTGGAAGGGCTGGCGGGCTCGCCCCCGCGGCATAAAGCCCAGCAAGTGAGTACGCCGACCGCTGCGGTCCCAACTCCAATGGCCCAAGGGGTGTCCAAAACGGCCATGGTGGCGTCTATTGCCTCGGTTGGCTTAGACGGCGCACCACATCGTTCCTCACGTGCTACTCGCACACCCTGATGTACGGTCACGTCCGAGAATGCTACCGTTTGCGACCGCCGGGCCGCCGCACCTTGATAATGGATCTTGACATCGTTTTGGTCGGCCACAACCATCATTCTTCCATCTACATCGATCACTTCGTAACGCGTCGACTCTTGCGTCAGGGGAATTACGGTCATGCAGCTCACGCGCACTTTCATTCCTCGCGAGGTGTTCAGCTGCAAGCCGCCATGTTCGAGGACGAGCTCGTCTCCGTCGAATCGCACAATGGTGTCAGGTTGGACCGTGACCGCGGAACCGTCAGCGTCGATTTTCGCCCAATTTCCCTTTTGGGTCTGCACCAGGTCGTGCAGAAAAATCGCGGAAGATTTGGGCGCGGGCCCCCCATTCAGCAAGACTCCTCCGTCATTGTGGAGCATCGCCAGAGCGGAGTCCTGGGCCATCAGCGATGCCGGCAAAATCATGAGCATCGCTCCGCAAACGAGTTTGTGCCATCCAAACAAATGCACTCCAACTTTCTTTCACCAGAGTAACTTCTGGAATTCTCGCCCGCTATTGGCTTGTGTGGTAACGGGAAGGCATATCATCTGCAGATGATCTGTACGGACTTTGTGGCGGGGCAAATTATGGACAATTGGAATGCGGAAATGTTGCTGCATTCCATCAATCGGTTAAGTTTCTGCCCGGCAAGCGGCGGCAGGCATTTCTAGCACTTCTGAATCAGAAAGGTCATGAGTCGGATTCGACCAAAGGATCCTCGTCCACGCCTTTAATTAAATCGTCCGAACAGCTTCGTCGCGAAGTCCGGCAAAGACGAGTGTCCGAGCGCAATTGGGGGAAAATTTGGCTGCAGAGACCGTTCGTTCCTCATGGTTTGGCAGTGTGCTCGAGGTCGTTCTTCAGCAAGCTGACCTCTACACGTGTACCGATCATGCTTTTGGTCTCAGAAGCGTTGCCCATCCCAATCACGTAGATGCGGTAGGCCGGGATCTCGTAGGTCATCACCAAGTAACGCACCACCGAGTCCGCCATCTTTCGCGAGTTGGCAATCGCGGCCTGGCCTTTCCCCGAAGAAAAACCCTGCACTTCGACGATATAGCCGCGCTGATTCTTCAGTTGCGCCGCCATCTGGTCGAGCGCATCCTTGGCCTCCTTGCTCAACACGTTCTGGCCGGGACGAAAACGAATCTCGGTCTGTGCGCCGGACTTGTAGTGATCGATGTTCCCGACCATGCTCTCGTCCGTAGCGATGCGGGTATCAAGTGCGGTCGCCGTCTGATGCGCCATCTGAGCCTTGTTCGCGGCGTCTTGCGCATGCTCATCGGCTAGGTTCACTTTGGCGGAAGCGAGCTGAATGCCCTGCTGGGCACGGGCGTCCACGTTCCTTATTATTTTGGTGTTGGCCGCGGTGATCTCATCGAGTTCGTTGATTCGGTCCCGAATGGGCTGCACATGCCGCCGCACGTACTCCTTGGTGGCAAACGGGTGCAGGAGGAGCGCTCCCAAGCCGGGCTCATCGCCGTCCCAGAAGTCCGGACTGGAGGCAGGTTGACGGGAGGCAGGTTGCGATGCTCCCGGGCCAGTGGCTGCCGGCGCCGCGCCTGAACTGGTCTGCTGCGCGAACGCGGAAAGCCCAAGTCCGGTGGAAAAGAGCAGCGTTACGAGCATGCGATTCTTCATGTCATCTTTCCTTCCAAGTGGAGAATTGAAGTGGCCTCATTGCAACCTGTGCCAGTGTCGGCTGCGCACTGCTAAGAAGAAATATCAAGCCCGAGAAACGAGCCTTGTTATGAACACATTGCCAAACTGGCGGAAGCCTCAATCTACAGCTTGACAGTGACATTGTAGCGCCAAGCTGGGGCGGCTGGTCGAGAAATTCGGTAGGGCAATCATATACTCGGCTCAGCGCGCAAGAGAGACGGAGTTCCGTGCGGAGGATGTAAAAGGCAATCTTCTTTCCCGAGCCGGGAGACGACAAGCTGGTAACCGCTACCCCTTGTGCACAAGCCCTTCGGCATTATTCACGAGTCTCCCGCAACGATAAAGAGATGCGCTAAACGCAGACCCCTTACTGCAAAGCTGACGGGTTCAGCTTCACGGCACAATAGGAATTTGCAGTTCCGCTCGAGACATTGCACATCTCCCCGTTCACAGACCCGGGCGCGTTTTGTACGGCACGACTCTACGGAAGAGAACCTGCGGCTGCTGAGAAGCGACACCCACACTTTTGGCCCTTGACGGCCTCTAGACTGAAGAGTAGAGTGCGCGCACGGTTTCTATCTTGCTTCAACAAGACGCTCAGTGTGCCTGTTAGGAATCAGTGTTCCTGTTGGGAAAAGGAGAAAAACTATGACTGTACATCGTTCGTTGTTCGGCTTCGCTGCGGCCACCTTGGCCGTCGTCTTTCTGGTCGGGGCGAGTGCAGGGGCGAGTACTGGTGACGCCTCGTTCCTGGGCGATGCGACCTGCTCGAGCGGATCAATCGCTCCTGGTGTCTACTCAAATCTCAACATCACCGGCGTCTGCACGGTCGACGCAGGGTCGGTGAAGGTTAAGAACAACCTTACGGTGCTTGCCGGCGGCACTTTGATCGCCGCGTACGGCGGCACGGACACAACGCCGGTCGGCTCGAACTTAAATGTCCAGGGCAACGTGTATGTGCTGACGAACGGCATCCTGGTCCTGGGCTGCGAGGCTGTTAATTTCATCTGCTATAACGATCCCGATCAGTCGGTCGGGTCGTATTTCACAAGGGACTCGGTTGGTGGATCCATCATTGCCGAGGATGCCCTTGCAGTGGTGGCCCACCTTGTCATTGTCGGTCAAGACGTCACGATGACCGGGGGTGGCGGTGGCGTCTCCTCCTGCTCCCAATCGCTGCCCGCGCTGAACGGCGCTCCGCCTTATGGCGACTTCGAGGACATGATTATCGGAGGCAACCTCACAGTCACAGGATTTCAAACCTGCTGGCTCGGCTTCTTCCGTGACACCGTCGCGAACAACGTCGACTTCAACGACAACCTGACTGGAGACCCGGACGGCAACGAGATTGCCACCAATACCATCCGTGGCAACCTGAGCTGTGCTGCCAACAGCCCGATCCCACAAATCGGAGACTCCGCGGGCGGTCAAAACGATGTCTTCGGTCATGCGCACGGACAGTGCTTTAACCCCAGCCTCGTACGCTGAGGGCTAAACCTCCCGATGCGGGCTTAATGCTTTCACGAAGGGTGCGGGGACGGCCTTCTTGGGCCGCCCCCTACTCTATCTGACCGGAAACCCTGATGCCTGGAAAATCCCCGCTCGGAAGGGCGGGATCTACGCTGACGGAGAACCCTGCTTCTCCATTTCCCACTGAACCAGCACACTTCAGCAATCTGATCTCTACACGTGTACCGGTCGTGCTCTTGCCCGCGGAAGCGTTGCCCGTCCCAATCAGGTAGATGCGGTACGCCGGGATCTCGTAGTTCAACGCGAGGTAACGTACGACGAAGTCTCCCGCCCTGAAAGAAAGACTGCTCTAACGTGGACCCTTACTGCAAAGCTGACTGGGTCAACTTCACGGCGCAATAGGGATTTGCAGTTCCGCCCGATACATTGCACATATGCCCGTTCACTGACCCGGGCGCGATGGTCGAGAAGTAGAGGTTCGTCCCGCCGTTCGTTAATTGGTTGTCGATCACGATCCCGCCGGTTCCTCCCAGAGCTTTCGGAGCCGTCACGCAACTGGATGTCGGCGCTCCCGTGCAGGTTGGTGCGGTCAACGAAGTTGTGACCGTCGAACTCTCCAGGAATCCATCGGTCGATCCCACGCCAGAACAGCCGGTCCGTCGTACTGTTGTAGAACTCGGTCAGCCGCGAACATTCGTCCCCTTTCGTGGTGTTTATCTGAAAGAGAGAACTGCGTGGGGTGGTATTGTTAAGCACTCCGGCGGTAAACGAAAACATTTACATCTCAGGAGCCGCCGGTGCGCCTCCTTTGTCCACGAATCAGCACCCGATCATATGCCCCGACGTTGACCCGCTGACCCAGCAGGCATTATCAAACGTTCCGGTAGTGGGCTAAAAGCATGTTGCTGGTGCCCTAACGGTAACTTGTGCCGGATTTTGCTGTAGGCGATGGTAGGGACTGGAAAACAGAGCATCCGAATCAAGCCATGAAAAAGCCGCTAGTCGAATTAAACCGTGTGCGCGAGTGGGCACAGGAGAAGATCGACGCTGGCAGCGAACCGCCTTGGGCGTGTATCAGTATATGAGGCTGATCGACACGGTTAGCACCATTCTGGACGGAATGAATGCCACTACCACGGAGAATTCACCGCAATCGGCACAACATCAGGAAAAGCCTCTCCGACTAGTGGATTCCACTTGTCGGCCAAGTACGCTTCCACTCCGTCGCGCTGGCCCAAAAGTACGGATGCCCATGTGACAAGCAGCTTCCCTTTCTTTCTGTAGTCAGTTATTTCTTCGTCACCGCGATGTGTGGTCAGTCGGTCTTTGATGATGCCTTGTCCGATACGCACGACTCGCCCCGGATTTCCTTCGTGCCAAATTATATAAACGCCCCCAGCGGTTACATTCGCTAGGTTGACATCTTTAAACGAACACCAGTGGCCATCGTTGCCACATTTTATCCACGTGAGATTTATGGGCATCCTCCCCTCACTATGCGGAGGCAAATTCGCAGAATCAGGATATAGCAAGGTCGGCTCGATGACGGGCGAAAAATGTCAACTAGCCTCAGCTGCGATAAACTCCGCATCGCCTGTCGCTACCGGGAACGCAACCTCGTTGGAGGTGAGAGCACGATCCAGCGCGTCGGCCAGGACGACGGGAAAAACCGAGATCAAAAAGTTGGTGTCCACCTGTAGCCCGCGGTCCGTATAAAGTCGGTAGATTTTCATCGAGCCGCGCCATCGATTAGCGGTGGTCACCAACTCCAACGTAAGATTCCAAGCCGCCCAAGCGCTTCGAAACTTCGGAGCGCCGGGCTTGCTCCATTCGAAACTTACACCTTCGCCCGATCTCACCCGCAGGCGTTTGTCGCCGATAGTCGGAGGTTCCTCCGCCCCGGTCCTGACACTTAATTCGAACCCATCAAAATCATTGGTCGAAAAAGCGGCCGCCAGGATGCGACATACCTGGGCATAATCGCTAGCGCTTTTTAAATCCTCAGTGGCCCGGCGAATAGCAAGATCATTGATGAAAATCTGGCGCTGCCCTAGGGTCCGCTGCGCTACTCGAGTCAACTCACCAAACTCTAAGTAGCCGAGGTGTTGTACTCCCACCCAGATGCCGGTCCCAACCACGGCGAGCACTAGGCCCAGGGAACTGCCCGAAGGCCATAGCATGAACAGGCTCAGCAGAGCAAAGACTGCAGAGACTCCGTAAAGCAGGATCACAACCTGCCGGTGCGTCATACCGTGCTGCAGGAGCTTGTGGTGGATGTGCTCACGATCGGCGATGAACAAAGGCCTGCCACTAATCAAACGACGCATCACTGAAATCGTGGTCTCCAGTATAGGCAAGCCGAAGGAAACCAATGGAATCGCGACCGCAATGGCCGTGGGAGCCTTCTCAGTAGCGCCCACCAATGCCAAGGCACTGAGCATAAATCCGATGAACAAGCTCCCGGAGTCACCGAGAAAGATCGTCGCCGGATTGAAATTGAAACGCAGAAAACCCAGGATTGCTCCGGCCAGGGCAATGGTCAGAAGCGCCACGAGTGACGAACCATTGAAGATTGCCACCACAAAAACGACCAAGGTCGAAAACAGCGCAGAACCGGCGGCCAGTCCGTCCAGACCATCCAACAGATTGAAGGCATTCGTAATCCCAATGACCCACAGAATGGTGATGGGGAGTCCGATAGGCCAAGCAAATTCCCGCGCACCAAAAAACAGTGGCAGGTTGAAAATCCTCAAACCGCCAGCAAACAGTATGATGGCAGCGACAGCTTGAACCGCAAACTTCGTGTACGGACCGACGGAATGGATATCGTCGTAAATGCCCACTAGGAAAACTAATGTCCCGGCTACAAGAATGGTCAGAAGTGTCTGAATTGAGGGGCCAACCGCCAATGCCGGAAAATGCGGGCCCGCCAACCACACAATTGCGATGCTGATCAGAAAAGACAAGAATATGGGAACGCCGCCCAATCGTGGCAATGGAGTCGTATGTAGATCACGATTCTGAATCGGGGGTGCTACCCAGCCGCGGCCCATTGCGAGATTGCGAACGAACCAGGTAAGGACGAACGAGAAGAACAGCGATATTCCGAAAATCACCAGGTAGAGCGCTGTCAATTCCACTCTCCACAACCAGAGGCTAAAGCAGCGTTAAACAAATTAACCGCACCCAAGCTAACTCCTTGGGTGAAGCTCGGCTCTACATCTGTCACAACACAAGATTTTCGCGAAGTGGAATGGGATCCTAAAAAACTATAACAATCACAATCAGGAGCTGCAACGTTCTTTTTTCGATAGCCTGTGGAAAAATCACCGGGTGTTTCCAAAACGGAAAATGCACGGCCCACTGTCGATCTCGAATGTAACACTTTAACTTTGGTGCCGACACACGCTGCCGTTGCTTGTTTTGGTCCTTCGTGCCGTGCTACCGGTGTTCACCCTGCAAGTATCGGCCTTGATCTCCCCGCAGAAGTTAGGTGACATCCGAGTTTTTCAGTAGATATCCGCGGTTTCCCCGCGCATTTTCAGCGATGCCGCCAAAAAATGACAATTGCAAATTGATAGACTCGGGTTGTGCGTTTGCACGGCGCGGCTTAGAATCGGATAACCGTTATGCAGCGCATCTCTAATCCCCTCTTTCGACTCTTGGTCGTGGTGTTGGTGTTCGCCATGCCCGGTTTCCTCCCAGTGGCCGCGGCACAAAACAGCAGCCTTCCGCAAGACGCCGCAGACCAGCACGGAACAACGACAGAACCGCTGGCACCTGGAACACACCCTCTCGTTTCAGCCACAGACAAAGCAAGCCCTATTGAAACCAATTCCTCAGCCCTCATCCTTAGTCCTGGCGATGAACTAGACGTCACAGTGTATGGAGCGACCGATCTTTCTGGGCACAACCGCGTAAGCGCCGACGGAAACATCTCGATGCCGCTGATCGGATATGTCCGAGTGGCTGGCCTCAGCAGCAGTGAGGCGGAAGGGGCCATCGAAGCAAAGTTGCGTCAGAATCACGTTGTTCTCGATCCGCAAGTCTCGGTATACGTTAAGGAATACAGCGGCAGCGGAATTTCCGTGGCCGGCGAGGTCGCCAAACCCGGGTTCTATTCCGCGCTTGGCCCGCACCGGTTGTTTGATGTGTTGCAGGCCGCCGGCGGACCTACCGACAAAGCTGCCGATAAGGTTCTGATCAACCATCGCGACCAAAAAGACGCGACGAGCGTTCCCATCTCGAAAAATCCGGCCGAAATGGCCGCCAACAATGTCGATCTACAGCCGGGCGACACCGTTGTGGTTCCGAAAGCGGGTATCGTCTACGTACTAGGAGAGGTAACTCGGCCGGGCGGATACGTGCTAAATTCCACGGGAGGAATTACAGTATTGCAGGTCGTCGCCGCCGCCGGGGGGCCGACTCACGTCGCCTCTCCCGGAAAGACCAGACTGCTTCGTCGTTCTGAGAATGAATTCCAAGAGCAAGGCATAGATCTGAAGAAGCTGCTACGCGGCAAGGCTCAAGATGTTTCCGTCCGGGACCAGGACATACTCTTCGTTCCCAGTAGTGCAGTCAAGACCGCGCTGAACGCTAGTGCACTGGTTGCCACTGTTGGAGCCGCCGCGATATATCATGTTCCCTTCTAGTCGTTCCGGTGCTGAGTGCGCGAACAGTCCGCGGTTGCGTTGGAATAGTTGGTCTAGTAGCGACCACCTCCTTTCGCGACGAGCAGCACTGTGCGCTTGTCCGGCGCTGGAAACTTCAATCTCCGAGAAATGCCCCTGGGTGCGTGGAGGTAAGTACACAATTCCTCCTGCAGAATCTCTCCTTATCACTGCTATTGAAAACAAAGCACTTCTTGGCTTTGTTTGGTAAAACACTATCTCCCTCGTCCCAGTGCGCGCGGTTGCGTATCTCGCTGGACATCCGTTCTAAACGAAGCCAAGCTCCATGGACTCTTTCCAGACGTTACTCTGAAATTCATCTTGGAGATCCAAGAACTTTTTGCGGGGCTGAGCCGGCACCGCGGTTCATTTCCAAAAATTTGGTGGCGGAAGTCCTCGCTCGACGGGAGGAGGTAATACCCCGTTTCCTCGCGATTCTCGAGGAGATCGACAGGGATCCCGAGCGATGGCTGGCGCATGACGACGTATGATCCACGGCGGCGCCCTGTATCTTCTGGTGCTGCTGTTCCGGGAAACAGGTTGCTGGTGCGAATCTTCTCCCGCCCCTGCGAGTTTCCGTTCGAGCTGGCGGGCGATCCTGTGACGCAAGATCTGGGCAGGATTCTGGCGTCAGTTTCCGACGGAGAAGTCAGCCGCATGACCGCGCTCATCCAGCACAAGCAAGCGAACGAACATGACCGTTCGGTGGCGAATGGATGGCATGATCTCGCGGTGACCTCGTTTAGTCCCTCGTTTTCGTCGGGCCCGTTGGCATCGGACCGAAAGCCTTGTGTCAGGAAACCGCTGAAGGAAGCCCCGGCCCTTTTTTCAGGCCTTCGATCTGGCCACAGGCGCCATCATCTCCCGCCGCGAAGACGTCTTGTTTCTCGGTCCACCCGGCACTGGAAAAAAGTCATCTGGCTCAGGCCATCGGCCACGCCGTCATCCCGCAGTGGTACCGCGTTCTACCGCGAGACCTGTGCCTTGCTCGAAAAGCCGCAGGATCAGCACAAACGGAGACCGGACCGAGCCGCGGTGGCCGGCATTCCAAGCCGGCCCCTCGAGACACTGGTGTCGCGAAGCGACGTTATGCCGATGCCTTATCCTGTTCTTCGTCACCCTTGACATCCGCATCAACGGCAGTCGCAGGAGCCTTCCTTATGTCGGTCTCGGCTTCGGCGCCTTCCTCCAGACGGTCTGCTTCTGCGGACTCCTGAAGCGCTTGCCCTGCAGGACCCGACGGTGCGCCATCATTAGGCCGTGCACATGAATCAGTTTCGGGCGAGTCAGAATCGCCATCCACCGTTTTCGCCTTAGCTTCCTCATCATCATTATTGGCATTATTAGCCGGCAGCTGCCTCAGACTTTGCAGGCTCTTGTCAAAAGCACGGCGATTCGCTGCCACGTAGCGTAATAAAACTGGACTGAATTGGTATTCAGGGCGCTTGAGTTCGTACTCGAGCGCTTTTTGTAGGCGCCAGTAATCCGTTGTCGCCAACTCGATCAGCAGTTCGTCGGCAACCTCGCCGGTGCTGTAGCGGTCGTGCAGGGTTTCGAACAAGCACTGCAGGCCTTCATCGAGAAGTTTCCCATCGGGAGCGAACATCGCCTTCCTCGCCAGGAGACCGTGCTTCAGCGCATTGAAAGAACTGTACCGCTTGCCGCGCGCGGTCTTGGGCCCCGTGGACTTCTGCGCATTTTCACGATTGGCCTGCAGCTTGCGGGGCGAGACGGTTTCGTGCGACTGGTTCTCCTGCGTGCTGCCGTTATTGTTTTGGTTATCGGATTGAGAGTCGGTGTCCGGCGTGAAGCTGCCGTCACCGTAAGTATTATTTAAGTTTTTCATAAAGCTTTTTTTTAACTCCTTACTTAGGAGGAGCCTTTGTATTTGCGGCGACATTTCCACGAGAAACAACCAACCGCGAAGCCTCCTATATAAGGGGGTCGGTAGATGTTATTTATGGCGGGCGACTACCAGTTCGCATCCACCCTATTATTTTCAGCAACTTACAGGGAGTCCAGTCCTGTCAATGCAGAATAGATGCACTGCCAAACAGTAATTTTTGGTCGCAAATCACAAAATGTTTCAAAAACGCAGTATTTAAGACATAGAGGAGAAAGAAATGAAACACCATATTTTTCCAAATTTATCAATTGACGCGATAGAAACCGCCGAGCGCAAATACTTAGTCGTAATCACCCTCAACCGTGTGGCACGCGCCTATTTCATTGACGCCGCCAACGAGCTGGAGGCTATTCAGGAGGCGATGTGGGCCCAAATTTTCGCGATTCTCGAGGAGGCTTGTGCTGAAGCGGAGGGAGGATCCATCCCCTTTGCTTCCACCCGGAACTGCCAGAGCAAGAGAAGAAACTAGTGCAGTGCGTCTCTATCTACTTAAGCCAGCGACGGCCAGCATCTCAAGACGACTAACGGTAGGCATCCCTGGGCAACTGGCCTGGCACCGGCAATCTGCTGCTCGGCGGCACCGTCAATCCCCAATGTCCAACGTGCGCGCTTTCTGGGCTTCCTTTTCCTGCGCTTGTATATCCTTCGTCCACCGCTCAATTGTTTTGATGGAAACCGCCAAGGCACTTGTGCGGAAGCGAGTGCAGGAAAACAGTTTGTGTTCGCGAGTCAACCTGAGCCGGCCACAACGAGCGGTACCCTCGATAGCCCGATCGATTCGAAGACGATCATGCGTCCGGAGAACAAATGAGCAAGCAATTCTGTTCGCTCTCAAATCGGACGCATGCCCACTTTACCTGACCGTTGGGGCGACTGGCACGCTTGCAAATGGATTCACGAGTACCGCTTCAGCCGCTGAGCCGAGCGTCCATTGGACTCCAGGCAGGAGCATCGGAGTGCTTGAATCGCCCACGGTACCGCGGGAATAACTTATGCTAAGGGCAGTGGCATTCCGGGTGATTCACGATGAGCCGTAAGGCGTGCGTAATCGGTGCCGGTCCAAATGGACTGGCAGCGGCCATCGTCCTGGCCCAAGCTGGACTGCACGTGGACGTGCTGGAAGCGGAGTTGACGCCGGGCGGGGCAGCGCGCACGCTGGAGTTAACTTTACCGGGTTTCCTGCATGATTTCGGATCGGCAGTTTATCCGCTCGGCGCGGGGTCGCCATTCTTCTCGTCGCTGCCCCTGAACGACCACGGCTTGGAGTGGATTCACTCCCCGGCTGCTTTGGCGCATCCTCTCGATGACGGCACGGCAGTGATGTTGGAACGTGACCTGAATCAAAGCAAGGATTCCCTTGGGATCGACGGGCCGGCGTGGGACGAACTGATGCGTCCGTTCGTCGAGCGCTGGACTGAATTTGCTCCGGAGATACTGCGCCCCGTTTCCCTCATCCCCAGACATCCATGGCTGATGGCGCGCTTCGGAATGGTCGCGCTACAGTCGGCCCGAGTGGTCGCTCGCCGGTTTCGTAACCAACGAACCAGGGCACTATTCGCGGGCTTGGCTGCGCATTCTTTCCTCAGCTTGGACGAACCGTTGAGTGCGGCGTTCGCAATTCTGATGGCGGTGCCCGCATATGCCGTTGGTTGGCCGATTCCTCGCGGCGGAGCGCAGTCCCTTACAAATGCTCTATGCGGGTTTCTCGCAACTTTCGGGAGGAAGGTGAGCACTTCATCACCGGTCCAGAGTTTGGCGGCATTGGCGAACTATGACCTGCTTCTCTGTGATCTGACCCCGCGGCAGCTAGTCAAGGTTGGCGGGCAAAGATTATCTGACGGCTACAAGCGGCGACTGAGAAGATACCGATACGGAGCCGGTGTCTTCAAAGTGGATTACGCTCTGAACGCACCCATTCCCTGGAAAGCCCCCGGTTGCTTGCGAGCAGCGACGGTGCATCTGGGCGGAAGTTTTGAAGAGATTGCTGCCTCGGAAAAGGCGGTCCGAATCGGAGAGCACGCCGATCGTCCGTTCGTTCTGCTGGTCCAGCCTAGTCTCTTCGATAGTTCACGGGCTCCAGCAGGAAAACACACGGCTTGGGCTTATTGTCATGTGCCGAACGGGTCCAAAGTAAGCATGCTTGAGAAACTGGAATGTCAGATTGAGCGTTTCGCTCCCGGCTTCCGCGACTGCATTTTGGCGCGGCGTGTGTTTGCCCCTGCCGACCTTGAGAACATGGACGCTAACCTCGTGGGAGGCGATATTGGAGGCGGCGTCATAGACATCCATCAGTTTCTGTTTCGACCGACATGGCGCGGTTACGCCACATCGGCGCGCGACATCTACGTTTGCTCCGCATCCACCCCGCCCGGTGGAGGGGTGCATGGCATGTGTGGCTATCATGCGGCGAAGATGGCGTTGTCAAGGTGGGGCGGCAGTTAGCCAGGAATGCGCGATCGCCACCGGCCTCACTCGCGCGGACCAACCGTAGGCCATTCGACGCCATGGATCGTGCCATCGGGTTCGCGCTTGATCTCCGGTGCGTAAAGTCCTAAGTATTGACGGCGCCACCAGAGACCATGTATCCGTTTTTCGGACATTGTTGTAAACCAATATTGCCACATCACAGCGCGTACTTCGCGTGGCGGCCCATGCGGAAAGGGATTCTTCTCAAAAAGATTGAGAACATCGTTGTCGTTGGAGAGTAGCCGCACTTCGGTTCGGGGCACGATTGGGTAGTCCTGCCATGAGCCTAGCGAAGCAAACCACAGGTTCCAGTCGAATCGTGGCTGATAGGGCGCGTAAATGCCAGGTGGCGTACTCAAGTCCTGCGGTTTATAGCGAAACGGATATGCCACCCAGGTTTTCCCATCTTCAGAACCCTGGAACTCGATCTCATATCGGCCCCTAGTCATGATGCCAAAGAGGCCGTATCGATTAGCGATTCGAAAAGGCTCAAGCGCCTCCACCGGCGCGGTCGGCAGCGGGAGCGCGGAGAACATCCAGATCAATTCCGCTGTCGTGGCATAGAAAATCCAGCTGAGTACTGCGCCGATCAGAGAGAGCCTCAGTATCCTGAACAGTCGACGGAAGGCGCGTCTCCAACTTCGCAGTCGGTTTTGCTCCTCCTGTCCTGGTTCTGCCAGCAGCTCCCGCACTTTGTCGGGCTCATTGGGTTCAGAAGCACTCGGATTGTACTCGTCACCGGCTGTGGCGCTCGCGACGAAGGACGTCTTCCATCGCGGCGGGAGAAACCGCAGCAGAAAGCGATCATCCAGCAACAGGAATCCCAACGTCAGGACAAGATAGTTTAGGAACGTGTAGTTGGCGGAGAGAATAACGCCGAGTTGCCAAGGAGTCACAATAAAGAAGCACACGATTCGCCAGCGTCTCGGCAGAAACAACATCCAAACCAAAACCAGTTCGAGCGCCAGTGTCGCAAAAACCGTCGAAGCATGGAACCAGTGCGGCAGATGCTGCATGTACCAGCCGATCCACGTGGGCAGCGGACCGTTCTGGTAGTACTCGTCCATCGCCGTAAAGTTGCGCCACTCGGGATCTCCACCGATGATCTTCGCAACACCGGATTCGAAGTAGATGCGAAACCATTCCCATTGCAGCAGGAACAAACTGGCGCGCGATGCGAGCGATGCCAACCCAAAGCCTGGGCGTAATCCGGGTGGAGCAAAGAAAAGCGCAATAAATCCCGCCTCGAGCAGCATGCCGTCCGACTGATAACTCGAAAAGTCTTGCGCAGCACTAACGAACGAAAGGAAGCACACAAAACAGATCAGCAACATTCCTCGCGGCCACGCATTCACCGCCAACAGCAGCGACGCAACCAAGCCCACCCAACACAAGCCGGTCAACATATGCGGGCCGCTCGAAAGCCAAAGCAAGGTGGGCGCAAACCATATGCCGCGCCCGTAGCCAAATGAATGAGCCACCGCTCGCAGATATTCGTTTGCTGGCAGAATCCCTTCCGGGGCGATGAGCCCACGGATCTGAAAGATGAGCGAGAAGAAGGCGGAGAAATAAATACAGCCAAGCGCCCGCAAGAAGAGCCATCGTGGACCGAGGCGGTCAAATGCGCCATGCTCCGAATCAAACAGCCAGCGGATAGCGGCCGGAACCCAGTCCATGAGCGTCAGTAATTATAGCGATCTGAAAAGCCTATCTGTTCAGATCCACCACCGCGACCTTGTTCACTCCACTGCATGCCAGATACAGCCGCCGATCTGGCGTTGCCACCATGTTGCGGACCACACCGCCTCCGGATGGGATCGGCTTCGTACTGAAGCTCTCCGACTTGGGATCGAACCTGACCAGGGTATTGGGCTTCACGCCCGATTCGCTATACCAGACCTCGCCATCGTTCGTGATTGCGATTCCATACGGTTCTGACTCTGAGCCGCCCGGCGACATCCATTCTTTCAGCAGCTTTCCGCTGGACGCATCGAAGTGTCCCAGATACCCACGGGCGAAATCGGTGTAATAAATCGTGCCGTCCGGCGCGAGTGCGATCCGCCGCGGGCGAGCACCCGCTGCCGGCAAGGTGTATTCGTGGATCTTCATTGTCCTCGGGTCAATACTGGCCAGCTTGTTGGTGCCGAACTCGCAGAACAAGGGCGTGTTGTTCTGCAAGATCACAATGCCGTAGGGTACAGCGTGCGGGGTCGGCGATTTGGTTAGGATCATCTTGCCGGTCTTCGGATCGAGCCGCCCGAGATAGTTGGTCTCTTCGTTGGTAAACCACAGAATGCCATTCTGATCGAAGACGGGCGTGTGCGGGTCGATCTCGGCGCCATCGGCCGGGCGATACTCGGCGATCTCGCCAGTCTTCGGATCGAGCTTGCCTACGTACCCTCCGGAGATCGCGGTGAACCAGATGTTGCCGTCTGCATCGGCGACCAGCCCGTGCGGTCCGGAATTGGGTGTCTTCAAGGAATACTCCTTAAATTCTCCGGTCTTCGGATCGAGTCGACCCAGCTTGTTCGCCCCTTGCCCGGTATACCAAAGCGAGCCGTCAGGCGCGAGTGCTGGATCGTGCGGCCGCGACTTCGGCGTCGGCACCTCGTATTCCTGGATCTGTACGTTCAGCATTCCGACCGTCGTGGAGCCAGCAAGCGTAGCGGCTAGCGTGAACAAGCACAGTTTGAGTAGAGACATGGACGCTCTCCTTCGCAGAAAATTGTAGTCCTTCGTTGCGGTTCTCTCCCAGTTGGCACCGTTGTTCGCGCGATCCAGTGGAAGACCGACGGCGGGTTCAGTGCCGATCCTGATGCGTTTCAAGACCAGGGTCAATGAGTGTCACAGACAAAAACCGGAAATAATCCACACCGGGAAACCCCGGCTTCGTGGGCACCCCCGGCACCTTCACGTCATTCGCCCCTGTAGCTTCGCAAACTCCGCCCTGGCTTGCTTCACAATGGGGATGTCGGGATCGGAGTTTTTCCAGAGGGTGAGTTTCGCCAGTTACTTCAGGGTTGGCCAACAGGCGACCGCGCGGCCCTGGCCTGCTCCTTCCATCGTTAAGCTGGTGGCCGTAACTCTAGTAACTTCAGCAGTGTCAAAAGGCACCTTAAAATTCAGTGGGAGACATCCTAGCTGTCAACACACTCCAAACTCTGGATTGGCGCAGCGGCGAGTCTAGTCGGGGCTCAGGCATTAGTGTCTGCATGGTTACCACGTGGTCATTTGCTTGCTGCAGTCAGTGATGTTTCTTGCGCACTGTTGATGCTGGCGCCCACGCTGGCGTTTGCCAAAAATGCCACACACCGTCAGGGACGCCTACGCGCTTTCTGGTTTCTTCAGGCGGCTGGCTGGCTACTCTGGCTGGTGAATCAGAGCTTCTGGATCGCTTACGATGTCTTCCTGCACCGGCCCATGCCCGAGGTGTTTGCCGGGGATGTGCTCCTGTTTGTCGCCGGTGTTCCCATGCTGGCGGGGCTGTTGCTGCAGCCGCACTTGCACCCGTCGGCGCGCAGTGCACGCCTGGGAATGCTGGATTTTCTGCTGCTGATGTCTTGGTTGGTTTACTTTTACGTGTTCCTGGTGGAATGCTGGCACTACGTCTCGAAAAACGACGCACTCTATAACCGAAACTTCGACAGACTGTACGTATTGGAAGCCGTGGTCCTGGCGGTAGTGCTGTTGAGGCTATGGAAACGAAGTACAGGCACATGGCGTCTTTTCTATGCGAATTTTCTCGGGGCGTTGTTGTTTAACAACGTGCTTTTTCTACTGGAAAATTTTGCAGTTGAGCGGAATACGTATTATGTCGGGAGTTGGTACGACACTCCGTACTTGGCTTCGTTCGCAGCGCTCACCGCTGTGGCGATCAGCGGGCGCGCCCTCACGCCGAGTCCGGCCAGCGATGAAGTAGTAGAGAGAGACTCTTGGATAGCGAGTCTTGCGATGGTGGCGGTGCTCTCGCTGCCGGTTATTTGCCTGATCGGGCTGTTCGAAGGCTCGGTGCCGGCAGAAATCATCCGCTTTCGCGTGACTATCACATCGGTGGCGATGTTTGTCATGGCTGCCATAGTGCTCACCAAGCAGCACCGGTTGCATCAGGAGTTAAAGCACTCGAATCAGGTACTCGAGGAAGCCTCCATGACCGACCCGCTGACTGGAATCCGGAACCGGCGTTTTTTTTCGGCAACGATCGAAGGCGACGTTGCACGAACGTTGCGAGCGCACGCGGAAGGGCATGACCAGTCCACACGGGACCTGGTCTTCTATCTAATCGACGTGGATAATTTCAAGGAAGTAAACGACCTGTATGGTCACGATGCAGGAGACCGTGTGCTGGTGGAGATGTCGCAAAGGATTAGCTGCGCGATCCGTAATTCTGATGTGCTGATCCGCTGGGGCGGAGAAGAATTTCTGATCGCCTCCCGCTACACCGATCGCAAAGACGCGCACATTCTCGCGTCGCGCGTGATCGAGGCAATCCGCGGGAAACCTTTTCCGATCATTTATGGCCGAGAAATTCGACGGACGTGTTCCATCGGCTGGGCGGCATTCCCATGGCTAGAAGACGGCGCTGGAACCATGGGATATGAAGAGGTGCTCAACCTGGCGGATCGTGGCTTGCGTCAAGCTAAAAGAGATGGCAAGGACCAGGCGATCGGCATGATTCCGTCGCTGATGGAGAGAAACCTGTTGGTAGCTCAACAGTGAGCTGCAGCCTCAGTCCAACCGTAACGTTGCTGTCGATAAATCGCGAGAGTACTCAAAGACCAGTGGTTACGTGGAGTCTGCGTCGGACCACACAAGTAACGAACTGAGCCAGGTATCGTGTTTCATTCATTAAATCGTCGGCATGAAACAAGAACAAAAGAGACGGCTACGTTCCGTGAGCAATGCCGAGAGGGAAAAGATGCAGGGTGCCCGATCACGCCGTTTTCTCGTGGTGAACCCGAGCCAATGCCTCCTCGATGGCCGGAACGAGCATATATGCGGTTGACTTTGATATGACCCGTTGGACGCCGACCCTTGCCGCTTCCTTTTCGACCTGGGAAGAAGCGTAGAGCGTGAGCATGAGGATCGGAACACCGGGAAGTGCGTTGGAAATCTGGTCGGCTGCTTCGAAACCGTTCAGTTCGGGCAGCGCGAGGTCGAGGATGACCAGATCGGGCTTGAATTGCTTTGCTCGGTTTACGGCTTGAACACCGTCTTCCGCTTCCGCACAAACGTCCCACCCCTCGCGCCCCTCGATCAATTGGCGAAGCTCTTGGCGGATATGCCGCTTGTCGTCGGCGATGAGGATCTTCATATGCACGCCACCCTCAACCATCGCCATTGAGATGACAGTGGGTCCGGAGAAGGTTGCTATTCGGGCTTTCGTGTAGATTTTGCGCGAGGGGGCGAGCTGCTCTTGAAAAAGCGACGACGGGCATCGCAATGTCCGCGCAGTACAGCCGGGTTGGTACAGGCAGGCGGCAGCTAGCAGCTTAAATCCGTCCTGAGATGGTAACATCCTTGCCGGCGCCATCACGTCCGCACTGCGCGGAATTCAAGTCCAAAACAAAAGCCCGAGCGATTGCGAACGACGCCGACAACACGGATCCTGTCCGGGGTCTGGAATTCGACCTCCATCAGGTCGCCGGGCTGGAGGTTGACCCCGCCGTAGAGTTCCATGCCCGAGCGACTTAATTCACAAACCAATCCGGGCACAGCCACGTTTGCGGCGCCAGAGTTTATCGCGATGAACACGGGTAGGCGCACATGGTGTCGGGGCCAGCGGCGAGTGTTGATCGAGGCCATCTTAATGCGGTGTCATCCAACACGATCTATTTCAGCAAGTCTAAGAGCAGGTGTGCCACAGTGGCCAGACTGATCGTGAACAGGACAAGCGCTGCTGCCAGCTTGAGCCGCCAGGGCCGCGGCTCTTTGCGCTGCGCCGACGCAGCGCGCAGTTTCTCAATCCAAACCTGCTCGGATTTGTTCTGAGTTGACCGCTCCCAGATGAGCGTCCCCAGACGGCGGTGATCCTCGGCCGCCAGCGAAATGAAGCGGAACGGCTGCAACGCGTTGGTGACTGGGCGCAGCATCTCTGCCCCTCCAAGCACCGACCCTGCGCCGGTCAGGAACATAACCTTGACCTGCGATCCCTGGACGACCGGCGGAGAGAGCGAAAGCAGACCGCCAGTGAGAGAAATTACCTGGAGATCGGCACAGGTGCGTTGGCCATTTGGGAACCGAAGCACAGCCGGAGTATTGCCTTCTAGATGTGCGCGCGGGACACGCCACGGACTACCAAGTTGGGGAAGGCTGCTCACAATCAGGCATCAGTATGTGGCGAGGGTGGTTACTAACAGAAGTGGGTGTTGAAAAAGTCACGAGATTCGGCAGAAGCATGCTAGAAGAGAGCATCCGCTCATGCTCTGTTTGATTCTCATCGTCGGAGGCCTGCTGATCATGATGGGGCAACACGACCGCTCCGAAGCGCTGTTCTACTACTTCCGCCTGGAAGATCAGGTTCCCGAGAACCATCTGCTGCGGCTGATCGACAAGCACATCAGCTTCGAGTTTGTGCGACAGCAACTGAAAGATAGCTACAGCGAGACCGGCCGGCCGTCGATCGATCCCGAGCTGCTGCTGCGCATTCTGCTGATCGGCTATCTGTACGGCATCACCAGCGAACGCAAACTGGTGGAAGAACTACGGATGCACCTGGCCTGGCGGTGGTTCACCGGGTTGGGGTTCGATCAGGAAATTCCGCATCATTCGACGTTCTCGAAGAATCGGCACGGGCGGTTTCAGGAGTCGAAGCTGTTCGAAGAACTGTTTGAACAGATCGTGCGACAGGGTGTGGAAGTGGGACTGGTGCAGGGCAAGCATCTGTCGGTGGATGGCAGTTTCGTGGAAGCGAACGCGGCCAAAGAGAGCCGTATTCCAAGGGAGCAGTTGACGGAAGCGGCACAGGTGCATCACACGGTGCGCCAGTATCTGCGGGAAGTGGAAGAGCAGAATCCGGTGGAAGAACCGGTGCACGCGCAGGATCAGGTATCGACGACCGATCCCGATTCTACTTACGCGACTAAAGGCGGCACACCGGCCCGGCTTGGTTACTACGACAACTATCTGGTCGACAATCAGAGTTGTGTGATCGTTGGATTACAGGCGACAGCCGCGCGCATGAGTCAGGAGACAGTAGCCGCGCAAGACATGCTGACTCGTTTCTGCGAGTGGCAAGGACGAGCGCCGGAATCAGTGGCGGCCGACACGACTTATGGAAACGGGGAGTTCTTACAGTGGTTGGCGGATCGCGGCATCACGCCGTATATGCGGACCCGCGACAGTATCCACAGAAAGAGGAGTCCATTCTTTGGACCCGAGCGTTTCACTTACGAACCGGAACAGGATCGCTATCTCTGCCCTGCCGGTCAGCCGCTGAACTACGGCGGGCAAAGTCATCGCAATCACTCCTGGACCTACATCGGGACACGCAAACGGTGTGGCCCGTGCGCGTTCCGGCCGCAATGCACGAGTGCGGCTTTCCGATGCCTGGTCATCCATCAGCACGAACCGGCGCGGCAACGGGCACGGGAGCTAGTCGACACACCTGAGTTTGCCAAGGCACAACGGCAGAGAAAGAAAGTGGAGGCGTTGTTTGCAGAACTGAAGAATCAGATTGGGCTACGTCGTCTGCGCCTGCGGAGATTGAAGTTCGTGCGGGAACAGTTCTTCCTGGCTGCCGCAGCACAGAACCTCAAGCGCCTGGTGCGGTTCCTCAGCCAACCAACAAGAACCGTTCTGGAAGCTACCGCTTAAAGAAACTGACGGGAATAAAAACTCAGCACAGTAGGCCCCAGGAAAAACGGCTTTCTGTTGCGATAGTTTTTCAACAGCCACAGAAGATTACATAAGTGCCAGACCGGGTCCAGTTACGCCCTTTTTTGGTGGAGCGGCTCGCGAGAGGGCGCAGGGGAAGCAGAGCCACCTCAACGGAACACAGATTCAATGTCGGAGATGTAGTCCTGTAGGAGAGACGACTCTGCCACAGTCGCTCGCTGAGACAAGCAAGGAAACACCAACCAGTCATTCGACCGAAGCATGATGACGTGGGTTACTGCGGCTTGCAACTGGACTGCTCGCCAAGGGTTCTTGCGAAGGATGAGATTTGGTCATTTTCCACCTCCGATGACGCCATTGCAATGCGTAACGTCTTCAAATCGGTCTCGTGCATGGCGATAAATCGGAACGGCTGTAATCCTATCGGTATAGCTGAACACGGGCTGAGTAGTTCAGCCATCCCGAGTACCGATCCGGCGTGGGTGCAGAACATCACTTCCACTACCGCTCCTGGACTGAGCGACTTGAGAACTCGCAGCAAACCTCCAGTTATGGAAACGGTCTGAAGTCTGGCTGAGACGCGTTGCCCGTCTTCAAATCGGACCGTTGCTTGAGGCATGCCCGGAAGTCGAACGCGGAGGGCACGCCGCTCTGGCGGTTGGGGGGAGGAGGTCATGCGCCGAAGTATCTTACTGATAGCAGCCTGGCGCGAGATTACAAAGGAGCCTGTACGCATTCTAATGCTCGGCGGAACAGACTCTTACTGTGGCTAGCCCTTTAGAAACATGCAACGGTTGGGCCCGCGCAAGCGTCCGGAAGCAGGGTTTTGTATTGCCTGTACCCACGAGCGGTGAGTCGAATCACCCCCCGAACCTCTTCCTCCACGAAGCCTTCATTCCTCAACTCAGCGACCGCGGCGCGAGTCCAAGAGGAGTCGAGGGTTTGCCTCGACAAGGTGACGAACTGATGCGGGTCCTCTTCATAGGAGAGGACGAGTGTGACAAGGAGTCTATCCTGAATGTTTTGCCAACTCATAACGCGATGTTATGCACCTCGGTGCCAGTCTTCGGTTACCTATGTTCAATTCTGCGCCTGTCCTCTCGCCATGCCCGACATGGCCTGGTGAAAGCGCCAGCTAGCGCAGCGTCTGATTTGTCTAACGGTACCATCATCAAGCCCAGAACGACCGGGCAGGATGCAACAGATGTCGCCAAGAAAAAAATTGCAGGTCTCAGTGGGCAAGCAGATCGCGAGCTTTCTGGGGCTGATACCGTTGGAGCAGTCGAGCTGGAGTAACCAGCCACCCTCTGCAGTAGGATTAAGGTTTGTACCTGCTCCATTTGGAAGGCTCGTGCCATGCGGCTAGTCAGCATCCGACTCATTGTTTCCCTTATTGTCGGCATCACGCTGGTTTCACTTTGGTACTCGTATTACGAGGCGTTAGGTGAGAAACGTAGCCTGCGCAGGGACCTCGAGCGGCGGGCCGAGGTACTGGGCCAAGGCGTCGCGGAGGTGTGGAACGCGACCTGGAGAAAAATTCGCTGCAGGATTTTGCAGCACATCGCACAGCGCTTCGGGAGCCGCGAGCACCTCCCGGGATTGGCTATCTACGGCCGGCAGGGCGATTTGCTGGCAGTTACACCGGCGCTGGCATCCACACTGTCTATAGCTCCTTCCGTAGTATCTCAAGCGTTGCGTGAGAATCGTGAAGCAGGCTTCAACGCGTGAACGGTGCTTTGCTGCACATCTACGCTCTACCTCTTCACCAGCGCTCCTTGATTCAAAAACTCCAGTGCTCAAGATTAGGCCGCTTTACCATTCAGGAGGCACCCATCTGAATTTCAATCCGCAATAGAATCCATCTTTGAACAACCACTTGGAGCTCCGAACCGGGGCCGGATTGCGGTTTCTCGAACGGTCCCAACGGGTCTCAGACCTTCGTAATTGGAGCGGCAGCCCATCGAGGATTAAAGTCCACTAAGTGGGCTATCCAAGTGCTGTCCTCACCGATTAATCCTCGCCGTTGGGCGCGACACCACGTCGATGTCCCAGTTCGCATCGTCATCCTTAATGGACTCTTAACAGATGCCGTTCCTGGCCGCGGCACCGAAATCAGCAGGAGTGGTATGGCTGTTCGCTCCACGCTTGCTCTTAAAATAGGGGACAAGATGCGGGTTCAGTTTCAAACCAATCCCTCAGGCGTCACAGCCGTAGTTCGCAATCGCAAAGACGATTGTTTTGGTTTGGAGTTTCTCCCCCAACTGCCCGCGGTCGATCAAACACGGAATCAGTCGACGTCCGTCTGCAACCTGGCCGTGGGCGGCACGCCAGAATCACAGGAATCAGCGCGCCGTTCATGTAGCCCGAAGACTCTACTGGCGGGCCTGCGTCGAAAACTGTTAGAGATAGAACAGATACAAAGGGAGATCGATGCACTCAACCTCTCCATTCTCTTGCTCGCTGATGATGAAAAGAAGAATCCCGAATCCTCTCTGCAGCGTGGTCCGAAAGTGGAAATGAGACCCTGGCCATCGCTGTCCTAATGGGCTCTACAAAGCCCTTCCACGACACGCTTGGTTTCTCGTGGTCGCACGGAAGGCCATTCGATCGGAGAAGTCCAGTACATGAAGGCCGTGGCAATAAAGAAGGGTCAGAACCGGGAGAAAGCTGCGGGCTTCCAGGAAATGGGTGTCCTTCGCTGTGACGGTTGCGGCGAGGAGTTCGTCATTGGTCACCAACCCGCGTTTGTGGATAAGAAGATTGCCGAAAAACAGGCAGCGTGGCTGGAAAAGGTGCTCGCTGAAGAACACGAGCGTGACCTGAAACACCCCGACCGAGTCGAACTGCCGGACTGACCTGCGCGAGCCGAGCCAAAGGGGTCGAGACCATGGATCGAAAATCAGTCGAGCGTTTCAAGGGGGTGCTACAGGTTCGCCACCGCGAACTCCGGCTGGGCCTCGCCCAAACTCAGCAGGAATCGCGGACTGCACAGCACGATTACGGCAAGGACGAGGGTGATCGCGCGAACATGTCACTGGCCAGAGAAATAGACCTTGGTCAGAAATCTCGTGAGCGAGCTCTGCTGAATTCAGTTGATGCCGCATTGAAACGGATCAGCGAGGGCACGTTCGGCCTGTGCCTCAACTGCGCGCAGGAGATCAATACGAAGCGCCTTGAGGCCATTCCCTGGGTTCGCTATTGCATTACCTGTCAGGAATTGATTGACGCTGCAAAGTGAAAAACACGCCCTTTTCCGCTCACTATCGCAAAGAGGTCGAGTTCGAAAGCCCTACCTCTTGTCAGCTCTGGCCTCAGCTTTTGCGCCGCGAATTTCCGCAAGGAACGGCTGGGCTGCCGCTGGAGCCGGCACTTTGCCCAACAACAAAGCCCGAGTTGTGACATTGGGTCCGTAGACCGCGTGCCGTGAATCATTGTCTTGACGGAGCGATGCACCTTCCAACGTGAGTCCAGCAAACGCACCCTTGGCACGCGAGTAGGTCAGGATTTCTGTATCCATCTTCCAATCCGTGCCGGCCTCGGCATGCCGTCCAACTGGACCCGCCGCCGCGGAAGCGTCCCCTCCAATTTGGAAATTGCTCGACAGCAGCCTTTGCATTCCTTTGTCATTCTGAATGATCAGTACTACGTCCACAGCCTCTACACCGATCTGGAGCCCCCAGCTTCCACCGGAGATCGTGATGAATGCTGGTGCACTCCAGCCATGCGCCGTGCGGCAAGTGGCGACGCCTTTGCCTCCCTTAGCTCCGAAGACAAAGCCACCTTTGACCATGTGCGGTATAACGGCCACGCATTTTGCATGCTCCAACACTTCTTCCGGGATTCCCTTGTCCGGCATCCCCATAATTTCGTGCATCACACTGGTGGCATTGTCTAGCCGTTCGGTGGCATCTTCCCGCGCCGACCCTGCCCGGCACAACGTACCTAGACTAAACATCACAAGTACGAACATTACTTTTTTCATGAACAGCCTCGTTTCTGTTGCCTCTGCGCCGCATCTCATTCTTGCTTCGTGCTGTGTGTACAGTCGCACACAATTCCGGGGTAGAGATTCGGGCGCACCAGGTCGGTTCCGACCTTAGCAAATCAAGATTCAAAAGGTCTGAGCAATTGTGCACACTCGTATTGCCGACATCCCTGGACGGGGTCCGCTGATCCTGGAGAGCGCAGGGGCGATTGCAGATCGCAGCGTTTTGCGCGTGGTTCGAAGCTGGAAGTTCCGTCCAGCGACCTGCAACGGCGTCCCCACCGAGACGGAAGGCAAGATTGAGTTTTCCAGATGAGGAAAGAAAGAAGCTGTTTGCCATCGCTGTCTTGAAGTGCACTTCGAGAGAGCACTGCAACATCGCCTGAGTTACCGCGGCGCCCAGATCACTTCCGTGATACCGACTTCCCCTTACTAGTCTTTTGATGGCGGGACTGGACTACTACTTTCGGATTGGCAACGACTAACTGCTACACATCGCCTGACGCTTCCCAGAGGGAGGCCCGAACCAAAATGCCGAGTGTGGCCATTCCTACGGCACAGCCGCAGTCCTTCCCCCGCGACGAACTGGCGACATCTGGTCTAGGCAGTTTAGTCGCCAGCGAGATTATCTTTGACGCGCATTTAACTTGTCGAGCACACGCTTCAACTCTTCAAGCTTCTGTCCAGCCTCGCCGAGTTTCCCTTCTGCTGTCAGGCGCTGGTAGTCGGCAAGGTCTTTCGCGGCCTCCGCGATGAGAGCGTTGAGATCCGCTTGGGGCTGCGCGAACGCGGCGGATGCCTGTCCCCTTCGCTCAGACTCGGCCGGGACTGCCGCGGCGCTCATTGATGGGGCACTCAGCGACGAGACCGCTCCGCCAAAAAGTGACGCCATCGCCGACTCGAAGGTTGGTCCATAAGCCAGCCGATCTTGCAGCGCAAGCACGACTAGGCGCAACTCCGGCATCGGACTTCGCTCCGCCTGCAAGTAAATAGGCTCCGCATACAACAGCGCCCGTCCCGACGGAATCACTAACAGGGCACCGCGCCGCACATGCGAGCCCTGCTGATTCCACAGCGTCAGTTGTCCGGAAAGCTGCGCGTTCTGATCGATTCGCGCCTCGATTTGCAGCGGGCCGTCGACCAGTTTCGTTTTGGGAAAGTTGTAGACCACCGACGTACCGTACTGTGCGCCGTCGCTACGTCCAGCGATCCAACCAATCAGATTATTCCGGTTGGCCGGCGTGAAGGGGAGAATCTCCACGAACTCCTCGCCAGTTTCGCCCGGCAGTTTCATCAGCACGAAATTCGGCTGCATCGCCTGTGTGGTTTGCTGACCTCCCTCGCTCATGCCGACTTCGGTGGCGACCGTCCACAGGTCTTCACGGTTGTAGAACGCCTCTGGGTCCGTCATGTGATATAGGCCATACACTTCCGCCTGCAGTTTAAGTAACAACTCGGGGTAGCGCACGTGCTTGCGCAACCCGGGCGGCATCATGGCCGCATCCTTGAACAGATCCGGAAAAATCCGGCGGTAGGCTGCGATGATCGGATCCTCAGTATCGAACACGTAAAACGTCGTCGTGCCGTCGTAGGCGTCGATGACCACCTTAACGCTGTTCCGCATGTAGTTAATGAGATTGTTATCGAGACGGTAATGAGTTGAGTACGGATAGCTATCCGAAACGGTGAACGCATCCAGGATCCACGACAGGCGGCCATCGTCGCCGAGCACGATGTACGAATCCGGATCGTAAGTAAGGAACGGCGCTAACGCCGATACGCGGTCGCGAATGTTGCGACGCATAAGCAGACGGCTTTCCCTGTTCACGTCATCGCTGAACGGTAGCTTCGTTAGGTCGTCGCGGTCGAACGCGATAGCAATCCGGCGCAGAAAACCGCCGAGTACGATGCCGCCGTTGCCCTCGTACGATGTGAGGCTGTTGCTCGCACCTTGCGGATAGTTGAATTCCTTCTGCCGTGTCTTCACGTAGACGTCGGTATTGGTCATCTCGCCGAAATAAATTTCTGGGCGTGTCACGCTCAGGCCACGCACTGTGCTCTGGACCGGCATGTTGCTCAGAATCAGCGTGGGCAGCCCTTCCGGCGTGAACCCATTAACTGGATTCATCGTGATGCCGTAGCCGTGAGTGTAGATCAGCTTGTCGTTAATCCAGTTGCGGCTGCTCTCCGGGAGCTTATCGACGTTCAGTTCACGAGCGGCGAGCATCACCTCGCGAGTCGTGCCGTCAATGTCATATCGATCAATATCGATGTCGGGGAAGTCATAGTAGGTGCGGATTTCCTGAATCTGACGCAGCGTGTCCTGGAGTGCGCGCCAGTCCCACAGCCGGATGTTCTGAAGCGTAGCCTGATTGTTCTCCGGGTCGGCCGCGTCGACGGTCGTTTCAGCGGGAAACTCGCGCTGCGAGACCCGGTTCAATCCGTAGGCTTGCCTCGTCAGGTCGGTGTTGAAGACAATGTAGGGCTTCTCGCGAACCAACTCATTCGGTTTGACGATAAAGCTGCTGACGTACCACGCGACCCCTTGAACGGCCATATAACAGACCGCGGCCGGAAGGATCGACGCGACCAGCCAGCGCCCACGTGGCACCCGCACGGCGTTGACGACCGCGATCACCGCGCCGAGAACGAGCGCTACGCAGACGACGAGCATCCCTGTGAGCGTAACGTGCGCGTCAGTGTAGGTAACCCCTCCGAAGATTGTATGATCGTCGAGCAGTCGCTCGAACCGGCCGATATACACACGCATTGCGATGATCAGCAATAGAAAGGCAAGCGTGATGGAGAGCCCGCGCCAAGGCAATGTGACGTGGCGACTGAGACGCCCCGCAAGCACACGGCTTCCGCCCGTGATGAGGATGAAGAAGCCGGCGAGTAGACAGGTAATTACGGCTAGCGTAAGCAGCCAGCTGGCGACGAGTTGCCACGCGGGAAGGGCGAACAGAAAGAAGTTCAGTCGCTTACCAAAAATCGGGTCCAAGACGACCTTCGTAGCGCGGGGTGCGTACCAAAAGAGCGCGAGCGTCGGCCACTCCGCCATCATGCCGGCGCCGCTTGCAGCGCCAATGGCGAGCGACACGCCGAGAGCGATGAGTCGCAGAACACGCTCTACCGGCAGCTTCACCGGCTGTCCGCCGATAAGAATAGTATGACTATCCGGTAAATCGTGGAGATGTGCCCGCTTCAGAGCCAGGAACGATCCATACAGGATGAGAAATGTGGCCGCTGCAAAAGCCGTGAAGGCTCCCCACTGCAGGCTCAGTGTCTTCCAGAATACTTGCCCATAGCCGAGCGACCCGAACCAGAGAACGTCCACGTAGTACGACAACGCAGTCCGACCGCCGAAGAAGATGCCCGCAAGGACGGCGAGAATCAGAAGGAAGCGACGGCGACGACGCGGCCGCGCCGGATGCGTCGTCGGCCAGTCAATGGACTCGGGCATTGCTCTACTCCGTTTTCATCAACTCCGTTAGTTATCCGCATAATACTCCCTCCGCTTCCGCAAGTTGCCTCATGGATTAGCCCCTCAGCGCACCGATCCACGAGAGAGCATTGTCGTAGGAGTCTGATGCGTAAAAGTGACCGTATTCCGGCGTCCCGCCGTCTAGGGCAGACCGGGCGCGAAGCGGCAGAAACTCTTTCACTTCACCAGGGGGTCTTTCGTTATAGAGTACATTGCATAACGTTTATGCCTTCCCATACTGAGCTCGGCGAATTCATCTGGCGTATTGCGGACCATCTGCGAGGCGACTATGAGAAGAACGACAATGAAGATGTAATCCTTCCTTTCACGCTGCTTCGTCGTCTGGACTGCGTACTTGAGAAGACGCGCGACAACGTGCGCGAGACAGAAGCCACGATAGCAGGAAAGGTCACGGATGACGTCCTGAAGAAGGTTCTGATTGGCGCGGCGGGCGTGCCGTTCTACAATCGCTCAAAGTTTTCGTTTACCGAATTGCTGAAGGACCCGGCGAACATTAAAGAGAACTTCGGTTCCTACCTGGATGGCTTCTCCGACAATATCAAAGAGATCCTCTACAACTTTTCCGGCGGTGAGGAAAAGGGGTTGGCTCCGATCTACGAGACCTTGGCACGGAAAAATCTGCTGTATCTCATCACAAAAGAGTTCGCATCGGAGGATCTCGACCTGCATCCCGACGTGGTGACAAACCACGAGATGGGGCTCATTTACGAGTATCTTATCCGCAAATTCAAGCAGGGTGCTGCAGCTGGGGAGCAATACACTCCACGTGACGTTGTACAACTCCTGGTGCGATTGGTGTTAGCGGACGTTGAACACACTCTCAAGAAGTCCAAGGGTACATTGGTCGCTATTTACGAGGACACAATGGCTTCGACAACCAACGCACTGACACAACCAGGCCCGCTCTCTTTTCTCGCCAATCTCTGGCGTCGATGGCCCATCACGACGGTTGCTATCGGGCTTGTAATAGCTGTCTGGATTTACGATCACCTCTCGGCTTCGGCAGGTTCGGCGCCGCTAAGGCCGAATGTCGCCATCCAGTACGTACCTCCTACACCTCTCAAGCCGTTGCCGGGGACACGGACAGCGACAAGTAGAGCGCGAGATTCGAGGGCTGCCCTCTCTGCGTTCAGGCGCGCACGCGTCGGGGAGAATGAAGTGGACTACATTGCTGAAGGTGTCACCATCCGCCTTTTCACGCCTAGACCCACACCAGCACAGGTACCGCATTTGATCAGGCAACTTAATATCGGAGAGGATGTGACAGTCCGCTATTTTGCATACAAGCCCGAGCTGGCGCCGCAGACACGTCCCGAGCGGCAGCGCAATCGGTAGAACGCTCGTTGCCCACCTCGAAATAACGACGCGCCCCCTGTTTCATCTTGCTCAGATCCAATCTTTGTGCTTGTTTCCAATTTGTTGGTACACATTCTGGTTGTGATGGAGAGATAACTGTCGAAACCTGGCGATTTCGCTCATTGAGGGCTTTTGCAGTTCGAGCCTACGATCCTTGGAGCAAGAGACGCCGCGATCCACATACTCGCCAGCGACGGTCCAGCCACGGGCCTAGGCGAAGGCACGGAGTTCACGCAGTTGTACCTCAGGGTCTCGATGCCCGTTGTGGGTGCTGACGCGGGCGTACAATCCAACCCGCTTGGCTGATGTGGTCGGTCCAGAAACCTCCTCGACTGAGGACCCTGGGCGTTGATTCTAAGGAGTGTGAAAAGTGTCGTTTCCATAGGAATTGCCACTCCTGGGTTGGGAACCTTGGAACGCCAAAGAAAAACGGCTGGCAGCGCCGTGCTGCCAGCCATTGTCATCCTTCGAGCTCAGAGTCCGTTACCGGTGTCCGCCACCGTGGGACCCGCCACCAGCGTGGGAGCCACCTCCGCCATGGGATCCGCCGCCGCCGCGAACCGCGCCGCCGCCATGGTAACCGCCTCCACCACGAACGGCGCCGCCCTGGAATCCTCTTCCACCGGCGTAACCGCGTCCGTAGCCGCCGCGACCATAGTTACCGGCATAGCCGCGCACGTATCCGCCGTGCACATAGCCTCGTCCGTAACCCCCGCCGTAACCGCGCTCGTATCCGCCCCGACCCCAATACCCCGAACGGCCCCAGTATCCACCATGGCCCCAGCCATACCACGGCCCGGCACCGATAAATACTCCACCCGCAAACCACTGCGGACCGTAGAAGCCGTATGGTGCACAAGGATAAGGATAGTAGGAGTAGTAACCGTACGAGCAGACCGGCGGAGCGTTAACATATCCCGGTCCTGGATCGTCATAGCCCCGGTCATAACCCTGATTGGCTTGTCCTTGATTAGGCTGGGCTTGATTGTCTTGGCCCTGGTCAGCGTAGCCCGGGTTGTTGTTTCCAACGCCAACTCCCGCTTCAACCTGTGCCTGCGAGTACGCAAGCGGCAACATCAGCGCTGCCAGCAATGCAAGATGTTTCATGTAACGCATATAAAACCCCTTGTCTCTACTGTACTTGAACTCGGAAGCGGGGAAAAAGTTGCAAGAACAGGGGTGGCTCATTTCAGCCATTCCGACTGAATTCAACCACAATTGCCCGAGGCTCTTGTAACCGAAGGCATTCATCGGGCCGAACTGTTAGGCGTACGTGTAGAGCAAGTCAATGCGAGAGGAGTTGGCGAATACGTTAAGCGGGTTCTTGGCGAAAAATCTCTATTAGCTCATTGACCGGCTTAGGAGGTTATCCGAGGCAGCTCACTTGTGGGCAATAGTCTCAGTATTAGCAAACTACCCATTCCTAACGTTGTGTGTGGAAATCAAAAAGGCCAATCTTTACGGGTCTTCCACGGAAGCAATTCTGGGCAGGTTTTCTAACGCCGCTGCCTTAGACGTGTCGTGGAACACCTCTTTTGAGTGTTCACCGAACCGGAAACCAAGTCGGCTTGCCGGAAGATTTGCTAGCCATTGCGAGTGGATCAGTCCTCAATGCGTATAACCCGCGGGCGCGTTGACTTCGAAGTTTCGAACCCGTAAGATGCCGTTGATCTGGATCAGGGTCCATGGTTGGCCAAACTGTCTCTCACTATCGTGTGCTGGACGAGCTGGGCAGTGGAGGCATGGGAGTGGTATACCGTGCGCACGACACCGTGCTGGGGCGTGCGGTGGCGCTCAAGTTTCTGCCCCCGTCAGCCACCTCTGACCAAATGGCTACTGAACGCTTTCTGCGCGAGGCCCGCGCCTCGGCCGCGCTGAACCATCCCAACATCTGCACCATTCACGAAATTGGCGAGCACGAAGGCCGTCCTTTCCTAGTCATGGAGTTGATGGAGGGCCAGACCCTCAAGCAAATGATCGATGGACGTCCACTGAAAACTGAGCCACTGGTGGTGCTGGCCATTCAGGTGGCGGAGGCCCTAGAAGCGGCGCATGCGAAGGGCATCATGCACCGTGACATCAAGCCCGGTAACATCTTCGTGACCCACTCGGGACAAGCCAAAGTGCTGGACTTCGGCCTGGCCAAACTGACTGCGGACAGAAATCGCACTGCCGCCGCGGGTGATCCAACTTCCCCCGATTCGAACTTGACTAGCTTGGGATCGGCCATCGGCACGGCGGCTTATATGTCGCCGGAGCAGGCCCGGGGCCTAGAGCTGGATGCACGCTCCGACTTGTTTTCCTTTGGCGCCGTGCTCTACGAGATGGCCACCGGCCGCGTTGCGTTTGAGGGTGGCACATCGGCGGTGGTTTTCGCAAACATTTTGAATGAGACGCCCAAGGCGCCGCAGCGCTTGAACCCCACCGTGGCGCCCAAGCTGGAAGAGGTCATCAACAAGGCGCTGGAGAAAGACCGCGAGTTGCGCTACCAGACGGCGGCGGAACTCAAGACTGACCTGAAGCGCTTGAAGCGTGATTTAGACTCGGGCCGCCGCCTGACCGCGAAAGATGAGAGCGGCGCCCAAAAGACGCAAGGCGCTTCGCTGGCGAGCGTGAGGTCAGTTGCTGTCCTCTATTTTCAGAACGTGAGCGGAGCCAAGGAAGACGAATACTTCCGGGATGGCATCACCGAGGATGTCATCACCGAACTGTCAAAGATCAAGGGATTGGGGACGGTGTCACGCTCGGCCGTGTTGGCGTATCGCGACAAGCAGGTCACGGCGGAGCAGGTCGGACAGCAGTTGAATGCCGCGTTTGTGCTCGAGGGCAGCCTGCGCAGGTCGGGCAACCGACTGCGCATCACCGCGCAACTGGTGGACACCCAGACCGGACGTACGGCGTGGGCAGAGCGGTATGATCGCGAGCTCAAAGATGTGTTCGAAGTGCAGGACGAGATTGCCCACAACATCGCAGCGGCGCTGCGCATTACGCTTTCACCGCAAGAAGAGAAGGCCATCGCGCGCAAGCCCACGGAGAACCCGCAAGCTTACGACCATTTCTTGCGCGGCCGGACTTACACACGCCGCTACAACCCCGACTTCGCCATGCAGATGTTTGAGCAGGCCATCAAGCTCGACCCGGACTTCGCGCTGGCTCACGCTGGAATCGCCAACGTGTGCGGTATGATTTACGAGCTTCGCGAGAAAAATCCCAAGTGGATTGAAAAAGGACTGGCCGCGTGCGACCGCGCCTCTGCCCTGGAACCGCAATTGGCCGAGGTGCTCGCCGCTCGCTCCCGTCTCTGCTATGCCCGGAAGCAGTACGACGATGCCATTCGATATGCGCAGTCTGCGCTGCAGCGCAAGCCCGACTGTGAAGGGGCCTACAACGTGCTGGGCAGAGCGTACTTCGCCTCCGGGAAGTTCGACGAGGCGGCCGCAATTGCCGAACAGGCGACCCAAATCAGCAGCGACGACTACAACGTGTTTTCTCCTTTCATCAATTCCCTCGAGCGCATCGGGCGAAAGGACGTGGCTGAGCGTCTACGGCACCGCCACATTCCCGCGCTTCAGCAGCAGCTGGAATTGGTTCCGGAAGACGTGCGGGCGCGCATCCTGCTGGCTGCACAACTGGCGGCTGTGGGAAACGAGGAGGACGCAACCCGCCATCTGGAAACCGCCGTCGCCTTACGGCCCGGAGACTCCAATGTGTTGTTCAATGCCGCCTGCACTTTTGGGGTCATGGGAAGGAAGTTGGAAGCACTGGAAATGCTTAAAAAGGCACGGGATGTGGGCTACGCCAACTGGGACTGGGCGGCACGCGACCCTGATCTAAGGTGTTTGTATGAGGACTCAGAATTCCAGAGCCTCTGCAGCTCCCGCGCTATATAGGTCAGTGTGCCCCATTCGCCTTCGTGTCATGATTAGCCCGTATTAATCGGCTCCGCTGGTCTAGGTCATCACTCTTTGACCCTGGGCCTTCTGCTTGGCGACCAAGCGCTGCGAGATCTTCGGTCCCTCTTTCTTGTCGGCCTCAACATCTTCGTACAGGAGCATCTCGCAAACATGACGCCGTGGGAGTTGCCGCCATAAATCAAGTTCCCTTCTAGTCGTTCACGGTGCTGAGTGTGCGAACAGTCCGCGGTTGCGTTGGATAGTTGGTCTAGTAGCGACCGCCTCCTTTCACGACGAGCAGCACTATGGACTTGTCCGGCGCTGCAAACCCAATCAACGGTCTGAACCTCGGCAAACTCTCCGTCGTTATATTCAACTTCTCCGTGCACCGGTCACAACATTCTCGACCCGGAGTCTGCGCTCCACAAGCGAAATCGAGTTATTGGAAGTGGACAACCGGCAGTGTTTCATGACATCAAGATCGTCGCACTGCCAGACTGAGGTAGCACGAGCCTTCACAAACCATCAATCTCTGATCAACCATGAGGTTCAGCGCTTCCGCCAAATCTTCAAGTGTCATCTCCCCGTCTTGACCCGAGTCTGTCAAATGCTGCTGAATGCTTTTTATGCTCCTGGCTTCATCACAGAAGCAGTAAATGGTGCCCAAACGCTTTCTCAGTACGATCTCGGTCGGGTCAACGGACCTCCGGCTGTCGAGCAATATCAGATCATTATCTCGAATCGAGTAGGTCAGACTGCCTTGATGGGCCATATTCTGCCAGGCGAGAATTTCGTTCACGACATCCCACGTATATCCTGAAACTGTTTCCTGCAGTGCATGATCGAACTCGAAAAAATATGCCATGTTTTTCAGCGCGCCCTCGTCGAAGGGATAGACATAAGAATAGGAACGCTGGGGCCGAATGTTGGAAAAACCAAATTCTTCGGGACGGCTGAAAAAAGGGCTGTGCCGGTCCATGCGCACCCTCACGCAGTAGGCAGGGGGATCCAGGTGTAACAGAGACGGAATGAGTTGTGCCATCTTGGCGTATTCTATCGGGTCTTCCCCCGGAAAACCGTACAAGAAATTCCAGGCGACCTTGATTCCGTATTCCCTGCACCACTTCAAGCACTGCAGGTTTTGCAGCTGGGTGCAGCCTTTTTTCATGAGTTTCAGGGTGTGTGTGCTTAAAGTCTCGATCCCCGGCTGCAAATGAGTGATACCCGCGTCTCGGAGGAGCTTTAGTTGTGGCTTCTTCAAGTTTGTCTTAGTCTCGTAGTGGAAGGAATAGTTCGTGCCGCGAGAGACGAGTTCTGGGAAGAATGTCTGCAGGTATTTCACATCGAGGATGTTATCTACCGAAACAAAACTGCGACCATACTTCTCACCCAAAACAGAGATCTCATCGAGCAGGCGTTTAGGCGATTTGCTGCGGTACGTCATGGTCGAGCCGTTCAGCCCGCAAAACGTGCAGTGCATCTTCGCGCCCCACCAGCATCCGCGCGAGCTTTCAAACGGGACGAGAACTTCGTGGCCGTTTTTCAATCCTTGCGCCTGGTACTGACGGCGGTAATCATCGTAGGAAGGAACAGGTAAGGCATCCAAATCGAACACAGAACTTACAATTTTCTCCGGGATGCACGTCTTGCCGTTTTTCCTAGAAATGATGCCGTCCAGTTCGATGGAAGCGCTAGGGGCATCGCTTCGAAAAAGGCGATGCACCAACTCGGGAAAATTATTGTCTCCTTCGCCAGAGCAGACGAAATCGATGAAATCGAAGCGCCGATGCAGTTCGATGCCCATATCGGCCTCGCAGTTGGCGCCGCCAACTACAATCACCATCTCCGGGTGCCGCTGCTTAATGAACTGGGCCAATGCGAGCGAGGCACAGTTTTGTTGGAAGGTCGAGGTAAATCCGACAATTCCATACTGCGACCAGTCGATGTCATCCAAACACCGATCGAGGAACTCAGGCACTCGTTCCCTGGCATGAAAGACAGTTAACAACCCGTCCACCGTCAGCTCGCTGCCAGACTCGGGGAGGAGGACAGCTCTCCGGTAATCCTCATCCGGGGGAATTCGGTCGCCAAACAAGACGCGAGCGAAGATCCATTCTCCAGCAAGAGTAAGGTGCAAACTCTCTGATATCCAGAGGTAGCGCTCCAGGCCGATCAGGGAAGCGAAATTGAGATTTAAGTAATGGAGGTCACAATCAATTTCCCTTCTTCGTAACGCCGCCTGCAGCAGGCTGATGCCGATGGCGGGGTAGCCCGCCGAAGCAAACGGCATATTGACCAGTGCCACCTTCTTCATCATGGCGGGTCACTCGGCCCCGAGACCGCGATCAGAACTGCGTAGGAGTTTCGGATATGGGAGTCGCAATTCTTGCCAGTAGAGCAGCAAATCTTTCATGTGAGCGCAACGGGTCGTAGGCGGGCCAGACCGGCAGATACCCCAAAAATGCCGCCCGGCTGTCCGCCGCCTTTTCCAGCCATTCCAGCGCAGCTTCGGGCTGATTGAGTCCGATGTAGATCAAGGCCTGGCATACCGGCGACACATACTGCCGCGCCTTCATTTCATCCAGCTGACGCAACAAATCCTGGGCGCGGTCTTCGAGCCCCGCCTTCGCGTAGCATGCGCCCAGATTTCCCAACACCAGGGGATTATCACCGGAAGAGGTGCGCGCTTTTTCCAGCATGGAGAGCGCTTCGGCGAACATCCCTTTTTGCTCGTAAGCGAGCCCCAAGCCAAGTTGGGAATAGGTATAGTTTGCGTCCAGGTCGAGCACTCTCTTATGTGCCACGATCGCGCGATCATGGTCACGCATATAAAAATGAACGAAGGCGAACCCTGAGCCCATGAGAGTGGAGAGCGGATCCAGATCCTTGGCCTTCTGCATTTCCTCCAGCGCTTCCTGCAGCTGTTTAGTCTGGAGAAGATAGACGGTATAGCTCATGTGCGCCGCGGGCAGTCCGGGATTTAGATCCAAGGCGCGCAAGAATTCCCGCTTGGCCTGCTCCCGGTCCCAGTCGTAGAAAATGCGAATGTAACCTAGCGAGATGTGGGCTTCGGCCAGCGTGTCATCCAGTTCCAAAGCTTTCAAAGCCGCAGATCTCGCGAGTGGCCAAACATCACTGGGATTGCCCAGGCTCCACAGGCCCAACACGGTGTAATAATCTGCTAGCGCGGCGTAAGCCGCGCCGTAATCAGGATCAAGCCGCAGGGCTTCCTGGAAGCATGACACCGCCTTCTGAAAGCCATCCGCAGTCTGCTGGTTCCAGTGATATCTGCCTTTCAGGTGGAGCTCGAAAGCCTCGAGCTGGGACGTTCCCATGCGTGCCCTCCTTGGCCTGGCAGCCAAAGTTACCGCGAGATGAGCGGCGACAGCACTGGCAATTTCGTCCTGAATCTCGAATATGCCCGCCATCTCACGGTCGAATCTGGCGGACCACAGCTGATATCCGTCCGCAACGTTGATCAGCCGCACCGTAATTCGCAGCTGCTTGCCGGCTTTACGTACGCTCCCTTCAAGGACCGTGGTTACTCGCAGTTTTTCTCCGATACTGCGGACATTCTCCGTCTTACCCTTGAACTCGAAGACCGAAGTTCTGGCCACCACCCGAAGCAACTCGCAAGAACTCAAACCGTTAATCAGTTCTTCTGTCAACCCATCGCTGAAGTATTCCGTATCCTGGTCGGAACTCATGTTGACGAAGGGTAATACCGCAACGGACGCGGGCGCCGTGGCCACAGAGGAAATGGGAGTGGAACTGCTGACGGGGTGATACCGCGCCGGCAGGGGTTCAAGGTTGCTGCTCGTTCTGCTCGCGAGCGCTTCCAGGTCGGAGATCATCTCGCTGGCGCTTTGATAGCGGCGAGAGCGGTCCTTTTCGAGCGCTCGCGCTGCCACTCGCTGCCATGTTTCGCCCAGGTCGGATCGTTGTGCGGTTTGAAGGTCTGGATTCGCGTAAAGAATGGAGTTGAGTAATGCCAGCGCGTTGTCTCCGCGGAAAGGCGGTGTTCCTGCAACCATTTCGTAGAGCACCGCGCCCAGCGACCACAAGTCAGTCTGCTGATCTACCGCCTCTCCCCTGGCCTGTTCCGGAGACATGTAGGCCAAGGTTCCCACGGCGCCGCCAGCCACGGTGAGACGGGTTTGTTCCGGCAGTTGGGCAACTCCAAAGTCCACGATGCGGACGATGCTTTGGTCCGAGACGATGAGGTTCTCAGGCTTGATGTCGCGATGAACAACACCTTTATGATGGGCTGCCTCAAGCCCGCGCGCCGCCTGCAAAGCAATATTGCAACTCTCCTCCAGCCCCAGCGGCCCGAGATTCAGCATTTGCGCCACGCTTTTGCCCCGGAGAAAGGCCATCACAATGAAGGTGCAGCCCTCTGCTTCTTCAATCCCGTAAACGGGACAAATATTGGGGTGATCGAGTGCGGCCGCTGCGCGCGCCTCAGAGAAGAACCGCTCCTTTCCCGTCCCGCTCTGGAGTGACTTCTGATTGAGGAATTTCAGCGCTACCTCGCGCCCCAGCCTCTGGTCCACTGCCGTATAGACGACCCCCATCCCGCCTTCCCCGAGCGGTTTACGAATCTGATAGTGGGAAATAGTATGGCCGGCGGGCAGCAAGTGAGTGTCGTGGGACGCGAGATGCTCAGGTCTCGCCATGTCTAGTCGGGCCGCACCGCAGCAAAAATGCGGTTCATCGCGCAAGCCGTGTGAAACGCACTGATTCCGATGAGAGTGGAATGCTCCTGAGTGAGGGGAAGCGCATCCAACATGGCGTTGAAATCGTCCCGGTGACCAGGATCCAGCCGGCTATGCAGAAGGATCGTGCGAAACGCTTCCTTGGGAAGGCCTGACTTGGCGACAGCTTCGGCAACCACCGCTTCCGGCGTCGGATCCCCCTCGAGCACTGCGATATACCCCAGAATTGCCACGGGATGCACAAATTGAATCCAGTAGAACTGGGCGCCGATGAGCGAGGCCACATCCAACGGCGGGATGCGACTCCACACCACGTCGCGGCTGAATCCCAGCACCTCTATATCCTCCAGCAGCCATTCATCGTGATGCAGTTCTTCAGGGATGTGCTGCTCTAAGTAGCTGGCCAGGGCGGCTGCTACGGGGTCTTTGGCGGAACGCTCGCGGGCGCAATCCCGGGCCGCCTGCATCAGCGGTATGTTCGCTCGTATGGTCGCATACAGAACAAAAAGCAGCTCGGCATAAAAATCAGGCAATCGAGGATGCGTCAGCAGGCTTGGACAGTTCTCAGCCGTACAGGGGCTGACCAGCCGGATCTTTTGCCGCAGAAGTGCACTGTGCGATCTCACGTCCTCGCTGGCCGCGACCTCACAAGTAGCGGCATTCGTGTCACAAGGCATAGTGTGACCTCTCAGCGTTCCGAAGTTGCAGCGCCGGGGAAACAGCCGGTATAAGGATTTTACAAAAAGCTGCGTTAAATGAACTTCGGATCTTGCCAGTGATTCGACAACAGCCCGTCGCCCAGTTTTCCTTTGACCTGCAACAGGGTATTTACTTCTTGCGGGCTGAGGGATTCGATGACCTTCTTATCCTGGTCCGAAAGCTTCTCGGGTTTGGTTAGACCAGCGTCGGCGAGGATCTTCACATTGCTCATGGTGGCGCTCCATTACCGAAGCATCCGGGCGATGCACTCCCCCCCGCGTTCGGCGAACGAAATAATATCAGCTAACCGCAGTTTGTCAAGGCAGGCGTCGCTGTGGTGGTGGCTCAGTTTGAATCTGTCCGTTTTTGAAGGGCGTCGTCCCGAAACCCGGCGCAGTTCAGCCGGGTGAGGGATCTCCAATAGACAAAGGCGTGCGCGGGAGATCCTTCTCTCCGCCTGAGAAGCGGCTGCGCTCAAAATGACGCCACCAAAAGAAATTCAAACTGCTCCACCACTGTCGCAGTCATTGGACTCCCACTGGTGATTGTGCTAACTTTCTCTCCTTCTTCCATTAGCCGTCAGCGAGGTTCGCCATGGCATTGCGATATCAGCTCCACCCTGCGCTGGGCGTCGCCCGCGTCGGGAATAGCCCGAACAGCTTTTATCTCGCTCCTGAGGCTATTGGCGCACTCCCCGTCGAATGCGATGAACATGGCAATCCCAGACTTGTGGAGGGCAAACCCAAACTGGTCGAGCAGTTCAAGGATGAGGAAGGTCGCATCCGTCGCCAGGCTGCCCGGTTCCGCATTTTTGTTTTCGATGATTCCAAACCTTCTGATCCGGGACGCGAGGTTTCCCTGGCAGACGGCGATGTGGCCAGCATCGAATGGACGGTTCACGTGGCCAACAAAAAAGCCGCTTGGTACCCGTTTTCAGTGCAGGCCGGCAACCTGATGTTCCCCAGCAATAGCTACAAGGATCGGGATATAAGTCCCCGTAACGAAACCGTGACGGGAAGGAAAGATCGGCAGAAGCTGATCATCGATCCCGGGCCACGCACCATCAGTGGCGCGCAAGCCAAAGTTCCAGTCTCGCGGCAAAACATTCCTGCGGACTATGCGTTTGGCTCATTCCCCACGGCTACGCAACCTTACCCGGTCGAGCAGCTGGGCGATCTGCGGACCGACGCAGAAGGCCGCCTGTTGATACTGGGTGGGTTCGGTCACTGCTGCGGCAGCGCTCCGATATTTGGTTTTTTCGAAGGCGCAGGCTGGTATGACGACGTGTCGGATGGTCCGGTCACCTGCAAGCTTGTTCTGAAGAATCAAGAGACCGTGTCTCTGCACGCCTGGGTGATTGTCGCCGCCCCCAAGTATGCCCCGGAGCTGGTCAATGTGGTTACGCTAGACGACATCATGCACGACGTTGCCGTCCGCTACCTCGATCAACAGCCAGATCTGTATCGGCGGACCACCGGTTGGAATTCAAACTTCAAGGCGAGCTACAAGAGGGATGTAGAACCGATTGTGCACCGGATGGCACGATACCACTGGGCGGCAAACGTTCCTTTCATGGCCACCTGCGCCGCGCCGCGTTTCGATCTCAGCGATCCTTCCCCGGCGAATCGCCACAACCGCGAGAACTACTTCCGCTATTTCCGGCGCGCGACGGCAAGGGACAGCGAGCAAGATGTTCTAATGAGAGAAGAGGGTGGGTTGCCCCTGATGCCCTTAAACTCCGGCAGCAATTCTGTCAGTAATCAGGAGATCATCAAATTTCTCACCCTGACCGAGACCCAGTATTTCCTGCTGAGCCAGTGGGCGAAAGGGGTCTTCACGAAAAGTACCGATGAAGCGCGCTCCCTGGGCGTACATGCTCTCGATCGGGCCAGCGTCGGCAACTGTGTCGGTCTGCCGGTTTGTCCCGGGATCGAGATAACCTGGAACCTGCAAAACCCAGCCATTTACGAGGCACCGTACCGTATCAAACCGCGCTACCCGGACGAATCGCATTATTACAAAGCCGGCTTGAGTACGGAGGACTATGATGAAACCGCCTCCGGCCAAGGTTGTGAGCCCGGGGATCTCACCAAGCGAATGTCCGTGCCGTGGCAGGCCGATTTCTTTCAATGCACGCTGCAGCACATCAATTTCCGTAATGCCAAGATCAATGTGGATGAACACCTGCTGCCGGTGCCGCCTACCTACACAGTCTATTGGTGGCCACCTCAGAGCCCGATGGCGGTCATCAGTGGCGCCCTGAGCGAAGAAGAGCAGGAAGCTGCTGGGGTTGACGCAGGCCTCCAAGTACCTTTCCTGCGTGGCGTCAACAGCTACGAGGCGTTCCTTCTCGCCTGGAGCTACCTGGGATTTGTACTCAATCAGAATCGTGGCCACGACCGCGAAGAGTATCCTTACTTCACTGAACAGCAGCGGAATCACCAGGAATTCGTGGCAGGTTCGGTGGCCGTGGGAGATCCTTTCAACGCCGTATTCCCGACGGATACCAGCTTTACGCCAGTCTGGTTCTTGCGTTCGAAACACGCGAAAAGAAAGCCGAAGGTACACCGCCATCGTGTGCGCGGTACCTAGAACGATCCTCGCCGACGTCGCTGTCATTGGAGGCGGACCCGCTGGTTGCGCGGCTGCGTTGACTTTGCTCAAGTATTCGTCACTTCGTGTAGTTGTCGCGGAGAGCTCCAGTTACTCGAGCTTTCGCCTGGGGGAGAACCTTCCACCCAGTGTTAGCCCTCTGCTCACATTCTTGGATGCGGCTCAGTGCCTGGAAAAAGAGTGCCATATTCCAGCTCAAGGAACGGGCGCTGCCTGGGGCGGCCCCGAAGTCTTCTCGCGTGATTTCCTATTTACCGGCCAAGGACATGGCTGGTACTTGGACCGCCGGCGATTCGATCGCTCTCTTGCTGATCTGGTCAGAAAAAGGGGTGGCAAGTTGCTGCTCGGAGCGCGAGTGGCTGAAACACGCCGAGAGCATGATCAGTGGCGCTTGATTGTCCGACAGAAAAAGGGAGACAGATGCGTTCAGCTGCAAGTTCGCTGGATCATCGATGCCAGTGGTCGAAATGCTGTTTCAGCCCACAAGCTGGCCAATGTCCGCTTACATGATCGCCTTCTGGGAGTGGCTGCCCTCTATGACCTACCAGTCCACCCGGCGAATGATAGCTTTGCTTTAGTGGAGGCTGCACCGCTCGGCTGGTGGTACTCCTCTCCGTTACCCGATCGCCGAATGATCGTTGTCTTCATGAGCGACGCTGATTTGGTTCGCAAGCATGCACTCTGCGCCAAGCGTTCCTGGTTGGAGCACGTTGCGACCAGCACGCATACTCGTCGGCGGCTGCACGAAGCCTCGCTCCAGTTGCCCCTCCATACCCGTCCGGCATATTCGCAAGTGGCAGAACCGCCCACGGGAAAGGGGTGGGTTGCTGCTGGAGACGCAGCAGCGTCCTTTGATCCACTTACCTCGATGGGCATTGGCTATGCCCTGCTGTCTGGGATCGAGTCCGCCCGCGTTGCCCATAACGTATTGGGCGGGTCTGGCTACCTGGCACAGAGATTCGCGGAGAGCGTTGCTGACCATTTTTACAACTACCTAAGATTACGGCGAAGCGTTTACAGGATCGAACAACGCTGGCCTGATCAACCCTTTTGGTCTCGCCGGCACCAGCACCCCGTCGGCGCTGCAACAATACGATGCTCCGGATTACTGGACATGTGATTCAAAGAACCGGAGTTACCGGAGGAACATTCGCCTGAATCGACGTCCGAACGCCCAGCTCAATTCCAACTAAGACCCAAAATCTGCAAGTAGAAAGTTAGGTGCGATTCGATAGTTCGCATTAACTCTCAATTACACTCAATCTCCCCGGTCCCAGTTCATGAATGGTCCGCAATGCGGAAGTAATCCCGAAGCGATGGTTGACACAGTAACTGGTGACACTATCCACCCCGGTGAATAGATCCGTCCGCTTTGAAGGGTAAGCGTCTGAGCAACACATCTGGTCGCACAGGTGGGGTCTGTGTTGAAGTGTCTGGATGGCTGCAAAAATAGAGTTGCCAGCGCCCAAGCGACGTACACGAGCGGAAGGCGAGAGCTAGCAGCGTTAAACATTCATCCGTCCCGACATTTTGGCCGTGCCCATCACGTCCGCACTGCACGGAATTCAAGTCCAAAACAAAAGCCCGAGCGATTGCGAACGATACCGACAACACGGATCCTGTCCGAGGTCTGGAATTCGACCTCCATCAGGTCGCCGGGCTGGAGGTTGACCCCGCCGTAGAGTTCCATGCCCGAGCGACTTAACTCACAAACCAATCCGGGCACAGCCACGTTTGCGGCGCCAGATGTTTATCGCGATGAACACGGGTAGGCGCACATGGTGTCGGGGCCAGCGGCGAGTGTTGATCGAGGCCATCTTAATGCGGTGTCATCCAACACGATCTATTTCAGCAAGTCTAAGAGCAGGTGTGCCACAGTGGCCAGACTGATCGTGAACAGGACAAGCGCTCCTGCCAGCTTGAGCCGCCAGGGCCGCGGCTCTTTGCGCTGCGCCGACGCAGCGCGCAGTTTCTCAATCCAAACCTGCTCGGATTTGTTCTGAGTTGACCGCTCCCAGATGAGCGTCCCCAAGACGGCGGTGATCCTCGGCCGCCAGCGAAATGAAGCGGAACGGCTGCAACGCGTTGGTGACTGGGCGCAGCATCTCTGCCCCTCCAAGCACCGACCCTGCGCCGGTCAGGAACATAACCTTGACCTGCGATCCCTGGACGACCGGCGAGAGAGCGAAAGCAGACCACCAGTGAGAGAAATTACCTGGAGATCGGCACAGGTGCGTTGGCCATTTGGGAACCGAAGCACAGCCGGAGTATTGCCTTCTAGATGTGCGCGCGGGACACGCCACGGACTACCAAGTTGGGGAAGGCTGCTCACAATCAGGCATCAGTATGTGGCGAGGGTGGTTACTAACAGAAGATTACATAAGTGCCAGACCGGGTCCAGTTACGCCCTTTTTTGGTGGAGCGGCTCGCGAGAGGGCGCAGGGGAAGCAGAGCCACCTCAACGGAACACAGATTCAATGTCGGAGATGTAGTCCTATTAGGAGAGACGACTCTGCCACAGTCGCTCGCTGAGATAAGCAAGGAAACACCAACCAGTCATTCGACCGAAGCATGATGACGTGGGTTACTGCGGCTTGCAACTGGACTGCTCGCCAAGGGTTCTTGCGAAGGATGAGATTTGGTCATTTTCCACCTCCGATGACGCCATTGCAATGCGTAACGTCTTCAAATCGGTCTCGTGCATGGCGATAAATCGGAACGGCTGTAATCCTATCGGTATAGCTGAACACGGGCTGAGTAGTTCAGCCATCCCGAGTACCGATCCGGCGTGGGTGCAGAACATCACTTCCACTACCGCTCCTGGACTGAGCGACTTGAGAACTCGCAGCAAACCTCCAGTTATGGAAACGGTCTGAAGCCTGGCTGAGACGCGTTGCCCGTCTTCAAATCGCACCGTTGCTTGAGGCATGCCCGGAAGTCGAACGCGGAGGGCACGCCGCTCTGGCGGTTGGGGGGAGGAGGTCATGCGCCGAAGTATCTTACTGATAGCACCCTGGCGCGAGATCACAAAGGAGCCTGTACGCATTCTAATGCTCAGCGGAACAGACTCCTACTGTGGCTAGCCCTTTAGAAACATGCAACGGTTGGGCCCGCGCAAGCGTCCGGAAGCAGGGTTTTGTATTGCCTGTACCCACGAGCGGTGAGTCGAATCACCCCCCGAACCTCTTCCTCCACGAAGCCTTCATTCCTCAACTCAGCGACCGCGGCGCGAGTCCAAGAGGAGTCGAGGGTTTGCCTCGACAAGGTGACGAACTGATGCGGGTCCTCTTCATAGGAGAGGACGAGTGTGACAAGGAGTCTATCCTGAATGTTTTGCCAACTCATAACGCGATGTTATGCACCTGAGCAGCACCCCCGAAATGGCCCTTCGGTGCCAGTCTTCGGTTACCTATGTTCAATTCTGCGCCTGTCCTCTCGCCATGCCCCGACATGGCCTGGTGAAAGCGCCAGCTAGCGCAGCGTCTGATTTTCTAACGGTACCATCATCAAGCCCAGAACGACCGGGCGGAGCTGCAACAGATGTCGCCAAGAAAAAATGTAGGTTTCAGTGTGGCAAGCAGGTTCTTCGCCTATTTTGCATCGGAATACACAGCGTCGCTCTTCAGGAAATCCCCGGAATCCACTGGCCTTTGCTTCGCTCTTATCGAAATCGTTCCTAGAACTCTGTGGAACCGCGAAAAGTATGCGGGGAGTCCCCATGCCTTGAAGACTTCAGGCCGTCCATCAACGAATAATGCAAGTGTGGAAAGATGGAGTCTCCGGCAAAGCCAATACGGCCCACAGGTTGCCCCGGTTGCACGCGATCGCCAGGTTTCACAATTACGCTGCCGGCCTTCATATGCACAAGCAGGCTGTATTCGCCATTCTGATGATCAATCAACACGAAATTGCCGATGTCTTTCGGATCCTTATCAGCCGGAAGTCTTGGATGCCCGATCTTCGTGGCCTTGGCATCTTCAAACCAGTTTTCCGGAATGTCATTTGCAATTGCCAGAACAGCGCCTGCACCCGGCGCATAGATCGGCTGGCCGTACCCATACCAGTTATCCAGCCTGCGGGGGTCGTCGTGATACTCGCGCCCTTGCGCATCCAGATAAATGAAGTCGCTCGCGAAGTCATTCGAGTTTGCAGTGATGCCCAGTGCTTGCACGTTTGGGATCGTTTAAGGGCACACGCAAGTGATGTGCATACAAATCGTGTCCCTCCCAGACGAAAATCCTCCCACGCAGCGGCAAAATGAGCGCCGTTTTGCCCTTATAAGTGCGCGGGCTGACAGCTAACCGCTCGCGGAAATCACAGTCATCCGGCAACCTGTGCCTGTTGTTTTCCCGTTCCTGGTCGTTCGATTCGCGCAGGAGGCAAAAGGAATACTCAAGTTCCGTGAGGGGTACAGACGATTCGAATTCAGAAAACGGATTGAACACGTCCCAGAGTTTCGCCAGGTGCCAGTACCTGTTTGCCGATCAGGGCAATACTGGTGGCAAAGGCGTCGGTATTGATCGACTTTCGCAGCACCAATTGAGTGCAGGATCATACACGCCTAATTCAATTTGTGAGATGCGCAGAGTCAACTTACTCGTATTCTGGACAGCCATGTCAAAGTTTAGGAACTGATTGCATTCGCGCACCTCGATGATAGGGTGCTCCGGGGCGGATCGAACTGTCGCCGTGCAGAACGTCGCCTTCCCACACAGCAGCAGAAACAAAGCGGGTAACCACACAGCTCGCCTAATCATGGAGGGTCCCTCCTCAGGAGAAATGTCGCATTATTCCGCATTGTCGGCGACTCGGAACCTAACCTAACCGGTTCTAGCCTTCTAAACGAGTGCCACTGTCGCACTGATAGCTGCACCCAGATGGAACGAGCGCCGATTCCACCGAACTTCTCGCACGGTCCCAACGGGTCTCAGACCTTCGTAATTGGAACGGCAGCCCATCGAACATTAAAGTCCACTAAGTGGGCTATCCAAGTGCCGTCCTCGCCGATTAATCCTCGCCGTTGGGCGCGACACCACGTCGATGTCCCAGTTCGCATCGTCATCCTTAATGGACTCTTAACCGATGCGGTTCCTGGCCGCGGCACCGAAATCAGCAGGAGCGGTATGGCTGTTCGCTCTATCCTTGCTCTTAAAATAGGGGACAAGAAGTAAGCGTCCGACCAACACACCTGTTCGAATGGCGGGGCCCATGTTGAAGTGTTCGGATGACTGTAAGAACAGAGTTGTCAGCGCCCAAGCGACGCACACGAGCGGAAGTTCAGGAATTGGTGGCGGAATTCATGAGCAGCGGTATGCGGCGGAGCGAATTTTGTCGCAGTCGGCGGTTAAGCTTCGGCACGCTGAATCGGCACCTGAAGGAGCAACGCTGGAAGAGAAAGAGCAGAGTAGTTTCTTCGGTCGGTCGTCTGGTGCCGGTTGAGGTGGCGGACAGGAAATCACCGAAGCAGCACGAACCGAGTTGTGGGCTGGCCGTGGTGCTGCCGGGCGGGCACCGGATCGAGGTGCATCCTGATTTTGATAGGAGTACGTTTCGAGCGCCTGGTGGGCATCCTGGAGCGGGTGTAAGACGTGTTTGGACTGGGCCCAGTTACGCGGATCTATCTGGCCACCGGGGTCACCGACATGCGCAAGGGGTTCGAAGGGCTGTTCGGGCTGGTCCGGGATAGACTATCGTGTGAGCCTCTGAGCGGGCACCTTTTCCTGTTCTGCAACGGCCAGCGCAATCGACTGAAGCTCCTCGTCTGGGACGGAAGCGGACTCTGGGTCTGTGCGAAGAGGTTGGAGAAAGGGCGTTTCACCTGGCCGCAATCCGGTGATGCGCAGGGTAAGGTCATCCTGAGTCACGAAGAGCTTTCGCTGTTGTTGGGTGGGATCGATCTAGCCAAAACCAAGCACAAGCGGTGGTACCGGAAGGATTCCCCCGAGGGACACGCTGCCGCATAAGTTGCGTGGGTGGTTGTTTGTTGTTTGAACCTTGCAAAGCGACTCTGGTAAATCATTAACCCATTGTGAGTGTAGCTCCCATTCCTTCTTCGCCAGCCGATCTGGAACTCATCGCACAACTGCAGAGCAAGCTACAGTACGCGGAGCTGCGGATTCGTGTGCTGGAAGAGCGTCTGCGGCTGATGCGCATCGAGAAGTATGGTGCAGGAGGAGAAAAACTTTCGCAGGCGCAACTGCAATTGTTCGAGCTTGAGCCTGTCGTCAGGGAAATGATCGAGCAGGCAGAGAGCGAGCACGTGCCAGCGCATCGCTCGACCAAGAAATCCGCCAAGCATCCGGGTCGCCAGGAGTTGCCGGCGAATCTTCCTCGCGTTGAGCGGATTCTGCCCTGCGCATTAGGTCAGCGCGTATGCAAATGCTGCGGAAAAGAAACAGTGGTGATCGGTTACGAGGAGAGTTCCCAGTTGGATGTCGAGCCGGCGAAGTACTTCGTACTGGTCACGAAACGAGAGAAACGGGCTTGCCGGTCGTGTGAGGAAGGAGTTGTTTCGGCGCCCCTGCCGCCACGGATCATCGAGAAGTACCTGGCAAGTGACCGCATCGTCATCGACACGGTCGTCGGCAAATATTGCAATCACACGCCCCTGCATCGGCAGAGCATGATTCTGGAAAGGGACCTCGCCTTGGAAATCAGTCGCGCGACGCCGGACGGCTGGGTCCTCAAAGTCGGCGAGTTGCTGATCCCGATGGTCGCGGCGATGAGGCGAGAGTTGATTAGCGGAAGTTACATTCAGGCGGATGAAACCCCAGTTGATGTGCAGACACGCGAGGGCCGAGGTAAGAACCACCAAGCGTACCTCTGGCAATACAGTCGCCCGGAGGAACTGTGGTGTTCGACTTCCGTCTAGGCCGTGGACGCGATGGGCCGAAGCGGTTCCTGGGACAGTTCGAAGGCATTCTCCAAACCAACGGCTATGCAGCGTATACCAAATCGGTGGGCCGAGAATGGTACATGCCGCTTGTTGGTCTCAATGCGAGAAGACAGTTTTTAGAAGCAGTGCAACTAAATCCCCGAGATCCGGTTGCAGCCCCGATTGTGGCTCAGGTGGACCAACTGTTTGCCGTCGATGCAGAAGCTCGCCGCAAAACGCTGACTGCTGCGGCGCGTCATATCCGGCGTCAGGAAACAGCCAGACCTCTTCTCGATGATATCCGCAGCACGATCGAGGCAGCGCAGTCCGCTGCTTTGCCTTCCAGCGCACTTAGCAAGGCCTGCCAGTACGCGCTCGCACTGTGGAAGAAGCTCACCCGCTTCTTGGAGTATCCCGAATTAGAGCTAAGTACTAACCTGGCGGAGAACTCCATGCGTCCGGTCGCTCTGGGTCGAAAGAATTGGTTGCACATCGGCAGCCCCCAAGCGGGACCGAAGGTTGCAGCGATTCTCTTGGTCGTGGAAAGCTGCCGTCGGCTGCAAGTCCCGGTGCGCGATTACTTTTCTACGATTCTCCCCGGGCTTGCCGATCTCCCGATCCGGTGCCTTCCAGGCATTACTCCCGCTGTGTGGGTCGCCCGGCACTCATAGGCTCAAGTCTTTCGACACCTTGGACTTTGCGGGGCTAATCGCATAAAGCTTGCTCTCAGTGTGCGCATACGCTGCGCGGGCAACCCCCTCGCAGATTCCGCGTAGAGTTATGATGAATCGCGCCTGGCCGGAAACAATCCTCTTCAGCCAGGCCAGGAGTCCGTCTGAGATGGCCGGAAAAAGGGCCTCCCAGAAGGTGAACTCCGACAAGGGGTTTTGGCCAAGGGCGCAAAAATCACCGAAGGCGTTTCTTGGTTACAAAACGGGTGTCTCACGAATATGGAAGGGAACATCTGCACTAAGCTTCGAATGCCGGAGGGCGAGGCCATGTATATCAAAACGAGGATGTGCCGGCGACCATAGGCCGTATCCGGCGTATACAGGCACATTGAACGAGGAAACCGAAGGATGGACAGGACAGCAATTTGCGCAAAGTTCGGCCTGGATTATCTTGCGACGGAACGCACTTTCACGATGGGCATCGATCGGCGCTTTACGGCGGAGATGGCAAGGCGGTTTTGCGGGCGGTCCGTTTTGGAAACATGCACCGGCGGGGGATTCACGACAATTGCACTGGCGCGGGTCGCCGCACATGTGGTGACGGTGGAAGTTGAACCAGCCCACCAAGTACAGGCCAAACATAACCTGGCAATGGCCGGCCTGGCAGATCGAGTTATGTTCGTGTTAGCGGACATTATGGACGAGAAGACGTGGAACCGGCTGCCGCCCGTGGATGCGGCCTTCCTCGATCCGGACTGGGCGGTAATCGGTCCTGCCCACGTTCACCGTTTCGCGAACTCCTCAACGCAGCCGCCCGCCGATGCGCTGCTGGATAGGACTCTCTCTGCTACCCCAAACGTGGCTCTGGTCCTCCCTCCCACCCTCAACGTTTGCGAGTTCGACAGTCTCCCGCCTCACGAACGCCAGAAGCTCTATATGGATCAGAGCCACGAGCTCTATTGCCTGTACTTTGGTGAACTCGCCATCTCACTGGGCGATACCGAATTCCGCGTATGATATGGCGTGCGGAAGCGTGGACTGTGAACTGTGGACTCTTGCTGGCTTCGTCGTCGGTTTTCCTAAAGAGGAGCTTTGCCTCCTAGGTAACGCAGAAAAACCATCGTGAGTTCTTCAGTCAAGGAATCATCATTCATCGAAATCCCGGAGAGCGCCGCTCACCAGTTCAGGCTGCACCATCACAACACACGAAGCGTATTCTTACTCCGCGCTGCGATCGCACTCCACTACCATGAATTCAGCCCACGTTTTCGAGTCCTCAGACTTCTCACCGCGCCAAGTGAAATGCGACCCGGAGATATTTGTATAGGTTGCGCGCGTAAAGGGCCACTGTGCCCCTCGCTCTGACTTGAAGGCATAGGTGACGGACCGGCCGTCGAACCGAGCTCCGCCGAACGGCTCCGACGTGAGGTCCGTCCATGTTCCCTCCAAAGCGTTTAGCCACTTGATGTTCCAAACCTGCTTGGCAGAGTCGTAGATCCGAAAATTCATGCCGAACACAATCAATTCTCCAGACGAGTCAATCATCCTGTATTCGTCTGCGATCGCATAGCCCTCGAGGATATAGTGACCCAACCACGTTCCACCAAATGTCTGCCATTTTCCATCCAGCAATTTGAACTTGGCATCGAATTTCCATCGGCCAATAAGAAAGGCAAATCGCGAGAGTTCCGCGGGCGCATTGGGGTTGGGCTTCTCAACTCTTTGTTCGTGCTGCTTCATGTGATGATCCTCCGTGGCGGTTGCTCCTAAGAACTTGGGTCCAATCAGCAGTGATATTGTCGCAAGCAGCATACGGCGTCGCGTTGGCCCCCAGCCAGCTTGTGCATCCGCGCCGTCTTCGCTCCACATAACCACGCCGCCATCAGTTGACAATTGATTTAATTTGTTCTATTATACAGAAGAAATGAAAAGAGGAGAACTTCTCGGATCGCTGGAGCACATAATCCTGCTCGCCCTTGTGCGTCTGGATGGTAACGCTCACGGAATGATCGTCCGACGCGAGATTGAAGAACGTACCGGTCGCAATATTTCCATCGGCGCCGTGTACGCGACTTTGGAGCGGCTTGAGGCAAAAGGCTATGTCAGCTCATTCACTGGCGAGCCGACGCCGGAGCGCGGGGGCCGCGCGAAACGACTGTTTCGCGTCGAGGCGGCTGGTACACGAGCGCTGCAGATATCCGATCAAACTATTAGCAGGCTGACGGCTGGTCTGAAGGACCGCTGGAGGACGATATGAGTCGCAGTTCGCCGCCGACATTCGCTTGCTGGCTTCTCGAAACTGTTGTGCCGACCCCTTATCGAGAGGCCATATTAGGCGACCTGATCGAGGAATACACGCTTCGCACCGAATCCACATCGCGATTCATCGCGTCTCGTTGGTTTTGGAGTCAAACCTGTCGTTCTGTCCCGTCCATCGTCTGGTCCTCGCTTCGGAGCCGCAATTGCCTCATCAGTATAAGCATCGCTATGGGCGTGTACATCTTCATGGGAACGTTCAAGTTTGCCGCGGACTGGATGATCTCGAAGTTAGTTGCCCCAGATCAAGCGACCTATGTCGTTCTTGCGCCGATTGTGTTTCTCACGACCACCGCAATCGGTGGTTGCGTCGCTGCTCGAATCCGCCGGTGCGCAACGATCTTTCTCGCATTGATCGTGATGATTACGGTTGCCATTTTGATCGACATAAAGGTTTGCAGCATACCGGTGCCGTGGTGGTATCAGTTTGGATTTCTCACGCTCGGTCCCCTGGCGGTGATCATCCCGCCGACACTGTTTGGACGCTTCAAACGACCAGGCTCTGTCACGTAAGGACTTTGCCTCGGCCGTCGCAACTCATCGCGGACTATGCATCTACAACAGAAAGGTAGCTATGAAAATCAACTCCTGGACATTGCAACGATGGACGGTTTGCGTCATCGCCCTGGTTTCGTTTGCCACTGGATCGCTCATTACATCTCGCTTGATGCACGTGATTCAAGTACATGCCGATAGCAATCGCGTCTTTGAGCTGCGCATTTATCATGTTGTGCCGGGCAAAATGCCGGCGCTGGAGTCACGGTTTCGCGACACGACTTCAAAGCTAATGGCCAAACACGATCTGAAGGTTGTGGGGGACTGGGTAACCGAGGGCTCTCCCGATTGGGACAACACATTCGTCGACATCGTGGCTCATCCCAGCCGGGAGGATGCGAGAAAGAACTGGGACGCGATTATGGCCGATCCAGAATTTCAAGAAGTGATGAAATCCGAGCAGGCCAACAAGCTGGTGGAAAAAATAGACTCGACGTTCATGCGTCCGACGGATTTTTCGCCCATGAAATAGTGCCTTCCAACGTAGCTTTTAGAATAATTTTTCGCCTTTGCCTTAGGCGTTGCGTTCCGTTGTACGGGTTAATGCTCGTCCGCAAGAACACACAAGGGAGAAACAACCTATGAAGACCCACCTCAAACTGGCGCTGGCAGTCCTGGCTGGCCTCTCGATGGGTATTGCTGGCGTCGCGGCGATTCACGCACAGCGAACGAAGACGCCACCTGGCTACGTCATCGCGGAAGTCGAGGTAACGGACCCCACTACCTTACAAAAATATGGTGAGAAGGCGCCTCAAATAGTGGCGTCTTTCAGTGGGCACTATGTCGTTCGGGGCGGCGCTGTCCAGGCTCTTGAAGGCGAACCGCCAAAGGGCTACATCGTGGTAATCGGTTTCGAGAGCGTACAGAAAGCGCGTGAGTGGTATGATTCGCCCTCCTATGCGGCGCTCAGGCCGTTCAGGCAAAACTCAACCAAGAGCCGCCTATTTATCGTCGAAGGCGTGGCCCCCCAGTGACACTTGGGAAAGGAGGCTTTGGCTGTCCCGTCCCTACGCGCTTTCCGAAGCGATTTCCCGAAAGTGAGTACTATTAACCAGACAGTGCGTGGCCGACCGTGCCAATACTTGCGTGGGGACTGCAATTCGGGAAACGTACGATCAATGTCGAATACTCGGGGACGCAAAAAACGGGGATCTCGACTTAAGGAGAATGAAACATGAAATCCCTTCGTCTTTCCCTGCCCGTTCTGCTGTTGTCGCTCTCCGCCGTCGCTCTTGCTCAGTCCGATGCGCAAAAATCCTTCGACAAATTGAAAACTCTGGTGGGTTCCTGGGAAGGCCACGTGGCAACGCTCCCGCTGCAAGCCGACATAGAAGGCAAGCTCATGCAGGTCTCGTTGCGCGCGACTTCCATGGGGAACGCGCTCATGCATGAGATCACGGGAACTGGAAGGCCTGAGGACCCGATCACCATGCTCTACCTGGACGGGGACCGCTTGCTCCTGACCCATTATTGTGACGCCGGGAATCGGCCCCGAATGACGGGCAAGATGTCGCCGGACGGAAAGACGGTGGAATTTGACTTTCTCGATGTTGCCGGTGGTACGGAGTACGGACACATGGACCACGCCGTCTTTACCGTGATCGACGCGAACCATCACACCGAGGATTGGACTTACATGACGCCTGGGGACAAGCCGGTCCACGCGCACTACGACCTGCAACGCACAAAATAACGTCACGTCGCCCGCACTAGGACGAATGCGAGGACACGCAGTGGCCGACCAAAGTAAATCGTCGCTCTTGGAGTATGAAATGAAGGAACGGATTGCAGAAGCGCTAGCCCGACCCAGCGCCAGGATTACCGGGGTCGTTTATTTGCTTTATTTTCTTACGGCAATATGCGCCGAGGCCTTCGTTGGCCGAAGCCGACCTGTTTTGTATGACTCCGTCAACTTCATCGCCTACGCGTTCTACATCGCTGTGACGCTACTCTTTTATTACTTGTTTAGGCCGGTGAACAGAAGCCTCTCTTTACTCGCGGCAGTCTTCAGCCTCCTGGGATGCGCCAACGATCTTCTTACCCTTCTTAATCTCGTCCCCTACAGAATCAACTCACTGGTGTTTTTCGGTCCCTATTGCCTCTTGCTCGGCTACCTTATTTTCAGGTCAACCTTCCTGCCGCGAATTCTGGGCGTGCTAATGGCAGTTGCCGGGTTGGGCTGGTTGATCTTTCTGTCACCGCTTGCAATTCATCTATCCACCTTTCTTAAGGTCATCGGCTTCCTCGCGGAAATGTCGCTGATGCTATGGCTCGTCATTAAGGGCGTGAACGTTCAGCGGTGGAAGGCGCAGGCCAGCGCAGTCTGAAAGTCGCCGTAATTCGGAGCAGAGCGCTGCTATTGCGAACTCATTTGAAAATCGCAGGAGGTTGTTGGTCTACTTTCTCCTGATGGCAATGGCGCTCACGGCCCGGACTGGCTGCTTTCGGATACTGGGCCGACCACGGGCTAACCGGCAGTAATCTGCCCCGAACAACAGCTGGCAGCACTCAAATTGTCAACCGTGCGTTTGCTCTGACACTTACGGACAAGATGCGGGTTCAGTTTCAAACCAATCCCTCAGGCGTCACAGCCGTAGTTCGCAATCGCAAAGACGATTGTTTTGGTTTGGAGTTTCTCCCCCAACTGCCCGCGGTCGATCAAACACGGAATCAGTCGACGTCCGTCTGCAACCTGGCCGTGGGCGGCACGCCAGAATCACAGGAATCAGCGCGCCGTTCATGTAGCCCGAAGACTCTACTGGCGGGCCTGCGTCGAAAACTGTTAGAGATAGAACAGATACAAAGGGAGATCGATGCACTCAACCTCTCCATTCTCTTGCTCGCTGATGATGAAAAGAAGAATCCCGAATCCTCTCTGCAGCGTGGTCCGAAAGTGGAAATGAGACCCTGGCCATCGCTGTCCTAATGGGCTCTACAAAGCCCTTCCACGACACGCTTGGTTTCTCGTGGTCGCACGGAAGGCCATTCGATCGGAGAAGTCCAGTACATGAAGGCCGTGGCAATAAAGAAGGGTCAGAACCGGGAGAAAGCTGCGGGCTTCCAGGAAATGGGTGTCCTTCGCTGTGACGGTTGCGGCGAGGAGTTCGTCATTGGTCACCAACCCGCGTTTGTGGATAAGAAGATTGCCGAAAAACAGGCAGCGTGGCTGGAAAAGGTGCTCGCTGAAGAACACGAGCGTGACCTGAAACACCCCGACCGAGTCGAACTGCCGGACTGACCTGCGCGAGCCGAGCCAAAGGGGTCGAGACCATGGATCGAAAATCAGTCGAGCGTTTCAAGGGGGTGCTACAGGTTCGCCACCGCGAACTCCGGCTGGGCCTCGCCCAAACTCAGCAGGAATCGCGGACTGCACAGCACGATTACGGCAAGGACGAGGGTGATCGCGCGAACATGTCACTGGCCAGAGAAATAGACCTTGGTCAGAAATCTCGTGAGCGAGCTCTGCTGAATTCAGTTGATGCCGCATTGAAACGGATCAGCGAGGGCACGTTCGGCCTGTGCCTCAACTGCGCGCAGGAGATCAATACGAAGCGCCTTGAGGCCATTCCCTGGGTTCGCTATTGCATTACCTGTCAGGAATTGATTGACGCTGCAAAGTGAAAAACACGCCCTTTTCCGCTCACTATCGCAAAGAGGTCGAGTTCGAAAGCCCTACCTTTTGTCAGCTCTGGCCTCAGCTTTTGCGCCGCGAATTTCCGCAAAGTGAACTCGCCCAGATGAGCCTTTTTGTTTTTCCAGCACAGGCGTAGAGTTCACACATGGATTCTCTGGTTGGATGCAAACCAACACAGGTTCGGTGCATCGCTATTGCAAGGGCTGGAGTTTGGATCGCCTACCGTCTCGTGCTCCGGCGCTGTTCTGCAAGCCTATCGTCATGCAGAATCCCGTCAAAGAACGCATTGTAAAGTTACGAGACGAAATAGCGCAAATTAGTGAGGCGAACCGTTTGTACTTGAAAGGCGGCAAAAAGATGCCAGGCTCAGTGGGGGATCACGAACGTCGGCTTCAAAGACTGCAGGAAATCCTGGACGAATTGTTGTCGCTGACCGACTGGAAGAAGCTTTGAACGTGGCCTGACCACCGAGAGTAGGAGATTAAGCGAGCGCCGGTCCGTCTTGCCCGTGGCGGGCATCTGCCACCAGCAACCGATCAGTCCGTCGCATCAATCTCCAGTCATATTCGTATGCCGTTCCGCAAAGTAGGCATATCTGATAGTGGCGGCCTTCGGCGTCGATGCGTGGCCAAGTGAACCTGTGCGAACAACCTCGTCCGAAAAAACGCTTCAAAAAGTTCATTGCCTCAACTCCTTCATTCTCCAAGGTTGTTGTTCCGCCGAGGCGTGCTTCTGTCCGTGGATGGACGCAGTAGCCTAGTGAAAGTGACGGGACAAACTGATTTGACTACGGAGGAAACGCACGATCAACTTACGAACGTCACATCCTGAAGTACAGAGGACAATAAACTGTTCTTCATCGCGGTCGTCAGTGCATGCAGAGCGGTAAAAAGTTATACGATACTGCGGGGATCACGAACGCCGCCTTCAAAGATTGCAGGTCATCTTGGACAAGTTGATGTCGCTGACTGACTGGAAGAAACTTTGAGGATGGTTGACCGCTAAGTTGGCTGGTGGAATCGAGGCAGACTCAAAGCCAGCCAAGATGGACAGGATGGGGATGTGCGACGACGCACCCGCTCTGGATTGTCGATCCAATTCTCCCGCGGTATCGGCCCAAACCAGCACTAGGTAGCAGGTCTGCCAATCAGCAGTCTTCAACCGCAGGTTTTTCGACTGCCGCTGAAGTTTCAAAGTCCGGCCGTCGTGCGTGCCAAGCCTATATGTTTAGTTTGTCCGCATTTTCGCTGGTTGGACTCAATGAAGACGCCAACACTCTTCGCCGGCATGGGTTCCGCAAACAAGTATCCCTGGGCGGACCCACAACCGGCCAACGCCAAGAGCTGGTGTTGCTCAATCGTTTCCACCCCTTCAGCGACCACTTTAAGATCTAAATTACGCGCCAGGCCGACGATTGTCTTAACAATGGCATAGTTTTCGGCATCCATCGTCTTAACGAACGACTGATCGATTTTCAGGGTGTCTACTGGAAAACGACGGAGATAGCTCAGAGAGGAATATCCGGTGCCAAAATCGTCGATACTCAGCTTCACTCCTAAAGTACGTAGCTGCGCCATTGTTTGGCCGGTTGCCGCAACTTCGTTCATGGCCAAGCTCTCGGTGAGCTCGATGGTTATGCACCCCGGATCGACAGCACTCTCTTCAAGTGCATCTTTGACGTGTCCAATAAAACCGGCGTGAGAGAAATGTTTAGAACTGATGTTGATGCCGACATATAATGGTGGATCAGTAGGATAGCGTTGTCGCCAACTCGCCGCCTCTAAACACGCCATCTTTAAAACCCAAACACTAATAGGAACAATCAGGCCGCACTGTTCTGCTACCGGGACAAAAGTGCTTGGTGGAATCGAATTCGATCCCGAGGGATCCCACCGCAAGAGTGCCTCGAAGCCCTGTACCGCCCCCGTATCTACCGCCACGATTGGCTGGTAGTGAAGTGTCAGTTCTTCATGCTGAAGAGCAGATCTCAGCTTGGCTTCCAGAAGAAGTAGACTCATGACCTGCTCGTGCATCGTGCGATCAAAGAGCTCACTGCAAGCCTTGCCTTGGTCCTTCGCCCGATACATAGCGATATCGGCATTCTGAAGCACCGTCTCCGCAGATGTCTCGGGGGATGTCAGTGCGATGCCAATTGACGCGCTCTTGAAGATCTCAACTCCCTCCAGCAGGAACGGTCGTGTAAACGAAGACTGGATTCTCTCGGCCACACGGATGGGATCGCTCGGATCAGTAACGTCCTCCACTAGAACCGTAAATTCATCTCCCCCCATCCTAGCTATTGTGCCGTCGCTGCGCATGCATGCCCGTAATCTGTTGCTCACTTCTTTGATTAGAACGTCCCCGGTTGCGTGGCCATAGCAGTCATTGACGACCTTGAAGTCGTCGATGTCAATGAAAAGAACGGCTGCGGACGGGTGTGGGTGCCTTTTCATCCGATCCACGACACTCTGCAAACGTCCCAGAAACAAGGCGCGGTTTGGAAGGCCGGTTAGCGCATCGTGGGTAGCGTTAAAAAGCAATTTCTCCTGTGCATGTTTTCGTTCTGTTATATCGCGGGCATTGTAGACAATGCCGCCGATATTCTTGTGCTGAATCAAGTTTCGAACAACACACTCGAAATAGAGCCACCTTCCGTCTACATGTCGTAGCCGGAACTCATCGATCGGATTCTGGCCATAAGTTACAGATCGCTGCCCCGTGCTCATAGTCTTCGCAAAATCGTCCGGATGCACTAGGTCGATCACGTTCGTTCCTACGAGAGTATCTCCATGCACCGCTAGAACTGTGTGAACGGAAGGACTAGCGTACTTGATTTGGCCAGAGGGATCGGTGATAAGAATGATGTCGGTAGACTGCTCGGTGAGAGCGCGGAAGCGCTCTTCGCTCTCGCGGAGAGCGTTGCGTTCGGTTTCTTCCAACTGGCCGATGTGCTCTTGTCTCTGGAGCCGGAGAAAAAGTATCAGGATGGCGGTCGCTGCCAATATTGCGGCTGCCAGCAATTCGTTTCTAGCTCTCAGCGCAACAACTTGGGCCCATTTATCCTCGCTTTCAATGGCAATCTGCACTTGGTGCTGCATCAGGTCGAACTGTGGGCTGACCTCCTGGAAATCGACCTGCTTGGCCTCGTCAAAGTCCCCAAGTTGAATCAGGATCCACTGCCGGCCGGCCGAGATAACATAGTTGTCCAACAAGGGCCAGACCTTCTCTTGGGCAGAGCTGTGATAAGCGTGAAGATGTGCCGCCAGGACTGCTTGAGGCAGTGCCTGTCTTGCCGCCCTCATCTCGGTTTCTGCTTCGGGGGTCAGGTTCTGCTCTTGCAAGGCTTTCAACGTAAGATTGTTGATCTTTCGCGTAAGAACTGCAATTTGATTGAGAGTCGCTTGGGCAGAGTGGGCTTCACCGACCTGATTTCTTTGAAACCAAGAGCCAGCAGCCAAGACGACGATGGCCGCCGCGAGAAAACCAAATACAAAAGCCAATTTCGGACGTGCGGCTAGACTCCCACACCGAGAGTGTAGGATTCTCCCCGTAGCCCGGACCATTTTGATCATGAAGAACCGACCAAGTCTCTTCGCAAGCGCGAGCAAGAGTGCGTAGTCGGGAGGATCGGTTGATCCGCCTTACAGCAAGCGCTACATACTACTATCGATGATCGGGTCCGCTTCTGGCACGTCCAGACCGGCACGCCACATTACGAAAGTGCTAGCAGTCTCTGCCAGTTCGTCTAGGGACCGCACAGAGTTCAGCTTGTCCTCGTGCAAACCGAGGAGTTCCCGCTCGCTGATCCGTTTTTCATGCGGGAGTCTTCCCAACACCTGGGTCAGGTGCGAAGCGCGAAATGATATTTGCGGTCTATCTCCTTACGGCGTTGTGTCAGGTACTGTTCCAGCCCCCAGATGTCCGACGGCATCCCTCGGATACGGTCATTTGGCTCTGTGCAGCATTGTTCAGCCGGATGGTGGCACAATCGCCACGACTGTGCCACCCCCGGCTAGTGTGTTTACTGTGAATGCTTCGGAAGGGCCGGACTGGCGTCGGCGGTGCTGTCCCCTCGCGGCATCATCGAAACCACGATGTACTCGCGCTCTTTGCTGTCCACACTTTCCACGCGCAGCAGCAGTTTATTTTCTTCGAGGCGGAATTGAGCTTGTTCGCCCACTGGCAGAAGCATGGGATGCTTCGTGTCCTTAGGACGAATTCGAAATACTAGCTTGTCGGTTTGCAGCACGTATTCCTGACAGAGCAGTTCTTGCGTCTTCTTATGACCCGAGTCGGTCCCAATTATTTCTCCGGTGAAACTTTTCGCGTCCTTCTCGTCCACACCGCACTTCACTGAATCCATCTGCAACACCTTGCCGCTCTGGTACGCCTTCGGCTCCTTTGCGTAGGCTGTCGCAGCCAATAAAATCGATGCCAGCAGCAGCGATTTGGAATGCATGGAATCCCCCCGTTTGATGGAATTAACTTCGCCTGTCCCACTAGGCGATTAGATCGAACCGGCAAGACACATCTCTTACGACAAATTATTTCCATTTTGGCGGAGCTGGGTCAGATCACCTCGGGTCATCGAACTGAAGTAACCTAAGTAACCTGTGACGCTCTCCGTTGCGATTCGATTCGATGCAAACCGGGTCCCGGTGAACCTCGCGCCCGACTAATACTAGCTTTGTGGGCAACGCTCGCGCAGATGAGCCGGAACCGGATTAGAAGGATGGGAGTCAGCAGGATTGCCAGAAACAGGATGACCCACGCCATGATCGCCATATCCAAACTTCCTACACTACTGCTGCCGATGCCCGTTCCACTGCTCTGTTATCAAAAGGGCGAGTGCTCATACTCAGCCATCTCTTGGATCAGGGAATGGAGCGTAGGGACATCTTCCGCAGTGGCTTGACGGATGTTTAGCATGAGGAGAGTTTAGCCCACAGCGTCGAAGACTCATTGCAACTTCTCGTATTCTGCCTTGGCTTCTTTCAGGATGGGAACGCCGGGGTCGGCGTCTTTCCAGAGCGTGAGAAAGTCCTTAGAAGTCCTTATAGGCCGCCTTGGCTTTGAACGTGGTGCTGAATGGAATACGGGGAAGAGACCCGAAGTTTCCCTTCTGAACGGATTCAAAGCGCTCATGCCCTACGGCAACGGCACCCGGTACAGGTTCCGCTGAATCGTGCGGCGGCTGTAGGCATAGACACCAAGAGATGGACCGGGAGCGTACTCTTCCGTTTGGTTCGCAGCCTGTACGAGGGTGGCCCGCCTGGCAAATTCGGGTTCGGTTAGGGGGCCGGTTGGCAGCGCTTGCACCTTCGCTCCACGCTTCCATGGAAGTACGTAGGTTTGCCCGCGTTCCTTCGACTCCGTCTTCGAGATCAAGGAAAAAGATACGTACAGCCGGGTTTCGTCTGGAGACCAGAATGGCAGACAAAACGCACAGATCCGAGTCGATGTTCCGTCGCTCAGGTTATAGAGCGTCACCTGAGGGGTGCTCATCTCGGGCGAGTGCACATTTGCAGCCAACCAATTTCCGTCGGGCGAGAAAGAGATTACTTGGACTGGAGCGGGCACAAGTCGGTGCAGTCCGGTACCATCCAACTTCATGCCGTACGCAAACGCCGCCTTGTCTTCGTCGCGGCTGAAGGCCAAGTCTCCGTTATCGAGGCAAGCAACATTGCTGTCGTTGGCATCGTCAACCGTAATCTGCTTCGGTGGGAGGCTATGGTCTGCCGGAACGATCCACAGGTGAGACCTCTTCTCGCTTGTGGCCGCGTAGACGATTTGCTTGCCATCGGGAAAGATGCAGTAGTCGCCGCTGTCAAAGTGGGTGAGAATTTCCTGGCTGGATTCCTTTTGCAGGTCCACCACGATGAGTTTCCGCTCGGGTCCTTCGCTAGACTTCGCCCCAGCGCCGAGACGTTTCTTGCGATCATACTCGAAGTAGTACAAGCGTGTTCCATCCCGGTTGATGAAAGGGGAATTGGCATAACCCTCGGATGAGATCTGGCGATCTCCTTTCTGATCATGCAGCCAGACCGTTCCCTGAGCGGTGCCAACCGAGGTGATGAAAGACTTCCCGTCGGGGTCAAGGGCGACGCCGTCTTCCTGGGTCAGACCGGAAGTAAGCTGTTGCGGAGGACCGTCAGGAAACTTCATCCGCCAGATGTGATCCGAAGATCCTCCGCTGTCGCTTGTGAGATAGATCCACCTTCCGTCTGGGGACCAGGCTGCTGAAGTGCACATGCCCTCTGGTCCAATCGGAGTGCCGGACGAAGTGCCACTCAGGGGGAGGAGCCGACAGCGCAGCCAAGCGTGAGTCAAATCCATCTCGGCGACCACAACCCATTGCTTGTCGGGTGAAACATAAGAACGGTGCGCCATGCCCTGATCGCTGGCGGGGAAATACACATCATGCTCATCCCCGCGTGTCGGAGTTGCGGTGACCAAGCCCATGTGCACTGTGCCTCTGACTTCGCTGAACAAGAGGCGCTGGCCTTCAATCCACGCGAGCCCGGTCGCGTTAGGCAGGAGCAGCTTTGGAGCGCCTCCTGTGACCGGAACCACGTAGGTATTCCAGTGGAAGGATTCGAACCCGGTATAAGCGATCTGTGAACCATCAGACGAGAAGACAGGGCTCAGCTTGTTCAAGTCGTCGTGAGTCAAGGCCACGGGCGGCCCGTCCGGCAGAAACTTAACGTACACCTGGCCGGAGGTGAGAAATGTCTCCGGGCCTCGTATGAAAGTCAGCATGTGGCCGTCGGGAGACAACGAGGGCTGCACGGCGGAGTCCGGAAAATCGGTGATCTGCTGCCATTGCGTGGAAGAAGTTGAGACGGGCCTCCGCCAGTCATAAATTCCCACGAGCACGAGCGCCGCGATGACCGCTGCCGCAACAATGGCGTAGGTCCACGTGCGTCTGGGTTTAGCCGGTTGTGTTTGAGTAGCCGTCGAAATGTGCCCAGATTCTGTGTCGCGCTTGAATCGCTTGAGATCGCCCTTGAGTTCCGCCGCGCTCTGGTAGCGAAGGTCGCGATCCTTTTCCAACGCCTTGTTGATGATCCGTTCCAGTTCTGCGGGCACGTCGGGATTCAGCCGCACCGCTGGCGTCGGCGGCGCATCCAGAATGGCTTTGAAGATGAGCCCCGTGCTTTCCCCACGGAACGGCAACGCCCCAGTCGCCATTTCGTAGAGCACAGCGCCGAAGGAGAACAGGTCGGTGCGGGCGTCCAGTTCCTTGGCGCGGACCTGCTCCGGTGACATGTACGCGATCGTGCCAAGGGCCTGCCCTGGGCTGGTGAGATGTTCCTCCGAGTCGACGGTCGGGGCGCTCATGGCAACGTTCGCCAGCTTCACAGTGATCTTCGCCAGCCCGAAGTCGAGAACCTTGGCGTGTCCGCGCTTGGTCACGAATAGGTTCGTGGGTTTAATGTCGCGGTGCACGATACCTTCCACATGAGCGGCATCCAGTGCATCGGCAATCTCAATTGCTAGAGCAAGCAAAACATCGGTCTCGACGGGTTTTCCTGCGATTCGATGCTTCAGCGTAACCCCGTCCAGGAACTCCATGGCGATGAACGCTAGTCCGTTCTCCTCGCCAATGTCGTGAATTGTGCAAATATTGGGGTGATTCAGTGCGGACGCGGCTTGCGCTTCGCGTCGAAAGCGAGCTAATGCCTGAGGGTCGCGAGCAACTTCATCGGGCAAGAATTTGAGGGCTACAAAACGGTGCAGCCTGGTGTCCTCAGCCTTGTAGACCACACCCATCCCACCGCCGCCGAGCTTCTCGATGATGCGGTAGTGCGAGATGGTTTGCCCGATCACTGGAGCAGAATCTTACGTGGGCAAAATGGGCGAGTCAATGAAAGCGGTTGGGGGGGGCGGTGGCTCACGAGGATTCCTGTCGATTTGATGTGACCTGCCATGCCAGCGAGATGATGGAAGTAATAATCCGAGTCCTTGCTTTGTGAGGTTAATTGAATTTGGACGGTTTCGATTTCCACAGGTATGGGTGTAACTGCTCCTCCACCCTTCAGTTACGAGCGTTGACAACGATGCGTGACGAGGTGTAATTTGCAATTAAAAATTACAAGAGCGGAACCGGAGAGTGGAATCTCGGCGCTCTCCGTTACAAAGGCGCTTTGCGAGACTGGTCGCGTCGAAGCATTTCGATGCGCACAGAAGAAGTGGCAGGCGTGTGATGTTAGCCAAATGCAGTAATCCTTCCTGTTATGCTTCGTTTCGCCATCTGCAAGACGGAAGGCTCTTTCGCCTTGAACCTGACCCGGCGCTCAGCTCGTCCCAATCCGACCGAGTGGAGTACTTCTGGCTTTTCCGTGACTGCTCGTCGGCCATGACCCTGCGTCTGAGAGCAGACGGAACAGTGACAACAGTTCGGCTCCCAGAGCCGATTTGTTATGTTCCTGATGGTGTGGCTCTGATCTCGGCACATCGAGAAAACGGGTTGTTGCTCCATAGCGTTTTCACGCCGCCTAGCCGAGCTTGGCAAGCAAGCGTCAACAGCAGCCATCAACAATTACCTGCAAAGGAGTCACACCACAATGAAGCCCATTCCCACAAGGCGTACCCCGCCAAGGACAACCAACCAAACCGAATCTACCAGTGACCTTCAAGAGCAAATCCGACGTCGTGCCCACGAACTGTACGAGCAACGTGGGGGAGACAATGGGCACGAACTAGACGATTGGCTGCAAGCTGAGTCGGAGGTGACGCAACAGAAGGCGGAGACAGCCAGCGCATAGCAAAATCGAGTCGGTTTCCATTTCTGAAAGTCTTCGAAGATGGAACCGACAGATTGACAACATCACAGACACAATCAACCAAGATTTTCCCGAAGGAGGAGATTATGACCGCATTGACACGTTGGGACCCGTTCCGTGAGTTTTCGACGTTGCAAGATCGCATGAACCGCGTGAACCGCCTTTTCCGTGAATCCTACAACCCCGAAGGCGCGGAGGAGGCGTTAACAGCCACCAGCTTCGCACCGCCAGTGGACATCTACGAAGACGAGCACAACGTTACTTTGAAACTTGAGGTTCCGGGCATCGATGAAAAAGACATTGATGTCCGCATCGAGAGCAACACCCTCATCGTCCATGGCGAGCGCAAGATCGAGAAGGAGGAGAAAGAGGAGAACTTCCGTCGCGTCGAACGGCAGTACGGAAGCTTCACTCGGTCGTTCACGCTGCCCAGTTCGGTAGATACGGGGCAAGTGAGCGCCCACTATGACCAGGGCGTGCTGAAGATCAAGCTCGCTAAGAAGGCGGAATCCAAGCCCAAGCAGATCAAGGTGAATGTTGGCAGCGAGAAGGCCCTCGAAGCCAAGGTTCAGGGCAAGGCCGCGTAGACCGGTAGTCGGCGAGAGAAATGGGAGGCAGCTTACTCGCCTCCCACTTGTTTCTCACCCCGCGAGCTACCGCTATCAAAATTAACGTTAAGTAGCCTTCTTTACCGGCGGCCCGCATCCATCCCCGTTTCCCAGCGGCCCGCTCATTGATCGCGGAGCGTACCAAACTTGCACGGTTCGGGAACTTCTTCGATCTCCGATGGATCGGAATGAGCGCTTAAGCCGACTTCTTTAAGTTGGCCGGAAACTCGATTATCTTTCCTCGCTGTTCCGGGGAAATCCACTTAACCTTCATGTGGAACCTGTCCGGAACATAGAATTCAATCACTTGGGCCATATCCGTCCTCCAATCCAAAGCGCCCCACCCGTTCGTCACTATCTTCACCGCGAACGGTCTCTGCTCCAATTACTCAATTAGATGCGTCGGACTCAACTTTGGACTAGATTCAGCACAGGCTTGCAATAGCTGTATTTTCAATGGTTCTGAATCGGGATCGGAACCCGGGCGGGACTTACATCCCGCTGGATTCCATCAAGAAGTTTCACTGTCTCATCTCAGTTCCTCCTCTTCCAAGCTTTCCCAGCGCGATAACAAATGTCGGCGGCGTCAAGCGTTTTTCGATCCTCTGCGCCCAACGGCGCTAATCTTCTTTATTGCCGGTCTCCTTTATCTCTTGCGCTTCAAAGCGCGTCGATAACTTGGGAGCGTACAGCATCCCGTCGGAGACCGGCCTTCTCCCTCGAAAACAACTGTGGGAATCGGTGGGTTAAGCAGCTTCCATCGGCTCTAGAGTTACCTTGTGCCCGAGTTGTTGGAGCCGCTTCACCAAGTACCGCTTGAGACCGTCGGAGTGGATGCGATCGAAGTAGTTTCCGCCAAGATCCTCGTAGTTGCTCTGGTTCTTCTGCAAGTGATATCCAATGATGATGATGGTATGCGCCACCGCGATGATGGCTCTTTTTTTGCCGCGTCTTGCCGCTAAGCGTCTGAACTGCGAGGACAAGTAAGTGTTCTTGGTGCGCGCGGCAGCCCAGGCGCACTGACAAGCCATGCGGCACAACCATGGGCTCCCTTGACGAATTGTACCGCGCAAACGCTTGCCGGCGCTCTCGTGATTACCGGGGCATAGCGCGGCCCAACTGGCCAGATGCTCAGCGGTTGGAAACTGCGCCATGTTGTCACCTATTTCGGCTAGAAGAGTCCACGCTGCGACTTGATCGATCCCCGGTATCGTGTCCCAGCGAGCAACCGCGTGCGCCAGGTCCGGTCTTTGTCGGCCGATGTCCTCCAGGCGCTCGTCGAGCAATGCAATTTCGTGTTCCACAAACTGTATTTGATCCAGTAAACGCCGAAGCAGAAAGCGATGATGGGAACGGATCTTTCCTTCTAGAGCAAGTCGTAATTGCGGAATCTTTACGCGCAGATGACCCAGGGCAAGAGAGGCAAGGTGCTCGGGATCATCTTCACCTGACATGATCAACAGTAGTTTTGACGAAGTGGGAGCACTCGCCGATGCCGTGCTATTGGAGACCGGCGTTTCCCGGCAGCAGGACCTTACTTTGCGCCGTCGAATCCTGCGCTGGCAGCCGCGGTTGCGGATGCTTTTCATAACGCGGGTTGCTTTGTGAGATACCGCCTCCAGGTCCCCGATTTTGAAATGCCCGCGCCGGTGGCTAGAGCACAACAAGAGTTCGACAAACGTCTCGCTGATGTGCTGGATGGTATGGCCAATCGGATGTCGGGGAAAACCTCGGATAGACACAATGGTTTCAGAATCCCGGTTGAGGATCTAGAAAAAAACAATTCAGACCTACGATTCGGGAAAGTCGCAAGAGGCGCTTACGGCACAGCTTGGTGGATTTCTCTCGTTGTCCCGGAAAATCGCAAGTCTGACGATTTCGCTCGATAACGAGATGTCAGTACACGGACAGACTTTGTAGTCTGAAATGGTCGCGCCAAGAATATTGCGGAGAGGCCTGTCCGGATGCGGGCACAGAAGGAGTCGAGGTGGCGCGCGGATGTGGCCACGCCGTTTGCCCGCCACACGTTGTCGGAGGGAGTTTTCCCTTTACGCTGCTTGGCAATCGCCTTTGGAGCAAAAGAGGTGCGAACACGCGAACTTAAAGAGCCGGGCGAGTTCACCTGGTCGCAATGTGGATTCTACATTGTAATCCCCAAGGCGAACTGGTCGTTCAGTCGGAGCTTTTCCAAGGAGCACATATTAAGGACAAACAGCATAGGAGCTACGGCAGCAATTTCAAACTGGAGCCATGATCCGTATCGAACCTTTTCAAACCCACGGAACAGAACTACAGCGCCAAATATCTAAACACTTCTCTGTACCCGGCGAAACGAACACCCGGCCTCTGTCGCCAGAAGGCAGAGGCAAGACGCCGAAATCATCTCTCCTACACGATGATACCGCCTTCTACTGGTTGTTCTCCGCTCTGCTATTTTGAGGCGCCGAAAAGAATCGGGCTCACCATGGTTTCAATCCTGGCTGCCATCTCCTCGGCGGGGACACGGTTCGGAGTCTGAAACCAGCGGCGCGCGGCTCCAAAAACGGCCCAGGCCGCGGTGGTCGCGGGTAGGGACGCGTCCGCACCGGGAGCCATCCCATGATGGGCAAGTCCTTCCTTGAACATATCCTCAACGATAGGAATGATCGAGCCTTCGAGCGCCATCCGCGAGAACTGAGTGGGACAGCCTGTGCTCTCCACAAGATAGTCGCACACGCCGAGTGCAATGGCGTGCAATGCTCCCTTGCAGTCGGTAAACGTTATGGCCCGGCGCTCGATCAGATTGCGGAAGCGGGATTCCGTCATAGCCTGCAACAACGCGTTCTTGTCCGCATAGTGCAGGTAAAAAGTGGCCCGGTTCAACGTGGCCTCATCAGCGATCTCCTGCACAGAGATGTCTTCGAACTCCTTTTTAGTCAGTAGCCTGGCCAGTGCTTCCATGAGCATGCGGCGGCTCCGCAGGATGCGCGGATCCGGCGTTTCTGTCTCGGGTTGGAGAAGCTCGGCCATTTCTATATTGATGAAAGCATACGCCTTTACGGACTAAAGCGACACTTGTTTATTTCTTGAATCGACATATGTCGTCTACTCATCATATGTCGTGCAAGAGGATTTCTCAATGTCGACGCTACTCCATATTGATTCCAGCCCGCTCTACGGTCGCTCAGTCTCCCGCGAGCTCACCGCTGCGTTCGTCACCCAATGGAAGGCCTCGCACCCGGACGGAAGGGTCATTGACCGAGACCTCAACGCGACGGCCATGCCGCCAATCAATGCGGAATGGGTCGGCGCCGTTTACACGCCGGAAGCAGGCGCGCACTCCCCAGCAGAAGGAATTGCTTTCCCTCTCCGACTCTCTGCTCGCCGAATTGGAGCAGGCGGATGAGTACGTCATCGGAGTGCCCATGCATAACTTTGGCGTGTCTTCGGTTCTCAAGCTCTGGATTGACCAGATTGCGCGCGTGGGCAGGACCTTTGCCTACAGTGAGAAAGGGCCGAAGGGCCTGATCACCGGCAAGAAGGCAACCTTCATCATCGCAACCGGTGGGATCTACGACGCCCAGACGCGGATGGCCTCGTTCAATTTCGTGGAGCCGTATCTGCGGTCCGTATTTGGTTTTCTTGGCGTGACGGACGCGACCTTCCTTACCGCTGGAGGGACCAGCGCGCTGAACCAGGGGAAGGACCGGAACACATTTCTCGCACCACACCTTCAAGCCGTGCAGACGCACGCGCAGACCTTCTAAGAGAGGACATTCATGAAAACTACTTCAATTGTTGCTCGCTATTTACTGGGCCTGATGTTTACGGTCTTTGGGCTGAACGGATTTCTCAACTTTATCCACCAGCCGCCGCCGACGAATCCGCTGGCGTTACAGTTTTTTGGCGCCATCGTCGCATCGCACTTTGCCGCGTTCTTCTTCGCGGGGCAGGTGTTTGGTGGGCTGTTGCTGCTCTTCGGCCGATTCGTGCCACTTGCGCTGACAGTGCTGGCTGCAGAGCTCTACAACATCCTGGCGTTTCACCTAACGATGTCACCGGGTACCATCGCGCCCGCACTGGTCGCGAGCGTGTTGTGGATTCTTGTTTTCCTGCAGTACCGCGAAAGCTTCGAGGGCATCTTCAGCCCAAGGGCTGCGACGCAGGCATAAACTGCGTCGCAGTATACGGAAGGCACGGGGCCTCCGCGCTAAGTGCATGATCGGCGATAGGGAACTCCGTTCAGCAAGCGTTTTGACTGATGGAAATTGGTTTCAGAAGGAGAAGACATGTCGCAACAACGCAGTATCAGTCGCGTGGTTAATGTTCCTCCAGCCGACACCTGGATTCGTCGGTCCGGGACATCTAGCTGCGCCTGTCGTGGCTCCCGAGAACTTCGAGATGAACGATCCCTTCATCTTGTTGATGGACGATCATCTTGACATTGGCGACCGGCCAGTTGGTGGTCCTCACCCGCATGCAGGGTTTGAAACCGTGACTCTTATTCTCGACGGCGCGATCTTTGACCGCGATGAGGGCGGCATACTCAACGCTGGCGAAGTACAGTGGATGACCGCGGGCAACGGCATTATTCATAGCGAAGACGTCAGGACCAAAGGAAAGGTACGCCTGCTTCAGCTATGGCTTACATTACCTAAGAACAAACGCTGGATTGCCCCCGATTTTCAAACGATTAATGTCAATGAGGTTCCGGTGCGCCGCGAAAAAGGCGCTGAGATCCGAGTTTATAGCGGTTCCTCGGCCGGCCTTCAGTCAGGCACGCGAAACCATGTACCGGTCACGATGGTCGAGATCAATTTAGAGCCACACGCCTCGGCCGAGTTGGACATAGCTGCATCCTACAACGGCTTCGCATTTGTCATTGATGGTTCGGTTCGAATCGGCGACACCGAACTGAACACTGGGCAGGTCGGTTGGCTCGATCGGTCGACTGACATCGGTACGAGCGTGTTACATGTGGTCGCCGACGAATCCGGAGCGCGGCTGGTGTTATATGCGGGACAACCCCAAGGAGACCCAATCGTATCCTACGGCCCATTTATAGGAGACTCGAAGCAGGACATTGCCAGGCTCTTTGCCGAGTATCAGTCGGGAAGATTTCCCCGCCTTAGCGAATTGGAAAAGCAGCAGGTCTAACTTTTCGACGTTCCTCTGCTTCGCCAGCCTTATTGAGTAAGCCAGTTCACCTTGATGCATTTTTCTAGGTTGCCGGTGTCTCGGGCATTCGGACATGCCGGTAGGCGCATGAGTAGCTTAATCGTGCCCTCGCTCGGCAGGAGAAGGAAATGATTGAAGCCGCACTGGCGAGGTGTTATGGACGCATCTCGGGCCCGTTGGGCGCAGCCACGAAACTAGGGCTGCCGGCGCGAACGCTCGACTCGAAAATCAAGCGTTTCAAAATCAACAAATATCGGTTCAAAGTGCCACACGCTAGCTGAATCGATTCCACCGCTTTCGAATCTCTAACGGAGTGAGCGTTCTGATGAGCCGCGCCCCGATATACCCGATGCACGACGAGGAGGTCGGATTGATCGAGGGAAAAGAGTCGGGTTCTTTACTTATTCGTCGGTGCACGTCTAGCCTTTCTCGGCGCAACACGTTTCTTTCCTTGCGCTTCGTCCCTCGACTGGATGGCGTGCGCGTTGACGATTGCCCGAATTAGTCCTGGAAAGCGTTGCTCGAGTTCCGTGCAGCGCGAGGTGTTGTGGACTTCCACGCCGCGACGCTCACCACGGATCAGCCCCGCCTCTCTCAGTTCCCTAAAGTGCTGAGAGAGTGTGGACTTCGGGATGGTCTTGTCGCTGACTGTCAGAAACGTCGAGCAGTTCTGCGAGCACTCCTGCGACACGATGTCCGCATAAATTGCCGCCCGCACCGGGTCGGACAAGGCGTGGAGAATTCCTTCTACTGTAATCTCCTCAATCGATGGGTGGAACAGAGGCCGCATGCCAATTAAGAGTAGTCATTCAAGGGAAAGGGTTCAATAGTTCTATTATCCAGAACTACTGAATCTTTTCAGGATCCAATTCCATCTACTCACTGGAAGCGAGTGCGGGGCGGCCCAGCGCGATAGCCCCTGATTCTCTGAGTTCAATGGTGCCGAAAGAGACTCTCGCATTAATCCATCGCACGAATGAAGGGAGAACAGTCATGGGAAAGCTCGAAGGAAAAGTAGCTGTCATCACAGCGGCGACGTCCGGCATGGCGCTCGCCACCGCCAAGCTCTTCGTCAAAGAGGGCGCGTACGTCTTCATCACGGGACGCCGCAAGGATAAGCTCGATGAGGCCGTCAAGCTCATCGGCAAAAACGTCACCGGTGTGCAGGGCGACGCAAGTAACCTAGCCGACCTCGACCGCCTCTACGATACGGTAAAGCGCGAGAAGGGCAAGATCGATATCCTTTTCGCCAGCGCAGGACGGGGCGAGTTGGCCAAGCTCGAAGAAGTAACCGAAGAGCACTTTGACAAAACCTTCGACCTCAACGTGCGCGGCACGCTCTTCACTGTGCAGAAGGCGCTACCTCTTTTCAACGACAACGGCTCGATCTTTCTGAACGCATCAATCGCCAGTATCAAGGGATTCCCGGCCTTCGGCGTCTACAGCGCCAGCAAGGCCGCGGTGCGCTCCTTCGCTCGTACTTGGCTGCTAGAGCTCAAGGAACGCAGAATTCGAGTCAACATCCTCAGCCCCGGCACCATCGACACGCCAGTCCTAGACCCGCTCGGGCCAGACGCCAAGGAGTTCTTCAAATCTCAGATCCCTCGCGGCGAAATGGGACGTCCGGAAGAGATCGCGACCGTCGCGCTCTTCCTCGCCTCAAGCGATTCAAGTTTCGTCAACGGCATCGAACTCTTCGTCGACGGCGGCACGGCCCAGATCTAAGTCATCGTCACGGTGTGCAGATGCTATCGGCCGGTGGGGACCGCACGTCGGCTTTTAGAACGCGGAAGTAATGCCTCCGGATTCGTCGCGATAAAGGCGCCTGTTGTCAGTTGTGCGATTGATGACGAAAGCCGACTTCCCGTTACCGACCCGGCCAACTTCCCCGAAGCAACCGACTGAGCTTCGTTCAGATAGGAACGGAAGGAACTGGAGGTGAGCGATGATATGTGTGCTGGGGACCGCGGCAGCTACGGCCCGAAATGGGCATTGGTGCTTGATGAGCCCGACTCGAAGCATGGGTCTGAGGTTGCGGATAGGTTAGTGATGACGACTGCGGAGCAATGCAGCGATCTCGATCAGGAGACTGCTAGGATTCGCGCCTCGGGCCGCGTTCTCCAGCTACAAGGAGAAGACCATGGCGAAGCGAGGAGAGAAGCGGGAGCGGAGATCGATGGTATTGGAGCCGGATGCGGCGGGCATCGATATTGGCGCGGAGGAGATTTATGTCGCGGTACCACCGGATCGTGATGAGCAGTCGACGCGCCGGTTCAGTAGTTTCACCTGCGACCTGCATGCACTTGCTGATTGGCTCGGTCAGTGCCGGATTCAGACCGTGGCGATGGAGTCGACCGGGGTGTACTGGATCCCGCTGTTCCAGATATTGGAGGAGCGCGGATTCAAAGTCTATTTAGTCAACGCACACTATCTGAAGAGTGTGCCTGGACGCAAGAGCGACGTATCCGACTGCCAGTGGATCCAGTATCTGCACTCGGTCGGGTTGCTGCGGGCCAGCTTCCGACCACCCGATGCGATCTGCGCCGTTCGTACCCTGTGGCGGCACCGTGGCAGCCTGCTGGAGATGGCAGCCGAGCACATCCTGCATATGCAGAAGGCGCTCAGCCAAATGAACCTGCAGCTCCACCATGTGCTCAGCGACATCACCGGAACCAGTGGCCAAGCGATTCTCGATGCCATCCTCTCGGGCCAGCGCGATCCCGTCGCACTGGCGCAACTCTGTCATCGTCGGGTGCAGAGCCCGCGAGACAAGGTGGCACAGGCTCTGGTTGGAGACTACCGGCCGGAGCATCTATTCACCCTGAAACAGTCATTGGAGGGATACCGCTACTACCAGAAACTGATCCTGGAGTTGGATCAGGAGACGGCACGTCTGATGCAGGCTCTTCCCAGCGCGACCGAGGATCCCATGCCACCACGCACCAAGTCCACGGCCTATCATCGTCAGGGCAACGATCCTCGGTTCGATCTGCGTAGTGAGCTTTACCGCATTGCCGGCGTCGATCTCACCGACATCCCCGGAGTCAGCGCAGCCACCGCACAAGTTGTGCTGACAGAGATCGGCACCGATGTCAGCAGGTTCCGCAACGCCTCTGCCTTCGCTTCATGGCTTGGCCTCTGTCCGGAAAAACGAGTCAGCGGTGGCAAGGTGTTGTCCTGTAAAACGCGCCAGGTAAAGCATCGCGCCGCTACTGCGCTCAGAATAGGCGCCAACTCCCTGTGCCGCGCGAAAGGTTATTTCGGCGAGTTCTTTCGGCGCATGCGGGCCAAGCTAGGCACTGCCCAGGCGATCACTGCCACCGCACACAAAATCGCAAGGATTCTCTATCACGTCCTATCGACGAAGGAACCCTATGCAGAAAGCGTCTTCTACCATTGCGACGAACAGGCACGCCAGAGAGCTGAAATGCGCCTCCGCAAACAAGCAGCTCGACTCGGCTTCCAACTCTTGCCCATCCCAGCAACAGGAGAGTGACAGTTAGTTCCTCAGGAGCCCGTTTCTGGATAACTTCCTGTTGGCCGACCACCTATTCGCTACTAACTTGACTTTCCAGAACGCTCTCTCTGGGCGCCGAGCAAACGCCGAACTAAGGAGTGTCAAGCATTCTCTCTAGCAGAGGCTGGCCAGCGTCGCTGAACCTCTGGGCGTGAGAGCTCCAATTGCTGCCACTGCAGCACAAGGTCCGCCGAGAGGATCGAAAAGGCAATGCAGGCCCAAACAATGGTTTCGTTCGCATGCACATCGAGATTCTCCCAACCGCCCACGCCGCCGATCACTCGCACCTCAAGAAAGACGATCGCGACCGCAAAGCTGCGAGTCATCCATTGCCGGTGCTCGTGAACCTTCCCCTTAAGAATGAAGACCATCGCGGTGCCGGTGGTAATTATCCACAAAGCGGCTTCCACCGCGCCAGCAATCGTGAAAGATCGGGGATCGCCCATGCGCTCTTTGAAGAACTGAATGTAAAAGCCAAGTGGTGCGGCCACGAATACCGCTGCGACATAGATTCGGCCGACGACACGATGGAGCCGCCTAAAACGATCGCGAAGCCGGTCGGAGAACTGCATCGGGCCCGCCAGCAGAGCGCACGCACCGGCGATTCCATGTGGCAACAACCACCATTTGAAGGGTTGGTAGTGCTGCCACAGCGGATCCTGTGGATGCACCAGAAAACTCTCGTCGTGAACGACGACGTAGATCAGCATGACGGCAAGGATGGCAAACAGCAGGTGCTTCGGGCGTATCAGTTGAAACGGTTTTATTCCAGCCGCGAAAGTTGACATGTGTTTACCATCCTCTCGTTGTTAGAGAATCCGGTCAGGGCAACACGATGACTTGCCCCTCCATGCCCAGATTGTCGTGAAACGCGCACACATACGGGTAAGTTGCCGGTGTGGTGAATGTGATGCGGAACCGTGTGGGTGGTGCGACTGGCCCTTGCGGGAAGCCGGGCTCATCTTCGAGTAGAGCCGCGATCAGCCCGGAGTGTACATTTTGCTGCGTGCTGGTGATGGTTGCGTGGAGGGCACCGTCCGGATCCGTGCTTATGACACAGTTGGGGCTGCATGACGGATCGATGAGATCCTGCGGAATTGTACCGAGGGTGATGGTGTGTCCGATTTCGGGATCCAGATTGGCCCACTCCACTGTGTCACCGGCATGGATCGTCACCGTGCCGTTAAAGAAGCGCACCACGGAAAGCGACTGCTGGCCGCCGGCAGTTGCGCGAATTTCGCCCACACCCGCGGTTACGGACTTCGTGTGTGAACTTGCCTTAGCGGAGAACATATCTCCGATCGAGTGCTGATGCCCGGCGTGACGCTGATGGCGGTCCGCGTCTGCCAGCAACGCGTCCAACTGTTCCCTGGCCTGTTCGTCATAAGACGCCTGGTCGTAAGGCAGGGGCAGGGTTGCGTCAAGTACGTGAATGGTACCGAACATCTGCGCGTGTACCAGGCAGACGATTTCATAGTTGCCCGCCTTGGGGAAGACAACCTGATAGGTTTGGCCCAACACCAAAGGCGGACTGGAGACACAAGAGGAGCCATCGAAAGGCGATCCGCTGGGAGTAATCGGAGGGCACCCCTGGGTGAAATCAAAGGGATAGACTTGCCCGACAGTCAAGAACGTAACCGAGTGACCGTCGCCGCTGGCGAACGTCCAAGTAATGCTGTCGCCGGCATGGATCCAAATTTCGTTGGGGAGAAAGGCTACCGCCTGCTTGGACATGTCTGCGCTTTGACCCCCGACGGTAGCGGTCCAATTCTGTTGGGCTTGAACGCGGTTAGACAAAGCCAGCACGGCTGCGAGGAACGCAGCGAAAACGAAACCTGCCTGAAACGTCCTGCGGATCTTCATACAGAGCCTCCAAACTCATTAGGGATTTGGCGACCGCAGCACGCTCCGCTCGATCGCGCCGATAAGATGCCGTAGGAATCCAGGGCTGGACAATAGTGAGAACCTGTTGATTCGGTTAAATTTTTCTGTGCTTGCAAGCGATTGAAAAAGCACGGGTTGGTTGCACCATCGCGACTCGTGTAGACTGCAAGAACTCCTTTCTAGGGGCCATGCATGACAGCGAAGCAGGGGCAGATCCACGATTGTCTCAAGCTTGGCGAGGATTTTGAACTGGACCTCCGCGCCTACCAGCTGCGCCGGGCCGGGCGCGTGCTTAAGCTCGAACCCACCCCGATGGAGTTGCTCCTGTTTCTCGTCGAGCATCGAGGAGAGCTGGTTACCAGAGATCAGGTCGTTGAGCGGATCTGGGGTAAGGACGTTTTCCTGGACACTGATAACAGCATCAACGGGGCAATCCGCAAGATTCGGCAGGTCTTGAGGGACGACCCCGAACAACCTAGATTCGTTGAAACTGTCAGTGGGAGGGGATATCGCTTCATAGCACCTGTCAGGGAACCGGGGGCACAAGAACATCTAGCCCGGGGTCCGGATTTGTCTGGTGCCACAATGCCTTCGCAGGGGCCGACTGGAACTCGTCAAAAAAAGCAGCTCGTGGTCGCAGTTGCTGTCGTCGCAGTCTTGGCATTGGCAGCGTCGGCTTACTTCTATCTCCGTGGCGCACCGAAGCTGACGGACAAAGACACGATTGTCCTTGCCGACTTCAGTAACACGACCGGCGATCCCGTGTTTGACGGAACGCTGAGGCAAGGCTTGGCGGTGCAACTTGAGCAGTCGCCTTTCCTCAGCCTCATCTCAGAGGAGCGCATCCAGCAAGTATTGAGGCTGATGGGCAAGCCATCTGATGCCCGACTTACCCCTGAGATCGCCCGGGAAATCTGTGAGCGAACCGCAAGCGCCGCTGTCTTGGACGGCTCGATTGCAAGCCTCGGGAGTCAATACGTTTTGGGGCTGCGCGCAACGAATTGCCGAACCGGAGACGTTCTTGCTGAGGAACAGGTGCAAGCGGCGAGAAAAGAGGACGTTCTGGATGCGCTTGGCCAAATAGCCAGCAAATTCAGAACCCGAGTCGGCGAATCACTCACCACAATCAGAAAGTACGACGTTCCGCTCGCCGAAGCCACGACGCCCTCACTCGAAGCCTTGAAAGCCTACAGCGCCGGCTGGCAGGTTGTCTCTTCCACTGGTTCGGCGGCCGCACTGCCATTTTTCAGCCGCGCCATCGAGATTGACCCCAACTTTGCCAGCGCTTACGCGGCTCTCGGGCGCATGTACGGTGACATCGGGGAATCCGTCCTTTCCGCGCAGAATACGAACAAGGCCTATCAATTGCGGGATCACTCCAGCGACCAGGAGAGGTTCTTTATTTCTCTTACCTACGAATTGCAGGTTACGGGGGACCTGGAGAAGGCGCACCAGATCTGCGACTTGTGGGTGCGAGCCTATCCTCGTGCGTCGTTGCCCCACGGGCTGTTGGCAGGTGGAATCTATCCTTCGCTCGGCAAACGTGAAGAGTCCGTCGAGGAAGCCAAGATAGCTCTGAGTATCGACCCGGACTTTTCTATAGGATACAGCCTTCTGGCCGGCAGCTACCTCGCGCTGGAGCGCACTGCTGAAGCGGAGAAGACTCTTCAGCGAGCGTCCGAGCGCAAACTTGATATCCCCGATTTCTATGTCCAGCGATACGTCATTGCCTTCTTGAAAGACGACAAGACAGGAATGGAGCGGGAAGCCGCTCTGCCTCGGGGAAAACCCGGGGTGGATGACTGGATGTTCAACGCCGAAGCTTTCGTATCGGCCTATTCCGGTCACTTGGAAGAGGCCAGGAAGATGTCACGGCGAGCGGCGGATTTGGCTCGGAAGGCGGGGCGGCGGGATACCGAGGCACTTTACGAAGCAGATGCCGCGATGCGGGAAGCCTTGTTCGGAAATGCATTGGCCGCAAGGCAAAGGGCTGGGGACGCAGAAGAGCTTTCAACGAGCAGGGATGCGGAATATGGAGCTGCCTTTGCGCTTGCTCTCTCGGGAGATTCTTCTCGGTCTCCAGGACTGACGGAAGACCTCTCCAAGCGCTTCCCCGAGGACACGATCGTCCGATTCACGTATGTGCCGACAATCCGCGCACTCGTGGCGTTGAACCACAGGGAGCCCTCAAAGGCTATCGAGCTACTGCAAACTGCCATTTCTTATGAAGGCGGAACTCCGATTGAGGGCGGATCTGAATTTCTTTTGGGAGCGGGTAGTCTCTACCCAGCTTATGTCCGTGGCCTGGCTTATCTGGCCTCACATCAGGGCGCCGAGGCCGCCGCGGAATTCCAGAACATTCTCAATCACCGCGGGATAGTGGTCAGCGATCCCATCGGCGCATTGGCGCACCTGCAATTGGGCAGGGCTTACGCACTGTCGGGTGATAAGAGCAAAGCGAAATCCGCCTATCAGGATTTCGTTACGCTCTGGAAAGATGCTGACCCGGACATCCCTATATTCAAGCAGGCCAAAGCCGAGTATGCAAAGCTGCATCGATAGCTGCGTTGCCTCTCTGTGGAAGCTCGGAGTAGGGTGGACTCCCAACGACGCGGGCCACAAGTCGGCTTCGAGGAGATTGTGTCGATCTCCCCAAGCCCGTTTCTGGATAGTCGGGAT
>CAWKNF010000012.1:0-111898 GCA_963850805.1 uncultured Acidobacteriaceae bacterium | reverse complement strand
CTGGAGGCCCTAAGATTTACCGGGAGGAATTCAGATGCACCATCGGGTTAGAGGCCCTGTATAATTACTCCTTCGTCTGCACGAAGCGACGCGCTCGCGCCCACATCCTCTCCAGCACGGTCAAGGTCTGTGGATAGCAGCAATCTCCCGGACGGGAGCGATACACGCGCCCGTTCATGAGCCAGATTGAGGGCAACAACGAGTCGTTGATCTCCTTGCCGTCTTTCGTAACTCAAAATGTTTCCCTGAACGGTCACCGCATCGATGGATCCATGTGTAAGGACCGGCTTGTCTCGTCGCAAATCAATCAGCAGCCGGTACAGATTCAAAATCGATCGCCGAGACTCGCGCAAACCCTCCACATTCACACGCGCGTGGTCGGCGCCCAAAGGCAGCCATGGCTCTCCGGAAGTAAAGCCGGCAAGAAGCGAGCCATCCCACGGCATCGGAGTTCGCTCAGGATCGCGCCCCAATCCCAGCCCCGGCTCATTCTTCTCAGCCGGGTCCTGAACTTGCTCGGGGGCAATGGGAACATCCTTCATCCCAATTTCCTCGCCGTAATAAATAGTCGGTGTGCCGCGCAAAGTAAGCAACAACATTGCTGCAACCCGTGCCTGGGCCGGCCCAATTTTCGACGCTATCCGCTCCTTGTCGTGATTTCCTAGGACCCAGTTCGGCCAAGCCCCGTGCGGCAAGGCCGCTTCGTACTCTTCCATGATCTGAGCGATACTCGCCGCATTCCAAGCAGTCTGAAGGAGCTGAAAGTTGAACGGTAAATGTGCGCCCTTGAGATCGTGCCCGTAATAAGTGACCAACTGTTCAATCGGCAGATAAATCTCACCGATCAAAACGCGATCCGGATACGTATCCGTTACACTCCGCATCTCGGCAACAACCGCGTGAACCTCGGGCCGATTGGCGGTGTAGAGCGGCAACAGCCGGTGGTGCGACGATTCACCCGGAACGTAGCCAGGATTTACGGGATTGTCTCGATACTGATCGTCCTTGATCAGCAGCCAGAGTACATCCACCCGAAACCCATCCACGCCGCGATCGAGCCAGAACCGCAGGACATCGTACATTGCTTGCTTCACCGCCGGATTTCGCCAATTGAGGTCCGGCTGTTCCTTCAAGAACGAGTGGTAGTAATATTGATTCGTCCTTCTATCCCATTCCCATGCAGGCCCCCCGAAACGGCTGAGCCAATTGTTAGGAAGAGCGCCCTCCGCCCCAGCATCTCTCCAGATGTACCAATCTCTTTTCGGATTGGCGCGTGAGCTTCGACTTTCAATAAACCAGGGATGCTCGTTGGAAGTGTGGTTGGGAACGAAATCCAGAATGAGTCTGAGCCCTCGCCGATGAGCCTCGGCGACCAATCGGTCGAAATCCGCAAGGTTCCCGAAGACCCTCGCCACATTGCAATAATCGGTGACGTCATATCCAAAATCGGCCATGGGCGAAGGATAAATCGGAGAAATCCAGATCGCGTCGATGCCAAGGGTTACAACATGATCCAGGCGCCGAATAATCCCCCGAAGATCGCCGATTCCATCCCCATTGCTATCCTGAAATGAGCGCGGATAAATTTGATAGATAACACCACGCTGCCACCACTTTAAATCCTGCATGCGCTCAGGCCCCTAGATTCCCAAACCAATATCGCTCAAGCTAAAATCGATCCGCAAGTTGTTAAGCCGTAACCTGAGGACTCCTCGTGATCAACGACCTCTGGTACAAGAATGCAATCGTCTATTGCCTGTCCGTCGGAACCTACCTCGACACGAACGCTGATGGGATCGGCGATTTTCGAGGCCTCCTCCGCCGCCTCGATTACCTACAGGGCCTGGGGGCAACGGCAATCTGGCTGCTTCCGTTCCAGCCCTCGCCGGGTCGCGACGATGGCTACGACGTTTCCGATTATTACGGAGTCGATCCCCGCTACGGCTCGCTGGGAGACTTTGTCGAGTTTACCCAGGGATGTAGACAGCGAGGCCTTCGTGTCCTAATCGATCTTGTCGTGAATCACACGTCAAACCAGCATCCGTGGTTTCAGGAGGCGCGCAAAGATCCGGAGTCCAAATACCGCGATTGGTACGTCTGGTCAAAGAAGAAGCCGCGAAACGCGAACAAAGGTATGGTCTTCCCTGGCGTCCAGAAATCCACGTGGGATTACGATGACGCGGCAAGAGCCTGGTATTTCCACAGGTTCTACGATTTTCAGCCCGATCTGAATACTTCGAATCCCGAGGTCCAAGCTGAAATTCTAAAAATAATGGGTTTCTGGCTTCAGTTAGGCGTCTCTGGATTTCGCATGGATGCCGTTCCGTTCGTCATTTCCACCAAAGGCGCTACTCATCGACGCCCCACCGAGCACTACGACATGCTTCGCATGTTCAGCGAATTTCTCACCTGGCGCCAAGGCGACGCCATCATTCTTGCCGAAGCAAACGTACTCCCTCATGTGGATATGAATTACTTCGGCGCTTCCGGCGAGCGCCTGCAAATGATGTTCAACTTCGAGGTGAATCAAAACCTCTTCTACGCGCTTGCCACAGGTGACACTCGTCCCCTCGTCAAAGCCTTGAAGACTACCAAGCCACGTCCCGCCACCGCGCAGTGGGCGCAGTTCTTACGAAACCACGATGAGCTCGACCTCGGTCGCCTGACGAAGAAGCAGCGCCAGGCAGTCTTCGCCGCGTTCGGTCCTGAACCGAACATGCAGCTATACAAGCGAGGGATTCGCCGCCGTCTCGCTCCCATGATGCAAGGCGACCGACGTAGGCTTGAGCTCGCATACAGTCTGATGATCACGCTCCCCGGCACTCCCGTCTTCCGCTACGGGGACGAAATCGCCATGGGTGACAACCTCGAGCTGCCTGAACGCAACTGCGCCCGTACGCCAATGCAATGGTCCAATGAACCGCAGGCGGGATTCACGGAAAGTGATAAACCCGTAATTCCCGTAATCGCCGAGGGCCCTTACGGTTTCGAGCACGTAAATGTCGCCGCGCAGAAGCGCGATCCCAACTCCCTCATGGACTGGACCGAACGCATGATCCGCATGAGGAAAGAAGTTCCCGAGATCGGGTGGGGCGATTTTTCAATCCTCGGGACAGGGAAACCCGAGGTGCTTGCGCTCCGCTACGATTGGCGCAACAATTCCGTTCTATTCGTACACAATCTCAGTCCCCTTCCCACAGAAGTCAAATTCCGGGCTGGCGCGAAAGTGGATGGCCAGCTCGTCAATCTCCTGTCGAACGATCACAGCACTCCCAACGCATCCGGCAAGCATCGCATTTTGCTTGAGCCCTACGGCTACCGCTGGTTCCGCATCGGGGGCCTCGATTATCTGCTAAAGCGCACCGAAATTTAGGCGTTAGTAAGAATCGGCTCTGAAAACAGAGAGTGCCTCGAAAAGCTCAATGCCGGAGTTGCCGACAACCCAAGAATAAATGACGAGAAGCGCGTTTGAACTAAGCCGCTAGCGCGGCGGACGCTAGCGCGTGCTCGAGTGAGGGATCTGGGGAGGTTCCAGACTCGCGAGGCTTGAGGAAGGATCGGTGTTGCGTTACGATGAGGCCATCCTGAGGCGAAGCGTTCATGGAAAGATCGATAAGAATCAATAATTACCTTTTTGACAAAACCCGCTTCTGGCAAGGCTTTCCAGGCGTAAATCGATTGAAATCCCATAGGGCGACCCGCATCCTCCGCAAACGCTAGCGGCTCACTTCAAACGACCCTATCGAAACTGCCCCGACCCCACGGACGTGTGGATTCCACGCATTTCTGATTCGGGGCAGTTCCGATAGGGATCTAACGTTTATGAGGACTCAACTCATCTCCTGTCGCTTGCCAAAAGCCGATAGCGTTCTATTAGGGTCGTCGCTCTTCCACACCTGTGCCGTTTCGTCTCTTCTTGGTCAGGTGACCGTCGGCGAGGGAGTCTCTTTGCCGAGGCCTCGGATCCAATTGGTTCACGGAACGGTTCCACAGAAATGTGCTCGCAACAGACTTCCAGCACGGTCAGGTATTCCATACCGCCCGGCAATTGAAGGACTACGCTGTCACCCGCTGCCGACTTCATCAACGCGCGCCCCAGAGGTGACACCCAACTGATGTTGCGGTTGAGATCGATCTCGTCGGTGCCGACGATGCTCACCACTCGCTCCGCTCCCGCGGCATTGGCATAGCGCACGGTCGCTCCGAAGAATGCCCTCGCCGCCGCCGAGGCGCCGCTTTTCGCCAGGTTAGCGATGAACAATCTCAACCTACCACAAAAGTGGGCGCCTTTTTATATCGCGTGGAATAGAGAGATTTATCGCTAATTGAAACGATTGCCTACTAGTTGGCGGGGGCGCATAACTTCCAGGTTGCCGACAAGCCGGGAACGTAGCGCGATTAGGGTCGCGGTGGCGGGGATGTGACAGCCACGTTGTGATACGCGCTGATCCACCAGTCACTCCTCTCTTTCGTCAGAACCAACTGGAGTTTGGAGCGTATGGCTCCGGCATGTATACTTGGATGCAGCTTCGCATACCCGGTCATCTCCGCATCCACATCCACGACGGCCACATCCGAACGAATGAATTGGAGCTTCTGGATCGAGAGTTTTAGCGAGCTGCCCTTGTAGATCGTCCGAAAAATCTCGGCGTGGCGTTGTTCGAAAGCGTCCCTTCCGTAGTACGTCATGCCGATGACATCTGTGAAGCTGCCATCCTCGGCAAACCGAACGGAAAAGCCTTTGGCGTTCCCGTGGTTCCAGGCATCAGCTTGAGCCGCGACTAGCGCTTCGATGGCGGCAGTATCTTGGGCTGAAGATGGGACGGATCGGGTCTGCGCACGCCTCATGACTGGCCTCATACTTGCACGATCCCGCGTTCAGACCTGTCCCCGACGATGTGCGCGTGTGCTCAGAATTCGTAGCGCAACGCGAACTGCATGACGCGCGGCTGGGTTAGCAGGCTCGTATAGGCTCCGAAATTGTTCGGCTGCTGCGTCAGCGACGTGAGCAGAGACGACGACCCGATGCTCTGCGCATTAAACCGCGTCAAGTTCGGTACGTTGAATACCTCCCAGCGGAACTGGATGATGTGGGTTTCGTTGTAGGGCATCTTCCAGTTCTTGACAAGGCTCATGTCTAAACCCGCGTAGCCGTCGCCACGCAGGATGTTGCGCGATCCAACCCCGCCCGGGAGAGGCAAAGTGAAGTCTTGCTGGGCAGCGGTGGGATCGCCGAATACGTTCACCGTGCCGTTGCCTTTGAACGTGCCGGTTTTCGGTCTGCTCGTCATCTGCCCGATCGCCGTCAAGAACCAGTCTGTAGGCCAGCGCTGGCCACCATCGACGCTGAAGGGGAATCCGCTGGTCCAGCGGGCGATTCCGGAAAGCTGCCAGCCGCCGATAAAAGCGTCGACCAGGCCGCCGTCATTGCCCGCGATAGCCCGCCCTTTGCCAACGGGTAGTTCGGCAATCCAGTTGAGGTTGAGTTGGTGGGTAAGATCAAAATCGGAAGGAGCGCGTGCCAGGTTCGGAGAAAAGGCGTTTGCCAGACGGCTTCCCACCAGGCCGATATTCGTGTAACCATACACCGCAAATCCGACCCGTGATGCTGCCGAAGTGATGTCGAGCGACTTGGAGTACGTGTAGTTCAAATCGAACTGAACACCCTGGCTGAATTGCTTCCTCAGGTTGACCTGCAGCGCGTTGTAGCTGGAATTGCCAACGGAACTCCAGCCGTACATGGAGAACGCCTGATTGTTCAAGAACTGCCCGGAGTTGTTGCCGAGCAGGCCGGGAGGACCGTTGAAGTAATACGATCCCGAGCCAATGTTGTCGCCGATGCCGCCATAAGAATCGATATCGGCCAAGCCGACGATTTCATCACCAATGACCGAGAGGCTCGGGTTGTAATACATATTGAAAACTTCCTGGATCAGGCTGTCGGTGGGATTCGGAGTTGGAACCAGACCGGTGCCAAAAGTATCGCTGTAGTAAGACGCGCCTGGCCGGAGCGGCTGGATCATGTCAATCCAGTACTGGGCCGTCTTGCCCAGTCCTGCGGCAGTGACGCTTTGTATCTGCGCGGTCGTCGGGAAGCCCTGATAATAATTGGTTGGCTGTCCACCGTTGTTGGACAGGGCAAACTGCCTGGCCAGATTCGATAGAGCTGAAGCCGCCGTATAGTAATCAATTCCCGTCTTCGGATCCCGGATATCGAGCGGCTGCGTCAGATCGCGTTGCGTCAGAAGATGCCGGCCGAAGCGCCCGACATAGGAAACTTGCAGCGAGAAGTGTTTCGGCAACTCTCGTCCGATTGAGAAATCGGCGGTGTAGGCGCGCGGAGTTCTCAGGGTGTTGTCATTCCCCCACAAGTTGGCCTGGGCGTTGGTGGCGGGTGTCTGCGGGAAGCCGACCGGCGCGGGTAACAGAAATTGAACCCCATTGATATTGGTGGTCGGGATATTGTGGATGCCGGAGATGCGTGGCAAGTCCTCGGCGCTGGTGACACCAAACGTGCAGCAGGCATTTTGAATCGTCGTGGACAATCCCGCAGCGCCAGTCTGGTCAAAGCTGTTTAGAAGCGCGAATCCGGCGCGGTCGTAGACCTGGCTCAGGCCCAGGCGGAACACGGTTTTATCGTTGTCGCCGAAGAGCTTCTTGAACGCGCCTCCTGCGGGACGAGGAGAGTAGGCGACCGATATCCGCGGCGACAAATCTGTTTTCTCGAGCGGATAGAAACCCGGCCCACGGCCCAAGTTGAAAGTGATCGGTCCCATTCCGCCGTAGCCGATCCCGTGGTTCATGTTCTTCACGTTTTCGTTGAATTGAGTTCCCAAGCCAAAGGTCGGATAGGTTTGCAGCCCATTCGTTTCCCACGGCGCAGGAAAGAACGACCAGCGCAATCCGTAGGTCAACGTCAAGTTGGGTTTCACCCGCCAAGTGTCTTGCCCGTAGAACTCATACCAGTCGAGCCCATAGCGCCGGTTAACCGGGGCGCCCTGCGCCTGTGCATTGCCGCTTTTGTCCAGGTTGTAGTTGGCGACCACGTCAGAGACCATGCCGTACAAGGCCAGCAGCGGACGGTCGTATTGTGTGGCGGTCTCAGGTTCCGGCCCGCTGATGCCCGGGTGCCCGGTCGTGTTGGTCGGGTCGAGCGTGCTGGATGTGCCTGCGAAACCAATCGGTGAGGTCCAGTTGGTTGTGCCCAATCCTATGGTGTTCGAGTGGAGGTAACTGGTGCGCGGATCGCGCGCGATTCCAATCGCGGTGCCGAACTGGAAGGTGTGCGTTCCCTTGGTCCACGAAACGTCGTCTACGAAGTTGTGGAGAGGCACCTGGAAGCTGTGGCTGAAGGTGACGCCCTGGTCCAGACCCAGGAACTCGTTCCATTGCTGGTCGGAGTTGCCGACAAGACCGAAGCTCTCCCGCGTGAAGCCCCAGCGGAAGGAATTGGTCAGGGCGGGCGTGAGAACCGAGATATAGCCGAGGACGAAGCCTTTGCTGTGATCGTTGATTGTGGATTCGGGGATATCGCCCGGCAGAAAAGGAGCGCCCGGATTGCGCAGGTCCTGCGACGCTCCGCGCAAGAAGAGAGTATGCCGGCCGTCGGAGGTGAGGCGGTAATCCAGCCGCGCAATCGCCACATCGTTGTCCAGACTCGTGGGGGCGCGGAACACGAAGCCGGCGTAGTTCAGACCATCGCCAGCGGAAGGATCGTTGGTCACCGTGTTCCCGGTGCAGAACGTCTTGTCGAGGTAGCCGGTGTGATTGGTCAGGTCGAGCATGGCGGGATCAATCCCGATGCCCTTGGGGTCAAGAAGCTGGAGCTGGGCGGCGTTCCAGACGGTGGTCCCGCCGTTCACGTTTACATACTGAAAGATACCCTGGCAGAGAGAGGGAGTTGGAATTACGCGCTCAGCACGCTGCTGCTCGCGCTCGCGCGTCCCTTCGTAGTTGGCAAAGAAGAACAGCCGATCCTTCTGAATCGGCCCGCCGACCGATACGCCAAAAATATTGCGGTTTAACTGAAGGGGTTTATTCGGGAGGCCTATGTTCAACTCCGATTGCTTGACCAGGTAGTCATTGGCGCTGGTGATGGTATTGCGCAGGTATTCATAGAGCGAGCCGTGAAGCGCATTCGTTCCACTTTTTGTTACCAGCGCCACTTGTGCCCCCGAGCCTTGCCCCTGATCTGCACCGTAGTTGGTGGTCGTAACCCGGAATTCCTGAACCGAGTCCTGGGTCACGGGCAATACGGATGTAAATGCGTAGCCATTCGATTGATCGTTTACATCGACTCCGTCAAGCGTGACATTGCTCTGATCGCTTCGCGCTCCATTCACAGCGCCATTGCGTGTGTCTTGGTTCTGATCCGCGATGCGATTGCCGGTGTAGGCGACTCCAGCTTGCAGGCTCAGCAAATCCGGGACATTTCGGCCTTCAAGAGGAATCTGGCGCACCTGCTTTTCGTCAAAGGAATTGCCGACGGAGGCATCAACCAGATTCAAGGCCGGGGCCTCCGACGTGACGGTTACAACTTCAGTGGTCGCGCCGACCTTTAGCTGAACGTTGACCGTGGCCGGTGTATTCACGAGCAACTCAAGACCCTTCTGTTCATAGCTGCGAAAGCCGGCTGCCGTTATGTTGAGGGTGTAGGTTCCGGGCGGGATAAGAAGGAACTGGTATTCTCCCAGCGCTCCGGTCGTCGCAGCGCGTTCAGATTTGGATTCGGTGTTTGCGAGGACGACCTTGGCCCCGGCCACAGTGCTGCCGCTGGGGTCGGTGACGGTGCCGCGCAGCGATGTAGCGGCCTGTCCCGCGGCCAGGGCGCTCATGCACAAACTGACTGACGCCAAGACTATGGCGGCGAAAATCGGCTGCCGAAGAATAGGATCTTTGCTGGAAACACCACAGACAGTGGACGATGTTCCGTGCCTTCCAGTCATGAGAAATCACCTTTTCGTACGAAGTAGGAATCCAAGGAACATTACTATAATTCGGGAAGGTTAATCAGGTGGATGGCCACTGTCAAGCAGGAAATTCGCGTTTGCGGCATACTCTATGCCGGCGGACATCTTCTTGAAGCTCTCAAGTGGCGCTGAGCGTCATTGCCAACAGTGCGAGCTTTGCGACCTGAAATCCTACTCCTTGATTGGCCCCGGTGACCAGGGCGATGCGTTTGTTCTGCATGACGACCTCCTTCATTCATTTCAAATAGGCAAGGTCTGCCGCTCAAGATGCGACTGTAGCCAGGACCTCGGGGTACCGCATGCGCTCAAGATCTGCAATCAGGCCGGGACCCGTCGGGTTCCACCCAAGTTTTTTCCGTGTCTTGGCGCCTGAGGCGGCAAGATCGTTGCCGGCGAATACGCTCAACCACCCAAAATGAGCCTGATAGGGAGGTCACCGGCACTTTCAATCCTTTGCCAATTGTTTCTGCGATATCCCGCAGGGCCACGCCTTCTTCGGCAACGGCGTGATACTTTGCTCCAGTCTCGTGTTTTTCCAGTGCAAGCCTGTAGAGATGTGCCACATTCAGAACATGAGCTGCTGCCCAGCGATTGCGTCCTTCCGCCACATACGCAGACACACCTTTTTCCCGCGCCACAGCGATTAGATAAGTGACAAGCCCAGCCTTATTCGTATCGTGAACCTGGGGAAGACGCATGACTGAAGCGTTTACGCCCTTGGCAACCAGACTAAGAGCCGTCTGTTCCGAAACACGTGGAAATGGGAAGTCCGACGGAATGACATTGTCTTCGGTTGTAAGCTGGCCAGGAGCGGCCAATCCAGCTAGTCCCGATGTGACAACGAGAGGCCGATTGGAACCGGCAAGCACGGAGCCCAGAGCTTCGATGGCACGTTTGTCGATCTCGCAGTTCTCCTGGAATCTTGAGAAGTCGTGAACAAATCCAAGGTGAATGACGGCATCCGAAGCGGCGGCTCCTTTTCGTAAGCTATCAAGGTCTTCCAGCGAGCCGCGATGGACATCCGCACCAATAGCGGCTAAGGATTTTGCTCCCTCATCGGAACGAGCCATACCCAGGACTTTGTGTCCGGCAGAGGTCAGTTCTTTCACTGTCGCCGTGCCTATAAAACCTGTTGCACCTGTAATGAAAATACGCATACTAAGACTCCTTTTCTGGTTTACCGATTGAGTTAAGGTTGGCAAGCACTTCAGAGGGAATCTGCAGCTGTGCAGCCTGGAGATTCTTCCGAAGATGCTTGCGGGAAGATGTTCCCGGAATCAGCAGGATGTTGGGCGAGCGATGTAGAAGCCAGGCCAGTGCAACCTGCATCGGCGTAGCACCGAGGCTCGCGGCGATATCAGACAACTCTGTTGATTGCAGTGGCGTAAAACCACCGAGCGGAAAGAACGGCACGTACGCAATACCATGGTGAGCCAGGTCTCCAATGAGCGCCTCATCGGCTCGATGCACCAGGTTGTAGTGATTCTGTACGCACACAATCGGCACGATTCCCCGCGCTTCGGCGACCTGAGCGGGCGTGACATTACTCACCCCGATATGCCGTATCAAGCCTTTTTACTGAAGCTCAGCCAGGACGGTGAGTGGCGCCTCCATCGAACCCTCGGCTGGTTCCCGAATGCTGAACATGCTGCGCAGGTTGACAAGATCCAGCACATCCAGACCCAGATTGCGAAGATTGTCATGAATTTGCGCAGTCAGCTGTTCGCGCGAAAAAGCCGGAATCCATGACCCATCTTCACCGCGCCGGGCGCTGACTTTGGTGACAATGACCAGATCGTCGGGATACGGAGACAGCGCTTTTCAACCTTGCTGGTGAAGTGGAAACGGTCGCATTTCGGGCTGCACCGCGACAAGATAGTGTACCGACCAGAGGCGCCAATAATCCTACCTTCAACTACCCCAACACGGCCATCGCGGCGTGGCTCTGCCGCAGTGTGCAGAACCCAAACAACACCGACTGCGCGACCAACTATGACGGCAAAGTGTGTCCCAATAACTCCAGCCCGCAAGCGCAAATCTTTTATTCGCAGATCACGCCGTCAAACACGCCACCAGTCTTTTAGACTGACAATCGCATCCTCAGGGGGACAGATGAGGAAAGAAAAGAGCTGTTTCCATCGCTGGAATGATGAACCGTGCCCCTAACTCGAACACGCAAGCGTCGGCTGATGACAAACAGCAACCGTAGAGGTCGAGTTCGGAAGCCCTACCTTTTGTCGGATCTGGCCTCAGCTTTTGCGCTGCGAATTTCCGCTAGGAACGGCTGGGCTGCGGCTGGAGCCGGCACTTTGCCCAACAGCAAAGCCCGAGTTGTGACATTGTCTCCGTAGATCGCGTGCCGTGAATCATTGTCTTGACGGAGCGATGCACCTTCCAACGTGAGTCCAGCGAACGCACCCTTAGCACGGGAGTAGGTCAGAATCTCTGTATCCATCTTCCAATCCGTGCCGGCCTCGGCGTGCCGTCCAACTGGGCCCGCTGCCGCGGAAGCGTCCCCTCCAATTTGGAAATTGCTCGACAGCAGCCTTTGCATTCCTTTGTCATTCTGAATGATCAGTACCACGTCCACAGCCTCTACACCGATCTGGAGCCCCCAGCTTCCACCGGAGATCGTGATGAACGCTGGCGCACTCCAGCCATGCGCCGTGCGGCAAGTGGCTACGCCTTTGCCTCCCTTAGCTCCGAAGACAAAGCCACCTTTGACCATGTGCGGTATAACGGCCACGCACTTTGCATGCTCCAACACTTCTTCCGGGATTCCCTTGTCGGGCATCCCCATAATTTCGTGCATCACACTGGTGGCATTGTCTAGTCGTTCGGTGGCATCTTCGCGCGCCGACCCTGCCCAGCACAATGTACCTAGACTAAACATCGCAAGTACGAACATTACTTTTTTCATAAACAACCTCGTTTCTTTGCCTCTGCGCCGCGTCTCTTGCTTGCTTCATGCCGTGTGTACAGTCGCACACGATTCGGGAGTAGACATTCGGGCGCTCAGGTCGGTTCTGACCTTAGCAAATCAAGATTCAAAAGGTCTGAGCGTGCACCTGCGCACCGTTGTTGGCGGATGAGACGCATGCCCGGATCAACCTGTGAACTCCCATCCTTCTACGGAGCCACTGCGCAACGACCGTGTCTGCCTTTACGTGCGAGCTGAGTTGCTCAGGTGTCAGGCGTTGCCATCGCTTATCGGTTGTGGTACCCCTTTCGGCGGCTTCCAGAGTGCGACTTTCAACAGAGCCGTTTTCGATTCGGTAGTCCAGTACGGGCGAACCATCGCAGGGGTCAATGAGAAGCCTGTTGCTTGCGAGCATACGGCACCTCGGGATCGGAGGAATCCTCTGAGCTATCAACTCAGGCTACCTCTAACGGCGACCTCAGACCATACAGTGGAATCCGTATCAACAGGGCCGAGGAGCACTTTAGGTCCCTTCATCGGTTTAGGCATGAAGCATTCCCGTTCTGCCTGCAAGTCAGGGCGCTAAATTAATTTGGGGCGCTCACGGCGTCAGAATAGAGAAGTCCGTGATGCCGTCGAAGCGTTGGACTTCGGTAATCTTCGTGAAGCCGGTGATGCGCGGGTATTCTGTGGGTGCCTGATCTCAAGGAGAAATATCCCGGTTATGCACTCCCTCCTAGATATTCTTTCGTCCCTTCCCCCGTACTCTTGGGTTGCGCTGGTAGTTTCTGCTCTCGGGATCGCTACAATGTGCGTGCGAGCTTTAGAAACTAGCGAGGCGAGGGCAAAGCATGCCGAGCGGAAGAGAAGAGAGGAACTCCGGCTGTTGGCTGACAAAATCTCGGGATATGGGCAGAGCGTACATCAGCGCTACCCGACCGGGGACGTGGTGGTCAGCGAGCGAGATTTGGCAGAGCAACTTCGGCGGCCCCGCGATACAGTTGCCAGGGCGCTGAACCTGCTTTTGAACGAGCAGAGAGTCCAACAGGCCCCGTTGAGAGGGTATTGGAAATTGAACGGGTGAAAGTTTACACCCGCCTTTCACGGCTCGCGCCAAATGTGCTACTGTCCCGACATACTTCTCCGATGGTCGGCACGCGAGCCAGACCGGCTCCCTTCGCGGATCCTCATTTCCGGGGCCGAGCTCTTGACCAATACAATGTCAACGCTGTGTCCTCGGCGGTTTGCAACCACTCCGCGATATCTTTCGCTTGGAAAGGACGGTCCTCTGGATCCAGGTCACGATTGAGCAACTCGGTAATTTCGTCAGCGGTGCTTGGCTTTCTAATCTGGTTCAATGCTCGCAAAATGTGCTCGTTGAGACGACGACTCGAATTCGGAACCTTCTTCATCGGTGCAAGAATACTTTCTGGGGAACCGCTTTTGCGAGGGGTTAGGAGGGAACACCAGAAAAGGTAAAGGCTGTGACATTGGTTATGCTCTAGCCGCCAGCTCCCTGCGAGGAAGCCACCAGCGTGGACGCATGCACCGTCACAGCCCTTGATGCGATCACCGCTTTCGCGGTCCCAAACCCCAACTTCTCCTCGCAGAGGCGTCGGTTTTTTCAGGTCTGGCTGCCCTGCGGGTTGCCCCGCCTGACTGATCACCCAGTCTACTTCGGGTCAGCAAGTTTTATTCGCTGCCCCTTTCAACCGTCGACGAACGCCACCTTAGAGATTTGCTTGAAGATTGTCAACGCCTGTTTTCAGTGCAAAATCTGAAATTCAAGAGCGTGCCCACAGAGAATGCAATCGGTTGAGTTAGTGGCGCTTAGCGAATGGACGACTAGATTCTTCCCATTTCTCCACAGCTTAATTCACAGCACCCGGCAACCGCGGTTTCAACTGACCGTTAGCCAGCCGTATCAGACTATTTTTGGACGAACTTCGAGAGCACCTTACGACAACTGATCACACTCATCAGCATAGTGGGTGCAATCACGCTTCCGAGTCAATCACTTACCCACAGCCAAGCCCGCACGCTCTGGCGGAAGCGCTCGAAAACCCGCTGGGATGTAAGGTTCCGGCTGCGGGTGGTCTTTCAGTAACAGCCTCTGACCAGGCGCGGTAAGAGTTGATATTTCTTCAAGCAGAACGCGATGGGAAAAGCATTCAACTTCTGGAAATCGTCATCCTGATTTCTTCCTTCGGGCGCAAAGTCATGCCCGGCACGCCAGCGACGGAGCGGTCGGTAGTCAGGTGGAGTTGGACGTTCTGGGCAATGACCGCTAGCAGCAAAACCGCTTCCATCATTGCAAAAGAAGCGCCCACGCAGGAACGAGGTCGGTATGCGGTCGTTGCGGCTGTCATCGGCGATCCACCCAGGGATCCATCTGAGCTAGAATTTCCGCTTGGGGCTTGCGGGAGGCTCAGTGGCGCATCGACTCATGGCAGAAGCGAGGCGTCTGAAAAAGCAGTTCAGTGCAACACCGACTTTGGCTATATAAATAGCTATGACCTTCCTTCGCCGTGTCGCAATGCTCTCTCGTAGCCACACGTTTTGCCGATATCCGGAAGCCAGATCGGCGGTTTGCGCCTTCAGGGCAATTCAATCGTCCATCGCTTTCTTAGTGCTGTTCTCGCTCGGAAATCCATCGCGGACTTTCGCCGCCAATTCTGACATGGAAACGGTGCTGACTGGCTCGCGCCAGCGTATTGAAAAATTGGACTATCGCGTGACCGGGCGAATCACACGGGTGGAAGGCAATGGCACGCGCACGAGCTACAAGTTTGCCGCCAAGGCCCACTGGTTTCCCGACGGTCTGCGCGTGCTGTGCGAGATCTCGCGGCCGGACTCAGAGAAGACGAGCGTTCTTCTGCATATGACCGTGAGTGGGCACGTGACCATCGAGGCGGTACTTCCTGGCGAGAAGGCCGCTAGCGTATTGCCATTCGAACGTTGGAACGACCCACTGGTGGGAACAGATTTCTCCTATGAAGACATGGTAGAGAGCCAGTTCTTCTGGAAGCATCAGGAACTTCTGGCACCGGAGAAATACGGCGCACGGGATTGCTTTGTGCTTAAGAGCGTGTCCGGCTCTGAAGACCGGACTTACTATGATTCGGTCACATCGTGGATTGACCGCGGGATTTTGTTCCCAGTGCATGTGGTGAAGACGCTTCGGGGATCGGGACTGAATAAGGAATTCATTTACTATGGGCTACGGCAGGTCGGCGGCTCCTGGTCCGCGTCGCAAGTGGAGGCAAAGCTGCAGGGCAAGCCCGGCTCCTCGATTCTTGTAATCGAAGGGGGGTCACCAAAGGCAAATCTCGGACGCAAGGACTTTGATATCGGCCAGTCCAGCAGTCAAAAAGAGAAAGTGAAATAAATCGCACCGCCTAATCAGGCTGTTGCAAGGCCTATGTTATCACTGGAGCATCCGCGGTGCTTGCCGTCATGGGACGAGCCCTTTTTCGGATGTCGCCGGGGTTCCATAAAGACCAAAGGGCCACCAATTCCAATCGCCGGCCAGTTCCATGAGTGCCGGCCCGAGCACCATCCGCACAATTGTAGCGTCAATGAACACCGCTACCGCGAGCGTAAATCCCAGCATCTGGACGACCAGAAAGCTTCCCACGGTGAATGCGACGAAGACGGCAATCATAATCGCTGCGGCGCTCGTGATGAGCCCGGCCGTCCGCGCCAGGCCCTCGATCACCGCTGCTCTCGCGGATAGTCCGCGCCGCCGTTCCTCGAGGACTCGGGTGACCAGGAAGACCTCATAGTCCATGCTCAATCCAAAGACGATGGCAAACGAGAGAATGGGCACGATCGGGTATACGCTGCCGGTCGGTCCTTCGAGCCCAAAGAGTTTTCCACCGTAGCCTTCCTGAAAAACTAGAACTAATGCACCGAATGAAGCGCCAACGGAGAGCAGATTGAGCAGAATTGCTTTGACTGCCGCAAACAGACAACGTAATCCGATCAAGAGCGCGAGAAAGCTGCCCAATATGACGCCAAGGACCACCCGCTGCATCCGCTCTCTTACTACCGAGTCATAATCTGCTTCCAGTGCAGGAACGCCGCCGACGAGCAGCACAGCGCCGGGCACGCCGGTTATCGCCGCGACATCGGAGGAACGCACGTCCCGTACCCACCGTATCTGTTGGTTGGGCGAAAGAGTGGTAGTGGGCAGCAACTCAATCAGAGTAGCTTGGCCATCGTTGCGAAGAAAACTCTTGCGCATCGGCACGGGCAAATCGTTTACGGCATCCGAAGTATCAGACATCCCCGTGAGGGTCGGAAGAGATAAGACCTCTTCCGCTCTAGGGTCGCTCTGGAAGCGCTGCGTCAATCGGCTGACAGCCAGCCAGCCCGCCCGCGAGAGCGGCGGAGACTGCGGCGGCAACTCCAGGATCACTCGGAGGGACTGCACAATACCCGACCGCCCCATGACTTGAAGGGTGTGCAAGGCTTTCACCGACTCGGCTGCGGCCGGGAGCGAGTTATGGTCAGGAACCCCGGGAGAGATTTTCCGTGCCTGGAACGCAAGGATCAGCAGCGGAATCCCGGCGACAAGTAGAGCGGTCCAGGGCCGGCGGGTAATGATGCTGCCCCAGCGCACCCACCGCTCACTGGCCGCGCGGCTCTCCCGCGTTTCCAATCGTTTGGCGGGAAGACGCACTCTGGCGGCATCGATGCGATGCCCTAGCAGACCAAGCACCCAGGGCAGAATAAATGTACACAACATTACACTTAGAACGGTTACCAGCAGGCCGGCAATCCCGATCGAGCGCAGTTCGCTTATGGGCACAATCAGCAGCGCTGAGAATCCGATTGCAACTGTCGTAGCGGAAATTAGCAGCGTCCGGCCCGCTTGCCCGGCAGCAATATCGGCAGCGCATCCGGGATCGCAACCTTCGGCCAATGCTTCGCGAAACCGGCTCACCATCAGCAATGCATAATCGATGCCCAAGCCAAGGCCGAGCATCGTCGCCAGATTCTGCACCAGAATCGACAGTTGCAGATAATGCGCGAGTAGCGCCGCCGCACCCATCGACATCGAGATCGAGAGTAATCCGACTCCCAGCGGCAATAGCGCGGCCACAAGACTGCCGAAAGCCAGCAACAGCAGCACGAGAGTTACCGGCATCGCTCGTTCCTCGGCATGGGTGACGTCATCTGCACTCACCTTGCGAAGATCGAAGTTCAGTGGTGTTTCACCCGTAATCTCCAGTTTCAAACCGGGGTATTGCGACATGAGCTGACCTTGCATCCAGTAAGCTCTTGCCCTCAGTTTGGGGACCAACGCCTCGACACTTTCATCGTGCGGGTCCAGCCCGACAATGATCAAGGCCCCGCCATTGTTCCCAGTGAACAAAGGATCCGGCCAATCCAGACTCGAGACGGCACCCGATACTCCAGGCACACTACGCAGTGAACTGGTTAAGAAGCCCAATGCATCTGCGCCTTTTGCTGAATCTGAATCGGGAATGCCGCTGATCACCAAAACCAGGCGCTGGGCGTATGGAGACTGGAAACGCTGCGCCAGTTCCAGGTCAACCTTTTCAGATTCTCCGCCCTTGATGTGAACGGCTGTCTCCAGCCGACGTTCGACCTTGTGGGAAAAGGGCAGCAGCGCAAGCGCCATGACAAACCCCGACATCGCCAACCAGAATCGGCGGCGACCGGCATCATGGCTAGTATTCAAGCTTGGCTTGAGCTGAACGGTGTTCTGGGTCATCGGTATGCGCCAAGCCAAAAAACCTCACTCCAGTTGAAAATTTCTGGTGACGGACTTGCCCCATGCTGTCAGTTAAAGGGCACAGGCGGCAGTCCGGCAAGTGTTAGTTGCGCGAGTCACCGAGTCAGTTGTGCGAGTCGCCGATCTTGCCCTTTAGATCTCGCATGACCGGCCTCTGGTAGCCCCAATGCTGTCTCCCGACAGGCTCGCGCCGAGCAGCTAATTCGCGATCAGCTCCAAAGAGAGCTGAGCGGTGTCCCCTACCACTTCTACCTGTGCTTTTCTCGTCGACCATTTCGATTCGACACTGGGATCGACGGTCACAATTGCCCAGTACTCCCCAGGCAGGACATTACTAAACACAAAAGAGCCATTCGTCGTAGCGTCTGCTGTGTACGCAAGTAAAGGTTGGCTCGCGTTCATCAACACCACCCTGACTGCAGCCGGCAAATGGGGGTGGTCGGAGTTAGACACCGTTCCGCTGACTGAAAATGTTGCTTGAGCCGGAATGTTGAATATGAGATGGGGCGGAGTGTGACCTGGGATGATTTGTACCGCGGTTGCCTCAGAAGGATCGGTAACGCCGGGGAAGTAGACAAATGAGGTCAGGGATTCCTCGATCCTATTCACGAAGAGTAGATGATACTTGCCTGGATTGAGGTCTGTGAGGCAAAAAGAGCCATCCCTATCAGGTCCGGCTTCGTTATCAGGAACCGGGGATTTCCTCCCTAGACCGACAAGCAAGATCTGACTGTCAATGGAACCATTTGCGTCCGTCGGAACGACTCGGCCACATAGCTTGTTGGTTGCAGTCGCTACTCCTTTGTTCGCCACAGGTGCCACGTGCTTCCCGTGGGGATCCGCTGAATTCCTGGGGTTCTTTTCCAACAGTTCTGTCCCACTGCAGATGTTCGTAGAAAGTTCGCCAGCGTCATCTTTGAAGGCATAGACGCGGTACTGCTTCCCAACTTCAAAATCGAAGCCACAGTCGCCACCACCCAAGCCCGTACTAAGCCGCATGGCCTTCTGCTGAACGTCACGATAGGAGTGCAATACCTCCAACGAGACGAGGAGCATAGGACTATCCTGGTCGAGGTCGCTAACTACAGTAGGTATAACATCTCCAATCTGCGCCTCCTTCAACTTCCATCCCAATTCAACACTTTCGACCTTACCTTCGAATATTGCGTCAGCTGTCTTCCACGCCCCCAATTCTGACGTAGTCTTGACCGGCGCTGTTGGTGCAGCGCACGTACAACCAAAAACACGCACCGGGATTAAGGCGACTCCAAGAATGACCGCCGCAACGAATTGAACACGCATTTTAATCCCCGTAGATTGATGAGTATACTCGTTTCGAAACAGCTTCAAAATTACTGAAGTTGAGGGGCCCTTGACCGGAAGTTATGAAGCTGAACCTTGGAAGTCCCAAAGTTGTAACAGTCTTTTGGGGTCTAGACTACTGCCCTTCTCTCCGCAATATCCAATCCACGCTCTTGTGAAATCGATCGGACAGTAGAATCAACATCTCTAGACTGGGAGCAGTTTTCCCTCGCTCAATCTTCGAGAGGTGAGCCTGGGAAAGGTTGAGGTAAGCACACAATTCCTCCTGCAGAGCCTCTCTGTATCACTGCGATTGAAAACAAAGCGCTTCTTGGCTTTGTTTCGTAAAAACCCTATCTTCCTCCTCCCAAATTGATGTTCCGCTTGGCCGCGCGGAGATCCATTTGACTATGTGTATCGTGTATTAGTACACTGCACATATGCTTAAGAGCTATCGGCACAAAGGCGTCAAGCAGTTTGCCGAAACCGGCTCGAAGGCTCGCATTCAGCCCGAACACGCAAACCGTCTCAGAAGGATCTTGTCCGCCTTGGATGCGGCCACCTGCCCGGCCAACATGAATGCCCCCGGCTACGCCCTGCACCCACTCAAGGGCGACCTGGAGGGGCACTGGGCCGTACGGGTGAGCGGGAACTGGCGCCTCACGTTTGCGTTCGAGGGCGAGGACGCGATTCTCGTCGACTACCAGGATTACCACTAGGAGCTAAGTATGCTTTTCAATCCATCCCATCCCGGCGAGGTCTTGAAGGATTACCTGGGCGACATGACTGTGAAGGAGGCGGCCAAGCGCCTCGGCGTGACTCGGCCAAATCTCTCCCGAATACTCAACGGCCGCGCCGGCATTTCAGCGGTGATGAGCTTGCGGCTTGCCAAGGCGATGCCGCACACGTCTCCCGAGTTTTGGCTGAAGATGCAGCTCAATTACGATCTTTGGAAGGCTCAGAAAAGCAGGCATCCGAAAATCAAACCGTTTCCGACCCGACCACAAAAGGAGCTCCCCTCAGCCTAGGCATCACACCTCTCCCCAGCCAGGCCGCGCTTGGTCCTGGGCTCCAGTACGGGGGAGTCCTCAGGTGGCTGAGTTAGGATCCTCGGCTTCTTCCGCCTCCGACGGCGACAGTGGAAGCTGATCTAGGAGTTCCAAGTTCTTCAGAAACGCGCGCTGGCTGGCAGTGCGATAACGCAGCACGTTGGGCATTTTCCCTTGCGGAGAAAAGTACCTATCGGCCCGCCTGAGAAATTCCATCTCGAGATTCAGTGCCATACGTTGACGCCAATGTTCGACCACAAGGCCCTCCACTAGCAGTTGGGTGCGGATGTCGCCGTTGCCATACCGCTCATGCAGTCTGTCCGACAATTCATGGAGTTCTGCGTTGATCGGCTCGCCGTTGTCGGAGAACAAGAGTCGATTGAGCAAGAGCCCATGCTTCACCGCATTGCGCCGGCTGTACCCCTTGCCGCGAGGCGTTTTCGGGCCAGTCGATTTCTTGGAGTTCTGGCGGTTAGCCCGCAGCCGTGCTTCCGATATAGGTTTCTTGGGCTCGCTGGTTTGCGAGCCGGCGACTTTGCCTACAGGGTCGCTGTTGTTGTTGGTTGGTTGATGGTTGTTGATGTTGATGTTGTCGGTGTCGGGCTTGGAACTGCCGTCACCATTCTGTGGGAAATCTTCGTTATTCATCTTCGTTATCCGTTGAACGCGGCTTAAATTTGCCGCGGTGTCCACCGTTACGGGGGACGTCCGTGACAGCCACCTCTACCAACGGTTCTCGAAGTTGATATTTTTCTTTATTATCTTTCGCCCCCTTATTTGCGCCACTGCCCGATCACCCTCTGCCCCTCCCCCGGGGCGCGCGCGCTCGGAAATGGAAGTCCGCCCTGCCCACCCGCTGGACGAATCTTCGAAGGATTCCTAGGTTTCGACTTCCGATTCCCTGGCTGCCCCGGAATCGACCCTGACGACTCCCAACTCCAATGCCAGCCCGAAAGAGACAAAACAGCCCTGGGTGACTTGACCGGCGGATTCGGGACGATGGCGGCTGTTTTTGACCGGCGACTAGCAGTTTCGTATGGATCATTCCCATTTTCAGTACTTACAGGAGGTCCTGGGTTCCTGCCCGTTAATAATCGACTGGAGCTACAGCTCCGAACGCCGGAGCCCCAAATGCACTTTGAAGCACCGCGGTCAAAAGGGGGATAAGAGTGACCTGTTCCCCAGAAATTTCCGCAAAATCACAAATATTTCAGGAATTCGTCGCCCTGGTTGTCAGCCTTTCCGAAATCGTAAAGCCGAAAGCGGACGAGGAGACAGCTTATTAAGGACCTGATGAACTACGTAGGTACGGGATTGGTTGACCCCATTTTTGTCAGACTGGCTGCCAACCTCGGGGTACTTTGTCAGATGCTTGCTGGCGGCAAGAATAAGGAGACCATTCACGACTATCTGAACTATCAAATAATTGTTGACCTTTTTTCTGCACGAATTGCTCGGGTCGTGACCTCCCCGCTGTAGTGGCAAGCACAGTGCGAAAGGACCGCCTTGGTCCAGAGAATTGTAAGTTCCAGCCCTAATGGCCCTTGCCCCGGCATGTCCACCCGCAGTCGGCTTGAAATGCAGGGCCGTCGCGGGGCTTAGGTAGATAGAGACGCACTGCGCTGCTCCTCTTCTCTTGCTCTGGCGGTTCCAGATGGAATACAAAGGGGCCGGAAGCCTCCGTCCCCTTTCAGCGCATAGGCCTACCCGAGAGTCACGATCGCATTGGCCAAGTACGGCTGATGTCCGCAGTAGCAATTCCTGTCATTGCACAGACCGTTCACAATGCAGTAAACGGCTTTGACTTGAGGATACGGACTCATTGTGTATAGCCGCAGCGCGCTCTCCAGAGCCGCGTCGTGGTTGGCGGCGTCGATGTAATAGACATGCCCCACATGGTTACCCCGTTGATTATGACGGTTGATTAGTACCATATATTTATATTTACGCTTGGCGGTTCCGGAAGCTTTGACAAGCTCAAAGTAGATTTTCAGCGCATTTTCCATGGAAATCTTTTTGTTGTTGTATAGGTACTTTTTTGGTTTATTAATATTTTTTTTATTCATATTTTTATTCTTAATTCTCCTCTCTATAGCTAATACTGAACAAACCCCAAAAAAGTAATTATTATTTTCTCGAATTTCTTATTTCACGGCGGGGGAACACATGAATGCAGTTTGTAGAGCCTTTTCACACTACGGAAGGGTCGATCCAGAGGACGAATGGCTGCCGGAATTTTCAGATTTACGACGGTCTGATAATCCAGACGACGGGCGAAGAAAATTACACTCAGTTGCACGGAGAGCGGCGGGATTGAAAAAGCAACAACGAACCCGCGCCGTCGGTCGCGATGTGGATCTGGTCGAACGGTTCGGGTTACTACGCACCCGGTACGAAAAGAACCCTGGACATGGAAAACGGAGAATCGTTGAATCTCGTGCCGCGAAGTATCAACTCATAGCAACGATTTAGCGCACGAACGTACAATGGAAAACGGCCGACGAATATAGTCGGCTGTTTCGCTTTGTAGGCATTGCAGATCGGACGGGGAAATCTTCTACCGTGCACTGGCGGCCAGAAGGAACAAAGCTGAGAGCGCTACCTACATGCGGTGGCCTGTGTCTTCTGTCCTTGAACGTTCCTACTACCAAACAGAGTTCTAGCGGTCGGGAAGGAAAGTGTGGTTCTATAGCTTGGTCGCTTACCGCTTGAGCTTGATAGCAGGCTGGGTGCAATTTGGGTTCGGTCTTCGTTGGGCAACGGATAAAATTTTGAACTGCCCAGCAACCGGGAACAATCGCTGTCACTTTCCATGAACCGACTTGTCAATATCTGTACAATCCGACTGCCAGACATCGACCCGCATTAATTGCTGTTACTCGCGAGTTTGCCGCAGCACTCAGGTTTCTGGGGAAGAGTCGATCTGGTCCATCCGCCGCCGAGAGCCTGTATCAGCAACACTGTGTTCGCCATCCGGCGCCCCAGAATATTGACCGCCGTGACTTCGTTTTGTAGCGCGGCACTCTGCGCCGTGATCACCTCAAGGTAACTTGTGACGCCGCCCTTGTAACGAATAGTCGAAAGGTCTAACGATCGCTGTGCCGCGGCGACTGCTTCATCCTGCACCTTGGCCTCGTCTTCTAGGATTCTCACTGCCGCCAGATTGTCTTCCACCTGTTGGAATCCAGTCAGCACATCCTCGCGATAAGCTGCGACCTGATAGTCATACGCGGCACGCGCCTGATCGTTGAGAGCATGGCGTCTTCCGCCGTCAAAAACAGTTTCGACGGCCGACAGCCCAAGGGACCATAGTCCGCTCGGACCGTTTATCAACGTGCTAATGGCCGCACTTTCAAATCCTCCCGAGGCGCCTATATTGATCAGCGGGTAATAGGCTGACTTCGCAACTCCGATCTGGGCATTGGCAGACGCTACCCGTCGCTCGGCAGATGCAATGTCCGGGCGTCGCTCTAGCAGCTCCGAAGGCACGGCGATAGGAACGTGCGGAGGCGGTGTGGTAAGCGGCAACGGAGGAAGGCTGAACTCTGCTGGAGGTTTCCCGATTAGGATTGCGACTGCATGCTCGTATTGCGCACGCAAAACGCCCACGTCAATGGCCGCGGCCCGCGTGGTTTGCAATTGTGTCTTCGCCTGCTCGACTTCCACCTCCGAACCAATACCTCCCTGGAAGCGGCTTTCATTCAATTCCAGGGCTTGCTCGTACTCCTTCACCGTAGAGTTCAGGAGCTGTTCTTCGGCGTCCAGACTGCGGGCCTGAAAATAATCGAGCGCCAGATCCGCATGCATGCTCAAGTTGACTGTGGCCAGATCTGCCGCACTGGCTTGCGCTTGCTCCCGGTAGGATTCGACATTTTTTCGGACTCGTCCCCAGACGTCCGCCTGGTAGGAAAAATCGAATGGCAGCACAAAGTCGTTGTAAGTGGCGCCACGCAGGAGCGAACTGGTGGGACTGTCGGCCGAGACGCGCGTTCGACTCGCCGACGGCCCTGCCGTCACGGTCGGATAGTAGTCAGCCCGGTTGTAGCGCAGGACTGCCCGCGCTTGCTGGAACTGCGCCTCGGCTGCCTTAAGATTTTGATTGCCTGCATTGATTTGCTGTTCCAGATCATTAAGCTGTGGGTCTTGAAAAATAGTCCACCAGTTGCCGCCAAGGTTCTGGTCATTGGGCTGCGCGGGTTTCCAGTCGCCCGCCTCTTTATAAGCAGCAGGCGCCTGCACCACGGGAGGGTGGTACTTCGGTCCGACCGCGCATCCGGTCGACACCATCGCTAGCGCCAGCAGACTATACATCCAGAGCGCTCGCCTCGGATTCTTGGGCAGACTTATTTCTTGAAGGCGTTTCATTTTGTATCTCCCGGCAGTGCTGCCTGAACGATTTGGACTGCCTGCCCGGAAACGATTGAATCGGGCGGGTTGACGATAACCTGATCGTCCGGCTTCAGCCCAGAAACGATCTCGATCTCATTTCCGAAGTCGTGTCCAGGAGTCACGGCAGTGAGCACGACTTTGCCGTCTTTCACGGCAGCGACGTGTAACCCTTCCGAACGGAATATCAGAGTATTCACTGGGAGCAGGAAAGTGGAGGCCTGTGTCGGAACTGCCAGGTGAACCTCCGCGTAGGAACCGGTGAGCAGCGTACCGGTGGGGTTGTCCACATCGATTTCCACCAACAAGGTGCGGGTTGTTACGTTGATAGCTTCGGCAGTGCGCACCAGTTTTCCCTGAAACTTGCGTCCGGGAAACTCAGCCAGGGTGAGGTTTGCAGTCATCCCGCTCTTGATCCCTTGCGAGTATTCTTCTGGGACGTTTACGTAAACGCGCAACTTTCCCGGTTGAGCGATATGGAAGAGATCGGTTTTCACTCCACTGCCGCTTCCGGAGCTAATCAGATCCCCAATATCGGTGTTGCGCGCGGTGATCACACCGTCGAACGGCGCGTAGATCTTTTCAAAAGATGCCAAAGCCGAATACTGCTCTACGGCTGCCTTGTCGGCTTCCACTATGGATTTGTTGGCATTGAAGGTGCCGACCGCGTTGTCCACATCTTGTTGGGACACAGCGTTGCTCTTCAGGAGTCCCTGATACCGATTTTTCGTAACCGAGGCGAGTTCGAGATTCGCCTGCGCGGTCAACAGATTGCTGCGAGCTTGCTGTAGTTGCTGGTCGACTTCCGGTGTTTCGATGACGCCAAGAAGCTGACCCTTCTTGACGTGGGCCCCAATGTCGAAGTACCACTTCTTCAGATACCCATTAGTACGGGAGTAAATCGGGGAATTGATAAATGGTTGCACGTTGCCGGGCAGGATGATTTCGTCGGCCGGCGCAGTTTGTTTCGGCGATACAACCGATACGGCTGTGAGGGCTGCCTGGGCGGTTTCCACCTTGAGCGCTGTCCTGGCGTTCACACGGGACCAGATACCCGAAATCAGCAGGGCAGCGACCGCAGTCGCCGCAATCGTAACGACCAGCCATGGTTTACGAGAACGCTTCCGTGCCGTCACCTCATTGGCTGGCAGAGTTTGCGCGACGGTTTGTTGTCTCTCTTCAATTTGGATCATAAAATAACTCCACACGACTTGATCTCTAGCTCCCTTATTGCTGGGCTGAATGGCGGCGTGGACCTTGTAAAACACTGAAAAATGCCGGAACAAAGAGCAATGTCGAAGCGGTCGCGAAAATCAATCCACCGATGACGGCCCGGCCGAGAGGAGCATTTTGTTCGCCGCCATCACCGAGCCCCAGAGCCATCGGCACCATGCCGATGATCATGGCCAGCGCGGTCATCAGCACAGGGCGAAAACGCGTGAAACCCGCCTCCAGTGCGGCGCTCACAGAATCCATTCCTTCCGCCATCTCTTCCGTGGCGAAGCTCACCACCAGGATGCTGTTTGAAGTTGCGACGCCCATGCACATGATGGCTCCCATCAACGCCGGCACGCTCAGATTCGTGTGCGTTATGAAAAGGATCCAGGCAATTCCCGCAAGCGCCGCGGGCAGCGCGGAAATCATGATGAAAGGATCGAGCCAGGACTGAAAATTGACCACGATCAGCAGGTAGACGAGCACGATCGAGAAGACCAGTCCGCCCAGAAGACCTATATAGGAGGCGCGCATGGTCTGAACCTGTCCACGGACAACGACGCGAGAACCGCGCGGCAATTGGCTGCGCGTGGAGTCAATGATCTTGTTGATGTCGCCGGCTACGCCGCCGAGGTCGCGTCCAGCGACGGAGCCAAAGATGTCGATGACCGGTGCGACGTTGTAGTCGGAAACCACCGCCATTCCCGACCCTCGCTGCGTGGACACCAGGCTGGCCATGAGCGATGGAGGAGCGTTGGGGTCCGTGCCCGTGATCGGAATGTTTTCGACATCCTGCAAGGTATCAGTGCGATATTGCGGCGTCTGCGTCGCGATCTGATAGCTGACATGGTTCGTTGGATCAAGCCAGAACGAAGGTGAAGTCTGGAAGCTGCCGCTCAGCGACACCAGGAGGTTTTGGGCAACGTCGTGGGCCGTGAAACCGAGTTGCTCCGCTTTGGTGCGCTCCACCCTTAAGCGTAGATAGGGTTGATCAAAGGGTTGCTGAATGCGCAGATCAGTCGCACCCGATACATATCTCATCTTTGCGAGCAATGCGTCTGCGTACAGGCGGTTTCCCTCCAAGTCGTTTCCTACCACCTGAACATCGATCGGAGCCGGCAATCCAAAGTTGAGAATCTGTGCAACCATGTCTGCCGGTAGGAACGCGAACGTAACGCCTGGAAACTGCTTGGGGAGTGAAAGACGAAGCTGATGAATATAGTTGTCCGTCGGGTGGTGCTTGGCCGACAGCGTGACGAGAATGTCGGCATCTGAGGTACCAACCGGCGCGGAATTGCTGTAAGAGAGATTTATGCCGCTATAGGGCAGGCCAATGTTGTCGATGACGCTTTGCACCTCGGCCGCCGGAATCTCCTTTCGAATCGCCTGCTCGACTTGATCGCAAAGGTTAGCCGTCTCTTCAATTCTCATTCCCGTGGGAGCGCGCATGTGTAGCTTGAACGTGCCGCTATCGACACTGGGGAAGAAGTCGCGGCCCAGCCAGGGAATCAGAACCACAAGAGAGCCGACACAAAACACGAAGAACGCAATCAAGAAAACAGCCCGATGATGGAGGCAAACTTCTAGCAGGCTGCGAAAGCTGTGACGAAATTTCTCGAACGCCTCCTCAAAACTCTTTTGAAGGCGTACCAGCGGATTGCGGCTGGGGGCGGTTTCTTTCTTTTCTGACCGTAATAAGTATTTCGCCATCGTCGGGACGATGGTGCGCGAAAGAAAATACGAGGCCAACATGGCGAATACCACTGCTTCGGCAAGCGGCACAAACAGGTACCGCGCTACGCCCGACAGCAAAAACATGGGAGCAAACACAATGCAGATCGAAAGCGTGGAGACGAAGGCGGGGGTCGCAATTTGCGATGCGCTGTCGAGAACAACCTCGTCGAGATTCTTCTCCGGTTCCGCTTCGCGATTGCGGTTGATGTTCTCGACCTCGACCGTGGCGTCGTCGACGAGAATGCCGACCGCCAAAGCCAATCCACCCAGCGTCATGATGTTGATCGTTTGTCCGATCGCGCTTAGCACAATGATCGAGGTCAGGATTGCGAGGGGAATCGAGGTAGCAATGATCACGGTGCTTCGCCAACTGCCCAAAAATGTGAGAATCATGAAAGCGGTCAGGCACGCGGCAATCAAAGTTTCCCGCACCACTCCGCTGATTGCGCCTCGGACAAAAATCGACTGATCGGCTAGCGGGGTCATCTTCAGTTGGGGTGGAACCGTCTGGGCAATTTGCGGCAGAAGTGCCTTGATGGCTGCGACTACATTCAGCGTTGACGCATTCCCCGCCTTTTGAATCGTCAATAATACCGAGCGCTTTCCGTTGACGCGCACGATATTAGTCTGTGGCGGAAAGCCGTCACGTACCCAGGCAACATCTTTCATGTAGATCGTTGTGCCGCCGATGGTCTTGATCGGGATTCGATTCAGGTCAGGAATCGTCTGCGGGGCCGCGTTGGGAATAGCTACATCGTATTCCTTGGGTCCAATTTTGGCCGTTCCTGTCGGCAAGATAAGGTTTTGCATGCTGATCGCATTCACCACGTCTAGCGCGGACAGTCCCTTCGACTGCAACGCGGTCGTATTCAGATCCACCTGCACCTGACGTTGTTTGCCCCCATAGGGATAGGGCACCGACGCTCCCGGCACGGTGATGAGCTGCGTCCGAATGAAATTTAGACCATAGTCGTTGAGTTGTTGCTCCGACAGGTTTTGCCCTGAAAGGGCTAATTGAAGTACAGGTACACTCGATGCGCTATAGGCAAGAATGAGAGGTGGCGTTGTCCCCGCAGGCAACTGCCTAAGTTGGGTCTGAGAAACAGCCGTAATCTGCGCAATACCTTGTTGAATGTTCGCGGTCGGCTGGAAAAAGACTTTAACAACCGCAGTTCCATAGAGCGACTGCGATTCGATGTGTTCGATGTTGTCGACAGTGGTGGTCAGCGACCGCTCGGTGATGCTGACGATCCGGTCACTCATGTCTTGTGGGACAAGGCCGTTATAGTTCCAGATGACGCTGACGACAGGAATATCGATATTCGGAAAAATGTCGGTGGGGGTGCGAATGATCGCGAGTCCGCCCATGATCAGGATAAGTATGGACATCACTACGAAGGTGTAAGGCCGCCGTAATGCTAGTCGAACAATCCACATAAAAGTTCTCTTTGCTGAACAGGAAAATGCATGCCGCGTACCATTCGGCGGGCGATGATCTAGTTCTGTGTTTTCAGCAACCTGGGGTCAACTGTTTGGTCGGCACGCCAAATGAGACTCGAATCAGCAGTCCCGCGATTGACACCCCGTCCGCATTTCGACATGACCCTTCAGTACGCCCGTTCTAACCTGATGCGAGTGCGTGGTAAATCGCGCAGAATGAGTGCGGAATTGACTGGTCACACAAATGCACTCCCTTGGGACGGAGGTGCACAATGAACTACTTGGCGGATGTAATTCTCCTGACGGTGATTTGCTCGATTCCATATCTGGTCTCGCGAGCGCGGTTGCGGAGTAGCCGCTCACGGCAGGCTATGTATCAGCTCGCAAGGTACACGCCCGGAATGCCTACATATCGAGCTTGAAACTCCGATGGTGCCGATGCCTGCGGGGTAAAGGTCCGTACCAGGGCACGCCTTCAGGCGTGCGGGGCTGAAGCCGATTCCATTTTTCGACGTCAGTCGGCACGGCTGAAGCGATGCCCTGATACGAACCTCTTCTTTCAGGAAGCCAGCGCGGCAATCCCGTTGAGTTCCAGATATTCTCCCTCGGTCAATTGCACTGACGCCGCTTGTACATTTTCCTCAAGATGCGCAATGGACGAGGTTCCGGGGATGGGCAGCATGACCGGCGACCGCCTGAGCAGCCACGCCAACGCGATCTGAATGGGTTTCACGTGGCGAGCTTTCGCAATTCTCTCCAGCATCCGGCCGGCCACTGTCCCAGCTCCCAACGGGAACCATGGGATGAACGCGATCTCGTTGCGTTCGCAATAATCCACGACGTGGTCCCATTCACGATCGGCAAAACTGTACCGGTTCTGGACCGACACGATGGGTACGATCTTGCGCGCGCGCTCGATGTGTTCCACCGTGACATTGGACATGCCGACCAAACGAATCTTTCCTTCCGATTGCATGTTGGCCAGGGTCTCTATCGACGCATCGAGAGGCACCACCGGATCGGGCACGTGCAGTTGGTAGACGTCGATCCGGTCGAGGCGCAGCCTCTTCAGGCTACCTTCCACCGCCTGACGCAAGTGCGCTGGACTGGCATCGTGGGTCCACTGATTCGGCCCCGGACGATTCCATCCACCCTTCGTTGCGATGACAAGGCCCTTCGGATACGGAGCCAGCGCGTCGGCGATCAACTCTTCGCTGACATTAGGGCCGTACGAATCAGCAGTATCGATGAAGTTGACGCCCAGCTCGACGGCGCGCCGAAGAACAGCTAGCGCTTTTGCACGATCTTTCGGCGGGCCCCAGATTCCTTCGCCTGTAAGGCGCATAGCGCCGAAGCCAAGACGATTGACAGCGAGTTCACCACCGAGGGTGAGCGTACCGGCGCTCGCGGCCGAGAGAGTTGCTACCTGCTTGGTTTTCCTTTTCATATTCATTCTCCAAAACACTTCTGTTTATTAGATAGTGAAGGCGCTACTCTGTCTCACTTTGCTAGTCAGAGAGTGGGCTGTCACCAACCCAGCTCCAACTCGAACTTCGCGCTTTGACGGTTGGGGCGAGCGTCGTTGTGTCAGGCCCGAGGTCCTTTTCGTAGACGACACCGCCCGCCAATACGATGAACGTCTTGACACCAGACGACCGGTACTCAGCGGGATAAGCGACCAAAATTACGCTGCCTTTTTTCTTTCCGCCGAAAACATCGCTGCTATTGGCGACGGAAGGCTCTGTCACCGTTCGAAAGTAGTACCCGTGGAACGGAGAGGACGCGCTGCCGTCACTCGCGGCCCCTGCAATGACAAGGCTCTCGGCGAATCGGGTGATCGGATCCTCGCTGGTGGCCTTTAGGTCGTCTTTGCCCTTGTTCTTCGCCATTGCGAATTCCTCACACACTTCAATGGCCGTGGACTCGTTTTCTCCGATGGTTCGGAACTTGATTTCCTCCGCGCCGCCCTTGGAATCGAAACACCACGCCCCGTCCTTTGAAACCAGCGGGATGGGGAAGGGCCAGTTTTCGGCGCCGATGTACAGCACTGTGGTGCCGTCATCTTCGCGAACCAGGCGGTGCATCTCCTGATATTTCTTGCGGAACTGCTCGCGTTCGAGCTTGTCTTCTACTTCGTCGCTTGAGGAAGTGACTTCCTTCCCGGCTCCGAGGATCGCTTCCAAAGCCGGCTCATCGTTCTTTTGCGCCGCCTCAAACAGAGCGTTAATAGCTTCCTCCGGAGATAAGAACGTTCTTTGTTGTACTTCCTGAGCAAAGCCCGAGTTGGCGAGGCCCGCCACCACCAGCAAGCCCACCGACAGAAGAAGAGTGGTGGTGGATGCAAACGCGCAGGCCAGTCTCACAGTCGATGTTTCAAGTGCTTCAAGCTTCATATTTTTCGTGTGCATGATTTTCCTCTCCGTATTCGTCAGTTATGTTTGCGCGAATTGAACCGAATTACCGGCGGCCGCCTCCTCCATGAAACCCTCCGCCACCGTGGAAACCGCCACCGCCGTGGAAGCCTCCGCCAAAGCTCGCCCGCCCGCGCGAGGAGAAGCCTCTCGCCATTCCGCCATGGTTAAAGCCGCCGAATGCGCCGGAACGCGCATGCTGACCGCCCGCGAATCCTCTCGCTCCGCGGCCATGAAATCCGCCGGCACGACTGAGGTGCTCGCGATTGGCGAAAACTCTGCTGTGGGACTCGTAGTGGTGGTTATCGAAACGAATGTCGTGGTGGTGCCAATCGTATCCCCAGTGATGCCAGCCCCAGCCAAATCCACCAAAGAAGCCGATTCCAAACCCGAAGCCAAACTCAATGCCCGGACCTTCCAGGTACAGTCCCGGGTACCAATACCAGCCCGGCCAGATCCCGATGGGATCTCCGTACACCAGCCACGGGTCGTACTCAGGAACGTAAACCACTTCAGGATCGGCTGGTTCGATCATCATGGTTTTCCCCTGCTTGCTCACCTTTTCTTGCGATGTGCTTTTTAAGTTGCCCGCCTTCTCCGCGCGGTTGCGCATTTCTTGAACAGCTCTCATTATGTCTTTCTGTTGGTTGACGTAAGCATCACCGAGCGAAGATGTCCACGACAGATTCTTATCCATGTTGGCGAGCACCGAAGGAAACTCCACGAGTGCCTTTACGCTCGGATCCCAAGGCTGCTTGTCGACCTCTTTGCCGAGTTGTTCGCCTTTCAGATCGGTATGTTGCTGCAGCCAACGGTCCGCTTCTACAACCTGGTCGGGATACGTAGCCGCCGCGAGGATCTGCGCCACCAGCGCATCCGGATACAAGGCGATCGGCGCTACGACTTGCTGCAACTGTTCCGGGGTCTGATGCGCATCCTGAACCGGCGCTGGCGCGGCGTTAACTGGGGGCGTGGCAGTCTGACCCGCCTGAGCAAACGCTCCCGGCGCAGTCGCCAGTAACAGACAAGATGAAAGCAAAAGCGATAAACTCTGTCTTAGGAATTTCACGATCAATTCTCCTTTATGGCGGGCCGCGTCACGAGCTTTGGCTCGCCCGAACTGTGGCGATCAGTCCCACAGACCCGCGGCGCTTTGAGGCGCGAAGTACCGGAATATGACTGGACAAAACGCATGGTCAGATTGACATGCGATTTCCGCGTTGTCACTGCCCGCGTCGCGACACGATTCTCCGCAGTATTCTTCGCCATTTGCTACATCACAAAAACATGGTATGTGAGCGCACTTCTTGGTCTTCTGATTCGCGTTACAATTCCTACCTTTCGAGTGCGCCCGCGATCTGTGGTCACGAGCGCACCCTGTACTTTTGACGTAGCGTCGTTCCCTGCACCGAATCGAACTCGCTTGAGGGAAGCCTCGAAACGGTGAGTTGCCGGCATCTACGTCACTTCCGATAATGCATACCGCTTTCCAAACGTCTCTTGCCGCTAAGCCCATGTTTTCCAAGGTTGTTTGGTAACCTGCGCGAAGAAACTGGGTGTCCCTAATGTCGGCGGGAGGATGAAACGTCAACATTTGGACGGCAACAATGCTCGGCGTCACTTTCGAGTCCGCCGGCACTCTCGCCAAACCTCGTTTCCCGGCCCACTCTACTGCGCTATCATATTTGCCCATGCAGGCTAGAGCAGATCGAAGCGCGGTGAGGCAGACTATGGCCGTTGATAGACATGGCGTCTTGGTTCCGGCGGCAACGGCGCCAGCTCTCACCCCAACCAACAAAGCCGAGGTCGCGTGAATGACACTTGCTGCCGCCGTCCCCACCGTGTTCGTCGTCGATGACGATGACTTAGTGCGTGCCTCCATTCAAGGCATGCTGAAATCGGTTGGCTTGCGGTCGGAGGCGTTTGGTACGGCGCAAGAGTTTCTGCGCAGCAAGCGGCCAGACGGGCCAAGCTGCCTTGTTCTGGACATAAGACTTCCTGGGGTTAACGGCCTGGACCTTCAGCACCAGTTGGTTGACGCGGGCATACGAATTCCCGTCATCTTTATCACCGGTCACGGAGATATTCGGATGACCGTGAAAGCCATGAAATCAGGCGCGGTTGAGTTTCTGACCAAGCCGTTCCGGGATCAAGATTTGCTGGATGCGATCCATCAGGCTTTGGATCGCGACCGGGCGATGCGCCAACAGCAGGGCGAACTGGACGAACTGCGAAAGCACTACGAGTCGCTGACCCCACGCGAACGCGAGGTCATGGGCCTGGTGGTTTCGGGCCTGCTCAATAAGCAAATAGCTTTTGAGCTTGGAACCAGTGAGATCACCGTGAAGATACAGCGCGGACACGTCATGCGGAAGATGCAGGCTGAATCACTGGCGGAATTGGTCAGGATGGCGGCGAAGCTGGAGCTTCCCACCGCCAAGAAGTAGCCAATGCCGCCAGTTTGGCACTGGTGCTAGGAAGACGGTTAATTTCTTGATTGAAACGCGGGGCGACTTGTTCCTCCTGGCAACTCGGAGTGGAGTCAAACAGCTGCCGTGAACTTGATTGGCTCTTACAACTACGCGCTCGTGGCGCTTTCGGTGTTCATCGCCATGTTTGCGTCGTACGCTGCTCTGGATCTCGTAAGTCGCGTAACGGCTGCGGGCGGTTGGAGTCGTGCGCTTTGGGTGCTCGGCGGTGCCAGTGCGATGGGAACTGGAATTTGGTCAATGCACTATATCGGGATGCTCGCGTTCATCCTTCCGATTCCCGTCGCCTACCATTGGCCAACCGTTCTGCTGTCATTACTTGCGGCCATTCTCGCGTCGGCCATTGCGCTGTACGTGGTGAGCCGACAGAAAATGAGCGCGTCCCGAGCGGTCGCCGGAAGTCTCCTGATGGGCGCGGGTATTGCGAGTATGCATTACATCGGCATGGCCGCCATGCGTTTACCGGCGATATGCCAGTTTAATTCCTTTCTTGTCGTCCTGTCCGTTGTGTTCGCAATTCTGATTTCTCTCGCCGCGCTATGGATTAGCTTTCACTTCCGAGATGAGAAACCCGGGATTGGCCGGGAGAAGTTAGCCGGAGCCGTCGTGATGGGCGCTGCGATTCCCATCATGCATTACACCGGCATGGCCGCCGCCAGTTTCACGCCCTCCGGCGCGCCAGCCAACCTGTCTCATGCCGTAAGCATTTCCGCACTCGGCATTGCCGGCATTGTCGCCGTTACCTTCATCGTCCTCGGGCTGGCTCTGCTGACATCGTGGATGGATAGGCGATCCGCCGCCAAGACCTTGGAACTGCAGGAAGAGAAGCTGCAGCGAAGTGAGGCGTACTTGGCGGAAGCCCAAAGGCTCAGTCGTACGGGCAGTTGGGCACGAGTCTCCGCCACCGGGGCGATGAGGTACTGGTCCGAAGAATGCTACCGTGTGCTTGGTTTTGATCCTCACGACGGACTGCCGCGATTCGAAACATTCCTGCAGCGCGTCCATCCCGACGACCAGGCCAAGATCAGGGAAATATCGGCGGCGGCGGGCCGTGACAAGATCGACTATGAGACGGATTACCGAATTGTCCATCCCGGCGGCGAGATTAGAGACATCCACGTTGTAGCTCACCCCGTTTTCAACCCATCGGGCGATCTCGTTGAGTACGTCGGGACCGTCATGGACGTGACCGAGCGCAACCATACTGAACAGAAGCTCCGGCAGAGCGAGGCCTATTTAGCAGAAGCGCAGAAGCTCACGCATACGGGAAGTTGGGTCTGGGACGTAGCTGAAAGACGCGCGTTGCATCTATCGGAAGAATGGTATCGCGTATACGGCTTCGACCCGAAAGATGGCATGGCGGCCTGGAACAGACGACCGGAGCGCATTCATCCGGATGATCGAGCTGGGCGGCAACAAGCGATCGATCGAGCAATCAGCGAAAAGTCGGAGTACGAAATTGAATACCGAATCCTTCTTCCCGGCGGCGCTGTCAGACACGTCCACAGTGTCGGACATCCTGTTTTGAACCCGTCCGGGGATCTGGTGCAATTTGTTGGCAGCTCCACCGACATCACCGAGCGCAAGCAGGCCGAAGAAGCTTTGCGGCAGGCGCAAGCGGATCTCGCTCGCATCCGCCGCATCACGACGATGGGAGAGCTGACTGCCTCTTTAGCGCACGAAGTAAATCAGCCGATTGCCGCCGCCGTCACTGACGCCAATACCTGCCTGCGATGGCTTATGCGCGATCCACCTAATCTGGAAGAAGCGCGCGACGCTGCATCGAGAACCATTAAAGACGCCGCTCGTGCAGCCGAGATCATCAGCCGTGTCCGCCAGCTCTTCAAGAAAGGTACTCCGCAACGAGAGTGGGTGGATGTAAACGAAGTCATTCGAGAGATGATCGGCCTCCTGCGCAGCGAGGCAACCCGGTACTTCGTATCAATGCGGACTGAACTGTCAGAAGACCTTCCCCAGATCATGGGGGATCGCGTGCAATTGCAGCAGGTGATGATGAACCTCGTGATCAATGCCATCGAAGCGATGAAAAATGTGGACGGGCCGCGCGAGCTCGCAATCAAGTCGTCGCAGTGCGCCGGAGAGGGGGATCTAATGATTTCAGTCAGCGATACCGGTGTGGGACTGCCCCCACAACAGGCCGACCAGATCTTTAATGCCTTCTTCACCACCAAGCCCGGCGGCACCGGCATGGGACTTCGAATCAGCCGCTCCATCGCGGAATCGCACGGCGGCCGCTTGTGGGCGACCATCAATTCCCCGCGCGGCTCGACTTTCCATCTCACCCTACCCAGCAAAGTAGAAAGTCACATCTAACCCTCGCGTTCTTCATACCAAAGTATGATTGCGCACGTTCCAGTGCGCTGCTAGGTTCTTACCATGGCCATCCTAAGAAAGATGAAACTCGTGGCAATCGTCGATGACGATGACTTGATGCGCAGCGCACTACAAGGCATGCTGAAATCGGTTGGATTGCCCTCACAGGCTTTTGCGTCAGCCGAAGAATTCCTGACCTCCGGGCAGCAGCACCAAACCGCATGTCTGATCACTGACATCCGCATGCCGGGAATGTCCGGTCTGGAATTGCAGGCCAAGCTGAACGCCGAGCATTGCCGGATCCCCACCATCTTTATCACGGCACACGGCGACATAAGAATGCGGATGCAGGCATTGAGGGCGGGCGCGGTAGAGTTCCTCGCAAAACCATTCGACGATGAAGCCCTGCTCGGAAGTGTTCGAGCAGCACTGGAGAGTTGAGCCCAGACAACGAAGTGTGCACGCGCGGGTCAGGAGGTTCTCTGTGGGAGCTTTCGCGAGATTCGGGAGTAGTGATCAAGTTTCTTACGATCGAAGATTCGAGCAGATCATAGGCAACAGTCCTGCTCTTGAATCTGTACTCGAACAAGTCGAACGGGTTGCACCCACGGATTCCACCGTCATTATTCAGGGTGAAACCGGCACCGGGAAAGAGCTTATCGCGCACGCGATTCACAACCTCAGCCCGCGCGCTGGACGGCCTTTCGTACGGGTGAATTGTGCTGCCATTCCGCTGGATCTGCTGGAGAGCGAGCTTTTCGGCCACGAAAAGGGCGCTTTCACGGGAGCCATCGCGCAAAAGATTGGCCGTTTCGAGCTTGCCGACAAAGGCACACTCTTCCTGGACGAGATAGGCGATATTCCGCAGGCGTTGCAGCCCAAGTTGTTGCGCGTCTTGCAAGAACAAGAGTTTGAGCGTTTGGGGAGCACCCGGACTCACCAAGTGGACGCCCGGCTCGTAGCCGCAACCAACCGGGATCTGGCGGAGATGGTGAATCACGGCCAATTCCGCAGCGACCTCTACTATCGTCTGAATGTGTTTCCCATCCAGTTGCCGCCGTTGCGAGAGCGCCGAGAAGACATTCCCGCCCTGGCGACGCATTTTGTCGAACGCTTTGGCCGGCGGATGGGCCGCGAGATTAACCACATTCCTCCGGAAACCATGTCTGCTCTCAGCTCCTATCCCTGGCCAGGAAACATCCGCGAACTACAGAACCTGATCGAGCGCGCCGTAATTCTCTCGAATGATGGTGTGCTGCCTAATCCGTTGCCGGCGTCGGGGAGTCGTGTTATCACGGTCACCTCGATTGCCACGGCTGCGCCTGTGACCACGTTGAAGGACTCGGAGCGCACTCTGATTCTGCAGACGCTGGAAGGAGTGAGATGGGTGATCGGCGGCCCAAAGGGCGCTGCCGCGAAACTTGGCTTGAAGCGCACCACCTTGATCCACAAGATGCAGAAGCTGGGGATTTCCCGGCCCGTCCTCCAAAGTGATTCCGATGTGAGGGCGACCGCATCACAGGAACCGGACCCGCTCCCGCAATTTTAGTGGAGCTGTTCGAATGTCCTAGGAAACTCGGACAAGGTTCCCTGCTTCTGACGCGCCCGCATGTCGACAGGCTTTGCATTTCAATTGGCCCTCTTCCGGAGTGTCCACCCTCAGCCATGGTGTCGACACCGGCGTCGAATGACTGACCCGTGGTTGACTCATTACGCGCAGGCGGAGTTGATCATGAGGCGGAAAGACCGCCACAAACGAGCACTTCGCTGAAAAGACACGACCGCAGGGGATGGCAACGAACTTGCTTTGTCCAGTGTGTAACCGCCGCCTTATGCAGCGTTGCTAGCTGCACCGGTGGTAGGGACGGCTGCTAGAGGAGAAGTATGAGAGCAAGGACCCACCGTTATGTTTTCACTGCGGCAGGAAGTGCAATTGCATTGATTCTTTCGGCTTCGATGTCGATCGCCCAAGACGCGGACTTTCATAACGCACCCACATCCAGCAGGCAATTGAAGAACCCGTACGCGGGGCAAGAAGCAGCCATAGTGGCAGGATCACGACTGTACGCCACGAACTGCGCCTCGTGCCATGGAATCAAAGGGCGTGGAACCGGCAACATCCCTGCACTAGCCGAAGAACCCACGCAATCAGCGCCGGACGGAGAGGTTTTTTGGTTCATCACGACCGGTGCGGTCGATGACGGCATGTCCTCTTGGGCCAGCCTCCCCGAGCGGCAACGATGGCAGATTGTCACTTACCTGAAGTCCCTCAAGGGTCCAGCGTAAGTTGCAACCTCTATTTAGAAAGGATCTACGATGAGAAGTCTTACGGCAAACCAAGTGAAACTCGGATTCATTGGCCTCGGCAATATGGGAAGTCGCATCGCACAACGCCTGCTTGATCAGGGATACCAACTCGAAGTCTATGATCGAGATCCCGCTAAGGGGGAAGCCATCGCTGCACAGGGCGGTACCGTTGCGAAGAGTATTTTCGAACTGGCACGCGCTGCCGATGTAGTTCTCTCCTGCTTGACTAATGATGAAGCGGTTCGGAGCGTATACACAGCGGTCGAGGGAGTCTTTGCTGGCGCGCGGTCTGGAACCGTAGTGCTTGAAATGAGCACGATCTCTCCGGAAATCTCGCGCGAAGTGCACGAGCTGGGCGCGAAAAGTGGCATCGAAGTAATGGATGTTGCGATTTCAGGCAGTACTCCCGCCGCCGAAAACGGCACCCTGACGCTGCTGGCGGGCGGAAACCAGGAACTGTTTCACGCTGCCACGCCAATTTTCGAGCTGCTCGCAAAACAATACTTTCTTCTGGGCGGCCCTGGCTCAGGCACAGCAATGAAGTTGGTCGTCAACGCGCTGCTGGGTGTGGGCATGCAAGCGATCGCCGAAGCCATAGTTCTTGGCGAGAAAGCCGGCCTGGATCGCAAGCATCTGCTCGAAGTCCTATCGCACACAGCTGTGATCGCGCCCGCACACATGGGAAAGCTCGCGAGGATCACAATCGACGATTACACGCCGCAGTTTCCTCTCCGCCTGATGAACAAGGATTTTGTGCTGATTCTGAAGGCCGCAGCTGAAGTGCGGATGCCGATGCCGGTGACAGAAGCTGCCTTTCACGTGAACTCAGAGGAATTGGCAGGCGGTCAAGAGGAGGACTTCTCTGCTGTGGTGCGGCGTATGGAAGAAGTTGCAGGTATCGCAGCTGCTCACTCGGCGCAGTAGCAAGCTAATTTGCAGGGAAGCGCTTTGATCGGCGACGATAAAACTTCTTTTCTCCTGAAAAATTCACGAGCACAAAAGTTCTGCTGTGTCGTGAATGTCAAGTCAGGTTTAATATGCAAAAGAAGTTACCGACGAGGTGAGAGCCGTGGCTACGAGACGACAATTCATCGGTGTTGTAGCGGCAAGCATGATGAGCGCCAGAATCGATAAACAAGCGTGGGGGGCCGACACAAAAAACGGCGTTCCCATGCGCATCCTCGGTCACACAGGCGAGAAAGTCTCGATGGTTGGCATAGGTGGTTATCACCTGGCCCGGCCCGGAGTGGATGTGGATGAAAGCATTCGCATCGTCCGCACGGCCCTCGACCAGGGCATCAACTTTCTGGACAACTGCTGGGATTACAACGGCGGAGAAAGTGAACTCCGCATGGGTAAAGCGCTGCGCGACGGCTATCGGCAAAAAGCATTCTTGATGACGAAGATCGACGGCCGAAATAGGGCGACCGCCGCAAGCCAGATCAGAGATTCGTTGAAGCACTTGCAGACCGACCGGATCGATCTGCTGCAGTTTCACGAAGTTATTCGCGATGATGACCCCGACCGCATCTTCGCTGCGGGAGGCGCCCTTGAAGCAGTGCTGGAAGCGAAGAAGGCAGGGAAGGTCCGCTACATAGGATTCACCGGTCACAAGAGCCCCGATATCCACTTGAAGATGCTGGCTACCGCCTCGGCTCATCAATTCACATTTGACGCGGTGCAGATGCCTCTCAACGTGATGGACCACCATTTCAACAGCTTCGAGGCTAAGGTGCTTCCTGTTTTACAGAAGCAAAACATCGGGGTGCTGGGCATGAAGCCCATGGGCGATCCCTTCATTCTTCAGAGCAAAACCGTGACCGCGGTCGAGTGCTTGCATTACGCCATGAACCTGCCGACTAGCGTGGTCATTACCGGCTGCGATTCCCTTAAGATCCTGCAGCAAGCTCTAGACGCGGCGCGCAGTTTTCAGCCGATGGGAAAGCAAGAGGTGGCCGCACTGTTAGCAAAAACCGCAGAGGCTGCTCAATCAGGGGAGTTTGAAATGTACAAGACCAGCCACCACTTCGACGGCACGTACCAGAATCCACAGTGGCTCGGGTAGGAAAGCGCCGAACTCGCAAGATGCAGATAGAACCTGCAACGTCGGAGTCAGCCAGGGCTTAAATCTGGGCGCAATTAAAGGTGCAATAAGATTTCCCGGGGATTACTTTGGGCGCTAACAGTGGCGATCGGCGCCGTGAATTGTCAATCAGGTACCTCTGAAACATAGGCTGTCACAGCAGAAGGCTTTAACCGAGCCCGTCACCGTCCAGAAACGGGCTTCTGGGAATTGTCGCCGGATTGCCGGAAGCCCGGCGGATTTTGAGTTCCACAGTGGGTTCTGAACCTTTAGGAAAATTTTCTACTCTACTATACTTTTCAACGGGCTACCAGAAGCGCAGGTCGCCCCGCTATGATCCCATCTGCTGCGTTTTGATCATGGAACTACTACAGTTTTACTACAGTGCTTTGCAAGTCTGGGCACGCGTCGTTAAAGTCTGACCTCCAAACGGAGTTGCGGACCCTCCAGGAACTGCCAATCTCAACTGGTCGCGCCGCTCCTGGGAGTCCCAGGGTCTTGCTATCTGAGGTAGGTTTTCACCATATCGATGACCTCATCGGCCGCGTGCGTCTGCTCCGAATTCGGTTTTCGCTTTGGGTCAAGCACATGGTGCCGGATGTGACCTTCCAGAAGTTCAGTCATTAGACTGTTGACTGCACCTCTTGCTGCGCTGATGATTTGCAACACCTCCGAGCAATCACGTCCCTCGTCGAGGATCCGCTCAAGAGCCTCAAATTGCCCACGGATGCGTTTGCTCCGCAAAATCATCTTCTGTTTGTTCTTGATTGTATGACTCATTCGCAAACGAATGATATCACGCCGGGAACTTGCACTATACCTATGGGGGTATGTATTATGAACCATTCTCTTGGACGAGTTCATCATGTGGCAGCGCATGGCCTCGGTCATAACTGTTGTGCTTCTGGGATTTAGTGGAAGCGTGCTCGCCCTTTTTGTTCGGGGCATACACGCTGGACGGGGCGCGGTAGCAGGTTTCTGTTTTGTTTCTGCGCTGGCTGTCGTGCAGGCTTGGCTAGTTGCCTCCGAGATCGCCAAGGCCCGCAGGCTGTCCGGCAACATTCGAAATGCATGCTATAGAGGGGCTCAAGCGAAATTTCGCCCTGTTTCCCTCCTTGGACTGTGTGCAATCGTGGGAATTCTTCCCCTTGCAGTATTTGGGGCAAGCTCGGGAGCACAAAACCACTTCGCCACGGTCATGTTAGGTGGTGTGGTGTTTTCGACTATCGCAGCGTTGACCGTGCTGCCGGTCGTCATTGCGCTGATCGCTGAGTGATACGGGTTCATAGCTCGGTTCCGTTGTAGCAACTGCTGGGCTCAGGTTTGTGCTGTAGGACCACGAAGTGATCGAAATGGTCGAGTCTTAATTTGGAATATCGCTTTCGTAGTACGGAGGGAAGGTCGCTATGAGTTCTTCGCCTATCATCGAAAAGTCCCGAGCCAACCCTCCGCATCTCAGCGAGACGCAGAAGTCCCCAGAACTAAACGAGCCAGATCATGGCTCCGAACGCGAAGAACAAGGACATGGTGTGGAGTGGGCCGAACTGGTCCGCATTGGCTTTGTGACTTTGGCTGCGGCAGCAGTCTGGTTTCGGTTATGGGAGCCGTTTCCGCACATCAGCGTAATCGGGATAGCGGCTACTCTGATCGGCGGATATCCGATTTTCAAGGAAGCCTTCGAGAACATCGTTGAACGAAAGATGACGATGGAACTCTCGATGACCATCGCGCTGCTCTCGGCTTTGGCGATTGGAGAGTTCTTCACTGCTCTGGTCATCACGGGCTTCGTCCTTGCCGCCGAGGTTTTGGAAGGTCTTACCGTTGGTAGAGGCCGGCGGGCTATCCAGAGTCTTCTCGATTTTCTCCCCAGAACCGTCGCGATCCGTCGCGATGGTCAGGTGGTGGAGGTAACGTCGGACGAAGTTCAAGTTGGTGACACGGTCATCGTGAAACCGGGTGGACGCATCCCGGTGGATGGTGTGGTACTTGACGGCCGCTCGTTTGTGGAACAAGCGGCCATCACCGGCGAAGCCATGCCGGTTGAGAAAGCACCGGGAGCTTCGGTTTATGCCGGAACCGTCAATCAATCGGGAGCTCTGGAAATCGGTGCCCAGAAACTGGGGCGCGACACGACGTTTGGAAGAATCATAGAAGCCGTCGAACGGGCCGAGAAGTCGCGTGCGCCAATTCAGAAGACTGCTGATCGCTTGGCGGGTTACCTTGTGTATTTTGCCTTGGGGGCAGCAGTTCTGACTTTCATTATTACTCACAATATCAGGTCAACCATTTCGGTCGTGATCGTCGCCGGAGCGTGCGGCATTGCGGCTGGAACTCCTCTTGCAATCCTCGGAGCCATCGGCCGAGCGGCGCATCAGGGAGCCATCATCAAAGGCGGTCTCTACCTGGAAGCTCTGGCTGCCGTCGACACGGTCCTTTTGGACAAGACTGGCACGCTGACTTTCGGTACTCCGCAGGTCAGGGAAGTGGTTTCAGCCAACGGTTTCGGGGAGCGACAGATCATAGCCGCTGCCAGCATCGCGGAGCGCAAGTCCGAACATCCCCTGGCCAAGGCAGTTATGGCACGGGCAACAGAACTTGCCATTCCGCTGGTGGATCCGGATCAATTCTCGTACACGCCCGGAAGAGGAATCAGGGTGAGTTATGAAGGCGAGGAGATCCTTGTAGGTAGTCTGGCGTTCTTCCTGGAGCATGGCATGACGAGGGGTTTCCCTCCAGATGGTAACGGCGCGGGCGGGGCGTCGGAAGTCTACGTCGCTCGCGCTGGGCAAGTTCTGGGGAGTATCGGAATTGCGGATGTGTTGCGGCCGGAAGCCAAGAATGCGGTTGCGGCAATGCGACAAATGGGTCTGCGAACTGCCCTGCTGAGCGGAGATACGCAAGCTGCGACTTCATCGGTTGGCCGCGATCTCGGAGTAGATGAAGCGGTAGGAGGGCTCCTGCCGGAGCAGAAAGCAAACTGGGTGACTGAGCTGCGTAGCAAACGGCGGAATGTCGCGATGGTCGGTGACGGAATCAACGACGCTCCAGCCCTGGTAGAGGCCAATGTCGGCATCGCCATGGGATCGGGAACTGATGTTGCTCGGGAGAGTGCGGACGTGATATTGATCGGAAGCGATCTCTCCAAATTAGTTGAGACTTTGCGGCTTGCTCGACGCTGTCGCGGGATCATCATGCAGAACTTCGTAGGCACGCTGGTTGTGGACAGCGTCGGAGTCGGAATGGCAGCTCTTGGTTTCCTCAATCCACTCCTGGCCGCCTTTATTCACGTGACCTCAGAGCTGGCATTCATCCTCAATTCCACGAGATTGTTGCCCCGAAGTTCGGTAGCCGGGCGATGAGCTCAAAGAGCTGTGAGGAAAATTGAGTTGGGTATGCACTTTGCTCGTGTTGTCAGGAGTCCGAGAGTCAGAGCGTGGGTAATCCTAATCGCGCTCGCGATCTTGGTGATATTGATTGCCGCAGGTTTCTTGCAGTCTCGCAGATCACCAAAAACGTTTGAAATGGACGACCTATATGGCTTGTTGGATTAAGTGCCTTTCGGAACTCGGAACGGATCACCCGTTGTGAACGAGGATCGAGATTGTCCATTGAAAACGAAGCGCCTCGTGGTCGGACAGATCACGATCTGTCGAGGCTGCTGTTGCGGCAATGTCGAGCGTGGTTTGCCCGAAGTTCCGGTGGAATGGCTGAAGAGTGAATGGCGGAAACGGGGACTGCTGAAGCGAGTTCAGCTGACTATCAGTGGCTGTGTTGGACCATGCGATGTGCCGAACGTGGTCGTAATTACGAGCTCATCGGGCACGGAGTGGCTGGGGAATATCGTTAAGTTCGATCAGTACCGAAGCCTGCTTGAATGGGCTCTCCGGTGTCGGGATGCGGGCGATATGTTGGCCCTGCCCCGCGAATTCCATGAATGCAAGATCAGCCCTTTTCACTTGTAGAGCTTTGGGAGATCGAAGGGCAGCCATCGAACAACCATCTATAAACAGGGAGTGCCCTGAACGTGCAGAGATCATCGCCACCAACAATGCGGCATCCACGCAGATCAAGGCTTCCGTAGACTCGGGCATTCCTATTGGAGGCGCAAAGCAGCGACCTGGTGGTATCAATCCTCAAAAAGAGGCAGAATCGGAACAAGAGAACGAGCGGTAGGGAGGGGATCGTTCAGCTGCTGTTGATCATTCTGGGGGCAATAATCCTCGTCGTATTGGGTCTTTACAGCGGCCTCGCTTCGTCACACCACCACTAGCTCTGGCAGCCAGGAACACAAAACATTGGCAGGCTGTGCGTACATACCTGGATAGGTACTCTCTCGTTGCGTTTGTTTGGCGTTTTGGTATAGATTCAAACGAAGCTTCCATGGGGTAGCCTTCATGCGGTCGATATCGAAGCGGATAGCGTGTCTATGCGTGTTGCTGACCTTCTGGTCGGCATTGGCATTCGCCGCGCATCAACATTCGAGCGCTACCGAGTCGTCGACATGTACGGTCTGTATCGCTGCCCATTCAGCCTCCCCACAAACTGCTACCAGCTTGCCAAGGGTGATGTTCGTTTCTGTCTCCACCTTTCGGCCGGAGCCAGTCTCTGCCAAGCAACGCCTGACAGTCTTCGTTCTGTGTGTCCGCCCGCCTCCTAGCGTCTAAAGGTCATCCTTCTGCTGTTTACAGGCCCGGATTGTTTCCCGTGAGCCTTTCTCTTGATCTTTTCGACGATTCTCAGGAGGAATCATGCTGGCTTCTTGCAAAAAGTCGTTTCGTGCGACTTTTGTGGTGGTTTTCCTTTTAACGCTTGGTGTTCAGGCTCACGCGCAGTCGGGCGGTAGCTCTGGCTCCATTAGTGGTACAGTCTTAGACCCTGACGGCGCCGTCGTGCCTAATGCAACCGTTGAGATTCACAACCCGGTCAGCCACTATGACCGCTCAACCACCACGGATAAATCCGGGAATTTCACCCTTCCGAATGTGCCTTTCAATCCTTATCACATGAGCGTGAATGCGACCGGATTCGGCAATAATTCACAGGACGTGGAGGTCCGCTCCGTCGTGCCTCTGAGCGTCAACGTGAAACTCCAAGTGTTGGGGTCCACAACGTCGGTGACGGTCGAGGCCGGCGCGGCTGATTTACTGGAGAACGATCCGACCTTCCATTCAGACATCGACAAAAGCTATTTCGACAGGCTTCCCTTGGAGAGCACGACATCGGGACTGAGTTCGCTGGTTACTCTTTCAACGCCGGGAATCGCTGCCGATTCCAATGGCCTGTTCCACGGACTGGGCGACCACGCGGAGAATTCGTTCTCTATCGACGGACAGCCCATTACCGACCAGCAAAGCAAAGTCTTCTCCAACCAGCTTCCCGTCGATTCGATTGAATCCATGGAAGTGATCTCGGGTGCGCCGCCCGCGGAATACGGCGGCAAGACCAGCGTTGTGATTGTAGCGACCACGCGCTCAGGTCAGGGCGTAACGACGCCCCACGGCAGTGTGACCACTTCCTACGGGACCTTTGGAACATCCAACGTCGCAGCCGATCTCTCTTATGGGGGTAAGAACTGGGGGAACTTCGTCTCCGTAGGCGGCTTGAACACTGGCCGGTTCCTGGATCCGCCCGAGTTCGCCGTATTCCACGACAAAGGCAATGAAGAAAACCTCTTCGACCGAGTGGACTATCAACTGACAACCGCGGATTCGATTCACCTGAACTTCGGCTACAACCGGAGCTGGTTCCAAACGCCGAATAACCTCGATGCCGAAAACGCGACGCCGTGGATTGGACTGTTTGGGATCGAACCGCAAATGGCAGCCTTTGCCGGCAGAGACCCGAACGGAAATATCGTCGGACCGACGGACCAGCGCTCCAAGATTGGGTCGTTCAACATTGCTCCTTCCTGGACCCATGTGCTGAACGGGAACGCCGTATACACGCTCGGCGCATTCGTGCGCCGTGACGACTACAACTACTATCCCAGCGGCGACGCGTTCGCGGACCTCGGGCCGCCTAGCCTGCAGAGACAGTCCGTGGGCCAGAACCGGACGCTGACCAACGCGGGGCTTCGATCCGACCTTTCGTACGTTGAGGGAGTTAACCAAATTAAGGCAGGAGTCGTCTACCAGCAAACCTTCCTCAATGAAAACGACACCGTCGGGATCGTTGATCCAACCTACAATGCACCCTGCATCACTGCCGCAACTGTCACCGCGGTGAACACGTTCCCATTTGTTGCGGCGCCCGCGCCGGGGATCACTGATCCCGCGCAATGCGCCGGTGCGTTACAGCCGAACACTGCAGCTAACTTGAACGCACCCAACTCCCCCCTTTACCCCAACTTCAATCCAACTCTATTGCCTTTCGACCTGACTCGTGGCGGAAGCCCGTTCACCTTCAATGGCCACACCGACGTGAAAGAACTTGCTTTGTACGTGCGTGACAACATTACCAAAGGAAACTGGTCGTTGAATCTCGGTCTGCGCGGCGATTTCTACAACGGACTCTCCACCGCAAGGCAGGCCGAGCCTCGGGTTGGGGTCGCGTACAATATCAAGCAGACCAATACGATTCTTCGCGTTTCCTACGCGCGCACCCTGGAATCTCCTTTCAACGAAAATCTGATTCTTTCCAGCATCGGATGCTTAAATGCGGTCTTAAACCCGCTTCTTCTATGCGGCTCATCGAGCGGCGCATTGAGTCCCGGATTCCGAAATGAATTCCATGCCGGGATCGAGCAGGCGTTCGGGAAGTACCTAGTCTTTTCTGGAGAGTGGATTTCGAAGTACACACACAATGGTTATGACTTCAGTGTGCTCGGCAACACTCCGATCACGTTCCCCATTGAATGGCACAACTCCAAGATTCCCGGATATGCGGGGCGTGTGAGCGTGCCCGACATCCACGGCTTCTCGGCGCTCGTGGTCTTCTCCAGCGTGGCGGCGCGCTTTTTCCAGCCGCAGATCGGTGGGGCGGGTGCAACAGTGGCGACTGCCGCCGGGCTTCCCTTCCGCATTGATCACGACGAGAAGTTCAACCAGACCACACACTTGCAGTATCAGCCGTGGAAGCGCGGTCCCTGGGTCGGCTTCAACTGGCGGTATGACAGCGGACTGGTCGCCGGGGCAACACCGTGCTTCGGGCAGCTCGCGTCGAACAATTGTCCCGGATCGCTCGTCCTCGGTGGTGTGAATAACATCAGCATGGGCGCTGCCAATGTGGGCGAGATTCCGCTTTCCGCCGACCAGGAGTCCGAGGCTGGGTTCACGTGCAACGGCGTCCGAGCAACCCCGACGGCGCCCCTGCCTTTCAATTGCCCCGCATCGACGTTTGGGTCCGCGCTGATACAAGTACCTGCCCCAAACACCGAAGACGACGACCACAAACCGCCGCGTATTACGTCGCGGAGTCTTTTCGACATGTCGGTCGGCCATGACAACGTCTTCCATGGCGACAAGTACAAAGTGAGTGCGCGATTGACCGTCATCAACCTGGCGAACCATTTCGCGCTCTATAACTTCCTTTCAACTTTTAGCGGCACGCACTACGTGACGCCGCGTTCGCTAACGGGCGAAATCGGTTTCCACTTCTAGAAAATGTTCCCCCGTTAAGGAGGGCTGTACGATCGAAACCGTACACCCTCCTTCCGAATCTTTGATGAAGCGAGTGTTGGCGTATGACGGATGCACGGCGTCATGCGGGATGCGTCACGCGAAGATTTGAATCTTGCCACAATTGACGGTAGGCGTCTTCGAAGCAGGCGCGCCCAAAGCGATTCTGCTTCGGCAGATTAGAAGACTACACATTTCTAACGGCCAGGATCACTTTGCGGGAACCCAATGTTTCCGCGGGTTCGACTGGCAGATTTGGAAGGGGTTTTCTAACATGCACCCTTCGGCAGAGTCGCCAGAAGCGGAGACAATCCGACGCGATAGCTCGTTGCTGTTCCAGGTCATGAGTCTTTGACCTTGGCCTTCTGCTTGGCGACCAAGCGCTGCAGGAACCTCGGCCCACCTTTCTGACCCACTACCTATCCATCAATTTCTCTTGTGTGGGATGCGCCGAGAAAACTGGCCAGGCTAATGCCCTTCTCCCCGCAAGATCCAATCCACGCTCTTGTGGACTCGATCGGACAGAAGCGCCAGCACTTCTAGACTAGGCGCGGCCTTTCCTCTCTCAACCGCTGGAGGTTCCGTCCAACGACCTGCCACGGCGTCCCCACCGAGACTGAAGGCAAGATTGAGTTTTCCAGATGAAGAAAAGAAAAAAACCGTTTGCTCCAGCTCCCACAGGTTGCACATAACCGGAACCCTCTAAGCCACCGCTAACCGCCGGGACGATCGAAATCTCAGATCCGGCGGTGACGGGACTCGCGAGTCCCCCCGTATATCGTACGTTTTCGCTGCCGATAAAAATATTAATGTGTTCCCGCACCTGTCCTTGCTCGGTTGCGATACGATCTCGAACGCCTGGATAAAGCGTCCAGAGAGCCGACAAAGCCTCGGCCAAGGTTGTAGGAGATTCTTCGATCTTGACCGTACCATGTCCTGCCGTAAATTCTCGTAAAGCCCCCGGTATGTGAAAAGTGACCGGCATTGGATCACCTCGTCCGTCGACTCGTCTTGCTTTTCGACGCAGATTTCGTCTGATGTAATGGCGCAGCCGCAGTCTTCGGTAGTGTTGGCCGTGAAGCGCCAGAGGCATCCTCCACGACTGCAGTGCGTATGCAAACCACTGACGGCAGCCCTTCGAGTATCTTTTGCCATGTCCTTCCTTCATCGCGCGAGCCAAAGAGCTGCCCGCTCCGCGTACCGAGGTAAATTCCGACTGGATCGAATGAATCTGCAGTCATTGCGTCACGCAGGACGGTTTCGTAAGCGCGTTTTTGGGGCAAGCCGCGCATGAGAGACTCCCATGAGGCACCAGCGTTGCGGGTGCGATAAACCCGTAGCCGGCCGTCGCATGCGCATCGGAACTCGTCCGATTCGACCGGAACGATGTAGGCGCAGTCAGGATTTCTAGGGTGCATGAGCATGGCAAAACCAAAATCCGACGGCACTCCATTGGCGATGTCTGTCCAGTTTTCGGCAAAGTTGTCAGACCGGTACAGTCCCCAATGACTCTGCAGGAAGAGGCGTTCGGGACGATCAGAATGCATCGCGATTTTGTGTATGCATTGCCCGAACTCGGGATACCTGTCGGGCATAGTCATGGCACGGATGCCCCGGTTTTGCGCAGTCCAGGTACACCCGCCGTCATCGGTTCTGTAAACTCCCCCGGCTGAGATTGCCACATATATTCGCTGGTTGTCGCGCGGATCGAGCAAAATGGTGTGCAGAGCCAGTCCGCCGTTTCCTGGCATCCAGCGGGGACGATGTGGATGATCGAACAGCCCACGCACCAACGACCACGTTGCGCCCGCGTCGCGGCTTTCGAAAAGCGCGGCGGGCTCTACGCCGCAATAAAGCACGTTAGGTTCCTCCGGTCGGCCGAGTGTTATCTGCCAGATGTTCTTCAAGGAAACTCCGGTATCGGAGGGAAATCGAATGGGCGCCTGCGGCGGATTGGTCCAGCTCTTGCCGAAATCGTCGCTCGAACGCAATAGGGTGCCCCAATAGCTCTGCGTCGAAGCCCATATGCGGTGTTGGCCCCCGCGGCCATCAAAGGCCATCGCGTACACATTGTGCCCGTGGAAATAAGGACCACCCACTTCCCAACGCCTGCGCTGCACATTCGAGCGAAGGATAAATGCTCCTTTTGTCGTTCCCACCAACAAAAGAAAGTCTCCTTTCCTCACACGAGTGTGTCGCACACTGTGCAACACGGTAGTCCTGGGTGCATTTGGATCCGGAGCAGGACCAGCGGAAGCGATTGCAGCAGACTGAACAGCTTCCAGAGCTGCCTGGACTTCACCCGCACGTTGATAGCGCACGATCGGTTCTTTGGTCAGGCAGCGTTGAATAATGGCCCACAGGCCGGGGGGCACAGGAGGGCCGAGCGGTTTCGGGATTTCGCGCAGGATAGCCGAGCTAATCTCAAAGCCAGTACGTCCATCAAATGGAAGGCGCCCGGAAGCCGCTTCATAGAGGACAACTCCAAGCGCCCAAAGATCACTGCGATGGTCTGCCGCCTCGCCACGCAGGATTTCGGGTGCCATGTACGGCAAAGTACCACTCACGCTGGACGTGTTCTCTATGCTTGCAAAAGACCGGGTAGTTCCCTCGAATATGCTGCTCCCTACCTGTTTGGCTAAACCGAAATCGAGGACTTTGACTAGACCGTCAGCAGTGATGACGATATTCGCTGTCTTCAGGTCTCGATGTACGATGCCGCGATCATGAGCGCGAGCCAGTGCGCTCGCGATCTGAACGCCATATCGCAGCACCGATTCTGGTGCCAGTCCTACAGCTGCGCTCATCGCGGTCAAGGACTTGCCCTCGACCAGTTCCATCACGATGTAGAGTTCGCCCTCATTCTCGCCAACTTCGTGAATTGTGCAGATGTTGGGATGAGCGAGAGAAGAGGAAGCGCGTGCCTCGTGGAGTAGACGCTGGCTCGACGATGTATCCAGATGAGCACCTTTCTTGACGACCTTGATGGCAACGTCCCGTTGCAGCACCTCATCGTAAGCGCGGTAGACAACCCCCATTCCTCCTTCCCCAATTTTCGCCACGACGCGGCAATGACCGAGAACTTGACCGACCACAGGGCACTCCTCTACTGCCCAATGTTAGGCTGGGCTTTGGAACTGCGTCAACGAATTGTGAGCTTCTATGAGAGGGCAGTGGTCTTTTTTGGAACAAGAATTGAAGGATGGCTTCTAGGAATGTCATGGCTCGAGCCGTGTCAAGCCATGATTTCCTCGGAATCAAGCCACATTCAAAGCCTGACAGTTTAGTGGCTTGGACCGCTCGGCTGGCCCCCTCGTCGGAAGCGACTCCGAAGTGATCCGCTGGCCCTTCTTCTGCAAGAGTGAGCCCGCCCCCTGGCATTTATGCACCACGCGTTCGACGAAGTCCGAACGGGACTACTGGACCTATTCTCCGAGTTTATTGATTTCATATAGACACCGGACCCTCTGGGCAGCCAGAGCCATTCTCCGATTGGGCACGCGCCTCTTCCAGTTTGATCAGGCGCTGTTCATGGTCTGTGAACCGGATCGAATCGGTGATCGAATCCAAAAGCCGAACGAGCGCATGCGTGTCGCGCTGAGTTCGCTTCCCGGAATAGACTTCCTCGAACAATCGTTTGCTCATTTCGTGCACCGACTTCATCGTAACTGGGACAAGATCGTTATTGAAGACCCCGCATGGGAGCCGGACCCGGACTGGGTTGTGACCGGCGGCTTTGACCACGGCAAAACCAACCCCACGGCCCTGCTGCGCGCCTACATCGGGTTCGACGGCACCATCATTTTTGCCGGCGAGTATTACATGCCGGGCAAGGAAATCTCGCAGCACGCGCCGGCGATGCGGCGCATGCGTGACTTCGATCGGATGGAGAACGTGCAGGCCGACCCCAGCATGTTCCATGGCACCAACCAGCAGGAACAGCGGCCGGGCCACTCCCAAGAGCGCGCCAAGTCGTTCGCTGAACTCTACGCCCAGGCCGGGGTGTCGAATCTGCTTTCCTTCGGCGGCGATGACAAGAGCGACGTGAGCTTCGCCGCCCGCCTGATGCTCCATTGGGCGGACCTCGATAAGCGCATGCCGTCGGTGCGGATCGTCTGCCGCAAGGGACTCTATCAGGACAAGCCCCAGCCAGGGCTACAGCACCGGGACTGCCCGAACCTACTGTGGGAGTTGATGGTCGCGCGGCGCGTGAAGCTGACCGCCCAGCAGCTTCTTAGTCGGAACACGTCCGAAGCCATCGTCGACAAGGACAATCACGCGCGGGACGCGATGAAGTACCTGGTAATGTCGCAGCCCGAGCCAAGCCGGAAATCGTTGGAGCGGCGGGTAGTCGAGCGCGTGTACACGATGCAGGAAGAGGCGAAGAAGCAGGGCGTGACCGACGCCAGGCGGCAACCATGGCCGTGCTGAACTACACCAAGATCATGCACGAGGAAATCGAGGACGACAACCCGAGCACTTACATTGGAGGCAGCGCGCGCCGCCGGCTCAAGATGATCCAGCGAGAAATAGATCGCCGCTACCGTGAGGGCCGGCGCTAGAGAGCGCGACCCAGGCCATGACGACTCTGAATGAGGTCTGGCAGGTCTGCAGAAATGAATGTTGACAAGGAGGAAATGTGAAAAAAACACGCAACCATAGTCAATGCCGAGCCAAGACGAAGGACGGAAAGCCCTGCCGCGCGGCGGCCGTCTCGAACGGCTTGTGCCTGTTTCACGGGAATCCGAACCTGGCATCGGAGCTCGGGAGGAAGGGCGGCCGGAGCAAGCGGCACATATCTTCGGAGACAGCCGATCCGCTGCCCTCTCTCGATGCGGGGCTAATCAAATCCGCTCCTACCATCCCTTCGGATATCTCAACGATGAATCGAGCTTCCAGACCGATGCCGGGGAATGCTACGCCGAGTCACTGGCTGCGGTGAGTGGCAAGATCATTTTCAACTCTTCTGCCGGACCAGGCTGGTACTCGGATTTCCGGCACGATATCGTGCGAAACGAGGAGGAGTAATGACGCGTGCACAAGAGATTGCTGACCGGCTGAAGACTCTGCCAGCGCAAACCTCGCTGGAGGTTATGCACGGCTTGACGCTCCGAAAGACTGCCAATGGCGTTAACGTGCCTAAGCTTCACTACTCGGCCCACCCCGATCGCGATCCCCGACTCCACCCTGAATGGAAAACGGCGGAGCGTAAAGATTACCCTTCGCAGGCTGCGTGGGACCGGGAGCAGGAGATTGTCGACGAGGCCGGCGGCGGCGAGCGCGTGTTTGCCGACGTGTTGCTGACCTGCCGATGATGTAGCTTCCATTGTCGAAAAGAAGTTCGTATCTGGACTGCTGCCCCATCGGCTTTGCGAGGCGGATTTCCTCTCGGATGCGGGGGTCGGAGTTGGTCCAGAGGGTTTTGGCGTATTTAATAAGCTGGGCTACTTTGTCCTCCTTCTGCGTCTGAAAGAGAATTCCGCACGAGGGCATTGTCATCGCAAAGCGTTCGAGGTATGCGACGCACAACCACGTCAGCATCATGTCGCGAGACTTTTCCCACAAGGTGATCCGCGCCAAGTCCATGATCTCGAATCCATGCTTGAAGTATTCGTACTGTGGGAACGGTTCCATCGGAGATGGCCGCCCCTCTCTTTCAAAATGCTCGTTATAAGTTTTCGTGTGAAGCATGGTCCAGATCAGAGGGTCTTGCATCGCGTTCTCGACCCAAGGAGAAAAGCCCGAGTTCCGTCTTCGCTGGGCATCCTCCTCTCGAGCCTTCTGTTTTTCCAATTGTCGTAATCTGCGTTCAAACGCATCCATTGCGAACCTCTCCGTCGCGACATCTCAGCGGGCCGCTCAACGGTGAGGAGCACTTTCTAGCTGCGCACCGTGGAAGGCTATGCCGAGTTTCCGCGTTTTAGTCAGACGCACTATTCTGTCTAACTGATTTTGTGGAGGGGGATGCTATCAGTGCAGGCGAAGCGCGATATTGCGGCCACATTCTCCTTCCATTCGCCAGCATTTGCAAACGATTTATGATGCCGGCACTTGTTCAGTAACATGCTCTGGTGCGGAACCGGGCACTTCGCAATTCCCCTCAAAATCATTCGTCTGTCTCTGGAAAGCAATAGCGTTTTGTCCTTCGGTCGATCTTAAGCTCATCGGCCTTTGCCATCCTTGCCATAGTGCTGTGAATGACCGCGGCGGAGTTCCTGAATCGCTCGAGATCAAACCCCTCCTCAGTCAGGCGCGTCTTAACTTCGGCAGCCGTCAAGGGCTTCTCCTCGGCGCGCATGACGGTACGGATGGCTTCCGTGATCCCAATCACGAGCGTCTTCTTCTGTTTCTGCCCGTGGGATGTCAATCTCTCCTGGATAAGCAAAGCGCGCAGCCCCTTGATATTTTTCTCAAGGTGCATAATCCGCATATTCAAAAGGTCCCTTTGCCCAACCTTTTCGTTCAACTCTTGCCGCATAGAGTTGATTGCGTTTTGAAGATCGCGCTCGGCCATAAGCAAAAGGCGTTACGTAAGTAGTTTACACTAAGACGATAGTATATAAAGTAACTAGAGAGTGACACTTTGTGCGCTTCTCTCGTTCGCGCATTTACAAGACTTCTTCTAGGGGAAAGAGTTTCGTGGACGCCTGGCCGGCGTGCGGCGGGGCCTTGCTCGCACTCACTTGTAGCACAAACGAGGAAGGCCAAAATCAAATTTGTACGCTGCAGTACCTAGCGAGTAACCAACAGGTACAGAATGGACGACCCGATAATTCGCGGATTTCCCCGCTTTTCCGTGGAGGTGTCGAGAAGAACTTCATTAGCAGGAAGCGCGAGCTTTCAGCCAGTTTTCTCTACTTTCCGCTTGACCTTTGCCCATCGAGCACGTGCTGCCTTTTGAGCGATTGCGGTGCGTTCCTCAGAGCTAGCTTTCGACTTCTAGCCTTTCCCCCCAACTGACCGAGCCGCACCGCGTGAGGATCACTCGAAAATACGTGATCCACCACACCTTACGGCAGCGGTGTTAGTAAACCTGCCCAGAATTGCTCCGTGCAAACCCCGTAAAGATTAGCCTTCTTGATTTCCACACATGGCGTTAGGAATGTGTAGTTTTCTAATTTGGCCTTGTTCTGGTTCTTCTAGTGCGGAGAAGGTACGCACGAAGGCACCGAGATTAGGGCGTGGAGTCAAGATGTGTTTTAGGCCGGGCCGCTAGCCGAGCGCCTTGTCGATCGCCAGACCGATTTCAACGGCGGCCTCACGCCCGATGCATTGCCCTAGAGCGCGATAGCTCTCAAACTGCAATTCATCAAACCACTGGTCGGCCGTGCTCTGGTGTGGAAATGTCTTGTGCTTTTCGGCGTAGCGCCAGACGTAGTCCGGAAGCGAATCTTTGTTCACGGTCTTTTTGCCGGGCTTGGTGGGAAGGCTGGCCTTAACGTAAAACAGCTTGCCGCGATCGTGGGGATTCTGTGGATCGTAGAAAATGTCTCCAACCACGAAGTTACATTTACTTTGGCGCCCGCCCTTGGGCCGGATTTTGGAAAAATCAATCTCAACGCGCGCGCCAAGGGCCTGCGATGCCGAACTCGATGGCCAATACGAGTTTGAGGACCTAATGGCCCTGATTGAGAAGACAAGCACCGAAGTAGGCGAGCCCAGAGGGTGGCCCGACGCTTTGCCACGGTGTCGCAAAGCGTGGGTTCCCCATCCACCATCCCGTCGTAACGTCGAACAAGGCCATAAAAACCGAGGTCACACGCGAAGAGTGATAGCCTAGGTTGCGGTTGGGCTCCGCACCCGAGATCGCCATGGCCGTCCCCAGGGAAATCCCCTGCGTCGAGGTCATCCGAGTGAGCGATTTCGCAGTCTGCCCGAGTTCGGTTTTCGAGTAGCTCAACTGGTGCGCATCTTCTTGGCGGAACTTGTCCGGGCCTCCTTCATCAGGATGCCAAACGGAAAACCGATCAGCCCGAGGGCTGTATCGTGTTACCTCAGTAACCTTGTTACAAAATCCAAAATGATTTGATATTGCGGCTGGCGCCGTTGTATTGCCAAGTACAGCCAAGATTCTCGACGAGGCGTGGGCTGTTCTCGGGGGCTCCTATGGCGATTGACTATCAGCGACTGACCGAGGCCTCAATTCTACAACTTTCGAGCCTTATAAGAGCCCGCCGGGATCTTGATGCGGAGATTCTCAAGGTTCAGCGACGCGTGCGTTCGAACGCAGCACGGGGAAATAAGGGAACCACGAGTTCTGCCATTCTTTCTTCCAATACGGGTCCCCTCGGCGTGACCGAAGCTGTTCGCCGAGTGCTTCACTACTATCCCATGTGGCTGTCGCCAGTTTCGGTACGGGACTTACTGCCCACCATTGGTTTTGATTTCAGCCATTACAAGCATCCACTGACCTCGATTCACTCCATATTGAGGCGTTTGATCGCAACCGGTGAGGTAATTCGCGCTGACCGGCCGCAAGTTGGCGCGGCATATATGTGGGCCGGATACCTGAGTGATATTTCTCAACCGGCAAACGCAAGAAAACCCCGAACTGGAACCTCACCCTCAAAGACGGGCGGAAGAGGCGCAGACCAGTGAGTCCGCGCGATAGCTAGCCTCCAGCGTGGCAGACAGTAGCGCTCGCGCTTTTTCAGGTGGAAAAGCTGCCCTTTGGCGGCCCAGCGATGCGGTGCTTGAGCGTCATGCCGTCCAGAAACTCCATGACAATGAAAGCCTGGCCGTTGTGCTCATCGATCTCATGGATGGTGCAGATGTTCGGATGATTCAGGGCGGAGGCAGCTTTGGCTTCCCGCTGGAAGCGGATGAGGGTTTGCGGGTCTTTGGCTACATCGTCGGGCAGGAACTTGAGGGCCACGAAGCGTCCGAGCTTCACGTCCTCAGCCTTGTAGACCACACCCATACCACCGCCGCCGATCCTGCTCGGGATGGGGTAATGGGAAACCGTTTGCCCCACGGGTTGCGAGGGAGTAGACACTGGCTAGACATGTTAGGTGGGGATGAGGGAGAGGTCAATCAAGACGGGGGTAGTGTCTGGCGACGGCAAAATGCTCCCCTGCCTGAATGAGCGCAATCGCGATTTTGTGAACAGTAATCTGGCCTTGCAAAAACAGAAGGGGCGAATCTGAGACCGTCTTTGATCCCTCGGGCACCCTGCCGGAAGGTGGACATCTACGGCGAACCTTCGCGTTCCTTGACAGGCGGTGCGACGTACATGTCGGCAGCCATGGGTAGCAAAGCTGTTGCATCCCAAATGCACTTTTCTGTTTCCACACTCTGGACACCAATTTGCCCCGCTCTTTCGCCGTCGCCCACCCAAGTCACACGGAACCGGGCTCTACTGGTCTTGTAGGTAATAGCGACAATCTCCCCAACCTTCAACGTGCCTTGAATGCCTTCTAAGAAAGCCCCTTGCCGACTGACGTTGCGCGTCGGAACCATGAGGAGAATCGGCCGTCCGCCGGCATCGATCCCGGCGATTCGGACATGCAGTTTCGCCTGCATCCGAGGCTCTCGGCGTTTTCCCAATATCGCACCTCTCCTCTCGCGACCTGCATCAACAGCGGGAATTATGTCGCAATCACCAGAACGTTGTCAGGATTACTGGTGTAACCGCGATATTTCCGTGCTCAACACCTCACACTGGCACAGCCCCACTACGAAAAGAGCCGATTCTGAATCTGGGCGAGTTAAGCGCCTGCCGCCTGCAACAAGCTCTTCCATACTTCATCAGTGGACTCGTCGTCAAGAAATTGGGAACGGCGACGCTTGGCTCGAAAAACAATGGATCATCCGGCCCCGGTTCACGGCCCGAACTGTTCTCGAAACAGCTTCTTTTGCTGAGCAATGATCTCCACGGTCTCACGATTGATCGTAGGATCACTCCAGTTCTCCCGACAAGTTGCCGGAGTCATCTCCCTTTGGCTTCAGATTCCGCAAAATTTCTGTTGACTCCAGCGGCGTCAACCGAGTGACCTGAGTCACCATCGCCATTACAAAAGACCAATGCTCCAGCGTTGCACCGTGGTGCGTTGACGCTGTCACCCCTCCTCCCTACGATGAGAAATGCCGACACCGGAGAAGGTGTCTGCTGGCCGTGCTGCACTTCGCAGCGTCGGCTTGGCAATGACTTTTGCGTGGCGGCTTTACCAGACGACTCCCCCTCGACAAGGAATGGCTTCGATGAGGCAACGCGGCTTCTCAATGCTGGAAATGGCGATCGCCATCAGCTTTTCGTTGATCATCGCTGGGGTTACGTTTTCGACGCTGCAGCCCCTCTTATTGCAGAACCATGTCAATTCCGCTTACGAAACGACCTTGATGGTCCTGCGCAACACTAGAAACCTGGCAATTACCCAGGGCCACCAATACCAAATCAACTTTTTCCCTACTGTGGGCAACCCTTTTAGTGGTGGCACGCCAGCCTACGTCCAGGTCCAGTACCAGCCTCCAGTGGTTGGAGGAATAGCGCAGCCGATACAGCAGGTCATGAACTATTCACTCCCGCCGGATGTGAATTTTGCTGCGCAGGCAGGCATTCCTACCGTTAATACTCCGGACGGCTTCGGCGCCGGCCTCACTGCCCTCGATTTCGAATCCACAGCTGCGCCAGGTGTCCCCCTGAATCCACCTTATGTGGTGTTCATGCCCGACGGTTCGGCGCAAGACAACCTCGGCAATCTTATTGGTAGCGGAGTCGTGTACATCACTCGCCCCAGCGGAAACATGTACACCTCGAAAGCTATCACCGTGTGGGGACCGACGGGCAGAATCCGTGGATGGTTTCTCGCTCAGCAGGCAGGCGGTCCTATTTGGGAACAGCAATGACGCAAGCAAACAAAAAATTCGGGAAGCGTCGCGGCCAGCGCGGTTTCGCGCTGGTGGAAGTGATGATCGCCATGGTAATTCTGACGGTCGGCATGTGCGCCGTGCTGGCAAGCTTTGGCGTGGCTATTACGGCGACTGAGTCGGCTCAGGAAGACTTGATCGCCCGCCAGAAAGCGCTCCAGGCTTTGGAGAGCATCTACACCGCCCGCAACAGCCAGCAGATCCCTTGGTCATCGATCAACAACACTAACGGCAACCCCCCCGGAATCTTCGCAGTCGGCGCCCTGCCGATGCTGTGTGCTGGGCCTGTGTATGGAATTGTCGGCGTGCAGGGCGACACATCTTCCTGTACTACCGCATCCGGAGCCATCTGCCCCAACGGTGGAGTGGAGTGCATGGTCCTTCCTGGTCCCGATGGCATTCTCGGAACGGCCGACGACGAAACTCTTAGCCTGAACAACTTTACTCGCACCATCGCCTTCGCCCCAGTGAACCTGCCCGTCGGCCAGGGTGGAGGAATCAACACGAACCTCATCAGCGTCAGCGTAACCATCACTTATACCAAACCGAACTGGCCAGCCCGCAACTACGTGGTGAATGGCCTGATCTCGAACTATCACTGAGCCCCGGCGAAAACATGAAACCACCTATCTCAAAATCGCAACACGGTTTCTCACTTCTGGAGTTGATGATCGCCTCCATCATCGGCATCGCAATGATGGTGGCGATGACCAGCGTATTCCGCCAGGCCAACACTGCCGCTTTTACCATCATCCAGCGCGCCGAAACCCAGCAGAACATGCGAGCCGGCATCGAGTTGATGGCCAAAGATATCAGCCTGGCTGGCGCAGGCTTGCCCAACGGCGGCTTGCAGCTTCCTGGAGGCGCCGCAGATCCTAGCAAGATCGCTTGCAACCAGGGCGGCACCTGCTATGTTCCCGCCGCTACCTACCCCAACGGCAATTACATGACTGGCATCATTCCCGGCTTCGGCAACGGCGTACAAAACGGCGCAGTCATTCCGAGCGCCCCGGCCGCGGTCAACGACAGTATTACCTCGATCTATTCCGACTACAATTTTTCGCTGAGCAACTTCAAGTTCACTTTCCCTCCGGGAGCTTCGACGCCTGCGACGGTATCATTAGTCGCTGTTCCCAATGCCTCCCTTCCCACGAACATCCTCGCACCCGGCGGCCTCAATGTAGGTGACTTGCTCCTGTTCAGCGTGCAAAACGCGGGCACGGGTGTGGGCGCGGCGAATGGCCAGGGTACCAGCTCCGTGCAGATCGCTTCCGCGGTCGCCGAGATCACCAGCATAAGTGGCACCGGCCCCTGGGTCATTGGCTTTACCAGTCCCGACCCGCTCAATTTCAACCAGGCCGGAGCAAATAGTCTTAACGCCGCCCTTGTCGCTAGCACAGGCGCGGGGGACACGATAAGCGTCAACCGGCTCTTCGCCGTCACTTATTTTCTTGAGGTTCCTCCCGCTGGCGGCACGGTTCAGACTCCGCGTCTGATGCGCCAGGTCAACGGCCTCAATGCCGTTCCAGTAGCGGACAACATCATTAACCTGCAGTTCAGCTATGACGTGATCAATTTTGTGACCGGCACATTAGATCCGAATCAGTCGAATCCATTGCTCGCTGGAGATAATCTCGCCCTGATTCAAAAGACCAACATATGGGTGATGGGGCAGAGTTTGAATATCGGAAACAACCGCGCTCAGAGCATGTATCTGACTACCTCCGTTAGCGCAGGCAATATGAGCTTCTGCAATTCCTTAAGCAATAGCGGCACCGCTTGCCAATGACCGAATGATGGAATGATGGACAGTCCGTGTCGGTCGTAGGAGTTTGAGGGGGGTAATATGGGGAGAAGAACCACAGATTCGCGAGGCTTCACGCTCATCGCAACGCTTTTGTTGACGCTCTTGTTGTCGGCCATGGCGGTAGGGCTGTTGTACCTGGTCAACAACGAACAGCGCATGGGCAACAATGACCTGGAAGGCAATATCGCCTATTATGGGGCGGAGGCTGGCATCGAGAACCTAACCTCACAGCTCTCGCAATTGTATCAACAGTCTTCGACCCCCAGTGCTGCCGACATTGCGGCTTTGAGCAACGCGGCCAACTTCCCCACCGCGCTTACCGGTTCGACCATCACCGGCATTAACTACCCCACGTATGGTGTCACTTGGCCATCGGCGACACCTAGCGGAACGGCTTGCCCAACTCCCAGCTCGTGCTCAACCTGGGACATCGTTGGCTCCGGTCAGAATCAGGGCATGGTCGCGTCTCTCATCCCCTTTACCCTGACAGTCACAGCGCAGCGACAGTCGAGTGCCGGTCAGGTCGGCACGAATACTCTGGCGGCTACCGGCGCAGCCATAACCCTCACCCGCACGGTGGAAGTCGGTCTGCTTCCTGCTTTCGAGTTTGGAGTCTTCTGCGATGGCGATTGCGATTATTTCGCTGGCCCAAACTTTAACTTCGGCGGCCGAATTCACACCAACGGTAATCTGTTTCTTGCTTCGGGTTCGAGCTTAACCTTTACCGACAAAATTGCCGCAGTGGGCCAGGTTGTGATGGACCAGCTCGAAAACGGTCACCCTACCAGCACCGGCTACGGCGGCCAAGTCTACGTGCCCGCCGCCACCGGCGCTTGTCCTAATGGCCCTGCAGCCGGACCCGCCGCGAATTGCAACGCGCTCGGCGAGGGCAGTTGGACGGGTGGCTTCCCGCCCGTCGCTGGCGCGGTGAATAACGCCCCGATAAAATGGCAAACCGTCTCCACCGGAAACACGGCAGCCGGCGGATTCAACAGCTTCATCACCACCGGAGCAACCGGCGCAACCAAGCTGCAACTGCCTTTCATGCAGTCAGACGCGATTGGAGCCATAGAAATCATTCGTCGGCAACAAGCGAGCGACAAACCCCTTCTGGCCGGTGCCCGGCTCTACAACGAGGCGGCCATCCGCATCCTGCTGGCTGATACGGAGGCCGACCTCTACCCGGGAAGCGTCCGGGCCGACGCAGCCACCCAAGACATACAGCTCGGCACACCGAACGCTAGCCCATTCCAGAATCTACCGACTGTAGCGACCGGGAACGGAGTTACTGCCGGAAACATGTACTACGCCGCGGCCGTGCCCAGCGCGGGCACAAACAATTGGACCAGCACGGCACCGACGAATTGCACCGCCGGCACCGTTACGACATGGCCGAATTGGCCCCTGTTCGGACAGGTCACCGTTGCCGGCAAACAGTGTCAGGGTGCATGGCTGCGCGTGGAATATTGGAACAACACCACTCTGACCTGGACTGGCATTACGACGCAATGGCTCGGTTACGGCTTCGCTCGTGGCTACGACTGGCCTCCCACTCATCCCTACTCCGCCAGCAGCGCCACCGTTCCATATTGCGGCAACTTCCCCAATTACCCGACGGGCCCGTGCCAGAATCCAATCAGCCCCGCCATCCTCATACTCCAGCAGCTTCAAAGCGCGAAAGCTCCATCCAACGCAACTGGCGCTGCGGCAACCGCAAACAACTGGATTCCCATTAACTTCTACGACTCCCGCGAAGGAGAGCCTAGAGATAGCCGCCCTGCCGGCGACGTGGCGCCGCCCAACTCCGACTGCAGCCCGAACGGAATCATGAACGCCGTCGAGCTCGACGTGGGCAATCTATGGCTGTGGCTGCAAGGGGCAGCACCCTACGCCGGCGGCAGCGGCAAACTAGTGAGCACGACCAGCCAGAATGGCACCGTCGAGAATGGCTATATCGTTTATTTCATGGACCATCGCGGCATGATGCCAGATCTCCACCCGTTCCCCGCTCCAGCCGGTCCCTTCTATAACGGCTTCTCCGGCATGTCCGGTTTGAGCGATGTAGTTAACAGTGGCTCAGCGGTGGGCGCGCCAAACGGCACGCTGGAAGCAATCACGTACTACGCCACCGCCACACCCACTCCTTATTCTCCGGAAGATACGGCCGTAAAAGGTACGGGGATACTTGGCACCAACGTCGACAACTGGGGCCAGACAAACTTGGGTGCCGGTTTTGGGATTACGGCCGCGAACATGGCCAAACCCTATTACATTCCCGGTACTGTCACGGGTAATTTGATCCAGTGCTATTCGGGCAGCCTCGCGGGCGTTCCCACGTATGGCACCGCTACGGCCGAATGGAACATGGTCACTGGCCCACGGCACGTCCTGCGCCTCGTAGACGGTGGCATGGACACCCTTGGAAATAGTTTCGTTCCACCCACGGGCGCCAACCCCTTGCCCAACGGGCAGGTGCTGCAAGGGACGGGCGGCTTCACCGTCGCCTCGGAGGAACCGGTTTATGTCTATGGAGATTACAACACCGGCTCCGCGGATCCCTTCTGGCCAAGCGAAAACACAACCACCACTCCACACTCCGCAGCTGCAATCATTGCGGACGCAGTCACCTTGCTTTCCAACCCGCCAAACACGGTCAACGTGCCAACGCCGAAAAGGGGCTGGTACGATCAGGAAAGCTTCAAATATCCACAGCAAGCGGTCAACGTCGCAGGCAACCCCGGCCGACAGGGTAACACCAGCTATTACCGGGTCGCCATCGCCGCTGGCAAAAGCATTCCGTTCCCCCAGCCAGGATTTGCCGCTGCCGTCCCCTGGAATGACTTCGGCACCGACGGCGGCATGCACAACTTCCTGCGCTATCTCGAAGACCGAAGCGACGGCGGAGATAATCCCGCGAACGCAGCGACGGTCAACTATGCCGGTTCGATGATCAGCATGTACTATTCGCAATATGCCACCGGCATATTCAAGTGCTGCAACTCCGTCTACTCTCCTCCCAACCGTAACTACTTTTTCGACACGCAGTTCCTGAACCCGAACAATCTGCCTCCCGGAACACCGATGTTCCAGGACGTGGTGAGCTTGAGTTCTCACCAAAGCTTCACCCCACAATAACTGACAGAACCGTTATAACCAGCCCCGGTCCGCACTGCGGACCGGGTTTTTCATTGTGTGCCGAGCATGTTCGACAGCTTGAGGGTGAAAGTCCCTTTGACAACCTGATGGAGGTGAAGTCATAGCGAAGCGCAAGGGTGAAATAACACTCGCCGCCTACAAAGATTTTCTCACCCTCTGGAAAGACGCCGACCCCGACATCCCCATCCTGAAGCAGGCCAAAGCCGAGTACGCGAAATTGCAGTAGCAGCGTGGCGACCTTCCAACCATCCCTGAGCTGCTTGCACAAGAATTGTCAACTGACGCTATCAGGCGATAGCGCCCAAAACCCCTTCAAAGTCAATGAGTGAAATGCCGATGTTTCGTCAAGAATCATCTCCGTTGGAACGTCCTGCGCCCGTTCTGCCTTCTTGAAACGCCAACGGATTTTGCGTCCGGCTTTAACACCCGCGCCGGGGTAACGGAGGAATCTGGACCATAACCGAGGTAACTAGCCCACTGGTCCCAGAATTGAGAATATGAAACCTGACGGCGCGTATTCCATGACCAGTCAACGAAAGCCGACTAACGAGGGAATAAAGAAGTGCGAAAACAGAAAGGCTTCTCACTGATTGAGCTGCTGATCGTGGTTGCCATCATCCTGATCATCGCGGCTATTGCAATTCCTAACCTGATGCGCGCCCGTATGGCTGCCAACGATTCGTCCGCGGCCGCCTCCGAGCACACCATCATTGTCGGCGAAGTTGGCTACTACGGCGCTTATCCGACTCAGGGTTATGCCACGCTGGCCCAGTTGGGCGGCGCTGCTACACCTTGCGTTCCGGGAACCGCCAATGGCTGCTTGATTGACAATAACCTGGCCACCAACGGCCCCGGCGGCTTAGGTAAGAGCGGTTATAAATTTGCCATTACGGTCACGGCTCCTGCGGCTGCGGCGCCTTCCACGTTCTACACCACGGCAGTACCCATCTCGAGCACTTCGGGTACGAAGTCGTTCTGCGCCGCTGATGACGGCGTTGTGCGTAACGGCGCGCCTGGAATCACTACCGTCCCGGCGAGCTACGCGGCTTGCCTGGCTCTGACCCCGATGAACAACTAGATATTATCCCTTCGCCTGAAACGCAAGTCGAACCGCGCAATCCTTACAGGTAACAGAGGTCGCATCACGAACGGGTCATTGCGTTAATGCAGATCACACCTATAAGTTGGTGATGAGCAGTTCTACAGGGAACTGTTCGGAACGGGCGTCCCGTTCTGGGCACGTCAATGCATTATGAAAGAGCGCCCCGCTTCAGAAGGTTGAAGCCGGCTTTGCACCGTTGAACTGGTCCGAGTAGTAGACCCACTTTCCATCGGGCAAATCAACCGGAACCCATTGTTCTCGAAGGATCGGGCTCGCCTTGCTTTGCTGAGACGTACCGAGATGGAGATTGAAAATACCGGCAAAATCTCGGACCAGTCAAAGAGAAGATGTTTGAGGCCGATGCGGAATTTCGGACGCTATGGGAACTTCTGGAGAACCCGGCCGAGCAGAGCTCGGCGACATTCTCGCGTGCAACACCCTCAACTTGCGAACGAGCATTTTCATTCCCAACATCACCATCCTGCGCCACTACGAGTTCGTGGACAATCCTCACCGTGATCCGCGGCCATCACACTTGTAAGTTCGGCGCCTACGAACTGCTCCGCGGTAATCACACGGAATCGCACACATTTTTCCCGGGGCGCTTTGTGTTCGGGACGCCTAGCTCAGAAAGTGATTAGCACGACGCCGGCTCCTCCCCGATTTCCCGGGAACGGCCCCGGTCCCCCGCCAGCGCCACCTCCGCCGAACGTTTGGCCGTTCGGAACAAGCGCGAGACCGCTTCCGCCCGGAGGGCCGCTCCCGTCACCATTGCCGACCTGCCCTGGCATTCCTGGGGAGGCGAAAACCGCTGGGTTTCCCGTATTGCTACCCCCTTGGCCGAAAGTCCCGTCTGCAGCAGTGGTTGCAGCAGCTCCCCCACTGCCGCCGCTCGCGTAGACTAGGATCGCGGAGCCGTCACTGCTGGTGATTTGACTGCTCCCGCCGTCGCTTCCGTTTGCACCCTCAATATCCGTGCCATAGGCTCCAACAACAATGTTGTAGGTCGCGCCCGGAGTGACGGGTACGAGGGTTTTGGTGTACGCTCCACTGCCTCCGCCTCCGCCAACAAAGAATGCGGTCGTACCCTGGCTATTGCCGGAACCGCCCCCACCGCCGCCGCCGATCATTTCAACCAGCAAGTTGGTCACGTTGGCCGGTACTACAAACGAGGTTGTGCCCGCGGTCGTGAACAGTTGCATACCATTAAATCCGCCGAGCCCAGCGGGACCAGTGGCTCCTTGTGGCCCAATTGGCCCCGTCACACCCGCAGGCCCTTGCGGTCCGGTTGCACCCTGCGCGCCTTGCGGTCCCGGGGATCCCGCGGCTCCGGCTGGGCCCGCCGCGCCCTGCGGACCCGCCGGGCCTGTAGGACCCGCGGCGCCGCTCGCGGCGATGAGTTGCCAATTGGGGTTGAGAATCGACGGCTCGGAATCGAGACTGGGCGCGACTGCAAGCCAGAATTGCCCGCCGTCAGTCACTGCGTCGTCCACCTGATAGTTCACACTCGAAACCCAGCTCCCCTGGTTATTGACTCCCTTTGCGGCCAGCAATTGCCAATTGGGATTGCTGACCCCGGGAGCCGAATCCGTGTTGGCGATCAGCGCGATCCAGGACGAACCTTCGTAGCTGACCGAGTCGTTGATTTGATAGGCCGTGGTCGAGACCCACGTTCCGCGATTATTGATTCCGGATGGGCCTGCGACCCCCTGCGGACCTACGGGGCCGACCGGGCCGGAAGAGCCCTGCGGACCTTGCGGGCCTGCAGAACCTTGTGGTCCAGCCGGGCCCTGCGCGCCGTTACCGAGAAACACGATGTCCAATTCAGGCGGATGGCTGGTCCCTGTATTTTCCTTGCTGGTAAAACTGCAATTCAGCGGGCTGTTTGCGACCAGCGCAATTCCATCATTCGCTTGCGTACCGTTGAGCCATGCCTCCACTGCCGAGGTGATGTCGATGACGATGTAATCGCCTACCTGCGACTTTGTCAGCGACACGCTACTTGCGATCGTTGTGCCCAGCGCAGGTGACAGGTTGGCGGTGATTGTCTTTTCCGTCCAGGCTCCGTTCACGTAATCGATGTTGAAACTTCCCGCCGTGCCTACCGAATTGACGTAGAGCTTCAAGCTGGCCTTGGCAATGTTGGCTCCGGTATAGCCGGTGGGAACCGCCGATAAATCGAACTGGACGTAGGCCGTCTCGGAAGCACTTACGACGTTGAGAGTCCCTGCGCTTCCGAAATTTGAGGTGGGGGAAGCGGTGTTGGTGTAAGCGTCAGCGCGGGGCGTGATTTGTCCATATGCTCTGTTCAGCACACAAGTCAGTGCGAGCACGAACAGAACTGGGAGCCAGGTACGAAGGGTCGGTGTTTTCATGGCGCGTCTCCATTTTTTTCTTTGTTGGGGAAACCAGTTTTCGTGAATCCATAGAAGCCGTGCAGCCGCTACCTTTGATTGACTCCCGGTTTGTTCCCTTGCGCGGCCGGCGCCACGGAATGGAGCGGTGGAGTTAGATTGGGCGGAGCCGGCCTCCGTGGAATGGGAATGCTGAGTGGCGTCCGCTGGGGCGGCGGAGCGGCGTTGCCTCGCCGCGGCATCTCCAGACGATGGTGCACGATGTGCTCGCCTCCCGGCGCTGGCGCCATGTAGCCGATGCGTGCCGTTTCAGGCGCTCCGACGAGTTCGGGATATAGATAGCGGCCGCGATCGGCCGCGGCTTTCTCCACTTCGACCTGAATCCGGTGCGCGTTGGCGAACGCATCCTGCCGCGTTCCCGTCACCTGCCACGAGACTTTCACGTTTGGCTTGTCGGTGCGAATGCTGAACTGGTTTCCGCTGATCTCAGAAGCCACGATGGCCTGCGCGAACTGACCGATCACGGTCAACTGATAGCGGAAATCCCGGTTGAGCGTCTCAAACCAATCCGACAGCGTAACCGTGGCCAGACCAGCGTCGTTGGTGGTGACGTTGCCGTCGTACATGTTTTTCATGTCCGGCGATTCGACGAAGGAGTGGTAGAGATATTTGTTGGCCGGGTCGAGCGGGTGGTCAATCTTGAACGAGCCGCCACCTTTGGAGAGCGTGCCCAGAACGTCGACATTTCCGTTTGTGATCGTCATTTGCTCGCCATTGCCGAGGCGGAAGTGGATATCCGCACCGCCCACGGCGTTAACATATGTGTTCCCTGTTGTATCTCCCAGCAGCGTGTAGTTCTTGCAATCACCCATGGAAAATGCTGAACCGAGTTGGAGAGCCATAAAACCAGAAGCGCAGCCCGCATCCCCGAATACAACAGCTGCACTCCCCAAGACTCCCGGCATGAACCCGGCGAAAACCGTGGCTCCCTTGTTGAAGGTTGTTGTATCGTTCACGGCATAAATCGTTCCGAAGGTAGGGCCATTGTTCTCCGCGAGCACGCCGATAGCATCGTCTGCGGTACCCATAACGCCGCTGGAAAAGATGCCATTTGCGCTCGTGTCGCCTGCAACGCCAAAAGCATATTTGCCTGCGAGAGATGCGCCAGTTCCACTGAAAGTTGACCCAGGCGCTTGCCCCAGGACGCCCATTCCCGTTCCTGAAGTCGACATGCCGCTTGCGCCAGCACCGATTGCAGAGGCATTTTGACCATATACTCCGTAGTTTGTGCCCGACGTCGCCGACTCGACGCCAAACACACCCTCACTACCGGCAGCGGTCGCAATGCCATAAACCCCGGGGCCGCCCACGGTAGCCGATTGCCCTTGGACGCCATAGATTCCTACGCCGGAGAGGCCCACGCCGCTAGTCGACGTTGCGCTGATGCCATTTCCTCCGCCGCTTTGCGTGATATTTACGATCTGCGACGAATTGTTTCCGCTGAAGCTGCCCGTTTGCCCGGTAATCGAGCCGGTTGAACTGATGTTGCCCGTGTCGCTCAGATTGCCGGTGATGGTCTGATTCCCAGTGAAGGTGTTAGCGGCCTTGAGTTGTGGAACCTTGGTGGTGTCGAGATTGAGGGTGACATCGCCCGTGGGGCCGCCGCCGGTGAGGTCAGTGCCTGCGGTCACGCCGGTGATGGTGCCGTCGCCCGTTCCGGGGAAGGTCTGCCCAGAGATGAACGTCATCTTGCCCGTTTGGTCGATATTGAATGCGGTCCCACTGATGGCCAGCGTGGAATCAGTTCCCTTGGGAAACAGCGTCAGCGTATTGCGAATGTCGGCTTTGCCGTTCACGTCGAGGGTTGCAGCGGGGGTGGTTGTGTTGATGCCGATCTCCGAAGTCTTCTGGAAGATGATGGAGTCCACGATGTCGCTGGTCGTGTTCCACATCGGAATGTAGTTGACCAGGCCCTTCCCCGTGACATCGGGATTCGCGGGCGGTACGGAGTTTTTCTGGACCCCCGCCGAAGCCAGCGGGCTGCTAGCCTTTGCACCGCTTGCTGCTCGCTGAGATCGATTCGCGAGCACGAAGGCTGAAGGCGGCAGGCCGCCAATGGTCTCCGCGTCGCCAGCCTTCAGGGCATAAGGCACTGCCACCAGAAGCACGCGAGGCTGTTCAGCTTGCCCTTCCGCCTGCACTCCCAGCCAGCGCGCTTCGCCCGTGACGAATACATCCTGCGGCAATCCCACGCTGCTGGCAGAACCCAGCATCACGGAATAGTGACCGCTCTTGCTGGCTTGGACATTCTGGATTTCCATCCAGAGCGGCGTTCCGCCCTCGGAGTCCTGGTAGAGGGCGAAGGTGACGCCAACCACGCCGGTCAGCGGCTTTCCATTTACGTCGGTGAGAACGCCGCTGTAATTCACCAGACGTGGGACCACGGCGCTGTTCGTGCTCGATGTGGTGGATGGTTCCCCGCTTGACGTTTGCTGTGCCGCTCCCGCCAGCGCGAAACTGCAGAACACGGCGATCAGCCTGAGTACGATCCTTACGTTTCGGTATTTCATTTTTCATTCCTCCACAAACGTTGATCGTTAGTCCATTCATTGCTGCGCTCTGGGCACGAACAAACCGCGACGCCCTTTTGCCGCTCTCGGCTAAAACGACACGCAGCTTGTGTCGGACGGGCTGCACGGAACGGGCGGATAGTACACCGCCGTCTCTCCGATCAGCGTGGTGTACACCTCAGTCGAGGCGATGCACGCGTTGGGCGCTCCCACGATCTGGGTAACGTTCACTACCGGCTGAATTTCCGCACGTTGCCCGAACTTGCTGACTACCTCGGTGCCCGGCAGATCGAGAAACGCAGCTTGCCCCGCACTCAGATTTACGCTCAGCGGCTTGCCGATTGTGTTGCCATTGCTGTCGGCAAAGCTGATCGATCCGATACAGGGCACTGGTGGAAACGCCACCACATTCAGCCGCGCGGTTTGAAAAAGGGTTATGCCGACCGGGACGTTGTAAACAGATCCTACGATGATTGGATAGTCCGGATTACCCTCAACCGCCACCGTGGTGTTGGCTAAGAAATTCTCAAACACTTCGGCGGAAGCGTGGCAAGGGTTGGGCGGGTATTGGGTGCTCGGGCTAATGGCTGGAAGCAACTCGATACGCTGGGCAAAGCCTTTCACCAAAGTATTGCCGTTGACGGCCAACGACGCGGATTGCCCGGCAGCGAGATTCACACTCAATGTCGGACCGACAGGGGCGCCGCTGCTGTTCTGAAACCGAAGTTCGGCCGCGCAGGAACCGGTAGAATCAGCGACTATATTGATCTGCAAGCTTTGGGCGTTGGTGATCCCGATCACGGGAAAGCTGGTGGCACCTTGCCCGAATGCGAGATTCCCCAGGGCGAACGCAAGTGCGACAACTGCGACAGAGTGGTATTTCATAAAGATCTCCTTTTTGAGAATGGTTTTCGGTTCTAGTCCAAACAACTCGAACGTTCGCACTCTGCGACCTGGCGCTGACTCAAGACGAACTCTCTAATCCGGGGTCAGGCCAAGGTATTCTCCGCGCCCTCCGAACACTTCGCGGAGCAGGTTGGAGAGCCGTTGTTTCAGAGTGACGGGCGCGCAACTTTGCTTCGCCGTTTCCGCATTCACATTCGAGTTAGGGGTCGGGATCGCATTCGCAGTCACAGGCAGGTTTCCGTTCCAACATATTGAATTCTTGGACATATGTCCCCCTTTTGATTTGGTGATAGGGTGGAGAGCAAAAGTACGGCTAGCAGTATCGTCGAGTTTTTCATGGCAACACTCCAGATCGGTTTTTGGTCTCTGCTTGTTGGACCGGCTAGTTGACCGCCTGAAAGGAAGTTATTCCGAAACTCACGAAGCCGCCGCCTCCCACTTCGATGTTGATGAAGTCGATATCACTGACGTCAGCTTGGGTAAGGCCGCCTCCGCCGCCTCCTTTAGTAAAGCCTGAAAACGGAAAAGCTATGGAGAAAGCGTTGCCATTAGGGGGCAGCACTATCTCGGAACCGTAATAGCCGCCGCTGTGCGGGAATACAGTCATGACCACATATAGGGATTCGGAACTGGAGATGCCTGCAAAGTTCAGTTGGAAACCGGAATATGCGCCGAGATCCAGAGCCAATGGAACTTCAACCCCGGAGAGATTAAACCCGTAGCCAATCTGCAGGCCAGAGGGGTCCTGAAAACCAGAGTCCATTATGCAAATGCCTTTGCCAATATCCAGTGTGCTCGATTGCGCATATGGATTGGACGAGATCTGAAAAACTGTTTGACGAGCCGCGCCTAAAGGACTGTTGTGGCCCAGCGATGCATAATGGATGTCATAGGCTTCTGGGGTCTTGAGGACTTTGCCGTAGTTCCCCTTCGTAAAATTGTCGAGCGTGAGCTGGGCAGATGCAGTCATACAGGCGATGCCCAGAATGGATAGAGCTGCGATCGATCTGATTAACGTGTTGCGAGACATGTGCTTTGCTAGCTGCTTCATTGGGTTTCTCCTTGTTTTGTTGGCGCGCTGTTCAAAGTTGCAGCGACGCCATTGTCGTGAATCCGCCAGCGTGTTTAGCGTGAGCAGGTTGAAGCGATCAGGGTCACTTTCTCCGCTGTTTCGGGGTTTCTTTCTTGACCGGCCCTATCTAGTAAGGCGTGAAATGAGAGTCAAAATGGCAACCGATGGACAAAAAATGAATGAAAGCAATGAAATAAGCCACACCGCTCGGAGGAAGAACAGCGAATCGGTGCTAGGCTTTTGCTGGTCCTGGGTGTAATGTATTGAAACTACGGAGGCTTAGATGGCTGCGCCTTCGAGCCACGATGTCACGCAACTCCTCAAGGCCTGGAGCGCCGGCGACGAACAGGCTCTCGAAAAGCTCACCCCTCTGGTGTATGAGCAATTGCACCGGGCAGCGCAACGTTGCATGGCGGGTGAACGATCCGGTCATACTCTGCAAACGAGTGCACTGGTCAACGAAGTCTACTTACGGCTGGTTGACTGCAAGAAAATGAGTTGGCAGGATCGGGCGCATTTTTTTGCCGTGTCCGCGCGCCTGATGCGGCGCATTCTGATCGATTTCGCGCGCTCCCGCGGTTATCAGAAAAGAGGCGCTGGTGCGCCTCACATGTCCCTAGACGAGGCGCCATCGGTGTGCAGCGAACCCGATACGAACCTAGTGGCCTTGGATGATGCGCTGAAGGCGCTCGCGGTCGTAGACGAGCGGAAAAGCAAGGTGGTGGAACTGAGATTTTTTGGCGGATTGAGCATCGAAGAAACCGGTGAAGTGTTGAAAGTTTCGACGGAAACCGTAGTACGGGACTGGAGATTGGCCAAGGTCTGGCTGCTGCGGGAGTTGAGTGAAGGGAACAGCCATGGAGCCTGAACTCTGGCGTCGAGTCGAAGAGCTGTATCACCTGGCCTTGGAGCGCGACAAAAGCCACCGCGCTGAATTCCTCGAACACTCTTGTGGGGACGACGAAGTACTTCGACGCGAAGTGGAGTCGCTGCTCACACACGAGAAAAAAGCCGAGCATTTCATTGAGTCGCCCGCGCTGGAGGTTATGGGAAAGCTGGTCGCCAACGAGCCCGGGACAACCAGGGAGGCGAAACTGATTGGCAATACAGTCTCCCACTATCACGTGGTCGAAAAACTTGGCGGCGGTGGCATGGGAGTTGTCTACAAGGCCGAGGACACGCGCCTGCATCGTTTTGTGGCCCTCAAATTTCTGCCCGACGACTTTGCCGGAGACCGCCAGTGGTTGAGCCGCTTTCAACGCGAGGCGCAAGCCGCCTCTGCCCTCAATCATCCCAACATTTGTACGATTTACGACATCGGTGAGCATGCGGGCAATGCATTTATCGCCATGGAGTTCTTGGACGGCCGGACCCTCAAGCACATCCTCGGCCGCGAGCCGCTCCCCACTGAGCAGATCCTCGACCTGGGGGCGCAGATCGCCGACGCCCTTGAAGCCGCGCACGTTACTGGCATTGTTCACAGGGACGTCAAGCCAGCCAACATTTTTGTACTGAAACGGGGGCAGGCGAAGTTGCTGGATTTCGGGCTGGCAAAGGTTAGCCGGCAATCGCAGAGTGCAAGTCGCCCCGAGGAATCACTGGATGATGCACCGCCTGTCGAAGGGCACCTCACGGAAACCGGAGTTGCGCTGGGAACGGTGGCTTATATGTCACCAGAGCAAGTTCGGGGAGACGAACTCGACGGGCGTACCGATCTCTTCAGTTTTGGAATCGTGCTCTATGAAATGGCGACCGGCGTCCAGCCCTTCAGCGGCAAAACCTCGGGCGCGGTTTCTGGTGCGATCCTGCATGAGACTCCACGGTCGCCTTTGCTATTTAATCCGAATCTTCCTCCCGAACTGCACGAAATTATCAACAAGGCTCTAGAGAAGAACCGGGACCTGCGCTACCAGCGCTCTGCCGAGCTGAGCGCCGACTTGAAGTCGCTAAAACGGGGCTCGGAGCAGCGCGAAACATCTGGTCCTGCCAGGTCCGCGGCAACCCATGCGACCGGCACTTTGACTCCGCTCTTATCGGAACCCAGGAAACCACGCTGGAAGTGGGTCCTATCGGTTGCTGGCGCTATCATTCTCCTGACGTTGGGGACAGTTCGTCTTGGCCACAGAACCAAGTCTTTAGCCTTGGGCGAGACCGACTGGGTTCTGGTTTCTGACTTCGTGAATACGACAGGTGAGCCCATCTTCGACGGAACGCTGAAGCAAGCGGTCACGGTTAAGTTCGCCGAGTCACCTTACTTCAACATTGTGCTGGATTCGGCCACAAGACAGACGTTGAGGCTGATGGGGAAGCAACCCGACGAGCGGGTCGTGCCGCCAGTTGCTCGCGACGTGTGTCAGCGGGAAGGCGCCAAAGTAGTTGTAGGCGGTTCGATAGTCAGCGTTGGCAACAAATACATTCTCGATCTGGACGCGACCAACTGCCTTTCCGGAGATTCTCTAGCGCATGCCGAGGCCGAAGCGCAAAACAAGGACGAAGTTCTAAACCGGCTCGGCCAATTGATTCCGCCGATTCGCCGCAAGCTGGGCGAGGCCATGAGCTCGATTCAGAAATTCGACACACCCATTGAGCAGGCGACGACCGGCTCTTTGGCCGCGTTAAAGGCTTACACCTCCGCCGATGAAAAGCGCGCGCAGAGTCAGGAAACGGAGGCTATCCAGTTTTACAAAATGGCGATAGATCTCGACCCGAACTTCGCCATCCCGTATGCCCGGCTGGGAGCGATCTATGGCAATCTAAGCGAGTACACCCTGGCGAACCAATACATGAACCAGGCATTCGAGCGCCGCGAGCACATCAGTGAGCGGGAAAAGTTTTACATCGCAGCTCATTATTATCAGGATGCCACTCGGGAGAATGACAAAGCAATCGAAACCTACAACTTGTGGACGCAGACCTATCCTCACGACTGGATCCCGTTCAACAATTTGGGGAATGAATATTACAAGGTAGGCGATAGCGACAAGGCAATCCAGAGCGCACAAGAAGCTTTGAAGCTGAACCCGAATCACCCATTGCCGTATGCAACTTTGGTAGCCGCCTACCGGCAGGCAGGACGATACGCCGAGGCGAGAGCCGTCGCCGATAAGGCCGTTGCAGCCAAATTGGACGGCTTTACTCTTCACTTCAATATCTACATGGCTGCATTTGCCGAGAACGATCAAACCACGATGCAGCGCGAGATCGACTGGTTCAAAGGCAAACCGCAGGAATCGTTCAACCTTAATCACCGGGCTTGGGCCGCCATGAGCCTTGGACAAGTGCGCAGGGGCCGCGAGCTCTTCGATGCTTCCCGGGCCTCCGCTCTGAAGTACGAAATGAAAGGGTATGCGGCGGAAACGACAATTGACCAGGCTCAAACCGAGGTTGAGCTCGGCGATTTCAAGCAGGCACGTGAAGCGGCAAGTCTAGCCCTGCAATTAGCACCGGATTCAGAAGGCGTGAAGGCATCCGCCGCGTTTGCTTTAGCGCGGGTGGGCGACAGACGGAGGGCCGAAACCTTAATCGATCAAGCAGGCCGACAGTCTCCTTCGGATCTACTATTAAACAAGCTTTCCCTGCCTGCAGCGCGAGCTGCAGTCAGCCTGCATAACAACGATCCAGTTGGTGCGATTCAAGAACTACAACCCTCGATTCCCTACGACCTTGCCGCCAACAGTAGTTTTATTACGCTGTACATGCGTGGGCTCGCATATCTTCAACAGGGACATGCCAGCGAAGCCGCGGCACAGTTTCAGAGAGTGATTGACCATCGCGGCACAGAACCAACATCGCTCTACTGGTCACTGGCGCATTTGCAACTCGCACGCACCTACGCCAAGACAGGAGACGTGGACAAGAGCCGGTCAGAATATCGCCAGTTCCTCGCACTGTGGAAAGACGCCGACCCCGACGTTTCTATGCTGAAGGAAGCAAAATCAGAGTACGCGAAGCGCGTGCTGAGCAGCAAGTTGTCCGGGAGGGTTGAAGTCCCTCTGGCGCTCAAATGAGCGGCGCCATATCCAAAAGCGGGGGTAATTCCTCGCTGGCCGAAGAAGGCAGAAGGTATGCAGACGTCTAGATGCAATAAAATTTTCAATCAACTGTAGTTACATCGCCTTCACGCTGACCTTCCAAGGCAGCCTAAAACTCTCGCACCTCATTGCCTTCATGGCTCAGTGTCTTCTCGGTGAACTCGCCCGTTTCCGTGGCCACCATGGCAATGGACTGTTGCTTTGCATGTGGATCGCATCCTAGAATCTTCATCTCGGCCTCCTTCGTCCCGAGCTTTTTGGTTGGGATACCGTAAAGTCTACTCGGGTCGTCGCGAGGCCGACGTCGTTATGTCATCAGCTATGTCTCCTTTGCTCTTTTAGTCGCGGCCTTTCCCGGCTTTTTGGCCAAAAAATATGCGAACGACAGCGGCTGACGGAATAGCCCCGGCTAGAAACCACGCAACAATGAACAGGGGCGCCCACATGCGGTAGTCAGACATTACCAGCGCCCGGTGATATTCATCCCCATCAGCTTCGAGCCACGCCACAAACCAGTAGAGACAGTTCGTGAGAGCCAAGGGCACGATGACAACCCAAACTTTGCGTAAAGAAGACGGGCACGCGAAGCACAATAGCCAAACAACGCTCGCTGAAAGGATTGCTATAAAAACGGCTCCCGAGCTAAAGGACAATGATTCGAGAAATGCCTTCACGCGGCACCTAGCACACCATGAACTTCAAACTAGCACACTGTCCACTGTCGAGAACAGGCCATTACACTCAAGTGCCCCGACATTGTCATGGAATCAATTACACTCATCATGGCCTTGCGCTGGCAATTGAGCTAGGTAGATACCAGACGCCATATTTACGTGGTCCTTGGTGAGTGGTCGCCTATCCGGAAGTAATGGCGCGAATTGGTTTCGAATGTGCTGTTTGTCCGAAGCCTCCGGGGAGTTGTGCGCTGCCAAGACCACTTTGTTGAATAGCCGCTCGCGGTGGAATTGGAAGCCGCTGTGATAAAAACGTGATAGTTCTATGTTCATAGTGGGGCAACGTCGATCAGAACGCATCAGAACGCAGTTCTGGTAAGCGGTTAAAGAATCAGGTAGAGTAGGGAATTTTCACAACGGGTCAAAACACACTAGGTGATCTTCAAAACCGGGGGGCGAGGCGCCGCCCCTTCGAATCGGAATCTCCGCGCGGCTCCCAATGAGGCGTTGTCTATTGTCCAGAAATCCTGACCTGGGATTTACGGCCATTCGGAGGCGTCGAACGCACTGGTTTCGGTCGGATGATGGGCAAACCGGAGCTTGTTCGGGCCAGAAGGCACCTTGGCCTATTTCCGCAGTTCGTTGATGTATTAGGAAGCGGATTAAGTTCGGTTAGGCTCACTCTTGGGAGGAATCTCAGCAGATCAGTCTTTGTCTCGAAGATCCTTCTGCCCGGTTTTTCCCTAACTTTGGCTCCCCCGTTTGAGGGTTCATCACCAGTCTTTTGGGTTTAGACTAATGCCCTTCTCCCCGCAATATCAATCCACGCTCTTGTGAAATCGATCGGGCAGCAGAATCAACATCTCTAGACTGGGAGCAGTTTTCCCTCGCTCAATCTTCGAGAGGTGACCCTTGGGTGACGTTGAGGTAAGCACACAATTCCTCCTGCAAAATCTGCCCGCGGATTTTCCTAATCCTGTGGCCGATCGCCGCTAGATCGACCTTTGCTCTGCGAACGCTCAAAATTTCCTCTTGACGGAGGGAGCATCAGGGCGGAATGCAACTGAGATCTCGGGAATGTTGCCGATCATCACGCTGGATTGATATCGCATGATTCCTTTACGGACGCACTCCAGACTTTGTTCCCACTTTCTGGCCGCTCTGAAGACCTTTCCCACGTGCGGTCGCGTAATCGAGCGATTTCTGGGTTCGCGGCCAAATTGTGATCTGGATCTTGATGGCGTATGAGATAGCCTACACTGTGGCGGCTCGCTGACGTAAGCGCTTGGTTACGTCAACCATCGGCAACCAGTAAGCGACGAGGCAGGATTTTCCACTGCTACTGCAACTTCGCGTACTCGGCTTTGGCTTCTTTCAGGACTGGGATGTCGGGGTCGGCATCTTTCCACTGGTTCAGGAAGTATTGATACGCATTCCTGGCTTTCGCACCTTCGCCTGCCATCGCGTAGGCGCGGCCGATTTGGAGATGAGCCAATGCTTCCGTGACAAAGTTCGTGACGATACCGGTGTGATCCAGAAGTTTCTGGAACTCGGCGGAGGCCGCGGCTCCATCATGTGCTAGAAGGTAGGCTTGGCCACGAAGGTATGCGGGGTAAAGCGTTCCAACTTGCAGGGGTGGAGGCCAGCCCAGTTCGTAGGGGGCGCTGGTTTCAAGCAGCAGCAGTGCTTGCGATGAGTGGCCCACCTTGAGTTCCAGAGCCGCGTTAACGGCTGGAAGCCAATAGAGCTTCAGCATGGTATTGGAGGGATAGGTTTTCGCCAGTTCCTCGACCAGTCTCCTGGCGCGAGCGGTCTCGCCAATCCTCGCCAGAGCGAGGGCAGCCAGGACATTCACATCCCGTCCCGGCGCCAGTGTCAATGCATCTTTGACGCCCTGCTTCGCCTCATCCGTTCGGCCGAGTTCCGCCTCGCGCAGCGCAGCATTCACCTGCCATAGAGCCGCCGCCTCCTTCGACTCGGAGCGCACAGCTGAATCCACCGCTCTGCGCGAGAACGTCCGTGCCTTGTTCAGCCGCCCGTAGTATGCCTCGGTGTCGGACTGGAAAGAGAGCAGTGCATCTTCGTCACCGGGCTTGCCGGCAGCCCAAGTCAACTGCTGCTCCATCTGCGCGGCGTCCCCCCGGAGAAAGGCAAGATAGTACACCATCAAGCGCAGGGCTCCGCCATCCAGCTTACGCGCCAGCGCCTGATCGAAGACGGCTTTGGCATCATCCAAGCGGTTCAAATTCAGGTAAAGCGCGCCCAGATTCACGTAATTAAGGATCTCGTTCGGCTCCAGCCGCAATGCCTCCTGAGAGTGCGCGACGGCCGCTTCGAATTGCCCCATAAAGCCGTAAGCGATACCGACGTTGCCCTGCGGAACGTAATCGCGTGGATAGTTTGCGATCCATAGTTGGTAGGTCTGCACCTCCTTTTCTATTTCTCCAGTGGCGCGAAAATAAGTCGCGGAAATTTTTAACTTCTCCCGCTCCGTCACCCGATCACGCAACTCATATGCCTTGGCAGCATATTCAAGCGCAAGCGATGGTTGGTTGAGATTTCCGTATCGAATCGACAGCCCGGCATACGCCAGAGGAAAGTTAGGATCGAGCTCAAGGGCCCGCTTGAGAAATGGTATGCCCGGCACGTCTCCCTGTTCGCGGGTTACTTTGACGCCCATGCTGTAGTTATTCAGAGCTTCCAGGGAAGTGGTCGTAGCCTCGATGGGAACCTCAAATTTCTGCACCGAGGGAAGCGATTCTCCCAGCTTGGCGCGCAGGGCGGAGGCCGCCTGGTCGAGCGCCTTCAGGACATCCGGTTTGTTTGAAGCTTGCACCTGCTCCCGATCTAGAACTTCGCCGGTCGCGCACCCTACAGCCACCAAACCGATGACATACGGGCCGCCGAGGCTGGAGATAGAGCCCGACAGGATTGCCTTGCTTCCCGCCCGCACGCACAGCTCGCGGCCGACATCCACGGTGACCCGCTCGTTGGCAGGACGACCCATCATGCGCAATACTTCGCTCACTCTTCGGTCTGACAGTACGTTCAAAAAAGGGGATTGACCAAGTTCCACGGCCAGCGCCTGCTTCAGCGCGTCGTCAAACACAACTTCGCCGGTGGTGTTGGTGAAGTCCGCCAAGACGATGGTGTCCTTATTCGTGAGCTTGGGGCTGGGGCGACGGAGAACCAAATATGCTGCCCCCGCAAGCGTTGCGACCAGACCCAGAACCACCAAAGCTGCAGCCAATGACTCCCCGTGGCGGTGAAGGAATCTTCCACTACGATAGGCGATGGTGGGTTTGCGAGCCCGGACTGGCATGCCGGTCAGATAGCGCTCGATGTCCTGCGAGAACTCCTCGACAGAACCATATCGCCGCTCGGGCTCCTTGCGCAGCGCCTTCATGGCTATGGTGTCGAGATCGCCGCGCAAACAGCGCTGCAGTTCGGCCGGCTGCAAGCCGCGCTGGTCGCTTACCAACTCCGGAGTAATTGCAGTTAGTAACTCGCCATCGCCAGAAGCCTTTTCTTCTTTCCTGTTAATGGCGTCGCTGGGTTTTTCGGGATCAGTTTCGCAAACCAGCCGTTCCATTTCCAACAGAGACTGGCCGGCAAAACGATGCGGACGATGGCCGGTCAGCAATTCGAAGAGCAATACTCCCATCGAATAGACATCGGTTGCCGTCGTGACTGAGTGACCGCGAATCTGCTCTGGGCTCGCGTATTCCGGGGTCATGGGACGCCAGTCAGTTCGAGTGACAAGCGCAGTTTGAAAAACTTCGGGATTCAGGAGTTTGGCGATGCCAAAGTCCAGGAGTCTGGGCACTCCACCCTTTGCGATCAGGATATTGGCGGGCTTGAGATCGCGATGAATTACCGACTTTTCATGCGCGTACTGCACTGCGGAGCAGACTTCGCGAAAGAGCCGCAAGCGGTCGTCAATGGAGAGCTTGTGAAGGTCGGAATATTGATCAATGGGCAGGCCCTCCACATACTCCATCACCAGATACGGGGAGCCATCGTCGCTGCTGCCGCCGTCGAGCAGTTTCACAATGTTGGAATGGTCCAGTGCCGCCAGGGTCTGCCGCTCATTGCGGAACCGCTGCAGGACTTGTTCGGTGTCGATTCCAGGCTTGACCATTTTTATCGCAACTTGCTTACGATAGTTCTGGTCGTCGCGCTCCCCCAGGTAAACCACCGCCATGCCGCCCTGGCCAATCTCGCGGACGGCCCGGTATGCCCCGATCCTTTTTCCGGCTATCTCACGCGACTTCGAGAGCAGCAGATCGGCGGCGGGACAGTCCTCAAGAAAAGTGGGGGCGCCATCGAAGCTCGACAGCAGCGATTCTATCTCGGCGCGAAGAGAATCATCGCCAGCGCAAGCTTGAAGCAGGAAACTACTCCTCTCCTCGGGGTTGCGCTCAAGGGCCAACGCGAACAGTTCTTTTACCTGGTCCCATTTTTCAGGCATTTTTCTGGTCGCCTCTGTGCAACTCACGCGCCAGCCATGCCTTGGAAAGGTTCCAGTTGCGCTTCACGGTGGTGCGGGAAACCCCGAGAACCCCAGCAGCTTCCTCAATGCTCAAGCCGCCGAAAAAACGCAACTCCACGAGTTGGGCTTGCTGGGGATCGAATTCGGCGAGCCGGGTTAGAGCTTCATCCAATTGAATGACGTCGGCCGCCTTCCCTTTGGCAACGACTTCCGCCTCTTCCAGAAAAACTTTCTCGAACTCGCTGCCGCGCTTCTTGGCATCATGGCCACGGCTGTAGTCGACTAGGATCCGCCGCATCAGTTGTGCCGCGACACCCATAAACTGCTCCCGGTTTTTCCAGCGAACTTCTCTCTGATCGACTAATCGAAGATAGGCCTCATGCACCAACGCGGTGGTTTGTAAGGTGTGATCGCTGCGCTCCCGCCGCAAGTAGCTGGAGGCCAAACGTCGCAGCTCCGAGTAGAGCAGCACGACCAACTCGGCCACTGCTTTGTCACTGCCGACTTTGAGATCTCCCAGGAGGGTAGCTACATCGACTGACTCATCCATAAGGACCATGGGTGCGACGGAATCACAGAAGCCGCAATGTGCACAGCAGCCTTAAACAACTCGAACATGGACAAATAGAAAATATAAAGCGAGGAAGGATTCGATTACGGGCTCGCGAACATTTCCAATTCACCCCAAAGATCGCGCGCTCTAGCGCCCAAAGTATATATCAAGCCGTACATCAAACGAGGTGGTTTACTCCCTTAGTTTTGAATCAGTTGGATATTGCGGGAGGCGAAAACTCGAACCACTGCCGGCCGACCACAAGAAATGTGGACCTTTTTCCGACGTTTCTTCGCGTTACTAGATAGAGGCCGAGTTCGGAGCAGATGGCGGCCCATCCAACGTTCGCAAATTCTCAAAAAAGGAGATACTCCCGTGGAGCATCGCATCGGTTCTGCCGTAGTTGGATCCTTGTCGTTGGCAAGCCTGGCAGGAACAACCCTAAAAGTGTGCAATTTTCTGCATCTTGACAGGCACCGGGTCCGGTGATGCGTCCGCACTCTCTCGCCTGCGGCTGTCTCGCGAATCTCAACGTAAACTCAGTTCAAAGAAATGGTTAGCAAACTAACTTCAAGGAGGTTCTATGGTTCGCACTAGCGTTTGGTTATGCACGTTTTTTTCACTCATGGTCGTATCTTTGCTCGCGGGCGTCGGTCCAGCAAATGCGGCCACCGCCACGGCCATCAAGTCTAAGAACCAAGTAGTAGTGCTCCTGCCTGGCCAAAGTATTACCCTTTCAGTACCCTGCGGAACGGCCCCTGGATGCGGCACAAATGGGTTTGCTTTGTTTGATGCCAACGTCAATTTATCTATTCAGGTCGTGCAGTGCGGCCTTGTGACAGGAGACAGTTGTAGTGTTGACGTTACCGGGTTCTTCGGCAGCCAGGTCGCAGGATCGGGGGGATCTTTCAACTTCAGTTTTCCGTTTGGGAATTTGACTGGTGTAAACAAGCAGGTTGCGTTTACAGGGTACTCCACGATAATCAATAACCCGTCAAGCGCTCAGGACCAGGTAACCGTCACAATCTCCTGGACTGCCGTATACGACCCGCAAGAATAGAAGAGGGGCGAATCGGGCTGACTACATTCCCATCTGGACTAACAGCGACGCTGGGGAACTCCCTGTTACTCCAGTTGGGTACGGGAGCGACGGGGAAGGTTGGATCGGCACCACGAAACCGGCCACCACGTTGGACGTGAAGGGCGCAGCCACGGTTCGGGGCGCGTTCGGTTTGCCACCCCAGGCAACGGCCATGGCCGCGGCGGGCAGTATCTCGCATGAACCTGGCGGCTTCGGTGTTCAACAGCGAGCTTCGGGCTACACGCGAGACTCTGCAGAAAGTGAAGGCGCAAGTAGCCGCAACCCAGTCTACCTTGGTGGCGGCGAAGTGAACGCAGTGAGTCAACCAGCACAGGCCGCTCGGTCTCGGGCGGCTTTTTTTTCTGCAGTAAAACTGTAGTAGTTCCATGTTCAGAACGGAGCAAAACGGATCATAATGGTGGGAATCGGCGTTCTTGTAAGCGGTTGAAGAATCAAGTAGAGTAGAGAATTTTCCAAACGGTTCAGAACCCACTGTGGAACTCAAAATCCGCCGGGCTTCGGCCACTCCGGCGACATTCAGAAACGGTTTCTGGATAGCTTCCGGTTAGCCGACCATCCGGGAGTTATCGCGTCGTAGCCGAATTGAATCTCTGGCGGGCCACTTCCTCGGGGCGCTGCTTTTTTATAGCGCCTTGGCCGACATTCCCCAAAGCGATCCAAAAAAGGCGGGAACCTTTAGGACCAGACTTGACGCCGGCCGGCCGGAAGCCAGGTCTCCTCATATCCCGGCTAGCATGTTCCGCTGGGACGACTGGGTGTCCCCGATTCCTGAGTCGGAAGGGTCTGCGTGGCTGGCACTATGAATGGTGTCGTTCCAGCCAGGTTTGCCGCACATTGTAAGATCGCCTGCGGATCGCCTTGCAGGGTAGATGGCAAACTCGGAATCGACTGATCAGGATTCTTGAAATTAAACGCGCTAGTTAAGTCTCCGACAGTGGCCCGGCGCCAGGCGCTCAAATTGGGCACTTCGGCCCCGAATCGGGTCTCGAGAAATCGCAACACCGAAGTGTGGTCGAAGAGGTCCGAAGACACGAGTCCGCCGCGACTGAACGGTGAGATGATCAACATCGGGACGCGAAAACCTAACCCAATCGGCCCGGTGATCGCCGGATTGCTGACTACGGTCGGATCCGGAACCGCGGGCGCGGTCACGTATTCGCCGGGCGTGCCGGGAGGCGCGGTGATTGGTGGAACATGATCAAAAAATCCGCCATTTTCATCATAGTTAACCAACAACACCGTCTTCGCCCACTGTGCGGGGTTCGCGCTGAGAGCACTGACGATGAGAGAAAGAATATTCTCCCCAAAGAGCGAAGGCGCGGGCGGGTGATCCGAAGTTAGAATCGAGCCGATCAGCCAGGAAACTTGGGGCAAATTTCCCGACGCCACATCGGCCAGGAAGTCGATAGGAAACTGCGGTCCGAACGCATTCTGATAAAGGGGCGAGGTAGGATCCTGAAAATTCTTGAAATAGGAGAGGACATTGTCCGAAAGGATCCCGCCTAGGATACTCTCGTCCGGCGACGAGTAAACCTTCCAGGAAATCCCCCGCGCCTGAAGTTGCTCGGGCATGGTCGTATAGGTCAGACGGCCGTACATTGCCGAGCGATTTGTGACGATCGTCTGCAAAATCGGTCCGCCATTCTTTCCATCTGGATCGAGCGAGGCCGCCAACGTATAGAGGCGATTGGGATCGGTCGGGCCGATTACTGAGCAGAAATAGTTGTCGCAGATCGTGAAGCCGTCGGCCAGGGCGTAGTAGTAGGGAAGGTCTGCGCGAGTATAGTAGCCCATGCTTAATACCGCGTCGTTGGAATCAATCGATAGACGCGAACTTACAAAACCGTCCATCTTGCCGTTGTCCCAGCTCTGATGCTGCGGTACCCAGTCGTGGCTAATGTCGTGCGTGCACGCTGCATTCGCTTGGGAGGTGTCCAGGTGAAGCGGCAGGAGCTGTCCCACCGGTGAGATCGTGGTGTTCGCGGGATCGGGTTGGTGGAATGCCGCGCTCTGATCGGAAAATCCACGGACGCCCCGGTAGCTTCCAAAGTAGTGATCGAAAGACCGGTTTTCCTGAGTCAGGATCACCACATGTTCGATGTCAGTTAACTTGGAGCAACCGGACGGAACGGACGGAACCAACTTGGAAATACCGCAACCGTGCAAACCCAAAGACGCCAGCTCTGCAACTGCCGCCGCAGTTCCGATTTTAAGTAGTTCTCGGCGAGTAAAATTCTGCATAGGTCCCAAGGCTTAGATGCGCTCGCCCGAACAAAGGTAGGACCAGTTACCAAAGCCTTTTTTAGTTCGGCAAGCCTTCTACACCGAACCCACCTAGCAAAGACGTGGTGTGCAGAGAAATTCCACAGCGGGGAAAGTTCACCTACTTGGGCCATGATTTTTTACCTTATGTTTAGGGCCTCGGCGGACGGCGTGGCGACTAGTTCGATCTCGCCTTTTTGGTCCGTAACCTCAACACGCACTGTATTATTTCGGCGTTCGAAAAATACATCCGCAGAACCCGTGCTGGTGCGAAGACCCTTAATCCACAACTGCGGGATGCCCTCTGGCAGGTAGGGACGATCAAACAGAATCCGGTTGCTGGCCCCCTGAATGGAAACTCCCAAGCACGCCTGAACCAGTAAGAATACTGCCCCCGCCGCCCAGGCCTGGGGCGAGCAAGCGACGGGATAAAGCGTGGGGCCTTCGCCGCGACGGCGATCGAGTCCGCAGAACAATTCAGGAAGACGGCCGAGATCCGCCCACCTACTCGCGTCGAGCAGGCCGAGCAGGATTCGACCCGCCATGTCCTTACAATCGTATTTCGCGAGGCCGCTCGCAACGATGGCGTTGTCATGCGGCCAGATGGAACCGTTGTGGTAAGAGAGTGGATTGTAACGAGCTTGCCCCGCAGCGACAGTGCGGACGCCCCAGCCACTGAAGGAATCCGAGCCCAACAGCGTCTCTGCGACCAATCGAGCCCTGTCAGAACTGGCGATTCCAGCGTACAGGCAGTGCCCAGCATTCGATGTTCGCACTCGGCACTGCTTCTTGCGCCCATCGAGCGCCAAAGCGTAGGTGGACAGATCGTCGCACCAAAAAGCCTCTTCAAAGTTTACGCGAAGTTTTTCTGCCTCAGACTCGAGGGCGCTGCATTTCTCTTTGTCACCCAACATTTCGCTCAGTCGGGCCGCTGCCAGTTCGGCCGCGTACACGTAACCCTGTACCTCGCATAAAGCGATCGGCGCTTCCGCCAATGTTCCGTCAGCGTGGAAAACTGAGTCATTCGAGTCTTTCCAACCCTGCTGAACCAAACCCTTGCTGGAGCGTTGAGCATACTCCACAAAGCCATCGCCATCCATATCTCCGAATTTGTTGATCCATTGCAACGCGAGCTCGATGTGCGGCCACAACTGCTGCAGAAACTCGCGATCACCCGTCCGCTCGTAATATGAGCCGGCCAGAACAATGAAGAGAGGAGTCACGTCTACACTCCCGTAATAGCGCCCGAACGGGACTTCACCCAGAGCAGCCATCTCTCCACTGCGCATTTCGTGCAGGATCTTGCCGGGCTCGGCTTCAATCGCTAGATTGAACTCCTTTGCCTGCGTCCCCGCCAAATACTGTAGAACGCCTTTGGCAATCCAGGGGCTGAGCCACAGCATTTCGAGAGCCGTAATGATCCCGTCCCGTCCAAAGACGGTACTGAACCACGGTACTCCGGCGTAGGGATAATTCACTTCGGGGTTGCCGATCATCATCATCTGGACGTCCGCAACCGAACGTCTGATCCAATCACTAAAACGAGAATTTGAACTGTAAATCAGCGGAAAAGTTTCGGCGACCGTTTTATATTCGCCTTTGGCCGAAACTATCGCGCTGCAATAGCCAGTCGAATCGTGGACGGCACGGGAGTTGCAAGAAATTGATAAATGGAAGATCGCCTTCTGTCTCGGCTGGAGATGTACTGCGAACTGCAGTTCCGACGCCGAGATAGTTTTGGGGGTCGGATCGCAATGAATGCGAGTCTGACGAATTGTGTTGTCCAGACCTTCATAGGAGAGCAGCACCAGGTCCTTCTCAACTTGGTCTTCCAATCGCTGCCCTTTCTTTTGCCGGTGCATACCACGCACTTCGAAGATGTCGGCGAAGTCGGCGCCAAATGTCATACTGAATGGCAGCAACAGGGGTGAAAGGCCGTAATTAACGAACGCGAACTCCTCATAGCAGACATCGTGCCACAGGAATTTGGATCGCTGCAGGTGGAGCGTGCCGCGAGGTATGGCAACTCCATCGAGGTGAAAGACGTCGAGATTGGTGAGGTCGGCAGTGAAGAGAAAGTTGTTTGTCTCAATGGTGGAACTAAGAGGCAATGGGCGAGCGTCCCATAGGTGAAGGAGAAGCTCCGAAAGGTGACGGGTGCCTTGAAAGAAAAGTCCTTGCTCGCCCAGTCCGGAAGTTTGGATATCCCCCACACGGTCGAACACGGAAAACAGTCCGCCGTATTTTAGAACTCGGGCCCGGTCATCAGCAGGCGATGACGTCGTAGCTATGTAGTACTGCTGGGTCACGCCGTCTTCGTCCAACTGAGACCTCCGTCGGAAACGGTGATCGATGAGGATTCCCTTCGAACCAGCCGTTGGTAAATGTTCAAGTAATCCTGCGCCATGCGCTCGGCGTTAAAATGCTGTTCAAAGTGCCGTCGGCATTTCCTCCTGTCGATTTCTCCAAGTCTCTTCACTGCTTTTACAGCGCCCTCCAAGTCAGGCACGATAAATCCTGTGACTCTATCTTGCATGACCTCCGGAACGGAGCCCAGCGGGTAAGCAATCACCGGCGTGCCGCAAGCCATGGCCTCAATCATCACTAAGCCGAAGGGCTCACGCCAATTGATGGGAAAGAGAAGTCCAGCAGCGTTGCCCAGGAACACGTTTTTCTCTGGATAGCCAATTTCGCCGATAAACTCAATGAGAGGATGGTCCAGGAGCGGCTTGATAACGGTCTCAAAGTATTCCACATCAACTCGATCGATCTTGGCTGCGATCTTCAGCGGCATTTCAGCTCGTTTCGCGATCTCGATAGCCTGGTCTAGGCCTTTCTCAGGGGAGGTCCGTCCGAGGAATGCGAGGTACTTGCCCATTCCGCGGCCTAGGGAAAAAGATTCTCGCGGCAAACCATGATGGACCGTGCCTTGCCAATTCGCCCAAGGAAGAGGCTTACGCTGAGCATCTGAAATTGAGATCACCGGTATGTCCCTGAAGTGCCCATAAAGGGGCACCAAATCGGGAAGGTCGAGTCTGCCATGAAGAGTTGTGACATGCGCGATCTGCTGGCGGCGACTGAACGGGAAGTGCAAGTAATCAACGTGAAAATGAATTAAGTCGAAATTCTCTTTTTCGCTGAAGACCTGGTCCAGCATTACTACGTGATGCGCCAACTGGTCCACGCAGCTCGAATCCAGTCGCAAAGCTTTCTTGCAGGCTGGGACCAGACGGGCAGTGGTCAGGGAGTCGCCGCTCGCAAACAGAGTGACATCGTGGCCGAGACGGACCAATTCCTCCGTAAGCGACGATACGACACGCTCCGTACCCCCATATAGTTTGGGGGGAACACTTTCGTAAAGTGGCGCAACCTGCGCGATTCTCATTGATCAGACCCCTTTGATTGGAGCTCTTGCTAACTGGTCCGGTGTCTAGAAGTCTTAGCTGCATCTGCAAGAATAATCCACAATGCAACAGTTGCGAAATGTAGTTCTGAGCCGCACTCCTTGCTATGATTTAGTTCGAAATTCAACCACCAGGCCAACGCCGTAGTTATCGGATACGCCTTCGGGGAAGAAAATTGAGAGAGACCACGTTCCACCGCTTCTGTCGTCTGATTTTACGCCTCTGATACCCCGGCTGCTGCCTCGGCTTCGCCGGGTCGCTGGACTATGAGAGCCGCGCCAAGGACTTGCAGCAAGTGGTCAAGACCAAAAAGACCGAACTGCTTTTTCTGGCGCTGTTTCTGCGACCGCTACTTGGCTCCTCCGAACATGGTTCCTTCTTCTGAAATGGGCGGCGTGTAACTCTGGTCATCGCGATTGCTCAACGTCTCCCAAGCAGCAGAACAAATTCATCCTGCGGCAAGGCCGTGCCCTGTGGAGTGCCACAGGGCAGCGCGCCCTGCAGGCCTTGCCTCTACCACCCTACATCCGTCAAAGACGAGATGAGCTCCTCGCTTTGTACGCACAACTGCAGAAGCGGATCCAAGAGGCCCGACAAAGGCCGCAGGCGCGCCGGCTGCTGACGCACCCGGGCGTAGATCCAGTGACGGCTTTGGCCACCGACGCGTTTCTTGGGGACACGAGCCGCTTTGCGATGGGCAACCAGGTGGCCCACACATCAGGGCCGGCAGATTTCGCCAATTTCCCTCAGCTCGGAGACGCAGCTAGAGATGATCACTAGTGAACAGACTTGGCACGAACTCGGCCGTAGTCTAAAAACGTCCAGATTTTAACGGAGATTAAACATGTCAAGTCCGAATCCAGGGAATCCGACCCAACCACCGTATTCTAAACAACCGACCCCTTCTCCTCCCGCAAACGAAACGTCCGTGCAGCGAGCGGAGCGGGAAAAACGAGAGCAAGATCAGCGCAACCGTTAAGGCGGTAGTACATTTCTTAAGAGGCGGTAGCCTGTAATCTTTGCAGGGGCTCGCTGTCGAACTACCCAACCATTTCGGGCAGGATAGCGTGGCCGGAGCAATCGTGTGACGCATAGCTTGTCGTTATCGCCTTTACACTGAACAAGAGGCCTGTCAGCGGGGTCCAAACTCACACTAAGAACATCCGCTACGCAAGAAAAGTAGAACAGGGGGATCCACAATGAAAAGGCATTGGGCGTCGTTCGTCCTCTGCATGGCTTTTGTGCTGTTCCTCGGATTGGGAACTGTGCCAACCATGATGGCGGGGGACCCGCCGATCGTTGGGAATTGGGAAGGGGCTCTTGATCCGGGCGCCCAGCCTAAGAAGCGAATTGTCGTGCACATTACGGCGGCCCAGGACGGAAGCCTAAGCGGAACGATCGACTACCCTGACGAGAGCGCTTCGGGGGCGCTGATCACTGCCATAACCTATAAAGAACCCGCCCTTCACTTCGAAAGCACTTCCGGTCAGCTTTCTTACGACGGCACGATGAACAAAGAGAATTCAGAGATCGCGGGCACCTGGAAGCAAGGCGCAGCGCCGCTCAGTGTCACGCTCAAGAAAACTCCCTAGAGTCAAAGGCTTCGCTTTAGATATGAGTGCGATTTCAAATGACGTCACGCATAGGAACTGGGCGGAGATATTGCGTCACCTGTCAGGAATTGATTGACGCCGCAAACTGAAAAGCACCTGCTGGAGCTTGGGACTCGAAATGGCCGTTTATCGGCGCTGCCTTACAGGGTGACCCCGCCTGGCCAAAAATGTGAGCGATCTAGCTCAGACGGCGGGCGAGCCAATCCGCTAATGTTTGACAGGCTTGCTGGCGTGCCGCGTCTCAGGTATGAAGGGCGATGGTGCACTTGTATCTTCCAATTGTCCTTATCGGCAAGCCATGCCGAGGGCGTTGTAACGTTCTTGACAGCACGAATCAGGAGTCTCAAATGAAATTCAATATACGAAAAGCAATGTGGATATTTGCTCTTGCAGTCGTGGTCACGGCGTTCGTCACGCCGAAGGTCGCCGCTGCTCAATCACAGCAAGATCAGAGCAGCAACCAGGCCAATCGCAACAACAACGCGAACAACCTCATGTACCAGCAAGGCCTCAACCACGGGCAGGCCGACCGCGCGAATAATCAGGCTCACCAGTATCGCCTACAACCCAATAATGCGGACGATCGCCGTGCCTATGAGTCTGGATACGATCAAGGCTTTCAAAATAGTCGTGATGCCGATCACGATTACAACGGGCAGAATGCCCAGTACAGTGCCCGATCCGAACCCAATGGCAATGTGGCGTCCGAGAACGGCTTTCAGGATGGCGCCAACGACGGTCTGCAGGATCGGCAGGTGGGACACACCTCCCGTGCCACAACGCGTCAAAACTATAAGGATGGCAACCGCGGCTACAGTCGCAGCTCCTGGGCACCGTGGCGGCGCACTAGCGCGGATCGCGCAACCAAGGACCAGTTCAAAGCGTCGTACCGTCAGGCCTACATTAGTGGATACGAAAAGGGCTATAACGGCCAAGGCTCCGACAATCGGTAATCCCGCTCGAAGCACAGCAGGATTCTTGTAGGATCGAGGTGTGTCGCAGCCGCAGGACGAGCCGAGTGAATTGGAAGCCACGGCGGCGTAACTCACTCGGGTTTTTTCAGCGGCAGTTCGCTTTGTTGCACCGATCACACGCCGTACGTGCCCTGCTCGTCTTTGCGGTGGGGAAGGTACTGCGATGCGGTATTAGGGTGGCTAGTCTAGACGCGGCCGCCGTCAGCGCCATGCTCGACCGTTTACTGCACCACGGACACGTGCTCAAGTGTGGCCCTCGGAGCTGGCGCACCAAAACCGACTTGCCACCACAGGAGGCGACAGGTTAGAACATTCTCAGTCCTGGACGGCCAATCCCGTTGGCCGGTTTTGAAGTGATAACCGTTGGCCGTTTTTGAAGTGATCACTGAGGTTAGTGCGTGCTGCGTAGAAATGTACGGGCTGCGGTCGCTTTGTTGGACTCGTATTCAGCCAACGCAGAGCGCCAGTCGTCAGCGGTGTCGTAGAACTTCCAACTCATCATATCCGCCACTGAGAAGAGGACCTGAGAGCTCGATTCTCCAGTCGTCCACTCATGCAGTTGCACCAGAAAGACGCCTTCACTGACCCTGCTGATAATCTGTCCTTGCCATTGGAGTTCGTCATTCTTGAAGCTGAAGAAAAACCTCCCTACGAAATCGTGCGGATTGGTGAGTTTCTTCATATACTGGGTCCTCCCCCCATCACAAGCCTAAGAGGCCTGTAGAGATTGAGACCGACGGAGCCAGGAAAGTTGCCCCGCTCGAATTGTGTGAATCGACAGACATTTGTTTGTCTTAGCGATTATCCGCTACAACCAGCTGTTTGTTGAGCATTTCCGCGGCCTGAGTGAGCGTCAGATCATCGGCTACCCGGTGGAAGTCGCGATGGGTTTCCCGCTTCTGCACACCGATGGTCGCGAACAGGAGAGCTTTCCCTGTCATCTCCAAACTCAGGGCAGTCATGTCCCAATGGCCGGGGACAACTTCTGCCTGCCTGACCTCAAAGTGGCCTCCCTTGTCCAAGTGTCCTAGGAGGCCGAATCCGAATTTCACGGTCTGGGTGAGATGACCATCAAACCCAGTCAGTCGCCCCTGTGTGCAGTCGACCCACATCTCGCCTTCCATGTCGTGGAAAACACGGGCTTCCAGGGATGGAGGGTGAAAACTCGGGTTTGGCTTGAAGCTCAGCTTCACCAGGTTTCCGTCACCACCCGCGTAGCTGAACACAAATGCATCAGGCAGCATCTTGAACAACCGTCTCCCCTGTAGGGTCTCAGCGTCCAGCGCTCGGCGCAATTTTCGTTGTGCACTTCGACTGGTTATTAACATCCGCACACGCTGGTCCTCCTCCAACTGTTGTTTCGCGGTAAGCGGGCGGTCGTTAATCGATAGGAGTCGACTAAGAGAACCTTCTTTGGTCTCAACGATTTTCTCGACCTGTTTCTTCCCGTACTGTTCTTTTTCTAATCGGTACATCCAGTTGGTGTGGTCATCTTGGAAGGTTAGTTCGTTAGTGATCACTCGCGCCGCCAGGTCGTTGGCCGACACTTGGCTGCAGGGAACAGACTGGGGACGCGCGGGTACGCCGAGCAGGAGGATAGTCAGTGTAAGGGCTAAGGAGCTGTATATCAGTCTCACAGCCAATGACGACACCAGCACATGGCACGTTTTGAACCGGCTATGCATCTCGTCATTCCTCCACTGAGAAAACGCTTCCCACCTTCGCGACACGTTCATGTTCCCTGAGGGAGATCCTCGCGATTTCGATCATGAACGAAGTGCACCCAAAAAGCTGGTCAAAATCGCGCACTCTCCCTCGACAGATCCGAATGGACTGTTTGCTTAACCCATCGCGTGGGGCCACAAGGCAGCTTCTGTGTCATCGCAGGACGCCCGAATGGAAATGCCAGACTTGGCCTTCATGACCGCGCCAGGCCGCCTCGTTCTGGCCACCAAGAAGAGAAAATTGTCCGCTATTTCGCCCGCTTCACCGCGTCTACCAGGCCCGGATATGGGTTCACGGCCTTCCCCTTCCACCACAGCCTTTCCGGCCCCACCTCGAAGATCGCAAAATGCAAGTGGGGCGTGCGTGCATCCGCATTTCCCGTCGATCCCACAAAACCGATGACGTCCCCACGCTCGACCCGCATTCCCTCCCGCAGCCCTTCTACGTACCGGTCCAAGTGCGCGTAGTAATAGCAATACGCTCCCATTTCATCGAACTGGTAGATTGTGCTGCCGCCCCAGTTGCTGAGGAACAGCTTGCGGATGGTTCCGGATACCACCGCATGCACGGGTGTCCCTCTCGGCTCCAGAATGTCGATCGCCTCATGCCGATGTCCGTTGTGAACTTCTTCGAAAGTATCCCGCAGATCCGCGAGGGCGAGTCTGCTGATGGGCGGAGTCATATCGAGAATCGAAGAAGTAGTGCCAGCCGCAAGAAACACCGGGAACAGCACGGCAATACAGACGAAAAGTCTCAGGCCTATTCCTCCAGACATCGCGAGCTCCGCTTTCTCATTCCTCGAACACGACCGGCGTTCCATCTCGGACCAGGTCGGCGACCCTGGTGGCGTCCCAGTTTGTCATTCGCACGCACCCGTGGGACGCGGAATGACCGATCTCCCCCGCTTCAGGCGTGCCGTGGATCCCGTAGTGCGGTACGTTGATCCCCATCCAGACAACACCCACCGGATTGTTTGGACCCGCTGCGATCTTCACCTTGGCATTTGCGGGATCGGCGTCCCAGAACAAGTCGGGGTTGTAGTTGTAGGTTGGATTTCGCACCACATCCGTGATCACCCAATTTCCGAACGGGAGCGGGTCGTGCTCGCTGCCGCTCGTCACCGGGGCGTAAAAGATGATCTGGCCTTCCCGGTCATACACCATCAGGACCGATTTCTTCTTCGAGACAACGATCTTAACCGGCCCAGTCTGGGCTCGCGTCGCTTGTTCAGCGCCCAATACGTTGGGGACACGGATGTTCTCTCCAGCGATAAACCGGGCGTGGGGGTTCAAGCGCTTGAGCAGGGCCTGTGCCGAGTGGAATTTACCGCCGAGTTCTTCCAGCACGGACGTGTAGTAAAGACCCGGCAGTTTCGACTGCTCCGTCGCGTCTTCCGGAATCGTTTTGTTGAACGGCCCCGCTGCGTCTGTCGCTGTGATCGTATAGGACACGATCGGTTTAACAGTACCGGGGCCGAGCATCTTGAGCAGCGCCTTGCGGCTCCGCGCACCGGGACCAAGCCCGCGCGCGGCTTGAAACGCCGCCAGGGCCTCGCGGCTGTTCTTTCCACCCTTGCCGTCGATCTCACCCGACGAGAAGTTGGCTCGATCAAGAAGGATCTGCATATTGAGTTCTGCGAGCCCGCCCGACCGAGCTGCTGGAGCCGAGCGGTTGGCAGCGATCGAGGTGGACGTGCCAAGAAGAATTACTGCGCTTGCGACAAAATACGATAAGGTCTTGAGGCTGAATATCATGGTGCCTCCCGAACAACAATGCGACTGCTTCTGGTCATAACGTTGAAAACCACACATCGCGAAGTTATCAAGTCACGATCTAGCACGTCTGTTCAACACCGCTCATGTTCACTGTTCGACTCGATTCGTCGTCCGATGGAAGTAGTCTGAGGACTGAATCGACCGGCTTCCCCAGACTGACAATCTCGCGTTCAGGAATGGCATCGTGCAACGCTGGGGAGCGGCGGCCTCAGGGCACGATCTGTATCAGGGGCTCCGGAGTACTGAGCGGAGAGCGACGGTACATCAGTTATATCGAGCGCTCGAACACGCTCCGGACAAACGCCGCCAAATCTACTTCTCGAACACTTTTTCGATCTGTCCGACCTTCTTCTCAACTTTGCCGGTGTTTTTTTCGGCGTTGCCTTCGGCCTCTAAGTTAGGATTGTTCGTGACCTTGCCGGCCGTCTCTTTGACTTTGCCTTTGACCTCATGGACAGTGCCTTTAATCTCATCTTTCGTACTGGTGTTCATTTGTTTTCTCCTTGTGTTTGAATAACATAGATCCGCAGATCCTCATGTCGAGGTCTCCTTCCTGCATCCGAAAGCGTGTTCGTCCTTACAGTTTCAGCAGTCTGTCAAAAAAGGAACGATAGCGCTGTAGGGCAAGACGCAGGTCCTCGGTGGACACGTTGTCGCCGCTGTCCCACTGCTTTTCCAAGTCCGATCGCTCGTTGGCAAAACCTTCCGCGAGTCGCCGCATCACCGCAGCTACCAACTTGTCTGCTTCTTCAACCGTCCGACGTGGTTCGTCCACAAAACCAGTTTGTACCTTGCTCCACTGCGATCGGAAATCTCCCATTTCCGATTCAGAAAACAAGGGCATGGGCTTTGAGACTGCAGCTGCTTTATCCAGAATTTCCGGCTCTTGGCCTTTTACCAGCTTGGGTCCGTCGGGCTGCTTTTGCGCAATACCATAGCTCGCGAGTTCGGCCGTCGTAAGTTCTTCTTCTTTTCTCTTCAGTTCAGCCATTACGCCACCTCTTTCCTTTCCACAATCGTTGGTACCTGCACCAATTCGTCAAACAGAGAGCGATAGTGAATCATCGCCGTTCTCAGATCTTCAGTTGTTGCTTGGTCTTTCCCAACCCGCAGTGCAATCTCATGTGCAGACCGGTAGTTCTCAACCACTCGGGGATGATCGACAGAAATGTCGGCCGCACGTTGATCAAAATCGGATACGGGATAGCCGCGAGTCTTCATTAAAGAGGACACAAGGTCATCGGCTTCTGTGACCGCCCCTTTGGGGGAATCGACAAAGCGAGACTGTACCGACTCCCACCGTTTCAAAAACTGGTCGTGTTCCATCGGATCAAGATTGCGAATGTTGAGCTTTTCAACCCGCTTCTCGCGATCCTCTAATTTCGATTGTGCTTTTCTTTCTGACCCATGCTTCAGCACCGCCCGGTCGTACTCGGGGCCAAACTTTTGCCGCAGGTCTTCCGTCGTACTCCTGCGTTTTCGCACGTACAGCCAAGCAAGCACTGCGATGATCACAATCACCGCGGCGACGAGCGCAATCAGCTTCGGATCCAGCAGATTTAGATTCATTGAAACCTCCCTGCATTAAGAATGTTCATAAAACCAAATTTATCCACGACGTTCCTCAAAACTGGCAGACCTTGTGAAGCGCCAGTATCGAACTTCAGGCCTCGGAAAACTGTGCAGAATTGATCGTCTTGTGAATCCGTGCCGTGGCATCTAGCCGAATGTGTGGGAGGAGTGCAGAAGACAATGCTTCGCAGTCTGCTCGAGTTTAGACAAGAGTAGCTGTATTTCCGAAAGTGCAGCGCCATCTCCCTTCGCTAGGTCCGCCGTGATCTGATCGCGGGTTGCCGAGGTGTCACGAAGCAAGTTGCGGAGTGCGGGGTCCCCCGTGCTACTCGCAATCTGCTCCGCTTGATCAAAAACCTCCCTGGAATACTCCCCGGCCTTCCCATAGTTCTTTTGCACTACCTCCAGATACATCATCGTGGCTGTGTCGCGAAGCTGCGACAATTGTTGGCTCGCCTGGCCTGGCCAAACTGGGCTAGACCTTCTTGAGCGACGGTCGGTGGACCCTCACACGGCCGTCATCATCCCACTTGACGACCGCGTCATCTTCGTTAGCTTGCTTAACTGTGCCGAATCCTCCAGTCGGCTTTCCGAAGTTGCCCAAACCCTCGACGCGATCTCCGGGATTCAGTTCTTGGTCGGTGGCGGAGGGCTCGGAGAGCGGTGGTTTCTTGGCGCGGTCTGAGTCAGGGATTGCTCCAGCGTGTGACAAGGGTGGTTGGGGAGCTTTACGCAGTTTGGGTGTCGGCTTGTTGGTGCGATGGGTCATAGCTTTTTTTCACGCGGCCGGAGGATCGCACTTTCGCACGACTGTTCATCGGCTCGATAGATACAGCATAGGCATGGAAAGAATGGTTCGACCGTTCCAAACTGCACAGTTCTGACAATTTAGGTTGGCTACTTTGCCTTGCTGGATGTAGAAGACTGCGTCAGACGATGCGACATCCTAGGCGATTCACAATGCTTCGACTGCCCAATATTGCACACCTTTGCAAAATCCAGGAGTGGCAAGCGGCGAAAGGGGCGGTCGCTGCATTCATGCTGGCGACCAAGACCTCAGCTGTTGCTGACTTCGCAGGAGAGCAACCATGGACGCGGCCGCTCTCCAACCTCCGCGGTGGATCAACCGCGCACCTCTTATTGTGAAGAGCTGGCTTTCTGATTCTTAACCTGAAGATCATTCACGACCTGCGTCACGTTGGGCACTCCATTTGCCACTTTCTCGGCGAGCGAGCGCTTGGCTTCCGAGTTCACTTCTCCGGTTAGCGTGACTACGCCGTTCTTCACTTCGTATTTCACACTTTTATGCAGCTTGTTCTGGATCAGCGCAGCGTCCAGATTCTTCTCGATGCCTTGGTCCAGATCGGAGTTCACGGCTGTTGCTTCTTTTTCTAGGCCCACGGGAATCACGGCAATTTGATCTGCGACAACCTGGGCGCCCGCCAGAGATTTTGCAATCGATTCCGCTTGTGACTTGTCGTTCTCACTGGCCACTTGTCCCCCGAGGGTCACGATGCCCTTGTCACGATCCTGACTGACGGAAACGTTCTTGAGCCCTGCTTGATCGAGCGATTTGCGAATACTGTCGGAAACATCAGGTGACTTCGTGGCGGTCTGCGAGCATCCGGCCAGAATCCCGACAGCGAGCAGCGGGACCATAACTACTGACAATCTGAGCGGTTTCATATTTCTCCTTTTGTGAATTCGAGATGGAATCTCAAACGGCGATGAAGGATGGCTAGCGCGTGTTGCCTTTGCATCCGGTGTGTTCGCCCCAGCAGCCTTGGAGCGAAAATCACTTGGCGTTGATCAGGACGGCTCGATGTCACTCGAACCGTCCTGAGCCCTCCATTTGACCGATCTAAATCTGCAGCCTAAGCCTGTTTTTTCTGCGGCTGGTCGTGTTTCTCTGGCTCCGACTGCGGAACTTTGGGCTGTGCGATCGGGACCACCGGTTTCTGTTGCACTGGCTGACTCGGCTGGATTATCGGTTTCTGCTCCGGAGGAGCGGGCTTCTGCGGATCGGTATGTTGCTGGTTGCGATTTTCTTGATCTGACATTTTATTTCTCCTTTGCTGGTCTCGCTGTTGTTGGTAATTGGTGAGTTGTTGCAATCGTGTTGACGCTGATTCAAACGTTTACCGGCGACAGCCGCGCGGGTTCGGCCTGCAAGCAGTACGGTCTTCATAAACGGCTCCTCCGCCGTTATGCGTCACACGAAGGCGGAGAAGTCGATCCGAATCCGTGCAATTGTGCGATCACGGGTAACAACTGGCTGGCCAAACGATCTTTGGCTATGAAAGCGTCTACCCAATTCAAGGCCTGCTCAGGAACATCAACTGCTCCCGATAGCATTATGATTGGCGCCTGCGGCCTGAGCCGCCTCATTTCGATGGCAACCTCTTGCCCGTTCATTTCGGGCATGAAGAAATCCAGGATTACAACGTCGACCGAGTACTTGGAAGCCAGTTCCAATCCCTTGCCACCGCTTGCAGCGGTCAGAACGGTATAGCCGAAACTTTCGAGGAACGATTTCTCGCATTCCAGCACGTCCTCGTTGTCGTCGATGCAAAGAAGGACTGCGCTTTGGAGTGCCGGATAAACCGCCGCGGGCATGGTTCACCTTCAAAACAATTCTCAACACTTCGGCACAGGAAACTGTTCAAAATTGCTCAATCGATGCTCTTTGGCAACCGATCACTTTCCAAGCCGGCACCCACCGCCTGACTCGCCGTGGAACGCGGGCCCGCCCGAGCCGTTGCTATCTGATTTCTTGGGGGATTGCGCTGGGAGAACAGTCCCCTGCGATCTTGTGGGCGACATTTTGGAGGTTAAAGCGTGAACGACAAAGTGAAGCATATACGATCAGCGAGTGTGCAAAAGTGAACATTTTTCGTGATCACGACTTTGGCAGAATATTGTTGTTGCTGGTCACGTTGAAAATAGCGCCGATTTCCGGATTAGGTCCAGCAAGTGCCTGATTTGCCCATCACGGCCTGGCGCGCTTTGTTTTTGCGATTGCGGCGCGGAAGAAGCTAGTCGTGGAGAACGACGTTGAGAAGCGAACTGTGGACCTGTAATTCATCGCCAGCCTGATAATCAATGAACCCCAATTTCCTGAACCTATTCATGAAAAAGCTCACCCGCGACCGCGTTGTGCCTATCATCTCTGCGAGGGTCTCCTGACTCATCTTGGGGATTAGAATTTCGTGCTTACCTTCCTTGCCGAAATGAGCCAGCAAAAGCAATATCCGCGCCAGTCTTTTCTCACTGGAATTGAAAAGCTGGTCAACCAAATCCGCTTCGTATCGGATGTTCCGTGTCAGCAAATATGCCACGAACATATCGGAAAACGCTTGTTCCCGGTGCAGCACTTCCATCATCGACTTCTTGTCAATCCGCATCACAGACAAATCGGTCATGGCGATTGCGGAGCACAGGCGGAGAGGCTGCCCTGTGAGGCAACCTTCTCCGAAGAAATCGCCCTCGTTCAGAATACCTATTGTGGCTTCCTTCCCGAGCTGCGACACAACGGTGAGTTTTACCTTTCCTTCCTTTATGTAGAAAACAGCATCGGAAGGGTCGCCCTGAGCAAAGACCGTCTGCTTTCTGGGAAAAGCCTCGATCTTCCTACCGCCGCCGTTGATGGTCGAAAGGAATGTCTTGGGGTCGAATTTGCTGAGTCTCTTGGCCGCCACGATGGGTGTCATAATCCGCCTCCTCTCAGGAGTTCCGAATGCGCGAAGGCAACTTCCCATGATGAAGGAAGAATAAATGCGCAAGAAGGCGAGAACAGCGTCAAGTGTGCGGGCAAATCTGCTATTTGCCCGACGAAATAATGATTTCACCCTCGGTCTCGAAAGTCAAACAGCGCCGCCAATAGGTGATGGACCAGTCTGATTTCCACAGCGTCGCTTTAGCTTCCGCCGTGTGGCACCGCGACTCGTGCAAGTTGTCCGCGTTTTGCAGAGCCCCTGGGCAACTAGATAACATTTAGACTTGCGTTCGGTATCAAACAGCCAGATGGCGTGGAAGACTTCTATACTTCCGCATGCCCGACGCGAGAACTGAACCTCGCGGCCTATTGCTTGTGCCAGTGAAGGACCACCGAAAATGGCGCAGAAAGAAGTCCGTTGTCCCTATTGTGTTTTCGATGATAAGTTCCATCCGATGATCGTCCTTCCCAATGGGCGGCTGATTTGCGAAAAGTGCGGTCACATTGTTTTCCCGAACGATACTGCTTTTAGGTGTCCTTGCCTCAAGTGTGTAGAAATCAATTGTTCGCCCAGCGTTCGGCGAATACGGAGACGTTAGATTGAAAAAACAGGAGAACAGAGTCAACTCGATGCCAAAGCGCAAGCTGCGCGTCGTTAATTCTGACAATCAATGTTTTGTATTTGCGAAGGTTGCTCTGTGTCCTTCAAGTCGTCATCGCGAGACTATGAACAAGCTGAGCGGGAAGTTAAGGCTCAGTTCGACGCGCACGAATGCAAAGATGCAAGAACACAGTCCGAATGAATCGTGGAATAGCGTCCCTTATCGAAAGCCCTCTCAACCCGTGGGGCAGACGCTTCTCCACTATCGCATCCTCAGCAGGATCGGCGGTGGAGGCATGGGCGTTGTGTATGAGGCGGAACCACGACTCCGAATGCGGTGACCGTACCTGTCCACGACCGTATGCCCGTCATCCTTGATCCAGATGGCTACGACCTCTGGCTCGATCCGGGGATGGGGGATGTGACTGCGGCGTCCGAACTGCTGAAGCCCTATGATGCTCGGCTGATGTGGTGCTATGTCGTACGGAGCATCGCAAGCCACTGGCTGCACTACTTTTCGCAGGCGCATTATTTTCAATGTAAATTCACTCCCCGGCGCAGGAACTCGGAGAGCGCTCGCAAGTGGTTAACCGAGTAGTGCCCCCTATCCAAGTATTGCTCGCAATATGAGCCCGAAGAAAATAAAGTCAGTGAAGACATGCCAATCATTTTTGCATTGCTCCTCTGGTTCGTCTGGAAGGAGCATCCCAATGTTGTGATTTGTGCTGCCTTCTGGCTCAGTGTGATCTGGGTCATTCGTTCTACGCACCTGATTCGCTACGGTGGCGGATTCACCATTCTCCTAGGTGTGGTTCTAAACGCCTTAGTAACCGAGTTCAACGATGGTGTGATGCCAGTGCTCGGTATGCCCCTGCACTTTCAGACGGCAGCCCCCATATGGCACGCGGCGCAGAGCGGCCATCACTTGCTTTTTCTAGCAGACCAATCTTCGCTCCAGTTCTTTAGCATCGGCGACCTCGCGCTGTTGATGGGCACGTCGATGTTCCTGCTCGGCAGGTTGTATCCGAGATTGAGAAAGCAATGAGGGCCAAAGATACGAGCGCCTCGCTCACTGACTCGGTGGTGACTGTCCGGATCACGGTCACCGCAGAAGAAAGCCGTGAGAGGACCCGGCGCTAAAAGACCCACAACATTCGTAGGCCGTGAATCAGATGAGGTCAGGATGAATGTGGTGGATGCCTTCGTTTCCAAGAACGAACAACCTAGCCTCCTGTTGCCGGTGATCGCTCGAATCTGCGGCGAAACCCCCTTCGGGTTCCAAGAAACCAGAATCACGGCCTGAGAATATATAGGCTCTGCCGTGGCTTTCTTGCGAAGCGTAGATCATCGGCAGTGCGCTCATCGCTTTCTCAGAGCACCGCGCGGCCTGTTCCCCCGATTTAGTGTCCAATTGTGATCAGACTGAAGCCGGAATCTAGTCCTAGAGTGAGTGTATGGGTAACCTTGATGGCCTATGTGTCGGATAAGGAGGGACTATGTTAGGTATGGGTGTGGTCGGAACAATTATTGTCATTTTGATAATTGTTTGGCTAGTGCGTCGCGCGTGAAGTGAGTTTCTCGACGGTAAGGGTTCGAATATCGAGACAGACTCGCGAACCCTCTTTCACGTTCCCTGAACCAAGTCATCTCACCTGAAGTTCTCTCCTTAGATTCTCAGGAAAGTGTGTTGCCATGCATCCGAATGCGATCCTGCACGAAGTTCAGCAACTCTACAACGTGAGTGACCGTCTCGACTCGTTGGCGGAACAACATCCTCTCGTTTAAACACTCAGATTTTGCGTAGCAACCTCGATGAGAGGATCGGAGTCCAAGCCTTGTGACCACCTCCGTTGTTTTCCAGTCCGCTGAATCAAACCGACGCACCCGACAGCACAAGACCGTGCTGATATTAGCAGTGGCGGTGGCGGCGGCGATTTGCGTTGTGCTGTTATTCTGGGTCGAGTTGTGGCCGTTTCAGCAGAAGCCGGTCGTGCAGGACCTGGAAAAGGCGAGCGACAGCAAGCTGCGGCTTCGTGCATTTCACCGCACCTATTTTCCTTTTCCTGGGTGCGTGCTCGAAGGGCTGCAGTTCAATCACGGCTCGAATACCAGCAAGCCGCTTATCACAATCGAGAGGTTAATCATACGAGGCAGCTATCTAGGCATTTTTCCCCGGCGGCTGACAAGCATCACCGCGGAAAATATGCACGTATTCATCCCCCCCATTGGTAGTGGCGAAACCTTTCACACGACTCCTTCGAAAATCACTATCGATGAGATCGTGGCCAACGGCACAGTACTGGAGTTTGCTTTGAGCAAGCCGGACCAGCAACCGCTCCGCTTCGAGATTCACGATGCCTTGCTGCGCAACGTGGGCTGGAATGGAGCCCTTAGCTATTGGGTGAAAGTGCGCAATCCCGAGCCGCCGGGGGAGATCACGGCCTCGGGAAAATTTGGAGTTTGGAACATAAACAACCCGGCACAGACTCCCGTTTCTGGCGAGTACAAATTCGATCAGGCGGACCTCAGTGTGTTTCACGGAATCGCGGGCAGGCTCTCGTCAGTGGGAAAGTTTGGCGGCGTGCTGGCACACATCGATATTACGGGTTCGACCGATACGCCTGATTTTGAAGTGCAGTCGGGCGGACATCGGGTGCAGTTGACCACTGAGTTCAGCGCATATGTCGACGCAACCCGCGGCGACACTTTTCTGAAGCGCGTGGATGCGCGTTTTTGGCGGACGCACATCGTCGCAGAGGGCAGCATCGCGGAGTCCCCTGGTGGGCAAAGCAAGACAGCGCTGATCGATCTGAGTGTGAGCAGCGGGCGTATCGAGGACATCCTTCGCTTATTTGTGAAGGCGGACCGGCCGCCAATGTCGGGGAGCGTGACGTTGCACGCGAAGACGGAGATTCCTCCGGGTGAACGTCCGTTTCTGAAGAAGGTGAAGCTACGAGGCGGATTTGGAGTGGAGGCGGGAAGTTTTTCCAAGCCGGATACGCAGGAGAGCGTGAACAAACTGAGCGCGGGGGCAGAGGGAGAAAAAGACGCTTCCGATCCGGAGACCGTCCTTACCGATCTGACCGGGCAAGCGGCGCTGGAGGCTGGCATGGCAAGGTTTTCCGATCTTTCCTTTGGAGTTCCCGGTGCTGTCTCCCGTGTGCATGGAACCTACAATTTGATCAGCCACAAGATCGACCTGCACGGCCAGCTGCGAGTGGACACAAAAATATCGAACACCACCAGCGGGACGAAGGCAATCTTGCTGAAAATGATGGATCCGTTTTTCAAGAAAAGACGCAAAGGCGAAGTGCTACCGGTGCGAATTTCGGGGACATATGAGCATCCATCCTTTGGGCTTGATCTTTACGATAGCGATGCGCAGAAGAAGTTGGCGCGGACACCTGGTCCTATGGCTCCTGGAAGAAAACCCGACTACTAACTTTCCAGCTCAGAGACTATGAACTCTGTGATTCCCGTCACAATTCCCACGACTATCCTCAGAACATTCCTGCCATTTCGCGGTACTGCAGTGACGTGCCGAACCGCACGTTTCCGTAGGTCCGCGATGATTTGAGCCGGTCTACATGCCGGCCTCCACGAACATCCCCCCGACTCCGGCCAATACGATCTCTTGCGTCGAGCCATGACAGCTTCGCGAATCCCAGCACCAGCTGCAGCACTACGCGAAGACCAGAGCCCTCCGCACTGCTAAGTCAAGCTCATGGGGACACACGCCGCACTTCTCGACAGCCACATGCGTTCTCAACAATTTGCAAGCAAAAAAGGCCGCACTCGGAGTGAGTCCGGCCTGAAGCGTGAGTACATGAAGTACAGCGAAGTACTGAGGTCGTGAGGGTCCGAACGTCGGTTTCCCGCCACTAACCCATGACCGCGTTCCGGTTCGGAAACAAAGCGAGAATATCTGTTGCTGGTTTCAATGGCTGGTCAATTTTATACACTCCGAAAACAAACAAGACAGAAGCAAAGCCGCTATCCGTGCACATTCCTAAAGCAGGCTGGTCTCTGGCAGTTCATGCAAGGGCCCTCCAATGACTAAAAAGCTTGCGCTGTTTGCTGATCGGTGGCTGGCTGGTGGCCCCCTGTGTCAGTTGCTTGCAGCATCGGTTCGCACACGTCCCGGTCAATGACTGCTATCACGATTTACGACAACAACGTTTTCGAGTCGCCAATTAAACACAGCGAGTATTCACTGGAAGGTTTACTTCAGACCCAGCTCGCCATCGTACTGCCGGATAACCCCGTAGCACTCGCAGGCGGAGTCTTCAAGTTTCTTGCGGTTGACGATCTTCACTGCGCCACGCGTGTACTCGATGAGTCCCTTCTTCTGCAAGACGCCAGCAGCCAGGCTGACGCTAGGCCTGTCTGTCCCTAGCATCGTTGCCAGAAAGTCATGGGTGATGGGCAGCGCGCCCAAATCCACTCGATCCTGAGTCATTAGCAACCACCGTGCCAGGCGCTGCTTAATATCGTGCAGCCGGTTACAGGCGGCGGTTTGTGCCACCTGCACACCCTGGATTGTGGCATAGCGGTTCAACATCATTTGCAGGTGTGGAGCGGATTCCAACGTCTTTTGCAAAGCGCCGACTTTTACCTGGAACCCGTCCCCTGAGACCTGTACCACCGCACGCAGCAGGCCCCTGCTCAGGCCCGCCGCCGCCGGTGCTCCCGTGAAGCCCTCATTGCCAACTACGCTCGCTTCGGCGGTTTTTCCATCCTTCATTACGACTACAAGAGAAATCAACCCTCGATTCGGGAAATACGCAAATTCCATCCTTCCGCCGGCCTCGTGAAGGACCAGATGGTTGGGCAAGCGGAGGTATTCAAGGTGAGGGCGAAGTGAGTTGTACTCTCTATCGGAGATCGATAGAAGTATTTTATTGCTGACTGGCTTTCCCGCGGCATTTGTCCGCTCGCCAGACTGCACGGTTTGGAGGTCTTTGCGCGCCACGAGCTAGAACCGAAAAACCTCCAGGACCCGGGATGAACGCAACCCGCTTCGATGTACGAAACAGGAACTCCATTTGTCTCGTCTACTCGGCGGAGTATACAGGTTCCCAACACGCTGCTTCGGTAGGGTATCTTACATTGGCCCCACCGATGTGGAGCGTAACCAGCACTAAAGCGATTCCACTGCACTTCAAAACACCAGGCACCCGAAATCAGAACCCTTTCCCGGACGCCCCTCTTTCGTAGGATGCCCGACAGACCATTCAAATTGGCACCTGTAAAATTTCGCGCCATGAGCCGGAAGCTGGTGTGGATTGACCAACAGCGTTTTCGGGGTTTTGGGTGTTCCGAATGTGGCTGGCGGTTCAAGACTTCTGGAGCGCCGACCGGCAACTCCTTCGATGAAATGATGCGCAAGTTCGAGTCGCAGCGCGACAAAGAGTTTACATCCCATGTTTGCGCCGATCACCCCAAAGAGGCCTAGCACACGCCGCTTTAGCTTCCGCCGCGCCAGGCTGCCGCCCGAGCCGGAGATGCTACTTCATGCAGGCGGTCCGCGCTTTGCAGGACCCCGGCGACCGGATAGCGTTTGCACATGCGTTCGGCATCAAACAGTCAGACGGCGTGGAAGACTTCTATACTTCCGCATACCTGACGTGAGAACCGGGCGCGTGGTCTACTGCTTGTACTAGCGAGTGCCAGAGAATGGCGCAGAAAGAAGTTCGTTGTCCGTATTGCGTAGTCGATGACAAGTTCCGTCCGATGACCAACCTTCCCAACGGGCAGTTGATCTGTAAAAACTGCGGCCACATTGTTTTCCCGAACGATACTGCTTTTAGGTGTCCTTGCTCGAAGTGCCTTGAGATTAATTTCTCTCCCAGGGTTCGCCGATTGCGAAGGAGTTAGCTTGAAAAAACAGGAGAACGGAGTCGGCTCGATGCCAAAACGCAAACTGCGCGTCGTTAATTCAGATAATCAATTATTTTGTGTTTGCGAGGCGTGCTCCGCATCCTTCAAATCGTCAGCGCGAGACTACGAACAAGCTGAACGGGAAGTTAAGGCTCAGTTCGATGCGCACGAATGCAAAATCGCAGGAACACCTTCCGAATGAATTGCGGAATAGCGTCCCGTACCGAATCGTTGACGTGTTCCATTCGCATGAATCGCCATCCGGACTACTTTTCGCAGGCGCATCATTGTCGATGTCGATTCATTCCCCGGCACAGGACAGTCGGAGAGCGCTCGCAAGGTGGTTAACCGAGCAGTGCCTCCCTATCCAAGTATTGCTCGCAATATGAGCCTGATGAAAATAAAGTCAGTAAAGGCATGCCAATCCTTCTTACATTGGTCCTCTGGTTCGGCTGGAAGGAGCATCCCAATGTTGTGATGTGTGCGGCATTCTGGCTCAGTGTGATCTGGGTCATTCGTTCTACGCGCCTGATTCGCTACGGTGGCGGATTCGCCATTCTCCTAGGTGTGGTGCTAAACGCCTTAGTAACTGAGTTCAACGATGGTGTGATGCCGGTTAACGGCATGCCCCTGCACTTTCAGACGGCGGCCCCCATATGGCACGCGGCGCAGAGTGGCAATCACCTGCTGTTTCTAGCAGACCAATCTTCGCTCCAGTTCTTTAGCATCGGCGACCTCGCGCTGTTGACTGGCAAGCAGAAACTGCTGGGGATTAGCAAACGCGGGAACTCATACTTGCGAAGACTTTTCGTGCAAGGGGCACGTGCCGTCCTGCAACAGAGCGCGAAGCAATCTTCCGGTCTGAGTGCGTGGCTGGCCCAACTTACAACCCGCACTCACAGTAACGTGGCCGCGGTGGCCTTGGCGAATAAGCTGGCGCATGGCCTGGGCTGTGCTCGCTAAAAATGAACCCTATCAGCCCCCAATGTTGGCCGGCGCAGCTACAGAATGTCTGGCCTGCAGATGACGCCTGGCTAAGGCCAGGCTTGGAAATCGCATTCGCGATTCCCACATCTAAAGACCAGCGGCTACTACGGAGTTGATGATTTTCTGCCAGGTCTGCTGGCGAACTATGAGATGACACAACGGTCGAACCCGGCGCTCTCGAAACCTGTAAACCGGAAAAGCCCTCCAAGGCTGCATTACTAAATAGGACGAGCGCGCAGCGCATTCCATCCAGGCCAGGAGCTTATGCTCCAACGAAGGCCGAATACATTTGCGCAGACTATCCTGTCACTTTCATTTTTCGCTTGCGACAAAGCGGCGGACCATACATTCAGGTTTGCCCGTGACTTGGGAGCGATCCCACGAACGAAGCGCTCGGACGTGCCGTCAGAATGATGTTCTCTCTCGTTGTCGGCGCAGTTGCTCTCGTCTGTCTAATACCCGATTAAACTCGGCCGCGAGCTCTCTCAGCTTCTCCGAGTCCGTTTCTTTATTGATCTGTGCGGCCACTAATTCCCAGTCGGCGTTTTCGTTCAGGGCCATATCTAGACTCCAATTCGGTAGCAATAGGTTTACATTTGTGGGCGGAACTGTTCTGATCACGGTGTTCCGCCTTTCACACTCTGAAGCACCGTTGCGGGTATCTGGACTACCCGGATTCCGTGGCCGTCTTTGGGCTTCGCGCTGACCGCGATGCCGCCTGCCTCAGGAAAGGGATCGGAAATCACCTCAAAATCCTCGCCGTAAAGGCGAATGCTCTGGCTGGCACCGTACCCGAGACGCTTCACGCTGGCACAAATTTCCGCGACTGAAGGAGACACATCAGGATAGCTGGTCATAATGTCCCACGCACACGATTCCGCACACAATGTTGGGCCACTCACCAAAAGTCACGCGGAGTGGCGCTCCTTGAATTCCTCAATCTTAACCTTGGCCTTGTCTTTCGTGTCATCCACAAACTTGCTGACGTTCTCCCGTCCCTGGGCGGCTTTCTCGGAAGCGGCCTTCTTGTGCGATTCGTCGATCTGTTTCGCGGCGTCCTTGGCATCGCCCCAGGTTTCCTGCACCGCACCTTTGGCTTGATTGAACACCCCTTTTTTGGCTAGCTTTTTGCTGCCAACACTTTCTCCGACGCCTTGCTCTACTTTGCCCACTGCCTGATCGACCTTGCCAGCCACTTGATCCTTATTCATGAGTTCCCTCTGTTTTATATGGGTTGCGGTGTTTTCTGAATGCAGTTGAGGCCAGTCACGCCCTCTTGCCGCTTTTCGATGCCGTTTTTCCCGAAGCGCGTGGTTTCTTGCGAGCTACGGCAGCAGTCTTTTTCTTCTTTTTCTTTTTGGATGCGGCTTTGACCGGAGGCAGCAATTCCACCTTGGACTGTTTTGCCGTGCGATGGTGGCCATGCTGCAGCGGCTGGATGCGTGCAGCTTCTTCTTCTGTTCGTAGCAGAGTGTCTGTAGCTTTTTGGCGCTCTTCCTCAAGATATTCCGGGATCGTTTGAGCTGTCATAGCTTGGAGTGTGGCAGAACTATCTCGGTCCAGGCTGTGCAATTTTGGCCACTCCGTGCCAATTTCATTGGCACTCGAGGAAGCGGAGCTGAAAGCGCTCGCTTCACGCGCGACGCAAGAACCACACAATCACCAGAATCACAATAATTGTTCCGACCACACCCATACCTAACATAATCCCTCCAGTCGAACACATAGGGCATCAAGGTCACTCATGTAGAGATGATAGGGCTAAATTCTGGATTTCGTCTGAGCAAAACTAGACACTAAAAAGCCTGGTTCAATCGCGACGACCTCGATTTCGCTACCCTGAATCGAGCGGCCTAGAACGTTCCCGAGGTTCCGGTCGTTATTCGCCAGCCACGCATCAGCAGCAATAAGACGGTAAAGATCACCCCAATTGCGGATTTATTGCGGTCTCCTGAGCCAAGCCTACACATCTCTCAGTGAATCCGCGACTTTCCGACTGCCGCAATACTTTTCAGTTCCAAAGCGGCATACTGCAACCTCAGGCAAAATCAGTCCTACTTCACGAGCAAGCAAGCAACCCGCGAGTTTGGCAAATGCTACCCGACTGGGAGGTGGTCGTCAGCGAGCGAGATTTGGCAGAACCACTTCGGAAACGCCCAATGCAGTTGCCCCCGCCCTGAACCTTCTGTTAGCCGAGCAGAAAGTCCAACGGGCTCCGTTGCGAGGGTATTGGAAATTGAATCTGTGAAGTCTCAAGAGGTTGTCCAACCTTCCGATTCGAGCCCACAGGTCGTATTTCTCTGGGGAAGAGATTGAGTGGCAGTCCACGGCTTTACGAACGTTGGGGGCTTTTAGCGCGTTCTCACGACTTTCTTGGTGGTGACGGCGACCCGGACAGTTACCACCGAGTCAATGATTGAGGCGCTCGTAAGTTTGGCTCTTCGGCACATTCGTGCCGATCAAATTTTTCGAGCAGGTACTCCATCGCTCCGAAAGGATCACGGGAATAAGTATTTGGGGTGAAGAATTTGTGCTTGCATTTAGTACAGGACGCCATGGCAGGGACCTTGCCTTGGTACCTCAACACGATGAAATTACGCTTTGCCATAGCGTCGGACAGAACCTGGCAATTTAGCCTGTTCTGCGTCTCCGCATCATTACCCAGGGGACAGGTTAAGCCGTAAATCGCTCCCCCACTCGCCCATCTTGGCTAAGCTTTACCATTTGACGGGCCGTTCCAGCCAGAGTTCGTTTCTTTAGACGAATCATCAATCGGTCGTCTTTCTCGATCAGCTCTGGGCTTCTTTGTCTTCCACCACTCTGGATTTCAAGTAGCCTTTGCATCAACTCGGCGAAGTTTTCCATGATTTCCTCCAAGGCTGGCCAAAGCTGGTTGGTTCGCAGAAATCATAGGTGGCAGCCAAAGGCGGAAACTGTTCAAAAGTGGACAGTCTTACAACTTTCCTTGAAGCAAGGTTTTTCTCCCGTTCCCTGGTCAAAGTCCGGCCTCTACTACACAAAGAGCCGACTCTGAATCCGTACGATCTCCACAGGTTGAGAGCACTCTGGATCATCATTACCCACTTGGTTGACCCGAGTGCTCACCGGATAGCTACGGTGCTATCCCTTGAGCACAGGGATCAATCGTGGGCATCGGCTCCGACAACGGTTCAAGCGGCAGTTCGGCTCCGACGGTATGACCCGTTGGTCAATGAGCCACAGGCGATTACACTCATCGACCACCCGGTCGTGGCAAGGGGAAGGATTCCATCCCCCGAGATCGAATGGTGCCGTGACCAACGATCAGCGGCCCCTCGCGCACTGTAAATGTGACTCCCGGCTGCACCTCATCGTAGGGTTGGTCGGGGAAGTACATCAGCGCCATTTTTACGTCTGCGGTATCGCCAGGTTCCAATTGTGTCTGGCCCTCCCACCAACATGATGCCAAGATAATTCTCAGTCAGACGATTCCCGTCGCAAATAGCCGCGCGCCGTGATTCCGGTCCGATGACGATATGCGGACGGTACTGCCCCATATTCAACCCTCTCCGGCTGTGGGAGAGTTCCTGTAGCAGCGTGACCCTTGCTTCAACAACTGGAGCCATGAATGACATTGGATTTCTACCCAACGGCCTCCCATTGCCGCTGGTTTGGAACTACGGCAAACCGTCTGGCTGATGCAAGCATTAGGAGAGCAAAGGGCTGGAGGGTTTTGAGCGCTATCGCCTGGTTGCATCAATTGACCAAATACTCGTGACGTAAGACTGGCACTTGCCGGTTCCGAGCGAAAACTTTTGCCGGAGATTGAAGGCCACACGGCGTGCAGGCGCAAAAAGCTCTGGCCCACCTGTTCTATTGGACCACACGGGATTTCGCCGGAGGTAGGAATGAAATCAATACGAGCGTTGCGTCATCGGCAAAGTTGCCCAAGCAAAAGTCTGTTACTTCCTGCATTAATTTGCGATGCATCGTCGCAGTGTTGCTCCTTGAATCGCCATCAAGTCCCTGCCGCACCCTGGCCTCGCCGTATTCTTCATCGCGGGTGGCGCCATCAATGTCCGGGCTGGTCAATTCACGAGGACAGGCACCATTCTCAACTTCTCGAAGACGGGCAACAACAATTTGACCGAAGCATTCAAGGACAATGTCGTAATCGATTTTGCGGGATTGCGCACGAACGATCTGTCAGGTCCCGCGCGACAACGCTTCCGCGATTTGATTGACCTCTATATAAAGAACATGGACGAAGGCCACGCCCGCGTGAAGATGGACGAGGTGGACCGCTATCTCGACCAGACTTGGTTCACGTGGATCGGTGGAACGCAGCCGGATAACGCATTTTATTACCGCATACACAGTCCAGTGGTCCTGATCGAATTTGATCACCAGCAGCCCGCCAACTTGCGGAGGTTTGCTGCGGACCCCACGAAGCCGACCCAGCAGCACATCCATTGCGTAGTGCGAACTCCGAATGGCAATGACTACGGCAAGGACCTGCTGCGGCAACACTACCTAGCGCATCCCCACACGACCTGAGCGACCGCACGCAAAGGAGGAAACCGCAAACGCCTTGCCCGAGATAATTCATCCCAAGACATCCGAAATTCACCGGGGCGGAGCCGATGACGGCTTCGCTCCGGTTCTTCAGAACGCGCTGTGTCCGGCGATTCTGGACCTGTTGTCGGC